>CAVXPH010000002.1:0-1352729 GCA_963763625.1 uncultured beta proteobacterium | reverse complement strand
TACTGCGTCCGCACACCTTCGCCACCGCAGTCGGATGCGGCGCAACACAGGGGCTAGCAAACCGGCGCTGCTACGTTTCGTATACACCTCTGGCGAAGGCGCGAAGCGCGCCAATTGTCGGCGCCGAGTCGGTCGATGGAATGCGAAGGTGCGCCGATCTGCTTAAGTAATGTAGGAAATCTAGGCCATCGCTTCCTCTGGCGTACGCGCCATGCGCCGCAACGGTTCACGGCCACCGCAGGGGCATTGCCGTTTGCCCTCTGGCGGCATAGGATTCCGTGGCCGCGGAAGCGCGCAACGCCTCCGCCGAACTAGGCGGGGCCGTCAAGGCCGCGAAACCGCGGGCTTCACCGGGCAAGAAGTGATGAGTTACCGACATCCGCACCCGATTCGTGCGCCGCGTGGCAACGCGCTCTCCTGCGCAAGCTGGCTGACGGAGGCGCCGCTGAGGATGCTGATGAACAACCTCGACCCGGAGGTCGCCGAGCGTCCCGAGGAACTCGTCGTCTATGGCGGCACGGGCAAGGCCGCACGCAACTGGGCGTGCTATGAGCGCATCGTCGCCGTCCTGAGGCGCCTGCGCGATGACGAGACCCTTCTCATCCAATCGGGCAAGCCCGTCGGCGTGTTTGGCACGCACGCCGACGCGCCGCGAGTGCTCATAGCCAATTCCAACCTTGTGCCACGGTGGGCGAGCTGGGAGCAGTTCAACGATCTCGACCGCAAGGGCCTCATGATGTACGGCCAGATGACCGCGGGCTCCTGGATCTACATCGGCAGTCAAGGCATCGTCCAAGGCACCTACGAGACCTTTGCGGAAGCGGGCCGTCGGCATTACGACGGCAGCTGGGCCGGGCGCTGGATCCTCACCGCGGGGCTCGGCGGCATGGGCGGTGCGCAGCCGCTCGCCGCAACGATGGCCGGGGCCTCCCTGCTCGCGATCGAATGCGATCCGGCGCGAATCGACATGCGCCTGCGCACCGGATACTTGGACCAGCGCGCCCACACCCTCGACGAGGCGTTCGCGATCATCCGCAGGGCGGGCGAGGCCAAGCGCGCCGTTTCGGTCGCCCTCCTCGGCAACGCCGCCGAACTCTACCCGAAGCTGCTCGCGCAGGCTCGTGGCGGTGGCATGAAACCGGATCTGGTGACCGATCAAACGTCGGCGCACGATCCGGCCAACGGCTACCTCCCGGAGCACTGGTCGCTCGAGCAGTGGCGGGATCTGCGCCGGCGCGATCCGGCGGAAGTGGCGACTTCGGCGCGGGAGTCGATCGCAAACGAGGTGCGCGCGATCCTGGGCTTCAAGGCACTCGGCATCCCTTGTGTCGACTACGGCAACAACATCCGCCAGGAAGCGAAGAACGTTGGCGTCAGCGATGCGTTCGACTATCCGGGCTTCGTGCCGGCTTATGTCCGTCCGCTCTTTTGTCGCGGTAAGGGCCCGTTTCGCTGGGTGGCACTCTCGGGCGATCCCGAAGACATCGCGTGCACCGACGCGAAGATGAGAGAGCTCTTCCCGCACGACCGCATGCTCGGCCAGTGGCTGACGATGGCCTCCGAGCGAATCAAGTTTCAAGGCCTTCCGGCGCGCATCTGCTGGATCGGTCTGGGCGAGCGCCATCTTGCCGGGCTCGCCTTCAACGACATGGTGCGAAGCGGCGAGTTGAAAGCGCCGATCGTCATCGGCCGCGACCACCTCGACGCCGGCTCGGTGGCGAGCCCGAATCGCGAGACCGAGGCGATGCGCGACGGCTCCGATGCGGTATCCGACTGGGCGTTTCTCAACGCGCTGTTGAACTGCGCGGGCGGCGCCACATGGGTGTCGATCCACCATGGCGGAGGTGTGGGGATGGGCTACTCGCAGCACGCTGGCATGGTGATCGTGTGTGACGGCAGTGAAGCGGCGGCGCGCCGGATCAAGCGGGTACTCTGGAACGACCCGGGTACCGGCGTGATGCGCCACGCCGACGCGGGATACGAAGACGCGATTGCCTGCGCAAGGGAGAAAAATCTCGATCTGCCGATGCTCGGCTGACCGCGAGGCATCGTAATGGAACCCTTTAACTTTCGCCCCGGGTCGAGCCCGCTTCTCGTCTCGATGCCCCACGTCGGCACGCATGTCCCGGCGCCGATCCTGGAACGCCTGACCTCCGCGGCCCGGCAGCTGCCCGACACCGACTGGCACCTGGAGCGCCTGTACGATTTTCTCGAAGCGGTCGGGGCCTGCGTGCTCATCGGGACGCACTCGCGCTACGTGATCGATCTCAACCGCCCGCCGAGCAACGACAATCTCTATCCTGGCCAGGACACGACCGGGCTCGTGCCAATCGATACCTTTGCCAAGGAGCCGCTCTACGTTCCCGGTGACGAACCTGCGCAGGAAGAAGTCGCTGCGCGCATCGACACCTACTGGAAGCCCTATCACGTGGCTCTTGAGCGCGAGCTCGAACGCATCCGACGCGCGCATGGCTACGCCCTGCTATGGGATGCGCATTCGATTGCCTCGCAGGTGCCGCGGTTCTTTTCCGGGCGCCTCCCGGAGTTCAACCTGGGAACCGCTGACGGCCGCTCCTGCGGCGCAGGGCTTGGCGAGGAGCTCTACGCAGTCGCTGGGCGTGCCAGCGGGTATAGCGCGGTGCTCAACGGTCGCTTCAAGGGCGGCTACATCACGCGCCATTACGGCGACCCGCGTCGGCGCATTCACGCCGTTCAGCTCGAGCTCGCCGAAATTACCTACATGGAAGAGCGCGTCCCGTTCGGGTTCCAGGACTCGATCGCAGCGAGGCTTCGTCCGCACCTGAGGGCGATGCTCGAGGCGATGCAGGAGTGGGGCGTCGCGCGGGGGTAGTCCGCCACACGATCCGTCTTGCCGTCGGGAGGCCAGGGTTAGGCCGGTCACCGCGTGCTTCTGTCGCGCTGACCGGTCGCTGACAGAGATAACCCTGCTTCCAGGTGCAGGTGGCCGCTATGCAGCCGCCAAAGCCGCGAAGTGCCGTACGCGGCAGCGCAGGTAGTGCCGGGCCTGATCGGCGGGCAGATCGATGCCCTTGTGCAGCTGCCGGGCGCGCTCGCGACCTACGTGAAGGCGGGAAAAGTCCGACTCCTCGCCGCGCTGATCTCGCAGCGGGATCCGGCATTACCCGATGTGCCCACCGCGATCGAGCAAGGTGTAAGCGTGTCGGTCGAGGCATGGCGTGGGATTGCCGCGCCACGGGGCACGCCCGCACGCGCCGTCAGCGCACTCGAGGCGGCAATCCGCAAGACGGTCGACGCGCCGGAATTCGCGCAAGCTTGCGAAAAGCTCGGCGTCCGCCCGGCCTATCTGCCCGCGGCCGAGTTCGGCCCACTAATTGCGAAGGAAGACGCCGAGCTCTCGGTGCTGATGCAGCAGATCGGCCTTAAGGTGCAGCAGTGACCGGTGGCCTCCACGGCGATAAGAACGGCCGACGCTCTTGCCTCTCGCCCGCTAACCGGACCACAAGCCGTCGGTCAGAGGACTCTTTTCAGCCACGGTATCCTGCGGAAAACCAATTGTGCAGCAGCAAACGACGCGGTCGCGCTAAGAATGGTCAGCAGCAGAAATTTCGGTAGTGCCGGGACGTACGCTGTATGCAGGATGATGGCGATCCCGATCAGGATGGGCGGGTGAAATACATAGACCGCAAATGCATTGTCGGCCATAAAACGCGCAATGCGGCCCTGCGCGTCGAAATGTTCCCTGAAGACGATTAGGATGCCTAGGCTCATGCCCGCGCAGATGATTGCCGCCCACAAGCTTATGCCGAAATTCTGCCAGTTTAGGCCGCCGGAGTAGGCGCTAGTCTCTCCTGTAAGAGCGCCCCCGAACACAAGTAGTCCTGCCCACAGGAGGAATCCCGCCAGGACCGCGCCCATAGCTACGCGTTTTCCGAGATCCGCATCCAATCTTGCCAGCCATCGAAGGCGCCAAGCGTAGGCGCCGAGCACGAACATCAAGGTGTACTGCGGAAAATCGGCCAACTGCAGATTGAAGAACACGGCTCCGGAAGGGGTCAAAACGCGAATCGCGAAGGTTGACAAACCAAGGCCGGCGATAAACCCTGCAATCGCCCCAAGCCGTGGCACCGGACGCAACTTTTGGGTCGGCGCCAGGGAACGCGGAAAGTGGCGGACCGCAGCGTAACCTATCGAGAGCATTAGCAATGCCAAGCAAAACCAGAGCGGGCCGGAGCCGGACAGCACGTCTCCGCTGCGAACGTACTTAAGCCAAGCATCAGGGAATGACCGCCTGGTGTGCCAGGAGCGAGACACAAAATATTCGGTCAGTGGACCAATAGCCAGCATGTACAGCAGGGTGGGAATGCCCAGGCGGAGGAAACGATCAAGCAGGAAGCGTGGCGCGCCTTTCGAGTCGTACGAACGGGGGGTGAAATAGCCCGCAATGAAAAACAGCAGGCCCATAAAAAATGCCTGGAGAAAGGATTGGTAGGTCCCGAAAAACAGCAGCGTTCCGAAATTCAGTTTGGGTCGCTCCGTGTAGTACCAATTGCCGAAGGGACTGTACGTGTCGGCCGAATGCATGCTCAGAACGAGCACGATTACCACCCACCGGATATTGTCCATGTAACCGAGCCGGCTGGATGGCGCTTGGCGGCTGGCCAAATCTTTCGGCGCAGTGGAGATGGTCACGTGCGTCTCACAAATGTCACGCCGCGCATGGTATTTGGAGCTCCAACGGAGCACAAGCCGCTAGCGCCGACACGCAAAGTTCAGATTCATCATTGATCGCGTCGTCGCCGCCGGGTCGGTGTTCATGATCCCTGGCACGCCATGCCCATTGGGAGGGTTGTCGAAATCTTTCCGAGTGCGGCATTGGAGATGGCCCGGTATCCGAGGAGCAGGCGGCCTTGGTCAAAGCGCGGTAACATAGAGTACGCCGCCTACCGACAGGCGTAGGGGTGGACCACTTCGCATGGTCGCGCAAGATGAAAATCCTCGGTGTGGGCCTCAGCAAAACGGGAACTATGTCGCTGACTGTGGCGCTACGTCGCGTCGGCTTCAAGACGATGCACTACGACCGAGTCCGGCTAAATGACGTCCTCGACGGGAGCAATCCGAGCCCGGATTTTCGCCGCTACGACGATATCGACGCGGTTACCGACATCCCTAGCGCGTACTTCTACCGGGAGTTGCTTGAGGCGTACCCGGAGGCCAAGGCGATCCTGACCATTCGCGACGTCGAGAGCTGGTGGAGGAGCGTTTCGCACCACGTCAACGTGCAATTCCCGCTGCCCCAGCATCTGGGCTGTGCCCCTTGGACGCAACCGTTGGGGTCCGCGCCGTGCACCGACTCAGACGCGCACGCCCGTTTCATGCTGCTTCTGCACAACTACGTCTATGGCTCCCCCACTGCGCTCGAATTCTTATGGAAGAAGAAATATCTCGACCATAACGAATGTGTGGTGCAGCAAGTGCCGTCGGAACGTTTGCTGGTCATGAACATCACCGCTGGCGACGGATGGGAAAAGCTGTGCGGCTTTCTAGGCGTGCCGGTACCCGATGCGCCCTTCCCACACCTGCACCGGAGGGTCCCTCAACCTGCTTATCCAACGGCGGCATTTTGAGTAGCGCGACGGTCCAGTGTAAGTCGGACTGGGACCGTCAACAATCAGACCGAGCCTTGCCACGAGCCCATATTGTCACGAACGCGCAGTTGGCCCAACCACGCCACTCGCCGTGCTCATACCTCATCTACCCAGTAGTCCAGGCCGCGGTCTGCGCGCGTCATATGGCGCAGGCCGCCGCCGAAAGCGCCGATCTTCTTCGAATCGGGGTATTCGCAGACTTCTGCCGGCAACATGGTGCTGACGGATAGATAGGCGAGTTCGGCATCCGAGTCGTTGACGATCTGGTGCGCCGTTTCCGGGCCGCCGGTCGGGCAACAGATCACGTCGCCCGCGCGGATCTCCCTTGTCTCGTCGCCGTAGCGCAGCGTGCCTTTGCCCTTAACGATAAAGAACATCTCCTCTTCACCGCGATGGCTGTGGAAGGGGCACGAGCGCTTTCCAGGCGGGACGACGTCGTAGGAATAACCGAGGTCCTTCGCGCCGAGCAGCGGCCCGATTCGCACGGCGTCGCACTCGAACTTATCGCCCTTGGCGAAATGCTCGAGCTTCAATTCGTCGATGTTGACAACTCTCGATTCGATTACGCTCATCGGTTCATTTCTCCGCACCGGATGGAGGATAAGGATTTCAACGCACCAAGCGCCGGCCGATCACTTTATCACGGGCTAACGCGACCGGCTGGCTGGGGGGTGCTCTCAGCCGGTCACCACTGTCGCAGTGCGGCCAACTCCGGAATTTCGAGACGACGTCGAAGGTTGCGAAGAGCGGACGACCGGAGTCTTGCTCGCGGGGCTGCCACCGGTTTTCCGGTGGCTAGCTCGACGCCGAGCTTCGGTCGCGTCAGTTGCCGGCACGCGACCTCCTACTGGCACTTAGAGTGGAACGACCGGAATACAGATATCGCATTCGAGCACACCGGTCTCTGGGTCAAACGTCGAACCTGTCCGGTAGTACTCGAAGCATGGACGGGCATCGAGTTGTGTGTGCAATTTCAAGCGGCTTTCCGAGCGGCGTATCGAATTTACGCTCGACGTCGCGCAGGACGCGGCGGCGGCGCAGCTTGCGCTCATCCTCGCGATAATCCGCGAAGCCATTGAGGCACAGCCCAAGACACGTTTCGACCGCGCCCACTTTAAGAAGTATGGCGAATCTGCTCTGATCTTCGAGTCGGCGTTCTACTTCTCCGATCCCGATTACAACCGGTACATGGACGCCCAGCAGCCAATCAATCTCGCCATCTACCAGGGTCTGCAGCGGGAGGGCATAACGCTCGCTTGCCCGCCTCCGGTGGTCGTCAATGTAAGTGCGCGGGAGCGTGACGGGCCAGATTCACCTGCCCGCCAGCTCACGCGGGACCTCTCGCACTAATACAAACGCTACAAAGTCGTTGGAGCTTCCGGCCGGCTCGAGTTTCTTGATCTCGACAACGATTGCGTCGAGAGGCGATTGGCCGCGACTGCGCGTCTCGCCGTCCGCTAGGCCCATCCGGGCCTGGCGCTTTTGTGCTGTAGGCATTTGTTACACCTTTGTTGCACGGTCGTTCCACCAGATGATGTATTCATGCGAGCTCGATTCCGCCTCCTCTACCGCGTGGAGCGCAGCGTGCGATTCGAAGACGAGCGAGCATCCGAAACCAATGGTTGCCCCGGACCCGGTCTGACGCGCCGTCAGGCCGTGCCGGCGCCGGCCTTCCAGTTCAACCGGCAGCAGCTCGTCAACGCGGTGCTGGAAGCCGCACTCGGCGATGGCCTTCCATCCACTCAGGTGGCGGCGCTGGCCAAGGATCGCAAGCGGCCGCTGGTGGTGATTGCGGCCGCCCCGAAGTCAGGGTCGACTTATCTCGCCAACACGCTCAGGCACATCACAGGGCTGCTTCCTTTTCGCCTGAGCTCCGCCTACTCGACCAACGAACACGATCTGTTTCTGCCGGCACTGTGTCTGGCGAATGCCAACGGTTGCATATCGAAGCTGCATATCAAGGGCAGCTATCACAACGCCGCTTTGATGCGTACCTTCGACATCAAGCCGATTTTGCTGGTCAGGCGCATCGAGGATACCGTGTTCAGCCTGGTGCACGACCTCCGGCGCAAGGCGCAAGTCCCCCAGTCGGCGACCGGTGAGGAGGGCTACTCGTTCGTCTGGCTCGACGAGAACACCAAGAACTTGAGCGATGAGGGCCTGCTCGACCTGGTCATCGATCTTGCCGTTCCCTGGTTCGTCAACTTCTATGTTTCGTGGTATCGACTGTGCGAGCAGGGTGCGGTCGACGCCCTCTGGGTCACCTACGAGCAAATGCTCGTTGATACCGAGGCAACCGTGCGCCAGGCCTTAGCGTTCCTGGGATTTCGCAACATCGACGCGATCGACCCGGGGCTTCTGCAGCGCAGGTACGCTACATTCCGCGACGGCCGGATCGGCCAAGGAGCCAGCACGCTGAGCGCCAAACAGCGGCGACGGATCCGCGAGCAGTTTGCCCACTTCCCGGGCGTTGACTTTAGCCGCTACGGTCTCTGATCGGACCCGCGTGTAACGAAGCGACATGAAACTTTAGGTTGCTTGCTCGCTCTGTCTGCAAACGCACAGAGGCGCGCGCTTCGGCCGGCGCACGCCTGTCGCCCACACTCGGCGAGGGATTCTCGAGCGTCAGAATGTAGCGCGGATGCATCCAGATCAAGCAAACGCCCGCGAGGCGCGATCGCCGTGCCGCTAAACGCGGAGGCGCTGCGGCGTGTCAGCAAGAGCTATCTTGCAAGCCGACACTTATTCAAGCCCATGCAGCCACTTCATCGCCTCAGGCTGGGAAGTATAAATGTCTGCTGTCAAGCCAAATTCCGCAGCGACCTTTACACCAAACTTCTCGGGGTGAATGTATTCGGCGCGGACGACCAGCACCACGACAACCATGCCTTTCGCTTTCTGTGCCCACTCTTCAACCATCAAAAAGCGGTCAACTAGCGACGGGATCGGGACCCCCTCCACACCCGTGGCATCGATAAGCAGCTTATCTGCCCTCTGATCCCGGCAATATGCGATTACCCTCGAAATGTGGTCAACCGCTTCAACGAGAGAGCATTCACCGGAGAGACGAATCCGGCGGATGCCTTCTATGACTTCCACATGCTCTTGTAGCGACATTACTCGTATCGGTGACGCTGCCTAACGGCGCGAACCGTTGCGGAGTGGATGGCGCATCATCGGCTCGATCGCAGCATGGGGCGATAATAGCGCGAGTTGGCGCTGGAAGTAATGGGCCTCTCCCGATCGCCGAGCTGGAGTTCTGGGCTGCCGGCTTGCCCTACTCACACCTGCCATCGAGCCTGTGTCGCCTCAAGATTGTAGCTAGGTACGGATGGAAAACGACGAACGTACAGAAGAGGAGACCTCATGAGGCGAAAATCCCTGGACGTCGGTGCAATATCGAACTCAGCTGCGGTCGTTGCCTGTGGAGTCTTGGTTTCGGCCGGCCGGGCGTTCGCCGCTGATCCCATCAAGATCGGCGTCAGTTCCGAGGCGCAGGCCGTCGCTGGTTCGTCCATCGCTCGGGCTGCGCAGCTCGCCGCAGAGGAAATCAATGCTAAGGGCGGCGTCGGTCATGCCGCCGGGTGCCTTCGAAGAACGGTCGTGGTTGCCCTGCACGATATTCCCGTCGGCAGCGAAGCGAGGCACCCGGGCGCTGCATGCACAGCATCAAAGACAGTGCAAAAGGTGCATACCTTTCAACATCACCGCCCTTCGCTCAGCGGCAGGATCTGCTCTTGGCGAATTTGATCGACCCATTGTGACTGTCAGCGGCGAATTCCCAGAATCCGCCAGCAGCGGTCTAGCAGCACGCGGTAGGTCGTTTCGCTGTTCTTGCCTCAGGCGTGTTTTTTTGGAAGGCGAACAGAAACAACGGTTGTTTCGTAGACCGATTACCCGCAAATATTCGCCGCAATCCATGTCGGCTTGCCCCTTCTTCCCATTCCCCAAGTGAGAAACGGTTGCTCGACAAGCCCAGGTAGTTTAGATAGCGCTTGGCGCGCGGAATGGTGCATACGGCGCGTCGAATCCAAGCGCGCTTCGTCATGCGCATCGCCCAATCTTCACGTTTGCGCCGGCCATTTTTTGGATTCGGCACGTTGAAGATCAACACACCTCCGTCTCGCAGTATGCGCGTCAGCTCGCTAAAAACGAGCTCCAGATTCCCCACATATTCCATGACACAAGACGCGACGACCGCGTCGAACGAGCGATCGACAAAAGGCAGTCGTCGCCAGTTGACGGGAAGCGTTTTCCATTTGATATCGGCATCGCCGAAAACCTGCCGTGCTCTCATAATCATTTGGTCGGCCACATCGCAACCCGTTACCACATAGTGGTGCTCCTCGAGATGCTGGGCCAGATGGCCCGTGCCGCAGCCAAAGTCCAACACATCGGCGGGTGGCAATACAAGGCTGCCCAGAACAGTGCAAAACTGGTGCAACCGCCACGTCAGCTTGCCACCCGGCTTATAGTTCCCGCCCCAAACCTCCGCGCGATCGTTGAACAGGTCGCGCACCTGCTTAGAGAAATCGCAGGGCCTATAGCTTGGTCGAATGTTGAGCTCCGCCACGAGACATGGGGATGGTTTCAATAATCGGTCCTCCACTGTGGCGATCAACTACAAGATGAGGAAGAGAAGGCCGACAACCAGACTCCAGCGACCATTCACGCCTTTTGCGGGGCTGGACATGTCGTCGCGGCATGCGCAGGGAGATACAGATGCACACGATCGTCGACGATGAGAGGAACCGGCGAATATCACAGTGTCGACACTACGCGCGCCACCTGACAGTATGCTGACCCCGGTCTGACGGCTCGCAAACACTGATAAATTTGCTTAGAACCGCCAAACGCTTACGTTCGTTAGCAGTCCGACAGGCGGCGGTGCTAAGGGTGTCGCATTCTGGGCTGTGGCCGATTGGGTTACCTGCAGCAAGCCGATGACGATTGCGGAGACAAGCTTTGCAAGCGAAATTGGGAATCACGAATCGCGGCAGGCGACCGGCCGCTTTGAAGTGTGGATTCAACTGGTCAGCGCAACGAGCGGGTGCCTCTGAAGAGCGCGGATGCTTTCGTCGCCTTCACCGGCCTAGATCCCCGACCGGATGACTCGGGACAGCATCGTGGCAAACGTCCAAGCGCGGACCAGCCGAACTGCGCCGGCTGCTCTACATGGCTGCGATGTCCGCAATAACGACGAAGCCTTGGAGGCCCCTCTACGACCACTATCGAGCCAAGGGCCTTCCAGCACTGCGACCCTGGTCATCCTCGCCCGGCGCATCGCTCGCACCGCCTGGTCAATCTACACCCACAAGACCGAATTCGATCCAGGGCGCCTCACGAAACCCTTGACATGAAAGCATAGAATCTTGTGGCCGAGAGCGCCAGTTGGCAACCCACGACGGAACGGCCGCTATCGCTTGCATTACTGCCGTTGGCAGCACGAAGCTCAACGGCAGCAAGGGGGTCGATTTCGGCCGAACGAGGTCCTGGCATTCACTGAAATTTAGACCATACTCTTTCATCGAGCCGAGACCCGGTAGACACCCAGAAGCTCGGCGGCTGGTGTGGGATTCGTAATTTAACTACTGGTCCGCCGCAAGCGATCGTTCACACGCCGGTCGCCAAGATGTGGCTCGACGCCGGGTTCATGCGCGTGCGCCCGCTGCTTGGCGGTCTCGACGCGTGGGTCGCCGCGGGGTATCCGCTCGAACTTGGACGATCCCATTTAGACCTTCTTCCGATCGGCGGAGTAATTGCTACGGCTTAATTTGGGTCTACCTTCGTCTTTTTGGCCCGATGCGAGTCGCCATTTAGCGACACTCGACAGCTTCCAATTTGGTCGATACGCTGAGGTTTGCCTTGGATCGGGAAGACTTCGGTGAATTGCTGCTCGACCGCTCGCTGCCTGGCATTTCTCTCTCCGCTCTTCTGGATCGGCAATGTGTCGGCGATTATTGCCCCCTGCTCACTTACCGGTGCAACGGTCTTTTGGCCCGGCCACCCCGGGCCTTCTGATCCTATAGGCTATTCGGTTGACATTGATGATGCGTCGCCCCAGCTCCAGGGCCCACCAGTTATTTTCTCCACGGTGGTAGTGGGTTCGGGAAACCAAATTGAAATCGACGTTATTGTTGCCACGAGCGCGGCCTCGTTTCCGGGATACCAAATAGCGGAGCCCTTTTCTTACGACAACACGTTCGGGTTTTTTGGACCTCTTCCCGTAGGCGCTTACTCAGTCAGCAGTACCGTTAACTCGTATGATCCTCAAACGGGGATGATCCAACCGGCGTGCCCGCCGAAGATGACCACGCTTACCGTGACGCCTGAACCAGGTCCAACGGCAAATGCTCTGGTGGTCGAGTTCTATAACTCACAATTGGATCATTATTTCTTGACCCAGTTTGGGCCAGAGATCAGCAGTCTCGATGCAGGTACGAAGTGGAAGCGCACCGGTCAGAGCTTTCTTGCCTATCTGCCGGGTCAATCCGACGGGCGCGGTCGACCCGTGGCGCGGTACTATGGCTTGCCGACCGCGGGTCTGGATTCCCATTTCTTTACCTGGAACTATACCGAGAGAAACGCCGTCGAGAACGGACCCTTTAGCGGCGCATGGGAGCTCGAAACCTACGATGCATTTGAAACCGAAATTCCGGACTGGCCAAGCGGTTTGTGCCCTCCCAACACAATTCCTGTTTATCGTCTCTGGAACGCGCGCCCGGACAGCGATCACCGCTATACGACTGACGTCTCGATTAAGCAAGCAATGATCTCGCAGGGTTATGTGCCCGAGGGTTATGGGCCCGATGCCGTCGTGATGTGTGCACTAGCACCCTAGTGCGACTCAGGACGGCCCCACGCGACAACCTTGGCTGCCACGCTAAGGAGGATTCATAAACATTTGCCGCTGCGCGGTTGCGCTCGCGCGTTGGCCCAAACACGAGCAGTAGTACTGGCGGCGCCGCACCCACTCGGTCAGAATCGTTGTATGAAGCTCAGGCCGCTACCGAAGGGTCCATTCTGGCATCGTGTGCTGATCCCCGCAGGCGATGTGGCGAAACTCGGAGCCGGAGGGCTAATGGACAACTTCGAGAAGGCATACCACGCTGCCGGCGTTCCGCAAGGGGTGGAGGTCTATCACAATGAAATTGACGGCGCGCACGTCTTTTTTTCTCCCCAAAGGCGTCTGCGGTGGCCGCACACCTATTGGAACAGTTCGGTGCCCGGCGTTGCATCGGTGAACCAGACGTATCAGGGTGTCGGCGCATAGAGGTATAACGAGGTGCGATGCTCCCACGCTCGTACTCTATCCGTTTCGCTTCCGGCACGCACTTAGGGGTACGTGGGTACGCGCCCGGCACAGGTTGCAGCTGCCGGAGATGCAACGCCAATTCGGCGAGTGGGAGATAACTGGTGCGCCGGAGGTCCGGCATGTTGCGCCAGCGGATGGAGAGCAGTTCAGCCCGTTCCAGTCACTAGCGCAGGGCCGCGCCATCTCGGCCGAATGTCGCGACAACGGAGGCACCTGTGACAGAACCTAAGAAGGCAAGCAACCGCACGCTTACCGGAGAGTGTCTATGTGGTGCAGTCCACTATGCGGTAGCGGACGAATTCGTCTACGCCGCGAACTGCCACTGCTCGAACTGCCGGCGGGCGACTGGTTCGGCCTTCAAGCCTTTCGCTGGCATCGAACGACATAAGCTGCACATCACGAAGGGCGAGGACAACCTCATGATCTTTGGCGACGAAAACGGCAACGACGCGCGCTGTAAGGTGTGCGGCTCGTTCCTCTATTCGGTAGTCCGCGACGGCACCTTCGTCCACGTCGCCATGGGAAGCCTCGTCGACGATCCGACCATCCGCCCGACCAAGCACATCTTCGTTAGCTCCAAGGCGTCGTGGTTCACAATCGCCGACGACCTCCCCCAACACGAAGAACATGTGATGGTCGCCGGGCGTGCCGGCGGATAGACTTGTTGCCCTCTGTACCTGTGCGGCGCCCGAACTGCCGTGCAGCCGTTCAGCCCGTTCGAGGCGTCCGGCGCAGCGCGCGCTATTATCGCCTGTTGGGGACCTGATGCTTGTGTCAGGCTGGGTCTTCGCCAATCGGCTCACCGGCGATCGGATAACCGATCCGCATCGTTGGGTCGTCAACGTCGTGGCAAAAAGCGGCGCTACCTTCTCGCGGTATCCGGTCGAGCTTAACGATACCCTATAGACCTTCTTCCGATCGGCGGAGTAATTGCTACCGCGGTCTACAGTGCGTGAAGGCGTGCATGGACAAAACGCACCCACTCATTTGAACGTGCGCGTGCGCCCCCTCCTTGGCGGCGCGCGGTAGTTCGTCTCGCTGTTCTTGCCTCAGGCGTGCTTTTTTTGGAAGGCGAACAGAAACAACGGTCGCTTCGCGGACCGATTACCCGCATGTATTCGCTGCAATCCATGCCGGCTTGCCCCTTCTTCCCATTCCTCAAGTGAGAAACGGTTGTGCGACAAGCCGAGGTAGGTCAAGTAACGCTGGACGCGGGGGATGGTGCATACCGCGCGCCGAACCCACGGGCTCCGCGTCATGCGCTTGGCCCAATCTTCACGTTTGCGCCGGCCATTTATGGGATTTGGGACATTGAAGATCAACACACCTCCGCCTCGCAGAACCCGCGCCAGTTCGCTAAAAACGAGCTCCAGATCCCCGACATATTCCATTACACTGGACGCGACCGCCGCGTCGAATGAGCAATCCACAAATGGCAGTTGTCGCCAGTTGGCGGGAAGTGTCCCCCACTTACTGAGAATTACGTAAATGAGTGACAACCGATTCGCTATGATGTACGTTAATCGAGGTGGGCCTACTTCGAGGAGCGTGCATGGCAACGAAGCGGTACAAACGGGATCTCAAGGAGCTCGAGTTACGCCGACGCAAAGGTATGCGCATGCTGATGCGCGGCGTGTCGCAGGCCGAGGCGGCTCGAACGCTTGGCGTCAGCCGGCAGACAACGTCGAGTTGGGCCAGCAAGCTGGCCGAGGATCGGCAGGCGTGGCGACGCAGTCCGCTCGGACGTCCCGGCGGGTTGAGTGCCGAGCAGAAGCGAGCCTTGGGCAAGGCGTTGGTCGCTGGCGCGGTAGTCAACGGCTTTCCCAACGAGCTGTGGACGTTGGCGCGGGTAGCGCAACTGATCGAGCGCGAGTTTGGACGCGCGTACAGCACGGTGCACGTCTGGCGCATGCTGCGGGAGCTGGGCTTCTCGAACCAGCGGCCGGCGGGTCGGGCGCTGCAGCGCGACGAAGCAGCGATAAAGACCTGGCGCACCAAGCGCTGGCCGGCGCTAAAAAAAAGTCCCTCCGCGAAGGACGAACCATCGTCTTCATCGACGAATCGGGACTGAGCGAACGACCGACCCGTGTCAAGACCTGGGCACGGAGAGGACAGACACCCGTCCTCCAATACAGTTTTAATTGGAAGCAGCTGTCGGTAGTCGCCGGCCTGAGTTTCTGGAGCTTCTACTTCCGCTTCCACGCCGGTCCGATCCGTGGTCCCCAGTTCGTGGAATTCCTGCAAGCGCTCACCCACCAGATCCACGGCAAGTTGCTCGTCATCTGGGATGGTCTGCCGGCGCACCGCAGCCGTGTGGTCAAGCACTTCGTCGAAGCGCTCGCCGGCCACATCGTTCTCGAACGGTTGCCTGCATACGCTCCGGAGCTCAATCCCGTCGAATACATTTGGGGCTACATGAAGCAGCGCGAGTTGGCCAATCTGTGTCTCCACACCATCGGTGAAGTCGGCGCCTTTGCACGCAACCGTCTCAAATCCATGCAACGCCGACCAAAGCTCATCACCGCGTTCTGGCAACAGGCACAATTGCCGATCTGACGTCATGTATTTACGTAAAGCTCAGTAATGTCGGTATCGCCGAAGGCCTGGCGCCCTTTCATAATCATCTGGTCGGCCACATCGCAGGCCGTTAGCACATAGTGGTGCTCCCTGAGATGCTTGGCCAGATGGCCCGTACCACAACCGAAGTCCAACACTTCAGCCGGTGGCGTCGCGAACCCGCCCAGCACAGAGCAAAACTGGTGCAGGCGCCATGTCAGCTTCCCATCCGGCCTGTAGTTCCTGCCCCAAACTTCTGCGCGATCGTTGAACAGGTCGCGCACCTGCTCAGATAAATCGCGAGGCCTATAGCTTGGTCGAATGGTCAGCTCGGGCGCTAGACACGAGGATGGTTGCAAGATGATCGGCCCTCTAATGTGGCTAAAGGCTACAAAATGAAGAAGAGAAGGCCAATAACGGCTAGTCCAAGCAGCGCGGTACGCGCTTCAGGACCTGGATTTCTCGATACGCTTCATAGACGTTCGACGCCGTCGCATAGCCTAAGCAAAAGATCCACTTATCTAGTTTTGGCCACCGGCTGACCATCGTCTGTGTGTTACCGCACACATAGGGCATTGCATTTCTGCGCACCCGCCCGGATTCAAAACCCGGGACTCATGCCGATCGCGCGTGCTTCACGAGTACGGAGTTACCCGGCGCGTCCGCTCGATTGGAGCACTGCGAACCACCGGTGTGGAGAAAGAAATTGGAGGGCCACGTTTGGCCGAGAGGCGACGGACGCGCTTGATCCTGATTCAACAAGCCTCATCAAGTGTTACGCATACGCGGCAACGCATTGTCCGCTGCTTCAGACAAGCATGGGCAGCGCGATTCAACGCAATAAGCCGCCCCGGTTCCGGGTCGAGAAAGGCTAGGACGCGTCTCTTTTCCCGGCGCCCGCACTGCTCTTCTTCGCGTCTTGCCTGCCAAGCTCCTCAGAGGTCAGCTTGACCCTTTTCACTTTTTCCGTCTTGATCTTTTCTTTCTTCACTTTTTCCTTCTTCACCTTTTCCTTCTTCACGACCGGACCCGCCAATGCCAGCTTCGCCAGCCGTTTGGCCTGCTTCGCTGCGACCTCGAGAAGTTTCCTGGTTTTTTGGTGCTGCCGTCTGGCTTTGAGCATTGACGAGTGACTCATTTTGACCTCCGATGGATGAAAGATTGAATTCGACTTTACGCCACGGCGGCGAGCGGCGCAATCTACGAAGTGAACGGCGACTCACGGCGCGTTGGCTCCGACAAAGATCGCGTCCGCAATCTTATTTTTGCCATACGCGAGGGATGGGCGGCACTCGACCGGCGCGGTGTCGCGGCCGCGCCAATAGGGCTTCGCGCAATATTTCAATGGGTCCCGCTCCCTTTTGCCGTGATGTACTGGCGGCATCTGCTAGGCTCGCCTCTTGGTGAATACTATTTCGCACGTCACGCCCGACATGCTGCTAGGGAAATGGGTGCGCTTGTGGCCGATGTGTGCGTCCTACTGCCGAACGACGGTATGCCGCACCTGCGACAGCTGTACGTAGCCGTCGAGCGCGCTGCTGAATCATCGCCATGACCGGCCATCTACGGGGACACCTGAAAGTGCCCGACCTCTGCCGGAGCACCACTCTCATCGACTTTCGTCTTCGCCCTGTTGGCCGATCTCGGCGGGCCAAGCGAAAGTACGGTACCGCGTTCTGAATGGGCTCTAGGTTAATGAGAGAATTGAACTCTCTCGAGCGGCCGATGGGTTAGCACATTGGTTCGACCGCAAGTTCCGGGGAGCGCCGGAGATTCGTTACATGCTGCGCCGACCGCTTGCGCCTGAGCTGCCCTTCGCGCTAGACAGGCTCGGGCGTTCTACGACCGCGCTAACCGGTCCGGCTCAGTGAGTTTTCGACGACAGAGTTCAATGCGCTACGCAGATGCGCGAAATCCGCCATCAACGCGAAATAGCGGTATTCGTCGCCGCCCTTCGCGCGGATCAGCGCGATCAGGCGCCGCTTGTCCGGCGCGGGCCATGCGCGAAGGTCTTTGATCTGAGCAAGGACCGGGGCAATGGCGCGCAATGCCCTGCGCTCGTCGTCGTTCCAGGCACCGGCATCCGCCAACCCCAGCGCCGCAGCCACGCGAGACAGCGCTGCCGCTTCCGCGCGATCGCGCCGACCACCGAACCGTGACGCTATCCACGTCGTCACTGCTTGACTCAGCGCCGCCGGATCGCACGCAGCGCGTGCGCCACAGACCACGGGCCGCTCGAGATCGGAGCGGGCGAAGCGCCGCAGGACGGACAACGGCGTGCGGTGCCCCGGATTTCGCCTGATTTGTTCGAATTCCTCCAGCGCGACCGCGCGCAGCGCGGGCTTGACGGGTCGGAAGCCCAAGCGGAAATAGAACCAGAATGCGCCTGATTCGAGACCCTCACGGTTGCCGGCGCCGAATTGATAGGGTTCCACGACAAACCGCTCCACGGCGAACAGTTGGGCATACACCCGCAGGACGGAGGCCATCAGAAACGCGGACTCGCCGTTTCGAAACGGCGCAAAGATGTTGATGCCGATCTTGCAGGTGCCGAGGAACGGCCAACCGCCGCCATAGCCGATCGGGACGCCGTTCTTGTACAACACGTAGCCGATATGCGAATCGAGTGCGCCGCGTTGCGCAGGTGTAGCCGAATACAGCGCAATATCGACACCGCGCCCAAGGCGGTAGTGGCGCGTCCGCGCAACGTCAGCGTGGGCGATCGGATCGGTCTCGCGACCGAGCATCGCCAGGGCGGCACGTCCGGCATCGACGAGATGCTGGCAGGCGTCACGCCCCAGGCGGCGTGCCCGCGGCAAGGCGGCCGCGATGAGCCGATCGGCATCGACGCTGCGCAAGAGCGGACCGCGATGATGGAACGCTCGGGCAGGCAATCCGCGCGCGAATGTGCGGGAGATCGGCGCGTCGCGCGGGTTCAGCGAGACGAACAGCTCAAGGCTGTCGTAGAGCGACTCGCGCAGCGCGGCATCACACGGCAGGCGCTCGAATTGCGCAACCAGCCATGCAAGGCGACTGGCGGGCCATCCTGTCGTGCCGGCGTCGAGCAACGCCTCCGGTGAATCCTCGCCGGACGCCAGGAGCTCGAATTCGGCCGGAGGCAATCCATGGCGCAGCCATTGCGCGAGGAGCGCGCCGCGCTCACCGAACGAATCGATATCGACACATCTCGGAAATCGGGACACGAGCCAGCGGACGATTGGATAGCCGTATGCAATGGTGATTGCAGACCACGCGATACCGCTCCCACGGAGCGAGGCGCGTGCGCGCGCGGGTCCGTGCGCGTCGATGTCTCGCGCCACTGCAGCGACCCGCGTCAGTTCGCGTGCAGCGAGCGAACGCATTGCCTCCGTTGCCGGATACGCGAGAATGAATAGGAGCACATCGTGATAGGCGAGCAGTACCTCCGTATCGCCAAGAGCTCCATCGGCCGCCGCGCGAAGTAGCGAGAGGCTGCGCGCACCGTCCGCGCCGCCGAAGCGGTTCGCCACCGTACGGAGCGCGATGACGGTCGCCGCCTCGAGTTGTCGGGGCCGCAAGTTCGCCATGTCGCTGCGCCCCATGCAGTCAGTACCCGGAATCGAGCCGAATGATAATCATGTAGCCGGCCTCCTCGCCGCGGTTAAGCGGCAGGGTTAACGTCAATTTGCGAGATGGACTTTGACCCGAAGGAAACCGACGTGAAATATTGTGGCATAGACCTGCATTCGAATAATAGTGTGGTGATCGTCAGCGAAGAGAAGGATTGGATCGTGCGAGTTTCTCCGTTCCACGGCGGACAGTTCACGTCAGTGCCGACCGGGAACTTCGGCTATCCCCGTCCTCTTGCGCACTCTCCATCGAGCTTCCGCGAATAGTAGCCAATGTACCGATTCTTACGCGTTCAATTTCTAACGACCATGCGGCGCTAACCAGGTTTACCGTCAAGCCGACCCCTAGACAATACCGGCCAATACCGTACGGCATATATCCCAAATGCTGCGGACCAACATAAACCGGATACGACCACGGTCGTCAGATAAGCACCTGGAAGCAACATGCCGCCGAAGACGCGAATCATGGCAGCGAGTGCAACCAAAACAAAACAGGCAGTCTCGAAGCCGTCAGCGCTCAGCGGCCGCCCCGTATGGGCGCGTGCCGTTCGCGTCATCATGCCGATGGTCATGCCGCCTATCGCCCCCACCGTCAGCGCGTGAACAGCGAACAGTTGGCCCACCACTCCGATCTCAGCCAGTCCACGCAATACAAGGTAGACAACAATCCAGCCGTAGGCGACGTGCAGCACCCACACCAGAGGCGCACTTCCAGTTCGCCATGGCTGCCACAGGTAAAGTCGTACTGCGTGCGCGAGCGCAACCAGGAGTGCAAGCATTGCAACGACCAAGGTGGGAACCGGGAGAAGGTCGACGCCAAGCAATACGAGCACACCGACTAGCGCGAATTTCTCGACCAACGGGTAACGCGTCGCTTGCGCACCTGGGATGCCGTTATTGGTGAACATGGGAATCACTCGCCCGCCGATGACAGCCATGATAAACAGGATGACATCGAGCCCGGCCTGGAGGCTCGCCAGCTCTGTCCACGGAAGCAGGCCCAGATGTGAAAGGTGAAACGCAAGTACGGCGAAACCGAGCAATAGAAGCAACCCGAGGAAGAAATAGTTGCGCCGGTTCCGACTCTGTACCACAGCTTTTCCGATGCCAATGGCCAACGCCAAGGGAAACACTACGTTGGCAATCGCGCCAGCGGTGGCATAAGGGGTCAGGACCAGCACACGGCCGGCCATCCAAAGCGCCGCCAGCGCGATCAGGGCAGGACCACTCGGAGTCGGCTTGCCGGTCCAGTTGGCGACAGCCGTCAGCAGGAATCCAGCCACGACCGCCATCGTGTAGCCGAACAGCATTTCATGGCCATGCCACGCGGGACTTCGCAAGTATGTAGCGGGCAGCTGGCCGGCGTATTGACAGATCCAAAGCAGGATCGACGACGACGCGAAGATGCTGGCAAGTAGGTAGAACGGTCGAAAACCTAGATTCCAGAGTGCGAACCTTTCGGGAACGATAGCCGCCTGAGGCCGCTGACCTTTGATTTTGATCATCTGCAAGCTTGGTGGGGTACCGATGCTCCGTTCGCTGCCCGTTCGGAAACGAGCGCATTGCGCGCCTAGGCAGAGCTATTGGTTCGGTGTGTTCACGCCTGTCTTTCGGCGAGATCCGGAGGTGGCCTGAAGAGGTTACCTGCGCGCTGCGCGTAAAATTATACGTCCGCCTGACGCGAGTTGGACTACATCTCTCGTCGACCCTCAGGAATGCGAACGACGTGGACGCTGCAGTGCGCGTTGGCCGTGACGCTCGAGGCAACCGAGCGCCACCAGGCAAGTGCGCGCTGCGATGCGCCCGGCGCGCCGAGCACGATCAAGTCGACGTGATTCGCCGTCGCGAGCTCAAGCAGCGTGCTGGTGGCGTTGGCTCCCTCGACCACGTGCAAGGAGGTCCGCGCCGCGGAGATTCCCAACGGCTCCATCCAATGCTTTAGGCGCGTTCTGTGCTCGAGGTGCCTTCCGGTCTCAGTATCGAGGTCGTTCGGTCCTTCACCCACCGGCGCCGCCCTGACCACCGATACGCACATGAGGCGCAATTCGGGATAGGGAGAGATGAGCTGCCGTGTCGCCATCTGCAGTGCCGGATTTCGCTCGTCGTCCGGATGCTCGGTGTCCACCGCCACCATGATCACTGGGACGCGGTTGAGCGCAGATCGCCTCTGTCGGCGTGCGCTCTCGCGTCGCTGGGCGCGCCACCAGCGGCCGACTTGTGCGGCGATGCCGATGCCCTGGGTGCTTCCCGAACGGTCGCGGAGCCCGACCTGTTGCGGATGGCGAAAGTCGAAGGCGATGTGCGCGGCTGATTGGTAGCGCGCATCGGCATCCGGTTCCAGGCAGCGCAGGATGATCTCCTGCAACCAGGGGGGCACCGCCGGGTTGACCGCCCGCGGAGGCGGCGGTACCCGCCACAGTCGGTCGCGCATCCCGGTATAGGTCTGCGGGTCGCCGAACGGCTGCTCTCCGGTGGCCAGTTCGTAGAGCAGCACGCCGAGGGCGAAAAGATCGCTGCGCTCGTCGCTGCGGTTGCCTCGCAGTTGTTCCGGCGAGACATAGGCCGAGGAACCGGCCGCAAACTGCATCTCTTCGGCGAGCAGGTCAGGATAGCGTGCATGGCGTGCGAAGCCGAAGTCGAGCAGCACCGCGTCGCCGTGGGGCCGCAGCATGAAATTCTCCGGCTTAAGGTCGAAATGGATGACTTGCTGCAGATGCACGCTGTGCACGGCGTCGGCGAGCGCCGCGCTGATGCGCGCGACCTCTTCGGGTGCTAAGGGTGCCCTTGCCGCGTACTCCGCCACGCTCGTGCCCTCGATCCACTCCATCACCACGTAGGGCATGGCCCGGATATCGCCGGCCGCGACGAAGCGCGGCACGTGCGGACCGGTGAGCCGGGCAAGCACGGTTTGCTCCATCTCCAGGCTGATGATGCCGATCGCGGACTCTCCAGGCCCGAGATAAGGCACCTTGAACACCAGCGGAAAGCCAGGCTCCCCGTCCACTGGTCCCGTGGCGCGATAGATGGCCCCCGTTCCGCCCTGGTGGATGCATTCGCCCAGACGGTACCCGTCGATGACGCTGCCCGGATGCAAGGGTTCGCGCATGGTTCGAGAGCGGCCGTCCGCAAGGCTTGCGAACCTAGATGCCCAGCTCCACGCGATAGGCCAGTGACGCAGGCAGGCCACAGGCGCGAATCTTGGCCGCAGCGGCGGCCGCATCGTAAGGGACGCGGAAAAAGGTAACCTCCTGTCGGTCAAGATCAAACAACGTGTAGGCGGCGGCTGGATTGCGGTCGCGCGGCTGACCCACGGAGCCCACGATCCCCACCCAGCGGCGATGACTGCGCGCCGGGATCGCGGTCCCGGGGAAGGGACGGAATTCGCTCATTCGGCCCTGCGCGCTCTCGAAATACAGGACCTGGTCATGGACGTGACCGCAGAAGGTGTAGCAGGCGTCTGTCGCGTCGGCGCAGCGCTTGGCGGCCGCGGGACTGTCGATGTAGTCCCAGCGCTCCGGCGCCGCCGCCGAGGCGTGGACGTAGCACACCGTCCCCTCCCGCGCGAAGAGCGGCAGCGCGGCGAGGAAGCGCTTCTGCTCCTCGGTAAGCGTATCACGTGCCCACTGCAGCGACGCCTGGGAGGCGTCGTTGAAGTAGCCCGAGCTCCTGTCGATGGCTTGGTCGTGGTTGCCTTTGAGAACGACCGCCCCCTGCGCAGCGTAGCGGCAGACCGTCTCGACGACAGCGCGCGCATCGGCGCCGTAGCCCACGAAATCGCCAAGAAAGGCGAATCGCTCCGCACCTCGACTCCGAGCGTGGTGTAAACACGCGTTGAGAGCCTCCAGGTTGCCGTGAATGTCGGATAACAATGCGGTTAGCAACGGACACGCCCTAGTGGGTGACACCACGCAGTTTCAATGTTAGCAGGGATGGGCCGCGGTTCCGTACGACTGGGTTGTCACCGGCTGACAGGAAAAGGCCGCGCGATCGGAAGGCGCTTACTGCAATGCGAGTCTGCGGGCTGCGGCGCGCTGTGAACACCGGCAAATCCGTAACCTTGAGGTAGCTCTGCTAGCCGATGGAAATGGCCTCGCGAGGGTCAAATTCGGAAGCAGATCGTGTCTCAGAAAGCGGGCGTCGAGGCGAGGCCAACTGATTATAGGCCGATCCATGAGGGCTGGGCGCGTGCGGCGTCAAGAAAGCACAGAACTCAAGAGGGAGGCGGCTTAGCGCTTCTTGTGAAGGATTTTCGTCGAAATTCTTCAGCGGTGAACTCCTCCATTTCCGGGTCCATTGCGCCACGGGATGAAACGATTCCTATTGGTTTGCCATGTTGAACGACGGGCAGATAACGAAGGCCTTTTTCGTACATTACCAATAGTGCGTAGCCAAATGGCTCATCCGGACCAACAGTGTACGGCGCGCATGTCATCACGTCGGCAACCCGTGTGGCCCGCGCGTCAAGCCCTTGTGCAACCACGCGAAAAACCACGTCGCGTTCGGTAAAAATTCCGACAAGACGATCACCTTCAACTACCATGATTGCGCCTGCCTTCTTGGCTGCCATTAACCTGGCGGCCTCACTGACGAGGGTCTGCGGCGTAGTCTTGAGCGCTTCGCGCTGCCGCATGACGTTTCGGACCGACTCATCGAACATGGAACTCCTTTGAAGGAGTCCGGAGCCATGGACGCAACCCGCAAGTGTAAACTCTTGACCCTCGGTCCTTCTTCAACGAAACTACTCCAACCGCTGTTTCGGAAAGTTGATTTGGATCAATTCCGAGTGGCAATCCACGACAGGACTGCACTACTCGCCACCGAGATACCTCGTCGTTCGCACGCATCGGACACATTGAGCTGTGTTGCCGTGGACGCTGTCCAAAGCACGGGAGATCTTCTTGCCTCGTTGATCTAGTCTTTCAAAATGCAATCCCTCCGCATTATTCAAGACGAACATCGCTCGCTGGCGGCTGTCCTCCACGGCATGCTTTACCTCGTTCACGAGATCCGTGACAGGGGAGCCAAGCCGGATTTTGGCCTTCTGGGAGCGATGATCTATTACATTGACACGGTTCCCGAGCGATTCCATCACCCCAAGGAGGAGCAGTACCTGTTCTGCCTATTGCGCGAACGTCACCCCAGTACTGCGCCGCTCCTTGATCGGCTCAAACTCGAACACCAGACCAGCGCAGAGAAGATCCGGACCCTCGAACAAGCGATGGTGCATTATCAGCAAGGCGGTGCGCCGGAATTCCCGGCCTTCCTGACGGCAGTGGAGTCCTATGCGACGTTCCATTGGTCGCATATGAAGACGGAGGAAAATGAGGTCTTGCCGCTTGCAGAAAAGCATCTCACCGCGAGTGATTGGGATGCGATCGATGCGGCCTTTCTCAGTCACACCGATCCTCTGTTAGGCACCGACGCGGGTGCCAAATACGATGCGCTGTTCAGTCGCATCGTCAATTTGGCACCGCCACCCATCGGTGTGGGACCCGTGTGCTAAGCAGAATGGCGCTTACAGCGCCTGCTCCGCAAAGCCCCCCTTCGCTCCCCTTTTTTGCAACGTGCATTTTGAGGGACGTTCGACCCGAGTCACGCGTGCCGGTCGTAGGCAAGCCGGCATGAGCAGGCCCTGCGACATTTTGCCGCACGTAACCCGCGCTCGCGCTGCGGGGATAACCTGTTGTTGGGTATAAACTGGGTTGTAGCAACTGGCCATGGAGTCGTGCATGTCGATATCTGCCATACGCCAAACAGCGTCGGCTCCGTCATCATCCAATACCATTGCGTTTTGCGAGCTCAAGACGCATTGCGCCTGCTGTAGCGTGCGCAGGTTGTGTTTGCCGGTCGGCCTTGAGGCGGACGCTGTACGGCAGCTGGATCAGCTTGCCTTCAAGCGGAACCGGGTAAAAAAGGGCGAAAGCCTGTACCGGCATGGCGATCCATTTGCCGCGCTGTATGCGATTCGACTAGGGACCTTCAAGACGATGGTGCTCACGGAGGATGGTCGCGAACAAATTACGGGTTACCATATGGCGGGCGAAATCGTGGGGCTCGATGGTATTAGCAATAACAGATATGCATGTCAGACAACCGCGCTCGAGGACGGTGAAGTGTGCGTTCTTCCCTTCGATCAGCTCGACGAACTGGCCAACAACCTAACTGCTTTACGACGCAATCTGTACCGCATCATCGCAAACGATCTCTGCAGTGGCCAAGATATGATGCTGTTGTTGGGCAGCATGCGAGCCGAAGAGCGGCTGGCGGTCTTCTTGCTCAACCTCGCCAAGCGTTATGAGGTGCTCGGCTACTCATCCTGCGAATTCGTACTGCGTATGACGCGTGAAGAGACTGCCAGTTATCTCGGGCTGAAACTGGAGACCGTCAGCCGCCTGTTCTCGCGCCTACAGCAAGAAGGATTGATCCAAGTGCAGGGCCGCGCGGTCAAGCTGATTGACTTGCCGGCGCTAAAGCGGTTGGTCGGTCACCACGGCTGACCTAGCGCGGCCACAACACTGGATAATCAGGATGGTTGCCTCTGGCGTTGATCGTTCAGTCGCGCAGAGGCCGTCGGGCGAGTTGGCTTCACGCCGCAAACTGGACCGCGGATAATGGCAGCGGCGACTCGCCGACCGCCACCCGCGATGGCCTAAGCGGACCTGTTTGACCTGCGCAAATGGCTCGCTCAGCGCGCTGTCTCATGTTGGCGCGCCGGAAACGAGTGCCTTTCAGGTCAGCGTAGTATGCGGTTTACACTGCGGATGTTGCGCCGAAAGGGGGAACAGTGGCACAGGAACGCGGTAGACCCAGCCTATGGCGACGGCTTTCCACACCGAGCGCAAGATGGTCCGTCTTAGCGCTAGTGGTCGTAGGTTTGTTAATTGGTGCGGGCGCTGTGATCGGAACGCAGGTCATGGTAGCCGCAACTGGCACCAACGAGTTTTGCGGCGGAGCCTGTCATTCGATGCAATGGGTCGCCCAGGAGTACAAGCAAAGTGTGCATTACGCCAACCGCACCGGCGTCCGGGCTGGCTGCCACGACTGCCACATCCCGGACCATTATCCCGACCTCCTTTGGTACAAGACCAAAGCCGGCGTGCACGACGCCATCGAAGAAATGCGCGGCGTTATTTCAAGCGAGGAAAAGTTCAAGAAAGAACGTTTGCGCCTGGCCCAGGTGGTATGGGCGGAATTCAAAGATAACAATTCAGAGAATTGTCAGCATTGCCACAAGTTTAGCCCGGAGGTCGTGGCCAAGCAGAAGGACTTCGTGCAACCGATGCATAAACAATTCCTGGCGAAGGCAGCGACCTGCGTCGATTGCCATAAGGGCGTTGCCCATACGGCACCCGACGAATGAGAAGGGTTCAGCCCTTGACCGGACGCTTGGCCAGCTTGCGCTGAAGCGTACGGCGATGCATCGACAGCGCTCGCGCGGCCTGTGAAATGTTGCCCTTTTGCTCACGCAGCACGCGCCAGATGTGCTCCCACTCCAGGCGCCTGATCGACATCGGTTTCTCTTTCGGCGGCACCTCGACGTTGCCGACATCGTGGTAAAACGCCGCAATGATATCGTCTGCGTCCACCGGCTTGCAGAGGTAGTACGTTGCGCCTAGCTTGATTGCCTCTATCGCCGTCGCAATGTTCCCATAGCCGGTGAGGACCACAATCCGCGTATGGGGGTCGAGGCCGATCAAGGTCGATACCAGCTTAAGTCCGGGTTTATCCGGAAGCCTCAAATCGACGACGGCGTACTCGGGTGGGTTCTCAGTCGCCAGCTTGGTTGCTGCAGCCGCTGTAACGGCGGTCGCGACCTCGAATCCGCGCTTCGCAATGGCTCGTCCCAGTGTTTCGCAAAGCGTCGCATCGTCGTCCACTAATAGGAGGCTGGGTTTGTCGTCGCCATCGTAGGTGCTGCGGGCCGTCATCGATGTCCTTCGAGGCTTAACGAAGCCAATGGCAGCATGATTTTGACTTGCGTCCCGCCCGCGGGCCGGTTCTCCCAGCACAGCGTTCCTCCAAGCCGTTCGATGGCGCGCGAGGCGAGAACAACCCCAACTCCCGTACCCTTGCCCGGTGGCTTGGTGGTGAAGAACGCCCGCCCTAGCTTGGCATGATCAACGGCAGGCAGGCCGCTGCCGCGGTCAGCAATGGAAAGTCGCAATGAATTCGCCTCCAGGCAAGCAGTAAATTGGACATCTCGCGGCGAAGCGTCGGTAGCATTGTTTAGCAATGCCAACAGCGCCTGCATCAGCGCCTGATCCGCAAAAACTTCCGTACCTGGTAGCACACCATCCCAATCACAAACGATGTTCGCCTCCGGGTGCATTGTCCGGCATCGGACAGCGATCGACTCGAGAAATTGGTCTAGGCGTTCACGTCCGCCGCCTATCGCGAGCGCATGACCGGCAGCCGCCATCAGATTCGTAATCGTGTCGCGGCAGATCTGGATCTGTGAAGTCAGTATGCCGGCGTCGCGCTGTAAAGACGGCGAGTCCGCGTTGCGCACGATCTCCCCGGCGACAACCGCCATGGTAGTGAGCGGCGTTGCAAGCTCGTGCGCGGCACCGGCCGCAAGTGCGCCGACCCGAAGCACCGCTTCGTCGCGTAGCGCTCTCTGCGCCGCTTCGCTCAGGAGCCGATCGTGACTGCGAAGTGTCGCGACAATGCGCACGACGAACCATGCGACGACAGCAGCGGTCAACGTGAAACTTAGCCACCACCCGAAAGTGAGGAGGTACGCCGGAACGGCTTCGCCTGACCGCATCTCGAGCGGGGCGTGGATGCGAGTGAGCGCCACGTAGCACGTGACGACGAGCACGGTCCCGGTCGCCGCAGCCAGGGGCGGAAGAAGCAAGGACATCAGCACAACATGCAGAACGAACAGAAGACTGAACGGGTTGGTTGCACCGCCCGAAAGGAACAGCAAGAAAGTGAGCGCCGCAAGATCGGATCCTAGATAGGCCGCAATTTCGGCGTGGCTTGCTTCACGCGGCCGGCGTAGACGCATCCAAGTCCAGGCGTTCAGGACGATCAGAGCGCCGACGACAAGCCCCATCACTTGCACAGGCAACGATACGCCCATATACCAGGCGGTGGTGATCGCTGCCGCCTGCCCACTGAGGGCTATCGTACGCAGAGTCATAAGCTGTCGTACATTGGCCCGGAGCGGCGGCGGTGCTACCGCGATAGACAGGTTGGGGGGCCTCTCGGGTTGGGCTGGGCGAGCGTGGACGACTGAAGGCGCACCATTGATCGATATCGGACTGGCTGGCTCCGGTTCTTGTACGTTTACGGTGAGGTGAGCATTCATGGGATTTCGAACACCGGATCGTGGTCCGCCCGTGAAGGTCGAAGCGACGAGCAATCCGGTTTGCGCCCGCGACAAAATGTCGCAGTTAGAAACGGCGCACAGGGGATTTGCAGCGCGTGATATTAATCTTAATCAACCTCGAGCTATAAGACCTACTATACGCTAGACCTTGTGCAGGCCGTCCAGACGCCATCGAGGACCTGTTAAAGGAATGCCGCCGCAACGGCAGGCGGCTGTTCATAGGTGAAGAGTTCGATGAGTCCCGCCAGGATAATCCGATCGGCGACTTGAGAGCCGCGGACGTACTGCTACGACAAGATTGTTGCCTCGATTGGCAGGGAGAGGCGGGCTTGTACCGGCCTCTCCCCACACAAAGTGGCAACCCGATGCTTTATTGCGACAGCACCCACTTAACCAGGGTTTTCACATCATCGGGTGTGGCTTTGACCTGGGGATGTCCCTTGCCGCCGCTGATCTCGGCCACCAGCTTCGCCTCGGCATCGGCCTTGCCCTTGTACTTGGCGGCGACGTCCTTGAATGCCGGGCCGATTTTCTTGGTGTCTATCGCGTGGCAATTCAGACAGCCGCTGCTCTTGGCGAGTTCTTCCTGCGCGCTCGCCGCGCCTGCCGCGCCCAGCGCGATCGATGCTACTACTGCGATCCCAATCAGTTTCATATAACCTCCTTCAGCCTCGACGGGAATTGGATGATAACGTGTACTGCTGGCTCCTGCCGCAAGTTTCCGCCGGCACGGGTTTATCCTAGCGGACGCATGACCCTGGGAAAATCATCATGACCGATCAAGCCTTAGTAGAAGCTCTGCACGAGTCGTGTCTTGGCGCTGCGCTCTCAGCCGAACAGGCGCGCACGCTCGCGGACAGCCTCGCATTTCGCGATCTCCGGCCTGGCGAGATCCTCGTCAGAGAAGGGACTTCCGACGACCATCTTTACGTCATCGTTAAAGGCGGCCTCGGCGTGATTAAGAATGCCGGAACTCCCGAGGCGCTTACGTTGTTTGCCCTGAGCGCCGGCGACCTCGTCGGGGAGCTGGGGTTCATCGACCAGACTTCCCATTATGCATCCCTCGCCGCGATCGGTCCGACGCTCGTGTTCGGACTCGAACGCGAGAAGCTCGAAGCGCTACTACCGCATCACCCCGAAATTGTCTATCGCGTCATGTGCGCGATCATTCGCGCCGTACATCATATTCAGCGCCGGTTGTCGATGCAATCGGTCGAGCTTACCAACTATATCTACAAGCAGCACGGAAAATACTAGCCGCTTGCGGACCTTGTTCTTACCAGCCCATCGCGCTTGGCGCGGGCCGCTTTACTTAGGCTGTGAGAAATCCACCTGATCTGCCACCGCATGCACTGAAGCCTTGTCGATGATTCGCCCACCAACCGGGCTAGAAATGGAATCTCACGCCGACCATTATCGTTCCGACGTTGTAGTTTGGCGAGGCGTATCCGGGTGTCAGGATCGAGACGGCCGTGGTGCCGGCCCCCTGGATCGACGACGCGCGGTCGTAGAAGCTGTTGTCGCTGTAATGGCTCCAGGTGCCCTCGATCAGCAAGTCCGTTTGCGGCATCAGCTTGTAGACCCCGGTCAGCCTGAGCATGTCCATGCGCGAATCGATGTCCGGATAGTTGCTCACGTTCTGGTAAGACGCCGTCGGAACAGGTACAAAGACGCCGTTGTACTCGCTGAAGAACACCGAACCGTACGCGAAGGTGTACTCGCCGCGCAGCATCAGCGTGTCGTTGACCTTCCAGTCGCCGGTCAATCCGATGGTATTGACGTTGCTGGTGTACTTGTTCTGGAAGAACCCGGCGCTTCCCGTGCAGGCCGCGGTCGCGGCCTGAGCGGCGGTTGAGCAGGCACCGTTGCCGATATTGTTGAAGTAGATCTGCTCGAAGGTATAGAAGAAGTGGAGCTTCACATCGTCGCTGGGTCGATAGTCGACACTTGGCGTGACGGTGATGTTGTGATCGCTCTTGACGCCTCCGCCGACGCCCGTAAGTGGGGGAACGTTGGGTCCGATGATGCCCGCCGCGGGATACGTGTAGCTCTCGTCTTTCCACTGCAGGTACAGGCCCGTCGACACGTTTTGCATCGGCGAGTAGTCAGCCATGAGCTTGATCGTGTTCGAAGTCATGGGAGCCTGGTAGTAGGCGCCGGAGTAGTTCAGGTCCGTACCATTGGGGGTCCCGGCGAGATTCGCCCAGGGGGTCAGGTAGTTGAGCGAGCCGCTGCGGTCGGAATACTCGTAGGAGAGCCTGCCATAGACCGGCCCGACCTGAGACAACAGCCTGACCGCTACGGTGTTGGTGTTGCTGTCTTCGACCTGGGCGTTGCCGCGACTGATGTGGTCATACCGGTAGCCGACCGTCAGCTTGGTGTCGGTCTGCGGGGCGATTCTGTACCCCACGTCGACGCCCGCATTCTGTTTCGTCCAGCCTTGCGGCACGACGAAGTAGAAGGCGTTGAAATTGGCATCGCTTTCACCGCCGGTGCCGCCGCTATAGACCTTGTACTGGTTGATGCTGACGCTGCGGTGGTCATAGTCGTAGTAGGCGTTGACGTCCCAATTGGGGGCCGGACGCGAATACAAGCTCGCTTTGAGCTGGAAGACCTTGGCTCGGGCGTGCGGGGAACCAGCGCTCGTTCCCAGCAGGTCGGGGTTGAGGTTGCCAATTCCTGGGGTGCCCGCCGGATTGGGATCGGCGGTGTTCGGCGGGAAGGTGTCGTCCTGAAATTCCAGCCCGCCGCGCAGATTCAGATTGATGCGCGTGTTCGCAATGGCGTTGGTTGCCGCCTGGAACGTGAGGTACTGGGCGGTGTTGCTGGGCGGCGTCGAATAAGCTGCGGAAAGCTGATACGGGACCGCCGTATTCGAGAACGGATAGGGAAGGTTGACGAAGCTGTTTCCGTCCGTGAAATGTGAAAACGTGTACTGCAGCGACGCCTGGTTCACCGGCGTGGTCCAGGCGAGCGTCGCGTCGTAGCGGTCAGTGGTGTAGTCGATCGGCAGAGCAAACGCCGTCCCGCCATACGGCCCGAAATACGACTCCTCCAGCGAGCCGTCCTTCTGCTCGTGGCGGAATGCGCCGACGAAACTCCAGTCGCCGCTGAAGTACTTGAAGTTCCCTCCGAGGATGTCGCGGCGCGTACCCGTCTGGACGGGCTGCATGGCGTTGGTCGCATTGAACACCGGGATGGTCAAGTTGGCCTTGGTGACCGGGCCCGGATTGGCGGCGGTTGCCCCGCCCCACGGCAGCAGCCCGGGATTTAGGGTTGCCTGTCCGCCGTTGACGTTATAGATCGAGTCGATAACGTTTCCGGTGTAGGTAATGGCGTCATAGGAAAGCCCGGTCTCCCATGTACCCTGCCGGCCGAAGTTCAGGTACAGCGAGCCGTTGTTTGCCACGCTGTTGTAAGGGAAGGTACCATCGGCGAGGGTACCGAACTGAAAGACCAGATTATCGCCGCCGGCGTTGAAGTACGCGGAGTCGGTGGCATCGTCCGAGAAGCGGCCGCGATAGAAAAATTGGGCGACCAGGTTGCCGCCGGTGGTATTGACACCGGTGTAGCGGCCGGCCAGGTTCGCGTTGGTACCAAAGACCCCCATCCCACCGATCCCGACCTCGTTGTCCGCGTACGGTGGGTCATCGGCGAAAACGTTGCCGGCGAATGCGTCCAACGACGCCAGGCAGGCAGTAGCCATTAGGGCTGCTTTGAGCGTATATCGATCGACCATCTCAACCTCCCGTCTGCTCTTATCGTCGCATCACCGGAAGAAGTAAGCTCCGCTCGGACTGTTCGACCCGTGCACCTGCGAGTGGCAATTAACGCATGTTCTCTGGTTCGCCAGCGCCGAATTGAAGGAGCTGTTCCCCGCCTGATGGTACGGAACCGAACGCGTTCCGCCGAAAGCTCCGCCGCTGTTGTTGGCCTGGGCGCTGTGGCAGGAAGAGCAGAGGAAATTCGCCGGCTCAAGCATTAGGCGCGGCTGGTTCGAGCCGTGCGGCGTGTGGCAATTGAGGCAGTTGTCGCGCACCGGCTGATGTTCCCAAAGCATAGGCCCACGTTTGTCGGCATGGCAGTTGTAGCAGGTCTCGTTGACGGTGTATTCCTTCACCTGCTTGGGACCCGGCGAGCCGTGCGGGTTGTGGCAATCGGAGCACACGACCTTACCTTCGCGCATCGGGTGGTGCGAGTACTCGAGCGACTCGGCCTGTTGCCGCTTGTGGCAGGTGAAGCAAACTTCCGTCTGCGTCGTTTTCACCAGCACCGGATCCTTAATGGCGTGCGCGGTGTGGCAGTTGGTGCAGGCGATCTCGTTGCTATGGTGCTGGCTGCCCTTCCAGTTCATGCGCAGACCGGACTCGTGGCAGGATAGGCAAACCGCGTTGCGCTCGCCGACCGGAGAGATGTTCCCCCAAGGGACATGCGGTTTAGTGAACAGAATCGGAGGCAGGATCAGGTTGCCGTCCGGCCCCGTTTTCCCTTGGGCATGATCCCCGGCCGGGCCGTGGCAGGATTCGCAGCCGTGCTGGCCGAAGGGACTGCGCACATCGCCCTTGACGCCCATGGGCGTCTGCAGGATGTAATCGACCGGGTGCGAATTGTGGCAAGCGAGGCAAGTCTTCTCGCCCTCGGGAGAATACGGTTGATTCATCCGCGTGTAGACTCCGCCGGCATTGGCCTGATCGCCGGGCGCTGGGTCGTTGGCCGCAACAGCGGCGACCATCCCGACCATCAGCAAGATCACGCCGGAGGCAAACCTTAGGATCGCGCCCTGAGCCATATCTTCCCCTCACGTTTTCTGCCGTCGCACCGGAAACTGCCGATGCAACCCGCGTCTTCCAACACCTTCCCAGCCGTGCAGAACGCTTTACCGTATCTTATGCGGACGTCCCGCGATCGAGCTGCGACAGTTAGTCGCAGGCGCGGCGGCACTAGGGAAGGCTCGGTGACCGAGCGGTTTTCTTTGCCCGTATTGTGGCAGGGTGGCTCGACATTCAGCCCCGAAGTGCAGCACAAGCGGCTGCGTGCGATCGAACACCCGCTGGGCAAAAAACGCCTGGGTTCGGAGAAACTCCGGGCCAAACTGCGCCGCTTGCAACACCCTGCCTCCCTGCCGTGTTGCGACTGATGCTCGAGCCACATAATGCGCTGCGCTCGCGCGGCGCAATGGCCGAATTGTTCCCTTACTTTCTTACAACTCGACGCCGGGAATACTGATCCAAGTCAAGGATCTTGCAGACGGCGGAAGCGTCTGTTGTAGAAATGACACAGTCCTTGGCGAGCGGAAGTGGGCCCAACCGCCAGGGCGACGGTCGGCGCGCGCGCCTTGGCGGCACGGACCCGAACCCTGCGTAGAGGGGGCGCAGGTCAGCCGCGATTCCGATGTAGTCGCAACCGCCGCGTATCCCTTGCTGTGCGACGGACCCTGCAGGGGCGGCCTTCCGGCCTGCGCGCAGGGTTAAGGAAGCGCCGCACCTGCCCTCGCCTTGATGCTGAACGGCCGATCGCCCGATTTGTCTCGGCACGACGACCGCTCCGGGTGATCAGGTGCGCCGCTCAGACCTGCTGCCGCCACTTCGATGACGGGCGGATAGAGGCCCGCGTCCTCACGACTGGCAGCCAACCCGCGGAGAAGGCGCAAGCGATGACCTGCGTCAATCTGCCACAGACAGCCTGTTGCCGGCTCCCGTCAGCCAACGTTGGGAATATCGCCATCCTTTCTCTCCAGGATGGCCGCTGGCGGCGCGGTAAACCAAAGTTGGTACATCGTTACCACCCACATAAAAGCGAAGCAAGCCCCCATCAGTCCGCCGGACAACAACACCAGCCAGGCGAATGGATGATACAGCTTGGTCAAGTACCACGAGCTGATGTCCGCGATCACGGCGACGAATGGAAGTGCAACAATGGTGCACTTGAACCAGACGGGGCGCACGTAGGCGTGGCTGAACATCAATCCCATGACGAAAAAGACGAAAGTGAGTCCAAACAGGTGAATGTGCGATACGCGAACCAGCGTAAAAACGTCGGCGCCAGTGTCCTGTACGGCCACCTTCTGCAGGTTATCGTACCCGTTCAGGTTCGGAAGGTGCGGGTTGCTGCCGTCGTGACAGCTCATGCAGCGCTGCTCCAGCAGCGGCTTGATGTCCGTTTCATATCTCGCGCGATCCGCGCCATGCTGCACCCAGGCAATGAGGTTGTTCATCTCATCGGCCGGCAGCATGTGGATACCACGGCTCAAGCAAGGGCTCGACAGCGTGGTCCGTTCTGCCATCAATGGCCATGGCGGCATGCCTGCGCGCGGAGGCATGGCCGATCTCACCGATCCCGAAATTCGCAGCGCGGTGATCTTTCTCGTCAATGCGGGGGTCGAAGCCAAACCCGGCCCGGTTGCTGCGGTTGCTGCCGGGCAGGGTTACCAGATCGTTGAAGGCGTTACCGCTTATCTGGGGGTTCTCCCTTCTTCCGCCATTCGCGAACATCCAAAGGATTATCCAGCCAGCGTCTATCGCGCGGCACCGTCGGAGCCCGACGAATACTATGTAACCATCGCGCTATTCGACGCGAAGAACGGTCAACGGATCACGGACGCTTCCGTGCGAGCAAGGATATTGGGAACTGCCGAGGCGAGTTCGGAAAAGATGCTGCAGGCGGTAACCGTGGCCAATGCGCTGACCTACGGGGATTATTTTCCGATGCCCAGCGCGGGCAACTATAAGATCAGTGTTCGCATATCTCGGCCCGGGACTGCAAAGCCCATCGAGGCGCAGTTTCTGTACGCGCGCCCGTGACGATGCATTGCCCGCACGACGCGCCGTGGCACCCTTCGCCGGCTCACGACCGACTTCCGGACAGCTGGGCGGAATGGAACCGCGGCGCGATCGGTCTTCAGAGGATTGCCGCAAGCCCATACGCGAATGCAACCCGAGGCTGGCCGGCGAGTGCGAGCGGGTTGAGCGCCCGCGGCCTGAGTTAGATCAAGTCGACCACGGGACTGGCAGCACTTGCAGCTCCGCGCGGAGCGCCAGCATCCCACCCGTGGCGCCTGAGGCGTGTTCAAACAGGGGCACGCAGCACCACCGTCAGGGTGCGGATTCCCTGGGCACCGTGGATTAATACGCCCTCGATATCCGCGGTCGCCGACGGCCCGGTCATGAATACACCGTAGCGGGCATCGAACTGCGCGCGTTCGCGATAGGCATGGTGAAGGTTGCCCACGATGCGGCCGGGGTCAAGCAGGACGACCAGGTGCTGCGCAAGAAAGCCGAGGCTATTTACCCTGAACTCCTTTTCGGTCAGCCACACCGAACCGGTCTCGGCGATCCCGTACACTGCGCGCACGACCCCCACGTCGACCGCGTTCAGCTCCCCTGGGCTTTTTACGCGGTCGAGGGGCAGGTTGCCCCGGACCTCCGGCGTTGCCGAGCACACGATCAGGGCATCCGGAAAGAGCTGCCGAATGAGTGCATCGAGATCGCCGTCACTGGGTGCTGTGGCGAGCTTGCCCCCCATCCGGACGAGCGCGGCCCTGAACCCCTCGAGCGCCGAGCCCGTTGGAGCGCCGAAGGCCGGTACCGGCGGCAGTGGCTGCGGGGGTGGCTGGTTTTTCCGGATTCGTCCCAGAATATCGTCGCGGCTGCTCACTGCTTGCTCCGATTCTTCAGGTACCACTGGCGAAAAGTGAGCTGGGGTGCCGCGGGGACTTCGCGCTGGCGGCCCCAAGCATTTAGCCGGTTGTACATCATGAACCGCGGCAGATGTTCGATTCCGGCGCCGGCGGTTTCAACCGCGGCGCGATAGACCTTTGGGTTTGCAAGGACCTTGCCAGCAACCTGCATCGCCTCCTGCTTTACGAACGGCAGTTGGCCACGCTCGGCGATTACCTGCCGCCACTTGTAGATTTGCTCGTGGATGTTGATCTTGACCGGGCAGACACTGGTACAACTGCCGTTGAGTGTCGAGGCGAACGGCAGCGAACTGTATTTGCGCAGATTGAAAGTGGGATCGATGATTACGCCGATCGGCCCGGAATAGGTTGCGCCGTAGGAGAGGCCGCCGCTGCGCCGGTAGACCGGACAAGTGTTCATGCAGGCGCCGCAGCGGATGCACTTGAGCGAATACCAGAAATCCGGCATGCCTAGCCGCTCCGAGCGCCCGTTGTCGACCAAGACGATGTGCATTTCAGTGCCGTCGCGCGGCGCGCGGAAATGCGATGTGAGTTGCGTGATCGGTGAGCCGAGGGCGCTCCGCGACAGCATCCGCACGAATACGCCAAGATGCTCGATTTTGGGAATGATCTTCTCGACACCGATTGAAGCGATATAGAGCGGCGGCAGGTTCACGCTCAGGTCGGCGTTGCCCTCGTTGGTGCAGACGACTACTGTGCCGGTTTCGGCGACGGCGAAATTGGCGCCGGTCATGCCAGCGTCGGCCTTGAGGAAGTACGGCCGCGTGTGCTGGCGCTGGCTTTCCGCGAGGTAGTGCACGTCGCTGTTCTTGGGGTCGGTGCCGATCGTCTCCGCAAAAACTCGGGCCACATCGGTTCTGAGCTTGTGCACGGCCGGGACAACGATGTGGCTGGGGGGTTCGTTGTCGAGCTGCTGGATGCGCTCGCCGAGGTCGGTTTCCATGACCTCGATGCCCCGATTTTCGAGAAAGGGCCGCATCTCGCATTCGTCGGTAAGCATCGACTTGGCTTTGACCAAGGTTTTCGCGCCATGTGCGCTCATGATGTCAAAGACGATCTGGTTGTGCTCGGCAGCGTCCTTGGCCCAATGGACGCGGGCGCCGTTTGCAATCGCCTTGCGCTCGAACTCCTCCAGGTAGTCTGCGAGATGCGTCAGCGTATGCTCCTTGATCGCAGATGCGAGCGCGCGCAGCTCCTCCCACTCGGGGAGAAGCTCGCTCTCCCGGTCGCGCTTCTGTCGCAGGTCCCAGAGCCTCTGGTCGTGAAAGTCGAGATGGTCCTTCGCCCTGATGAACTTCGACGAGGCTTCTGCGTGGTCGATACGTTTCATGCCCGTGCCCCGTTCAGGATTTGTGCAATGTGAATGAACTTGATCGGTAGCCCCATCCGCTCCGCGCACCCGCGCTGATGCATGAGGCACGACATGTCGGCGGAGACGATGTACTCCGCGCCGGCCTTCTGATGAGCGATCACTTTGTCGTAACCCATCTTCGCCGAGACTGGTTCCTCGAACACCGAGAATGTTCCGCCGAAGCCACAGCACTCGTCAGGGCGCTGCGGTGTAACGAACCGGATGCCCTTCACCTTGGATAGCAGGTCGAGCGGCTTGGAGAAGAACGGCTCGTTGATCTCGGACATCTTGGCCGTATGCAATGCCCGAAGCGATGCGCAACCGTTGTGGAGGCCGACTGCGTGCGGAAATTCCGCCCACGGGAATTCCCGTACCTTCAATACATCATGTACGAACTCCACCAGCTCGTACGTCGCCTTGCGGACCTTGATGGTGTCCCTGGTTTGGCGGACTGCAGTCAAGTTTTCACGTACGTGGTGGGTGCAGCTGCCGGAAGGCGTGACGATATACTCAAAGCCGGCAAAATTTTTCACGAATAGGGCTTCGGTGGCAGCTGCTTCTTTCTCGCAGCCGCTGTTGCCCATCGGTTGTCCACAACACGTTTGTTCCAGAGGATAGGCAACTTCGACGCCCAAGCGCTCGAGCAGCTCAAGGGTTGCGATGCCGACCTCCGGGAAGAACGCATCGACATAACAGGGAACGAAAAGCGCTACTTTCATCACTGCAATTCTCACTGTCACGTTGATTGGTGCCTCCATGAACTACGCCCCGGCGAGCGCCTGTCAAACCCGCGCGCGGTTCGATGATCGAGAAGGCTGGGAAAGGTCGCTCGTTCAATGGCCCTCTCGCACCGGGTGGAACCCGCGGGTCAAGCCGGCCGCAGAGGCCGCGAATTGCGCTAGGGGATCATGCCAGTCAGGAAATACGCCTGCACGTAGGTTACAACGCAGATGATGAGCAGGAAGAGCAAGCTCCACTTTACCGTAAAGCGCAGCAGCTCCGATTCGCGGCCGACCAGGCCGACGGCAGCACACGCAACGGCAATCGATTGGGGCGAAATCATCTTGCCGGTAACCCCGCCAGTGCTGTTCGCCGCCACCATGAGGACATCGCTGACACCGATCTGGTGGGCCGTGATGCTTTGCAGACTGGCGAACAGCGCGTTGCTTGACGTATCGGAGCCGGTCAGGAATACGCCGAGCCAGCCAAGCACCGGCGCGAAGAACGGGAACAGCTGCCCGGTTGAGGCCAACGCCAGCGCCAGGGTCGATGAAATTCCCGAGTAGTTGGCAATGAAGGCGAAGCCTAGGACACACGCGATCGTGAATATCGGCTTGACCAGATCGATCAGCGTGTCCTTGAACACGGCCAACCCGTCGCGAATCGACATGCCCAGGACAAAGATCGACAAGACCGCGGACAACAATATCCCGGTACCGGTGGCCGAGATAAGATCCAGGTTGTAGATCGCCGCGTAGGGCGTGTCCTTGGCCACGACAGGCGTCGTCCTTATCACAAGCTCATGCAGGCCTGAGACCTTGTAGCTGAGCACGGTGCTGCTGAGCGTGCCGCCGGGAGCAAACATCGCCTTGAACGCCGGCAGGCTCCAGATCACCACGATTACAGTCAGGATAATAAATGGCGACCACGCCTTGATAATATGCGCCGTCGTATACCTCGAGTGGCCCGCCCCTTGCACCGGAATAGGCACGTGTCTCGGCGCGCCTCCGCCGGTAACGGCACTAAACACAAATGCCTCACGTGGTTGCCAGAACTTGAGGAAGGCGGTGGTTGCCACCAGGCAGAGCAGCGCGGACGTGATGTCCGGCAGTTCCGGCCCGATGAAGTTGGAGGTGAAAAATTGCGTTACCGCAAACGTCCCGCCCGCCACGAGCACGGCCGGCCATGTCTCGCGCACTCCCTTTAGGCCATCCATCAGCCAGACGAGAAAGATGGGCACGAACACCGACAACAGCGGCAACTGCCGGCCGGCCATCTTGCCGACCAGCATCGGATCAATCCCGGCCGTCTTGCCGGCGACGAGTATGGGGATGCCGAGGGCGCCAAAGGCTACCGGCGCCGTGTTGGCGATCAGGCACAGGCCGGCCGCGTAGAGTGGATTTAGTCCCAGTGCGGCAAGAATCGCAGCCGTAATCGCGACCGGCGCGCCAAAACCCGCCGAGCCTTCCAAGAAGGCGCCGAAGGCAAAACCGATGAGAATGACTTGCAGCCGTTGGTCCTTGGTAATCGACACAACCGAGGAGCGGATGATCTCGAACTGCCCGGACTTGACGGACAGCTTGTACAAGAACACCGCATTGAGAATGATCCAGGAGATCGGCCACAGGCCGAAAGCCATGCCGTTGGCGGTGGCTCGCAGGGCGAGCCCCGCCGGCATTCCGTAGACGGTGAGCGCTATGATGACCGTCACCACGATAGTCCCCAAGCCCGCGAGATAGCCCTCCCACCGCAGGACGGCAAGCGTGACAAAGAAGAACACAATCGGCAACGCCGCGACGAGCGCGGACAACCACAGGTTGCCGAGCGGGTTATAGACCTGCGTCCAGACTTCCATGTCGTCTCCTCAACGCGTCAATTTGGATACCTGCGATGCCGGCAGCGGCTGCGCCCGCGCGCAGGCGTCAACCAGGGTGATGATCGAGCGATACGGAAAGCCTGCTTGCTCGGACAGGCCGATCTCGCAGGTGCGGCTCGACGAATAGCCGACCTTGCACCCCGCCGGTAGCGCCGCGTGCAGGTGCCGGAGCGCGAATTCGTTTAGCTCCGGACGGTCGAAGCCCTTTTCGCCGGCAAAGCCGCAGCAGAGCACCTCTTCCACCACCACGACCTTGCTGCTGCAGCGCGAGGCGATAGCGGCGAGCTTGTCGACTGTGCCCATCTTGCGCACGCTGCACACCGGGTGGATCGCAACCGGGGTATCGATGGGCTCGATGGCGACACGGGGCAGCACCGAATCGTGAAGGAACTCGATGCCGTCCTGCACGGCGAGGCGTCCCGCGAGATAGCGCTGCATGCGATAGGAACAGGGGCTGGTGTCGCAGACGATTGGCCACCGCCCGTTGTCGTTGGCTTCGCGCAAGGCAAGCTCCAACTGCGCGGCCTTGCGGTCGGCCACTGCCGCCAGGCCCTTGCTTTCGAACGGCTGGCCACAGCAGAGCTCGGTAAGCCGCTGCGGATACGACACCTCGAATCCTGCTTTGCGGAACAGGCGCTCGGCGGTTGCGGGCACGGCCTCGGTATCGTCGCCGCGTTGACCACCCATGTTCCGGCTGGCGCAGCTCGGAAAGTAGACGACGCGGTCGACGTTCGGAGACGGCGTGTGGGGGGACGGACGAAAATTGATCGGCCGTGGCAGCGCCGGCGACCATTTGGGCAACGCGCCGCCCGAGAGGATGCGCAAACCTCCAAGCGAGGCCTGCATCGCCTTCGTGCCAACGAGCCCGTGCAGCATGTCGGCGGCCGCGAGGCCTGCGCGCACGCCACCGGTAGCCGCACCGTAGTGGTCGGCGACAAGTTCGGCAATGCGCTGGGTTAGCGGGCCTGCCCGTCGTCCCCGCAATGCCTTGATCAGAAACCCGGTTTCGATACCCACCGGACACGCCGTCGCGCACAGCCCGCACGCGGCGCAGGTGTCGATGCCATGATAGTCGTACAGCGCGCGCAAACTGGAGACTTCGCTGTCGACCCCGGCACTGCCTTCGAGCCGCGCGATTTCGCGCCAGCCGACGATGCGCTGCCGCGGCGACAGCGTAAGCCCGTGGGAGGGGCACTTGGGCTCGCAAAACCCACACTCGATGCAACGGTCGACGATCGCATCGCAGACGGGCAGCGGTTTGAGGTTCTTTAGGTGCGCTTCGCGATCGGCGTTGAGAATGACCCCGGGGTTGAGCAAGCCTTCCGGGTCGAACAGGCGCTTGATCTGCCACATCAGGGCATACGCTTCGGCGCCCCATTCCAATTCGACGAAGGGCGCGATATTCCGCCCTGTGCCGTGCTCGGCCTTGAGTGAACCGTCATACTTCTCGACAACCAGCGGGCACAGTGCGTCCATGAAACCCCGATAGCGCTCGATCTCGGCGGCAACGTTGAAGTCCTGCGTAAACACGAAGTGCAGGTTCCCTTCGAGCGCGTGCCCGAAAATGATGGCGTCGGGATAACCGTGCGCCGCGAGCAGCCGCTGCAGATCGAGGGTTGCTTCGGCCAGGCGCTCGACGGGAAAGGCGACGTCTTCGATGATCACGGTGGTGCCCGCCTTGCGCATCGCCCCCACCGAGGGAAACATGCCTTTGCGCACGTTCCACAAGCGTGCGCATTCTTGCGCGTCGGTGGAGAAGCGGATCGGCTCCGCAGTGTGAATCCCCGCCAGGGCGGCGTGGATTGCGCGCACCTGAGCGGCGAGCACGGTGCCGTCCGCAGCGCGGGTTTCCACCAGCAGCGCGGCCCCGCCGGGGCCCACTATGCGGATGCCCTGCGGCAAGCCCGGCTCTGCTTCGACCGAACGTAAGGCGGCGCGATCGGCGAGCTCGACCGCCGCAACCGGCGCGCTCTTGAGCGCAGTGACTGCCCGGCACGCGGTCTCCAGGTCGCCAAAGAGGATGAGCGCACTGGCCTTGTCGGCATATTCCGGGACCGTGCGGTAGGTGATTTCGCTGATGAACCCCAGGGTGCCCTCGGAGCCGATCATCAGGTGCGGGAGGATATCGAGCGGATCCTCGAAGTCCACCAGCGCATTGAGGCTGTAGCCGGTGGTGTTCTTCAGGCGGAACTTGTGCCGGATGCGTGCGGCTAGGCTTTCGTTGGCGCGGACAGCCTGAGCCAGCGCGTCGAGCTCTCGCACAAGCTGCTGCTTTCGTTCCAGGAATGCCGCTCGGCTCCCCGCCTCGCGCGTATCGAGCACCGTGCCGTCGGCAAGCACCACACGCATCCCAGCGAGCGTGCGATAGCTGTTTTGTGCCGTCCCGCAGCACATCCCGCTGGCATTGTTGGCGACGATGCCGCCGATCTTTGCCGTGTCGATCGACGCAGGGTCTGGCCCGATCTTGCGGCCGAAGCTCGAAAGTCGACGGTTTGCCGCCGCACCAATCACTCCGGGTTGCAGGGTGACTGTCCCGCCATCTTCGCCAATCTCGCAGCGCCGCCAATTGTCGCCGAGCAGCACGAGCACCGAGTCGGTGATCGCCTGCCCCGAAAGGCTGGTTCCGGCGGCTCGGAACGTTACCGGCGCGCCCAATCGTGCGCAGGCCGCCAGCAGGCGTATCACTTCTTCTTCGCTTTCGACCACAGCCGCGATCGCGGGGACCAGACGATAGAAGCTCGCATCCGTCCCCCAGGTCAGCAAGCGCAAGGGATCGGTGATCAGGCGCTCCGCCGGGATAAACGCTGCCGCCTCGCGGTAAAGCTCAGCGTATGGCCGACGAAGCGCCGGCCCAGCAGGGATGCGACGAGCGGCGTGCACTTGGGTCCCGGGCAATAGAGACGATCAATGCCCAACGCGGGGTGTGAATGGCGGGAAGCGAACCTGCACGGTTCCCCGCCGTTCCGTCGGCGCCGCCCGTACCCGGGGGCGAGCCCGTTTGAGAGCGCCGGCGGGGGTACGCGACATCGGTGGCAGCACGGGCGCCCTGCGAACGGCAGGCGCGAGGTGGTCAATCATGATCGCGGACCTTGCAAAGCTGCATTGCGCTGGTGCCCGCGGGTCGGTCGCGGAGTTCCAAAGCAGGAGTACCCCAGTAGCCCGCTCATTCCTGTTGCTCCAGTTAGCCTGCGCACTCCGCGGATCGCATGCCGCCCTCGGCGGTCTTCGCCGCCTTACGCGGCTCCAAGGCGCGGTCCTTGCGGTATAACGAAACGCGGCCCCTCCCGTGCGCGGCCCATCGAGACACGGTACGGAAGGTTGCCGTAACTTACTCTGCGCTCGGCGGACGGGGTTTGATCTAAGTCATTGCCAGCGTACTAAGGGGTGCGAGGCCGAATCGCCTTTGCACTGATGGTCAGTGGCTCCGACAAGGGCAGGAGACCTGGTGCCGGTTCGACTGGCGGTTTTCCTCCCTCTGGTTGGGCGGCTTGGACACCGACGGTCCGGACATTCACACCCGGCTCGGCGGAGGCTCCAGACTCGCAGGGCGCCTCCTGGTCCCGGTGCCACAAGCAACGATCGACAGCGCCGTTCACGACCGTTGATCCAAGTCAAACGGGCGCCGACATGGCGCGTTTACTGTATGCCAACCGTCGAAGGGCAAGTCTGACGTAACGCCCCTGCCGGTGCAAATGAGGCGTTGCCCAGCGTGCCCACGGATTTCCCGAGGCCATGAAACGAATCGATCCGCCACGGAAGCAAAGCCGGGAGGAGCGAAGCAGCGCTTGTCCCGCACGGTTGGCGTCGATCTGGCAAGCAACTGGGCCGATTGCAGCAGCGTCGCGCTTTGGTGGGCAGTGAATCCGTACGTCGCATTCCTGCTCTACCTGCTGGCCATCCTCGGGTTCGTATTCGTCACGCTAGTGATGAACCGTTACCTCGGACCCAAGCCAGCCGCGTCGATGCTTAAACAGGAGCCCTTCGAGTGCGGTGCCACGCCCGTCGACACGCGGAACACCCGGGCGGTCCCGATCAAGTATTACGGCGTCGCCATCGCCTTCATGCTCTTCGATCTGGAGACGGTTTTTCTTTTCATCTGGGCGCTTGGGGCGCAGCCGCTCACCGGGTTTATGCTCTTCACCTTCTTCTTGTTCGCCTCCCTGCTGCTCCTGATCCTGCTGTACGTGTATCGGTCCCGGCTTCTAGATGCGGTGACGGAGTGACCATGCCCCGCGCCACGATTCCGATCCAGCCGGCACACGCGCGGTCCGCCGCATTCGACTATTTCTCGACCAAGAAGGACGAGTTTGTCGGCTGGGCGCGCAAGTTCTCGCTGTTTCCGTATCCCTTTGTAACCGCCTGCTGCGCGATGGAATTCATGGCCGTGAGCTCGACGCCTTATGACACCGACCGCTTCGGCGCCGCCCTGCCGCGCTTTTCGCCGCGTCAGTCCGACCTGCTCATGGTGGTGGGGACGGTTACGCACAAGCAAGCCCCGATCCTGCTCAAAGTCTACGCGCAAATGTGCGAACCCAAATGGGTGATGGCTTTCGGCGCGTGCGCGACAAGCGGCGGGTTCTATCAGAACTACGCTGCGGTGGCCGGAATCGACAAGATCATACCGGTGGATGTCTACGTCCCAGGCTGTCCGCCGCGACCGGAAACGGTCATCGATGCGATCATGCAGCTGCAGGACAGGATCGCATCCTCGCAGCATCGGATCATCACCGCGAGCTTCTGACAATGCCTCCGGCGATCCTCGATCTGATGCGCCGCGAGCTCGTTTCCCCGACAGGCGAGGCGAGCATGTCGCACGGCATGTTGGTGCTGACGGCCCCCCCCGCCGCTATCCTCGGAAGCGCGCGCCGCCTCGCCTCGGAGTTTGGCTTCGATCTTTTTCTCGACGTGACTGCAGTCGATTGGCCGCAGCGCGCGCCGCGGTTTGACGTCGTGTATCACTTCTACTCCACCGCCCACCGGATCCGGGTCCGGCTGAAGACCCGCGTCCCCGAGGCAGAGCCCGTCGTCGATTCGCTCGTATCCCTCTACGGCTCGGCGCACTTCATGGAACGCGAGTGCCATGACATGTACGGCATCGTTTTTCGCGGCAACCCGGACCTGCGGCCCATCCTGCTCTACGAGGGCTTCCAGGGTCACCCGCTGCGCAAGGACTACCGCAAGGACCAGGAGCAGCCCCTGGTCGCCTACCGGACATGATGAGGCCGACCTTGGATAGCCGATTGGATACCCCGCTTGCCAATCCCATCCGCCCGGCCTTCGAGCGCGGTGAAGACGACGATACGGTCGTCGTGAGCATCGGTCCGTCGCATCCCGCCACGCACGGTACCCTCCAGGTCATCGCCGCGTTGGACGGCGAGAAAGTGCAGCGCGTGGACGTGCACTGCGGTTATCTCCACCGTGGCTTCGAAAAGGAGTGCGAAGACCATACTTGGCACAACCTGATGCCCTACGTCGACCGGCTCAATTACTGTTCCGGCTTGATCAACGACTTCGCGTACTGTGAGGCCGTCGAGACGCTGCTCGGCGTCGAGATCACGCCGCGCTGCCGCTATCTGCGCACCCTGCTCTCGGAGTACTCGCGCGTCGCCGATCACCTGACCTGCGTGGCGGCGTCGCTGATGGAACTCGGGGCGATGACGGCATTCCTCTATCTGGTGATGGTCCGCGATTACGTCTACGAGCACCTTGCGGACCTCACCGGCGCGCGCGTGACTTACACCTATGGCCGCATCGGAGGGCTCGCCCGCGATCTACCCGTCGGCTGGCTTAAACGCCTGGGCGACATTCTGGATCAGTACGAGCTATTCATTGCCCGCATTCACGGGCTCATGGACCGCAATCGCATCTTCATCGACCGCACCCGCGACGTGGGCGTGATCTCGACCGCCGACGCGATCAACTGGGGCTTCACCGGGCCGATACTGCGTTCGACCGGCGCTCCCCGCGACCTGCGCAAGGATATTCCCTACCTCGCATATGCCGAGCTGGATTTCGACATTCCGGTCGGCATCAAGGGCGACAACTACGATCGCTACTACGTTCGCATGCGGGAGATGGACGAATCGGTGTACATGATCCGGCAGCTGATGGATCTGCTTCCGGAAGGGCCGCTCAACGTCGACGACCGCCGCTGCTCCCTGCCGGAGAAGCGCCTCGTGTACACGGAGATCGAGTCGCTGATAAACCACTTCAAGCTGATCATGGACGGGCCGGACGTTCCTCCCGGCGAGGTCTACACGGCGCACGAGGCGGCCAACGGCGAGCTTGGGTTCTACCTGGTGAGCACCGGCGGCGGAATGCCCTACAAGTTTCACGTCCGCTCGCCCAGTTTCGTCCATATGGGCGGGCTGCAGCGCCTGCTCGAAGGATACCAGCTTGCCGACATCATTCCGACCTTCGGGTCGGTGAACATGATCGGTGGGGAATGCGACCGATAAAGCACCGGTGAGCGATCGATGCAACACCTGATTCCGGAATTCGAAAACCTGCGCGCCCGATATCCGGCCGGTTTCGCGTCTTCGCTGGTGCTGCCCTGCCTGCGCCGCATCCAGGAAGACCGCGGCTACGTGGCCGACGCGGACATCGACGGTCTCGTCGCTTATCTCGGCGTGCCGCGCATCCAGATCGAGGAAGTCCTGAGCTTCTACGGGCAGTTGCGTCGCCAACCCATTGGCCGCTGCCACATCCAGGCCTGCCGCAACCTGTCGTGCTCGTTGCTGGGTGCGGAGCGGATCCTCGAGCACCTGAGCCGAAAGCTCGGCATTGCACCGGGCGAGACCACTGCGGACGGTCGCGTCACGCTGTCGACGGTCGAGTGCCTGGCCGCCTGCGGCACCGCTCCGGTCGTAATGGTCGACGATACCTATTACGAGAGCATGACGCCGGAGAAGGTCGACGCCCTGCTCGGGGCGTTGCGCTGACGTGCCGAACACCAAGCTCCTGATGACGTTTCCGGTAACGGCGAGCTCGCACACGCTCGCCGAATACCGTGCGCGCGGTGGCTACGGGGCACTGGAGAAGGCGCTGCGGCGGATGACGCCGTCGCAGGTCGCCGCGGAGGTCAATGCTTCAGGCATTCAGGGGCGCGGCGGCGCGGCCTTCCCCATGGGTCGCAAATGGGCGGTCGTGAATCCAAACGACGGCCAGCCGCATTACCTCTGTGCCAATGCGGACGAAGGCGAGCCAGGGACCTTCAAGGATCGCTGGATTCTCGAATACGCCCCGCACCTGCTGCTCGAATCGGCGCTAATCGCAGCGTACGCGTTGCAGGTGCGCAACGCATTTGTGTACATCCGTGGGGAGTTCGACCGGCCCTATCGGCGTCTCGCCGCTGCGCTGGAAGAAGCGTACGCCGCTGGTTACTTCGGCGAGGGCATACTCGGCAGCGACTTCGCGTGCGACCTCGTTATCTATCGCGGCGCGGGCTCCTACGTATGTGGTGAAGCCTCGGCGCTGATCACCTCGATCGAGGGTAAGCGGGGATACCCTCGCAATCGCCCGCCGCGCTTGACGGTGCGCGGCCTGTATCAGAAGCCAACCGTTATCAACAACGTCGAGACACTGTCCAACATCGCCTGGATCATTACGCATGGCGGTGCGGCCTTCCGGGAGGTGGGTACGACCAAGGATCCCGGCACACGATTGATTTCGATTTCCGGCCATATCGCCCGGCCAGGCGTCTACGAGATCGAGATCGGCTACCCATTCGCCAAGTTCATCTACGAGGATTGCGGCGGCGTCCTCGGCGGGCGAGCGCTCAAAGGGATCATTCCGGGCGGTATCTCGACCAAGGTGCTGACGGCAAAGGAAATCGAGCCGCTGACCCTCGACAATCAGGCCCTCCAAGCCGCGGGTTCCTCGATGGGTTCGGGCGGCATGATCGTCATCGCCGACGGCACGTGCATGGTGCGCCTCCTGCAGGTGCTGCTGCGCTTCTACCACCACGAGTCCTGCGGACAATGCACGCCCTGCCGCGAAGGCATGGGGTGGCTCCATCGCATCATCGACCGCATCGTCGCCGGTGCGGGGCGTGCCGAGGACATCGAGCGCCTGTATCAGATCTCTGCCTGGAACGACGGCACGACGATCTGCGGGATGGGGGACGCCGCCGGCTACGCGACGAGCGGCATTCTGAACAAGTTCCGCGACGAGTTCGAGTACTACATCGAGTACAAGCGGTCGCGCTGCAATGGAACGCTGGAATGCCCGAGATCTTTATAAACGGACACCCGGTCCAGGCCGAGCGTGATCAGAGCATCCTGCAGGCGGCTCTGGCACATGGCTTTTACATCCCGAATTTCTGCTGGCATCCCGAGCTGTCGATAGCGGGCAATTGCCGCATCTGTGCTGTCCAGGTCGAGGGGCGCAGCTGGGCGGAAATTGCCTGCAACATGCCGGTTGCCGAGGGCTTGCGCGTACTGACCGACTCCGATGTGGTGAAGGCGTATCGCAAGTCGATCATGCAACTCATGACGCTCAATCATCCGGTCGACTGCGGCATCTGCGACAAGGCCGGCGAGTGCAAGCTCCAGGACTATCATTACAAGTACAACGGCGCGCCGTCTCTATCGCGCGATGCCAAGGTGCGCTCGACGAAGTTTTACCCGCTATCCAAGCGGATCGTGCTCGACAACGAACGCTGCATCCTCTGCTCGCGCTGCGTGCGTTTCACGCGAGAGATATCGAAGTCGAACGCGCTGGGAATTGTGCAACGCGGCGACACCGCGCTCGTGCGCGCCGCCGAAGATCATCCGCTCGACACCGACCCCTATTCGGACAACATCATCGACCTCTGTCCGGTTGGCGCGCTGCTCTCGCGTCCGTTCCTGTACAGGGCCCGGGTCTGGTATCTGAAGCCGACTCGATCCGTCTGTCCCGGGTGCGCGCGCGGTTGCACGGTGCAGATCTGGCACCGCAAACCCGAATGGAAGCTCAACGCGCTTGACCCGCGGCGCAACGTCGCCATCGAGCGCGTGACGCCGCTCGAGAATAGTCGGGTCAACGGTCCCTGGATCTGTAACAAGGGGCGTGATCTGGCGCAGATCTTCGAGCGCCCGCGCGCGGAGCAGGCGATGCAAAAAGGCGTTGCCGTCGAGTTGCCCGCGGCGATTGTGGCCGCCCGGCGTCTGCTGGCTGGCGCCCGACACCCCGTCGCGCTGGTGTCGAGCTGGGGCTCAAACGAAGAGCTCGGGGCGTTCAAGCATACGCTCGGCGCGCGCGTCGCCGCGTTCGTCAAGCAGGACTGGGCGCCGCAGCCGGGGGAACGACTCGACGACGAACTGCTCATCCGCGCGGACAAGAATCCCAATACGGCCGCGGCCTGCGCCTTGTTTCCGCAGCAGGATGACGGCACGCGCCCCTTGGCCGAGGATACCGACCTGGTCCTGATCTGGGGCGAAGGGTTCGACTTCGCGCGCGTGCCGGCCGCGGCACGGACCATCTTCCTCAACGCCTACCTGCAGCCGGAAAACGGCCACGCCGACGTATTCATTCCGATCAGCATCCAGACCGAGCGACGCGGGCGCTACACCAATTTCGCTGGCATCGTGAGCGCCTTCGAGGTGTGTTTTCCTAAAAAGTCTTCGGTTGTCGACGCCGAGTCGCTGTTCGCCGCGCTCGCCGCCACCGAGAGCGTACCGGCATGATCCAGGATCTGGTCGTTTATCTGGTCTTCATCGCCTACGTGGTCGCCGTGTTGCTCGTGTTCGGAACCGTGCTCACCTGGGTCGAGCGCAAGCAGGGCGCCATCATGGCCGACCGGATCGGCGCGAATCGCGCCTACGTACGCATCCCCTTCACCCAGATCAAGCTCGTGTGGTGGGGTCTGTTTCACGGCCTCGCCGACGGGCTCAAGATGATGCTGAAGGAGGACTTCAGGCCCAACGCCTACGACCGTTTCGCCTATGCGCTCGCGCCGTGGGCGGTGTTCACCCCGGTGCTGCTCGTCTTTGCGGTAATCCCCTTCGGCGGCGTGCTCGTGCCGGCCAAGCTGCTGCACGGCGCACCGGCGCTCTCCGCCTGGTTCGGCGACCGGGCCTACCCCATGCAGATCGCCCGCCTCGATGCCGGGCTGCTGGTGGTGTTTGCTTTCGGCGGCTTGACGATCATCGGCACGATGCTTGCGGGCTGGTCGTCGTCCAACAAGTTCTCGCTGCTGGGGGCGCTGCGGGCCGGCTCGCAGATGATCTCCTACGAGCTGATCATGGGGCTCACCGTTCTGGGGCTCATTCTCATCTACGGCACGGTCGACCTCAACGCCATCGTGCAGCAGCAGTCGGGTGTGCTGCTGGGATTCCTCCCCGCGTGGGGCATCTTTCTCCAGCCCTTGGCGGCCATTCTTTTCCTGACCGCCGCGATCGCCGAGAACAAACGCATACCCTTCGATCTGCCGGAGGCGGAGTCGGAGCTAATCGCCGGCTACTTCACCGAGTACAGCGCGATGAAGATGGGGCTGTTCATGTTCGCCGAGTTTATCGAGATCGCGATCATCGGCGCGCTGTTCACGACGCTCTTCCTGGGCGGCTACAACTTGCCATTCATGACCGACGATGGATTTGTCTTGCCGGGGAATCATGCCCTGTCGCTCGGCCACGGCGTGATCGTCGTGATCCAGCTCTTCGTGTTCCTGGTCAAGGTGCTGCTCATGTCGAGCTTCCAGATCCTGGTGCGCTGGACCCTGCCGCGCTTTCGCTGGGACCAGCTGCTGCGCTTCGCCTGGAAGTTCATGTTTCCACTGGCGCTGGCCAACCTGACGGTAACCGCCGTCGTCGTCTGGGCGCTGCGTCCCTAGCCTGCCCGCGCCGCAACCCCCATGAAGCCCTACGCGCGCAAGCAGTATTGGAATCGTCCCACCATGTCGTGGTGGGAGCGTGCGTACTTGCCAGAGATCTTGCGCGGCCTCGGCATCACCGGCGGGGTATTCCTCAGGAACATGGGGCGCTGGATCACCCTGCGCAAGGGTGCGCTCACGACCTACTATCCCGAAGAAACCCGACCCGACTACGCCGCAGGCAACCGCGGCAAGCATGTGCTGACCCAGCGACCCGACGGCCGTCCGCAGTGCATCGCCTGCAACCTGTGCGCGACGGTATGCCCGGCGAAGGTCATCGAGATCGAGGCCGCGTTCGATCCAGATGACCCGGCCCATCCAAAATATCCCGCCCGCTTCGAGATCGACTATTCGCGCTGCATTTTCTGCGGGCTGTGCGTCGAGGCCTGCCCGGAAGACGCGATCCGCATGGTCAAGGAAGTGCCTAACCTGCCGACCGCCGACCGCCGGCAGCTGTGGCTGTCGCTCGACGAACTGCTCACCTGGAATCCCCAGCGCGATGTCGCCAAACCCTATCCACCGAAAGGCGGCGCCCGCGAGGCGAAGGGACCCTCATGATCGAGACCTGGCTCCTCTGGCTGTTTGCCGGCACGTCGCTCGCCGCCGCCACCTCGATGCTGGTGCTGCGGCATCCCATGCGTGTCGCGCTGGCACTCATCGCCACCATGCTTTCGCTCGCCGGCGTCTACGCTCTGCTCGGCGTGCACGTCATTGCGGTGTTTCAGGTCCTCATCTACGTCGGCGCGGTGATGGTGTTCATCGTTTACGCGATCATGCTTCTGGACGTGCGCGATCGCTCCTTCACGCGTCGCTACTCGCGGCTGCTGCTGCCCGGCATCGCGGCAGCACTGCTGCTCCTCACGATCCTCGCGCACGCCTTATGGAGCGCCCTGCCCGCGACGAACGACGCGGCGGGCGGTGGCACGCTGTTTCGCCTGCAGCACTTCTCGGCCGAGTTTCTGAACGCGTACTGGCTGCAATTCGAACTCGTCTCCGTGCTGCTCGTCGCCGCCGTCGTGGCGGCGCTGGCCGTACTCGAAGTAGGACGCAAGCACCGTGGATAAGCTGCAGATGCTCATCGCGACGTCGACGGCGCTGTTTGCGCTGGGACTGCTTGGCGTCATCGTGCGGCGTAACGTACTGATCATGCTGATGTGCATGGAGCTCATGCTCAACGGCGTCAACCTGGCCCTGGTGACGTTTGCGCAGCGGACCGCTACTGCAGCTGGGGCGGTGCTCGTCTTCCTGGTCTTCGTGATCGCCACCGCCGAAATCGCCATCGCCATTCCCATCGTGCTCCTCCTCGTGCGGCGCAAGGACGAGCTCGACTTGGACGCATACGCGGATCTGAAGGGATAGCCGGTGAGCCACCTGCTCAGCCTGATCGTCGCGCTGCCGCTCGCTGGATTCCTCGTCAACGGCCTGGCGGGCAACCGGCTCGGCAAACCATTCGTGTCGGCCGTCGGCTGCGGCCTGCCGATCCTGGCCTTCATCGCAACCGTCCAATGCTTGCTCGACCTCCAGGCCGGTGGCGGGTCGCCACGGCTCGAGATCGCCTACACCTGGGCGGTTATTGGCGACAACCGCTTCGAGGTGGCCTTCTATTTCGATCGCCTGAGCGCGGTGATGGCACTCATCGTGACCGGCGTGGGATCGCTCATTCATTTCTACTCGATCGGCTACATGAAGGACGACCCGAGCTACGCCCGCTACTTCTCGTACCTCAACCTGTTCCTGTTCTTCATGCTGCTGCTCGTGCTCGGCCGGTCGCTGCTGGTCCTTTTTGTCGGCTGGGAAGGCGTCGGGCTTGCTTCGTATCTGTTGATTGGCTTCTGGTTCGAGGACATGGACAAGGCCCGCGCGGGCAAGAAGGCGTTCATCGCCAACCGCATCGGCGACGCCGGCTTCCTGCTGGGCATGTTCCTGCTCTACACGACGCTGGGAACGCTGGACATGGACCGCATCGATGCTGCATTCGGGGGCACGACCCTGCCCGCGGTGTCTGCGACCCTGGTGGGCATCCTGCTATTCATCGGCGCAACGGGCAAGTCGGCGCAGATTCCGCTGTACGTCTGGCTGCCCGACGCGATGGCTGGGCCCACCCCCGTCTCTGCGCTCATCCACGCCGCGACCATGGTAACAGCCGGCGTGTACTTGGTTGCGCGTCTATCCGGCATCTACCTGCAGGCGCCCGAGGCCAGCGCGGTGGTCGCCGCGATCGGCGCGCTCACCGCCTTCTTTGCGGCGACGATCGCCATCACGCAGACCGATATCAAGAAGGTGCTCGCCTACTCGACGATCTCGCAGCTCGGCTTCATGTTCGTGGCACTTGGGGTCGGCGCCTACAGCATGGCGATCTTCCACCTCTACACCCACGCCTTCTTCAAGGCCTGCCTGTTCCTGGGGGCAGGTAGCGTGATCCACGCCCTCGGCGGCGAGCAGGATCTGCGCAAGATGGGCGGTCTCGCACGCCGGATTCCGGTGACCTTCGTGACCTTCGCCGTGGCCACCCTCGCCATCGCCGGCGTACCGCCGCTGGCCGGCTTCTTCTCCAAGGACGAGATCCTCTGGTATGCCTTCGCCAGCAACCGCGGCGGCTCGCCGCTGCTCTTCGTCGTGGGCGCGACGACCGCGTTGCTGACCTCGTTCTACATGTTCCGGCTGCTGTGGCTCATCTTTTTCGGACGCTCCCGGATGAGTCCGGAAACCGAACGCCATGTGCACGAGTCCCCAATGTCGATGACCGGCGTGCTGATCGTGCTCGCCGTACTGTCGGCGATCGGAGGCTTCCTGGCGCTGCCGCAGTTTCTCGCACCGCTGCTGCTGCTACCCGAAATAGCGCCCGCGCGCGAGCCCTTCGAGACACCGCTTATGGTCCTATCGATCGCTCTCGCACTGGCCGGACTCGCTGCGGCGGCGATCGTGTATGGAGGCGACGGGGTGCGGGCCGAGGGCCTGCGCCGCCGTTTCCCGGGGCTGCACCGCGTCCTTTCCGGCAAGTACTTTGTTGACGAGGCCTACGACCGGTTGCTGGCACGGCCGCTGTACTGGATCTCCGATCGGGTGTTTTTCCGGCTTGGCGACCAAAAAATCCTCGACGGCTCGCTGCACGGCCTCGCTGCACTCGGGCGGCGCACTGCGGCCGGCCTGAGCCGCGTGCAGAACGGCAACCTGCACGTGTATGCGCTACTGGTACTCGTCGGCATCATCGCCGCGATTGCCTGGGGCGGGCACCATGGCTGACGTCTGGGTGCTCAACGTTTTCCTGTACCTGCCGCTTGCCGGCATCGCGGCGATCATCGCCCTGCCGCCGCGGCAGGACGACCGCGTGCGTTGGTTGTCGCTCGCCGTGATGCTGCTGCAATTTTTCCTCGCCGCCTGGCTTTACGCGCGCTTCGATGCCGCCACGGAAGGCCTTCAGTTCGAAACGCGTCTGCCCTGGATCGCCGCCTGGGGCGTGTATTACCAGATCGGTCTCGACGGCTATAACGTGCTGCTGGTGCTGCTGACCGCATTCCTGGGCCCGCTGGTCGTTGCCGGCGCGTTCAGCGCCATCCAGAAGGACGTGAAGCTTTTCTACGCCATGGTCTTCGCACTCCAGTTCGCGATGCTGGGAACGTTCCTCGCCCAGGACCTGTTCTTGTTCTACCTGTTCTGGGAGACGATGCTCATCCCGCTGTTTTTTATCATCGGCATCTGGGGCGGTGAGCGTCGCATCTACGCGACGCTCAAGTTCGTGCTCTACACCGCCTTCGGCAGCATCCTGATGCTCGCGGCGGTGATCTATCTCGTCTATTCGCTCAATGCGACGACCGGCGTGACGTCCTTCGCCTTTGCCGATCTCTATCGATCCGAGCTTCCCCTGTCTGTCCAGACGTTGCTGCTCACCGCGTTCGCGCTCTCGTTCGCGATCAAGGTGCCCATTGTGCCGCTGCATACATGGCTGCCAGACGCGCACGTCGAGGCGCCGACCGCGGGCTCGGTGATCCTGGCCGGCGTTCTGCTGAAGATGGGGACCTACGGCTTCATGAAGCTTGCCTTTCCCCTGTTCCCCGACGCCACACGCCTGCTTGCGCCGGTATTCCAGACCCTCGCGGTCATCAGCATCCTCTACGGCGCCTGTCTCGCGCTCGTGCAGACCGACATCAAGAAGATCATCGCCTACTCGTCGATCAGTCATCTGGGCTACGTCATGCTGGGCCTCGTCAGCCTTGATCTGCTTGGCATCCAAGGTGCGGTGGTACAGATGGTGAGCCACGGGCTGATCGCCGGCGGGCTCTTCCTCATGGTCGGCATGATCTACGAGCGCTGCCACACGCGTGAACTCGCCGCGTACGGTGGGCTGGCGAAGCTCCTGCCCCTGTACTCGGTTTTCTTCGCCCTGCTGACGCTCTCGGCGATCGGTCTGCCGACAACTTCCGGATTCACCGGCGAGTTCCTGGTACTCCTTGGCGCGTTCCGGGCGGCGTGGCCGCAATACGTGCAGGGCGCGGGCTACCCGCTGCTGCTGAGCGCGAGCGCCGTCGCCGGCGTCGCACTCGGCGCGCTCTACATGCTGGGGTTTGCCCAGCGTTTCCTGTTCGGGGGCGCGAAGGCGCCGCATCAGCCGCTCCACGACCTCAACCTGCGGGAATACGCGATCCTCGGGGCAATTGTCGTGGCGGTCTTCGCACTGGGCCTTTTTCCGGACGAGCCGATGCGCAAGACCGAGCTCGCCGCAAGGCAGTACCAGCAGCTCGTCGCGGGGAGTCGAAGCGGCACCCGGATGGCGGCCCGCCTGGCGGCACACCCTGTCCCGCGTGACACGCGGCCACCCTCGCTCACCTCGGGCAACACCGGCAACGGACGATGAACTGGCAAGACGCACTCATGGCGATGCTCCCCGAGCACTTGTTGCTCGCCGGGATCGTGCTCCTGCTCGCGTTCGATAGCGCGGCGCGCCCGTCGCGGGACAGGCTTGCTGTGGCGTTGTGCGCCGTCGGCGGCGCGAGCGTCGCAGCGCTTCTGCAGGGCTTCACCGGCTTTGCCGCCGCGCCGTTTCCGGGGCAATACTCTGTGGGAGCGATCCCGTTGCTGGGGAAGGCCATCGTGCTGGTGCTCGCCGTTCCCGTGTTGCTGATCGCGCGCGACGAGTCTGGCGAGCGCGCATTTCCCGTGCTGTTCCTATCCTCCCTCTATGGCGCCTGCCTGCTGCTCTCGGCGGACAGTTTCCTTACCCTCTTGCTCGGGCTCGAGCTGCTGTCGCTGCCGGTGTATGCGCTGGTGCTGCTCGCCTTCCGGCGCCCGGAGAGCGCCGAGGGGGCCCTAAAGTACCTGGTGCTCGGCGGCACCGCGACGGCGACCTTGTTGATGGGCGTCGCCATGCTCTATGGCGGTAGCGGTTCGCTGGCGCTCTCCACGTTCACTCGGGCGCTGGACTCACACGACACCATGGCCAATGTCGCGGTGGTGCTGGTCCTGGTGGCCTTCTTCCTCAAGGCAGCCATCGTCCCGTTCCACGCCTGGGCCCCGGACGCCTACGAAGGTGCCACGGTGCCGGTAACCGCGTACATGGCCACGATCGTCAAGGCTGCTGTGCTCCTCGCTGTCGTGCACCTGTTTGGGACTGCCCCGGTGTCGCGGCCGCTGGCCGACCTGCTCGCGGTCCTGCCTCTGCTCTCGATTGTCTGGGGCAATCTGACAGCCATGCGACAGCAAAGCTTCCGCCGCATGATGGCCTACTCTTCCATTGCTCACGCCGGCTATCTCTTCTACGCGCTCTTGGGCGAGGGACCGGGCCGATTCCAGGCGGTCAGCTTCTACGTGCTCGCCTATGGGCTGATGAACGTACTTGCCTTCGCCGCGCTGCCGCCCGACGCAAACGATGTGACGCGCGACCGCCTGGACAACCTTAGGGGCCTGTTCCAGCGCCAGCCTTTCGCCGCGCTGATGATCGCTATCGCCATGCTCTCGCTGGCCGGTATCCCGCCCTTCCCCGGATTCATCGCCAAGTTCCTCATCTTCAAGAACGTGATGGCGGCTGGGTACACGCTGTATGCGGTCCTGGGCTTGATCGGCAGCTACCTCGGGATCTACTTCTATCTGCGCGTCATCCAATACCTGTTCATGAGCGCGGAGGCACCCGCGCCAGCGCGCCGCGCGCTTGGACGACTGGAAGTCGGTGCGAGCTTCATCTGCTTGCTGGCTGCGCTGCTGCTATCGGTGTTTCCGGGTTGGGTAATCGATCAGTTGTAAGCGCGTCGGCAACGAGCTCGGCAATGTCGCGGGTGGCGATATCCGCTTCCCGGCCGAGCGCCTTCGCGCCGTCGAGCATCATGGTCGCGCAATAAGGACAGGCCGTCGCGATCACGCTCGGCCGCTGCGGTAGCGCCTGCTCGACGCGGACGACGTTGATGCGACGGCCAATTCTCTCATCCATCCACATGCGCGCGCCGCCAGCGCCGCAGCACATCGACTTTTCTCGCCGCAGATCGAACTCAAGCGGCGCATCGCGCGTCAGCCGCGCGAGGATGGCGCGCGGCGCCTCGTACTCGCCGTTGTGCCGTGCGAGGTAACATGGCTCGTGGTAGATCACGCGCTCAAAGGCTGGGGCGACGCGGATGCGGCCGGCCGCCATCAGCCGTGCGATGAGCTGCGTGTGGTGCACCACTTCGTAGTCCCCGCCGAATTCAGGGTATTCATTCTTGAGTGTATTGAAGGCGTGCGGATCGCAGGTCACGATGCGCGTAACCCCCAATCCGTTCAAGGTCTCGACCAGGGCGCGGGCGAGCTGCTGGAAGAGCATCTCGTTACCCGCGCGGCGCACGCATTCCCCGGTCGAGGTCTCGCGCTGGCCGAGGATGCCGAAGCGGACCCCGGCATGGTCGAGAATTTTTGCGAACGCGATGGCGATGCGCTGCGCCCGCGGATCGAACGATTCGGCCGAGCCGACATAGAATAGATAGTCGAGGGCCTGCACATCCTCGGCCGTCTGCACGACGGGGATCCCGAGCCCGTTGGCCCAGTCGCCGCGCGTATCGGCTGGCAGTCCCCAGGGATTGCTCTGCACTTCGTAGGCGTCGAATACCGCCTTGAGCTCGTGCGGGAACGCGCCTTCCATCAGGACCTGGTGCTGGCGCATGCGATAGAAGCGCGGCAGATGCTCTAGTTCAATCGGGCAGGCGGCCTCGCAGTAGCCGCAGGTCGTGCACGCCCAAAGCGTCTCCGGCGCGATCACTTCGCCCACCAGAGCCGGCAGCGCCGTATCGTCACCGACGACAATTGCCTTGCGCTGCGCAAGCAGGTGACCCTTGAGGTTGTCGTAGACCCACTTCAGGGCGAGCGGCTTGCCGGTCAGGAAGGTCGGGCACGCGTCCTTGCAGCGCCCGCATTCGGTGCAGGTAAACGCATCGAGCCCGTCCTTCCAGCTCAGATCCCCCGCGGTGCGCACGCCGATCTTCATGTTGCTGGCGTCGTCTGCGTTCATGATCGCATCCAAGTCGAGCGTCGGCACGCGGTTGGCCGGCCCGCCGCGCCGGAAGAACAGTGCGGGCAGTGCGGTGACGATGTGGAAATGCTCGCCGCTGGGCAGGATCACCAGGAAGGCGAGCACCGTCCCCATTTGCAGCCAATACAACCCCTCGTAACCGGCGACGAGCCGGCGGGGTGCTAGGCCCGATAGCATCCGAGCGGCCGCGTCACCCGCGAAGGCGAACGCCCGCTCGTGCGCAATGTGCGCATCCGTAGATGCCAGCAGCGCAAAGCGGAAGCCATCGAACAGGAAATCGGTGACCATGATCGCCGCAATCAGCGACAGGATCAGCAATGCCTCGCGATTGCGCTCAAGCCGAGCGGGTTTCTGTACCAAGCGGCGCCAGAACGCATAACCGACCGCAGCGAGCACGGCGAGCTCGATCGCGTCCTTGAAGGTAGCAAACAGGCCCCCAGCGAGCCCCGGATAGACGAATGTCTCGTCGTAGCCGATCACGAGCAGCTGCACTTTGCGCGCCAGCAGCGTCGTGAAACCGATGAAAATGACCGCGTGCATCAGGCCCGGCTTCCATTCCCGCCTGACCATGCGCGACTGCAGGAAGCCGTTCACGAGAACGGCCTGCAAGCGCGCCAGCGGCCGGTCCCAGCGCACTTCCGGCGCGAGCTTCACGACGATGGCGAGTTTGCGCCAGGCGAGCGCACAGAACCCCGCCAGCGCGACAGCGAGCAACAGCGTGATTGCGATGGGGTTCACACCAGCGGTTGGCGCGCTAGCAAGACCGCGTCGGGGTCCGTGCGGCGGCCCAGCTGCACCGCTTCAGAAATGGGTGCCACGCTGCCTGACTGGGTGCCTAAGCCTGTCTGTTTCGACTTCGGCCCCTCACGCCCCTGCGCGTGCCGCGATTGGAGAATACGCATCCATGAGTTGCAGGCGCGTCGCCTGCAGCCGCTCGGCCACGACGCCCAGCAGCCGTTGCATCAAGGTAAAGCCGAACAGCGTATCCTCCCGGCAGGCCGCCAGCAGCTCCGAGCCTTCGAACGCCAGCGCATCCACGCGCTCCAGCGTTCGTGCCTGCAGGTGCTTGCCACGGCCCAGCAACAACGCAGACCAGCCAAGTTCGTCGCCCGCGAACAACGTCTGCACGCGAAACGTGTGCCCCGGCGCGGCGATTTCGAGCGCTACCAGCCCGGTAATGATGAGGTAGAACTCCGAACACTCGTCGCCCACATGGAACAGAATCTGATCCCGTTCGAAGCGTACCTCCTTGGCCAGCGTCGCGAGCTTTTCAACTTGCCAGGGCTCGAATTCCGCCACGAACGGATGGTGGCGAAGCATTGCCAGAATCGTCTCCCTCATCGTGTCTCACCTTGCGTGCACATTTTCCAGTCCGGGTTGCGCGGCCATTGGTGCCGGCTTTCAGCCGGCTACGTACGTAGCATAGCGGGGTTCGTACATCTGCGCCCGCATGAACCCTAGCAGGTCGGCAGGCTGCGTCACGCGCGCCAGCCCCTCGCCGTAGGCCACCGCGGCGACCGCGGCGGCAATGTGCACTGACACCTCGCGGATGTTGTTGAGCGGAGGATACAGGCTTCCCTGCTGCAGATCATCCTCGCTGACCTGCGCGGCGAGCGCGTGCGCGGCCGCCATGAACATCGCATCGGTGACGCGGCTTGCTCCGGAGGCGATGACCCCCAGGCCGACGCCGGGGAAGATGTATGAATTGTTGCCCTGGCGCGGCACGAAGTTACGGTCGCCGAGGGTCACTGGATCGAACGGGGAACCGCAGGCGAACAGGGCGCGGCCATCCGACCAGCGATACGCCTGGGTGGCCGTGCACTCCGACCTGGAAGTCGGGTTCGACAGCGCGAACACGATCGGCCGTTCGTTTTGGACCGACATGGTGCGCATGACTTCTTCCGTGAAGGCTCCACCCACGGCGGCGACGCCAATGATCGCGGTGGGGCTCACCGTCTTGACGGCGTCGAGCAGGCTGTCTACGGGCACGTGGTCGTGCGCGTAGGGTTGCTTGTGCGCGGCGAGATCGGCGCGATTTTTGACGACCAGACCCTTCGAATCAAAGAGCCAACACCGCCTGCGCGCCTGCGCCGCGTCCATGCCATTCGCGACCATCGCCTCGACCGCCAGATTCGCAATCCCCGTGGCGGCCTCCCCGGCGCCTTGGAACAGCAATGTCTGTGCACCGAGGGTGGCACCGGTGACCCGGAGAGCGGACAGCAATCCCGCCACCGCCACTGCGGCGGTCCCCTGGATGTCGTCGTTGAAAGTCGGGATCCGGTCACGATACTTCTGCAGCAACCGGAACGCATTATGGGTCGCAAAGTCTTCGAATTGAATCACTACGCCGGGGAAGAGCTTGCCGGCTGCGACGACGAATTCCTCGAGCAAGGCATCGTATTCCTCGCCGCGCACGCGCGATCGATGCAGGCCGATGTAGAGCGGATCGTCGAGCAGATCGGAATTGTTGGTGCCGACGTCAAGCAGCACCGGCAGGCAGGCGGTCGGAGGCACGCCGGCGCAAGCGGTGTAGAGCGAGAGCTTGCCGATCGGGATGCCCATGCCGTTTGCGCCCAGGTCCCCGAGGCCCAGGATGCGCTCACCATCGCTGACGACGATGATCGCCACGTCACGGTGCGGCCAGTTGGCAAGGACGTCTGCGACGCGACCCCGATCGGCCGCGCTGACAAAGATGCCGCGCGGCCGCTGGAAGATATGCGTATAGCGCTGGCACGCCAACCCCACCGTCGGCGTATACACGATGGGCATCATTTCATCCGGATAGTCTATGAGAAGGCGGAAGAAAAGGGCCTCGTTACGGTCATGCAGCGAGCGCAGGCTGATGTACTTTGCGAGATCGCTCGGCTGGCGGCGGAAGTTCTCCAGCACGCGGCCCAGCTGTAGTTCCTGCGAAGACACGTGTGGCGGCAACAGGCCGCGCAGGTGCAAGGTATCGCGCTCGGCTTCGGTGAACGCGGTTCCCTTGTTGAGCGCCGGATCCTGCAACAGCGCAATGCCTTTCGGCAGCACGGCGGTGTTTGGCACTACAGCGTCATGACTTTTTTGCAACATGGCTCGTTCCTCCGGATCTCGCTCGCTTTGCCGGCCGTTGGCGTTGCCTGGGGAGCATGCCGGTTGTCAATTGGTCTCGGGAACCATTTTGATCGCGCCACACGGACATTCGGAGACACAGATCCCGCAGCCCTTGCAATAGTCGAAATTGAACTCGAATCGCTTGCCTGGTCCGAGTTTGATTACCGCGTTGTCGGGACAGACCCCGTAACAGTTGTCGCACTCAAAACAATTCCCACAGGAGAGGCAGCGGCGCGCTTCAAATAACGCATTGTCTTCGTTGAGACCGCCCACGACCTCCTCAAAAGTGGAGGTGCGGCGGGCGAGCTCGAGCAATGGACGCACTGTCTTGGGCGCATCGCTGTAATACCAGGGGTTCAGCTTGTCGAAAGTAGCCAGCTCATGCTTGGCGGCCGGTTCGTAACTGCGACTGGAGAGCCAGGCGTTGATATGGCGTGCCGCCTTCTTGCCGTGACCGACCCCGACGGTGACCGTGCGTTCCGACGGCACCATGTCGCCACCGGCGAAAATTCCCGCGTAGCCGGTCATCATGTTGCGTCCGACTTGAACGGTGCCGTCTTTGATGGCGAGCCCTGGGACCCCATCGAGCAGTGAGAGATCCACGTCCTGCCCCAGTGCCAGCACCAGCGAGTCGGCCTCGAGGGTCTCGAATTCTCCGGTCGGTTGGGGGAAGCCGGTAACGTCGAGCGCCATCTTTTCGACCGTCAATGTGCCCTCATCGGCCATGTTTTTGATGGTCGACAGCCACTTGATCAACACGCCTTCCTGCAGCGCCTCTTCGATTTCAAAGTCGTGCGCGGGCATCTTCTCGCGGGTGCGCCGGTAGACGATGATCGCTTCGGTGGCACCCAGTCGCTTCGCCGTACGCGCAACGTCGAGCGCGGTGTTGCCACCGCCGTAGACCACGACGCGCCGGCCCAGCATTGGCTTTTCCTCACCCTCCATGCTGCGCAGGACCGATACGGCATCGAGCATGTGCGCGGCTTCGCCTGCCGGAATGTAGGCGCGCTTGGCGATATGCGCGCCCACGGCGAGGAACGCCGCGTCGAAGTGGCCGGCGTTCATCGTGTCGACGATGTTCGTGACCTTCGAGTTCAGTTGCAATTCGACACCCATGTCGAGGATGCGCTGCACCTCGCCGTCGAGCACGTCGCGCGGCAATCGGTACTTGGGAATCCCGAAGCGCATCATCCCGCCGGCAAGCGGGCCTGCCTCGACGATCTTGACGCCGTGACCGAAGCGCCGCAGGTGATAGGCCGCGGACAATCCTGATGGTCCGGCGCCGACAATTAGCACGCGCTTGCCGCTCTCGGCTTTGGGCAAAGCGAACTTCCAGCCGCGCTTGAGGGCTTCGTCCCCGAGAAAGCGCTCGACCGAGTTAATGCCGACCGGCTCATCGAGCTGGCCGCGGTTGCACGAGCTCTCGCACGGGTGGTAGCAGACGCGACCCATGATTGCCGGTACCGGATTGTCCTCCGTCAGTACTCGCCACGCCGCTTCGTAGTCGCCGGACTCGGCGCGATAGAGCCAGCCCTGAATGTTTTCGCCGGCCGGGCACGCGTGGTTACACGGGGGCAAGCGATCGACATACAGGGGCCGGTTGGTGCGCCACGCGCCCGTCTTGTTGGCAAGGCTCGAGCCTACATCGAGGGTGATTGCGTATGGCTTGTCCATGGACGATCCCTATGGCAGCAAGCCGAACTCGGCGATATTCCGATCGGCCATCTTCTGGATCCGCGCGATGCGCTCGAGGTCAGGTTCCTTGCCGAACAGATGCGCGTAGCGTTTCTGCAGCTTGAGGTATTCGGTGACCGGAACCTTGTGCCGAATCGGGGTACTGGCCGTGACTGCGCCGTCCTGCGCCTCGAACAGCGGAAACAGGCCGGTCTCGACTGCCAGGCGCGCTAACTTGATCGTGTCCTCCGGCGCCGAGCCCCAACCGAGGGGACATGGCACGAAAATGTGAATGTAGCGTGCGCCGTGCATTCCCATCGCGTAACGCACCTTGCGCTCGAGGTCGCGCAGATTGGAAACACTCGCAGTCGCAACGTAGGGAATGCCGTGCGCCATCGCGATGCGCGGCACGTTCTTGCCAGTGCCGAAGACGTTGCCAGGAGCGCGTCCCATCGCCGGGGTCGTGGCCGTACGCGCCGCCGGGGGCGTCGCGCTCGAGCGCTGCACGCCCGTGTTCATGTACGCCTCGTTGTCATAACAGATATAGAGCACGTCGTCGTTGCGTTCGAACATACCGGATAGACAGCCGAAACCAATGTCCGTCGTGCCGCCGTCGCCCCCCTGCGCGATCACGCGCACGTCGGTGCGGCCCAGCGCCCGCTGCGCCGCCGCGACGCCCGACGCAACCGCGGCCGCATTGCCGAACAACGAGTGGATCCAGGGAATCTGCCACGAAGTCTCGGGATACGGCGTGGAAAATACTTCCAGGCATCCCGTTGCGTTGACCGCGATCAGCTGCTTGCCCGTCGCCTCCATCGCTGCATCAATGGCATACCGCGCGCCCAGCGCTTCACCGCAGCCCTGGCAGGCGCGATGCCCCGAATTCAGGGAGTTCGTCCGATGCATGTCGGCCTGCACCGAGCGCGTGTCGTCCGCAAGAAGACGATTGCCGACGGTAAAGGTCCCGGTCTGATAGAACTTGATCTGCTGCTCTTGCTTTTGCACGACACTTCTCCTCGGTTCAGCCGATGCGCGATGCAACCGTGCCGATCCGGCGCAGGATCGCTTCGGCAGTGGGCCCGGAGCGGCGAGCCATGCTTTCGCGTTCCAGTTCGTGGCTCACCACGTCCGCGTTCAGGTCCAGAAAGGTAACCTGCTCCAGTTCGTCACGCTCGGCATCTTCGAATAATCGCCTCAGTGACGCCCGCGTGATCGCGCGCCCGCCAAGGCCGGCGATGACCGTGTAACCGTTGAGTGCGATGCCGGACAAGGACTTGCGCACCCCGTCGGAAACAATGCCGCCCAGGCCCACGGCCAGACATTTTTCCAGCACCACCACGCGCTTTGCATGCTGTAGCGCGTCGCGCAGAACGCCGAGCGGAAATGGACGGAAGGAACAAATGGAAACCGAACCGATCCGTGAACCGTCGGCACGCATTGCATCGACGACCTCCTGCACCGTGCCGTTGAGCGAACCGAGCGCGACTACGATCGTCTCGGCGCCTTCGGTGCGGTAGGGGCGGATAAGCCCGCCGGAGTCGCGGCCGAATTGTTTCTGGAATGCAGTGGCCAGCTCCGGAATCAATCCCAGCGCGCGCAGCTGCTTGTGATGCGACAGGTAGCGCACCTCGGTGAATGCTTCTGGCCCGACCATCGCGCCGATGCTCACCGGATCGGCCGGGTCAAGCATTTGCCGCGGCTCGTAGCGCGGCAGGAACGCGTCGACCTCCTGCTGCGTCGGCACGTCGACGCGGTCGTAGGCATGGGTGAGGATGAAGCCGTCCATGCACACCATCACCGGGCAGGACAGCACTTCGGCGAGGCGGAAGGCCTGAATGTGCAGATCGAGCGCTTCCTGGTTGGTTTCCGCGTAGAGCTGGATCCAGCCGGCGTCGCGCATCGACATGCTATCGGAGTGATCATTCCAGATATTGATCGGTGCCCCGATCGCCCGGTTGCCGATGGTCATGACGATCGGCAGCCCGAGCCCGGCGGCGTTGTACACGGCCTCGGCCATGAACAGCAAGCCTTGGCTGCTGGTTGCCGTATAGGTGCGCACCCCCGCCGCCGAAGCGCCGATGGCTACCGACAGCGCGGCGAATTCCGATTCGACGTTGATAAACTCACAGCCGGCGAGCTCTTCGGTCTTGACCATCTCGCCAAGCGCTTCGACGATATGCGTCTGCGGCGTGATGGGATAGGCGCAGATTACCTGGGGCCGGCAAAGCGCGATCGCCTCTGCAACCGCGCGCGATCCTTCGGTCTGTTTAAGCATCGATCGTGTCTTTCGCTTGGGCGGCGAGCTCGAATGCTTCCGTCGCCGCGGCGACGTTCTTCTCCGCTACCGCCGCAGGAAATTTCTGGCGGATGGCCGCGACGACCGAAGCCAGCGCGATCCGCTCAGTAACCGCGGCAAAGCCGCCGAGCAGCGCCGCGTTCGGCACCGGGCGGCCCACGTGCTTGAGCGCAAGCTCGGTGGCCGGGAGCGAGCACAGGCGATAGCGCCCGACGCCCCGCGCGAACGGGCCCAGCCCGAGCTCGTCGAAGCTGCGCGTCGAGTTGATCAGGATATAGCCATGCGGCTGGAGGCCACTGAACACGTCGACCTGATGCAGCAACGTCGGGTCCTGCACGATCAATGCATCGGGCTCCAGGACCGGCTCGCGTAAGCGAATTTCCTTGTCGTCGATGCGGCAGAACGCCATCACGGGCGCGCCCATGCGCTCCGAGCCGAAGCTGGGAAACGCCTGGGCATAACGCCCTTCGAGAAACGCCGCGACGGACAGCATTTCGGCGCCCGATACCACGCCCTGACCACCGCGGCCGTGAATCCGGATCTGGAACATGTCTGGTCGCGCCTCGGTGTTCGCCGCAAGCCCTTGCGGCCCATTCATTGGGGAAAATCCTCCTGCCGACCCGGGAATTGTCCCCGTATTGCCGAAACCTATCTTGACGCAGGTCAACACTCGCCGACGGACCACGCGCTAGCTTCAGGGCCTCGCCTCGGATGACTGCAGCGGCCCGTGGACGGGCCGTTCAGCCGGGACCGCGAGCCCGGAAACGAGCACGGCGTCGACCACGCCGGGAAAGGAAGCGCACGATGGAGCATAGCGGCCCGCTCATCGCCGGCGTCGGTCTCACCGACCCTGCCCGGCGCAGCCATTGGCCGGCGAGGCTGGACCTGGCGCAGAGCGCCTCGGGTCTCCTGCTCGCCCTTTTCATGTGGGCGCATATGGCCTTCGTCTCGTCGATCCTGCTTGGCAAGGACGTCATGTGGATGGTCACGAAATTCTTTGAAGGCTATTTTCTCTTCGGCCGGTCCTATCCGGGGCTTGTCTCGACCGTGGTCGCGCTGGTCATCGCGCTCGTGGTAACGCACGCCATTCTGGCGCTGCGCAAATTCCCGATTAACTACCGTCAGTTCAGCACCTTTCGCGGCCACATGCGGATGCTGCGGCACGAGGACACAACCCTTTGGTTCTGGCAGGTTGTCACTGGCTTCGCCCTGTTCTTTCTCGCCTCGGTGCACCTCTACATCATGCTTACCCGGCCCGACCGTATCGGGCCGTTCGAATCCGCCGACCGGGTCTGGAGCGACCACTTCTGGCCGCTGTATATCGTGCTACTGCTGACCGTCGAGGTGCACGGCGGGGTCGGCCTGTACCGCTTGGCCGTGAAATGGGGTTGGTTCGCAGGCGGCGATGCGAACGCGGTGCGGCGTCGGCTCAAGCTCGCCAAATGGGCGCTGACGGCCTTCTTTCTGGTCCTTGGCGTGGCGACTCTGGCCGCCTATATCAAGATCGGCATCGAGCACCGTGACCACTATGGCGAGCGCTACGTTCCCGGGGCGCAGCAAGCGTCGTCACCACAACCCGCCAGTGGGGGCGCGGCGGGGAGCCTTCGGTGAACGTGATCTACACCGACGTGCTGGTGATCGGCGGTGGCCTCGCCGGGTTGCGGATCGGCATCGGTGCCAAACGCCGCGGCCAAGACGTGATCATCCTGTCGCTCGTCCCGCCCAAGCGCTCGCACTCCGCGGCAGCGCAAGGCGGCATGCAGGCGAGCCTGGGCAACGTCGTCAAGGCGATGGGCGACAACGAGGACGTGCATTTCGAAGACACCGTGCGAGGCAGTGACTGGGGCGCCGATCAGCGCGTCGTGCGCATGTTCGTCGACACGGCGCCCAAGGCCGTGCGCGAGCTTGCCGCGTGGGGTGTGCCGTGGAGCCGCGTGCAGAAGGGTGACCGGAAGGTGATCATCAACGGGCAGAAGGTCACGATCACGGAGCGCGACGAAGCGCATGGACTGGTGATGCAACGCGACTTCGGTGGTACCAAGAAATGGCGCGCCTGCTACGTCTCCGACGGCACGGGTCACGCCATGCTGTACGCGATGAGCGACCAGGCAATCGCCCACGCGATCAGCGTGCACGAGCGCATGGAGGCCCTGGCGCTGATCCACGATGGGTCGCGCTGCTATGGTGCGGTAGTACGCAACCTCGTGACCGGGAAATTGGTCGCGTACGTTGCCAAGGCTACCGCCATTGCGAGCGGCGGCGCGGGACGCCTCTATCGCGCGACGACCAACGCGGTCATCTGCGAGGGCGTCGGCACGGCGCTGGCGTTGGAGACCGGCGTGGCAATGGTAGCCAACATGGAGGCGATCCAGTTTCACCCGACGGCAATCTTTCCGGCATGCATTCTGGTCACCGAAGGCTGCCGTGGGGACGGTGGATTGCTGCGCGACGCTGCGGGCAAGCGCTTCATGCCCGACTACGAGCCGGAGAAGAAGGAACTCGCGTCGCGCGACGTCGTATCCCGGCGCATGGAAGAGCACATCCGGCGGGGCGCGGGCGTGAAGTCACGATTCGGTGAGCATCTGTGGCTCGACATCACCCTGCTCGGGGCCAAGCACATCGACAGCAATCTGCGCGAAGTGAAGGAGATCTGCCACTATTTCCTCGGCATCGATCCGATCAAGGATTGGATACCGGTGCGACCGGCACAGCATTACACGATGGGCGGGATCCGGACTGACCACACCGGCGGTAGCCCGACGCTCAAAGGACTCTACGCCGCCGGCGAAGCCGCGTGTTGGGACCTGCACGGCTTCAACCGCCTGGGTGGAAACTCTGTCGCGGAAACCGTCGTCGGCGGCATGATCGTGGGCGAGTTCATTGCCGATTTCTGTGCTCGTCCCGAGAGCAACCTGCAGTTCTCCACCGGCCTGATCCGCGAATTCCTGGAGCACGAGCAGGCCAAGCTCGACGCGCTCGCCGGTAACCGGGGCGGGGAAGAAGCCAACGCATTGCGGGTCCGAATGCAGGAGATCATGACGACCAAGGTCGGGATCTTCCGCACCGGCGGGGAGCTTGCCGCCGCGGTCGAGGAGCTGCAGTCGCTGCTGCGGCGCAGTCAGAACATCGGCCTGCGCTGCACCGCAAGTGGCGCAAATCCGGAGCTCGTTTCCGCCTACCGGGTCCAGAAGATGCTGCGGCTGGCGCTGTGCGTCGCCTACGGCGCGCTGACTCGGACCGAGAGCCGGGGCGCGCATTTTCGCCATGACTATCCGCGGCGCGACGACGCCGAATGGCTGAACCGCACGCTAGCAACGTGGAAGAGCGCCGACGACATGCTGCCGACGCTGGCACGCGAATCGCTTGACGTGATGCAGATGGAGCTGCCGCCGGGGTGGCGCGGATATGGGGCGAAGGACTACGTCGAGCATCCCGACACGGCGCGTCGTACCGCGGAGGTGGAGGCGATCAGGACCAGGCTCGTCAGTGCCGGCCGCGGGGTCGTACAGGAGGCCCTGATGCCGTACGCTGAGCTCATGCCCGAGCGCTTCCGCGGACCCAACGAGCGCATCGATGAGCCGCTGCCACCGTCTCCCGCAGGCCCGCAACGACCGAGCCCGACATGACCGGAGCCACCGCCATGGCATCCCCGCCGGGGCCGCCTGAACGACCGCGGCGCAAGGTGCGGATTAGCGTCCTGCGCTACAACCCGCAGGAGCGCGGCAGTGTTCCCCGCATGCAGGCCTACGAACTCGAAGAGGCCGAGGGAATGACGCTGTTCATCGCGCTCAACGAAATCCGCGAAAAGCAGGACGCATCCCTGCAATTTGACTTCGTCTGCCGCGCCGGGATATGCGGCAGCTGCGGGATGCTGATCAATGGGCGCCCAGGGCTCGCCTGCCGTACGCTGACAAAGAACCTGGACCCGGAGATCACGCTGGCGCCCCTGCCGGTCTTCGAATTGATCGCCGACCTTTCGGTGAACACCGGCAAGTGGATGCGGGCGATGAGCGAACGGCTGCAGACCTGGGTGCACATGCGCCAGAAAGAGGTGGACACTTCCCGGCTCGAGGAGCGCATGGAGCCGGAGCTGGCGCAGAAAATTTACGAACTTGATCGCTGCATTGAATGCGGGTGCTGCGTCGCCGGTTGTGGCACCGCGCGCATGCGCGAAGACTTTGTCGGCGCGGTCGGCCTGAACAAGATCGCCCGTTTCCGGCTCGACCCGCGCGACACGCGCACCGACGCAGACTTCTACGAACTGGTTGGTGACGACAGCGGTGTATTCGGTTGCATGTCCTTGCTCGCTTGCCACGATGTCTGCCCGAAGGAGTTGCCGCTCGCAACGCAAATCGCCTTCATGCGTCGCAAGATGGTGAGCATCGGTTGGAAATAGCAGCGTCTTTTTGCACCCTATGTGGAGGAGTCATGAAGGTCGCAACGAAGTTTGCAACACTAAGTGTCGCACTGGCTAGTTTAGCGATTGCGTTCGGGGCACCCGCACAGCAGCCGATCATCATCAAGTTCAGCCACGTCGTTGCCGTCGACACGCCCAAGGGCAAGGGCGCGGAGAAATTCAAGCAGCTGGCCGAGGAGCGTACGAAGGGCCGGGTCAAGGTCGAGGTCTACCCGAACAGCACGCTGTACAAGGACGGCGAGGAAATCGACGCCCTGCAGCTGGGCTCGGTGCAGATGCTCGCCCCCTCGGTGGCCAAGTTCGGGCCGATGGGGGTGCGCGAATTCGAAGTCTTCGACCTGCCGTACATCTTTGACGACTTCGCCGAGCTGCACAAGGTCACCGAAGGCGCGGTTGGGAAACTGCTGTTCCAGAAACTCGATTCGAAGGGCATCGTCGGTCTTGCCTATTGGGACAACGGCTTCAAGGATTTCAGTGCCAACAAGCCGCTTAGGCTTCCCGGCGACGTCAGGGGTCTGAAGATGCGCATCCAGTCGTCGAAGGTGCTCGATGCCGAAATTCGTGCCCTTGGGGGGATTCCGCAGGTGATGGCCTTCTCCGAGGTGTATCAGGCGCTGCAGACCGGCGTGGTCGACGGCACCGAGAATCCACCGTCGAATTTCTATACCCAGAAGATGAACGAAGTGCAGAAGTATCTGACCCTGAGCGATCACGGCGTCATCGAATACGCGGTAATCGCGAACAAGAAATTCTGGGATGGCTTGCCGGCGGATATCCGCACCATCCTCGAAGGCGCGATGAAGGATGCGACCAAATACGCCAACGACATCGCCAAGGAGGAGAACGACAAGGCGCTCGCGGCGGTCAAGGCGACCGGGAAGACTGAAATCCTGACGCTCAGCCCCGATGCGAAGGCGGCCTGGAAGAAGGCGCTCTTGCCGGTGCATCGAGAGATGGAAAGCCGGGTCGGCAAGGACATCATCCAGGAGGTCTACAAGGAAACCGGGTTCAAGCCCTGACCGAGCGTTGCAGCGCCTGATGCGCGAGCCGGGTTCGACGCAAACCGACGCCGCTGCGGCCCGCAGCGGCTTTTTTGTGTGCAGCAGAACGGCGGTCGACCAACCGGGGACGCTTGCGCATGCTGAAGCTCCTTGACCACCTCGAAGAGTGGCTCATCGCGCTGCTCATGGGCGGCGCGACGTTGATCATCTTCGTGGCCGTCGTTCACCGCTATGCCGCGGGCCTGCCCATCCCCGTGGTGCAGGACTGGCTGCTTGCGCTCAACCTGTCGTGGGCGCAGGAGGCCTGCATCTACATGTTCGTATGGATGGCCAAGTTCGGTGCCGCTTACGGCGTGCGCACCGGCATCCACGTCGGCGTGGACGTGGTGATCAATCACCTGCCCGACGGCGTGCGCCGCAAGTTCATTCTTTTCGGACTGGGCGCCGGCGCGCTGTTCACCGGCGTGGTGGCCTCGTTCGGCGCCAGTTTCGTGTGGCAGCTCGCCCACACCGACCAGACCTCGCCCGACATGGAGCTGCCGATGTGGCTGGTCTATCTGGCCATTCCCTGCGGCTCGGGGCTGATGTCCTTCCGCTTCCTCCAGGTGGCGTGGAACTTCTGGCGCACGGGCGAGCTGCCGCATCACGACCCGACCGACGTGGCGGGCGTCGAAAAAATTGCCGACCAGGACGCCCACGTCGGCCTGGCGCAAGACAATCTTTTTCCCGCGCCGCCTGGCAAGCGCTGAGCCATGACCTCCGCCATCATCTTCGGGCTGTTGATCGCGCTCATGCTCACCGGCATGCCCATCTCGATCGCGCTCGGGCTCACGGTCCTGACTTTCGTGTTCACCATGACCCAGGTGCCGATCGAATCGGTGGCCCTGAAGCTGTTCACCGGCATCGAGAAGTTCGAGATCATGGCCATCCCCTTCTTCATCCTCGCCGGCACTTTCCTCACCCATGGCGGGGTGGCGCGGCGGATGATCAATTTCGCCGCCTCCATGGTCGGCCATTGGCATGGAGGGCTGGCGCTCGCAGGCATCATCGCCTGCGCGATGTTCGCGCTTGTATGCGGTTCGAGCGTCGCCACGGTGGTGGCCATCGGCTCCATCGTGCTGCCGGAGATGGTCAAGCGCGGCATCCCCATGGACTTCGGCGCCGCCGTGATCACCGTCGCCGGTTCGCTCGGCATCCTGATGCTGCCGTCGATCCCCAAGGTCATCTACGCGATCGCCACCAACACCTCGATCGGCGCGTTGTTTGTCGCCGGCCTGCTGCCGGGGATCCTGCTGACCACGATGCTCTGCCTGGTCACCTGGTATATCGCCAAGAAGCGCAATTACCCGCGGCTGCCGCGCGAAAGCTGGGGCGCGCGCTTCAAGGCGTTCCGAGAGTCCGTCTGGGGCCTGATGCTCGTGGTCATCATCATCGGCGGCATCTACTCGGGGATCTTCACCGCCACCGAGGCGGCCGCGATGGCCGCGGTGTACGCGTTCTTCGTGTCGGTGTTCGTGTACAAGGCCATGCCGCTCAAGGATTTGCGCAAGGTGCTGCTGACCTCGGCCAACATGAGCGCGATGCTGCTCTACATCATCACCAACGCGGCGCTGTTCTCGTTCATCCTCACCAACGAGAACATTCCGCATGCCCTGGCGGACTGGATTATTGCCAAGGATCTGGGCTGGGTGGGGTTCCTGTTGCTGGCGAACGTGCTGTTGCTCCTGGCCGGGAATTTCATGGACCCGTCCTCGGTCATTCTCATCATGGCGCCGATTCTCTACCCCGCGGCGATGACGCTCGGGATCAATCCGGTGCATCTCGGCATCCTGATCGACGTCAACATGGAGGTCGGGCTCTGCCATCCCCCGGTGGGGCTCAATCTGTACGTGGCCTCGGGCATTTCGCGCCTCGGCATCACGCAGCTGACCAAGGCGCTGGTTCCCTGGCTCGTCACCATGCTGATCTTCCTGGTCATCGTCACCTATTGGCCGGCGCTGTCGACCTGGCTGCCGCAGAAGATGGGTATGATGGGGCCGTTGCCCTAGGTCCGGCGGGTCGAATCGACAAACGGCCGCTTTTCCGCGGCTATGTTACTCCGACCCACTTCGCAGATAAACTTCAGTTCTTTTGGCCCAACCAGTATGCGGCTCGCAAAGTTCGTCAAGGTACGCGAGGAGAAATTTGGCGGCGTCCTCTTCGAGACGCGCTCGGAGAAGGTCTTTACGCTCAATCCAACGGCCATGGCGGTCGTGCGCGAGATCGAAGCAGGCCATGACGAGCGCGAGATCGCCATGCGACTGAAGGCGCGCTTTAACGACAGTACCGACGTGATCGAGCGCGAAGTCGTCGCGTTCATCGCGGAGCTGCGGCAGAGAAGCCTTGTCGAGGGTTGAGCGCGTGACAACATTGGCAACGGATAACGGACCCGACTCCGCAATCCCAGCGACGACCTCGACCTACGCCCGCTCGGAGGACCTCGCCGCGCCACTCTACGTGGCCTGGCAGATCACCAACGAATGCAACCTCGCCTGCCTGCACTGTATCGAGGAGAGCGGGCCGGGCAAGGCGTTCGCAGATGAACTCGACGCGGCCCAGATATTCTCGGTGCTCGACCAGTTGCTGGACCACCAAGTCCCCTACATGTCCTTCTCGGGCGGCGAGCCTATGCTTCATCCCCAGTTCTTCAAGATGGTCGAGCACGTCTGCGCACGTGGCGCCCAGCTCAAGATCGAGACCAACGGTCATTATCTGTCCGCCGCAAACTGTGCGCGGATGAAAGAACTCGGCGTCAAGGCGGTCCAGGTGAGCCTCGACGGGGCGTCCGCCAAGACGTTCGAGCGTATGCGCGTGCGCGGGAACTTCGATCGCACTCTGGATGGCCTGCGCAACCTTTGCGCGGCAGGCGTGCCCGTGGAGATTAACTTCTCGCCCGCCTGCTTCAACGTGCATGAAATCGGCGCGATCGTCGACCTCGCATACAAGCTGGGCGCATACAGCTTCTACACGGGACGCACGATGTACACCGGCAACGCCGTCAAGGCTTGGCGCCACCTGGAAGTTTCGGACCGGCAATACGAGGCGTTCTTTGCGGTTCTGCGGCAAAAAGCAGAGGAGTACCACGGCCGCATGCGCGTCTACTTTCACGAGGCTGGGTTGCTCGAGGAACTGCGTTATCGCCTGCAACACCCGGCTGCGCTGCTGATTGTGCTCCCGAACGGCCTGGTCAAGCTAATCAACGCCTTGCCCTTCGTGTGCGGCGATTTTCGCCGCCAGACGCTGCGGGAAATCTGGGCGAACTTCCGCCGCGCCTGGCACGACCCGCGCGTGGCACAGTTCGTCGACGAGCTTGGCACCGACCCGGGTCGGACACGGACGCTGCACCAATGGGTCTATCTTTGACTGCGCTGCCCGTGGATCCGGCCGCTTCGGCGCGCACGGTGCTGCACCGTCTGCTCGCCGTTTGCCGCCTGGTGCGCTACCGGTTTTTCCTATACGCCGGGCTGCTCCCGTATCTGCTCGGCGCGGCCTGGGCCTACGCTCGCGCTGGTAGCTTCGACGCGCCGATCTTCTGGAGCGGCCTCGCGGGTGTAGTGCTCGCCGTAATCGGCGTCGAGGCATTCAATGAGTATTTCGATTCACGCATGGGCACCGACCGCGTCTTCAACCCGGCCGAACTCCCGCCGATGTCTAACGCAGTGCTCTGGTTGGGCATTTTCGCCTTCGTCGGCGCGCTGGCGGTCGGCATCTACCTGACCGAGCGTCGCGGCTGGCCAATCCTGGCCTTCGCACTCCTGGGTGGAACAGCGGCGATCTTTTATGTGGCGCCCCCGATACGCTGGGCCTATCGTGGCCTGGGGGAACTGGTCATCGCCCTGTCCTACGGCCCCTGGATGGTACTGGGCAGTCTCTACCTGCAGAGCCAGGCGCTGTCGTGGGGGGCGCTCTTCGCGTCCCTCGTACCTGGATGCCTGATCATGGCGCTCGCGGTCGTCAACGCAATACCCGATTACCACCAGGATCGCTTGGTCGGCAAGCGCAATCTTGTCGTGCGTCTCGGCCGCTGGCGCGCGGTTTGGCTGTATCTTGCCCTTGCCGCAGGCGGACTGCTGGTGGTGCCGGTCGGTGTAGCGAGCGGCATACTCCCCGCCACCTGCCTCGTGACCTTACTGGCGGTGCCGCTGCTCGTGGCCAGCGGCCGCTCCGCGCTGGGCACTTACGAAACACCGCGCGCCTTTGTTCCCGCCGTGCGCAGCATCGTCGGCTGCTATCTTGTCGCGGTCGTGCTGCTGACCGCCGGTGTCCTGGCAGTGGCGTAGCAATCCTTGCGCCCATGAACTGGATCGATCGCCTGCGCGCGCCGCTGTTCGTGTCCTGGCAGATCACGCGTGACTGCGACCTGTGCTGCCTGCATTGCTGTACCGAGTCGGCACCGGGGAAGCGGTTGCCGGACGAACTCGACGCTGCCGAAGCGACGTGGCTGGCCGAGGAGATTGTCCGCAACGCAGTACCCTATGTGATGCTTTGCGGCGGTGAGCCTTTGGTCGTGCCACACTTTGTCGCCCTTGCCGAGTCGCTGGGGCGGGCAGGTGTCCAGCTGAAGATCGAAACGAACGGGCAGCGCTTCGATGCCAAACTCGCCGCCCGGCTCGCCCGCCTGCCCGTCCGGTCGGTACAGATTAGCCTGGACGGCGACACACAGGAGGTCTATGAGCGCCAGCGGCCCGGCGGTTCGCTCGCCAAAGCCCATGCGGCCTGCCGCGCCGCTCGTGCGGCCGGGCTGCCGCTTGAAGTCACCTTTGCGCCGACTCGGCTCAACATTCACCAGGCCGGGCCGGTCATCGAACGGGCACGGGCGCTTGGTGCCTTTCGCGTCAATACCGGGCGGCTCATGCGCATCGGCACCGCCGCGCGGATGTGGGAGAAGCTCGAGCTTGCCGAGGACCAATACCGGGAATTCCGCTGCCTGTTGAACCGCATGGCCCGGCGCCTAGAGGGGCAACTGCAGATTTGCCATGCTCCGTTTGACCTCGCCGAAGGGCTGCGCGGCAGCCTCCAAACGCCGCCGGCAACCCTGCTCGTGCTGCCCAACGGCTGGGTCAAGGTCGCCGCCGCCCTGCCCCAGATCTGCGCTGACTTGCGCCGCCATAGCCTAAAGGAGGCCTGGGAGGCCTACCGCAACGCGTGGCGGAGTGATACAGTGCTGGCGGAAGTACGGCGCGCGGTTTCCAATCCATCGCGTCACGCGCGAGCCAACAGTTGGCAGTTGTTGCCCGTCGCCCCGGTGTGACCTGACGGAGGGAAAATGAGCGAGTTGAACCTGACGATCGAAGCCGCCAAGACCGACAACGAACGCAAGACCGATACGGTACAGCCGGCGCAAAAGCTGCAGTGGGAAACGCCCAGGCTCGAGGACGTGTCCGAGCAGGTGATGGCCCAACCGTATATCCGCTTCACCTGAGATACCCAGAACTTTCGCAATGCCGGGGCGTTCGGTAGAAGAGTACCGGGCACCCCTTTTTCTTGCCTGGCAGCTGACCAACCGCTGCGCTGCGCGCTGCATCACCTGCTGCGAGGAATCCGGTCCCGATAAGGCATGGAGGGATGAGCTTTCCCGTGACGAAGCGATCGCGCTTGCACGTCGCATCGCGGCGTTCGGCGTCGCCTACGTTGCCTTCGGCGGCGGCGAGCCGCTAGGTGTACCGCATTGCTGGGATCTGCTAGAGCTGCTCGGCACGGCCGGCATCGCTCTTAAGATCGAGACCGACGGCAGTCACATCGACGATTCCGCGGCCGATCGGCTCTCGGCGCTCGGCGTCGAGTGCATCCAAATTTCGGTCGACGGAGCGACAGCGGCGACGCATGAGCGCGTGCGTCCGGGATCGAGCTTCGCCGCGGCGGTCGCCGCCATCGAGCGATTGGTCGCGCGCGGTCGTGCACCGCAATTGGTGTTCGTTCCCACCCGCTTTAATCTGCACGAGATCGTCGCCGCGTTCGATCTGGCGGCAACGCTCGGCTGCGGCGCATTCGTGACCGGCCCGCTCATGCGCATCGGCCGCGCCGCGGGCGCCTGGCAGCGCATTGCTTGCAGCAGCGAGGAGTGGCGCGCCGCGGTTACCGCATTGAGAGAACGCACCGCGTCGATGGGCCCCGGAATGGCCCTTTCGATCTATCCTTGGGACATTCTTGCGGAGATGGAAACGCGGCTCGAGCGACCGCAGGCGATGCTCCTGGTCGTGCCCAACGGCAAGGTCAAGCTGCTCAATGCGCTCCCTTTCGCCGCCGCCGACCTGCGCCGCGATTCGCTCGAGGACGCGTGGCGGGCCTATCGCGACGCCTGGCATGCGCCGGAGGTGCGCGAATTCATCACGCGCTGCCGCAGCCATCCAGCGCTGCTGATGCACGCCAATGAGACATGGCCGATGGTTAGGAACGACGGTTGACCCCCGCGCCAGAAACCCCAATACTTAAGCGGCTGTGATTGAATACTTACCCGTCGTAGCGAAGCTTTTGAGGGCCCGGGAGCCCGCTGATCGGTTGCGATGCATCGACTGACATTGGGACTACTCGCCGCCTGCACCGCTGGCGCAATCGCGGTTGCGGCCCAGCCAGCGCCGGACAGCTCCCGCGGCGAGCTCCTCTATTCCACCCATTGCATCGGTTGCCATAGCGCGCAAGTGCATTGGCGCGAAAAGAGGCTGGCGACAGACTGGGCAAGTCTCAGGATGCAAGTATTTCGATGGCAGATGAACACGGGCCTCGCCTGGAGCGACGAGGACATCGTCGCTGTCACCCGCTATCTGAACGATCTCTACTACCGTTTTCCGACGCCGGACAGGCCGGTGGCATTTCAGGGGTCGTCGGGTAACTGATCCCGGGCTGCCGCGTCAAATCGATGTGAGTCGCTCGTTCTTTGCCGTCGACAAATGCTCTAGCTCGGGAGGCGCGCGCATACGACGGTCGAGTCCATCTCCCAGCGAGTGATCACTCGTGCCCCCAACGCGAGTGTACTGTTCTAGCTTGGCCGCCGCTGCAATAACGTGCCCAGGAGCAGAGCGAAGCCCAGGAAAATGACAAGCGACGCTTGCGCCAGAGTAAGTCCCAGGATCTTAAAGGACGTATCGGAACAGTCTCCCGTGGCATGCAGCAGTTGGGTCAGTACTTCGCTGACCGCCATGGTGTCCAGCATGTAGGCCAGGCCGGCACTGCAAGAGGCGACGCTTGGTGCCGGAAAAAGTTGCAGGTACGTCTGATAGCCGGCGACCCCGAGTCCTTCCAACGTCAGGATCGCAGCCATCCAAAGGAGAGCCCGCTGTACTCGACCTTGGGGCCGCGCCACGGCTGCGGCAAAGAAGACGGGTATCAGGCCAAGATACGTGAGCCGTTGGATGATGCACAAGGGGCACGGTTCGATCCCCAGTATGTGCTGGACAAAAAAGCTTGCACCGACAAGACCGGTGCAGGTCACTCCAAGCAAGATCGAAACTTGGGCAGGAGAAGTCAGCACACGCGAAAGCCTATTCACGGAAATCGGCCGGCAATGCAGCTCCCCGCGGGACCCAGTACGCTAGGGGAATTTTGCCACGTCCGAGCCTGATCTCAGAAGTTTCTCCTCCGCAAAGGGCTGCTTCACCGCCCCAGGCCCGACGCGCGAAGCTTGGCCGCAATGGCTGGTGAATTTCGGCTTCACGACCCGGTGATCGCCCGGAGGCGCATCGCGAAATGCGCCTGGTCTGCGCCAAAGTGGCGCGAACGGCGCCTGGTTGACAGTCGGGGAACCGCCTGGCGGTTGCATGTTAAATCAATAACTTGCGACGCTTACCCTCTTAGTTGCGCATGAATTAGCGTCGTTGGAGTTTCCTTGAGGTACATCAACAGCCCAGATACGGCTTGGCTATAGGCTTCGTATTGCGGTGCAACAAAATCACGTCAGGAGCGCCCATGGAGTTTCAAGGAAAAGTTGCGGTAATCACCGGTGCGGCCAGCGGGATTGGACGGGCCGTTGCGTTTGAATTGGCGCGCCGCAACGTCCGCGCGATGGCGCTTGTGGATATAAGCGAGACCCTCGATGGCGTCGCCGCAGAAGTCAACGCGAAGGCCGACCGGCAGATCGCCTACCCTTACCGGGGCGATACGACCGACGAGGCGTTTCGCGCTTCGGTTTTCGATTCCATCAGTAGCCTGTTCGACACTGTCACCATGTGCGTGCCAGCCGCCGGCATCACGCGCGACGATCTTGCAGTCCGTATCGACAAGATCACGGGCAAAGCACGGATTTATGCCGTGGACCGGTTCAAGCAGGTCATGGATGTGAATCTCGTGGCGCCGGTCTACTGGGCGCTCGAGATGATCGGACGCATCGCCGAGAACCGCGCCGCCTGCGGCCTCACGCGTTGGCAGCCGTCGGAGGGCATGCAAGGGGCCATAGTGTTCATCGGCTCAGTTTCTTCGCAGGGCAATCGTGGCCAGATCTCCTACGCCAGCGCCAAGGCCGGCCTCGAGGGAGCGGCCGCGACGATTATGAAGGAGGCGGTTTTCTACGGCGTTCGCTGCGGGCTTATCCACCCGGGGTTCACCGACACACCTATGGTGCGCGCAATGGGTGATGACTACATCAGCAAGCACATATTACCTTTCACCCAATTGAGCCGGTTGATTCGCCCCGAGGAAATTGCCGATGCGATCTGCTTCATGCTCGCCAACTCGGCGGTGAGCGGCGAATTGTGGGCGGACGCAGGCTGGCATGCACCCGCGTAGCCGCGGTGACCTGGCAGCTTCGAGCGAGGGTCCTACCGCTGCTCCGCCGACGCGGGATGAGGCCGTCGACACGGAGGGTGAATCCGAGGTGCCGGCGCGCGGCGCCCAGCGGCAATGGCCCGGAACGGATCCGAACCAGTTTCCTTGGACTAAGGCTCTCGCCGGCGATCCCAGTCTTGTCGCGCCGGTGATTGCCTCGCCGGAGGAGATCCTCCGTGCCCGGGAAATACGAGAGCAACTCAAGAAGACATACTTAGATCGCCCAAGCCAACCTTGCTCCCTATGGTGGGTTGATATTGACTAAGTAACCCGTAGCCGGGTCGCCAATTTTCGGGCCAATGTTAGACGAACCCGCCATCTTGTGCCGTGAACAGCAGATCCCATGGACTGTCGCCATGCCGATCCAATATGAAATCAATCCTTCTTCTCGACCTTATGCGAACTCAGCGAGAAAATGTAGCACTTGCAGTATTGCAATAGGGTTTCGGGAGCTTGGGCTGTTGCACCGTGGACATTATGGCGACGCAAGGAGCTCCAGCGCGAGGGCTCGAGGCAACCGATGATCTGCGAACGCTCTTATGGACGCGCGGCGTCGATGCGCGCGCGGACCGCCCGCCACGCATCCGGCTGCCGCGCCTGCTCGAGCGGCGCTTCGCTATCGTAGGCGACGACGAACGCCTGCTCCTCCGGCGCGAGGGGCTCGCACGCACGTAGCTGATAATCGAGCACCCCCAAATCGGCGTCCGAAGCGTCGGATCCTGCCGCGGCACGCTGCGCTATGCGCTCCCGAAGGGTCGAGTTGCGCGCCGTGAAATCCACGATCACGAAGGCGATGCCGAGCTCAATCGCGAGATTGCGGAAGAGGTCTCGCTGCCAGCGGTTGAGGAAAGTCGCGTCGATAATTGCAACGAAGCCGGCACCGACCACCTGTCGCGCCAGCGCGCCAAGCTCCCGGTATGTCGCCTCCGTCGCGCCGGCCGCGTACAGGCCACGATCGATGCCCGTCGCACCGCGCTCGTGGGCGTCGAGCCCGTGCATGCGCTTGCGCTCGACGTCGCTGCGAATTCGCACCGCGCCGATCGTCTCCAGCAGCATCTGCGACAGGGTGGTCTTGCCGCAGCCGGCGAGCCCGTGGGTGACGAGGAGCGCGGGCCGTGTCGGCTGCGCGTAGCTTCGCGCCAGAGTCACGTGCGCGCGGTATTCGGCAAGCAATGCGCGTCGCGCTGCGCCGGCTTCGAGCTGTGCCGCGCGCAGCCGCGCGATCTTGGCGCGTACCATCGCGCGGTACACGAGATAGAAGCGCAGCACGGTCAGGCCAGCGTAGCCCCCCGTCCGCTCCAGGTACGCGTTGAGGAAGCGACGGGCCAGATCGACTCGTCCGCGATAGTGGAGATCCATGACCGTGAACGCGACCTCGTTCATCACATCAATCCAGCGCATCGCCTCGTTGAATTCGATGCAATCGAAAATGACAAGCTCGTCGTCGATGCGCGCGATGTTGTTGAGATGCAGGTCGCCGTGGCACTCGCGGATGAAGCCTTCCTTGCGCCGCCGCAGGAATGCGCCTTGGCACGCGGCATGCTCGCGGTCGGTCCAGACGCGGAGCTCTTCGAGCTCGTCGCGTTCCACCGCCGTCGCCACGTGCGGTCGGAGCTGCGCGAAATTTTGCCGCGCGACGCGCAGAATTTCCTCCGGCGAGCCGAATGTGCCGTCGCGAGGAACGACACCGCTCGAGTCGTGAAAGGCGGCGACCTTCCCCGCCAGCGCATCAATGTCGGCGGGTGAGAGCTCGCCGCGCACCAGGATGCGGCTGGCCAGCGCGTCCTGCGGGAACTCGCGCATTTTCACCGCGTACTCGAGTGCCGGACCGTCGCCGCCGAGGACCGGAGCGTCAATGCTGCCCGTTATCGGCACGACATCGAGGTAGAGTGCGGGTGCGAGCCGGCGATTGAGGCGCAACTCCTCTGCGCAGAAGAATCGCCGCGCCGCGAGTGTCGTGAAATCGAGAAAGCCGAAGTCGACCGCTTTCTTGATCTTGTACGCGTAGTGCGCGGCCAGGAATACGCAGGAGATGTGCGTTTCCAGCCGCTCGACGCGCCCGCAGTCCGGCCCGAACACCGCGGGACGGGAGAGCGCCGCCAGCAGTCGAACCTGATCCGTCTCGGTTGCGACGAGGGTCGTGGCCCGCTCGGGCGGCATGCGGTGGAAGATGCGTGGTGGCATCTGGCCGCCTGAAACTGATTCAGCCCGTGAACTCATGCGCCCTGACCTGGCCGTGCTGGCGGCGAGCGACGTCTTTCAGCCGCGCGGTGAGGCTCGCGAAGCCGTCGCGCAGCGCGACATACACTTCCTCGTCGTGGTCGCAATTGACGACGAGCTCGTGGCCCGGAAGATCCGTGAGGTCCGGATTGCCACCATGCGACGGCATCTGTCGGACACCCTTAAGCGCATTCTTTTCCGCACCCGCCCGGTGCTCCAACTTCAGCCGGTCAAGCAGCGGTGCCGCGTCCGGAAGGCGCACACGCAAAAGCTGGAACAGATACTGATCCTCCTTGGGATGGTGAAAGCACTCGCGGAATGCATCGATGTAATAGATCATCGCCCCAGCACGCCGAAATCCGACGTGGCTCCCCGGTCGCGGATCTGGTGCACCAGATAAAGCATGCCGTGCAAGACCGCCGCCAGCGAACGGTGTTCGTCCTGAATGGCGCGGTTCGCCTGCATATTCGTCCTTCTTTCCGAATGCATCAGATGATGCGCGAGTTGCGCACCGCCCCACGCTGCTCACGCAGGTAACGGTCGAATACCATCGCCACCGTGCGAACTAAGAGCCGACCGCGCGGCGTCACGTGGATCGCGTCCGATGCGATTTCGACCAACCCGTCGTCGGCCAGCGGTGCAAGTGACTTGAGCTCGGTTGCGAAGTAATCGCGGAACGCGATGGCGTGCGCGCTCTCGACGCGCTCGAACGAGACGGTGAATTGGCACATGAACGCGTGGATCACATCGCGCCGTAAAACGTCGTCGGCAGAAAGCCGCCAGCCGCGAAAACATGGTAGCGCATCGTCGTCGAGCCGGGCGTAGTAATCATCCAGAGTACGCAGATTCTGGCTGTAGGACGCACCGACCTTGCCGATTGCGGAAATACCGAATGCCAAAAGATCGCAATCAGCGTGCGTCGAGTAGCCTTGAAAATTGCGATGCAGCTTGCCCTCACGCTGTGCGACAGCAAGCGCGTCGTCGGGCCGCGCGAAATGATCCATGCCGATGTAGACGTAACCGGCGCCGGTCAACTTTTCGATTGCAAGCTCAAGAAGGGCTAACTTGGCCTCCGCCGACGGCAACTCCGCTTCGCTGATGCGCCGCTGCGGCTTAAACAGATGTGGCACGTGCGCATAGCTGTATAGCGCAAGTCTATCCGGCGCACCGTCGAGCACCTTGTCCAACGTGACGCCGAAGCCGGCCAAAGTCTGCCGCGGGAGACCATAGATTAAGTCGATGTTTAAGGAGCGGAAGCCATTCGCACGTGCGGCGTCGAGTACAAATCGAGTCTCGGCTTCCGATTGAATGCGGTTCACCGCCTGTTGTACGGCTGGGTCGAAGTCCTGTACGCCGATGCTCATCCGGTTGAAGCCAAGCTCCGAGAGAAGCTTAACCGTCCCGGCACCCAAATGGCGGGGGTCGACTTCGATCGAGCATTCGGCGTCAGGCACAAACACAAAGCTTTCGTGTAAGACACGCCATAGCAACTTCATTTCCTCGGCCGACAGGAACGTCGGCGTGCCGCCGCCCCAGTGCAACTGTGTGACGGGGGACGCCGAATCGACGAGCCCCGACACGATTGCGACCTCCCTGGCGAGATAGTGGATATATTTTGCGGAGCGGCCATGGTCCCGGGTCGTGACCTTGTTGCACGCGCAGTAGTAACAGATGGTGTTGCAGAACGGCACGTGCACATACAGCGACAGCGGCTGCGGCGCGCCGGCTGCTTGGCGGTTGACAAGCGCGTTAGCGAGATGGTCGGCGGTGAATGCTTCCGTAAAGCGATCTGCCGTCGGATAGGAGGTGTAACGCGGACCAAAGCCATCGTACTTGTGGATCAGATCCGAGTCGAACGAGAAGCCTGTAGTCGGCGTGCAGTGAACCATGTTGGCATCGTGCCAGCCGACCATTGCTTTGAACTTGAGCTAGATCAAGCCGGCTGCAGACTCGTTCAGAATCGTGGACACGTGCGCACGTTGCCTCGGCCCATCGCCTATTCGACATCCATGTCAGACTGACCGGCCGGGGGGGGCGATTTCTGGGTAGTCCGCACGCCACCACGTCGAGCGACGTAAAGCCACACGGTCGAGGCAAAGTGTGCAGAACTAAGCATCAAAGTCCAGAGCGTCGGCAACCGAGGAGATTGGCACGCATCCAGACTGCGTGTTCACGTTCAGGCGGCATTTGCGGTCGCTCATCAACGACGTTGTAGGCGACTTCATAGTGCGCCACGCTGCGGTCATGGCTAAGCATCATGGCTTCGACAGGGGGCGGGACGACAGCGACTCCAACGTCGGCGCCAGCAAACGCTTTGATAGCCCCCAAAGACTCCCACAGCGTTAGAGCGCGGATGCTTCCGTCGCCTTCACCGCCTGGATCCCCGACCGGATGACTCGGACAGCATCGCGGCAAACGGCGTCTCTCCAAACGGGGGCCCTCAGCGTCCAGGAAACGCGTGCCACAGATCCTCGCCAAAGTAGGCGAGAGAACTGTATTGGCTGGGCTGCAACGCGTCCGGCGGCAGCGAATTGGTCGCGGAGAGGCGGTACCATGCCAGCGTGGTTGCCAAACAGACTGCCACGGCGACCGCCATGGCGATTCGAGTGGCCGATTTGCGCGGGATCCGATTCGTCATCGCCGAATCCTCCTATCACCGTTGCGACACTGGTTGCATGTCGAAAACATACCGAGACGATCCGAGAATATTATGGTCAGGACTACCGCGAAGCGTCTTGATCAAGGTCAACTAGGCGCGTCTTCGCCTAGCGGCGTTGACTGGCCTCGGCGTCCGGCTCGCTGTTGACTTTGGCACACCCCTTGCGGGTCGCTGACTTAGGTAGGTGGCGGTTTACTACCGTGTGAGTTACCCCCGCTGACGCTGCTCGTTACATAGCGACGCCGGTGACGCTCGCCGACCGCAATCGCCGGAATGCAAGGAGAGTGCAATCGGCATCACCGAAATCGACCACACGATCTACCTGTGCACGACCCGGTCGTGAAGATTGCGACGTTTTACCGCGATCGTTCAAGACGTCACAGACGTCGGCATCCGTTGTTGGAGCGCCCTCGGCGGTCACCGTTGGTGCTTGTTACGTCGTCACAGCAACGGTGTGCCGGACTCCGCGAGTTGCCGGAACATCAACGCGATGTCGTCGTTTTTGCGCCAGCGACGGGATTGCGGCGCTGAAAGCCTATAAACTGCCCTGGTTCCAGTACGCGACGCGGAAGTCGTTATCGGTCGCAAACGGCGGGCGCACGCGGGACGAAATGCGGCCGGGAGGTGAAAATCCCGGCCGCGACACACGATGTCCCACGCTATCCGTTATGACGCTCGGCGAGGGGAGATTTGCATCGATCTTAAGACTTGCCGTATTGCGCCTTTGCGTTACTAACGCATGTATCCTTCGCGGAGCCCGCGAGTGCGTCGCACTTCTCGATCGCGACCTTGAAATCTGCGTCACGCTTGTCCGCGTTCGCCTCGTTGCGGGCGTTGGCCTGCTTCGTCGCCGCGTCCTGGTGCGTGTCGGCTGTGACACGGTCGACCTTGGCGTCGGCCTTACCCTTGACGAGAGCGGCATCCGCTTCCTTTACGCACACGTCCTTAGAATTGCCCGAAAGTTCGTCACATTTCTCCTTAGCAACGCTGTGGGTCGCTTCGGCCCGGGTAGCACGCGCATCCTCGCGCGCCGCCGGGGTGTTCTTGTACGCGGCTTCGGCGTCGGCCTTAGCAACCTTCTCCTTACCGTTGGCTTCCGCGAGGCAAATGTCCTTGGCGTTACCGCTTCGCGAAGAGCAGGCATCCTTGTCCATCTTGCCTTGCGTCTCGGCGTTCTTAACCGCCATGTTGTAAGCATCCTTGGATATCGGCGTCGAATCGATCTTCGGGCCATTCATCTGCGCCGCGGCAGGTCCCGCTAAACCGAGGCTGCCAGCGACAAATAGTGCAATCATCGTCTTGGACATGTTAGTTCCTTATGGTTCGATTATGGTGCCAGCAGCCTTGTCAAAGGCTAAAACGCCAAGGTTCCAATTCGTGCGGCTCGACGACCCTCAGTGTCAAACGAATCGACATAGGGACCCCTTAGCGAGAAGGATGCCTTTCCCCTCTGATCTGAACGATAGGCGCGATACCCAATTGCGTCTGTGCGCCAGCGTACCCATTCCGTGCGGGATCCGCCGAGAGAGCAGGGTAAGTCCGTCGCTTAGCGCACCGGGCCTTGCAGCTTGACCTCGTCGGTCCATACCTTGAAGCTGGTCAGTATATTGGGTCCGAACGTACTACTGATCGCGACGTCGCATGCGTCACGGCCGCGTGCAATGAGCACCCTTCCAATGCGCGGCATGTTGTTGCGGGGGTCGAAGGTGTACCAACGGCCATCGAGAAAGGCTTCGAACCAGGCAGCGAAATCCATCGGGCCGTACGGGGGCGGCACGCCAATGTCGCCGAGCTAGCCGGTGCAGTAGCGTGCAGGAATGTTCATGCATCGGCAAAAGGCGACTGCGAGGTGTGCATAGTCTCGACAGACCCCGGTTTTGTCGTAAAAAGCCTCGAATGCCGTGCGCGTCATGCGCGCATGCTCATAGCCAAATACGATATGTCGATGGACATAATCGCAGATCGCTTGAACGCGACTCCATCCCGTTCGAATGTGCCCAAACAGATTCCACGCCGTCTCCGACAATCGGTCAGTTTCGCAATGCCGGCTTCCCAATAGGAACAGCAGCGTTTCCTCAGGGAGGTCTGCCACGGCTAGCTGTTGGGCCTGGGGAGCGATCACGTCCAGCGCCCCCGTATCGTTCACGATAGCATTGGCCGACAGACACGTCCGACCCGTCGGCGCGACGATGCGGGTACACCAGTTGCCAAAGCTGTCCCGATAGGCTGCCATCGGTACCGGTGGGTTGACCACCAAATCATCGCGGCCGATGAGATCGGAAACACGCGTGAAGTGGACGTTCAGGTTGAATACCATCGGAGTCGGCTTCGGGCACTCGTAGATCATTTCGAACCCAACGCGTATTTGCAAAGTTGACCTCAAGCATGCGCAAATGAAAACGAGAAGCTTCTATTCCGAATCCACGGGTGGGCACTTGGGCGAACAATACTGGCGCCCTGCAGAACGTCTCGCGCTACCTACGCCGCTATGCGTAACGCGCGATGCAAAATTGCATTCCGGGACGGGCACTTGGGGAAGCGCCCCGTCACAGCCGACTCGCCGTCAACGCAACAAAAACCCGTGCGTGGAGCTTTATCCTCGAGGTGTCAATGGCCGCCGCCGTGGCCGGTAGAACGCCTTTCTAAGCATGGCTCATGCAATTTTTCTGCACGCGCACCAGTCGGCACGCATTCCCTGACTTACAACCTATATCGTCCAATGTAGTGACGCGTAGTGACGCCCGCGAGCGCCCACTCCACTTCACCAGTTGAATTGCCGGCGCGCCCGGGCTCAAAGAAATGAGCGTACTCACATCTTCTGTTGGGCGTCCTTTGCCGTGTCGTGAATCGCCTGGCCGCCACGCTCGACGTCGGTGCCCGCGCCGGCGATGGTGTTGCAACCTGAGATCGTGCTAATCGCGCCGAGCAAGCCGAGCAACATCAGTACTGCAAGCATCCTTCTTGTCATGATTGATTTCCTCGTGTTATGCGTCCCACGTTCGTCAGACAACTGTCCAAGGCGTTGGATCCGTTTTCAGATCTTCCCAAGTAATAACAATACAATCAGAACGACGACGATCAGCCCTAACCCTCCGCTGGGTCCGTACCCCCAGCTCCTACTATGCCCCCAAGTTGGTAACACGCCTACCAGCGCTAAGATAAGAACGATAAGAAGGATTGTGCCGATACTCATTGTTCTGCCCCGGAAAGAGTTGTCTATCGATGCCGGCCCCGATGCGGCCTAACGCGCTCGCATTGTGGTGACGTAGCGCACTACTAGCGATACCTGTCGACGCTTGATCTCCTCCGCCGCATGGTCGCCGACAGCAACGGGTTTCTTGGGTTCACTTCGGCTTGCCTCGGGGCCCAAGTACGGCGCGCCGTTCATAATGGTCTCGTCCCCGGCGCCGACCGGCTTTGCGTCGCCAGATACCCGGAATCTGCTAGTCCAGCCCATTGCTGTTTGCCTCACCATAGTCAACATTGGCCCTCCGCCGATGGCCGGGTCGATTTTTCTGCACTCTGCGTCGGTCAGCGGCCTTTCCTGTCTGCCTTTTCAAGTGCCTGCTCGACATTTCCCACTCCCTTTTGTACGTTGCCTTCCACCTGCTTCGCAACGCCTTTGAGCTGCTGGGTCTTATTGCCCGTCAGTTGTCCAACCTTCTGCTGAACCTTACCGGCAACATCCTTTACAGTGCCTTTCACTTGATCGCGGTTCATGGTGTGCTCCTTAAGTGCGGCTCAGGATCCTGGTCCAGGCCCCGTTGCCGCTGTTCGCGAAATTGTTGACTTACAGCCGCGCTAAGCGACCGATCAAATAGCCGACGACGAGCGCGCCAGCAACCATGGCGATCGGACGCGCTCGTATCGAAGTGCTTGCCGATTCTGTGAGTTGTGCGTGAACTTGCTTGGCTTGCCCGGCTATCGTCGACGCCCATTCGGCCGCAGACATTGTGGCATCGGCGGCGTTGTCGACTGCACGATGGACCGCCTCAGAGGAACGATCCACTTGCGCAGTAGCCTTGTACGCGATTTTGTCCGTTGCCATGTGCGCCGCCTGCGCTGCGTCATCTATTTCCGCGCTAACTGGATTGGCAAGGTTACTGTTCGCGGTACCTTTACCACTACCGCCCATTGTCGTGGTTCGTTCCATGGAGGAGCCCCTTCGAGGAAATCGTGTTGCCGATACGGTTAATGCTCCAATGCCAGTTCGGAAATATCAACCCTTTGAAGCCATTCAGTTAGCGGACCCAGTCTGATTCTGTCGTAGGACAAATGCGTACCTCTAGTAGATACAGATAGATACGCACGCGCTGGAATGGCTACGACTAAGAGAGAGTACGCCGGAGCTGGCGCCGCGTCTGCGCGCTAGCGCACATAGGGACTCAGTGCGATGCTAACCGTGCGAAAAAAAAGGCAATGGGTCGAAGAGATAGGCGATGTGCGACAGGAGAAGGTCAACCCCGTCTTGAGCACTTGGTAGCATCACAGGCTCGAGCCTCAGACCCGGTCAATTCGGGCACAGTGATCCTGCCTCGCTGGTTATGAAAAATCCTCGCGTCCTGCAAACTCCTGCCGACTTCCGCAACCTTTCGTGTCGGGCGGCCTTGCCGCGGCAGCGAGCAGCTTACTCGGCATACAGCCGTGGCGCGCGCGGGTCGTGCCATAGAGCCGCCTTCGATGAGCATTGCGGGCGCCAGCTGTCCGGGCGGCATGGTACGTGGCAAGCCTTACCGCCCTGGCGCCGATGATGGCGACGTCAAGCTTGCGCGACCCTCATATGCTGCACATTTCAAACAGTCCCATCGTTTCTTGATCATGACCGTTACTTCATATTGCGAGGGACTACGCGAGGTTGTCGCCGGCAAAGCCCCAGTTGATCAGTTTGTGGAGCACGGCATTCACGTAGTCCGCGCGCCGGTTATGATAATCCAGGTAGTAGGCGTGTTCCCATACGTCGATAGCCAACAGCCGCTTCACGCCCTTGGTCAGTGGCGTCTCTGCATTGCCAGTCTTGACCACTTTCAGCTTGCCTGCTTCCTGCACGAGCCATGCCCAGCCGCTGCCAAATTCGCTTGTCGCCGCCATCGCCAGGTCCCTCTTGCACGCATCTAGATTGCCGAATGAAGCCTCGATCTTTTGCTTCAGTGCCGCCGGAGGCTCACCGCCGCCCTTCGGTCGCAAGCTACGCCAATAGAAGGTGTGGTTCCACGTCTGCGCTGCATTGTTGAAGATCGCAACCTTGTCGGCTTTGCCGGTTGTCTCGGCGATGAGTTTCTCCAACGAGAGGCTGGCGAGTTCGGTCCCTGCTAGAAGCTTGTTTAGGGTATCGACGTACCCTTTGTGGTGCTTGCCATAGTGGAGCCCTATCGTCCTACCGGAAATTACGGGATCCATTGCGTTTTCCGCGTAAGGCAGGGGCGGTAGAGCATGCAAAGTTGTTTTTTCGATCACGTCAATGTCGCTCATTTGATCTTCCTTTCCAATAATGTTCATCCGATGTTTCGCAGACTATGAATCGACGCACGGGAACCGGCTGTGCACTTTCAAATTACTCAAGTAGGACCGCCCGCGACCATTACTCCCAAGTACCACATTCGCTTTGCGGTCGATCTTGGCACGGTCTGCTGCACGCAGGTCCCCACCGCGAAACTGCAGTGCGGCGTGAGCGGCGGCGGAAATGCGCTCCGAGGCGTAACCCGCTGCAGGCGAGTTCCCGGGGGCGGACACGTCGTCGCGCCAGGCGAGATGCCCGCCCCTCCTGATTCCCAACTTCATCATTAAATAAAGGTTCGCATCCGTTTGCGAAAGTGACAATAAAACCGTAGTGCGCGTCTCAAAGAGACAGCAGTCGCTCAAAGAACGAGCGATAACGACGCAGGGCAACGCGTAGATTCTCCGTAGACGTTTTGTCCGTTTGGTCGATCTCACTCTCAAGCTTTGTGCGTTCGTTGGAAAATGTTTCCGCTAAGCCTTTCATGACTTGAGCAACGAGCTCATCCGCTTGCCGGACAGCTTGGCTCGGGTCATCGACAAAACCTCTTTGAACCGCGTCCCAGCGCGAACGAAACTCCTTCGCTGCATCTGGCGAGAAGAGCGCGGCCAAGCTGCTTCTCCGCACTCCTCACATCGGAGTTTTGAGTTTGATTTCGCGTACCATCTCGTGGGACAGTGGGCAAGCAAGCGCGATCTCTTCTGCCGTTGCTAAGCATGGTGTCGTAAGACTTCTCTCGTCCGGCTCTCTGTCTAAGGTTGTATTCATGATTGCGTCTCCATTTACTTTACTGATATGGGCCTTTTACGGTATTAGCCGTCGTTTGTAGCCGTCCGACGTCGCCGTCACATAACGGGGTATCGCACAGCCCGAGCAAGCGGCGAACTAAGTCCGAGCTGCATGTGAGATGCGCTGAATCCCGACACGCTTCACGCGCCAGGACAAGCGTTTAATGCCGATTCTGGTAGTTCAAGGATTGATGAAACGAATCGCGCTGCCAGTCTGGCATTTCGCCGTAAGGATACTCGTTCGAAATCCGGCGACCCGACGCGATGCCGTTGTATAGACCTGGAAGCGATGCATAGTCGCCTGGGCCGAACGTTCGGCATTCGCCGCGGAAATTCGCATCGCTGCAGAAGATCCAGTAGCCGCGATCGACCCGCAGCGACGACGCTCGTTCGGTGAACCTGTCATACAGGTCATCCTGGCCCTCGCTACTGAGACGGAATTCACGGCCGGTGAGGTTGGGTCCCGAAAACAGCGTGGCGCTGGCGCGACCGCGTATTCCGTCGCGTGGCATTTCGCCGCGCTGATCGTAGGACGGGCGAACCGAACTGATACGACCGCTGAGACCGCCGAGTTCCGCATATCGACCCGGAACGAAAATTCGACAACCGCCGCGGAAATCGGCGTCCACGCAGAGCTCCCAAGCGCCGCCCTCGACGATCGCTGATTGATATCGCTCAACCGCGTGCGATGAAGCAAAATTGGGATCCGGTTGGTCTATCATAAATTTGCTTCCGCCAAAATTCTCGGACTCAAAGAATATGATGCCTCCTTTTGCTCGCAGCGTAATAGCCGGCGGTGGCAGTGTCGCCATCGGTACCGAAAGCGGACGCGCAGAGCTGATGCGACGCGACCAAGCGTCGAGGATCGGGTAACGGCCCGGGCCTAGGGTCGTGCAATCGCCACCGAAGTTAGAGGCGGCGCAGACTTCCCATGCTCCTCCCTCCACCACTGCCGATTGGGGCCGGCCATTAAAGCCGCTCGGACCGAAATTTGACAGCGTCCGGTCGGTGGAAATTTGATGGCCGCCGAAGTTTTCGTTTTCATAGAATGTGATGCTACCGGTAGGCTGTAACCCTATTACGGGTGTTGTACCAACCGGCCGTGCGGAGCTGACCCGCCCCGACAGTCCACCGAGGCTTGGATAACGACCGGGCGCGAGGACCGTGCAGCCACCACCGAAATTCTGGTCGAGACACAGCTCCCATGAGTTGCCGTCGACGATAGCCGATTGCGCACCGTTGTTGAAACCGACGACGCTGAAATTCGGCAGCGATTGGTCAACGGTAATTTGGTGCCCGGCGAAGTTCTCAGTTTCAAAGAACGTAACGTTGCCCATCGCCGTACCGGAGGCAAATGCCGCGATGCCAAAGATGAAATGCTGCAATAGTCGGTTCATTGCTGTTGACCCCTCGTTGGTGTCCACGAACTTTAGCGTTCCGATCGAGCATAGCTGCTTGATAGTTCTAAAGTCTGGCGGAAGCACTGGAGGACGTCTGTACGGGATCGCACACAGAGAAGTTCTTCTCCACCTACTAGCACTCGCTATAAAGGGAAAGCCGCTCAAGATCAGTGGCGACGCGGATAGCTACAACCATCAAGATGGGAACGAGGATTAACGCCAAGCAGGCACCTTGTATCGGTTCATTGATGGGTCCCAAAAATCGCGACTTGTCGGCAACCTTGCTGGCGCGCTAAAGGTCGTGCCGCGCTTTATTCAGGCGCGACAGATTGGGCAGTTCTGTAAAGAGGGCCCGACTATGGCGGCCACGTAGCTGTGGGTCTAGGCATCAAGATCGATGACACTATCGGCCAAACGGCATAATGTCCTGTCTGGACCCATGATTTCATTAGTTATGGTCGACAGCGCCATCGAACGACCACTGTCGGCGACTTCGCGGTATGGCCGCTTTTAGCCGGGCGTTGACCGGCAAGAACGTATCTCGGTTCTTGACCGCCTCCCGTCGCGTTGCGGACTGGGTCCTCGGTGGCTCAGACCGCTTGCCTGGGCCCCGATAGGTATCGGCCTGTCGTCACAATCGACCAACAAGGCCACCAGCACGACGACTACCACGGTTCCTAAGCCGCTCGGATACCACCCATCTGTGATGCCATGGACCAATCCGACATTGCGCCGACAGACCGCGCGCTCCGCCATACGGCGGGAAACGTACCCAATGCTTGGAAGATTTCCCATCGGCTGTCAGTGCAGCAGCGGACACTTGCGCTGGATCGGCGAGCGCAGTGGATATGCTGGCCCATCATGACTTCGAACTCGATATTGGCGGCGCACAGCTTCGCTCAGTGCGAGGAAAGTGCGAGCAAGTACCGCGCGCAGCGGATTACGGTAAGAAAGCGGTCGGTGAGCTACTTGGCGACGTACGGCAGTAAACGATCGAACTCTTTCTTGACCACCTGGTAACACTCGCAAGACCGCTTCTCCAGGCCAGGGCGATCAAGCACGGTGATCCTGCCGCGCTGGTAACGAATCAACCCGGCTTCCTGCAGCTTCCCCGCGGCCTCGGTAACCCCTTCGCGACGGACGCCAAGCATGTTCGCGATCAACTCCTGAGTCATCGAAAGTTCGTTCGTCGCCAAACGATCCAGGCTAAGCAGCAACCAGCGGCACAATTGCTGGTCGACTGAATGGTGCCGATTGCATACCGCGGTCTGCGCCATCTGCGTAATTAGCCCCTGGGTGTAGCGCAGCAACAGATGCATCATTGGGCCGAAACGCGCGAACTCGTCTTTCAGCAACTGAGCCTTCAAACGGACGCCATAGCCTGCGCTTTGGACAACCGCATGATTGGGGGTCGTGTCCCCGCCCATGAAGAGGGATATACCGAGCACACCTTCGTTCCCGACGACAGCGATTTCCGCCGACGCGCCATCCTCCATGACGTAAAGCAAGGAAACGATGGCTGTTGTGGGGAAATAGACGTACCGCAGCCGGGCGCCTGGTTCGTAGAGGACCTCACCCAACCCCATCGACACTGTTTCCAGGTGAGGTTTTAGACGGACGTAATCGCCTGCAGGCAACGCATCCAAAAGATGGTTCTGATGACCGTTTTCGCGCGCGGGCGCAGCCAAATGCAACCTGCCCTTCAAGGGCGTGTTCGACGCCTTTCGGACGTGTCGGGTAGGACCTGCCATTCGAATATTTTACGCCATCGAGCCGCCTCTTTGTCAGGTAGCGTACGAAGGCTGGCGGATGCCACTCGACCCGGTTGCCGCTGATTGCGCTGGAAAATCGGCCCGCTTCTGTGCGCAACCGCACGGACAGCACAGAGGAGCCTGGATAAGAATGCTACAAATCGACTGAGCAATTTACGCGTTATTGGAATTGCAGCGGCACAGATTAGTGTGCTGCTGCAGTGTGAGAGTCAGCCCATTCAACGGAGGAACACTATGAGCGAGAGCCTGTTTCGTCAACGCGTTCTACTTATTGGGATTGCCCTGGCGGGCGCGCTTGGGATCCTTATCGGTTGTGCATCGATGTCCCAGTCGTCGACCCAGCAAATAGTCCTTTCCGGAAGCAATGAGGTGCCGCCGGTAACGACTTCCGCATCGGGCACTGGAACCGTCACCATCAATCCCGATCACACCGTCAACGCAAGCATCACCGTAACAGGAATGGTGGCGACCGCATCACATATTCACGAAGGTGCCGTGGGTATCAACGGTCCCGTTATCGTTCCCTTCACCAAGACTGGCGACAACACATTCGTTGCACCTGCCGGGGCAAAGCTCACGGACAGCCAATACGCCAGTTACAAGGCGGGCAACCTGTATGTCAATGCACACAGCGCCCAGCATCCAGGCGGCGAGATCCGCGCTCAGCTCAAAGGCAATTGATGGCGAGCATCGTTGCGGGGCCCGGCGCCTAAGCGACGGGCTTAGTCTTACTCTCTAAGCAGCTCCGATATTGAATGCGTGCGCTAGCGTACAGACGCAACTGGGTATCGCGCCTATCTTTCGCATAAGAGGGGAAGGGCATCTTTCTCGCTAAGGGGCCGCTATTTCGATTCGCTTGACACTGGGGTCGTTGAGCTGCAAGAAGTGCACTCTTCGTGCTTTAGCCTTTGAAGGGCCGATGAAAATCTCGCTCGCTGTACTTCGTAACGGTAGCACGGGAGACCGCGTGTCGCGGCTGGGATTCTCGTCCCGGCCGCATTTTCGTCCGTTCGTGCGCCCACGGCTTGCGACGAGAGGCCAAACCAATGACAGACCAAAAACTGATCTTGTCACGTTTCCGTGGACGACTTATTCGGTACCTGAGCGAGCGGATTCCTTCTGCTCGCTCCAATAGCGCTGCGCAAATGCTCGTGGCGAGAGATAGCCCAGCGATGAGTGCCTGCGTTCAACGTTGTAAAACATTTCGATATAGCTGAACACATCTTGCTCGGCTTGCGCTCGCGTCTCGTAGCCGGCGCCGTGCACCCGTTCCACTTTTAGGCTGTGCCAGAAACTTTCCCTCGGCGCATTATCAAAGCAATTGCCCGTGCCGCTCATCGAGGCCAGCATCCCGTACTGGCTGAGCAGCCCCTGGAAATCGTGACTGCAATACTGACTGCCCCGATCTGAATGATGGACGAGCCCGGGAGCAGGCCGCTTTCTAAACCACGCCATGGTCAATGCATCCATCACCAGGTCGCGGGTCATGCGCCCCTTCATGGCCCAGCCCACGATCTCGCGGTTAAACAGATCGAGCACGCAGGCAAGATAGAGCCAGCCCTCTCGCGTCTGTACGTAGGTGATGTCAGCAAGCCACGTCCGGTTGGGTGCCGGGGCGCTAAAATCTTGCGCCCGACGATTCGGCGCCACCCGCAACTTGTGTTGGGAGTCCGTGGCGGCCTTGAACTTGCGCTTGCCTTTGGCCCGAATGCCATGCTCGCGCAGCAATCGCTTGACCCGGTTAAGGCTGCCCGTATAGGCGTGCTTGTCTTTGAGTTCGGCGTATATACGCGGCGCACCGTACGTCTCACCGCTCTGATGATGGATGGTCTTGATCAGAAACAACAACCGCTGCGCTTCCAGCGTCCGCGCTGCCGGGGGGCGTTCCTGCCACGCATGGTAGCCCGATACCGCAACGCCCAGCGCCGCACAACTCATGGAGAGCGGGTAATCTTGCAGTTGGCTTTCACAAAGGCGTACTTCACTTGCTCTCCTTGGCAAAGTACGCCGCCGCTTTTTTCAATATGTCGCGCTCCATCCGCAACCGCTGCACCTCTTGCCGCTGCTCCGAGAGCTCCATCTGCTCCGGCGTCACCTGCAGCTTCGGCGCACCAGCAACCAGTTCCCCTGCCTCGTACTTCACTACCCAATCCCTCACCAGCTTCGGCAACACCCCCAAGCGCTTACCCACCTCCGCAAAGCTCTTGCCCTCATCGAGCACATACTTTGCGGCCTCCAGCTTAAACTCCGCCGTAAACCGCCGCCGCCTCAACCTCTCCATGCCACGACTCCTCTCGGTCGACATCCTGCATAATCATCTCCGATTAAGTCGTCTACGAAAAGCTTACAGGATCAGTTCTTCGCACGGGGTGCGTCGTGTACGACTCCGATCAACCGCTCCAGTTTTGAGCTAGTGCTCGACGACACTGGCCTGCCGATACTTTACTTGCGCTTCGTCAGACCGTCCCATGAGATCGAGCACCTTGCCCCATTCGGTATACGCGGCGGCGAAGCCGCGGTCGTTGCCCACCGCTTCGGAGATCGCGCGCTCGGCATCGGCAAGCTGTCCCAATGCAATCAGTGCACGGCCGCGGCCGAGATGCGCGCGCGCGCACTGCGGGTCGACGAATAGCGCCTCATCGTATTTCGCGAGGGCCGCGTCGTGGTCGCGCTGTGCGAGAAGCGCGTCACCCCAGCCGCGGCTCGAGTCGGCATCCGACGCTTGTAATCGCGCCGCGTGCGCGAAGCTACGCGCCGCTTCCTCGGGTCTTGCGGCCGCGAGGAGCGCGTAGCCATAACCATTCAACGACTGCTCGTGCGGATACGCCTTCGTTGCGGTGATCCCGGCCGCCAGCGCCTCGTCGACGCGACCGAGCTCGGCTAGGCTGATCGCCAGCTTCGCCTGCGCGTGTAGCGTTGACGGATTCGCGGCGATCGCGCGTTCAAGCAGTGCGACGGCGTCGGCGTGACGGTGCTCGTGCTGGCACGCGTTTGCCCATTCGACGTATGCGCGCGTCGCTGAAGGATCGAGTTGCAAGGCGCGGCGCGCACGCTCGATGGCGAGTGGACCGTGGTGGAGCATGTTGGCGGCGCTGGCCTGCGCAATCAGCACATCGCTTGTCCGTCCCTGCCGGTCGAGGAGCTCCTGCAGGATCCCCTCGGCCTGAACACGCAAACCCATTGCGCGGAGCAGCGCGGCGAGGCTAAGGTACGCCGGCAGGACGTCTAGATCGGTTGCGATCGCCTCACGGTATTTCGCCACCGCTTCTTCCCGCCGGTTCTGGTCGAGCAGGCAATCGCCCCACAACTTGAGCGCCCATCCGCGATCCCTCGAGCGCGGCTGGTCGACGATCGCACGAATCGCTGCCAGCGTCTTCTCGTATGGACCACCGATCTCCCGCTCGTAGTGACGCACTGCGACCAGATGTGGGTCGACGACACCCATGATGTCGTCCGCGCCAAAACGAAGGAGCGTGCCGACGTCGTCGCTGAGGTGGGTACCGATGATCGCGGCGACGCGCTGGTTGCGCAGGCGTAGGATGAGCTGGAAACCGTGCGCCTCTTCGGTGATGCCGCCGCTGATGTGCGCTTCCGTGATGCGAAGGATACGATGTGCGTAGCGCAAGATCGCCTGCATCGAGAAGCGGCCGGGAATCGTAAGGTCCACAAGCGACGCTGTACTGTCGATCTCCCGTCCTCGGCGCATTGTCTTGCTGTTGCGCTGCAAGGCAAGGAGCTCGTCCACCAGCCGCTCGGCGACATAGGTACCCGTGTAGCCACGGTCAGCGAGCTGTCGAGGAACGTCGATCGGATCAAGGAAGACCGTGTCGCGCTTCAACTCCCGATAGACCGCATAAAGCAGGGCGACTAGAACGGCAATCAGAACCAGCCCGAGCAGGATCGAGAAGACAGCGAGGACGTCAGCCGCGAGCCTATGGAGTGCCGGCTCGCCGCCGTTAGAAGCAGTAAGCGCGGCCGCACAGCCTCCCAGCATCACAACCGGCGCCATTGCGAGTGCACGCCATGCGTGGCTAAGCGTGCACGCACTCGCCGGTGATGCGGCGGCTCGACCACGACGGCTCAAGCGGGTTCCGCTGGTTGTGGGCTGGGGAGTACTACCGTATCACAACGGCCGCACGACCGAAAGAACGCGGTCAGTGGCGCGGCCAATCGCTCGTTTCTGACGCTGCGCACGAGATTCCGTCAAAGCGGACTCGACTGAAGTCGCTCAATCTAAATTCTTAGCACTGGGCACTGGGTCGCCGTGTTTTGAACGAAATTCTGAGTGCGATCGCTTGGTTATTGCCGCGGGACCTTCCGTGCCTCAGTTTCGATATCAAGATATTCCCATGATGGGATCAAGTAATGAGCGTTTTTCTCGTATCCGCGTATCTGGGGTGCCACCACGGTATTGCTGATGCGGAAGGCCTCGAGGCACCACGGCGAATACGCAGCCAAAAGCGTTGTAATTTTTAGGTACAGCTTGTCGCGCTCTGTTCCGTCGGGAACCCGTCGGCTCTGAACATACAACGCGTCGAACTGCGCGTTCTGGAATCGGGCGGCGTTCCCCGCTGCGCCTGCGTTGGGTCCATAGAAACTCGCCATAAAACCATCAGCCGTATCTGCACCATAGCTAAACGCCGCCATTTGGAGCTGCCCCGCAAGCGCCGCTTTTAGCTTTTCAGGAAACTTTTGTAATTGGAAGTCGATTTTGATTCCAACGGCTTTGAGACTGCGTTGCCATAGCTCGTCGTATTGGCGTAGCAATGCGCTGGGGTCCGATGCCATCTGCAGCACGAGCGGCTTGCCGTCGGGCAAGGAGCGATAGCCACCGCCTTCGCGGTCGAGGTAGCCAAATTTATCGAGCAGCGCGCGCGCCACCGCAGGGTCGTACGGCGCGAATCCCTTGAACCCGCGAACGTGCCCCTCGACGTCCGGCGGGATCGGCTGAGTCGCCGGCACGCCCTGACCGTTCCGAAGCACCCGAATTTCATCGGGAACGTTGTACGCGCTGCAGACTGCGCGACGTAGCGCTACTCGTTCCGCTGTGTATCCACCGACTACCGGGTCCTCCATATTGAAGTAGGTGAACGCGACGGTGAGCTCCATCCCGCTCTGCAATTCGACTCCACGACTGGCGTATTCTGGTAGGAGATGACCACTACCGTTGATCATTTTTGGCGCGAGATCAGGTGGAATGTCGATGAGATCCAGTTCCCCTCCGCTGAACATCAACAAGCGCGGATTCGATTCCTCAACCACCTCCAAGTCGACCACCCCAACCTGTGGGATACGCTTGTCCTTCATCGCCGCTGCGATGGATTTGGTGGTCTCGTCTGCCGTGGCGGGTGCTGGCGGGAAGCGCTCCTCACGGAATCCTGGATTAGCTTCAAGCAACACTTTCCGACCCCGTTGCCATTGCTTCAGGCGATAGGGTCCGGTGCCAACCGGATGGTCCATCACTCGGCCGCTGGCGTCGGAGTAATTCTCTATCACCTCACGTGCAACTGCCCGCAAGGCCCCGGTGTCGAGGCTCGTCAGGAAGGTGTAGTCGGGTTCGACAAGTTGGATTTGCAACGTGTAGCGGTCGATTGCGCGCAAGCCAGCAATATCCGTTTCGTAGTCGAAGCGCCCGGTAGCCTTGGCTCTGGCAACTGCGGCGTCCAATCCCACGACCTTTCCTTCAAGCACGTTCGCCTGAGGCGAGTGCAGACGTGGATCGACGACACGCTTCCAGGAGTAGACAAAATCTGCGACGGTCAGCTCGCGTCCTTTGCCCGCAAAGACAGGATCATCTGCGAAGAAAATGCCTTGCCTCAGGTGAATCGTCCAGGTTCGACCGTCAGGCGAAATGTCCGGCATCCCCAGTGCGACGCTCGGGACGAAGCGATAGGGTCGTTCCAGGTAATCCCAATGGTAGAGAACATCAAAAATCTCTCGTTGAACTGACCCGGAATACCCATCGTCCGTCGCAACGGGATCAAAGCCGGTAATGTCCGACGGCAACGCGACCCGCAAGACCTTTGTCGGATCAGCCCAGGTCGCCGCCGATCCAACATGCGGGGCCATCGCTGAAAGCGCGATGAGTATCGAGGCGATAGCTAACCGAGGTTTCGTCGCGAGCACAGGCATTGTCGAAACTCCTGCGTGGACGAGCACCGGAAGCATAGCTCACTACAAGGAACATCGAAAGCTGAAATCAAGCTGTGGTAAGCGGCACTGGGTTCATCGTGCCTGGGACGAATTGCTGAGTGTGACAGGCCGAATCCAGAGCGCGATGTACACTGGTCGCATGTTCCGAGCACGCCTCGGATTGGAAGTCGCCGCCTGTTTGCTTTGGCTGACCCCGGCTGCCGGTGCCTTGGCAGCAGCGGTTGAGCTTAACCCGACCCCTGGCGCACTGGTGCAGGCGATGCAAGGCCACCGCGTCGTCCTGCTCGGGGAGGTACACGACAATGCCGCACAACACGCGCTGCGAGCCGCGGCCTTGCGCCAATGGGTCCTGCAGGGCGCTCGTCCCGCTCTCGCGTTCGAGCAGTTCGACCGGGAACGTCAGGCCGACATCGAACGCGCCCGGCGCGAACGGCCAACCGACGCCGATTACCTCATCGCGCAAGCCAAGAGCGGCGGCGACTGGCGCTGGGAATCCTACCGTCCGTTCGTGGCTTTGGCGCTCGAATATGGACTACCGATCGTCGCCGCGAATCTGTCTCGCGGCGAGGCGATGCAGGTGGCAAAGGACGGCTGGCCTGCGCTTTTCGATTCGGCGACACGCAGCGCTCTTGCGCTCGACGCGCTACCCGCCGACTTCTGGCACAAACACGAGGATGCGATTGCCCTCGGCCATTGCAACTTGCTCTCGGCAGAAGAGCTGCCGGCCCTGGCGCGCGCACAAATGGCGCGCGACATCGTCATAGCGCGTTCGATCCGCCCTTACATCGACCGGGGCGTCGTGCTCTTGACCGGAAATGGTCATGTGCGTCGTGACATCGGAGTTCCATTCTGGCTACCGGCTGATGCTGCGCAGAATGCGCTTAGTATTGGCATGCTTGAGCGCGACGACGGATTGGCGTCCGAGTCCGCGGACGAATTCGATGCCTATGTAATCACCGAACGCGCCCAGCGAACGGACCCCTGCATAGGACTGACAAGAGACCTCAAGCATGCCACTTCGCCATGAGCGCAGGACAATCCCCTTCGGTACTAAGCGCGGAAGTCGAAGTGCGACGGACGAAGTGCCGAGCGTGACGCGCTCAATATGAAGAATTTCGCGCGAAGAAAGGCCGCGTCGCGCTCGCTGGCTCCATATGATTAAACAAGCCTGCCGTCGAATGCGTGCCAAGAACCCCGTACGACGAATGAGGTATAAAGAACCGGTTGAGTTCGTTCGTAGAGCACCCGACTACATCGATCCAAGAATGTCGGACCGTCTAATGTCTCTCAAAACCGCTTGGCGGCTTATTTGCGTGGCCATGTTGTGGACCGGGGCTTGGATCTGCCATGCGCAGATGCATAGTGGAGAACTGAAGACCATTGCTATCCTTGAATTTGATCTTGTAGATGATCAGCACGAGCTTTCTCCTGCAACCGTCGAATATCAGCGTCTGACCGCAATCCATGACCAGTTGCAAGACGAGTTCGCCAAAAACGGTCTGTATCGCATCATCGACGTGGGACCAGCCACGGAGCTAATCAAGGTGCATCAATCCAGGTCCCAGCTACGTGAATGCAATGGTTGCGAGCTTGACATAGCTCGCTCGTTGCAAGCCGATCGGGTCTTGATTGGCTGGGTCCAGAAGGTGAGCAATCTGATTGTCAATATCAACATTCAGATTGAAGATGCGGCAACCGGCGCGATATTGCTGAACAAATCGGTCGACTTGCGCGGCAATACGGACGAGTCTTGGGGACGCGGCGTCTCCTATATCGTCAAAAGCATGATCGAGAAAAACCAAGGCAATCTTTGACAAAACAATCCCGGTAAGTAGATCAGGTCGGTCGACGTCCTGAGCACCGGGTACTAAGTGCCTCGCGCCAAGTGCGTCGTGCTTCGAGCGACAACGCCGATGAGATTTGACGCTGATCAAAGCTAGGAATATGGTTGCCGAGAGATTGATGTTTCGGAACCCTTGGCGCTGCCGATGAACCTTGCACGTGTCGCCTGTCTCACTGCTTTTGTCCTGGCAGGCTCGATTTCAATTAACTCGGCCGCGGGTCCGTCCGAGGATGCGGATGCCGCCTTCAAAAATGGTGACTACGCAACCGCGCTTCGCTTATCGCGTGAGTTGGCCGAACAGGGTGAAGCCTTTGCCCAATCTCGTCTCGGCGTGATGTACCGCGACGGTCGTGGTGTGTTGCGGGACGATCAGCAGGCGGTGGAGTGGTTTCGCAAGGCGGCCGAGCAAGGCAGGGCAAACGCCCAAGACAATCTCGGTGGCATGTACGAAACGGGCCGCGGCGTCGCCAAGGACGACGCGGAGGCGGTCAAGTGGTATCGCAAAGCAACGGAGCAAGGCAATGCCATCGGCCAAGCCAAGCTCGGCTACATGTACGAAACCGGCCGTGGCGTCGCCAAGGATGAGGCGCAAGCGGTCGAGTGGTACCGCAAAGCTGCCGAACAGGGCAACACGATCGCCCAGACCAATCTTGGCTACATGTATGAAACCGGCCGCGGTGGTCTGCCACAGGATGATACGCAGGCGGTTATGTGGTTTCGCAAGGCCGCCGAGCAAGGTAATACGATTGGTCAATCTCGTCTCGGAGCGATGTACCACGAGGGCCGGGGTGGTCTGCCGCAGGATGATAAGCAGGCGGTTGAGTGGTATCGCAAAGCGGCCGCGCAAGGTGACACAAACGCTAAGAACGTCCTAGCTTCGGTTGAACAAAGAGGCCACGAGGATGCTGACCTATCTCGCACGGTCGCGGACCTCGTCAAGGCGAACGAGAAAGACCTTCCCACCACACCAGTTGCCGACACCGAGCGCGCCGCCCTCGCCCACGAAATCACTGAAGCTACTCACGCACGCGAGATACTGTCCAATATGCCGGCGGATATCAAAGGGGGGTGGGATCCTGCAAACCCAGCCTCGAAGCTCCCACCGAAGCTGTTGGACGCGCTTCGCGCCACAGCCCTTGCTACGTTCCAGCCCGACCCGATCCTGACTTCCTTCGAGCAAAAATTGGCCGAAACGCTCGATGCTTCGACGTTGCTGATTGGGTTGCAGTGGGAGCGCTCCGACCTTGGACAGCATATGACCCGCCTTCAGCTCGAAGCGAAAGGGCCTGAACAACGCGCCGCTTACAAGGAGTTCGCTCGCCAATTCCTAAGCCAGGGCGGCATGGTCAATGACGGGCGCGCGCGCGCCTGCGCACAGGCAGACGTCCTCGAGAACAATACGGAGGTCATGCTCCCCTTTCTTGAAGCGGTCGCCACTGGCGGAATCATGGCGGCACTCACCCAACAGGGAAGGCCCCTAGATATGAAGGAAATAGAGCGTGCCATCGTCAAGATAAGGCCGCTGTTGCGCGAATCGGCGCGTCAAGGAGCGTTGGCGAGCTGCCTGTTCCAAAGCCGGGAGCTGACCGACACGGAGCTGGAGCAGTGGGTCGAATTCTTGCGCAGCGATGCCGGGGGGCGCTACGCACGGGGAACAAATGCGGCGATGAGGGATGCTCTGCTTGCACGGGCCGAAATCTTCACCCGCGTGATGCTTGAAATGGCGCGGCAACTCAAGGGGCGTGCAGAATCCTGAGGACGCATGTACGGTCTTGACCGCGACGCAGTGCCGGTAGCGATCCTCGGGTGCGTCGCTGCACAGAAGCGCGCAGAAGCTAAACAAACCCCGCTCGGAAGGCGAGGTCCTCGCACCTGGCACGGCGCACTGAGTTCTTAGCCGTCGTGCGAAGTGCTCCGAGCTCTGAACTGCGAATGACGCGCGGTTGCATCAACGGGTCCATCGCTCCCGGCTGGCGTTGAGGCGTGTACCATGAGACTGTTATTCGCAGAGCGGCGATCATGAACACGAAAGCAAGGCTCGACGAAGCCAGCGCTCGTAGGATCGCGGCGGGGCGCTTAGCAGCGATTCAAGACCGCATAGTTGCTGGACTCGGGGCGCTGGGCCCACTACCAACGAAGCCCATAGCGCGAGAGCAGAGGATGACCGCTGTTCTCAGACGGGCATTCGGTGACTGGCTGCTTGGCGTAAGGCAATGGGGTCGTAGGACGGGGTATCTGGTTGCGCAACCCAGTGACCCGGACGGTTGGATTGCAATCGTACTTATCATGTATAACGCCCGCAGCGACCGAAAGCAATTCTGGGTCTTGGCGAGCATTTCGGCGCACGCCACCGCTCGGCTCTTAGAACGGCGGCGCGACGTGAACCTAGAGCGGATTCTTGAAGAGGAACTGGGCGGCGCGGCAGCGTTAATTGAGTTCGCCGTAAGGTTCTGCCTAAATAAACTTAGCGATGAAGAAGCGCGCCAGACCAGTTTCGTATTTAGCACGACAAATGGCGAATTCCGACTGACGCGCGACGGTGATTCGCTAGTCGCGACGACTTGGGTGCCCAAGAAGGCAGGGTCATAGGGAGTCTGCCCGGGCTCGCACTTGGTAGCGAGTCTCCGCACTTTGTACCTGGTGCTTCGAAGAACCATTTCGTATAACGATCAAGCATCCTCGACTCGCTTACGAAGCGGTGCCCAATGAATGGAAAGATCATTCTAGTCAATGGTGCGTCGAGCTCGGGGAAGTCGACGTTCTGTCGGGCTCTTCAGGCACGCCTCGATGAACCCTTTTGGCATTTCTCAATTGATCACTTACGTGGTGCCGGCATCTTGCCTACGGCGCGCATCGAGAAGGGGGACTTTTCTTGGTCTGGAATGCGGCCAGCATTCTTCGAAGGATTTCACCGCTGCTTGCCAGCACTCGCCGAAGCCGGCAATAACCTAATCGTCGAGCACATCATTGAGACCAAGGCGTGGATGTCTCGCCTTACACACCTCCTTGAGTCATTTGACGTGTTCTTTGTTGGACTTCATTGCCCACTTTCCGAGCTTGAGAAGCGCGAACTTCAACGCGGCGACCGACGGACAGGCGAAGCCCGCCAAGACTACGACGTGGTGCATACATTCGGGACCTATGACCACGAAATTAACTCGATCCAACTGCCTGAGGACAACGTCAATGAAGTGCTTAAGATGTGGCAGTTGCGAACGCTACCGTCCGCTATGGATAGGATGCTGGCCGCCGAACGGCGAGCTATTCAAAATGCGCCCTAACCACGCCATTGTGCCGATCCCAACGGACGACCAGAAAGGCCACCTACGGAAAGAGCTTTAGGACTGCTCGGGGTCGGTTCGGGACTGTCGATGAATAGGCGGCTCTCGAGTAGCAGACAGCCGCGAATTCGAGCTCGCGGGAATTGCAGTGCACGTGGGCGCGCGGATTGCCGCGACGGCGCATGCCGGCGAGGTAGTCGTGTCGAGCACCGTGCGCGATCTTGTTGCCGGCTCAGGGCTCGAGCTAATGCCACATCAGCTCAACGTTGCGCTGGGCTTCCATCTCCAGCCGACGCGTCGACTGGATCCGGTTCAGGTAACCGTAGATGTACAGCTTGAGCAGAACGGAGGGGTGGTACGCGGGCCGACCGGTCACCGCCGGGTCGATGCTCTTGAATCCCAGGCTGCGTAGCTCGAGTTCCTCGATAAAGGCTTCTACCACTCGGACCGGATTGTCCTCTGCAACGTAGTCGTCCAACGATTCCGGTAGTAAAGTGCCCTGGGTGCGGTCCACGCCTTCAATGAATCGCTTCATAGGCTGCCCTCCGATACGCTTTATCTACTTATAGAACATCTTTACGTTTTTACACAGGCTCGGCCAGGTGCAGACGGTCAGGGGCGCCGTCCAATTTCCCTGGAACCGGACACTCATCTCGGGCCTGCTTTGCTGGGGCGCGCACGGCATGAACTGGCCCCGTCCGCAACGACATGTAGGCCGCCGGTGCGGCAGGGCGTTCGGGAGGTAGGCCCCTGGAAATGATTCGCCTACTAACGCCCTCGGTCCGACTTAGTAACGCTACTTTATCTGGTCAAACGCCCAATTGGGGATATCGCCGAGATTGGGAGGAACGGTCAACCAATGGTCGGGCTGCTTCGCAAGCGCACGCCCCGCATCAAATGCTGCACGCATCTGTTTCGGATCAAAGGCGAGCGGGTCTTTACCGACGTTTACGTTGTCGGGAATCGCAACCATTTTGAAGTTGTAGCCTAGAAACTTGGCTCCGAAATAGGACCGCGTCATAGCCGTCAGCATAGACTGGTCCATCATCACGCTGACGGTCGTGGCTGCCACGGGCCCGATGGCCCTGCGCAAAGCCTCGGGCGGGTTATGAAGCCTACCGTTGTCAACCAGGTACACGTTACCTGGACCATATAGTGGAGGCGGGGGGCGCTCGGTCCCACCCAACCCTGCGATGACAACATTCGAACGGGCGGCCCCGTCGACGAACAGATGACCATCGATTTCCACCGGCGGAAAGACGATGGGGAACGATGCAGAGGCGAGCAATACGTCACGATAAAGCGCGAGGTTTCCGTCCTTGGCGATCGCCGACATATTCCAGACCCAGGTCTGGCCGTAATCGATGTTGGTCGTGCCAACAAGCAGAATCCGGTTGTCGTCGTACGCGGCAGCCACGCGCTTTAACGTCTCCGCGGTAATGTGTTTAGCGATGAGTGCTCGCAGCGGCGTGGTGTCTGAGAGCGAATCAGCGCCGAACGCGAGGCTCAAGATCCCTCTTTCATTATGAACGTCTTTCTTGGTGATTTGCGTGTACATCTCTTCGAGCTGCGCATCGTCAGCCGGGGTGCCGAGCAGAGCGTGCGTCGCCAGTAAAGCTCCGGTGCTCACGCCGCCGACCATATCGAACTCGGGTCGTTGACCGCTTTCGCGCCAACCAAGCAAGAAGCCGGCCCCAAAGGCGCCGTTCTCGCCACCGCCTGAGAGGGACAGAATATTGAGCGCGCGCCCGTGCTTGCGCTCCATCTGACGGATAAGATTCGTGTCTCCCGCCGCAGCCGCGGCGTAGAGGGGCGAAAGCTGGTCCGGATTCAGCGGAGCGTGCCCATTTGGCAGCGTGGCATATGACGGAGCCTTTTGTGAAAGCACCCGTTCCGGAGCCGATGCACATCCCGCGAGCAGCACCGCTGCCACAACACCTACGAAAATAATCAGCTTTCTGTCTCTCATATTCAGGTCCGTTCTGCTCATCAGGAAGCAAGTTTCTTCAGCGCAATCTGCGAATGATAATCATGTAGCCGGCCTCCTCGCCGCGGTTAAGCGGCGGGGTTAAAGTCAATTTGCGAAATGGACTTTGACCCAAAGGAGACCGACATGAAATATTGTGGCATAGATATTGTGGCATAGACCGCTTGTCTAGAGCACGAAGGGCAGCAACGGGTCAGTTTGCGACGGCGGGGCGAAGGTTGGCTGCTGTATGTCCTTCACCAGCCGCTCGGTCGAATCGCGTCAATGCCGGCGACCGGCCAAGAGCAGTCGGGTGGCGCCGCCACCCAAATTGCCGGAAAGGGGACGCTCACGGGGCCAGGCTAGGCCGATTGGCGGGTTCCTTGATCTGTGGCAAAGCTCGTACCTCGGGCTCTGTCACATTGCCCGCTTCGGGCCACCCTTTTGCCAAGGAGAAGCGGAATGAATTGACCCACACGAAGAACGGCTTGCCCGCCGCCTTGGCCTTGTCGATGAACTTCACCGAGTAATCGAGGATGTCCTCGTCGACCGTTTCCATGTTGTATTTGATGCCGGGCATCGGGTGCGGTGGCAGCGGACCCATATCCTCCAATCCCACTCGCGTGCACATCATCTCGCATTTGTCGCCGAAATACGCGGCCAGGCTGACCCCGGAGAATGGGTGGTATCTGCAAGAACCGGTGATGTCCCAACTCGACGACGTGGTTGGCGGCCTGCTGGACAAGCTGAAGGCCGAGGGGCTTGAGGACAATACAATCGTTGTGTTCACGACCGATAACGGCGCCGAGAACTTCACTTGGCCGGATGGCGGCAACACGCCCTTCGCCGCGGGCAAGGGGACGATCATGGAAGGTGGCATGCGCGTGCCAATGATCGTTCGCTGGCCGAGTCACGTCCCGGCCGGGAAGGTCGAAAATGGAATCATGTCGGGTATGGACTTCTTCCCGACATTTGTTGCCGCGGCTGGCGATCCGAACATCAAGGACGAACTGATCAAGGGCAAGCAGTTGGGTGACAGGACCTACAAGGTTCATCTCGATGGCTACAACCAACTGGACATGTTGACCGGCAAGGTGCCTTCCAACCGACACGAAATCTTTTACTTTGCCGAGGGCACTTTGGGCGCGGTTCGTATCGATGACTGGAAATTCAGACTGATCGACCAGCCCGAGGGCATGATCGGGGGAACGGTCAAAGTCAATGCGCCGACGCTCGTCAATCTCCGGCTCGATCCGTTTGAGCGAATGGGGTGGTCGAGGGGCAACGACGGGTCCTTCGAATATTTCGGAGCTTTCTATCAACATGAATTCTGGCGCTTCGTTTTTCTTCAGCAGAAGGTCGGCGAATATGCCCAGACATTCCTCGACTTTCCGCCGATGCAGCGTGCAGCGAGCTTCAACCTCGACGCGGTCAAGGCCGAAATTGCCGCGCGAATCGCGGAGATGAAGGGCAGGACGGAATAATGGCTTTGCTTGGCGTCGCCGATCGTGAATAGCGCTAAGTTGAACCGGTCCGCCAGCTTGAGGCTCGGGCTGGTCGTGTTGGCGTTGGGTGCCGGCCTACTCGCGTCGGGCCCGGCGGCGAGTGAAGACGTGGACATGAACGACGGGCAGTGGCACTTCGGCATCACGCCCTACGGATGGCTGCCGAGCCTTCATGGCAACCTGAACCTCATTCTGCCGTCGGGATCCACTTCGGCGGCAGTGGAAATCAACCCGAGCAGCTACCTGTCCAACCTCCAGTTCGGATTGATGGTTGCCGGCGAGGCGCGCAAGGGTGAAGATCGTGAGGTCCGCCAAATGTTCCGGGAGCGCCGCGATTAGCTGCTGGGCGTGGTCTTTGGTCAGTACGCTTTCGCTTGGTCCGGATAGCATTTAGCGCCGCATGCGGAGCGTATGGCCGAACATGTGGGCACGTTTTGGGCACAGCCCGTGGACGACAATCAAAAGCCGCGCAAGAAGGCGGCCACATGACATTGTTTCCACAGCAAAAATCTGGTGGCCAAGGGCGGAATTGAACCACCGACACACGGATTTTCAGTCTGATAACAGGTGAAGTAAAGTTGCTCGGTTTGTCAATTAATCAATGGCTTGCGAAGCTTGCCACTTTTCCGTTTTCGCCAATTCCAGCCTCACTCAGGCTGATTTTGGGCACTGCCAATCTCAGTTCGTCACAAACGCGTCTCGCAGCAAAATGAACCTGTCGCTACTCGGATCTCATCTAGCAGACACGGTCAGGTCGGCTTTCGTTCGCGACAGGTCTAGTTTCGTTAAGAGGCGCTGCAATCAAGTCAGTCCAAGTCGCTTCGCAATGCCGGACGCCAGCACATGATAGCCAACCCAGTTAACGGTTTACAAAACGTTTCGTACGAACGTAGAAGTTTGTTACCGCTTCAGACGCGCGGCTGTCGACCTCGACTGGTATGCCAAAACGCAAGCACGTCAACAAACTCTCCCGCCACCCGATAGTAGATGTAGTACCGCACCCGGGCCAGCGTCACACGACGCACGCCCTTGGCGCGGCTGCGACGAGCCGGTGCACCTATGCCAGGCTGCATGCATAGCACATCCAGCATCTCGGCAACGTCGTGGTGTATGGCATTGGGTGCCGATGGTCGGTTTCGGGCCCACCACTCCGCCGCCTCTTCGATTTGGCTCAGGGCCCGCTGAGAGACCCTGATCTTGCGCAGTAAAGTCAACCGAATCGGCGCAGCCGCTCGAGCAGTTGCTCACCTGAGACGAACTCCCCTCGCTCGATTTGAGCGATGGAGTCGAGCAGCTCGTCCTCCTCTCCAGGAGTTAGCTCGAATGTTTCTTCGTTGTCGCGGAGTACCACGGTAACAGTCGAGCCTTCGGCCAAGGACTCCCCCTCGACCACGACTTTTCCGTCGACAACGATGCCGGTAGTGACTTTCATGCTCGGTATTCTACCTTTGACCAGAGTCCGTGTCTCGTCTCCTCGTCTCCGCTCGACTTGCCGCCGGTGGCTGCAATCTCTTGCGGTTTCAACCGGTCAATGCAACGCACTATAGCCTGAGCAATCAGAGGAGTGTTGCAGATGAGACCTCGGATCTATTACACGGAGAGTCAGAGGGCGCTGATGTGGGAGCGCTGGCAGAAGGGTGATTCTCTACACCAAATCGCGCGGTTGTTTGATCGGAACCACCCATCTATAGCGCGGATTTTAGGCGAGACGGGTGGGATCCGTCCGGCGCCACGAAAGCGCTCGCGATTGGCGTTGACCTTGGCCGAACGCGAAGAGATCTCGCGCGCGGTGGTTGCCGGTCATTGCATGCGTTCGATAGCAGTGCACCTCGGCCGAGCGCCATCGACGATCAGTCGGGAGCCTCTCTTGGCGAAACGTCTCGAGCCTTCGTGGCGGCACCTGCGTGAGCGCGTCGGTACCGGCACTGCCTCGGACGCAACGTTCCGAGCGCCACACAAATGCTCAACCGATTGCGCCGACACGCAGCCTACGGCCGCTTGCCAACGACCTTTCCGTTCTCCCAAACGTAGATGCGCGTGCCGTGCACGCGCGCAGTCTTCCTTGCTTGGCGCGCCGCTCTTTGAATTGCCCGGGCCACAGCCGCGAAGAAACGTTCGTTCTCCTTGGATTTCGCGTGTTTTATCATGGACCTCGCTCGATCAGCTTTGGTTTGTCTCCCGCATTATCGTAGACGGTCCACACGTCTGCCATGGGCCGATAAATGGCCCAAAAATTATCCCAGCTTCGCCGAAATCGACGCCGTACGTCGACCTCGGGGACATCATGTCCCCCTTGCTTGACGCGCTCGGCAATCCTTCGCAGGGCGAGCCGTGGGGACGGTAGCTTCAAGTAAACGATCTCCACTCTATAGCCGGCCGTCTTCCAGCGTTTTAACCGCGACAGGTATGCAACGCCACTGAGTGTACTCTCAAACGCAAAATCTACCCGTTCGGCTGCGAGCCGGTCCAGTTCCCTAAGAAAGATTCGTCCCGCGGCCAGCGCTGCCATTTCGGGGCGAAGTGGAGCGAGACCCGCGGCGATCAAATCTGCGTTCACAAAGTGGATCACCTTGGCGTCAATTGGAAGAAATTGACGAGCGAAGGTCGTCTTCCCTGCCCCGTTCGGCCCGGCGATGACGATGCAGCGGTGTGCTTTTCGACGCCGCCGGGTGGCAGCACTCGCCCTAGTCGTCATCGTGGCTTCTTGTTGTTTTGGAGATCACTATTATAGCTAGCCCTTTTGGTGCAAGCGCGCACGGCGCTGGCTCGCTTGCCCAGGAAGCTGGGACGCCATCGCGCATTGCGGTGCAACCGAGGGCCTGCTGCATAGCCCACAGCGCCCATCGAGGAGTGAAGGGCGGCTATGAGCAACAGAGCCGCCAGCGGGCGCCTCGGTTCCAATGGGCGTGAACGACCCAATCCGGTCATCGAGCCTTATGAAAACCAATGGGATGGACCCCTCCTCACCTAGCGGCATCGATGTGCCAGACCGGAAGTGTCAGCCACCAGTCAACGGGAGAAGGAGTCCACCATGAAGCTTATTCGCGTTGGGGTCGATTTGGCAAAGAACGTCTTCCAGGTCCACGGTGTAGATCGGAACGAGAAAGCGATATGGTGCCGCAAGCTAGGGCGGGAGAGCTGGGTGAAGATTCTGCTGGAGACCGTTGAGTCTGGCTGTGAGATTGGCATGGAGTCGTGCGGTGGCGCGCACCATTGGGCTCGCCAACTGCAGGCGCACGGGTTGAAGGTGAGGATGATTGCGCCGCAGTTCGTCAAACCGTATGTGACGAGTAACAAGAATGACGCCAACGATGCCGAGGCGATCTGTGAGGCAATGAGCCGGCCCAAGATGCGCTTTGTGGCGGTGAAGACGGTGGAGCAACAAGACATCCAGGCGGTACACCGAATTCGCGCCGAGCTGACCAAGCAACGCACAGCCAAAGGGAACCAGATCCGGGGCCTGGTCGCCGAGTACGGGTTGGTGGCACCTAAGGAGCTGGAGCATTTGCGCAGGGCGTTACCCTGTTGGTTGGAAGACGCAGAGAACGGCTTGAGCGGGCGGTTCCGGCGACTACAGGTCGATCAACCGCGTCGCAAACAGGAGCACATCCACCACGATTGCTAAGCAAACCGAACGATGGCAAACAGGTCGAACCGGCGCCGGCAGATCCCGAGAACGTCCATGTGCGAGAAGCACGAAAAACCAATGGGGAGCTGGCGCGCGAATAGCCCATCATGGCCCGGCATCGTCAAATCGATGCGGCAGTTAGAGGCCGGATATACGTGAGCAGTCGTACCTCACCGCCAAAGATCGGAATGCTTGCAAACGAGGAGGGGTCCATATACGGACGTTCGCATAACGTAATCCTTTACTGCCCCCCAGCAACGTTGACTGGCACCGAGCTGCTCGTGGTCCAGCTGTTGCCGAGTTGACCGGAGCTGTTATCGCCCCAGCAATACACCGCACCGCCGAGGCTTGGGCCGCCGGGCGTTGGGCCGGTATACGGAAGACCTATCATGCCACACGTGTGGCGGCCCCCCGCACTGATCCACGCAAAACTAAGTCCACCCGAAACAAGCACCGGTGTCGTGCTGTTCGTCATCGTGCCGTTACCGAGTTGTCCAAAGCTGTTGTCTCCCCAGCAATATCCGATGCCATTAGGGGCCACGCCGCATGTGTGACTAGCACCCGCGCTTACGGTTGCAAACAGATACGGGCTCGCGCCCGAGATAGGCACCGGTGTCGTGCTGTTGGTCGTTGTGCCGTTGCCGAGCTGACCGAAGCTGTTGTCTCCCCAGCAATAGACTGGACCAGTGAACGCAAAACCGGGGCCCGCCAGCCCGCAAGTATGATGACCGCCGGCGCTTATTGTGAAAGGGTTGAGCGCGCCCGACACAGGCACGGGTATCGTGCTATCGGTCGTTGTGCCGTTTCCAAGCTGGCCCGAGGTGTTAGCACCCCAGCAATACGCGTCGTACAAGTCGGGACCGGATTGGATAACGCCACAAACGTGGTCGGCTCCCGCGCTCAGGGGTTCGCTAGCGACTTCGACCGGCAATGCGCTACTAGTCGTCGTACCGTTGCCGAGCTGCCCATACGTGTTGCTTCCCCAGCAGCCTTCGTAGGCGCAGCTGTAGAGTGTGCCCGCGGTGACAACATTCTGGTCTCTATTGCTTAATAACGTTGCCACCGGCGTCGTGCTGTTGGTCGTCGTGCCGTTGCCGAGCTGGCCAGCACTATTGTCCCCCCAGCAGACGACACCGGCACTGGCGTCCTGCAAAGCCCCGTTAGAGAAATTGCTGCAAGTGTGGGTGCTTCCTGCACTTACTTGCTGCCAGACGCTTGCGACACCAAGAACGGCCACGGGCGTTGTGCTGTTCGTCGTGGTGCCATTGCCAAGCTGACCGAAGGTGTTATCACCCCAGCAATACATCGGGCCGCCAGTGCTAACGTCTGGGTTATAGCTGAGCACGCCACACGTGTGACTGCCACCAGCACTCAGCACATCAAACGTAAGTCCCGTGGTCGTGGTGAGCGCGGCGGCGCCACTCTGCCCATCACTGCTCGCGGTGATCGTCGCTTGGCCCAACGTTAGCGCCATAACGAGCCCCGTCGAGTTTACTGTGGCGACCGCCGTGTTACCACTCGACCATGTTACCGGCCCCGTTAGGCCATTGGTTGTCGCAGTAAGCTGTATTTGCTGACCCACCATCACACTCGCCTTCGCAGGCGTAACGGTCGCCGTGATGGGCGCCGTGCTTGACCCACCACCACCTCCGCAGGCAGTGACCACGGATACGCAGAGGCAAAAGAACACTGGGCGAATGCGATCCATTTGAAACCCACTGGCGCGAAATGTGAAATATTAGGCGCGATTGTCCGCTTTCGGGAAATTTCTCGACCGGCTGCTCCTGGCCCGTCAGCGGCCGTCTATCGCCGACGGTCGCATAACGACCCGAAGCGGCTAGGCTTGCTCGGCCATCAGCGAGTCAATAAATGCGCGAAACTCGGGGTTTAACCGGTTCTTGATTTCGCTCCAGCAAACCCGTGCGCCCGGAGGCGCCAAGATTGCCTTGATGCTATCGCGGATACCGGACCAATGCTCGGTGCGAAGCATGTGGGTACTGGATTGAAACAGCACATTCTCGGCACGGCGCAAGAAGCTCAGTAACATTAGACTGTATTGTGCGCGGTCCACTTCACCGAGCGACGCAAATTCCTTTCCGGCCCGTAGGTACAGATCGACGAGGTTCCTGTCCTTTGCAATGTCAAAGGAGATTGCTGCGAAGGAATTGATCACTTGTTGAAACGCCGAGGCACGCACGGCGAGAGTGTTATGGCGGATTTGAACGGAGGCGTAGATAGCACTCACAACAATAGCTATTGCGCTAACGACGCTGGCAAGCCAAGCTAATTGCTCAAGCAACATACGGCCCCCCAATATCAACCGATGTTAGGCGCTTCCACTGATGGCCACCAATTCGGTGGAGCTTCCCGGGGCGATGCCGATGCAGCGCCGAAAGCGTCTCAAGATTATGGCGCCGGACGCACCCGGTCTGAGGCATCAAATTCTAGTCGTGTCCGTTCGCTTTGCGGAAACTTCGTGGAGGTCTGCTCCTAGGCCGGTCAGCGACCTTCGCCCGACCGTCGCAAACCGACCCTTTTCAGCCGTTCACGCTTCCCGAAAGCAGCCCTTCAACGAATGAACCTAAACGGTGTCGAGGGAACAATGCCGCATTACTGGATCACCCGGTCCGCGCGCAGCAGCATTGACTGTGGGATCTTGATACCAAGAAGCTTGGCGGTTTTCATATTGATCACGAGCTCGAACGCAGTCGGCTGCTCGAATGGCAAATCGGCGGGCCAGTCAGTTATCCGCCTGCAGCCGCGCATCGGTTCCGTCGATGTGATCCAGTCCCCAGGCCTTGAGCTGGGCCATTAGCCCACGGAGCGAACGTCCCTTGTCGGTTAGTCGATAGGCCTCTCTGCCGGCAATATCGCTGGACGGGTAGCGTTCGATAAGGCCTTTCGAAGCAAGCCGGGCGAGACGTTCCGCAAGGATGTTGGTCGCGATTTTCTCCGGTGACGCGAGGAACTCCTTGAAGTGCGACTTGCCGCTCAGGAGGTCCCGAACGATCAGCAGGGTCCACTTGTCGCCGAATAGGTCCAAGGTGCACGCAACCGGGCAAACCGAGCGACGCTTCGCGTTTTGAGCAGGGCTCGCCTTGTTTCGCGGGCGGGCAGTGCCCTCCTTAGCGCGTGGCAACCTGACCAATGGTCGTCGGGGCGGGATCGGATTTTTGCTATCCATACTTGACTTTATCCGAAAGACTTGCATAATGCAAGCATTGACTTGCTATTTGCAAGTCATCGTCCGACGCGCCTCGAAGCGGCAGCGTATCGGTCGTGGCGCAAGTCATGCGCAGCAAGGCCGTGCAAGTTGTGCGTCGCTCACTTGTATCTGCCACAAAACACTTAATTGGAGCCTTCAATGCAATCCGCCAGAAACCTTGCAACCCTACTTCCCTTCGCGGCGAGCGTTGCCTTCGGCCTGCTCGCGTGGGGGGCGGCCTGCCTTAACTATGTCTGGCCGCGCATCCGCGAGCTGCCCATGCACACGGCGGTACGGCCCATTCTGCATCTGCACCTGTTCCGGTATATGGGCTTGGCCCTCATGGTGCCGGGGGTCGTCGGTCCAAATCTTCAGACGGCGTTCGCCGCGCCAGCGGCCTACGGGGATCTCGCTGCAATGGCTCTGGCATGGGTTGCTTTGATGATGGGATCAGGCCGCTATTCGCGCGTCGCGATCTGGGCGTTCAGCCTGTGGGGTTCTGCCGACCTGCTGTTCGCGTTCTATCAAGAGGCACAGTCGGCGTAGTCATCGAGCCGGCTGCGCTCGGTGCCGCCTGGTTTATCCCGACTGTAATCGTTCCCCTCTTGCTTTGGACCCACGTGATGGTGTTCGCAAGCCTGCTGCGTACTTCCCGGTCCGGTAGTTTCCTCGGGCATGCAGCGCACTAACTGCCAATGGGGCAGCTACATCCGCTCAGGGTCGATAGCGCCATCGAACGGCCGCTCTCGGTGACGTAGCCTGAGGGCCGCTTTTGGCCTATTCTGTTGAAAAACTCGTTTCGCGGAGCGGAGCAGGGACAGCGTCAAAATTCGACCTCATAGAACGGCCGCTGTTGAACGCTACGCATTCGGGTGATGGTTTATGACCCCCTGCAAAACCGTGTTGATCAAGTCTTGAACAGTTTTTCAACAGAATAGGCCGCGAGCTGCCCGTCGTTCGAGATGGCTGTTCACGACCCTAACCAGCCGGTGCGCCGCACAAGAACCTGACGTTCAAACCCTCAGACGCGTTCCGCTATTGGATCACTTCGTCCGCGCGCAACAACACCGACTGCGGGATCGTCAGGCCGAGCGCCTTGGCGGTCTTCAGGTTGATCACCAGCTCGACCTTGGTTGGTTGAAGGATCGGCAGGTCGGCCGGTTTGGCACCGCTGAGAATCTTGCCGGTGTAGATGCCAGCTTGGCGATAGACTTCGGAAAGGCTTGGCCCGTAGCTCATCAGTCCACCCGCCGTGACGAATTCGCGGAATTCATAGATCGCCGGCACCGCGTGGCGCGCCGCCAGCTCGACGATTTGCTGGCGCCGGATGTTAAAAAAGAAATCGGGTGCATCGATGAGCGCGCCGGCCCGTAGCTGCACAATGGTTGCAAAGGCTGCGTCAATATCGTGGTCAGTGCGCGCTCGCAAGACGTGTAGTTGCTGCCCGAACGAGCGTGCCGCCTCCTGCGCCTGTCTCACATAAGACTCGGAAGCCGGGTTGTCCGGATTGACGAGGATGGCGATCAGAGTGGCTTTGGGTGCCAGCTCATGCAGCAGCTCCATTCGCTTCGCAACGAGCTCATGGGCGAAGATACTAACGCCCGTGACGTTTCCGCCCGGACGACCAAGGCTGGCGACCAGGCCGCTTGCGACTGCATCCGATCCCCCGGTGAACACGATTGGAATCGTCGAGGTCGCTGCCTTGGCCGCCCGCGCCCCCAGTTCGGCGCCTCCCGTGATCAGGACGGCGACGTGACGGCTGACCAAATCGGCCGCCAGCGCCGGCAGTCGATCGAAGTGGCTCCCCGCCCAACGATATTCAATCGCCACGTTCTTGCCTTCGACATAGCCGGCTTCATTCAAGCCCTGGCGGAACGCGGCAACATAAGGGGTCCACTGCGCGGGCGACGCGGCATAGAGAAACCCGATCACCGGGATAGCTGGCTCCTGTGCGCGAGCAGCAAGTGGCGTGACCAAGAGGCCGCTTGCGACGCCGCCAATGAACTTTCGCCGATCCATCACCGAATCACCGCGTCGACGCGTGAAAGTCCAGCGATTCTACGCCTCCCGACCGGGTGTTCACTCTACCCGTGAACCGGCCATATCTGGCAAACAAGCACCGGTCTATGACTGCTATGCGGCGCAACGTGCTAGGACTGCTGTTGGCCGAAAGCACCAGTTGGCAACCCACGACGGAACGGCCGCTATCGCTTCGCAATTGCTGCCGTTGGCAGCACAAAGCTTCCGCAGCAATGGCGTCGATTCGGCCGAACGTGATGTTACCCACGAACAGTGGACAGTCCGATCAGGCGCTGGTTGATTCCTCGAATGCTAGCGGAGCCACGTACTTGATCGTTCACACGCAGATCGCCAAGATGGGCTTAACGCCGGGCTCATGCGCGTGCGCCCCTGCTTGGCGGCCTCGACGCATGGGCCGTCGCTGGGTATCCGGTCGAGCTTAAGGATCCCCTGTAGACCTTATCGACCAGCGGATTAATTGCTACGGTTGTCTATAGTGCGTGAAGGCGCACATGGACAAAACGCACGCAACCTTTTGAATACTCATCGCAACGAGCCGGTCGACCGGGACACGACCAGCGGATTTTTGCTACATTTTGGTATACAGCGCGCGATGAGCGAGGGCTAACAACTAAGCTAACCCTTTGTTGAATTTGGTGGCCAAGGGCGGAATTGAACCACCGACACACGGATTTTCAGTCTGATAATAGGTAGGTTGAAGGTAGTGTTTCTATCCATTAATCAATTGCTTGCGAAGCTTGCCATTTCCTCCATTGTCGCCAATTCCAGCCTGGCTCAGGCTGATTTTGGGCACACTCAAGATGAGTTGGTCACAAACGCGTCTCCGGTGAAAATGATCTGCGTAAATCGGATTGATCGGTTGATCTGGAGACGATATTAGATCGCCATTCGTTACCCAAAGTAGGAACACTTACCTACACTATCACCGTGACAAGCGGCGGAAGGTGACCTCGATTCCGCGACCCGGCTTGCCGGTGCAGCCAACCGGCGACTGCCATCAGCAGGAATTGCGGAAGAGTTGTCGAGGCTGCCATCGAGACGAATGTTGGCCGCTGATTTTCACAACGTCAACCGTAACAGCAAGGGCGCCTGGGCTACGGACGTTCGGCCGAGTTTTGGAACAGCACGGGACCACAACGGCACGCCCGCACGAGAGCAACTGCACCTTTCTTGCAGCAGCTGGCGGTGCCCGCCAGCCTTATCGTGTATAGTACCGCTGCGGCTATTGCTCCAGTCCCCTTGCCGCAGTCAATTCCGACGTCCGTAGTTTCTCCCGTTTGGCTGTGACTGGCCGCCCCTTGGGGCGAATGGCCGAGCACCCATTCGAGTGCTGCCATGTCCTTTTCTTCACTCGGACTGTCCGACGCGCTGCTGCGCGCGGTCGCCGACAAAGGTTATACCGTCCCTACGCCGATCCAGGCGCAGGCCATTCCAGCCGTTCTCGCCGGAGGAGACTTGCTGGCCGGCGCGCAGACAGGTACCGGCAAGACCGCCGGATTCGTGCTGCCCATGTTGCAGCGATTGTCCATGCGGCCCTCGCCTTATGCGGCGGGTCCGCGCAAACCGCTCCGTGCCCTCATTCTCACGCCGACGCGTGAGCTGGCGGCGCAGGTCGAGGCATCGATCAAGGCATACGGCAGGCACCTCAAGCTCACATCGATGGTGCTGTTCGGCGGCGTCGGCCTGGGCCCACAGACGGCGCAGCTCAAGCGCGGCGTCGACATTCTGGTTGCCACGCCAGGGCGCTTGCTGGACCACCATGGTCAGGGCCACGTGGATTTCTCGCGCATCGAGATTTTCGTGCTCGACGAGGCGGACCGCATGCTCGACATGGGCTTCATTCCCGACGTCAAGCGCGTCCTTGCCTTGCTCCCGAAACAGCGCCAGAACCTGCTGTTCTCCGCAACCTTCTCCACCGAGATCAAGGCGCTTGCCGAGAAGCTGCTGAACCGGCCACAGACGATCGAGGCAACGCCGCCCAATTCCACCGTCGACGCCATTGCGCAACGCGTGCATCCGGTAAACCGGGAGGACAAAGCCAGGTTGCTGGCCTGGCTGGTGGGTCATCATCGCTGGCGTCGCGTGCTGGTGTTCACGCGCACCAAGCATGGCGCCGACAAGCTCGTGCGCTCGTTGCACGGTGACGGTATTCGAGCGGTGGCCCTGCATGGCAACAAGAGCCAGAATGCGCGTACGCAATCGCTGGCCGATTTCAAAGCCGGCGCGGTCGAAGTCATGGTCGCTACCGACATTGCCGCGCGCGGCATCGATATTGATCAGTTGCCGCACGTGGTCAACTACGATCTGCCCAATGTCCCCCACGACTATATCCACCGCATCGGCCGCACTGGGCGCGCTGGCGCGGACGGTGAAGCGATCTCGCTGGTGTGCGTCGACGAGCATGCGTTTCTGCGCGATATCGAGCGGCTTATCAAGCGCTCTATTCCACGACAAGTGATTCCAGGCTTTGAGCCCGACCCGAACGCGGTCGCGCAAACGGTGTTCGCCCAACGCGGGCAGCGGGCTGGGCAAGGTCCGCGGCCGGGTGGCTCGCAGGCAAGGTTCGCTGGACGCGGGCCGCAGGCAATCGATCGACGCGCTGCGCAGCCAGGCGGTCAGCATCCGCGGCAAGGTCAAAGGCATACGAACGGCCACGCGGACCCACATGCTCGCGGACGGCCCCAGGGAGACGGCCAGGCGCGCGCTGCGAGCAACGGGCAGACGCGCAGGACGGCGCGCGGCGAGACCAGCGCGATCTCCGCCGCCGCGCCGTCCTGGTTCCAATCGCGTTCCAAGCCGAAGCACTGAGGAGCGGTCTTGAGAATTCCAGAGAGCCTCGAGGCCCTCGTACGGGAGGGCCTCATCGACGGGGTCCTCCGCCAGCTCATGAGCGGCAAGGAAGCCACCGTTTACGCAGTCCGTTGCGGCGATGAGGTCCGCTGCGCCAAGGTATACAAAGACGCAAACAAGCGCAGCTTTCGTCAAGCGGCCTTATATCAGGAAGGGCGCAAGACCAAGAACAGCCGTCAGGCGCGAGCCATCGAAAAACGCACGCGCTTCGGGCGCAAGGCGCAGGAAGAAGCCTGGCAAGCGGTGGAGGTCGACACTTTGTACCGCCTGGCTGCCGCCGGAGTGCGCGTGCCGCGGCCATACGGCCTTTTTCACGGCGTCGTGCTGATGGAATTGCTGGTCGACACGGAAGGCAACGCCGCGCCAAGATTGAACGACCTAGTCATAACGCAGGAGCAGGCACTTGCCTATCACGCCCTCCTGATGCGGCAGATCGTGCGTATGCTGTGCGCCGGCGTTATCCACGGCGACTTGTCCGAATACAACGTGCTCGTCGACCGCGCCGGCCCGGTTATCATCGATTTGCCCCAAGCGGTCAACGCGGCGGGCAACAACAGCGCCGCAGGCATGCTGCTGCGAGACGCAGACAACATCACGACCTATTGCAGTCGTTTCGCCCCAACGCTCGCGTCGTCCCACTTTGGCAAGGAAATCTGGGCGCACTACGAACGCGGAGGCCTGCACCCGGACGTCGCATTGAGCGGTCGGTTTGCAGCCGAGACGCGAATTGCCGACGTCGCCGGCGTCATGCGCGAGATCAGCGCTGTCGAGGCAGAACACGAAGCGAAGCTCCGCTACAAGGCGACTTCTTTGGCTCGCTAACGGCGCGTCATGAGCGTTGCCGTGACCGAGAAGGCACAGCCAATCTCAGTTCGTCACAAACGCGTCTATAAGACGCAGCACCGCAGCGCGATCCGTGTCTCCCAAAACGTCGAAGGGCCGTCAGAGTCCCGTATGGGAGGGTAGTGCGCCTGCGATTGAACGGCGTTTCAATTCGGGATTAGTGACCGGCCGGAGTCGCCCTAAGCGGACCCACGGTCAGAGACCCCCACGGTTTCCAATTCGAGCGGCCGCTGCAAAACGCACAGCGCCCATCGAGGCGCGAACGGCCGGTGTAGATCGTAGAGGCGCCGCTCATCGCGCGGGACCGGGCGGCCGTACCCGACCCCTTGCTGACGTTCGAGGTTGACAAAAGCGGGCGTTACGAACCCAGATCCGGTGCTACTGTTCCGGAATCTCGGCCTTGCGCAAGCCCTCGTAGAAATACTTCTCCGCCAGCTTGGCGTACTCGGGATGCTGGGGCTGATTGGCGGCTCTTGCCCGCGCAACGGTAAATCCCGGCGCCATCCGCAGCAGTTCAGTTTTTGCCGCCGCCGCCTTTGTCATATCCCCCTGATCGGCATACGCCGCAACCAGTTGTGCCTGTAGCAAATTGTCTCTGTAGCCCGCTGCGACTTTCTCGCACGACGAGACAGCCTTGTCAGCTTGCCCGAGCAACAGATACGACTCGCACACTGTCCACGCCGCAGTCGAATTGCTAAAAGGAGTTGCTTCCGTGTTCAGCGCGCGGTCTATGAATGCTAGCGCTTCGGCAGGGCGCCCCATGTTATTCATGATGTTGGCCCGATTGCTCAAGTATTCAGACTCATCGGGATCGAGCTTGATCGCCGTCGCGTTAGCTTCGAGTGCTTGGTCCCACTGCCCAAGGTATAGCAGTGCGTGGGCACGCCGATCCCATGCCCTCGCATTGTTTGGATCAAGGCCGACGGCCCGCGCAGAGTCTTCGTACATTTCGCGCGTGAGGCGGCCACGGTCTGCATTCGGATCGACACTGACTTCAAAGTCATCTAGCACAACCCGCCCTAGCAACGCCGGTACCGAATTGGGGTCCAGCTGCAACGCCTTGTCCGTCAGCGCGCGCGCTTCATTTCTCGCTGCAAGGGAGGATGTGTTTGGGGCCAGCGATGCCCCTGCCCGCAACACGAGCTCCGGAGCGCTGAGCCCGGCTACCAACGGTCGCTGTGGATCGTTGAGCCGTCGCTCAACACCGGCGAGCGGATGAGCGTGAACGACCCACTTCCGACATAGCGCGGATCCGGAAGCGGGCATTGAACCCGATGGAAGCTGACGTTCGGATCATGGCAAAGGGGGCGCTCATTCATCAGCAGCGTGAGAACGAGCCTGACGCACCTCGCCCCGGCATGCGTTCGACCAGCGTCGCCCGCAACACCATCGCGGCGTCGATACTGACCGCATCCTCCTCTGGCGGGATAGCAGCCTCAGGCGACTGCAACACTCGTAGCCCAAGGCCGCGCGTGGATCGCGGATGGTGCATTGGTTTGCGATGACCGCCGATACGCGGCGATGACTGCCGCGACGGACTCCGTCATGAAGGCCGAGTTGTCGAAGAAACTTACACTCGTGCCCCTATCGCCCCTTCGGGCGAGACGCAAGTATTTGCAATTACAGTGACTCTCACGCTTGGCGCCGATCTTGCTTTCGCGGTTGACTGGGGCCGTTGCCCCAACCATAAAATGAATGAGGGGGAGACGTGAACCCGAAGCTGCGCGGACTTATTGTGGCGGCAATGCTGGCGGGCTCCGGCGCGGCGTCAGCTGGCCTCTTCACCTTCATCTCGGACGTCCCCGGTGCCGACGCAGGAAGCACATTCGCTCTCGCACTAAATGACTCCGACATGATCGGCGGCTCCTACACCACGGGGGCCGGGGCAATCACGCACGGGTTCATCGGAACCTTGGGCGGGCCTTACACGACGTTCGACTATTCCGCCCCGGGTTTCACGACCGTCTTCACCCAAATCCGGGGTTTAGACAACGCTGGCGACGCCGTCGGCTACGCGCAGGACGCGAGCGGCAATTTTCGCGAATTTCTGCGCTCGGCCGGCGGCACCGTTACCACGCTCGTCGATCCTTCGACATCCAACCCGCTGAACCGGATTGCCGGTGGCATCAATTCGTCCGGCTCGATCGCGGGAGCCTACAAACCCGGGACGCTGACCGGCTACATTCTCTCGCCGGACCTCACGACGTTGACGCCGCTCGCGTTTCCTGGCGCGGTTGAAACGCTTGCGAGAGGGATCAATGACGCTGGTACGGTAGTTGGTTTCTATGAATTCGCGGGTTTGGACAACGGTTTCTCCTACAGCGGCGGTTCGTACAACCTGTTAGACGACCCCCTCGGCATCCTTGGCACTTTTTTGGAAGGCATCAATAACGCCGGCGACATTTCCGGGGCCTATGAAGACGCGGGTGGCTCCTTGCACGGCATTCTCTACGATCCGACGACCTCTGCGTTCACCACCCTCGATGCGCCTGGCAGCACATATACGCAGTTGTTTGAGATCAACAATCTCGGGCAAGTCGCAGTGCAGGCCGACAATGGCAGTTACATCTGGTCGCCGGAAGCGAGCGTTCCCGAACCCGTCACGCTCGCCCTCGTCGGCCTCGGCCTCGCCGGACTCGGCTTCTCGCGCCGCAAGCGCAGTAGTTAGGTTCGGCGCGTTACATCAGCCCCGCGCCGGCGGGGTTTTGATTTGTCCAGATGGATGCATCAATCGTTGAATGGCCGGTAGCGAGAAATCTTGCTGGCCCCCTCGTATGCCCGCTCTTGGCCGGTCGCGGGCATCGAAGAGATTCGACCGAGTGGCTGCTGAAGGAGCTACAGCAGCCGGTCATGCGTCAACGGCCGCTGTGGATCGTGGAGCCGCCGCTCAGCACCGGCGAGCGGATGAGCGTGAACGACCCTAACCGGCTGTCGCGCGTTACGAAGACCGGACGTTCAACGGACGAAGGTCGGCCCGCCCACTGCTGCTAACATGACATGTATCGCATCTGAGTCAGGTTCGGGTGCTGAACGGCGGATAGCGATCAGTCGCGAGCAGGAACGCATAGGCGGCAACCCGGAGCCACCATCGAAGAACTCCGACGACAAAGTCGAAGAGCGGGCGTGGATAACGGAGTCGAGCGACTACTTGTGCCGCGTGCGCGGGTCTGCGGAGAGTGCGCTTCGCTCTTTGATTAACGGAACTTTGCCAGTTCTGGATCCTCATTAGCTTGCGCCGGAAGCCGTGTGATCTGTGGCAGTTCCGACAGGCGCGGCACACCAACTTTGAATCGCACCTTACCATTAAGGTCCTTCCAAACCAGTGCAGGGGTTCCTGGTGCACCGAACTTCCGCATCAGTTGGGTGTTGGCTTGGAACTGCGCCACTAGCGTCCCCGGAACCTTGTCCATCGGCCGAATGCCACCGTCGAACAGAGCAGCGTTATAGCCGGTCTCATTCACGCGGAGCGCCGCGCTTCGGTCTGAGGCCTGCATGATCGCCGCGGCGCGGCCCACTGAGCTTGGCTGCTGATAGGCGACCGGCAGCCAGCGAACTTGTAGCCCCACCATCTCATACGGCTGGAGGGCCTTCCAGGTGAGATGGCAGTAAAAGCAATTGGCGTCAAAGAATACATACAGAACACTCTTCGCCTCCTTCGCACCTTCCTGCACGACATCCGTCTTTTCAAGCTGGGCGAACAGTATCTGGTACTCAGACTCCCGAGTATCTCCGGTCGTGGGCGTGTCGGCAGCACATGCGACCGTGGAGACGAGGCTCAAGGCGGCAATCAGGGCCAAAACGGCGCGAATCATCCTATCCATACCATTCCAATCCTCTGTTTCACCACCTACTCGCTTGGTCATGATGACTTCGTTCGGCGCTACGACGCATTCGCGCTGTGCAACCGGACATGGTTATGGTGATCCACATACTGTTGAAGCAGGCGTTTCGCGTCCTCCAGCCACAGAGGCGTCCTGCCAGCAACTCGTTCTGCCTCGATGCAACTTGGCTTAAGACTTACGACATCACCAAGGGCTGCACAGCGTCGATGTTCTGTGCTGACGAAGCAGCAACGCGAAGCGACGCATGGCAGGGTCCTCCTTGGATGTTACCCGGCTGCAGATGGCAAACCGAGGTGGCATCCAGGTTAGCAGTTCGGGGCGGCGTCGAAAACCGCGTGGCCAAGGACTGCTTTCGGGACATTTTCGTGGCGTTGCGGACTGTCTGCAAGTGGCCCGCGAGCCGCCGTCGTACGACAGGGACGGCACGAAGTGGCGCCCCAGCACGTCGTGGGATAGGATTGCTGAACGGAGGAGACCTCGCATGCACATCGGTTTCGTGATCTTCCCCAATCTCACGCAGCTCGATTTCACCGGGCCGCTGCAGGTGCTGGCGCGGCTGCCGGGCGCGAGCACAGATGTCGTAGCGAAGACGCTTCAACCCGTCGCATCGGATTGCGTGCTCAAGCTTATGCCGACGACGACGTTTGCCGATTGCCCAGCGCTCGATCTTATCTGCATTCCTGGTGGTTTCGGTGTAGATCAGGCGATGGAGGATGAAGAGACGGTGGATTTCGTACGCTGCCAGGGCATGGGTGCAAAATATGTCACGTCCGTCTGCACGGGCGCGTTCATCCTCGGCGCTGCGGGCCTTCTGCAGGGCAAGAGGGCGACGACGCATTGGGCGTATCACCATCTGCTGCCGCGCGTGGGCGCGATCCCGGTGAAAGAACGCGTTGTTCGCGATGGAAACAGATTCACTGGCGGCGGTGTTACAGCGGGTATCGATTTCGCGCTTACCTTGATGGCGGAGATCGCCGGGCCCGACATCGCGCAGGCCGTGCAACTTTCCCTCGAATACGACCCGCATCCCCCATTCAATTCCGGGTCGCCGCGCGTGGCGCGGTCGGTTGTCAAGGAAGCGGCGGATCAACGCTATGCCGCGCGCCTCAGCGCTTTCGATGCCGTACTATCGCGGGTTTCGCAAGGTCTAGCTGCAGGAACCGGCGATTATCCTTCCGGCGTGCAACTTCCTTGAAACGGCGCTGGCGAAGATGGAAGCGCCCCCACGATGGAAAGCATTATCCATCGAGCCTCGAATGAAGCGTTGATGTCCCTGACCCGCTGACACGACAGGAATGTACGTCCGCTTACGAGTGAACTGGACGGCTCCATGCTACGGCGGGTTGTGGCCGGTCAGAGACCTCCACCGTTCCGGTACGAACGGCCGCCGCACAACGCACACCGGCCATCGAGGCGTGAACGGCCGGTGAAGATCGTAGAGCCGCCGCTCATTGCGGAGGACCGGGCGGCCGTGCCCGACCCGTTGCAGACGGTCGAACGTCGTAGAACCGGACGTTCGCGTAACGTCATGCCTACGGCGACCCAGCCACGTTGACCGGCACGGAGCTGCTCGTCGTCCAGCTGTTGCCGAGCTGGCCATAGGTGTTATCACCCCAGCAATACGCCGCGCCGCCGGAGTTTGGGCCGTCTCTGTAACTGGCTACTCCACAGGTGTGACTGCCGCCCGCGCTCACCATGTCAAAATCAAGGCTGCCTGCAACCGGGACAGGCGTCGCACTGTTTATCGTCGTGCCATTGCCGAGCTGCTCGGAACTGTTGTTGCCCCAGCAAAATGCGATACCGTAGGGGCTCAAGCCGCACGCGTGGGTGTCCCCTGCACTTACCGTCGCAAAGGTAAACGCACTGGCGACTAGCACGGGGATGGCGCTGTTGGTCGTCGTGCCATTACCCAACTGGCCGGAGCCGTTATTCCCAAAACAGACAGAGACTCCGGTCACCCCGGCGTAAAAATTGTAGGCGCAGGTGAAGAGCGTCCCCGCGCTGAATTGCGGACCAACGTAAGTGTTTGTGGCTACAGGTACCGCGCTGTTAGTCGTCGTGCCGTTGCCAAGTTGACCGGAGCTGTTATCTCCCCAGCAGACGGCCGCCGAATACATCTCAAAGCCATTTTGACCCCCGGCGAGAGCGCACGTATGGCTGCCTCCAGCGCTTACATATTCGATCAAAATATTATAAATGTCGGTTGTAACGGGCACGGGGACTGAACTATTGGTCATCGTGCCATTACCGAGCTGACCGGAGCTGTTGTCGCCCCAGCAATACGGAACGTTGTTGCCTACGAATTCGGCGCAGACATGCTTACCACCGGCACTCACCGCGCTGAAGACGTGGCCGCCTGCAACGAGGGTCGGCGTCGTACTGTTCGACGTCGTGCCGTTACCGAGCTGACCGGAACTGTTATTTCCCCAACAGTACACCGCCGCGCCAGTGACACTCATCGGCGAACCAATCACGCCACATGTGTGCTGACCGCCCGCACTTACCATCGCAAAACTGAGAGCGCCCAAGACAGGCACGGGGACCGAACTGTTGGTCATTGTGCCATTGCCTAATTGCCCTGAGCTGTTATCTCCCCAACAGTACGCGACACCGGCAGGAGTTAGGCCACACGTGTGGTTGCCACCTGCGCTTATCGTATTAAACAAGATTCCCGTGGTAGTCGTGAGCGCGGCCGTCCCACTCGCTTCCCCACTTGTCGCGGTGATCGTCACTTGGCCCAGTCCAAGGGCCATTACTAGACCCGTCGAGTCAACCGTGGCGATTGCCATATTGCTGCTCGACCACGTCACCGCCCCTGTCGCATTCGTGGTCGCGGCCAATTGTATTTGCTGGCCCACCATCACACTGGCCATGGGCGGGGTAACGGTCACAATGGCGGCGGGCGCGGGGGGTGCGCTCGATCCGCCTCCACCGCCGCAGGCAGCGACCAGAGAGACGCACAGGCAATAGAACACGGGGCGAATGGATATCATGGGGAACCCACGGTAGCGAACCGCAGAGCAGCGTACTCCGGTCGTCGCGGGGCGACAATCGTGGGCAAAGCCCAGCGAACGGCCGCAATGGAGAAAAAACTCCAGTGTCTGAAGTTGGCCGACCACCGGCGTTGACGCGATTCGACCGAGTGGCCGCTGCATAACGCACAGCAGCCATCGAGACACGAAGGTCAGCTAGAGGCCGTAGAGCCGCCGGCCGGCGCCTCGGTTCGGATGGGCGTGAACGACCCCCTCCGGTCTTTCGCCGCACCCGCAAGCAGACCGTCAGCGAACGAGGGTGGTCGGCACCAAGCGAGCCCACGACGTCCGCGATTGCGTCGTGATCGAGCGTGGAACGTCAATGCGCGATCAGCTCGTTGGCTTTAGAGCTGGTTTCACGACGTGCAGCCCAGGGGTGTCGGCCCGATGCGAACCAAGGGGATGGTCCCGGACAAGCCGCTGCTGGTCCCACCAGTGAAGTTGTAGCCGAACGTTGCCGCCGTACAGCTCTGCGGCCGTCAATGGCACAGCCGCGTTGTAGATGACCGACCCGATTTCTTTCGTGTAGACGTGGACGGCGCCAATCACTATTCGTTTACCAACTACTGCGATGTGGCGCAGATTCCCGCGGCTCTGGTCACGTTCTTCAACCTCGGGTTTATCCCAGACCCTCCGTGGCGAGTTTTGATAGCTTCTGGCCCTGCTCGAGTACGGTTCTCCCCGCTGTCACGATTTCCTCCGCCGACGAGCACATGCTCGTGCCAAAGTACATGATTGCGTTTCTCAAAGTGCATCTCCGTCACCCTGGTCCAGACACAGAGCGCGACCGCGCGATCCTGAGACCGGAGTACGCGCTCGACCACACGCCGACCGTGCAATTCTTTGACTCAGAAGAATGCCGCGCGACGCTGCCGGATTGGTCCTACTTCACTTACAGGCCTCATCAAAGCTCCGGAGAGTGTGACGTGGGGCCCCGAAGGATCAACCTGGTTTGTTCGCGCCATTGCATTGAGCCCTGGTGGTGATGAAACAAATCGGCAAACACCCGGAGCGCGTCTTCACCTACGACGGCAAGCCGATCGAGCGGGTCAGCACCAGCGCATGGTACCGAGCCATCAAACGCGTCGGCTTACAGCACTTCCGCTATCTCGACTTGAGACACGTGTGGGCAAGCTGGCATGTGCATTCGAGTACGCCGTTGTTCGCGCTGCAGGAATTGGCCGGGTGCGAACCGAGCGCATGGTGCGACGTTATGCTCATCTCAACGGCGAGCATTTAGCGCCGCATGTGGAACGTGTGGCCGAACATTTGGGCACGTTTTGGGCAACAGCAGGAAACGACAACCAAAAGCCGCGCAAGAAGCGGCTACATGCCATTGTTTCCACAGCAAAAATCTGGTGGCCAAGGGCGGAATTGAACCACCGACACACGGATTTTCAGTCCGCCACAAAGTAAAGTAGTTTCACTGCATCATCAACTGCTTACGGCGTCCGCGCACCTTCGCCATCGCAGTCGAATGCAGCGCAACACAGGGGCTAGCAACACGGCGCTGCTACGTTTTTGTATACAGCCGCTAGAAATCGTGACGGCGTGAATGAGCATCTCTTGGGCGAGAAATCTCGAGCCTTCGTGGTGCGCACCTCCGTGAGCGCTCGGTACCGCCGCCTCGGGCGCAAGGTTCCAAGCGCCACCCAAATGCTCAACCGACTGCGCCAATACGTAGCCTATGGCCGCTTGCCAACAACCTTCCCGTTCTCTCAAACGTAGATGCGCGTGCCATGCACGCGCGCAGTCTTCCGCGCTTGGCGCGCCGCTCGTTGAATTGCCCGGGCCACAGCCGTGAAGAAACGTTCGTTCTCTTTGGATGTCGCGCGTTTTATCATGGAACTCGCTCGATCAGCTTTGGTTTGTCTCCCGCATTATCGTAGACAGTCCACACGTCTGCAATTGGCCTATAAATGGTCCAAAAAATATCCCAGCTTTGCTGAAATCGACGCCGCGCGCCACCTCGGGGACATCATTTCCCCCTTCACCGCCCTACCTCGGAGGCGGCGTCCAGTAGCGGCTGACTGGAGATGCCGATGATGCCCGAGTAGGGCGTGTCGAGCTCGAGGATTAGGAAGATAGAACCTGCGAACGCGAGCGCGCAAAAGCCTAACGCGACAATCACCGCGCGGTTGGTCACGGCGAATACCCCGAGTCCGATGAATAGCAGCACGATCCATGCCGTGACCACGATAAGCACCGGAGTCGGCATCGAATGGTCACCCTGCTCGACGGTCAGAACTCGTTCTTGTCCAAGCTCGCTGGCGAGGACCAGGGCACGCGACTGGAACCACCGTTGCGCGTCGTTGGCGGGCGTCATCGCCAGTATCGTCGACTGCAGATGGGTTATCAGGTTGATGTTCGAGAGAGGTGTACGAAACTCTTGGGCGGTCACATTCCCGGTGGGTGCAACCCGCCGGATGGTCATTTCGAGCATTGCCCGCACCTCCTGTCGCCCCGCCTGCGCCCCGTCGCCATATGCCGCCAGGGCTTGGTCGAGCAGGACAATCGATGTCGCTACGCGAACAATCTCGTGTCGGCGCTCGTCAAACGAACTCTTAGCCGAACTGGTCATCAAGCCAAGCACGAGTGCTGCGAGCGTTGCGAGCATGCTTATGCCGATTTGTGCAGACGTACGGGCTCCGGTCGTGAGGTGTTCGACCGGCAGCAATGAAGCAAGGCGCAGCCCTAACCAAAGGCCCACGCAGGAAAGCAGGAAAACGGAAACAGAAATGTAGATCGCTGCCACGACGGGTCCGCGCTTTGTTTATCCGCCCGGGACCCGCAGCCATTCGCTCAGCCCGTCGATGACCGCCTGTGGCTGCTCCAGCGAAACGAAATGGCCGCAGCTATCAATCACGAGGAGCTTGGCGCCGGGAATTTGTCTTGCCATTTCCGCATGGATCGGAACGGGGATGCGGAGATCCTGATGCCCACAGATTATTGCCGTAGGGCAATTGATCCATCCGAGACTGCCACCGAAGCCTGGGTACTTGAGTAGCGCGCGGATCTGGCGGACGGCGACAACCGACCCAAGCGCGTTGGCCATGGCTTCAAAGGAATTCCATAGCGCGCGGTCGTGAGCCCGCCCTGGTGCCACGTAGCGAGGAAAAGCGTCTGCCAAGTACCGGTCAAACCCGCCGGCTTCGATCTCCGAGATTGAACCTTGCAGATGCTCGCGGACCGCCTCCGTCAGCCCTTTGGCGCTGGTGCTAAGCAATGCCAGCCGGCACACGCGCTCCGGTGCGCGAGCGAATATCTCCAATGCGACACATCCACCCATCGAAAAGCCGGCTAGCGCGAACCGAAGAGGTGAAGTCGCTAGCACCGCGTCGGCCATCGCCGAGATCGACTCGTGGCCGCTAAGATCAGGAATCCTGATTTGTGCAGAACGCGACAGTGCCGCTGCTTGCGCGCCCCAGAGCCGCTCGTCGCACAGCAGCCCGGGAAGAAGGAGTAGGTTAGTCACGCAATAAATCCGCCGATACAGGCAGCCGTACGCCAATACCACCGCGCGCTTGGTTCTCTGACGGGGCGTGCACCGATCTCCGCGCGCCGCCGCTCGTCGCAGCGCTGCCGTTCACCGGTCTTCGCAAGGCCGAGGCTTTCAGGGATCGTCTCCATGATGCAAAACGAGTACCGAATGTCATGAGGGCGAGGTCTTAGCGTAATTCCTTCCAATTCTCGGCGATATATCCTTGCGCATCGACGGTCATTACGATTCTTCCCGCGACCGCGCGGTGGCCCTTGCAGGACCATTCATAGATCGTATCGTGCCCAGTCGCCGACATCGGAATGGTTGCCGAGCCAGGATTGTCGCGACACCAGGCGGTAGCTCCCGGTAGCATTCGGCGCGTGTCAGCTTTGAAGCAGTTGAGATTGGCGCCGACATAGCACGCAAGAGGTTTCTGGCCAACGCAACGGACGAAGGCGGCGTCGCGCGCAGAGGCGTCGTCGATTTGGAACGCCCTGGCAACGGCCGCCACTAGATCCGCCGGCGTCTTCGTCGGGCTCGCGTGGGCGGAGCTCGGACAAAAGGCCTGGTCGTTGGGGACTGTCTGAGCCAGCGCGACGGGAGCGACAGCTAGGATCGCTGTTAGAAATGCCACGCGAATTTCTGGAGGAGGCATTCGTTTACTCCGGTCTTGTCGTTACGGAGAGACGCCACTCGGGTCGGCCAGTTCCCATTCCTGGGTCGGGTTGTACTCGTCGATCGCCGCCGCAATCTTTGCGGTCTCCTGGCCCAGGTCACGCTGGTACACCATGCGCTGGCTGTCGACGATGAACGTCATGATACCTGCTTCGCCGTAGGTGACGGGGGCTGCGATGACGGCGAAGCCGCCAGTCATTTTTCCATTCGCGATGTACTGTTTCGCGCCTCCCCTTGCGTGGTCGCCCTGAGCAGTCAGGATCCGGAACGAATACCCGTCGATCAAGGGAGATTGGCTCGGCGTTGACAGAGCGTCTTTCGCAAACAGGTCCGCCCTGCCGAGCGGACTTGCCGGCTGATCCGCCGGAACCTGCCAGTACAGTCCGTCCCGTTTGCCCGGCGTGCTGAAGATTTTCGTCGTGTAGAGGCCCGCCGGCTTTCCATCGTGAGCATGCCGCGCGTAAAGCCTCTCGGCTTCTGCGATTGCCGACACGGCGTCGATCGCCAGCAACTCGTTCCTTCCGATGCGCCGTGCGCGGATTTCGTCTCGACCGGCCTTGGTGTCGAAATACCACCTCGACGCCCCATTCTTCGCCAGCGGAATCGGGAAGGCGTAGTTGTCGGCGCCAATCACCAGAACCTCGCTGCCGTCGGTCATCTTCATCCAGCGGTTCATCTGATCGAACTTCCGGACGAACAATTCAAGCGCCGCCGTATCCTGCGCTGGGTTGTCCGACCTCAGCAGTTCCTGCGACGCGGGGCCGAGAATCTCTGTGAGCGCCTTTTGATCTTTCTTCCGGGATGCCATTTGCAACGCCCGGCCTGCTTCCTCGGGGCCCGCAAAAACCGTCTGCGTCGTCGCGTCGCCTAGTGCCGAATCCATTGTGAGCAAGCCGGCCATTGCGATTGCCGCAATTGTCGATACCACCCGAAGCCGTCTGCAAACTCCCGACATTCTCTCCGTCCTCATCTTCATCCCTTCCATGTTGTCTTCACAGTCACGTTCTTGCAGTTGTTCCGATGTCCGTTAAGTTCGGATCGCGAGTTTTTCGGATATAACCCTAACGACGGCGCCCGCCACCGCCACGCGGAGCTGACACACGCGGACGTGGAGCGGGCCTTGCGCGCGCGTGATTCATGCTTGCGCGACCACGCTGACTTTCCATGCGGCTGGGGGGGCCCTCGCCCGCCATATAAGAGCGGGGAGCGTTGCTCGCCATCGCAACGTGCTGGCCCAAATTGCCGCGATTTGCACTCTCGCTGCTACCAAGCCCGCCGACGTTGCCTCGATCGTGATAACCGCCGTTGGCGCAACGCCCGGGCCGTTCATGCCGGCGTTGCGGTCGCGAACTCCGCTCTCTCCGCCGATCATGCCGTTGTCGCCGTTTTGTCCTCCATTCGGTGGGTGCTGCACGCCACCGTTTCCCCCGATCAAACCGTGATTGCCGTTATTGCCGCCGTTCGGCTGATCTTTCGGATTGGTACCGGGAACGTCCTGATGCCAACCGCCATCGGGGCCGTAATAGCCACTCGGGTGATAGGCGCCGTTCGGGCCATAGTGCGTGTCCGTGCCCGGGTGATATCCGGGCACAGGATGATAGGAGCCATTGCTGCCGTAATAGCCGCGATTCCCGTTCATCGCGGCCGCGTCCCCACGGGTGATAACCGTTGTAGGTCCGGTTGTTGATATAGGTCGTGTGGTTGTAGACGATGGTCGCACCGCCGCCGCCACCGCCCGCCCAATTGCATCCCCATGCGTGCCACCCCCACCCGAAGCCGACTCCGCCACCGATGACTGCGCCTACCGTAACCCCGCTGCCGAACGCGATACCCACGGTTGCGATGGCTAAGGGCGGCGTGTAAGCAGGAACGACGTACGGCACGCCGTAGACAACCGCCGGGTTGTATTGCGGGACATAGACGACCTGGGGGTTTGCCGGCTGGATGACGATCGCGCTCGGAGACTGCTGAACCACCTTGATCTGCGGCGTCGATTGAAGCGTCCCTGCCGCCTGCGCCTTGGCACGCATGGCCTGGACGGCCACCATGACATCCGCCCGCTGATCGCCGAAGGCCTGTCCGAGGTTCGACGTCCAGGTCAGGTTCGACGCCAGCATGTGCAGCACCGAAGGAAATTGAGTCAGCGCCTTGACGCTCGGATCCCACGGTTCCCGATCCGCCGCCTGCGCGAGCGCCGTTCCCGTCAGCGTCTTGTTCTGCGTCAGCCAGTAGTCTGCGAACGCAATCTGCTCGGGATAGCCGCTCGCCGCCAGAACTTGCGCGACCAGCGCGTCGGGATAGAGTGCGATGGGAGCCACCAGAGCATCCAGTTGATCGGCGGTCTGGAGCGCCGGAGTCGGACCGGAATCGGTCTGCGCGGTGGACGCCGATATCTCTTCAGGGGCGGGTTGCAGCGAGGATTGTGCAGGATCAGCCGCTTGATATTGGGAGGGGCTCGCAGGCGCCGACGTAGTCGAGGAAGTCGGCGGCGCGATGACGGGCTGGGAGGGATAAGTAGTCTCAGTTGCTGCAGCCTGCGCAACGTCGGGCGCCGTACGCACCGCCTGCCACGCAGCTTGCTGGCCATCGAGCCCCCAGGTTCCCGTCATGTTGTCGCCGTAGATCTGTCCGCGAAACGTAAGAACGTTTCGAGTCACCGTACTGAATCGAATGTGATGAACATCGACCTCGCCCTCGATCGGCCCCGACTGATCCGGACCTTCGAAATATCCATCGATTCGATTGCCGTATTGCGTGATCTGAACGTGCTTCACCACCGTTTCGCCGGTTTGCACGCTCGTCGAGTAGATCGTCCAGTTTCCCGCGACGTTGTCAGGGGGCTGGCCCTGAGCCAATGCGGCGTTCCACGCCATGAGCGCCAGGGAAGCGCAGACAACTGCTCTAAGCGTTGCGATGATCTTCTTCATGACATCCTCGGTTTTGTGAATGTGGGGACCCGTTATCGCTCACTCTCATCTGCGAGCAAACCACCGGTGTCCGCCGGATACCCCGCCGCAGCGAACTGCCTCGCCTTGGCGGCGAAGTAGGCCCGAACCCACTTGAAGCGCTCGCCGTTCTTGGCCATCCCGACCTTGTCGGCAATGTTCGCGAGGCTGATCGTCCGTCCGCCCGCGCCCCAGTTGCCCTCCGGCACCTCATCGAGGATCACCTGGATGCTGCTGCCCTGCTTCGGATCCTCGGGGTTGCCGACAACGGAAAGGATCGCGGCGTTGACCGCCACGTGGACCTCGGTCTTATTGGCCGCATTCATATAGCCTTCGGGAATGCTGACGCGAGCGAGAAACTTACCCGGCGGCACGACGTAGGTCGGGTCGCTGCGCCCGCCGACCCACCAGTCGGTTTCGCCGACTGGGGTGAACAGCACTGACGCGAACCCGTAGCCACCGGCGGTCTTCGCGTTCCCTTCCATCATCAACAGCACGTCCGTCAGTTTTGTGGCGAGCGCGGCCTTGCGACCGCCATCGAGCGCGCCTTGGGGGTGATAGAGCTGTAGTACCGGCATTTGCTTTCTCCTTGGGTGTTTGCGTGGGCTCGAGTGGTTTATGGCGCCGTCTCGATGATCATGAGATCGGTTTCCTGCTCACCGGACTTGAGCGCGATGCGCTCCTTGCCCCAGATGCCGGCGCTGTCGCGTCGACCGAGCTCGACCCCGTTGCATTCGAGCTTGCCCTCCAGCGTGAAGACGTAGACCCCGTGCGCGGTCGAGGTCGGCACGTAGTCGAGGCTCACGGGCCGGTCACTCGAGAGGCGCGAGATCTTCAGGTCCTGCGCAATCCGCAGCGCTCCGTCCGCGTTGCCGACCAGGGTGACGAGCCGATTGCGCTGTCCAAGCGCGTCGAAATGGCTGCGTTCGTAGCAGGGCGGCAACAGCAGTTGGTTTGGCATGATCCAGACGTAAATGGCATGCATGTCGTCGCTCTTGAGGTTGACCTCGCAATGCTTGCCGCCCGATCCTGCCGAGAACGCGTAATAGTCGCCGGGCCCGAGCTGGTCGATGTTGCCCACGGTGTTGATGTGCGTGAGTTGGCCCTCGAGCACGAACGCGCAAATGATGAAATTGTGGTGGCGGTGGATGTTGTAGCTGCACCCCGCGCCGCTGAAGATTTCGTCACCGAACACTCGCACCCGCCCGAAGCCGGCGCGGCCGGACTGGTAGGGGCCGAAGTTGAAGCTGGAGTGGCGGACGAGAACGGCTTCCGGATGTCCGCCGATGTAGGTGGCGTTGTCGCCGGTCGAGATGAACTTGTTGAAGCCGCGCTCGGCGTCGCGCAGGACAAAAGAGTCTTGCATGGCATTTTCCTTTTGGGATTAGAGGGAGGGACGCACCGCCGGCTGCCCGGGCGCGTAGGGGATCTCGACCATCTCGAACCGGTGCTTGGGCGTGCCGCAATCCGGGCAACACCAATCCTCAGGCAGGTCCGCCCAGCGGGTGCCGGGTGCAATGCCATGCTCGGGCAGGCCAGTTGCCTCGTCGTACAAGAACCCGCAGCCCAGGCAGATCCAGCGCTTGAGCGGGATGTTGTCGTTCATGATTCGCGTCTCCTATCGGTCGAATCACCGACCTTATGTGACGCGCTACTGTAGCGCGTGACGCATTTATAACACGCGTCACGCGTGACTTGCAAGCCCTTTTCGGCTAGAATTAGCGCTGGACGATCGACTTAGCTATTTTTTACCTTAAAATCAATTACTTGAGGATAAAGCCATGGCAGAGCCCCAAGAACGGAACCTGCGCGAAGTCATCGTCGAGCGAGTCCGTTCGGAGATCGTTGCGGGACGCGGTGCGCCTGGCACCCTCTATTCGGTGCCTGTGTTGGCCGAGCAGATGGGGGTGTCGACCACCCCGGTTCGCGAGGCGCTGCTCGAGCTCAGTCGATCAGGGCTGGTCGCGCCGCTTAAGAACCGAGGGTTCCGGGTTCAATCGATGTCGCTCAAGGAACTCGACGACCTGTTCGCGATGCGTGTGCTCCTGGAACGACACGCGCTGGAACTCATCGCCGAGCGCGGGCTTACCGACCCCGAGCCGCTGCGCGCGCTCGCCGAGGCAGTCGGGGGTGCAGTAGCCCGCGAAGACGTGACCGCCTATCTGTCAACGGATCGGGGCTTCCACGAAGCGCTGGTGCAGCGTGCCGATAACCCGCGCATGACGCAGATGGTACTGGCGCTGCGCGACGACATGCGCCTATACGGCATCGACACGCAGGAAGGCCGCGCGCGCCAGCGCGCCTCGGTGGACGAACATTTCCGCATGATCGATCTCGCGGTGGCTCGCGATCGTCGCGCCATCGGCGAGCTCATCACGCATCACATCATGGACTGGCGTCCGCTGTTCGCCCGGGCCCTCGAAGGTCCTACCCTCGCGGCGCTCAGGGCGACCTGAGACGCCGCGTTGGCCACCGTGATCGCGGGGCCTGGACGCGAAGGTTCACGGAGCTTGGCGTTGCTCCGCATTCCCGGTCGAGCTTAACGATCCCCTGTAGACCTTATCGACCAGCGGATTAATTGCTACGGTTGTCTACAGTGCGTGAAGGCGCACATGGACAAAACGCACGCAATCATTTGAATATTCATCGCAACGAGGCGGTCGACCGGAACACGACCAGCGGATTTTTGCTACGTTTTGGTATACAGCGCGCGATGAGCGAGGGCTAACAACTTAGCTAACCCTTTGTTGAATCTGGTGGCCAAGGGCGGAATTGAACCACCGACACACGGATTTTCAGTCCGCTGCTCTACCAACTGAGCTACTTGGCCATTCTGCGACGAGGATGTGACCTTGCTCCCAAGGGAGTTCCGGCGCTCCCACGTTGTTTCTTTCAATATCATGGGGAGCTGGTATTCCCTCTACCTGCCCACGGACAGATTGTCACACCCTTTACTCTTCACCAAGGTCTCGAAGTAAATCATTGACCTGGCGAAGCCCGCGTATTGTAACTTATCGCCAGTTTTCGCGGTGTTCGGGAGAAGCCAGGCATGGCTGGATTCGACAATCCGCTCGAGACGTGGAACGCGCGTTTCGCGCGTGATGAATACCTTTTTGGCGAAGAGCCGAACGTATTCCTACGTGCGCACGCGCACTGGCTACGGCCCGGTGGCTCGGTGCTCTGCGTAGCCGATGGCGAAGGCCGGAACAGCGTTTGGCTGGCTGAGCAGGGCCTCAAGGTCAGCGCATTCGATTTTGCACCCAATGCCGTGGCCAAGGCCAAGCGCCTGGCGCAGCGCCGCGACGTTAGCGTCGCCCACGAGTTGGGTGACGCTTACACCTGGCCGTGGGCGGCCCAACGCTACGACGCGCTGGTGGCGGTGTTCATCCAGTTTCTGCCGCCGGAGCCCCGCGACAGTGTGTTTGCCGGGATGATGTTCGCCGTCGAACCCGGCGGGTTGTTTCTGCTTGAGGGTTATCGCCCCGAGCAGGTGGACTACGGCACCGGCGGTCCGCCGCGCCGGGAGCACATGTACACACGCCAATGGCTGGAGGCGACGTTCACTGGCTGGGAGATTCTAGTCCTCAAGGGCTATGACGCCGTGATTCGGGAAGGAAAGGCACACAGCGGCATGTCGGCGCTCATCGACTTGGTCGCGCGGAAACCCTGAGGCTGCAAGGGATTGCATCACCGACGTCACCGGCATCCCTTGATTCACTGCGCGAGGGTTGCAACCTCGGCCTTGTCGACAACCACAAACGAGGTCCAAATGAACTCGAATTGTTGTTGAAGCGGCGCGTTGAGTCGCAACGTGTACGTTGCATCGGAAGACAGCAGCGTCACCATGCTATCGGCCCTGAAATTGCAGGCAGGTAGAAGCAAGGTGTTTATGGGCATGGTCGGTTGCCGTTCGCTTGGCGGCAGATACAGTGCCGCGAAGCAGCGCTGAGCCGAATCCGGCGACTCGTCACTAGGGGGGCCACCAGAGGGTTCGGTTACCAACTTGACGAAACGCGGGCCGCGACCAATATGCTCCACGCCGATCTCGACATGGTCAACCATGAGTCGCCTGAATCGGCGCACGACCGACACGGTCCACGGAGCATCGTCGGCCTCGCGAAAGGCAAGCAGAGAGCCCGGAATGATGCGATTCAAGTCGTCGATCTGCCCACGGAGCCGAGACCCGGAATCGCTACGGTCTCTCAGCTGCCAGACTTCCGGCACCACGCCCAAGTTGTCCGCGATCGCAATCGACGCCCGACCGGCGCCGGCGACCGCGCTCGGCATCAAGTACGTTGCTCCACCGAGCACTGAGCCGACGCTCCGCCCCAGTTGCGGCTCCTGCAGCGTCATTTCCTTCGCCCGCGCGACAGCTTCGTCGTGCAGAACTTGGATGATGGAGGAGGCGCTGAATATCGTCTGAACGGCCAGATCAACGGAGATTCGCTCCTCAAGCCGCGCCATGCGACTTGAGCTCGGATCGAAAAAAGCCTTAAGCTTGCCCAGCAATGCAACCTGCCCGGCGCTGTCCGCCGATGTCAATCTCCCGCGAGGTGGATCAGGATTCCGCAGCGACTGCAGTTCCTTATCGATCATGGTCACCAGTGGCGACGGATCCAGGAACAGAGGACTGCCCACGTTCGCGGTAGATGCCCATTGCAGACCTTCGGTCGCGTCGAGATCGATGACAAAGGCCTTCTGCTCGACGCGCTTTCGCCCCATGACCTCGGGTGATTGGAGATGTACCAGCTTGCACCAGCGCTTGAACCAGCGATCTGCCCACAGCGCCTCGCGTGGCGAGAACTGCCCGTCGTTGAGCGTCTCGAGCAGAAGGAGCCGGATGAACTGCTGTTCCGGCGTCGTTGGCACTTCCTGTAGGTCGTCGTTTTGGCTTGTGGTAACGCTATGCATTGCGATGCCACGCGTTCTTGCAAACCGGTAGGCCTCGTGGAGTTCTTTCCACTGTCCAGGGATCCGCTTTTTGAAGCGAATGAAGCGGAGTATGAATTCCGTCTGTCGGTGATGAAACAACTGGACGACAACGGCGTGCGCGTGCGTCAGCCAGTAGGCATCGGCGGTACCTCGTATGTGGCGCAGAAAGCATTCGTAGGCCTGAAAAAAGGACTGGCTCAGGCGCAGGGCGGCAATCCAGAAACTTCGCTCGTACGGGCGCACCCGGGCATCGCCTTCGACATACAGGTTGAGCAACTGATGGCTCAAAGGTTCGGCGTGCCGGTCCAGCGTAAGCAAGGCTTCAAACTGCCTCGCACTGGGTTGGTTATCCGCCAGAAGCTTGCCAATCGATCCGCAAGTGAGGTTCTGCGCCTGGATCGAGGCATGGCTCGAAAAGGCCTGCCAACGGCTATCCGCCGCCGTCCCGCTGTGGGAACGCTCGGTTTGATCGATACCAGCTCGCGCGACAGAATCAGCAGTGCCCATGTGCGATCAACCCGCCGCGATTGCGGCCCCGACGGGGTGATGCACAACTCGTGCCAGCAGTCTCCGGCACCGGGGCCGCCAGCCTGCCCAGGTCGACGAGCGCTACCGTATGCGCTTCTCGAGCTGCCGGTAATGCTCAACATTGAACTGCACAACCACGGTGCCGGCGCCGGCGCGGTGCTCTGACTTTAATGCCCGTTTGCGCGCGCTAGGCCTTAGCTGGCGCGAAACCGCGTTCGCGCATCAGGGCATCGGTGTCGACATCCCGGCCACGGAAACGGCGGTAGGCTTCGTCGGGCGGTACCGAATTGCCGACGCTCAAGATCGTCTCGTAATAGCGCTTTGCGACAGCCCGGTCGTAGGGGCCCCCTGCCTCGTTGAACGCCTCGAAGACGTCGGCGGTCAGGGTATCAGCCCAGATGTAGACATAATAGCCGGCCGAATAGGCGTCACCGGCAAAGATGTGGCCGAACTGAGTCGGGCGGTGGCGCATCACGATTGCGCTCGGACACCCGATTTCGGCCATCGTCTGCTTTTCGAACGCTTCCGGTTCGATGCTTTGCTCCGGCGTAGCGGCGAGATGAATTTTCAGGTCGTAAATCGCCGCAGCCAAGTATTCGACGGTCGAGAAGCCCTGATTGAAGTTCTGCGCCTTCTTGATCTTGGCGACCAGGTCAGACGGGATTGGCTTGCCCGTCTGATAATGCAGCGCAAACTGGTTGAGAACTTCCGGCGTGGGCAGCCAGTGCTCGTTCAACTGGCTGGGGAATTCCACGAAGTCGCGCTTCACCGCGGTGCCCGCAAGCGTGCGATAGCTGACGTTCGAGTTCAGACCATGCAGCGCGTGGCCGAATTCGTGGAACATGGTGACGGCGTCCTCCCACGAAATCAGCACCGGTTTGCCTGTCTCGCCTTTCACAAAGTTCGTGTTGTTGGAGATGACAGGCGTGATCTCGGTCCTGAACCTCTCCTGGCTGCGATAGGCGCTCATCCATGCACCGGAGCTCTTGCCCGTGCGGGCATAAGGATCCAAGTAGAACAGCCCGATGCGCTGGCCGTCGCGCTGGACCTCATACACGCTTACATCAGGATGGTAGACCGGCACATCGTCGACCTTCACGAAATGCAGCCCGTAGAGCTTGCCCGCCATCCAGAACATTGCCGCGTGCATTCTTTCAAGCTGCAGATACTGGCTGATCTCGGTTTGATCGATATCGTATTTTGCCTTGCGTACCTTCTGCGCGTAATAGCGACAGTCCCACGGTTCGATCGTGACCCCGGCGCCTTCGCTGTCGGCGATCGCCTGCATGTCGGAAATTTCTTCGCCTGCACGCGCGACCGCTGCCGGCCACACCTTCAGCAGCAGCGCCATAGCTGCAGCGGGTGTACTGGCCATGTTGTTGTCCAGGACCCAATGCGCGTGGCTGGGGAAGCCCAACAGCCGCGCGCGCTCCGCGCGCAGTTGCAGGATCTCGGCTATCACCGCCCTATTGTCGTGCTCGCCCGGGTTGTCGCCGCGCATGGTCCACATGCGCCACCCCTTCTCCCGCAGATCGCGGCGTGAGGCGTAGGTGAGGAACGGGGTTATCGACGAACGGGTATTGCTGAAGACCCATTTTCCTTGCCGACCTTGCGCCTCCGCGGCGAGGGCCGCCGCAGTGCGAAGGTTGGCGGGCAATCCTGCGAGATCGGCTTCGTTGTCGATGACGAGCGTGTCGTTCTCTTCGTCAGCCAGTACGTTTTGGCGGAAGGTCGTGAACAGGCTGGCGAGGCGCTGGTTGATCTGTTTCAGCCGCGCCTTTTCCGGTTTGCCAAGTGCCGCGCCCTGGCGGGCAAAGTTCGTGTACACCACCTCTGCGAGTCGTTGTTGCTCCGGCGAGAGGTTCGCGTCGGCGCGCGCCGCGTAAACCGCTTTCAGGCGCGCGAACAGTTCCTCGTTTTGCACGATTTCGTCGCGAAATGCCGCGAGCATCGGTGCCAGCTCGGTCTCGACCGCCTGGGTGACCTTGTCGTTCATGGTCGTGGCATAAATGTGAAAAATTTGGGTTGCGCGCCCAAACGGGCGACCGGAGTCGTCGAGCGCCGCAAACGTGTTCTCGAAGCTCGGCGCTGCGCGCTCGCCAGCGATCGCGGCGATCTCGGACCGGTTCAAATCCATGCCTTCCAAGATGGCGGGTTTGAAGGCATCGACTTCCACCTTGTCGAAGCGCGGAAAACCACCGTGAGGCCCGGTCCATTCGGCAAGCAGCGGCTTGCCTTCATCCGTGCCCACGGCTGTGAGGGTTGCCGGCGTCATGGCGTTACGCGCGGCGTGGGCGCGCGCGTGGAGCGTCGCCGATTGGAGCTACGAGATCTGCGCATGTGGACCCCCGGGTTGGGTTCGGCATAGGACGGCGCACGGACCGCGAGACGGCTGAGTTGCCAGACCGGCGACAAAGGCGCAAAAGGCATTCTAGCCATTCCCGCCTGCGTGCGGGGTGGCACCAACGCAATTCGGGGCGCCGAAAAAAGCCAGAAGCTCGGTGTAGGTCTCGTCCGGCACTTCCTCGGCAAGATAATGTCCGGAGGGCAACGCCTTGCCGCGCACGTCGCTTGCGACCTGCTGCCAATCGGGGATCGGGTCGAACAGACGGTGCACGACGCCTTTCTCGCCCCACAGCACGAGCAGCGGGCACTCGAGCTTGCGCCCCGCGTCGGCCGCGTCGTGCTCGAGATCGATACTCGCCGCGGCGCGGTAATCCTCACACGTGGCGTGGATTGTGGCCGGATCTCGAAAGCAGCGCTCGTATTCCGCCCGGGCCGCCGGGTGGAATAGCGCAAGGCCTGCGCTTCCCCAGCCAGCAATTTTCTTGCGCAGGTAGTAGTCAGGGTCCGCGCCGATGAGTCGCTCCGGCAGATCGTAGGCCTGGATGAGGAAAAACCAGTGGTAATACGCGGTGGCGAACGCCTGGTCGGTCTTGCCGTACATGATCGCCGTGGGCGAGATGTCGAGCACGGCGATCCGTTCGATCCTTTCCGCGTGATCGCGTGCCATGCGGTGGGCCACGCGTCCGCCGCGATCGTGTCCGGCGACCGCAAAGCGGGCGAAGCCAAGCGCCTGCATGACCTCGACCTGGTCCTGGGCCATTGCCCGCTTCGAATAGGTCCGGTGATCGGGGTCGCTTAGCGGCTTGCCGGAATCGCCGTAGCCGCGCAAGTCGGCGCAGACGACGGTGAAATGCGCCGCGAGTCGCTGGGCGACTCGGTGCCACATGGCGTGCGTTTGCGGATAGCCGTGCAGGAGCAGCAGGGCCGGCCCGCTGCCGCCGACAAGCAAGTTGATTTCGGTGCCGGAGGTTCGTATCCGGCGCGGTTCAAAGTCGGGAAACAGGGTCATCGTCGCGGGCGCGCGGATTCGCCCCATCGCCTCAAGCGAACCGCGCTTCGGCCTCGTCCCTAGCGATACCCACCGAGACGGCGGCGGCGATAAGATCGGTGCGCGTCTTGGCGTCGATCGGAATTCCCTGGGCAGTCCGTTCTGCCCGCGTCTTGCGCTCGATTTCGCCGGGCATCAGCACCGGCACACCGGGGCGCAGCGGCGGCGAAGCCTTGACCCAGTCTAAGAACCGAGCCACTTCCTGCGCGACGGTGCCCTGTACGTCATAGACTGCGGGTGCGATGTAGATCGAGAGCATGTTGTTGCGCAGGATCTGGTCCGACGGATCGGAGCTTTTGCCCGTCGCGATCGCGCCGGCGAGCAGGTCGGTGACAATCGACAGCCCGGAGCCCTTGTGGCCCCCAACCGTCAGTAACGCGCCTCCGGCGTAAAAATCTTTCGGGTCGGTCGTCGCTCGTCCCTGCGAGTCGATGATCCAGCCTTCCGGCACCGACTCGCCGCGATTGAGCGCCACCATCAGCTTGCCCTCGGCAGCCATCGACGTGGTCATGTCCATGATCACCGGGTCGCCGCCGGCAACGGGGATGCCGATGGTGATCGGGTTGGTCGACAGGCGGCGGTCGCTGCCGCCGAAGGGCGCGACGCGCAGCCCGCTCGAGGTGTTGAGAAAGTGCAGCGAGACCTGGCCGGCGGAGGCGGCGAGTTCCGCCCAGTCGCCGACGCGGCCGAGGTGGCCGCAGTTGCGCAGTCCGGTCATGGCAATGCCCGTCCTTGCCGCCTTTTGGATGCCGCGGCCGCCCGCAAACTCGCCGACGACCTGGCCGAAGCCGCGGTTGCCGTCGACAATGGCAATCGTGTCGCTTTCGAAAACAATGGTCGGCGTCTGATTGGCCTTGACCCAGCCGCTGCGCATCCATTCTAGATACCTGCCAACGCGCAGCACGCCGTGCGAATCGTGGCCGACGAGATTGGAGTCGACCAAGCGCTTGGCAATCGTGGCGGCTTCGATGTCGTTGCAGCCGGCCGCGCGCATGATCGCATCGACCAGCGCCACGAGCTTGGGCGCGGCGACCGTGCGCACGTCAGTGAATCTCCGGTTCGGCCGTGGGTGCGATGCCTTCGAGAAAATCGAAGTCGCAGCCCTGGTCGGCCTGGGTAATGTGCTGCTGGTAGAGCGCGCCGTAGCCGCGCTCGTAGCGCGGTGCGGGCTTTTTCCACGCCGCGCGGCGGCGCGCGAGCTCCGCCGCATCGACCTTGAGCTCCAGCCGGCGCTGGGGCACGTCGAGTTCGATCAGATCGCCGCTACGCACCAGCGCCAGCGGACCACCGACGAACGACTCCGGCGCCACATGCAGCACGCATGCGCCATAGCTCGTCCCGCTCATCCGCGCATCGGAGATGCGCACCATGTCGCGCACACCTTGCGCCAGCAGTTTCTTTGGAATCGGCAGCTGGCCCCACTCCGGCATGCCCGGCGCGCCCAGGGGACCGGCATTCTGCAGCACCAGCACCGAGTCTGCGGTAACCGCCAAGGCGGGGTCGTCAATGCGCGCCGCCATGTCGTTGTAGTCGGCGAAAACGACGGCCGCTCCGGTGTGCGTGAGCAGCCGCGCCTCGGCGGCGGCCGGCTTGATCACCGCGCCATCGGGCGCCAGGTTGCCGCGCAGCACCGCGAGGCTGTCGCTTGCCACCAGTGCCTTGTCCCGCGGCCGGATCACGTCGTGGTTGAACACTTCGCTGCCGGCGATGTTCTCGCCGAGGGTCTTGCCGTTGACGGTGCGGGCATCGAGAAAGAGCAGGTCGCCGATTTCCCGCAGCAGAGCACGCAGCCCACCGGCGTAATAGAAATCCTCCATAAGGTACTTGCCGGCGGGGCGGATGTTGGCGACAAGCGGCGTTCTGCGTGCGAGCTCGTCGAAGCGGTCGATCGAGAGCGCGATACCGGCGCGCCGTGCCACGGCAACCAAGTGCACTACGGCGTTGGTCGAGCCGCCCAGCGCGAGGACGGTGGTGATAGCGTTGTCGACTGCCGCCGGGGTAACAAAGTCGCGCGGCTTGAGGTCCTCCCAGACCATCTCGACGCTGCGCCGGCCAGTTTCGGTCGCCATGCGCGCATGGCGCGAATCGGCAGCCGGAATCGACACCGCACCAGGGAGCGTGAATCCCATAGCCTCGGCCGCCGAGGTCATCGTCGACGCGGTGCCCATGGTCATGCAGTGGCCTGGCGAGCGCGCGATGCCTTCCTCGATCTCGGCCCATTGTTGGTCGCTGACATTGCCCGCGCGTTTTTCCGCCCAGTACTTCCACACATCGGAGCCGCTGCCGAGTGGCTCGTCGCGCCAGTTGCCGCGCAGCATTGGTCCCGCCGGCATGAAGATCGCCGGCAGGTTCATGCTGATCGCGCCCATGAGCAAGGCCGGTGTGGTCTTGTCGCAACCGCCCATGAGCACCGCGCCGTCCACTGGATAGGAGCGCAACAGCTCCTCGGTTTCGAGCGCGAGCAGGTTGCGATAGAGCATCGTGGTCGGCTTCTGGAACACTTCGGCGAGCGCGATCGCCGGCATCTCCAGCGGGAAGCCGCCCGCCTGCAGCACGCCGCGCTTGATTTCCTCCACCCGCTGCCGGAAATGGGCGTGGCAGGCGTTGATGTCGCTCCAGGTGTTGATGATGGCGATAATCGGCTTGCCGAGATAGTCGCTGCGCGAATAGCCCATCTGGGCAGCGCGGGAGTGATGCCCGAACTGGCGCAGGTCGCTCGAACCGAACCAGCGGTGCGAGCGCAGCGCCTCGGGTCGCTTGCGCGGGTTCATGCCGCCTCGGCCGCCGCGGGGCGTAACAGCGTCCGGTCGTGCCCGAGCAGCGCCTGCGCCGCGCTGCGCACCGCGGGGTGATGCTCGACGCCGAGATTCGACAGCTGCGGCAAAAGCGGCCCCATGTCGGCGATGCCGGCAAGCGTAACCGCTTCGTGCAGCACCCGGATCGGAGAGAGCGCGTCGCGCAGGTCCTCGAGTGGCAGGTACGCGCTGCGCAACGACTCAGCAGTCACCCAGTCGCCGGCCTTGAGCGCGGCGAGCAGTCGGGTCGAGCCGTTCGGCCCGACGCACACCGACCCCGAGGTGAAGCCGGAGAGCCCGAAGTGGCGCAGGTGCGCCGCGGCCGGCCGTTCGCCAATGCCGCTGACGACGAGTGCCTTGTCGATCCGATCGAGCAACTCGCGCAGGTAAGCGTCCTGCGTCGGGTCGGCGCGCACCACGGCATACTTGATTCCGGCCACGACCCCCGCGTCGACGAGCCGACCCACGTGCGAGGGTGTGAGGAAATTCTCCGCCTTGATGTAGACGATGACGCGCCGGCCGAAGGCATCGGCAAAGCGCCGGATCGCCTGCTCGCTGCCGTCGGGCGTCGCCGGAAACGTCTGCGGCAACACCATCGCCGTGGGAAAGGCGCGAGCCCTCAGCACGCGGGCCTGATCGAGCAGCTTGCCGAAGTCCGGCCCAGCCGAGGGGATGACCCAGGTGTCGGCGGCGACGGCCTGCTCGAGGAAGTCGAGAATGGCGGCGTATTCGTATAGGCCGACGTGGTAGAAATTCGCGTTGCCGCCGTACATCAGGGTGCTCACGCCGCCGGTCTCAAGATGGCGAATCAGGGCGACGTTGGCCGCCGGGTTTGGCGCAAGGTCGGGCAGCCGCGCGAACGGCGGCACGGCAATCACCGAACGCGCCAAATCAGGCGCGGTTACCGCGCGGGTCTGCACAGGGAGTCTCCTCGGGAAAGCGGCGCTTGGCGCGCAGCATGCGTGACCTAGGCCATTATATAGCGACGGAACCCGGTCGAAGTCCCTCGGTCGAAACCCGGAGGTCCTCGTGTCTGCGACGCGCGTTGGCGGCGTTGGTCGTATCAGGGCTGGGTCCGGGAGGTCGTGATGATTCCTCGATGCTCGCGCTCCACTTGGCGTGCCTGGTTGCTCGTGGCGGGATTGGCGAGCGCCTCCGCCGCGCTGGCGGACGGCCAGCCTGATGAACGTGATCAAGCGGGGATCGACGCCGAGAAATTCTTTGGCGCCATCGTCAGGGTGCAGGCCACGGCACTGCCCGATGCACGCAGTGCTGCTACGCTCGGTACCGAGCGCGAAGGCACCGGGATCGTCATCGACCGCGATGGTCTGATCGTCACCATCGGTTATCTGATTATCGAAGCGGAGGAAGTCACGATCGGTGACGACCGCGGGCGAACATTGCCCGCCACTGTCGTCGGCTATGACCCTGGCTCGGGCCTGGCGCTGGTGCGCTCGATTGTGCCGCTTGATGCCACGCCCCTGCCGCTGGGCGACTCCACCCGCCTCGACCCCGGCCATCCGGTGCTCATCGTGAACTTTGCCGGGCGCAACGACGCGACGCCCGCTTACGTGGTGTCGCGGCGAGACTTTACCGGTGATTGGGAATACCTGCTGGAACGGGCCATCTTCACCTCGCCGCCAGCCACGAACTGGAGTGGAGCCGCACTCGTTGGCACGGACGGCTCGCTGCTCGGCGTCGGTTCGCTCGTCGTGCGCGACGCAACCGATGCGGAGCCGCACTTGCCGGGCAACCTGTTCGTACCGATCGATGTGCTCAAGTCCGTGCTCCCCGACCGCGTGCGGTCGGGGCGGCGCGCCGGTCCGGCGCGCCCGTTGCTGGGCGTCGCCGCCGACGAAGCTCAGGGCCGGCTGCTGGTGACCCGCGTGTCGCCCGAGGGACCGGCCGAGCGGGCAGGGGTTCGCGCCGGGGACATCATCCTCGGCGTTGGCGGTGACGCGGTTCATTCGCAGGCGGAGTTTTATCGCAAGGTTTGGGGACGCGGGCCGGCGGGGAGCGAGATCCCATTGCGTGTGCTGCAGGACGACGCCGTGCACGAGGTCAAGGTGCAGTCGATCGACCGCGGCGATTATTTCCGCCAGAAGCCGACGTATTGACCGTAGGCGGACGCGCTGCGCCGCTGACGGCGTTCGTCGCGCGCGGACGGAGCGCCGGCGGCAGCGGAATAACGCGTACAATGCGCGCTGCCCGCGCGGTGACGCAGGCGTGATGCCCTTCCCCGCCCATGCCGCTCTACGCAGCAACGATTTTTGTCAGCGCGTTTCTGCTGTTTCTGCTGCAACCGATCACCGCCAAGCAAATCCTGCCTTGGTTCGGTGGCTCGGCGGCGGTGTGGACCACCTGCCTAGTCTTCTTTCAGACCACCCTGCTGCTCGGTTACGCGTATGCGGACGCGGTCTGCCGGCGTTTGTCGCCGAAGGCACTGGCTTCGCTGCATGTCGCCCTGCTCGCGCTAAGCTGCGTGCTGCTGCCAATCGTTCCGGGCGCGCAGTGGAAGCCCGTTGGCGGCGAGAATCCTGCGTTGCTCATTCTTGGTCTGCTCGCGGCGACGGTCGGTCTGCCGTATTTTCTGCTGGCGACGACGAGCCCGCTGGTGCAGGCATGGTTTGCGCGCAGTCACCCCGGACGAAGTCCTTACCGACTGTTCGCGTTGTCGAACCTGGCATCGATGCTGGCGCTCCTCGGCTATCCGCTGGCGCTCGAGCCGTGGGTGCCGACGCGCCTGCAATCGCTAGGCTGGTCGGCTGCCTATCTCGTCTTCGCCCTGCTGACCGCCGGGTCGGCTTGGCTTAGCCGGCGCGCGGGGCCCGCGCCCGCCGCGGTCGTGGCCGAAAAAGCGCGCGACGCACCGCCCGGCTTCGGGCGCCAGCTGCTGTGGGTGGCGCTGGCCGCGACGGGCTCCTTTCTGTTGCTCGCCGTGTCGAACCATATCTGCCAGAACATCGCCTCGATCCCGCTGCTTTGGATCGCCCCCCTTTCGATCTACCTGCTCACGTTCATCCTCGCCTTTGACGGCAAGCTTGAGAATTGGCGGGAAATATTCCTGGCGCTGCTCGCCGCGGGGCTGGGCGTCATGGCCTGGACGCTGGCCGATTCCGACCTCACCCTTCAGCTCGGGCTGCAGATCGGCGTGTTCTGCGCGGGACTTTTCCTCGCCTGCATGTTCTGCCACGGCGAGCTCGCGCACCTGAAGCCCGCGCCACGTTATTTGACGCGTTTCTACCTCATGGTCGCGCTCGGCGGCGCGATCGGTTCGGCGCTGGTGGGCCTGGTCGCGCCACTCGTCCTGCCCGCGTATTTCGAGCTCGCGTTTGGCTTGGTCATCTGCGCTGCGCTGCTGCTGTTCCAGGTGCGGCGCCTGCCCGCGGTTTTTCCGATCCTGGCCTCCGCGGCGTTGCTTTTTTCAATCGGTGCTGCGGGCTGGGGAATTCACCACTTCTACGACAACACGATCTTGGCCACGCGCAATTTCTATGGCGTTCTGCGCGTGCAGGAGTGGGATGTGGGCACGGCGAGTGATCACCGCTCGCTCATCCACGGCACCATTCTGCACGGGACGCAGTACGTGAGCCCGGAGCTCGCACGGGAACCGACGACCTATTACACGCAGACTTCGGGCATCGGCCGCACGATAGAGTCGTTGCACCCGTCACTGCGCCCGCTCAAGGTCGGCATCATCGGGCTCGGAACAGGCACCATCGCCACCTACGGCAGCAAGGGCGACGTCTACCGCTTCTACGACATCAACCCCGCGGTCATCGCCATCGCCCGGCGCGATTTCAGCTATCTCGGCACGAGCGATGCAACCATCGAGATCGCGCTTGGCGACGCGCGCCTGAGCATGGAGCGCGAAGCACCGCAGGGCTTCGACGTGCTGGCGATCGACGCCTTCTCGAGCGACGCGATACCGGTACACCTGATCACCCGCGAAGCGCTCTCGGTCTACCTGCGACACATGAAGCCAGGCGGTATCATTGCCTTTCACGTCACGAACCGTTATCTCGACCTCGCCCCAGTGGTGCAGCAGCTGGCTGATGCAGCGGGCCTGCACGCAGTTCTGGTCGCGGACGACGGCGACGGCGCCTTGGCAAGTCGCAGCGACTGGGTGTTGCTCTCCGACAGCGAGGCGGCGCTCGCTAGCGGCCTGATCGCCGAGGTGGCCCGGCCCGTAACCGCGCACCCCGAGTGGCGACTGTGGACGGACGATTTCAACAACGTCGTGCAGGTTCTCAAACGCAACTCTGAGGACTAGGCATGTAAATGCCAGCTCCATGACCACGATTGCGACCCGAACCTGACGCTCCAAGTTGTGTTCACAAGCCTACTTACAAGATCCGCTTGTCCAATCGGGCCGTCCGTCGCCCACGCGGAGCAGCGGTGTACTGTTTAGGGTCGCGTTAAGCAAATCCACGGGCGCGCCAGGTCGCAACTCGGATCGCAGTTGCGCAAAACGCCGCAGCCCAATTACGGCGCCGACGCCTGCTCACAGTAGCCACGCCACGCAGCGCGAAGCGTATGCTCGAGGTTGCGCGTGAATCGCGGGCCGTCGCAGAGCGGGGAAAGGCGCATGCGCTCGCGCTGGGATCGCCGAACCGCGTCCAGTCGCTCGCGCTCTCCAGCCCAGCGTGCCGCGAGCGCGACATATTCGTCCCGATTCGACGCAATGAACGGCGCCGCACCAATCAGCCGCAGCATCGCCGAGGTCTGCCGGGAGATCATCCGTTCCTCCTCGATAGCGACGATCGGCACGCCCTGCCACAGCGCCTCGCAGGTCGTTAGGCCGCCATTGTACGGAAACGTATCGAGCGCGAGGTCGATGTCGCCATATTCGGCGAGCATCGCCGGGTGCGGGGACCTCTCACGCAGCTCGACGCGCTCCGCGGCAATGCCGTGCTCGGCAAAGCGCCGCGCCAACTCGGACCGGGCACACGGAACGGCGATGGCCGAATTCTTGACGACCAGCCGCGACCCGGGGACGCGCCGGAGGATCGCCGCCCAGCAGGCGATGATTTCCGGCCCGAGCTTGTCGTAGCGGTTGAAGGACCCGAACGTGAACCACCCGCGTTCGAGGCATGGCGATGGCGATACCGCGGGCGCATAAGGTACCGGGGCATAGCAGAAGCGGCTGTCCGCCAGACGCAGCGGAACCTCGGAAAAGTGTTGCGGGCTGTCGCTGGGTGTCGTGTTGGAGTCCGTCAGGATGTAATCGATGGTCTGCATTCCCGTCGTGTTGAAGTAACCGAGCCACGTGATCTGTACCGGCGCCGGTTTGCGCGCAAACACGAGCAGGCGTGAGTTCGGCGTGTGGCCGTCGAGATCGACCAGGATGTCGATCGCGTCCTCCCTCACCTGTGCTGCAACAGCGTCTTCAGTTAGAGCCTGGATCTCGCGCCAGTGGTCGAACGCCGGGCGCAGTTCTGCCGTGAAGTCGTCGGGTTGCCTGGTTGCAGAATAGGCGTACACGGTGAAGCGCTCGCGATCATGGTAGCGCAGCACGTTGCGCAGGAAGTGGCCCAGGATACGGCCATCGAACGCTTCTGACACGTACCCGAGACGCAGCCGGCGCTCCGGCTCCTTCGAGTTTGGCCACGACCGGTGCTGTGGATAGAAGCGCGCCGCGTGGCGCGCGGCCCACGCCACATGCCGCTCGTACAGCTCATCATGGGAAGTCGAGTAATCGTAGTAAAGCGAAACCAACGCATTGCTGTGAAGGGCCGCGTTGTCGGGATCGGCAGCAACGGCCCTGTCGTAGCAAGCGATGCTTTCGGCAAGGTTCCCGACGTACTTCTCGACGTTGCCGAGGTTGTTCCAAAGGCCGGCGACGTCGGGTGCGAGTTCCAGGGCGGCGCGATAGTGCGCGCGCGCGCGGGCAAAGTCAAAGCGCTTCGCCTGGTAGTTGCCAAGCGCAAACAGCGCGTGTGGGTTCTTTGGATGCACCTGCGCGAGACGCGTGTGATAGTGCAGTGATGCCGCATCGTCACCGGCGCCTTCTGCGAGCAAGGCCATGCCTAGCAGCGCTTCGATGCTACGTGGGTCGCACTCGAGGGCCGCAAGATAGGCGTTTTGCGCCTCCTCCAGGCGCCCTGCCGCCCTCGCTTTACCCGCAATGACCGCCAAGGTCGCCGCAGGAAGAGTCTCGGAGGCCTCGAACCTATGCATTGCCGGATTGCCCGCGCCGTGACAGTTCTTGTACTGCTTTCCGCTGCCGCAAGGACAGCGATCATTGGCGCCTGGCCGGCCGGTACTCAATGCGTCTTTGCGAGTCATATAGCGACGCTTGATAAGCTGCCACGTAGACTACGCCGGTCTTGTCGCGCACTCCTCGTCACGGGGAGCTAAGCTGGTCTGGCGAAGAAAGCATTGGATCCGATTGAAGGCGCCAGGGTGCGCACCGACGCCTCGCATATCGGCGACAAGCCCATACGGCTGCCTGGCGAGTCCCAGACCCCTCTGGCTTGACCTTTGAGCCTGAAGGAAATTGGATCGGCTCCCTGGGGCCTAATACAATGACAATGTCGGCATGACGCTGCCTTGCTCCGAATTCGCACCGGTGAAGGCCGAGACGTCTCGCTCCTCAAAGGCCTTGTCGCTTAGGCATTGTAACAATTGAGGGTTAAATGTGTTCGTGCAAACATTGAGGTTCTATCCGGACGGCGATGACTGATACCCAATGACCGAGCTCGCTGTGTTGTTGTCCGTCGTGCGACGGAGTCGCGGAGTGGCCCAATTGCCGCCGCGAAGTTGGGAGCAACGGCAGGAGCTCGCATCGGCGGATAATTCGGAGCAGGGTTTGCGCAAGGATCGTGAGCAATGAGCGACGTCAATCAGGACCCGCAACTGCAGATGCGCAATATGCTCATGGGGTTCGTCGTGTCACGGGCTGTGCAGGTCGCGGCGGAACTGGGGTTGGCGGATGCACTGGCCGCTGGGCCCAAGGATCATAATGCGTTGGCCCGAGAGGTCGGTGCCCACCCCGATACGCTGCATCGCTTGATGCGCGCATTGGCAAGCGTTGGCGTGTTCGATCAGCTTCCCGACGGACGCCTCGCCAATACCCCGCGTTCCGAATGCCTTCGCGGCGACGTGCCGGGGTCGTTGCGCGGTTTGGCTTGCATGCATGGCGGCTCCCCTGTGTGGCAAGCCTGGGCAGGACTGGAGCACAGCGTTCGTTGCGGCGAGCCGAGCTTCAGCCACGTTCATGGGTCCCCGATGTTCGACTATCTCGCCGCGCATCCCGAATCCGCGCGCCGCTTTGATGAGGGGATGGTCGCCTCGTCGCGGTTGATGAACGAAGCCCTTGTCGGGGCGTATGAATGGGGCCAGTTTGGCACCCTGGTCGACGTTGCGGGCGGCGTGGGAAGCACGCTCTGTGCGATTCTGCGCGCTAATCCGCGCATGCAAGGAGTGCTCTTCGACCTTCCTCACGTCATCGAGCGCGGTCGCGATTACCTGGCCCAGCAGGGCATGGCAGCGCGGTGTCGGACGCAGAGCGGAAGCTTTTTTGATGCGCTTCCGCTCGGGGCAGATGCCTACTTCATGAAGCACATCATTCACGACTGGAATGATGACGACTGCCTGCGCATCCTGCGCAACTGCAGGGCGGCGATGTCCGACCACACGAAGCTGCTGGTCTGCGAAAAGGTGGTCCCGCCCGGTAACCAGCCAAGCATCGTCAAGACAATGGATCTGGTGATGCTGGTCCTGACCGATGGCGGCAGGGAGCGCACCGAGCAGGGGTTCCGGGACCTGTTTGCCGGCGCGGGCTTGCGCCTCGCGCGCGTGGTGCCGACCCGGGTTGAAAACCTCATCTTCGAGGTTACCAAGTAGATCGCGAACCAGCGGCGGCTGTTCGCACAAGATCTGGTTGGTCGTGTTGCGCATCATTCGGTCACGGGACGCCACCAGGAACGATCGTTCTTGATTTCTATGAAGCGGATACTTTACTTCAGCCACGATATCAGCGTCCCACGTGGCGGGATTGGCGAACTGTACGAACATGTCGCGGTTCTTCGCCGCCACGGATTCGACGCTTTCATCGTGCATTCGGCGCCGAAATTTCGTTATCCGTTCGGACCGCCTGACGTGCCAGTGCTGGCTGCTAGTACTGGCCTGAGCGTTTCGCGTGATGACATCTTGGTAATCCCTGAGGATCATAAGATCGCGTTGGGGTCGTGCCGCGATACGCCCTGTAAAAAGGTGCTCTTTTGCCAAAACCATTTTTACATCTTCGACGGCCTGGCGCCTGGAGAAACATGGAAGGACTTCGGATTTTCCGGCTACCTCTGCGTGTCGAACCCGATACAGCAGGCGATGAGAAAATGGTTTGGTGTCGACGCCGACGTAGTAAGGCCTGGAGTCGATCCAGTCTTCTTTGACGAAGTGCCTGCGCGCGCGGATTCCCCAATTATCATCGCCTGCATGCCGCGCAAAGGTCGGGACACGCTGTCGCTGGTGCAGGGCTTGCTCGCTGCGGACGGTTTTACCCGAGCGGCAGGGCTGTCCTGGATCGAGATCGATGGCGTGTCGCGCGAACAGGTCGCGGCGCATTTGCGAAAGTCGCACATCTTCGTGTCGACCGGCAGATTCGATGGGCTTGGACTGCCGCCTCTCGAAGCGATGGGCGCACAGTGCATAGTCGTGGGCTTCGCCGGCGGCGGAGGCCTGGACTACGCGTCACACGAGAACGGTGTATGGGTAACGGACGATGATCCATGGGCTTTGGCAGCAGCGCTTAGACAGACTGTTGCCGATCTGAGCGATCCGAATGCGCGGCCTGCGCTAATCGCCAAATGCACCGCCGGCCACGCCACGGCACTAAAATACAACCGCGCCCAGTTCGAGCGTGACCTTATCCTTTATTGGACAGCATGGCGATAACCAACGTGGGGCGGTGTGGGCGATCTGGCGCGTCCAGTTCGAGCGCCACCACGGCCGCCAGGAATCTCTCGTTTGATGGCGACGGCGGCCTCGTCGACAGGCGCAAGGTATTCGCCCTCGGCTGCCGCGCGCAGGTGGTGAACAATCCCGGCAAGGATTAGGCTGTGACGGTCATTCCGCTCGAGACCCTTCCTCACGAATCACGCGCGCAGACTCCCGACCTCTCCACCCTGCGTTGCGGGCCCGGCGGTGATCTTGTCGAGATCCTCGATCAGACGCGGCTGCCGCATGAGCGGTCGACCGTGTCGCTTTGCAGCGCCGCCGATGCCGCGCGGGCGATTCGGACGATGCAGGTGCGTGGGGCGCCGCTGATCGGAGCGACCGCGGCCTACGGACTGGCCCTGGCGCTGCGCGCCGATCCATCCGATGCCGGTCTGGCGGCGGCACATACGCTGCTGCTCGGAGCGCGTCCGACGGCAGTCAACCTGCGCTGGGCGCTCGACCGCGTCCGGCACAAGGTGGCGGGGCTCGCCGCTTCAGGACGAGCCGCCGCGGCCTGGGCCGAGGCCGGCGCGATTGCCGCCGAGGATGTCGCTACCAACCACGCCCTCGGTGGGCACGGCCTGCGCGTGCTTGAACGGCTTGCCGCCGGGCGTCGCGAGCCGCTGCAGATACTCACGCACTGCAACGCGGGCGCGCTGGCGACCCTTGGTTGGGGCACGGCGACGGCACCGATCTACCTCGCGCATGCTGCCGGCCTACCGCTGCACGTTTGGGTGAGCGAAACACGGCCGCGGCTGCAGGGTGCGAAGCTCACCGCGTGGGAGTTCGGCACGCTCGGTGTGCCGCACACGCTAATCGTCGACGCCGCCGGCGCGGCGCTGATGCAGGCGGGGCGTGTCGATTTGGTGCTCGTTGGCGCCGACCGGGTAACCCGCAACGGTGACGTGTGCAACAAGATCGGGACCTACGAAAAAGCGTTGGCGGCGCAAGACAATGACGTGCCGATATACGCGGCCGTCCCTTCGTCGACGATCGATTGGGCCCTCGCCGCGGGCACCGAAGTGACCATCGAGGAGCGCGACGCGGGCGAAGTGCTCGATCTCGGTGGCGGCGAGTCGATCGCCCCGCAGGGTACGCCGGTCGCCAACCCGGCGTTTGACATCACGCCCGGGCGCCTGCTCACGGGGCTCATCACCGAACGCGGCGTTTGTGCGGCGTCGAGGGCGGGACTTGCCACCCTGTTTCCGGAGTTTGCGCATGGCTGAGCGCGCGCTGCGCGCACAGGTCATCGCCACCGCACGGCAGATGAATGCCTGCGGGCTCAACCGCGGCAAGTCCGGCAACGTCAGCGCTCGCTGTGACGACGGCTTTCTGATCACCCCCAGCGGCTTGGCCTACGCGTCGACGCGGCCGCAGGACATCGTGGTGATGACCCTAGGCGGCGAGGCCCGAGGTGCGCTGCCGCCGTCGTCGGAATGGCGCTTTCATCACGCCCTCTACGCGACACGACCCGAGGTCGGTGCGGTGGTGCACACCCACGCGTCGTTTGCCACCACGCTCGCCTGTCTCGGCCGCGATATTCCGGCGTTCCACTACATGGTCGCTGTCGCCGGCGGCAACAACATCCGCTGCGCCCCGTATGCGACCTTTGGCACACAACAGCTCGCCGACCACGCGCTGGTCGCCTTGCAAGGCCGCAAGGCGTGCCTGCTGGCCAATCACGGCATGATCGCAGTCGGCTCGTGCTTGCAAGGCGCATTGGCGCTTGCGGTCGAAGTCGAGGCGCTGGCCGAGCAATACTGGCGCGCGCTGCAGATCGGGCCGCCGAATCTGCTTTCCGAGGCGGAGATGGAGCGAGTGCTGGCCAAGTTTGCGACCTACGGCAGATCCCCGCCCGGGCACGGTAGGCGCCCAGGCAGCCGCCCCCGCCCGGCCGTGTAAGCCGGGGCCGCTCGGCGCGCCAGATTTTGCCGATTCGCGGCAACCGCTCCCGCCGACGGTGGGCAGGGCGGGACCTGCGCAAACTGCCGTTCGTCTGCTGCAAAAGACCCCCAAGCCTCCCCGCCGTGCACGTAACCTGTTGATGGCGTTATGTTACTGGAGCAAGTCGGGCGATCGTAAGGCTGCCCCGGGAGCGCGCCAGGCGGTATCGCGGCCGAGGCTTCCGGTCTTCGGCATCGGCCTTGCTTCACAGCCGATGGGCGAACCGAAAGGCCGCCTCGCGGAGGCGGCGACCGTTCAAGCCGAGCCCGCGGCATGCCGGACGGTGAAAGCATGGCATGCTGATGGCATAATTCGGCTAGGCAGGCGGGCGTCGTTTGCCGACCCGACCGATCGTTTTCGACAGAGAGGGACTGCAACCATGAACATTCGACCGCTGCGCCTGCTGGCGGCTGTTCTCTTCGCCGTCTTGGCGGCAAGCACGGCGCGCGCCCATGACGCGCAGGCGCCAAGCCCTCTGGCGAACCTTCCACAGGCGGCGACCGCGGTCATTACGGGTAGCGTCGACGAACTGGTGATCGATAATCGCGTCAACGGCACGCTCGTTCACCTCCACGCGCTGCGCCAAGACGATGGATCAGTGCTCGCGCTTTCCGGGGCAGGGGCAGAGACACTGCAGAAGGGCACGCGGGTCGAAGTAACGGGCACGCTCAGGGGCGCAGCGCTCGAAGTGACCACTTACAGCGTCCTGTCCGCGGCCTCGATGGCCGACAAAGCCGAGCAGCGGGCGCCAGTCGAGACCCAGGTGCCGGGCACGTTGGTAGTCTGGCACAAGGATTACTTCGCCGAGGGCCGGGGCGAGTACGGTTTCGGTGTCTATAGCGATGCGGCGCAGATAACGCCGCTAAACCTGGCGGTGGTGTCCCCTGGCGTGCTGCGCCCTGGCATGACGGTCAGCGCTTCCGGGACGACAGGCGCCGACGGGGTAACGCTCGATACAAACCAGATCACCATCCTGGCGATGCCGCCGGCCCAGGCGCAGCCGCTTGGCGTGACCACGACCAACAATGTGCTGGTGCTGCCGATCAAATTCTCCGACTCCCCGGCCACCGACCCGTTCACGCCAGCCGCGATCGATCAGGTCATGCGCACCAATACCCTCAGCACGGCGGCCTACTATAACGAGGTCTCCTACGGCCTACAGGCGCTCAACGTGACCGTGGCCTGCCAGACCACCAAGCCGGCAGGTTGCGCTGCCCATACCTCCTCAGGCGGTTGGTTGCTGACGAGCTCGGCCACCCCGGCCGGCTGCGACTACACCACCATGGCCAGCCTGGCCGACGCCGCGGCGACCGCCGCAGGCTACACCATCGCCAACTACAACAACCGTTTCTACGTCCTTCCGAGCGGCTCCGGTTGCGGCTGGGCGGGACTCGCCTATGTCGGCTACCCCTACCAGGCGTGGAGCGCTGGATACAACGCTCTCTGGGTCTACGGACACGAGCTTGGGCACAACTTCACCCTCTACCATGCCGGCAGCGTCAGCTGCGGGGCGCTGGTGCTCAGCGTCGGTTGCAGCGTTGCCGAGTACGGCGATCGGTTCGACGTCATGGGCAACAACTCGGCTGCGGGCCAGCAGATGCACTTCAATGCAACGCAGAAAGCGCTCCTGGGCTGGATCCCGGCAAGCGCGGTGGTGACACACACCTCCGGAACCAAGACCTACAGCCTCTCGCCACTGGAGGCTGGCGGGCAGTCGACTTACGCGGTGAAGATTCCGGTGGCGGCGGACACCAGCCGTACCTACTGGATCGAGTACCGGCAGCCGATCGGCCTCTTCGACGCGACTCTGTCCAGCTACCCCAACCTGGGGGCCATCATTCACGTCGCCGAACCGTTCGACAATCCGTGCACGGGGAGCTGCTTCGCGGACGATACCGAAATACTCGATATGTCGCCCTCTAACGGGGATAACTTCTTCGACGCGGCGCTTCTCGTTGGCCAGACCTACACCGACAGCACCTACGGCGTGAGCATCACGGTCAACAGCGCCACCGCGAGCGCGCTCAGCGTAACCGTGAGCATGGGCGGCACCCCGCCGGCCCCAACCACGACCACGATGACGAGTTCTTCCAATCCGTCGACCGTGGGCGCCAGCGTCACCTTCACTGCGAGCGTGACCGGCAGCAATCCGACTGGCAACGTCAACTTCACCAATGGCGGGGCCTCGATAAGCGGCTGTTCGGCGCTGGCGCTCACCGGCTCCGGCAACACCCGCAGCGCGGCCTGCAGCACGAGCGCGCTCACCCAGGGCACGCACTCCATCGTTGCCAGTTACGGTGGCGACAGCGGCAACGCAGCCTCCGCCAGCGCCGCTCTGTCGCAGGTCGTCAATGCCGGCAGCGGTGGCAGCGTCGATGTCGCGCTGGCGAGCAACGGCGGCGTGGCCTCGGCCTCGAGCACCTACGTCGCGGCCGGCGTTTCGTTCCCGGTCTCGGCCATCATCGACGGCAATCGTGCCGGCCTCAATTGGGGGAACGGCGGCGGCTGGAACGACGGCACCTACAACGCCTGGCCGGATTGGGTGCAGATCAACTTCAGCAGCGCGCAAACGATCGATAAGGTCATCGTCTACACGCTGCAGGACAACTACACCAGCCCGGTCGATCCGCCGGACAGCCTGACCTTCACGCTCTACGGCGTCACCGCCTTTCAGGTGCAGGGCTGGAACGGGACGGCGTGGGTCAATCTCGGTGCGGCGGTGAGCGGCAACAACCTGGTCAAGCGCGCGGTGAGCTTCCCCGCCTTCACGACCACCCAGATCCGGGTCACTATCACCGCGGCGCTCGGCGGCTACTCACGCCTGACCGAAGTCGAAGCGTGGACGGGCACCGGTTCGGGTTCGTCGTCGTCGTCGTCGACGACGCTGTCGAGTTCGCAGAACCCCACTAAGGTGAGCCAGAGCGTGACCTTCACGGCCACGGTGAGCGGCACCAATCCGACCGGCACGGTCGACTTCACCAGCGGCGGCAGCACGATCTCCGGTTGCGCCGCCGTGGCCTTGAGTGGCTCGGGCAATTCGAAGACGGCCAAGTGCACGACGAGCTTCGCTAGCGTTGCAAACTTCAGCATCGGCGCGAGCTACAGCGGCGACGGCACCAACCAGCCGTCAACAGCAGCCGCGCTCTCCGAGTTGGTCAGAAGGCATTGAGTCAGTCTTGTCCATCGGCTCGCGGGTTCGCTCCACGCTTCCTTCCCACGCTCGGTCGCCCTTACGCAGTTGCGCTTCGCTTCGTTCGCTGTGGTCAGCTCACGGGGGGGACTTGCACCTCCAAGATCGCGCCCATGCTGGGCGCACAACAAAACGCCCCGGCCTTGGAGCCGGGGCGTTTGCTTTAAAGGGTGCCTGACGATGACCTACTTTCGCACGGGTAATCCGCACTATCATCGGCGCGCCACCGTTTCACGGTCCTGTTCGGGATGGGAAGGCGTGGTTCCAGCGGGCTGTGGTCGTCAGGCTTTGATCAGCGGTCGGTGCAAGGCAGTCTCTGCCACGGACACCGGCCAGCGAAGGAAGAAGCAAAGTTTGGATTAGATTGGCGCAAACACCCTGACCGCTTGCAGGCAATGCCCAAGGTTATGGGATCAAGCCGCACGGGCTATTAGTATCGGTTAGCTTAAGGCATTACTGCCCTTCCACACCCGACCTATCAACGTGGTGGTCTGCCACGACCCTTCAGGGAGGTTAACCCTCCGGGAGATCTCATCTTCAGGCACGTTTCCCGCTTAGATGCTTTCAGCGGTTATCGCTTCCGTACATAGCTACCCGGCAATGCGACTGGCGTCACAACCGGTACACCAGCGGTACGTCCACTCCGGTCCTCTCGTACTAGGAGCAGCCCCCGTCAAATCTCCAGCGCCCACGGCAGATAGGGACCAAACTGTCTCACGACGTTTTGAACCCAGCTCACGTACCACTTTAAATGGCGAACAGCCATACCCTTGGGACCGGCTTCAGCCCCAGGATGTGATGAGCCGACATCGAGGTGCCAAACACCGCCGTCGATATGAACTCTTGGGCGGTATCAGCCTGTTATCCCCGGCGTACCTTTTATCCGTTGAGCGATGGCCCTTCCATACAGAACCACCGGATCACTATGTCCTGCTTTCGCACCTGCTCGCCTTGTCAGGCTCGCAGTCAAGCACGCTTGTGCCATTGCACTATGAGTACGATAGCCGACCGTACCTAGCGTACCTTCGAGCTCCTCCGTTACTCTTTGGGAGGAGACCGCCCCAGTCAAACTGCCTACCATGCACGGTCCCCGAACCAGATAATGGTCCTGGGTTAGAACCGCAATGACGTCAGGCTGGTATTTCAACGTTGGCTCCACGAGAGCTAGCGCCCTCGCTTCAAAGCCTCCCAGCTATCCTACACAAACCTCATCACAGTCCAATGCAAAGCTACAGTAAAGGTGCACGGGGTCTTTCCGTCTAGCCGCGGGGAGATTGCATCTTCACAAACACTTCAACTTCGCTGAGTCTCGGGTGGAGACAGTGTGGCCATCGTTACGCCATTCGTGCAGGTCGGAACTTACCCGACAAGGAATTTCGCTCAGTTGGTCTTGGATGTTTCCAAACAAGCTGGACTATATCTTGAGTGTCCTCGATTCATTTGCCCGGCGATGGAACGAATCTTCTCGATCCCTTCCGCCGTCAAATGAGCGCCCGCATCGATCAGAAGGAGAACGTCCCTGAACTTCTGGAAGTCGACGTTCTTCCGGGTCTTTAGCGGATGCTTGACGAAAAACGGAACGATGTGCTCCAGCAGATGCTGGATGCCCCTAACGCGATAGGCCATTCGATCGCCGTGGTTCACCCGAACCACACCGCAACCGAAGTACGCCTTCAGGGCATGAAGCACTTGCACATCGCGCTCGTGTTGCACGACGGTGAATTCAGGAAGGACCTGAAATTTGGCTGTCATGTCCTCATGCGGGTTGAGTCCCACATAAAAACAGCCTTCACCGTCCACAAAGCCTGTGATCCATTGCGCGTCAAGCTTCATTGGACTACTCCCGAACGTAGAGTCTCTGAGGGTACCTGCGGCAAGACAGGTCTTCCCTGCGGATTGTCCCCATGACTGTGGGATTTTTACTGCTCGGTTTCACCCGAACGAGTACCCATCGGTTTTGGAGGAGTTTCCCGCATATAGTTCGGTTTTACTAAGGCTAGCAATTAACCTTAGGACCGTTCGTGATTGTTACTCGACGAGTCAATTCTACGACTCATCGGGCGCGGACATTTCTGCCACGCTCTGCATGTTGCCATGCAGTCCGGACTATATCATCCGCCTGATTTCTGGCGGTCTGGCGTGCAGTCTCTGAGGATTCTCGAATTCAGCATTCGAGCCTTTCCTGCTGATTGCCCGTCCACGAGGGATTTTCACTGCCGCCTTGTTCGACCTGAAACAGGTCTGGCGGCGAGTACCCTCGCCTCAACCGGGGATTCCAGCATATGGCCAGATTTTACAACTACAGTGGTCCGTTCCATAGTTACGGCCGCCGTTTACCGGGGCTTCAATCAAGAGCTTGCACCCCATCATTTAACCTTCCGGCACCGGGCAGGCGTCACACCCTATACGTCCACTTTCGTGTTTGCAGAGTGCTGTGTTTTTGTTAAACAGTCGCAGCCACCTTTTCACTGCGACCCCTTTCGGCTCCCGCTGTACGCGTTCACCTACCAGGGGCGCACCTTATCCCGAAGTTACGGTGCAAATTTGCCGAGTTCCTTCACCCGAGTTCTCTCAAGCGCCTTAGAATACTCATCCTGCCCACCTGTGTCGGTTTGCGGTACGGTCGACTTGGCACTGAAGCTTAGAGGCTTTTCTTGGAAGCAGGGTATCAGCAGCTTCAGGCGAGCAAGCCCGCCATCGTCGTCACGCCTCAGCTAAGACCCCCGGATTTGCCAAAGGGCCACGCCTACACGCTTAAACCGGGACATCCATCACCCGGCCTGCTTAACCTTCTCCGTCACCCCATCGCATGCCAGATCGGTGCGGGAATATTAACCCGCTTCCCATCGACTACGGCTCTCGCCCTCATCTTAGGGGCCGACTCACCCTGCGCCGATGAACGTGGCGCAGGAAACCTTGGGCTTTCGGCGAGCGGGCCTTTCACCCGCTTTATCGCTACTCATGTCAGCATTCGCACTTCCGATACCTCCAGCAGCCCTCACGAGCCACCTTCACCGGCTTACGGAACGCTCTCCTACCATCAACACGCTCCGAAGAGCGTGATGATCCCTAGCTTCGGTACACAGTTTGAGCCCCGTTACATCTTCCGCGCAGGACGACTCGACCAGTGAGCTATTACGCTTTCTTTAAATGATGGCTGCTTCTAAGCCAACATCCTGGCTGTCTGAGCCTTCCCACCTCGTTTCCCACTTAACTGTGGCTTGGGGACCTTAGCTGAGGGTCTGGGCTGTTTCCCTTTCGACCCCGGACGTTAGCACCCGGAGTCTGTCTCCCACGCTCGCACTTCACGGTATTCGGAGTTTGCCATGGTTTGGTAAGGCGCCATGCCCCCCTAGCCATAACAGTGCTCTACCCCCGCGAGTGATACGTGAGGCACTACCTAAATAGTTTTCGGAGAGAACCAGCTATCTCCGGATTTGATTAGCCTTTCACCCCTAGCCACAGCTCATCCCCTACCTTTTCAACGGTAGTGGGTGCGGCCCTCCACGAGGTGTTACCCCCGCTTCAGCCTGGCCATGGCTAGATCATCCGGTTTCGGGTCTACGCTATGCGACTGATGCGCCCTGTTCGGACTCGCTTTCGCTACGCCTCCCCTATTCGGTTAAGCTCGCCACACAACGTAAGTCGCTGACCCATTATACAAAAGGTACGCCGTCATCCCTTGCGGGACTCCGACTGTTTGTATGCATGCGGTTTCAGGATCTATTTCACTCCCCTTCCGGGGTTCTTTTCGCCTTTCCCTCACGGTACTGGTGCACTATCGGTCGATCACGAGTATTTAGCCTTGGAGGATGGTCCCCCCATCTTCGGACAGGATTACACGTGTCCCGCCCTACTTGTCGTACCCTTAGTTCCACTTCCGACGTTTCACGTACGGGGCTGTCACCCGCTATGGCTGCCCTTTCCAGAGCATTCCGTTAGGTCAAAAGCTAAAAGGTACCGGCTGCTCCCATTTCGCTCGCCACTACTCTGGGAATCTCGGTTGATTTCTGTTCCTGCGGGTACTGAGATGTTTCAGTTCTCCGCGTTCGCTCCAGCCACCCTATGAATTCAGGTGGCGGTGACCCTTGCGGGCCGGGTTTCCCCATTCGGACATCCCCGGATCAAAGCTCGTTTGCCAGCTCCCCGGGGCTTAACGCAGGCTGCCACGTCCTTCATCGCCTGTGATCGCCAAGGCATCCACCACATGCACTTAGTCGCTTGATCCCATAACGCTGCGCACTGCTGCACACGCATCACGGGTGTTTGCGATACCCGTTCCCTCTGAACTCGAGAAGGACGGGTCGATACAATCTAACCCAGCACACGACGATGTTCCGTCGTATGCCCTTTACTTCTTCCGTTTTGTTAAAGAACAACCGAATGTCTCGGTCCGATCAAAGATCAGAGGTAAGCCTTGCGGCTTGCCTGTGTACTTTGAGAATGCCACGTTGCCAGAATGCCCCCTCCTGATTGGTGGAGCTGAACGGGATCGAACCGATGACCTCCTGCTTGCAAAGCAGGCGCTCTCCCAACTGAGCTACAGCCCCTGATCGCTGCGGTCCGCGCGCGCCTTCCCGGGGCCCGACCGCGTCTCCAAGCGCTGGTGGGTCTGGATGGATTCGAACCATCGACCCCCGCCTTATCAAGACGGTGCTCTAACCAACTGAGCTACAGGCCCGCTTCCGGCATCCTATCGCCGCCGCCATGTTCGCGGCGGCAACAACCGATAAGCGTGGGCACTTGGAAGAGGCTGGAAGAGCAACTGACCGCGAACCTCAAGACAGCTTTGCGCGCCGTCCTTCGGTCCAATGTCGGTTGTCTTCTGCTTCCGAGAAAGGAGGTGATCCAGCCGCACCTTCCGATACGGCTACCTTGTTACGACTTCACCCCAGTCATGAAGCGTACCGTGGTAAGCGGCCCCCTTGCGGTTAGCCTACCTACTTCTGGTGCACCCCACTCCCATGGTGTGACGGGCGGTGTGTACAAGACCCGGGAACGTATTCACCGCGACATGCTGATCCGCGATTACTAGCGATTCCGACTTCATGCAGTCGAGTTGCAGACTGCAATCCGGACTACGACCGGCTTTCTGGGATTGGCTCCGCCTCGCGGCTTGGCAACCCTCTGTACCGGCCATTGTATGACGTGTGAAGCCCTACCCATAAGGGCCATGAGGACTTGACGTCATCCCCACCTTCCTCCGGTTTGTCACCGGCAGTCTCCCTAGAGTGCCCTTGCGTAGCAACTAGGGACAAGGGTTGCGCTCGTTGCGGGACTTAACCCAACATCTCACGACACGAGCTGACGACAGCCATGCAGCACCTGTGTTACGGCTCCCTTTCGGGCACACCTAGCTCTCGCTAGGCTTCCGTACATGTCAAGGGTAGGTAAGGTTATTCGCGTTGCATCGAATTAATCCACATCATCCACCGCTTGTGCGGGTCCCCGTCAATTCCTTTGAGTTTTAATCTTGCGACCGTACTCCCCAGGCGGATCACTTCACGCGTTAGCTGCGGTACTGAGAAATCGCTTCCCCAACACCTAGTGATCATCGTTTAGGGCGTGGACTACCAGGGTATCTAATCCTGTTTGCTCCCCACGCTTTCGTGCCTGAGCGTCAATCTCAGCCCAGGGGGCTGCCTTCGCCATCGGTGTTCCGCCACATCTCTACGCATTTCACTGCTACACGTGGCATTCCACCCCCCTCTGCCAGATTCAAGTCCCCTAGTTTCCACTGCCATTCCCAGGTTAAGCCCGGGGCTTTCACAACGGACTTGCGGGACCGCCTACGCACGCTTTACGCCCAGTAATTCCGATTAACGCTCGCACCCTACGTATTACCGCGGCTGCTGGCACGTAGTTAGCCGGTGCTTATTCTGCCGGTACCGTCAAGGACCACGGGTATTAGCCGTAGCCTTTTCTTTCCGACCAAAAGAGCTTTACAACCCGAAGGCCTTCTTCACTCACGCGGCATGGCTGGATCAGGGTTTCCCCCATTGTCCAAAATTCCCCACTGCTGCCTCCCGTAGGAGTCTGGGCCGTGTCTCAGTCCCAGTGTGGCTGATCATCCTCTCAGACCAGCTACCGATCGTCGCCTTGGTAGGCCGTTACCCCACCAACAAGCTAATCGGACATCGGCCGCTCCCATAGCGCGAGGTCCTTGCGGATCCCCCGCTTTCCTCCGTAGAGCATATGCGGTATTAATCCGGCTTTCGCCGAGCTATCCCCCACTACGGGACACGTTCCGATGTATTACTCACCCGTTCGCCGCTCGCCGCCAGGGTTGCCCCCGCGCTGCCGCTCGACTTGCATGTGTAAAGCATGCCGCCAGCGTTCAATCTGAGCCAGGATCAAACTCTTCAGTTTAATCTCTGCAAGAACTCATACTGACGTTGACCAATCCACCTTACCCCTTGCGCGCGCCACGGTTGCCCGCGACGCGGTTAAAGGATCTATGTCTTGGCCACGGGCCCGACAGCCGTGACAGCCGTCAGACCCGCTTCCTTCAGTGTGAGTACAACGAAGTTCGAGCACCCGGTTACCCGGGCGACCTCACCCCAAGCACCCACACCTATCGGTTGTTCATTTTGTTAAAGAGCGGCGCCCGGGAAAACTAGACGCGAAGAGGCGCGATTATACCCTATAAACCAGTCGGGTCAACAGTCCTTCGGCCTGCACCGAGCAGGCGAGCGCTCGCCGGCGCCACAAATGCCGCGCCGCACGGTGCGGGGAATCAACACCGAAGCGCCAACCGGCGTGCTGTTCGGGACGCAATCGACTAGCGCAATCGTCGCTGCCGTCGCCCGCTACGAAGCGCAGGCCCAGCGCATCACCGCGGCAGCATGCGGGCTCGACGCGGCGCGCTTGGCGCTGCGCGCGTTGCTCGCCAGCTCATCGCGGCCAAGAGTCGCCGCCACGCTCTGACGCCCGCCAAGCGGATACAATAGGCTCGGCGACATTCCTAACCGGTGGGCGGGGTGCGCAGGACCCATCCCTGCCATTCCGCTGGGTCCTATTCTCTGCAGCCGCAACGCTCACTAGGTCTCCCCGTGCCTGTTGCATCCGCCACGCCGGCCAGTGTGCCGGCGACGGCCTCCCGGGCGGTGCTGCTCGCGGCCTTCTCTGCGCTTGCTTTCGCGCTGGTCGGGTGCGTGGTCGGCTACCTTGTTCTCTCGGTGCCCGGATCCTGGTTCGGCGGCGCACCGCAGTTGCAGTGGACCGGGCGCGCACTGTCGCTCACCCGCGGTACGGGAGGGTTCGCCGGCAACGCTCTGGCGCTGAGCGCTCCGGACGCGACGCGCACGGTAGTGGTCTCGTTGAGCACGTCGTTGCGCGCGCAAGACTATCCGGTGATCGTCTGGCACGTTGGCGGAATACCCGAGGGCGTCGAGGCGGGGCTGCTCTGGTACAACGACTACGAGCCCTCGCACGTTTTCTCGCGCCCGTTGACCGTCGAGGCCGGGCACATTGCCCCGGCGCTGGTTGCCCAGGAGCCCCACTGGCTCGGCCGCATCGGCGGCCTGGCACTGGTGCTGCGCGGTTCGTTCACCAGGCCGATCACCGTATACGGCGCCGTGGCGAGGCCGATGACCGCCATGCAGGTGCTCGCTGACCGCGCCAGCGAATGGCTGGCGTTCGAGCCGTGGAACGGAGCCTCGATCAACACTCTGACCGGCGGCGCCGACGCGCAGGATCTGCCGCTTCCGGTGTTGCTGGCCACCGTGGTCGGCGTAGCCGCCTTAGCCTACGCCGGGCTGGCGCGGTGGGGACCCGCCGACCTGCGCCCGGCGCGAGGCTGCGTCATTGCCGCGTTTTTTGTCGGCGCGTGGCTCATTCTCGACGCACGCTGGCAGTGGAACCTGGTGCGCCAGGTGGAGCGCACGCGGCAGCAATACGCCGGCAAATCGTGGCGCGAGCGACACCTCGCCGCGGAAGACGGACCGCTGTTCGAGTTCATCGAGAAGGTGCGCGCCAAGCTGCCGCCGCCGCCGGTGCGCGTGTTCATGGTCGCCGACGCGCATTACTTCCGCGATCGCGGCGCTTATCACCTCTATCCGTACAACGTCTTCTTCTCCCCCTGGAACGACACCATTCCACCCTCCTCGGCGATGCACTCCGGCGATTACGTGGTCGTCTACCTGCGCCGCGGCGTGCAGTACAACGCCGCGCAGCAGAGCCTGCGCTGGGACGACTCGCCCCCGGTGAAGGCCGACCTGTTGCTTCTCGACGGCGGCGGCTCGCTGTTCCGGATTCTTTGAGTGGCCTACCTGGCGCTCGCCTGCGGACTGCTGCTGCCCTGGGTGCTCGGGTTCGCGCTGCTCTGCGCGCTCAACTGGCCCGGCCAATCCGTCCCGCCGGCCACCCGGAGTGCCGGCGGCATCGCCTTGCGTTTAGGCATCGGCTACTTTGTCGGCGCGTTGCTGCTCACGCTGTGGATGCGTGGCCTGTCGGCAGCCGGAGTCGGCTTTGGACGGCTGTCAATCGGGGCGCCGCTGCTCGCCAGCGCCGTGGCGCTGCTCGTGTGGGCAGCACGCAGACAACACCTTCCGCTTGCCGCGCTGCGCACAGCCCCGCGCTTTCTGATCCAGCCGCCGCTTGCGCGCTGGCAGCGGCTGGTGTGGAGGCTGCTGCTCGCCTGGCTCGCCTGGCGCTTCGCCCTGCTCGCCGCCGAGGTCGCGTGGCGACCGCTCTATCCCTGGGACGCCTGGGTGCAATGGGCGACCAAGGCGCGCGTATGGTTTGAATTGGGACGCATCGTTCCCTTCGCGCACGCCGACGCCTGGCTCGCCGGCGCGCCGGGCGCGTACTTTGACGCCGCCCCAAACGACCCAGCGACCGTGCCGCTGCTGCAGGTCTGGAGCTGCGTCGCGCTCGGCAGCTGGGACGATTCGGCGATGAACTGGCCGTGGCTGCTGATGCTTGTCGCGCTGGCCCTGGCGGTCTACGGCGCGCTGCGCGACGCCGGCCTGTCGCTACTCGCGGCCCTGGTCGGTGCCTATCTGGTCGCCTCGCTGCCCCTGCTCGACGCACACGTCGCGCTCGCGGGCTACGCCGATCTCATGCTTGCCTGCATCTACACCGCTGCGGCGCTGGCGTTTTATCGCTGGACACGTGGCCACGACTGGCGCGACGCGGCCGTTGCGTTCCTCCTGGCGCTCTGCTGCCCGTTGATCAGGGTTCCCGGCGCGATCTGGGCGTTGACGCTGCTGCCGGGAGTCGTCATCGCCCTGCTGCCGCGGCGTGGGCCGCGCGTGGTCGCGCTCGCCTTTGCAGCCGGCGCGCTGCTGCTGCTGTATCTTGCCCAGTTCTCGCCGGTGATCCTCGGTCACCGTCTGCACCTCCAGTTCGAACCGCCATGGCGCGCGCTCGGTGAGGCGTATTTCCTGTTCAACAACTGGCACCTGCTGTGGTACGCCGTGGTGGCGCTGGCGATCATCGGCGCGCGGCGCCTGTTCCGCCCGCCGCTCGCCCCGCTGTCAGCAGTCGTGGCCTCGGGCGTCGCGTTCCTGGGCGTGATGTTCACGTTCATCGACGTCGCCGCGTGGGTCGCCGATTTCACCACCGTCAACCGGGCGACGCTCCACCTCGCGCCTCTGCTCGTGCTCCTCTGCGTCCTGCTCTGGCACGAGCTGTCGCAAGCGCAACCCGCGGCGATGGAGAAACCCGTTTTCGTCACCGCCGATGCGTGAGCTTCCCGGCGTCACGCTCTGCTGTGTCGACACGGCCAATCCGGCCCTCGCCCTGTACGCCCTGCGCCACTCGATGGCGGGCATCCGCTTTGCACGCACGCTGTGGCTCACCGACCGTCCCCAGGCGGCGGAAGATATCGAGGTGCGCATCATCGCTCCCCTCACCTCGCGCGAGGCGTACTCCCGCTTCGTCCTCAAGACGCTCGGCGAGTACATAGAAACGGCGCACGTGCTGCTGATTCAGTGGGACGGATTCGTCGTCAATCCCGAGGCCTGGCGGAATGAATTTCTCTCCTGCGATTACCTCGGCGCAAAGTGGTTCTGGGGTGATCCGACCATGCGCGTGGGCAACGGCGGCTTTTCCCTGCGCTCACGCAAGCTCCTCTCTGCCTTGCGCGACCCGCGCATCGTGCTCAGCGGCGCTGAGGACGAGACGATCTGTCGCATTTTCCGGCCGCTGCTGGAGCAGGAACACGGCATCGTTTTCGGGTCTGAGAAGCTCGCCGATGCGTTCGCGTTCGAGGCCGCGTATCCGATCGGCAAGCCGTTTGGCTTTCACGGCTTGTACAACTTCTGCCGCGTGATGCCGGCGTACGAACTCGCCGCACTGACGCCTGCGTTCACCCCCGCGATGGCCCGCTCGCCGCAACTCCTGCAGCTCGGCCGCAACTGCCTCGCGCTGGGGCAGTGGCAGCCGGCGGCAGCGATATTCCACCGCATTCTCGAGCAGGCGCCGGATCACCTCGAGGCGCAGGCAGGTGTCGCGACCGCGGCAACGCATGCCGCCACGGCGCCCGCGGCAGGCCGCAACGATCCCTGTCCCTGCGGCAGCGGGAAGCGCTACAAGCATTGTCACGGGGCGCCCGCCGCCAGGGCCAAGGCGGCGCCGTCCGGATCGAGTACCGCGCAGAGGATGGAGCAGGCGCTCCGCCTTCACGAGCGCGGCGACGCCGAGGCGGCGCTTAGCATCTACCGGGAGGTCCTCGCGCAGCATCCGGACGACCCGTTGGCGCAACATTACATCGGCGTGATTCATTACCAGCGTGGCGACTGGGCCTCCGCCCTGCCGCTGCTCGAGCGTTCGCTCGCGCTGCGGCCGGAAGAGCCCGAGTTCCACAACAATCTTGGGCTCGCCCTCGTCGCCGCCGATCGTCCGGCCGATGCGATCGCCGCCTATCGCACCGCCTTGGCGCTCAAGCCTGACTATGCACCCGCATGGAACAATCTCGGCCTCGCGCTGCAGCTGCAAAACGAGGTCCGTGCGTGCATCGATGCGTTCCGGGGTGCGCTCGCGCTCAAACCCGATTTCGCCCAGGCACACTGGAACCTGGCGTTGGCGCTGCTGCTCGACGGCCAGTTCGCCGAGGGCTGGCGCGAATACGAGGTCCGGCTCGCGCTGCCCGAGCTCGGCGGCAACCAGTCGCGCCCCCCGGGTCAGCTCTGGGATGGCGTGGAGCCCGGCGGCAAGACGCTGCTGCTGCCGATCGAGCAGGGCCTTGGCGACACTGTGCAGTTCGCCCGCTACGCAACGCTGCTTGCCGACGCCGGGGCGCGCTGCGTGCTGCGTTGCACGGATATGCTTGCGCCGTTGCTCGCGACGATTCCCGGCGTGGTTGAGGTCAGTGTCGAGGGCGAGCCGCCGCCTGCCTATGATGCCTATGTGCCGCTGCTGTCGCTGCCGCGCCTGTTCGGCACCACGATGGCAACCATTCCCGCGACGGTGCCCTACCTCGCGGCGGCAGAGACTAAACGCGCCGTGGCGCGCGCGCGGCTCGCCGCGGCCGCTGCGACGCGCAGGGTGGGGCTTTGCTGGGCGGGAAACCCGGCGCACGCAAACGATCACAGGCGTTCGCTGGCGCTCTCCATGCTTGCGCCCCTGTTCAGCGTGCCGGGCATCACCTGGTTCTCGCTGCAGGTAGGCGAGGCGGCAGCGCAGGTTGCGACCACTCCCGCCGCGCATCGTGTCGTGCCGCTGCCGGCGGGTACCGCGCTCATTGATACCACCGCGCTGATCGTCGAACTCGACCTCGTTATCAGCGTTGACACCGGCATCGCGCATCTGGCCGGCGCGCTGGCGCGACCGACTTGGCTTCTGCTGCCCTTCGCGCCCGACTGGCGCTGGCAGCTCGGCCGCGACGACAGCCCCTGGTATCCGACGCTGCGGCTGTTCCGCCAACCGCGGCCGGGCGACTGGCCGGCTGTAGTGGACCGCGTCGCGGCGGCGCTGCAGCGAGGTCGCGTTGAGGTGGATGGCGGTGCGAATGAGCGCTCACAGCCAAAGTAGTGCGGTCAGGGCACTGCTGGAGCAGGCCGTTGCCGCATGGAAAGACGGTGATGCAGCGTTGGCGGAGTCGTGCTGCCGCGACGCCTTGGCACACGATGCGGAGGATGTCGCGGCATTGCTGCTGCTCGGGGTCGTGCTGCGACAGCGCGACCCGGCGGCTGCCCATATTGCGCTCGCTGCCGCCGCCGAGCGCGATCCGCGTAATGCCGACGCGTGGTTTCATCTCGGCAACCTGCATCGCGAGCAGCAGCGCTTTGCCGCAGCGATCGCGGCGTACGAATCGGCGACCGCGTTGGCTCCCTCCCACCCCAGCCTGCACAACAATCTCGGGCTGGCGCTAGAGGGTGCCGGTCATCCCGAGCGCGCAGCTGCAGCCTACCGTGCCGCGCTGGCGGCACAGCCGGGCCATCGGCTGGCACTCGGCAATCTCGCGCATCTGCTGTGTCGACTGCGCCGTTATACCGAGGCGGCGCGCCTGTGCGAGGACTATCTGCGCCGGCATGCCGATGCAGACGCCACGGTTTGGACCGATCAGGGCATCTGTGCCCAAGCGCTGCGCGACCTGGAGACTGCACGGACAAGCCTGGAGCGGGCACGCGGCCTGGCGCCAAACGATGCGCTGATCCTGATGAACCTGGGCTCGGTGCAGGTCGAGCGCGGCGACTATGAAACGGCGCAGGAGGTGCTCGCGCAAGCGACCGTGCTCGAACCCTCCCTGCTCTACGCCTCCTCGCTGCTCGCCTATTGCCAGGCCCAGCTCGGCAACTGGACGGGGCTGTCGGCGCGGCACGAATCCATCCGGCGCGCGCTCGAGGCTGGAAGCGACCAACCGCTCAATGCGTTTGCGGCGCTCGCGCTGCCGCTCTCAGCCGCCCTCCAGCTGCGCGTGGCGCAACGCTGGGCGCGCGACCTCGCCCCCCCTGCGCCGCTGCCGCGACCGCGACCCGGAATCCGGCGCGGCGCGACCTTGCGCCTCGGCTATGTCTCGTCGGACTTCCGCACACACGCAACGGCAGCGCTGCTATGCGAAGTCTGGGAGCGCCACGATCGCGGGCGATTGACGACGCACGCGTATGCAATCGCTCCGCGCGAACACTCCGCGCTGGGCCGCCGCATTGAATCCGCCTTCGACCGTTTCGTCGATTGCACCGAGGACGCGGTCGAGCAGACGGCGCGGCGCATACGTGGGGACGGTATTGAGGTGTTGATTGATCTGAACGGCTATACGGCGCATGCGAAGAGCGAGATCTTTGCGCTGCGGGCGGCGCCGCTGCAGGTGAGCTGGCTTGGGTACCTCGGCACGCTGGGTGCGGACTGGTACGACTATGTGCTCACCGATCGCTTTGTCGCGCCGCCGTCGCAGCAGGCTTTCTTCACCGAGCGCCTGCTCTATCTGCCCTACTGCTATTGTCCGAGCGACACGCGCCGTCCGGTGGCATCCCTGGGGGCTGACCGTGCTGCCTGCGGCCTGCCCGCCGATGGGGTGGTGTTCTGCTGCTTCAACAACAGCTACAAGATCCTGCCGCCGGTGTTCGACATCTGGATGCGGTTGCTCGCCGCGGTGCCGGGCAGCGTGCTGTGGCTGTCTCCCGGACAGGCCACCGCGTGCGCCAACCTGCGCCGCGAAGCGAGCGTGCGCGGCGTCGATCCGGCGCGGCTCGTCTTCGCGCCGCGGGTGAGCCTGCCCGAGCACCTGGCGCGCCATGCCCACGCCGACCTGTTTCTCGACACCACCCCCTACAACGCCGGCACCACCGCCAACGATGCCCTGTTCATGGGCGTGCCGGTGCTCACCTGCGCCGGCGACACGATGGCCAGCCGGGTCGCCGGCAGCCAGCTCAACGCCATCGGCCTGCCCGAACTCATCACCACCAACCTGGCTGACTACGAGGCCCTGGCCCTCACCCTCGGCCGCGATCGGACGCTGTTGGGCCAATACCGCGCGCGGCTGGCCGCCAACCGCCACACCGCGCCACTGTTCGATATGGCGCGCTTCACCCAGGCGCTCGATGACCTGCTGCTCGCCGCGTGGGAAAATCGCCCCTCGCCGCCCCACCCCTGATCCGAATCCCATGCTGCCCCTCCCGCCCCAGCGCGGCCGCGACCGCGCCGCCGCCAGCGAGCTGGTGCGGCGGGCGCAAACCGCGCTCGCCGGTGGTGGCGCGCGCGCCGCGATCGATCTGCTGCGACAGGCGATCGCGCTCGATCCGGCCGATCCGGAGCTTGCGTTCCATCTGGGCAACCTCCTCGCCGTACAGGGCGACGCGGCGGCCGCGATTGCCACCTACGAGCGCGCCCTGCAGGTTGCACCAGAGCACGCAGCGCTGCGGGTGAATTTGGGGATTACCTTGGGCCAGACCGGCGACGTCGCCGGCGCCGAGCGTTGCTTCAGCGAAGTGCTGCGCCGCGAGCCGGCGCATGCCGGCGCACTCGGCAACCTGGCGCAGTCGCTGTTCCAGCGCGCCGCCTTCGCCGCCGCGCTGCCGCATTACGATCGCCTCCTGGTGGCCATGCCCGCGGCCGCGGCCGAGATCTGGAACAACCGCGGCGTGTGCCAGCAAAACCTGGGCGATCGCGCCGGCGCCGAGCAAAGCTTCCATCGCGCATTGGCCCTCGAGCCTCATTCGGCCGCGATTGCCGCCAACCTCGGCCTGTTGCTCTTCGACGCCGGGCACCTCGAGGCGGCCAAACCCGCCCTCGAGCGTGCGCTCGCGCTCAATCCGCGGCGTGCGCTCGTCGCCGCACAGCTGTTCCATGTCGACCTGCAGTTGGCCGATTGGAAAGACTTCGAGCGGCGGCGGGACGAACTCGTCGCCACCGTGGCTACGCTGGAGCAACGGCCGGGCGAGACGGTGCCGCCGTACCTGCTGCTCGCCGTCTGTGACGACCCGGCGCTGCAACGCGCCGCCGCGCGACGCTGGGCCTGGCCAGCGCGTAGCGAGGAGGCAGCGGTCGCGGACCGTGCGCGGCGCGCGCACGACCGCCTGCGCCTTGGTTTCGTGTCGTCCGCATTTCACGACCACCCCGTGCCGCGCCTGCTGGTCGATTTGCTCGGGCGCTTGGATCGTGCACGCTATCGCGTCCACGCCTACGCGCTGGGCCGGGGGCCGCAGGATGCGCTGCGCCTGCGCGTCGAGCGCAGCGTGGATGCGTTTATCGAGCTTGGACACCTGGCGACAGACGACGCGGTGGCGCGCATTCGTGGCGACGAGATCGACCTGCTGTTCGATCTCACCGGCCATACCGGTCAGGCCCGCCCGGACGTGTTCGCCGCCCGCCCGGCGCCGGTGCAGATCAATTACCTCGGTTACGCTGGCACGCTCGGCGCGCGCTATTGGAATTACGTGCTCACCGACGCCTACACAACGCCCCCGCCGGAGCAGGCCCACTTCAGCGAGCAATTCTGCTATGTCGGCCCCTGCTACCTGCCAAGCGATACGCAGCGGACTTTGGCCCAGCCGTCGCCGTCGCGCGCCGACTACGGCCTGCCGGACGCCGCCTTCGTCTTCGTCAGCCAGGCCGCCGCCTATAAGATCCTGCCGCCCCTGTTCGCGCTATGGATGCGGTTGCTCAAGGGCATTCCCGACGCCGTCCTGTGGCTGCGCACGTTCGAAGCGAACGCCGCCGGCAACCTGCGCGCCGAAGCTGCGCGGCACGGCGTCGATCCGCAGCGTCTCGTCTTCGCGCCCATGGATCCGGTCCCGCTCTACCTCGCCCGCTATGCGCTGGCCGACCTGTTTCTGGATACCTATCCGTTCGGTTCGCACACGAGCCTGAACGATGCCCTGTTTGCGGGCCTGCCGGCGCTGAGCCTGGCCGGACGAGGCATGGCGGCGCGCGCGTCGGCCGCGCAGTTGCACGCGGTGGGACTGTCCGAGCTCGTTGCCGCGTCCTACGATCAATACGAATCGATTGCCCTCGACCTTGGTGCCGAGCGCGGCCGCCTGCTGGCGCTGCGCGCACGGCTCTCCCGCGACCGGTTAGCCTCGCCACTCTTCGACATGGCCGCGTATACGCGCAGCTTCGAAGCCGCGCTCGAGCGCATGGCGAGCGCTGCCGGGATAGGCAGCGCCGGCGCGGCGAGTGACGGCCCACGCTCGCCCGCAGCGGGCGCATGAATTCCGCCGCCATCGCGCGCAATGCGCCCTGCCCCTGCGGCAGCGGCAAGCGCTACAAAGACTGCCATGGGTCCATTGACCGGCCGCCCGGTCCGGTCGCGCCGGACGAGTTGCTGCGTCGCGCTCGCTTCGCGCTCTCCAGCGGCCAGTTGGGCGACGCGGGCGCCCTGCTCGATGCCGCCATCGGCCTCGCCCCGGAGCGCGTGGATCTCCTGCGCGAGCGCGCCCGTGTCGGGTGGTTGCGCGGCGATGCGAATGCCGCGACGGCCTGTCGCGCCGCGCTGACCCGTGCGCCGGACGATATCGCGGCCTGGAACCTGCTGGGCGAGATCCTCCAGGCAAGCGATGCGGCAGGCGCCGAGGGTGCCTGGGGTGAAGCGCTGCGCCTCGACCCGCAGGATCCCGAAGCGCTGTTCCATCTCGGCAATCGCCTGCGCGAGCGCGGCGAGTACGCCGCTGCGATCGGCCACTATGAACGCGCGCTGGCGCGGGCTCCGGGTCATGTCGGCTTGCACAACAACCTGGGGCTCGCGCTGGAGGCCCGGGGTCAAACCGCGCGCGCGGAGACCTGCTATCGGGAAGCGCTGAAGGCGCAACCCGGGCACGCGGAGGCGCTTGCCAACCTCGCCGCGTTGCTGCAGAGGCAGCAGCGCTACCGCGAAGCGATTGTCATGTACGCGCAGGCGGTGGCGGTCCGCCGTGATTTTTCGGCGGACTTCTGGATCTCCCGCGGCATCAGTCTGAGTGAGACCGGCGCGCTCGCGGAGGCAGAGACAAGCTTCCGCGAGGCGGCCCGCCTCGATCCGGAGCACCCGCAGATCCAGATGGATATCGGCTCGGTGTGCGTGATCCAGGGCAAATTCGACGCGGCGCAGATTGCGCTTGCCCGCGCCGCGGAACTCGATCCGGGTAATGGGTATGTTGCGACCATGCTTGCCTTCAGCCGGATGCAGTGCTGCGATTGGGACGGCCTCGACCAACTGTTTGCCCGCGTGCGCGAGTCCATCGGGAGTGACGCCTCGCATTCTCGCTATCACGCGGTACCGTTGCCGCTACTCGCGATGCCGCTTGGCCCGCGCCTGGAGCTCGCCGCCGCGCGCCGCTGGGCGCAACAGATCGCGACGCGGATTGCGCCGGAACGCGAATCCACGTCGCCGCGCCGCGGGCCGCCGGGGTCGCGCTTGCGAGTGGGCTTCGTGTCCTCGGACTTTCGCGATCACCCTGTCGCGCACCTGCTGATCGAATACTGGGAGCGTCTCGATCGCAGCCGCATCGAGACCTTTGCCTACGGTTTGGTACCGCAGGACACGAGCGCGTTCGGACAGCGCGTCGCGCACGCGTTCGCGCATTTCGTTGTCGTAAGCGACGAGTCGGGTGCCGAAGTGTCGCGGCGCATACGTGGGGACGGTATTGAGGTGTTGATTGATCTGAACGGCTATACGGCGCATGCGAAGAGCGAGATCTTTGCGCTGCGGGCGGCGCCGCTGCAGGTGAGCTGGCTTGGGTACCTCGGCACGCTGGGTGCGGACTGGTACGACTATGTGCTCACCGATCGCTTTGTCGCGCCGCCGTCGCAGCAGGCTTTCTTCACCGAGCGCCTGCTCTATCTGCCCTACTGCTATTGTCCGAGCGACACGCGCCGTCCGGTGGCATCCCTGGGGGCTGACCGTGCTGCCTGCGGCCTGCCCGCCGATGGGGTGGTGTTCTGCTGCTTCAACAACAGCTACAAGATCCTGCCGCCGGTGTTCGACATCTGGATGCGGTTGCTCGCCGCGGTGCCGGGCAGCGTGCTGTGGCTGTCTCCCGAACAGGCCACCGCGTGCGCCAACCTGCGCCGCGAAGCGAGCGTGCGCGGCGTCGATCCGGCGCGGCTCGTCTTCGCGCCGCGGGTGAGCCTGCCCGAGCACCTGGCGCGCCATGCCCACGCCGACCTGTTTCTCGACACCACCCCCTACAACGCCGGCACCACCGCCAACGATGCCCTGTTCATGGGCGTGCCGGTGCTCACCTGCGCCGGCGACACGATGGCCAGCCGGGTCGCCGGCAGCCAGCTCAACGCCATCGGCCTGCCCGAACTCATCACCACCAACCTGGCTGACTACGAGGCCCTGGCCCTCACCCTCGGCCGCGATCGGACGCTGTTGGGCCAATACCGCGCGCGGCTGGCCGCCAACCGCCACACCGCGCCACTGTTCGATATGGCGCGCTTCACCCAGGCGCTCGATGACCTGCTGCTCGCCGCGTGGGAAAATCGCCCCTCGCCGCCCCACCCCTGATCCGAATCCCATGCTGCCGACACCCTCCCGCACCGAATCCTGTCCCTGCGGCAGCGGCATGCGCTTCAAGGATTGCCACGGTGCGCCCAAGCCGAGCGCCATGGACTGGGTCGGGCGCGCACTGGCGCAGATCCGGACGCGCGACTACGCCGACGCGGAAGCGAGCTTCCGTGCCGCCGCGCGACTGGTGCCCGATGACGCGCGCATCCACGTCGATATCGCCTCGCTTTGCATTTTGCAAGGCCGCCATGACGAGGCCGAGACGCCGCTGCTCAACGCGCTGACGCTCGAGCCCGAGCATCCCTATGCATTGTGCCTCTACACCTACGTCCGACAGCGCCACTGCGCCTGGGAAGGGCTGCCCGAATTGCACGCGCGGATCGGTCGCGTGCTCGACCGCGGCGTGGATAGGCGTTACCAATTCAGTGTATTCCCGCTTCTTTCGATGCCCACCACGCCCAAACAGCAACAGGTTGCCGCGCAATGGACCGCGTCCATGTTTGCGCCTCCGGCACCGGTGGCGCGCCCGGTGGTCAGCTTTCGGCCGGGTGAACGTCTGCGCATCGGCTTCGTGACCTCCGACTTTCGCCCCCATCCGCGCGTCAACTTGATGATGGAGTTGTGGGAGCGCATCGACCCCGGCCACTTCGAGATGTTCGCCTATGGCCTCCTCCCCAGCGACCAGGGGCCCGTTGGTCAACGCGTTGAGCGCGCCTTCGAGCACTTTGTCGACAGCAGCGGCGAATCGGTACCGCAGATTGCGCAGCGCATCCGCGACGACCGCATCGCCATTCTCTTCGATCTCAACGGCTACACGACGCACGCGCGCGAAGGGATCTTCGCGCTGCGACCCGCCCCCTTGCAGGTCAATGCCATAGGCTTCCAATGCACGCTGGGAACGACCTGGCACGATTACATCCTGAGCGATCGCTTCAGCCTGCCTGAGCATCTGACGCCGTTCTACAGCGAGCGTCCGCTGTACATGCCGCACATGCTCTATCCCAGCGACACCACGCGCCTGCCGCCGGGGCCACCACCCTCGCGTGCCGCCTGCGGCCTGCCGGAAACCGGTTTCGTGTTCTGTTGCTTCAACAACGCCTACAAGATCCTGCCCGATGTGTTCGCGCGATGGATGCGCCTGCTCGCGGCGGTGCCGGGAAGCGTGCTGTGGTTGCTCGAAACCGGCGCCGAGGGCAATCTGCGCCGCGAAGCCCAGGCCGCCGGGGTCGATCCGGCGCGGCTGATCTTCGCTCCGCGGCTTAGCGTGCAGGCGCACGTGGCACGCAATGCCGCCGCCGATCTGTTCCTCGACACCTATCCCTATGGCGCGCACACCACCGCCAACGATGCCCTGCTCGCCGGCTTGCCGCTACATCACCTGCGTGGGCGATACCCTGGTCAGCCGCATCGCCGGCAGCCAACTCGCCGCCATCGGCCTGCCCGAACTCATCACCACCAGCCTGGCCGACTACGAGGCGCTGGCGCTCAAGCTCGCCACCCAGCCGCCCCTGCTGCAAGGCTTGCGCGACCGCCTCGCCGCCAACCGCCACCGCTCTCCCCTGTTCGACATGGACCGCTACGCGCGGGACTTCGAGCACGCCATGGCGCGCGTGTGGGCCGCGCATCAGCCACCTCCGTGACCCGCGCCGCCGTCACTCCACCCCCGTCGCGCAACGCACCCTGCCCCTGCGGCAGCGGCCAACGCTACAAGGACTGCCACGGCAAGTTGCAAGCGCAGGCGCCGCCTTCGCTCGACGCGAATGCGTTGCTGCAGGAGGCGCAGCAGCTTGCCTTCGTTGCGGGCCGCCCCGCCGCCGCGGAATCGCTGCTGCGGCCGCTGCTTGAGGCCGCTCCGACGCTCGTTCCGGCTTGGAATCTTTTGGGCGAGATACTCAATCGCACCGATCCCGCCGCTGCGGGCGAGGCCTGGTGGCGTGCGTTGAGCCTCGACCCGGACAATGCCGAGGCGTCCTTCCATCTCGGCAATCTCAATCGTGAACAAGGCGTGCACGACGCCGCCACCATCCACTACGAGCGCGCCTTGCGTTTCGTGCCCAATCACGCAGGGTTGCTCAACAACCTCGGTCTGAGCTACAAGGCGATGGGCGCGGCCGATCGCGCCGAAGCCTGCTTCCGCGCTGCGCTCGCCGCCGAACCGCAGCATGTCGACGCACTGGCGAACCTCGCGAATACGGCGTTTCAGCGCGAGGCCTATGCGGAAGTGGTTGCGACCGTCGATCGCTTGCTTGCCTTAAAGGCTGATGCACCGCCGTCGCTCCGCTTGCGCCGCGCGCTGGCCCAGGAACGCTTCGGCGACACGATCGGCGCCGAAGCAAGCCTGCGTCAACTCGCGGCTCAGTGCCCCGACGACGCGACCATTCAAGCCTACCTTGGAACGCTTCTCGTGCGCACGCGCCGCTACGCGGAAGCGGAGACCGCGCTGCGCCGCAGCCTCGAGCTCGCGCCGCAGAGCGCCTACGCTCTGTCGCTGCTCGCGCACGCGCACCAGCAGCAATGTGCTTGGGAGCAGCTGCCTACGCTGTTTGCGCACCTCGAGACCCTGCTCTCCGGCGAGGGTGGGGAAGGCGCCGTTCCAGTGGATGCATTCTCCGCCCTGTCGATGCCGCTCTCGCCGCTGGCGCAGCTGCACGTCGCGCAGCGTTGGGCGAAGAAATTTGTGCCGTCGCGACGCAGCGACCCGCCGCGCGTCGCTATCGCGCCTGGCGAGCGGCTGCGGGTGGCGTTTGTTTCGGCCAATTTTCGCGATCATCCGACGGCGCACCTGTCGCTGGAGTTCTGGGAGAAGATCGATCGGTCGCGGCTGGAGATGTTTGCCTACAGCCTGGGCGGCGACGCGGCCGATGCGTTCCGGCACCGGGCCGAGGCGGCCTTCGAGCACTTCGTCGACGTCGGCAGCCTGGCGGTGGAGGCGATCGCGCAGCGCATCCGCGACGACCGCATCGCCATCCTCTTCGATCGCAACGGCTACACCCTGAACGCGCGCGAAGGGATCTTCGCCGTGCGCCCGGCCCCGGTGCAGATCAACTGCATCGGTTATCCGGGAACGCTGGGCGCGCCCTGGTACGACTACATCTTCACCGACCGCTTCAGCCTGCCTGAGCATCTGACGCCGTTCTACAGCGAGCGTCCGCTGTACATGCCGCACATGGCCTTCCCCAGCGACACCACGCGCCTGCCGCCGGGGCCACCACCCTCGCGTGCCGCCTGCGGCCTGCCGGAAACCGGTTTCGTGTTCTGTTGCTTCAACAACGCCTACAAGATCCTGCCCGATGTGTTCGCGCGATGGATGCGCCTGCTCGCGGCGGTGCCGGGAAGCGTGCTGTGGTTGCTCGAAACCGGCGCCGAGGGCAATCTGCGCCGCGAAGCCCAGGCCGCCGGGGTCGATCCGGCGCGGCTGATCTTCGCCCCGCGGCTTAGCGTGCAGGCGCACGTGGCACGCAATGCCGCCGCCGATCTGTTCCTCGACACCTATCCCTATGGCGCGCACACCACCGCCAACGATGCCCTGCTCGCCGGCTTGCCGCTACTCACCTGCGTGGGCGATACCCTGGTCAGCCGCATCGCCGGCAGCCAACTCGCCGCCATCGGCCTGCCCGAACTCATCACCACCAGCCTGGCCGACTACGAGGCGCTGGCGCTCAAGCTCGCCACCCAGCCGCCCCTGCTGCAAGGCTTGCGCGACCGCCTCGCCGCCAACCGCCACCGCTCTCCCCTGTTCGACATGGACCGCTACGCGCGGGACTTCGAGCACGCCATGGCGCGCGTGTGGGCCGCGCATCAGCCATCCACGTGACCCGCGCCGCCGTCACTCCACCCCCGTCGCGCAACGCACCCTGCCCCTGCGGCAGCGGCCAACGCTACAAGGACTGCCATGGCGCGCTCAGGACTGCTGCTCCGGCGGATACTGCGGATGCGCTGTTGCGCGAGGCCCAGCAAGCAGTCCTTGCCGGCCAGCTCGGAGCCGCCAAGCGCCATTTGGATCGTGCGCTCGCGCTTGCGCCCGAACGCACCGACGTGCTGCGCGAGCGGGCGCGGGTCGAATGGAGCCTGGGGGACCCGACTGCCGCCGCGACCTGCCGCGCGGCGCTCGAGCGTGCACCCGGCGATGTCGTCGCCTGGAACCTGCTCGGCGAGATCCTCAACCCCAGCGACCCCGCCGCGGCGGGGGCCGCCTGGTGGCAGGCGCTCAGTCTCGACCCGGAAGATCCTGAAGCCTCGTTCCATCTCGGTGACCGAACGCGCGAGCAGGGTCAGTACGACGCCGCCATTATCCATTACGAGCGCGCCCTGCAGCGCGCTCCGCGCCATTCCGGCGTGCTCAACAACCTCGGGCTTGCTCTGGAAGCCACAGGTCAGCGTGATCGTGCGGAGAATTGTTATCGCGCGGTCCTGGCGCGCGAACCGCAGCATGCCGACGCGCTCGCCAATCTTGTCAACATCCTCTTCGCGCGCGAAGCGACCGTCGAAGCAGTTGCCGCTTTCGACCGGCTCGTCGCGCTGCGGCCCAACCTGCCGGCGCCGATGTGGATCCGACGCGCCATTGCCCAGGACCGCCAGCAGGACGCGCGTGGCGCCGAGTCAAGCTTCCTGGAGGCAAAGAGGCTCGCGCCCGATAGCCTGCAGGTGCAGACCGACGTCAGCACATTCTATGTGCGTCACGGGCGCTTTGCCGAGGCGGAAGAGCCGTTGCGCCGTGTGCTGGAACTCGATCCGGGCAACCCTTATGCGCTGTCGCTGCTGGCGCACGCCCGCCAGCAGCAATGTGTCTGGACCGGCCTGGACACGATGACCGACCAGATCCGTGAGCTGCTCGAAGCCGATAGCGCGGACAGCGAGCATCCCGTGGCCCCCTTCTACGTGCTGGCTATGCCACTGCCGATCGGCTGTCAGCTGCGTGCGGCGGAGCGCTGGGCACGCGCGCACGCTACGCCCGCGGTGCCGCCGGCATGGCCCGCTATCGCGCCTGGCGAGCGGCTGCGGGTGGCGTTTGTTTCGGCCAATTTTCGCGATCATCCGACGGCGCACCTGTCGCTGGAGTTCTGGGAGAAGATCGATCGGTCGCGGCTGGAGATGTTTGCCTACAGCCTGGGCGGCGACGCGGCCGATGCGTTCCGGCACCGGGCCGAGGCGGCCTTCGAGCACTTCGTCGACGTCGGCAGCCTGGCGGTGGAGGCGATCGCGCAGCGCATCCGCGACGACCGCATCGCCATCCTCTTCGATCGCAACGGCTACACCCTGAACGCGCGCGAAGGGATCTTCGCCGTGCGCCCGGCCCCGGTGCAGATCAACTGCATCGGTTATCCGGGAACGCTGGGCGCGCCCTGGTACGACTACATCTTCACCGACCGCTTCAGCCTGCCTGAGCATCTGACGCCGTTCTACAGCGAGCGTCCGCTGTACATGCCGCACATGGCCTTCCCCAGCGACACCACGCGCCTGCCGCCGGGGCCACCACCCTCGCGTGCCGCCTGCGGCCTGCCGGAAACCGGTTTCGTGTTCTGTTGCTTCAACAACGCCTACAAGATCCTGCCCGATGTGTTCGCGCGATGGATGCGCCTGCTCGCGGCGGTGCCGGGAAGCGTGCTGTGGCTGCTCGAAACCGGCGCCGAGGGCAATCTGCGCCGCGAAGCCCAGGCCGCCGGGGTCGATCCGGCGCGGCTGATCTTCGCCCCGCGGCTTAGCGTGCAGGCGCACGTGGCGCGCAATGCCGCCGCCGATCTGTTCCTCGACACCTATCCCTATGGCGCGCACACCACCGCCAACGATGCCCTGCTCGCCGGCTTGCCGCTACTCACCTGCGTGGGCGATACCCTGGTCAGCCGCATCGCCGGCAGCCAACTCGCCGCCATCGGCCTGCCCGAACTCATCACCACCAGCCTGGCCGACTACGAGGCGCTGGCGCTCAAGCTCGCCACCCAGCCGCCCCTGCTGCAAGGCTTGCGCGACCGCCTCGCCGCCAACCGCCACCGCTCTCCCCTGTTCGACATGGACCGCTACGCGCGGGACTTCGAGCACGCCATGGCGCGCGTGTGGGCTGATCACGCCGGCAGTGCGCCGGTCTGAAGCACCGCCTGCAGCGCCGCGATGGCGTCGGGAACGTCGAACAGCCGATGCTGCCCGGCGCGTATGCGCAAGGCGCACTCGCGCCGCCAGGCGGCATCGCCGCCAAGCCGCGCCGCAATGGCCAGATAATCGGCGCGGTCGCGCGCGATCAACTCCGGCAGGCCGAGCAGGCCGAGCATCCCCGCGCTCTGGCGGCCGCGCATGAATGCCCCCGGCAGGGTGACGATCGGCAGTCCGCAGGCGAGTGCATCGAGGCTCGTGTTGCCGCCGGACCAATGCAACGTGTCGAGCATCGCGTCGCAGACGAGATTGATGCGCAGATAATCGTCGTGCCCCAGCGACGGCAGGACGCGGACCCGTTCGCGTACTGCGAGCCCATGCTGCGCGAAGCTGCGTTCAAGGCGGCGCATGAACTGGTCCGTGACCGCCGGATGCCGACCGCTAAATAGAAGCAACAGGGCGTCGCGATTGGCCGTGAGCACGTCGGCGAAGAGCGCGTCGTTGTCGGGGTGGATCTTCCACAGCGACTGCGGGCAGAGCAGCAGCACCCGATCCTCCGGAAAACCGAACTCTGCCCGCGCCGCGTCCGTCGGCAACGCGAGCCGCTCGTAGCGCGTGCCGATGCCCGGCAGCCTGATCAGGTGCTCGGTGTAATACTGTTGTGCCTGCGCCGGCTCCATCGCAGCGCAGCTGATAAACGCGTCGATCATCGTCTGGCCCGTGGTCACCGGGTGGCCCCAGCCGGCATACTGCCGCGGCGCGAGGCGCAGCGCGGCCAAGCCGAAGGAGCAGGCATCCATGCCGAGCTCAGGATAGACGAGCACGTCGAGCTCGTCGGCGCGAATCGCAGGCGCAACGATCGAGGGCCGGGCTCGGGTGCCGCCGAAGCTAACAAAACAATCCGCGCGCTCCTTGATCGCCTGCGCCACCGTGTCCATGCCCGGGAAGAGGTGATAGACGAAGACCTCGAAGCGGTCGCGATCGAGATCGGTAACCCAGCTCTTGAAATAGCGGCCGCAAGTGCCGTCATGAAAAAACGCCGACGCGAAACCGACGCGAAGGCGACGGGCGCCGGTGGGGCGCGCTGCGACCGGGGCGCGCAAGTGCGGTGCGACGGTATCGACCGCGCGCGCCGCGAGCGCAGCGTAGCCCGCCTGCAGCGTGCGATCGTCCTCACCCTGATAGGCGAGAAAAAAGTTCGTCCAGCGCAGGCCGTCAAGAACCTGGTCGGTTGACAGCCCGTGCAAGGCGGCGGGCAACTGCCCGGCGAGTGCTTCCAGCCCGGATGCAAAATCGGTCCGCGCCGCATGGACCGCGTCGGCGTCCGCATAGATCATCGGCAGCGTCAGATGCATTCCGAAAAGGTTGCGCAAATCGCGTCCATCGACCATCCGCGCCTGCCTGTAGGCATCGCGCGCCGCGGCGACGTCTCCGCGTTGATGCAGCACCCAACCGAGGTTGTACCACTGGTTGCCGGACTCTTTTGGCGCAAGCGCGATGGCCTGCGTGTATAGCTGCGCTGCTTCGTCGAGCGCCCCACGCTCGCGCAGCAGCCCCGCGAGCAGCACCACGCCCGGGCGATACGGCGGCCCTCCGTCCGTGCGCGCCAGGGCCGCGCGCAGCGTGGCTTCGGCGCGCTCGACTTGGCCCTGATCGCGTTGCACTTCGCCGAGATTGGTCGCAGCCAGAGGATAGTCCGGGCGCAATGCGAGCGCACGGGCGAAAGACTGCTCGGCATCGGCGAGGCGCCCGAGCGCGCGCTGGGCGGTGCCGAGGTTGTTCCAGGTGCGCGCGTCATTCGCATCGCTGCGCAAGGCAGCCTCGAATGCGGCAATGGCGTCCTCGCCCTCGCCGCGCTCGCCAAGCAGGATTCCCAGGCGGCGCTGCGCCTGGGCGAAACGGGGTTCGAGCTCGGTCGCACGGCGCAGGCTCGCGATCGCACCCTGGGCATCATCGGCGGCTTCCTGCAGCTCGGCGAGCGCGTAATGGGCGAACGGATCGCGCGGTGCACACCCGACGGCGCTTTGCGCGTGGGCGAGCGCGGCGGCGCCCTCACCACTCTTCTGGCAACAGGCCGCCAGCACCAGGTAGGCAATGCCGCGCTCGCCCGCACCGGCGGTACCGGCGATGATCGCGTCGGCCTCGCCGCGCGCGCCGGCCAGGTCACCGGCGGCAAGGCGCCGCTGTGCCTGGGTGGCGCGCTCGGGCCATGCCGCCGTTTCAGCCATGGCGTGTGGCGAGCGCCGCCGGATAGCGCTGCTCCAGGGCCTGCAGGTAGGCCTGTTCGAGGTGGCGGGTATGCGCCGCCATGTCGGTCAGCGGCGAGCGCTCGATCCCGGCGCGGATCGCGGCTTTCACCTCGGCCTTGAATGCCGGGTCGGTTGCCAGCCGCACCGCGATGGCGACGTATTCGCTGCCGCTCATGGCGATGGTTTGCGGCACGCCGAGATTGGTGAGAATGCTGTAGCCAGAGCGCTCGCTGTGCTTGCGCCCGACCAGTGTCACCACCGGGACGTTCATGTCGAGCGACTCCAGAGTGCCGTTCACCCCGCCATACGGCATCGGATCGAGGGTGAAATCGACCAGCCCGAAACGCGCTTGATTCTCTGCGTCGTCGCGTCCTTGCGGCAGCGTGCAAACGCGCCCGAGGGAGATGCCTGCTGCAGTCAGCAGCCGGCCGTAGACCTCGCGCCGCTCGGCTGACGTCGGCGACAGGGCCAGCACGGCGTTGGGAATGCGCTCCAGCACCTCGCGCCACAGGGCGAGGCAGCGGCGGGACAGCTTCAGCGGATTGACGAACGCGCCGATGACGACCTGGTCGGGCGCGATCCCCAATGGCTCGCGGTGAAACGGGTGCTCGGCGGCGGGGGGCAAATGGCGATAGGGATAGACACAACCTGCCATCGGCAACAACGTTTCGAGCTGGAACGCCTGGTTTTCGGGAAGATCAGCAAACGCGTCGGTGAGTTTGAAGTCGATCGTCGATAAGCCGACCACACCGGCGCTCGCGACGTGCGTGATCTGCACGCGTGCAGGCTTGAGTGCAAGGATGCCGGGTTTTGCGTCGAGGGTGTTGGTCGCCAGGTCGACGAGAATATCGAGATCATCGGCAGCGATGCGCTCTGCCGCTTCGCGTGTCGACATCTCCGCGACCACCTCGAAAGGATGGCCAAGCCCGCGGAAGCGCTCGGTCCACGCGTCACTCGTCGTTGACAGCGAATAAAAGAAAATCTCGAAGCGATCGCGGTCGTGACCCTGCATCGCCGCCCACATCATTTTGCCCATCACGTGGTTGCGCAGGTCGCCGGAAAGATAGCCGATGCGAATGCGGCCGGGGCGGCGCGCTTGCGGCAAGGACAGCGGGGTGCCGTAGACGCGGGGCGCGACGGTGTTGTAGACCTGATAGAGACTCAATTGCGCCTCCTGCTCGACGTCGAAGAAGAGCAGCAGGTACAGCAGTTCCTCCAGGCAATCGGCCAGCTCGGTTTCGCTTCCGGCTTTGAATCGATTCTGCTGCAGCCGCTCGAGGTAGCGATCCAGCGCGGCGTAGTCGGCGCGGTACTGGCAGGCTTCGAGCGCCTGGACAGCCAGCGGCAGCGCGTCCGGACACATCGCTTCGAAGCGATCGAAGGCCTTGAACCAGGCCCCGAGACGGCGCGCGCCGAGCAGCGTTTCGGCCAGCGCCTTGTGGGCGGGCACGTGGCGCGGATTGCGCGCGAGTACGGCTTCGAACGCCTTGATCGCTGCGTCGATCGAGCCTTGCTCGCGGAAGATCACGCCGATGTTGAAGTCGGCGGCGAACAGCTCCGGATTCAACACCAGCGCGCGCTGGTACGCGCGCAACGCCTCACCGCGCTGATGCAGCAGTTGCAGGGCCACGCCGCTGTTGTAATGCGTCGTGGCATCTCCGGGGTCGATCTGGAGCGCGTGCTTGAAGGCCTCGTGCGCGGCGGCGCCATCGTGCTGCGCGAGGCGCGCCATCCCGAGCGCGCGCCACAACGAGACGTCGTTGGGCGCGAGCGCGATGCCTTGCTGGCAAAGCTCGGCGGCTTGGCCCGGAAAACCGTCCTCGCGCTGCAGATTCGCGAGCGCCGTGCGGGGCTCGATGTACGCGGGCGCAGCGGCAAGCGCGGCACGGAAGGCGATCGCGGCGTCGCGCCGCTGGCCGCGGTCGCGCAGCAACACGCCGAGCAGATGCTGCGCCGGTGCATAACCTGGCTGCTCGGCAAGCAGTTCCCGATACCCGGCGATAGCCGCCTCGATATCGCCGGCCTGATGCGCGGCCACAACCCGGCGCCAGAGCGCGGAGAGTTCGGCCGCCGAATGCGCGGCGACGTCGGCAAACCAAGGCTCGGCAGCGCAGGTGTCGAGCAATGTCGCCTCGAGCGCAAGCCGGTGTTGCGCGAGCGCCTCATCGCTGCCACCCCCGGGCGTGGGCAAGGCATGCGTGATCAGCGGCGCGACGTTGCGGCCGGTGAGGGCCGGATACGTCCACGCGGTACGCGCCGGTCGTTGTGCGAGCAGCGGTCCGAGCGCGGCGTTCATACCCACCAGGTCGATCACCGCGTCGGGGTCGGTCGCACCCAGCATGCGCGCCATCTCCGGCAGGGCCGTCGTCCCAAGAGCCACCAGCGGCAGCTCCGCGGGCAACAGCGGCCTCAACTCGCGCAGCGACGCGTTGCCGACGACATACACCGCGGCGGCCAGGCGCTCGCGCGGGTGCTGCGCAATCACTGCGCGTAGGTAGGGCTCCGCCGCGATCGCGGCGGAGCCCGCGTCGATGCCTCTTTCCGGAGCGATCAGGTAGACGACGCGCAGCGCCCTGCCTGCGGTGCGGCGCGGCCAGCGCACCGGCGCAGCGGAGGCGAAGAGCGCGGTGCAATACACCGCGTAACATTCAGCCCATTGGCCCGGCGCGGCGGCGCTCGCCGCCGCGAGCGCCAGGCGGCGCACAACCTCCGGATCGTCAACCGTCGGCAGCAGGCGCTCGGCGACCACCAGCGTGTCCCGCGCCTGGTCACGTGCGCCGGCCTCGATCTGCGCCTCCGCGGCCGCGGCGAGAAGGCGTGCCGGCAACTCGTTGGCGCGCGTCGCTGCAAGCTGCAGCAGCAGCGCGCTCCGGGCCGCCGACGGCGGTGCCGCAGCGAGCGCCTGTGCCAGTTCGTCCCAACGCGGCCGGGGAGTCCCGGTGGCAAGCATGGACCCGAGTTCTGCGTATCCGGCTTCTTCGCCGAGACCGATGCGGGATAGTGCATGGCCGAGGAGCGCTTCCGGATTGCCGGGGCTCGCCGCCAGTGCCCGGCGGTACGCCTCGCGCGCCTCGGCGTACGCGCCGCCGCGGCGCGCGATTTCGCCAGCGCAAATGAGCATGCCGCCATGTTCGGGTGAGAGAGCGAGCCCGGCGCGCCACGCGCGCCGGGCCTCATCCTCGTGGCCGATGTCGCGTAACGCTTCGCCCAAGCGATATTGCGTCTGCACCGCATGCCGGTTCGATTTCAACGCCCGCCGATAACAGACGATTGCATCGATTGGCCGGCCGGCCTTTTGATGCGCCCGGCCGCGCGCGAACCATTGCCCGTAATCTTCCTGCATGCTGCCCAAGCCCGCGTTCACAGCCGCTGTTTCAGCGCATCGACCAGCGACCGCGGTGCAAGGCGATGAAGCAGCCTCCCGGGAGGCGTGTGGCGCAGCGCAAGCGCGGCGCGCGCCACGACCAACAGTGCGCCGTTCGCCTTGGCCGGTGCGGGGGCCAATGGGCACGATTGCACGGGGGGACTCCATGGTGCGTAGTGCAGTGCGCGAAGACAGCGCCCGGTCGCTAAGGGTTGCCCGGGCGCGCGCTCCGGCGCGCACGCCAATGCCTGGTGCCAGACGTCCATCGACGCCTGCGCCATGGCCGAGAGTGTTGGCTGCGGTGCCGCCTTGGCACGCGCTGCAGCCGTGCTCCACGCGGCGGAGTTTTCCGCAGCGAGCAGGGTCGCGACGCGCTCTAGCAGGAGCGCTTCATCCTGCCACTCGTCCTCGTCCAACACCCAGCCGCCGCCGCTCGCCGCAACCCGCTCCGCGAGCGCTCCAATCGGTGGCACGAGTGCCGGTCTCCCCGCGGCCCAGGCCTCGGAGAGCGTGAAGCTGAACGTTTCCGGGCCCGCCGAGGGATAGGCCACCAGCCGCACGCGATAATGCTCGAGCAGCGCGCCGATCTCGCGCGAATCGTACGGGCCGTGCAGCGTGAACACCGCGTCCTCGCTTTGCATCTGCTCCCGGCAGCTATCCAGATAGCCGATCAATACCCAGCGCAGCGCAGTGCCGCGTTGCCGCGTGAGCTCGACCAGTCGCTCCAGCCGGCGCGAGCCCTTGTCGCTGCCGATCGCGCCGATGACCGCCACCGTCGGAATGCCGTCAGCGGGCAGGTCGGGCCGCGTGTATACCGCGTCCTCACGCGTCATGCCGGTGCTGCTGCCGTGGGCGATGACGGTGACCGCGGGCACGGGGAAATAGCGCCGGATCATAGCCGCGGCCCATTGCGACGGCGCAATCACGAACGCCGCGCGTTCCAGCAGCGCGCGATGCCCTGCACGCCAGGCGTCGATGTCGACGCCGGCGAAGTCGCTTTGTGCGGTCAGGCATGTGGCGCAGGTTGCGCCGTCGGTCACCGCGCCGCAATAACGCCCGTCGCTTGCGAGGAAGGTGATCGTCGGGCAGGCGAAGTTGAGGTCGTGAACCGTGTAGCCATAGGGAATCGGCAACGCCGCGAGTGCCGTCAGCATGGCCGCCCGCGAGCCGGAAATGTTGTGCAGGTGGATGAGGTCGACGCCGAAGCGCGCGACGAGACCGCCCAGGAAATCGCTCCAGCCTTCATCCGCCTCGCGGCGAAAATCGTAGCCGGTCACTTCGCCGTCGCCGTATTCCTCGAGCCGCCAGGCATCGCCGACCGCAATCAGCAGATAGTGGCGGAACGCCGGGGATGTTGCCGCGATCAACGCGTGCACGTGGTATTCGGTGCCGCCACCGTGGCCATGCAGCACGTGCAGGATGCCGTGCTTGGCCCCGGTGAGGATGCGGTGCTCGCTGCGCGCGAGCTCGCGCAGCGGGCGCAGCGGATCGGCGGCGATATAGCCGTGGACGAGATCGAGATATCCGGGGTGGCGCTCGAGCAGCAGCGCCGTGTTGCGGCGCGACAGCTCTGCTCGCTTGTCGCCGAACGAGCTGCCGCCGAGATGCAGCACGAAGGCGTCCTCGCACAGCACGTTGCGGTAGCCCGCCGCCGCCGCGCGCAGGCAGAAATCGTTCTCCTCGCCGTAGCCCAAGCCAAATGCCGGGTCGAAGCCGCCGATCGCCGCGATCAGCGCGCGGCGGATGTAGAAGCAGAAGCCCACACCGGTGGGCAGGTCCGGATACGTCGGCACGCAGGCGCGCTCCAGGGCCGCTAGCAGCGGCTCGGGGTCCTGCGCCGACGGCCATGGATTGTTGTGGCAGAACTTCGGCCACGAGCAGATTTCCGCATTGTTCGAAAACGGCGTGATGGTGCCGATGCGCGGATCGGAAGCGGCACAACGCGCGAGCTTGCCGAGCCAGTCCCGCGTCACGACCGTGTCCGAATTGAGCAGCACCACATCGGCATGGGCTCGCGCTTCGCGCAGGCCGCGATTCGCGCTCAGCGTAAAGCCGAGGTTCCGTTCATTCCGGTACAGGCTGACCTGCGCCAGGTGGCGCGCCTGCAACCCGGAGAAGTAGGTGCGGATGGCAATCTCGGGCGAGGCATCGTCGATCAGCAGCAGCCGCCAGTCGCCGCTCGAATGCGCTAGCACGCTATCCACACAGCGTGCGAGGTCGCCGGCCGCATTGTAGACCGGAACGACGATATCGATCGGCACGCGCCGCACCGCCGGAGCTAACCGCCGAACCACTGCCGCAGATGCCGCCACGGCCAGGCAATCCAGCCGCGAAAGCTGTCCAGGTAGGCGATCCGGGGTTCGTCCACGGTCCGTTCGGTCTGGAGCCGCTCTTTCTCCGCTTCGAGGGCGGCTGAACGTTTTCCTAAGCCGGCGATGGTCTCGGCGCGGTGCGCCAGTTCGGCGTCGCGTTCCTCCTGCGCCGCGTTCGCGGCGGCGAGCTGTCGGTCGCGCTCGCTGAGGGTCGCATCGCGTTCCCCGACCTGCGCCTCGAGCGCTCGCAGCTGTGCGGCATCGCGAGCGAGCGCCTCATCGCGTTCGGCGATGAGCCGTTCGCGCTCGGCGACGAGTTGCTCGAGGTGATGGATGTGGTGCGTTTGGCGCGTGACTGTTGCGTCGAATTCGCGCAGCAAGGCGTCGAGGCGCAACGCTTCGCTGGCGTTGGCGTGGGAGCGCTTGCGCTCGCTGTCGTCGACGTCGGTGAACAGCGATACGTTCGTCGACTCGAACGGTAGCGTCTGCGCGTCGCGCGCGGCGATGACCACGAAGTACATCGCCTCCGGTCCCCGGTAGGGCCCGATATTCGCCGCGTCGCCGACCCAGGCCTCGAGGCCTGGCACGACCGGCGACGGTTCGTCGCCTTCCGCCGCTATGGGCTCCGGCCAGATGCCCGACCAAAACGCCAGCCGCTGGTGGTACCAGCGCTGCGCCGGAAAGCGGCGTCCGAGCAGGCGGGCAAGATCCTCGCGATACAGCTCCTGCAGGTGGAATGGATTGACATGGTCCTGCGCATCGCTGTAGAGGCGCTTGTTGGGCGAGGAGATGATCAGCAGCCCGTCTGGCTTCAGCACGCGGGCAAATTCGGACAGCATGTCAGGTTGTTCTTCAGCGGACAGGTGCTCGATGGTTTCGAACGACACGACCAAGTCGAACGACGCGCTGGGCATCGGCAGGCCGGTACACGACGTGGGGACGAAGCGCACGCGGGTTCCCTGGCCATAGGTCGCGCGGGCATGCGTGATCGTCGCCATGTCGAAGTCGATGCCCACGGCGCTCTCCGCTACGGCCCCGAGCAGCGCGGTGCCGTAGCCTTCGCCGCAAGCGGCGTCGAGCACGCGCTTGCCGGTCGCGAAGCGGCGCGCGAAAACGTAGCGGTGCCAGTGCTCGTAGGCAATTTCGCCGATGCAGCTCGGGAGGAAACGCTCGCCGGTGAATTCTGCCGCTTCGGGTGATGGGACGGGAACTATAGTGGACATTCGGCTAGCAAGCGCTGCTTGCGGTTATCACGTGGCGTTTGACTGCGAAACAGACCATTTTACCGCATCCGAACCCTGCCCTTGCTGGTGTTCTTCCCAGGCCTTGAAGAACAATGCTTCGAGGGCTCGCGTGTAACCCGCGACATCGAACAGCGGCTGCGTGCCGCGGTTGACGCTTAGTCTTGCCCTAACCTGCGCCAGCAGGTCGGGCCGTTGCGCGAGTTCGAGCGCGAGCGCTTCGTACGCCTGGAGTGAATGGCTGACGAGTTCCGGCAAGCCAAGCGCACGCAGCTGGCTTCCGGCCACCCGACTGGCAAAGGTTTCACCGGCGCAGGTAACCAGCGGCAGCCCCGCGAACAGGGCATCGTTGGCGGTGGTATGCGCGTTGTAGGGAAAGGTGTCGAGGAACAGGTCGGCCAGCGCGTGCCGCGCTAAGTGCGCGGCTAACGGGACACGGGCGGCAAAGACCAGCCGCTCCGGCGCCAAGCCCTGCCGGCGCGCCTGCTCGCGCAGGTTCGCAGTCGCCTCCCGGTTCGTTTCCAGCAGCCACAGCACGCTTCCGGCTACGCGTTGGAGCAAGCGCAGCCAGATCGCAAAAACGTCGGGCAGGATTTTGTAGCTGGCGTTGAAGCAGCAGAAAACAAAGCCGGTCTCGGGCAGGCTGCATTGCGCGCGCGTCGGCGTGGCATCGATGACACGGCGCGTGTCAGCGGGTAGGTAGCAATGCGGAAGAAACATAAAGCGCTCGCTGAAGAAGGGTTGCTGGTCGGGCGGCGTCACGAACGAGTCGGTGAGAATAAAGTCGTAGCAACTGGCACCCAGCGTCGCCGCGAAACCGATGCCGTTGATCTGAACCGGCGCTGCCCGGAGCGCGAAAACGTCGTTACGCGCGTGCAATACGTAACCGTTGGTATCGACGAGCACGGCGATGCGATCGTCGCGGACGCGCTGCACGATCGCTTCGTCGCTCTCGTGGCGGACATCGGCGAAGTGATCGAATGCGCGCTCGAAGCGCGCCCGCGCCGCGCTGCCGTCGTCGGGACCAAGAGAGTAGGCGAACACCTCGACGCGCGCGCGGTCGTGTCTTTCGATTACCTCGGTCAGCAGGTTTGCCAGCGGGTGCGCCCGGAAATCGGTGCTGGCGTAGCCAATGCGCAACCTGTCCTCGCCGCAGCGTGTCCGCGGCGGCAGAGCGCCGGCGGGTGCGCGCAGCTGCTGCCGCGCCCAATGCTGCGCCGCGGCAAACTGTTCGGCCGCGGTGAAAGGCAGCGCGAGCAGATTGTGCGGATTGACGGCTGGCGCGCCGGGCCGGTTGAGCAGGGCACGCTGCCTGGCGATGCTCGCATCGATATCGTCCCAGGCGCAGGTCTGCTGTTGCACGTAGAGCAAAGCGCTCTGCGCCTGGGCATGATCCGGGGACCGGGCCAGGGCCTTGCGCAGCAACGGTAGCGATTCGGCGTAGCGCCTCTGCGCATTGAGGCTTGCCGCAAGGTTGACGAGCGCGTCCGGCGCATCCGGATCGAGCGCAAGAGCACGCTCGAAGCTTGCGCGCGCGTCGGCAAGCGCGCCCACGCGATGCTGGCAAACACCGAGGTTGAGCCATAGGCGCGCAACATCGGGCGCGAGCGCGCTCGCCCGGGTATACGCTGCGATAGCCTCCGTTATCCGATGCTGTGCGCGCAACGCATCGCCGAGGTTGGCGTGCGCTGGCGCCATGTCCGGCTGCAACTGCGCTGCCGCCCTAAAACAACGGGTCGCCTCGTCGAGTTCTCCTTGCTCCTGCAAGGCCAAGCCGAGGTTGTTCAACAGCACCGGATGCTGCGCGCCGGCGGCGAGCGCGACGCGATAAGCATCGATCGCGTCGGCATAATGGCCCCGCCGGCGTTCGAAGTCGCCGATTCTGAAGTGTGCTTCCGCATCGTGCGGGGCGAGCGCAATGGCCTTCTGCCACGCGGCGAGCGCCCGTTCGGGCTCGAAAGCTTCCAGGCAGAGGCCAAGCAGCGTCCACGCTTGTGCGTCGCCGGGCGCAGCCTCGACGGCGCGCTGGGCGCTCACGGCGGCTGCCTTGCGTTGGCCGCCAACGAGCTGGGAGCGCGCCAATTCCTTGTCCGACGTGCCCGGCATCAGCTTGGATCGCCTCCGTTCCAGCCGTGGGCGATGCGCACGAATCCCAGTTCGCGCGAGGCGCCCTCGACGACGAACGCCTGCTCGACGTTGTCGAACAGGCGCACGCCCTCGGGATCGAGTGCATGGGCGCGGACGAGGTACTTGCCGGGCAGGAGAGGAAGCTCTGGAAAGGTGAGCAAGAACGCGAAGCGGTGGGCGCCGATCCGCTCCGGCGCGACGCCGTCCATCTCGGTGGCTATGCCATAGATGGGCGTTCCGTCGGCGCGCACGAGCCCGACCAGGACCACGGGTGGGCGGTCGTCGGGCGAATACACCTCGCCCGCCACGACCAAGGTAGCGCCCGCGGCGACGCGCTCGGGCGGGTCGAGGCGAAGCGACTGGATGGCGTAGTAGCCCGCCTGGCGCGCCAGTGGCGGGGCGATCGGCTGCCCCGTGCGGGCGCTTTTTTCCTCATGGTAGGCGAGATAGGCCTGGGCGACCTCGCCCGCTGGGCCGTAGCGAACCATGCGCCCGTCCTTGAGCCAGAGCGCGGCGCGGCAGAGCTTCTGCACATGATACATGCTGTGCGAGCACAGCAGCAGCGTACCGCCGTCGGTGAGATAGTTTTCCATCCAGGCAATGCATTTCTTCTGGAACGATTCGTCACCGACCGCGAGCACCTCGTCGGTGATCAAGATATCCGGCCGCAGTGCGGTGGCGACGGCAAAGCCGAGTCGGACCACCATGCCCGACGAGTAATGCTTTATCGGATCGTGGATGTGTTCGCCGATGTCGGCGAAGGCGACAATTGCCTCGCGTTTTGCGGCGATCTCGCCGGGCGTCAGGCCGAGCAGTGCCGCGGCAAGGTCGATATTGGCGAGCCCGGAATACTCCGGGTGGAAGCCGGAGCCCAGCTCCAGCAGCGCGCTGATGCGCCCGCGCACGTCGACGCGGCCACGCGTCGGCGTGATTACGCCGGCGACGATCTTGAGGAGCGTCGACTTGCCGGCACCGTTCTCGCCGATGATGCCGAGTGATTCACCCGCTGCGAGATCGAAGGACACCGCGTCGAGGGCGCGAAAGGCGCGACCGACGCCGCGGCCGCGCAGCAGGTCGAACACGAGCTTGATTCGCGCCGCGTCGGTGTCGAGCTTGGCGTAGTCCTTGCCGACGTCGGAGAGATGAAGCAGCGGCGCAGGCGTCACACGAAGTCCTCGAAGTGCGGCGACAAGCGGAGAAAGATCCAGCGTCCGCCGGCAAACAGCGCCAGCGCGACGGCCACCGCGACCGCATCACCCCAATGGACAGAAAGGCGACCGTCGAGCAGCGCGTCGCGCAGCCGGTCGACCAGGTAACCAAAAGGGTTTGCCGCGACCCACGGCCGCATGCCTTCCGGCACGAGCGACAGGGGATACAGGATCGGGGTCAGGTACATCAGGATCATGAGCACCGGCAGCAGGATATGTTCGATGTCCTTGATGAACACCTGCAGCGCCGCCAGCCCGAGCGCAAGACCCATGATGGCCACAGCGAGAATGAGCCATAGTGGCACGGCGAGCAGCAGCCCTTCGAAATGGACCGGCTCGCCGAATAGCGCGAGCACAACCAGAACGACGAGGTAGCCGGTGAATTGCAGCAGGAGCGTTGCGGCTACAGAGGCGTAGACGATCAGCTCGTGCGGAAACGCGACCTTGCGGATCAGACCTGAATAACCGCCAATAGAGACCGTGCCGCGCTGCAGCGCCTCCTGTGCAGCGAGCCAGGGCCAGAGCGCGACGGCGACAAACAGCAGGAAGCTCTTGCCGTCCATCGCACCCGCGCGAAACACCGTCGTGAACACAAAGTGATACACGGCGAGCAACGCAAGCGGATGCACGAACGCCCATGCCAGTCCGGTGATGCTCCCGAGGTAGCGCGAGAACAGTTCGCGGCGGAAGAATTGCGCGAACAGCACGCGGTCGCGCCCCAGGCGCGACGTCATGCCCCTTGCCACGCGTGCTGGAGCGTTTGGATGAGGCGTGGAAGACATGGTTGGAGGATAGCAGCGTTGCGACCGGTACACCGAGCGGATTTGATATCCTGCAGACGCTAAGTCGCAGCGTACGCGGCAGAGGGTTCGGCTTGGTCCGTGCCGAGCGACGCTCGGATGTCGCGACAATGCCGATTGGCGTGCTGACTCGGAAATCCGGCCGAACCGAACAGCTTGTGTTGCTTCCTGGCCCGCTCTGACAAATTCATGAAGTCACGCACTAGCCGGGTGCGGCGATAGCTTGATGCCGTTACTCGGGACGGTTGTCGCCTTGCGTTCAAAGCGTGTAATACCGCGGCGCACCGGCCGCTCCCGAACGCTGCTGCTCCGCAGCAATCAATGCTTCGGTGAAGCACATCAACAGTTGAAGCGGATCGGCCATGACATCGGCACCATAGCGCTGCTCGATGGCAAACGTAACCGGGTCCTCGACCAGTTCGATCGCTGAAGGTGATCGCACCATCTTTGCAGGCAGTCCGTAATTGCACGCAATCTCGCGCAGACGCTCCTCGGGAAAATCCGCACCGGCGCGTAGCTCCGCATACAAGTCGCACCAGTGATGGACCAGGCGGCGATCCTGGGGTTGCGCCGCGAGGTGTGCGAGATACCCGACTATGATCTTGCCTTGGAACTGGGATCGGCTGCGCACCGGGCAACGCGCCAGCGCGACGACGTCCTGGCGCAGGCGCGCGTGCGGACGTACCGGCACTTCGTCTGGGCTCTGGACACAGTGGTTACCCATCACCACCATGTCTTCCGGCCGCTCGAGCAGACCGCGCCCAGCGATAACTTTGAACTGGCCGTGCCGCTCGGTCTTGAGGCGCCACCACAGGTGCCCGGGGCCGAACGCGCCCGCGCAGCCTTCGAATGCGTCGGGCACGTAGGTGAGCCAGTGCATCACAGCGTGCGCCCCGGCAGGCACCACGGAGAGCGCGCGTTCGAGGGTCGCGCGCGCATCGAGCTTCAGAAATTCGTCCGCGTCGAGCGCGAACACGAAGTCCGCCGCGTCTTGCGCTAGAGCCTCGCGTGCGAGGCGGGTGATGGTCGCCGATTGCCGGTACGCGGGATCCCGCTCCGACATGACCCGCAGCGGCAACCCTTCGGCTTGCAGCTTGGCGAGGATCCCGGACGTGCCGTCGATCGAGCCGTGATCGACGACAATGAGCCCGTCCAGCACGGCAAGGTTGTGGCGCACGAAGGCTTCGACGACGTCGGCCTCGTTGCGCACCATCGCCACGCCGAACAAGCGCATCGGCGGGGGGGTTATTCGACCGCTGGAAGTGCTGGTTTGGGCACGTTGGGCAGCTTGACGACGAGGGCGTCGATTGCGACCTGGTTCACCTTGGTGTGCGGGTCGTTGAGGATGGCTTGGACGCGTGCTTGGCGTGTTTCCTTGATGTAACGCCCCCGCAAATCCGTCATGATTTGTTTGCTGGCTTGCTCGAACGGCTGTTTCTCCCCGGAGCGCCGGCCGTCGAGCCGGATGATGTGGTAGCCAAATCTGGTCCGGACCGGTTCGGAGAGATCCCCGACCTTTTTCAGCTCGAATGCAGCCTTGCTGAAGGCGGGATCCATCTTGCTCGCGGGGAACCAACCGAGCGATCCGCCGTTGGCTTCGGCGCTCGGGTCATCCGAGACCTCGCGCGCCAGGGTGCTGAAATCCGCTCCCGCCTCGAGCTTTGCACGCGTTGCCTTCGCCAGCGCGAGCGCCTCGGCGTCACCGCGCTTGGCGGCCTCGATTAGAATATGCGACGCGCTGACTTGGTCGGGGACGCGATACTTGTCCTTGTCGAGCAAATAGATCTCGCGCGCCTTAGGTAGATAGTCGCTTGCGTGAGCGTCGAAATACGCCCCCGCGTCCTGTTCGATCTTGAGTACCTCCGCTTCCGCATAAAAACGGTTGAGCTCGTGCGCGAGGCGCGCTGCCAGCTCGGGGTCGCGATCGAGGCCTGCGTCGCGCGCCTGCTGTGCCAGAGTCTTGTCGACAAGAAGCTGGTTGAGCAGCGTCGTGAGGCGTTTCGGGCTCGCGGCGAACTCGACGCGCATTTCCGCCGGCACGCGCAGGAGTTCCAGTTCGTAGTCGGCACGAGTGATTTTGATTGAGTCGTTCTCGGCGAGCACCTCGTCGGGGGCGCCCTTCGTCTGCGCAATGCAGTCGACGGCGACGAGCAGAACGGCGAGGAGAATGGCTGAAGCGATGCGCTGCATGGAACCTCGTATTGGCCTTGTTGCGGAAAAGTGAATTATGGCGCGGTGCGACTCTGCGCGTCTATTGCGACGGGCCGACGGCGACTGCGTACCGCACACCTAGCAAAAAGCCCCGCCGGGGCGGGGCCTCCTGCGTGGAGCGCTGGGCGCGCTCCCTGCTCTTAAGTCCCGGGCTGTTTGGTCAGCGTTACCTTCACGTCGCAAGTCGGGCCAGGGCTGCACTCGTTTGTGCCGTTATAGAAATTGTCGACGTTCAGGTAATACGTGGTACTCGGCTGCAGCTGGATGTACCCGGGGCGCGACATGCCAAGCGTGAAGTAGAATTTCGGCTCCGGGTTGCCGGCAAACGTCGACGACAGGCCCGCCTGACCCGTGATACCCGTGCCGAAGTCGCAGGGCGTCGTCGAGAGCGAACCGGTGCGCGGGGTCGGCGGCCCCGAGAATTCGACCAAGCTGATGCTGCCTACGCCTCTGGTAGGTGGAGTAGTAATCGCGGGTGTCTTGAACTGCACGACCAACGCGCCATTTCCATTGAAGCCACCGGTGTTATAGGTCGTGAGCGACGTAGCGCCGACGCCGCCGGGGCCGTCCCACGCCACGCTTTCCGACAATGTACTGGGGAAGCCAGAGCACACGACAGACCCGCCGCCGCCACTGCCGGTGATATTGACCGTCGCCGAAGCAGGCGCCGAAGTGCCGGTTGCGTTGCTTGCAGTCGCCGTGAAAGTCGTGGTCGAGTTGACCGTAATGGGCCCAACTGATTGGGTCGTCTGGCCCGCCGCGCCCGTGCCGGTCCAGGCGTACACGGTTGCAGCGCCACCTGACGTGCAATTCATGGTAAGCGTCGCTTGGTAGCCAGCGGCTTGCGCGGCAGCGGGTGCGCCGGAGATGCTGCAACCCGACGGTGCTGCCGGCGGCGTGGTGCTCCACGTGACCGTCTGGGTCGCCGATGACTTACCCAGAGAACCCGTGCCGGTCACGGTGTACGCGACGGAGGTGCCGCTGGTCGGATATTCTGAAGCGCTGCCGGTATCGGTGCACGATTGCGTGGACGCGCCGGCGCAAGTGCCGCCAGCTCCCCCTTGCGAACTCACGACCGTCCATGCATAGCTTGTCGCCCCGGAGCAATTGGCGACGAGTGTGATTCCATTTGCGGCAATCTGCGCCGCGTTAGGGCCGACGATCGTGCAAACGGGTACCGAATCAGCGGCGCAGATGCTGCCCGCGGCACCTGGCGTTGTTGGAACAAGCCCCGGAGCAGATCCTGCACCCATATAAACGAGGCTGTAAGGCCCCATACCCGCTGGACAACTCTGTGCCCACGCGCCCGCGGAGATGAAACCAAGAGTCAGAGCGGAACACGCAAGCGCGGCCCAGCGGATAAAGGATCGATTCATCAGTAACTCCCTGGCAGAGCGCCGGTCATTCGGCAATCTATGACGCATGCAAGTTCCGCGCCAGCTTTGCAAATAAAAACAATTAATTGTACTCCACTTCTCTTGCTCTTCACAAGCCGAATAGCCATCCGTCCGTCAGTAAAGCGCTGCCGCTCGGCACATTAACTCGCCTGTTACAAATCAGAGGCTTCGCAGGCGTGGCGCGAGCGATAATTTCCCGAACTTGCCGGCGTTAGGCCACAAGCATCGCAAGCGGCACGAAGTGTACCCCTGCGCAAGAAAAAAAAGGGCGGAACCGAAGTTCCGCCCTTGTTTCAAGTCCACGTTCGATCAGTTCGTGATGAGCGTCGTCGACTTCTGCACGAACTTGCTGCCGTAGTTCGCCAGCACTTCCGTGCCACTGACCGTCAGCACGCCGTTGGTGTACGAGGCCGCGGCAAAGCCGACGACCGGCAGACCGAAGTACGTCTTGGTCTCGCCGACGGTCGAATTGCCAACACCCGCACCCCAAATATGCGTCGTGGCGGTCGTATTAACCAGCGAGTGATAGGTCGCCGGAGCCGTCGGCTGCGCGAACCCCAGGTTCAGCCACCCGTGCTGGAAGCCGGTGTTGAGGTTGGCTGAGTTCTGCGATCCAAAGACGTTGCTGTTGTTGAACGTGATGATATTCGCTTCCCAGCAGATCGAGTTGGTAAACGTCGGCGGCGGCGGCGAGAAGGTCGTCGGCGTCGATGTCGTCTGTTCTTCGCGATCGTAGATGTTCAGCGTAACGTCATCGCATGCTCCAGCCGCGTTGTTGAAGTTGCGTTGGAACAGCTTTTCCGCCGGGCCCGTGCCGGTGAGCACATAGAAGCGCTTGGTCGGAAAGGTCACCACCCAATCCGTCCCCGAATTGGTGACGGTGTCGAGAATGAACTCATTCATGACCGCGTTATGCATCAGCACCGCGCTAACCGAGTCGGCCGGGTTACTCGAGGCGGCCCAACTCGAGATGTAGACGTTGACGTCGGACGACTTGTTGGTACCGACCTTCGTTCTCTCCGCGTCGTACACCACGCTCTGTTGCGGGTGCGCATCCGTCAACTGGGGCGAAACGCTGTTGGCGAACTGGTAATTTCCACCGTCGACGGTATTGAACCGTTGCAGTGCCACCGCGTCCGCGTCGTAGTCCCCACCGCTGTCGACGTTGATGATCTGCACGGCTCCAAAAAGCCCGCCCGTCGCGCTGCTCGAATCGGAGAGCGCCTGGGCGTCGCTAATACCCGCACAGTCTTTCGGAATACCCGCGATGTGCGTGATGTCCTGGTATGTGCAGGTACTGCTAAAGAAGTCCGACATCTCGATCATTTCGACGTAGCCTTCTTTCGTCCGGTCCAATCCGGTATCGGCTCCGTCCGCAGCACTGCCGGTGTACGCGAAATTGACAAAGTCGACGCCCGCCTGCAGCAGCGTGTTCGACGGGATCGTGCACGATTGGTCGGTCGTAAACACGCGCCCGCCAGCGGTAACCGGGCTCGGGATGACCGCCCCAGTCCACACGTCGTAGGCCGACAGGAACAGGTTGAAGTCAAGCACTTCACGGCTGTCCTTGCCTTCGAGGAAGCGAACCTTGACCGCCTTCGCCGAATTGGTCGAGTTGACAACCGAAATTAGCGAGTTGAACGCGTTGCCTCGGCCATCGGTGTTAACGGTGTAGTAGGGATAGATCAGGACCTGGCCCAGGCTGTTCGGATTGACGTTTACCGCATCGGCGGTACCCGTCACGCCCAACGCGCCCACACCGGCTAGAGCCGCGTACAGCGATTTTCTTTGGAACGAGTTCATGGTTTTTGATGACTCCTCTGTTTCGGATTTAAAGTGATCACTTTAGATTCGACAGCGCGTCGAGTTTATTACAACCTGCCCAGGTTGACAAACAAATCCTACACCTACTCGGCCCTGCGTGCCGGACTTCTGTCTGATATTTGCAACGTCTACGACCTCTTTCCTAGCGATAAACATACCAGGCCGAACCTTGTTCGATGATCCAAGTCTCCCAAACCGGGGTGGTTATACCCTTCATCATCCGGTTGTCATAGGTGACTGAAAGCTGCGCCTTGCAAATTTCCGCCTCGCAGTCGACTTTGTCCACCTTAACCTGCCGCCACATCCCGGGCTTGATCGTCTTGGCGTAATCCTTTAGCGGCGTCGCCTTTTTCGACGCCGGGCTTAAGAATGCGTACGCCGCATCCAGATCGCCCTTCATCAGCGCCTGCCATCGCGCTTCCGCCCGCTCGGCCACGACTTTCTGTTTGGCCTCCGGGGCAGAGTCCGCGTTGAGCGACGCGCAACCCGTAAGGGCCAACCCTGCCAGAACCGCCGCCAGCCACACCGTACGTCTCAACCCAGCCACAAGACGGGGGACGCGCCACCGTTTTCCCCTGCTCCGCCTTCTTGCATTCGCTTCGAAGCCTATATAAGCGCTTTTCCATCGTCAATCGCCTCATCCTCAATTCTCCCTCTCACTCCCGTTTGTTGCATTCTCGCAACATTGATGGCGTCGCCATTTGGCGACGGTTTATGGCGTTGTACCGCCTTCCGGCGCAGTTTTCTGCTTTGGAAACGCATCATCGAGTCGTTCCATCTTGCGCCGCAGGTCGTCGATTATCCGCGTGACATCCTGCTCATTCTCGACCACACGGGGCGTGATAAACAGAATCAGCTCGGTACGATCGTTTTGTAACTGCTGCTGGCCGAACAGCCCCCCAAGCACCGGGATGCGCGAAATGAGGGGCAACCCGGCCGAGTTGTTTTGTTTGCTCTCGATGATCAAGCCGCCCATCACCATGGTCTCGCCGCTGGGCACGGCGAGCAGCGTCTGCACCGAGCGGGTGTTGATGGGGGGCGCTAACGTCGGGTCCGAAGCCGTTCCAGGCGTGCTCACTTCGGCGTCGACTTCCATCGTGACCAGCCCCCCGACGTTGATATGCGGCGTCACCTGCAGCAACACCCCGGTATCGATGTACTGCGAGGTGGTCGTGATCACGTTGGTCGTTCCCCCCACCGTGCTGTTCGAGGCGATCGGAATGCTGTCGCCAACCTTGATGGTCGCCTTCTGGTTGTCGAGCGCAGACAGGTAGGGATTGGAGATCACCTTGGTGCTGCCGTAGGTGTCGAGCAGATGCAGCGCCGCCTGCACGCCACCGGGGAAGTTGGAGTTATTGATGAGGTAATTGAACCCCGTCGCCACGGCGAGGCCCACCGGGCCGCCCGCCGCGCCGGCCGCGGCCGCGACGGCCGGATTGAATGGCGTCGAGCTGTTGAACTGCCCGCCACTGCCACGGCCCGAAGGCGCGGCTCCCTTGAACAACCATTCGACCCCGGTCTGCAGCTCGTCGGTCAGCGTGACCTCGGCAATGGTCACTTCAATTGACACCTGGCGCTGCGGCACGTCGAGCTTCTTCAGCGCCGCCTCGATCACCGAATACTCGGCTGGCGTGGCGACGATCAGGATCATGTTGTTGTCCTTGTCGGCGACCACCTGCACGTTGCGGATCACGCCGGTTCCCTGGCCCGGAAGCGTCCCCTGCCCCGCGAGCGTCTGCAACGGCGTCTGGGCTGGCGGCGGCGTCGCTGGCGCGAACGCGGTCGACGGCGCGCCGGAAGGGTTGTTGGGCTGGAAACTGGGCGCCGAGACGATCGTTCCCGCCGGCGTGCTGGGGGCGAGTTGGGGTGCTCCCGGGCCCTGCGTCTGCTGTGTCACGCGCCCGGTAAACGCCTGTTGCAGGAGCGGCCCCATCCGTTCGGCGCGGCCGTTCTGGACGCGGTAGATGTAGAAGCGGATGCCGGTGGTGTCGTTGCCGGCCTTGTCCAGCCGCTCGATCCACTTTCTCGCCTCGTCCAAATATTCCGGTTGCGGCGTGATGATCAGAAGCGCGTTCATGCGCTCGATGGGAATGATGCGCAGGATGCCGGTGAGCGGACTCTTGTCGGGTGTCCCGAACGCCTTCTCGAGCTCCGTCATCACCGACTTGACATCGGCGCTCTCGAGCGTAAACACGCCGGCCGACATGCCCGCCATCCAGTTGATGTCGAACATGTCAACTGCGTCGATGAGGTGCTTGAGCTCCAGTTCGGTGCCGGAGAGGATCAGCAGGTTGCGGATATCGTCGACGCGCACGGTCGTCTGGTCCTTGACGAAGGGCTCGAGCAGAGCCGCCATCTGGTGCGCTCCCACATAGTGCAGCGGCACAATGAGCACCGCGTAGCCCGCTACCAGCGGGCGGGTCGAACCGCCGAGCTGCGGCGTGAGGTTGCCGCGCGGGGCGGCGGCGGCGGGCAGAATCTTCCACACGCCGGCCTCCTTGACCATCGTCGCGCCGTTCATGCGCAGCAGCATTTCGATCGTCGCCGGCAGCGCCTGGCGCGGAATGCCCGACGTCGTGCGAATGGTGACGGTGCCGCCGACGTTGGGATCGATCGTGTACGACTCGCCCATGATGTCGCCGATGATGTTGCGCACCACGTCGCGGATATCGGCGCCCTCGAAATTGAGCGTCACCGCGGGTCCTGTAGGCGGTGCCGGCAGCGATGTCGGCGGCACATCGCCGCCCTGGCCCTGCCCTTGGACGAAAATGCCCGACCCCTTGTACACCTTCGCTTCCGGGGGTTTCGCTGGCGCGGTCACATCGATGGCGGTGCTGCCCTCCGTCGCGGCGGCAGGCGCGGCGGACGGCTGCGGCTGCGCCTGCCGTTCGCCATGGGTGATGGCGCAGGCCGCCAGCAGGAGCAAAAGCGGCAGTGCGAACGTTAGCTTGGCATAGCGTTCAGTCATCATTTTTCCGTTTTGTTGGCGACCCTGGCACCCGCCATTGCCGACGTCGGCGCTGCTCACTTGCCCTGCCCTTGCTGCGTATAGCCGGACCCCTGGTTGGCCCCTTGCGACGCCGCCCCGCCGCGCTCGGCGCGGCGAGCGGCCCGGGCGGCCTCCATTTGCTGCACTCGCGCCGGGACCGCCGCGCCGCCCGCAGGGCGAGCGACGGGCGCGCCGCCAGCCGCTGTGACTGCGGGTGCGGGTGCCGGCCCCGCCGCGACCGGCGGCGCCGGCGGGGGAGCAAGCGTCGTCTTCGGACCCTTGGCAACCTTGAGGACCAGCTCCTCCGATTCATCGCCCAGCGTCAGCTTCACCCGCTCGGCCGTCACCGCGGCGACCAGCATACCGTTGATCTTGTCTCCTTCGCGCACGGTGCGCGACTTGCCTCCGGCGACCTCCTTCAGGAAGGCCATGTTGTGCTCACCGCCCAGCGCCGTTCCCAAGAGCAGAAATTGCCCCGGCTTGAGGCTGTATGGTCCGCCCTCGCCGGCAAGCGCCGGCGCCGGCCGCCGCGTCGCGTTGAACAGCGTGCGGCTGACCGTCTCGCCGTTGGCGACCAGACCGCCCTCGATCGCATATTCGGGCAGCAGCTGCGGCGTGACCGGTTTGGGGTCGAGCGGCGGCGACGCGAACGGGACGCGGACAACCTGGCGCCCCCAGTCAATCTCCCACCCCACGACCAGCCCGAAAAGAAGCGTCGGCACCAGCCACCAGGCCCAGCTGCGGGCGCGGCTCGCCTCAAACATCGAGGGCAGCGCGCTCATTTCTTCGCACCCTCGGCAAAGGTGAAGGCGGAGACCTCGAGCAGCACCGAAAGCTCGGGTTCGTTGCCCGCCGCCGGCTTGAATCCCCGGAACGCGTTAAGCGGGCGGACGGTAAGGCTATCGATCAGGACATACGGCGTCTGCGTTTCCAGCCCAAAGAGTATCTTCTGCAGATTCGGCGTCGTCGCAAACAATTGCACGTTGATGCCGATCTGCCGGAATCGCCCGTCGTCGCGCGGCTGCGCCCCCTGGATGGTCGTGATGCGACCGCCGCTGTTCTCGATTGCCGCACGGACGATGTCCTGCAGTTCGGCGGCGGCTAAATTCGGCGCGGTGTTGCGCAGGAAGAAACGGCGCCCGTTCTTGGCGCGCACGGTGTCGAGCGAGCGCTTGAGCTCCGGCATCTGCGCGGCGACGCGACGAAAGCGTTCGAGATGGTCCTGGGTCGTCTCGATGGCGAGGTCGTAATGCCGATGCAACAGCAGGAAGGGCGCGAGCAGCAGGCAGATTCCCAGCGCGGCGGCGGCGACCAGCAGGGCAATGGCCAGGATGCGGCTTTGCCGCGGCGCGAGCGGCAGCGCGAGCGTTGCCATCAGTTCGCCTCGCCTGGCTGCGGGGGCGCAGCCGGCGCGGAGTCGTCGCCGGCCGGCGGGCGGCGGTTCCGTAGCGACCGGAGGAGCCGTCGCCGCGGCCGGCGGTGCAACGACTGCCGGCGGCGCTGCCGCGGGCGGGGCCGGTCTCACCGCCGGCGCGGCTTGTTTTGGCGCATTGGCCGCTGCGTCCGGCGCCGGTCCGAACGCCCACGCATGGGGCACTTGCAACTCGCGCTGGGCTCCCGCAGCCGGTGCGCCCGGCCCCGGCACCTGCCGCGCCCGGCGTTGCCGTTCGCGGCCTGGCGCCGCGGCTGGTTCCGAGGCTGGCTCCGGCGCGGGCGCCGCGCCTGGCTCCGAGGCCACTTCAGCCGCCGGCGGCGGCGCATTGGCCTTGGGCGGTGCCGGCGGCGGCGAGCTCGGCGCCGGCAGCTCGGCCACCTCGACGGCGACCGGCGCGGGGAGCGAGAGCAAGCGCAGACGCGCGCTCAAGTCGAAAACCTCGCCGCTCGCGCCTTGAATCCTGGTCGTTGGCGAGCGCGGCGCGGCCTGCTCGACGAGCTTCGAATCCTCGAGCAGCGCGATCAGCTTGCCTGCATCCGCCGTTTCCCCGCGCAGGTACAGATCGCGCTGCGTATCCTTGCCGCGCCCGGTCGCCTTCAATTCGAATTGCGTAAGCCAGGTGTCGTCGGGCAGCACGCGCGTCACCTCATCGAGCACGTGCACGATGCTGGGATAGGCGTATTTCCTCGCCAGGATGTAGTTGTAGTCGTTCTGCATGCTGTCGAGCTGCTGCCGCACCGCGTCCGCCGCCTGCGCCCGTTGTGCCGCTTCCGCCTCGGCTGCAATGAGCGCGATCGCGTATTGCCTCTTCTGCACCAGCGGCACCAGCACGGCTGCGAAGGTCACGGCAAAGACGAGCACGAGCGGCGCCCACACCTGCCAGCGCCGCCAGTGCAGCGGCTGCAGGCGCGCTCTGCCGGGAACGAGGTTGAGCCGCGTTGCGCCCGCTGCCGGTGGACCCGGAACGACCGTAACCGGCACCGCGCCCCATTCTCCGACTAGCTTGCAGGCGTCGTCGACAACCGTCTTCAGCGCCGCGACCCAGTCGACACGAATCGTTCTCTTTCCCGTGTCGCGACCGACGACGACTGCATCGAAATAGAGCTGCTCGGGCCGAAATGGCGTGTGCCGATCGAGATCGTACGCCAGCGTCTGCGCGAGATTGTCCTCAACTGCGGCGGGGAGCGCGAGTTCCTTGCGCAGGACGCGACGCGGAGGCAGGGCCACGGTAACGCGAGGCATGGCGATGCCGCCGGACGCCTTGGCAGCGATGCGCGCGATCGCGGCGCGACCCGCGGCAAGCACTGCAGAAGCGTCGCCGATCAGCGACACTCGCTCGGCGATGGCCAAACGCGTCGCTCCGTTCGTAAATTCCGGGCGCCAGATCACCGCCTCTCCGTCCGCGAGCTCGATTACCGGACGCGTGAAGCGGCGCTGCAATGCGGCGCGCCAAGCGTCGGGAAGCAGCGGCGCGAGCTCGCTCATCCACCAGCGCCAGAAGCGCGGGAGCCCGGTGCGATTGGCCGCGTCGCGAACGCGTTGCCGCCAGCGTTTGAGGTCAAGCTTCATGGCTTCGCCATCGATGTTTGCTCATGCTTGTTGCGCCGCATCAGTTCAATCCTCCGGCGCGCATGATACGAAATGAGCACAGGCTCAGGACAGCCCGGCACGGCAATGGTTCGCCGGCGCGAGGGGCGCATCGCGGTCCAGGGCGCGACCCGGGGCACTCATTGTGGGGCCGGGGGTGGTGGAAGCAGCCGTTGACTGCCTTCCTGCCACAACAGCACCGTCACTGGATGCAGTGCATCGCCGCCCTGGCGTATCACGGCGTCACGAATGAACGTTGCACCATCGGCTGTCGTTACCTCGGCGCGAATCCTCCACACGTTAACCTGCGCCGCGCCCGCGCTTGCAAGCGGAAACGCCGGGACGGGTTGCCCGTTACTGAGCGCGTCATTCCGCTGCGCGATGTAGGCGTCGACAATTTCCGGCGTCGCGTTCGGAAACGCCAGCAAAATCGTCCGTGACGCATAAGCGGGATTCACGCCGGCCTGGTGGCTGAATACCGTCAGGCTGTCGGCGACAGAAGCATAGATCGCGGGCGTCATCCCCAGCACCCGCTGCAGGTCGGCGACCGTCTCGAAGGGCGCGTTCGCCGGTCCGTACGACAGCCCCGCCGCCTGGTAGTCCGACGCCTTGGCCCCGTTCACGCGCTTCACATCACCGGGAGACTTCCAGTCGTCGATCGCATTGACCAGATGTGCCGCAGTGTCGGCGTCGACGCCTCCGGTCGTCTGCAACAGGCTGTTCAGCAGCGCGTCCGACGTCGTGTTCAAATCTATTTTACCAGATTCGTCCATGGCGCTGACGGCGATGCTGGCTCCCTCTTCGCTCCAGTAGTGCACGCCACCGTCGGCGTGCCAGGTTTCGCCCAGCACCATTCGCGGCCGGATCAACTCGAAAGCGGTACGCGAAATCGCACCGTCGGCGAGCGTGCGGGCCTGCGCCACCGCGATCGCATTGCGTGCGGCGAGCGCTTCGGTGCGCATGCTGTACGCGAACCCGGACGCGATCACGGTAAGCAGGATCGTGAGCCACAACACGAGGACCAGGGCGATCCCCGCCTCGTTGCGCGCTCGGCGTCCGCGGTTCACCGGAATCGCTCCCGGCAGAATTCCCACAGCTGCGGCCACACCTGCAGCGCTCTGCCGTAGGCAGCGGCGAGTGAGCGCGTGGCGGACGGCGCGAGCACGCGACCGCGCACCGATGCCACGTCGACGGCGAGCGCCGGCGAGCTTAGCCAGGGCACCAGCTGCGCCTTCCAATGCGGCGGTGTATCCGGGTCGTCGAGTTGCTCGGCAATCGCGAACAGCGTGCGGCTGCCGGCGTCGCTCGCGTGGTGCAGCAACATCTCGGACAGCGCCGCATCGTTCATCGCCGCGACGTCTTGCAACAGCACGCCGGCTGCGGCCAGCCGCTGCTCCGGTGCCTCCGCTACGACGCGTGTGGCGTGTTCGTCGAGCAATGCGTAGAGCACGTGCAACGGCTCCTGCATGAATGTCGCAGTCGGCGCCAGCCACCGCTTGGCCGGCGAGCGCAGATGCGGCAACCCAAAGGGCAGGTCGACCAACCAGCCCTGCGGATACATGAACTGCGCCACGATGCCGAGCAGCACGTCTTCACTGCGGTGGACGCGCGCTGCCGGTGGCATGAGGCGCGAATTGTCGCAGCCGGTCAGCGTGGTCAAAGTCAGCACGCGGCGCGGTGCGAGGCGCAGCCGCGCCTGGCCGCGCCAGTGGATGCGCTGCGCGAAGGCCGACGCGGCGGCCTGCGGATCGGCCGCAAGCCGCTGTCGCGACCGAGGCGGCAACGTCAGCAGCTGCAGCGGCAACACGGACGATCCCGGATCACCACAGGCGTGATTGTGGGTGAAGAGCACGCGCGCCTCGGGCGCGAAGCGCTCCGCCTGCAGCGCCGGAAAGCGGATCTCCGCAACGGGCCCGGCTTCCGCTTCGGCGCGCACCCACGCCGCTGCCAGCGGCATGCCGATCCAGCTCGCGTGCGCCGCGAGCGGATCGAGCGCTAGCGGGGGGCAGTCTTGCCACAACGCGTCCTCACCGTCGTAGCAGAACAGTTCATCGGCATCGTCGCTGACCGCGAACCCCGGCTGCGCGAGTGCCGGTCGGCGCGCATCGAGGATCACGTCGTCGTCGATACTGAGGAAGGCTTGGCCGGCGAAGCGCAGCAGCGCATGGTTGAGCGGGCGGCCGTAGGTCGCCTCGGTGGCCGATCCCGCACCGAGAAGCCAGGCGATTTCGCGCTCCAGGTGCGGAAACTCGGCGCGCAGTTCCGCCTCGAGCGCCGCCGACTCGACTCGCCCAATATGCGCAACGTCGAGCGTGCGGCAGTTCGCCACTGCGGCGCGGTTGGCAAGCTCGTGGCCCGGATCGCGCGAGTCGTCAAAGACGAACCAGCGCCGCGGCGCCGTGCCGCGCGCCGCGAGCGATTGCGCACTCGTCAGCAAGCGCGCGAGCAGTTCCGGCCGGTCGGCGGTGCGGATGGCGATGCCGCCGAGCGCGCAAGGCGCTGCATCGGTCGGTGCGCCGAAGCGCGCGACCAAGTCGGGCAGGGAAACGAACAGGCCCTGGCTGGCACAGCGCCTGAGCAGGTCGCGAAATACCGGCCGGTGCGCGGCTGGCGCAGACAAGCGCAGCGCGGCGTTCGCTTCGTGTATCGCGAGGGATTGCCATCCCTCGCAGGCCGAAACAATCGCGTACTCCCCAGCGGACAACTCCTGCGCCGCGCCGTTGAGCGGGTTGCGCGCGAGGCAGCGATCGGCCGCGAGCGGCCAGCTGTGCAGCGCCGGCGCCAGCCACGGCATCGTCGCCGTGTCGGTGGCGCTCATCCGAACCTCTCTCGGCAGTGATCCCAGATTTGCGGCCAGGCCAGCAGCGTGCGGCCGTAATGCTCCGCCTCAATTCGCACCTGCTCCGGCGCAACAAGCGATGGGCGCAACGCGTCGAGACTCAACAGCGGCGAGCGCAGCCACTGCTGCAATAGCGCCTGCCACGCGACGGGCAAGGATGCATCGGCCAACTGCTCCTCGGTGCTGAAGCGGATCCTGGCCACGTAGTCGATCGCCTGCTCGTCGAGCATATCGCGGAGCTTGCGGTCGTTGGCGGCGGCAAGATCGAGCAGGCACGCGCCGAGCGTGCGCATCCGCGCCGCAGCGCCATCGGCGCGAATCGCCGGCAGCATCGCGCCCGCATGTCTAATCAGCACCAGGCTGGGCTCGAGGGAGAGCTTCTCGTCCGGTCGCAACCATTGCCGCGGCGCATCGCGCAGGTGCGGCAGCGCAAACGGCAGTTCGGCCTGCCAGCCGGAAGGGTACACGCAGCGTGCCGCTTCTCCGAGCAACTGGTCCCCGCCGCGCGCGCTGCGCTTCGTCGGCGGCAGCAGCCGCGAATTGTCGAATCCGCTAAGCGTGGTCGCACTCAAGGTCTGATGGGGAGCGATGCGCAGCGCCGCCCGACCGCGCCAGTGCACCTGACTTTCGAAGGCGTAGCGCGCGGCGTCGGGGTGGGCAGCGAGCCATTGCTGCGTCTGCGCCCCGAGCACCAGCAGTGCGCTGGCGAACTTGGCCCATCCTGGGTCGCCGAGGACGTGGTTGCGTGTGAACAGGACGCGCGCATCGGCCGCAAAGGCTGTGCCGCAGGCCGCCGGCAGATCACCCACGCGCAGGCCGCCGGGATCCCGCATCGCGTGCGTCCACGCCTGCGCGAGTGGCAGGCCTAACCATTGCGCGTGCGCGGCGAAGGGATCGACGTCGAGCGTCGGACAGGCGCGCAATGCCGCGTCGGCACTTTCGTACCAGTACGCCACTTCCGGCGCCAGCGAGACCTCGGTGCCGCGCGGCGAAAGCGCGGGCCGACGCGGATCGATGAGGACGTCGTCATCGAGCATGAGCAGCCGACGGCCGGCAAAACGCAGGAGCAGGTAATTGATCGGTCGACCATAGGTCAACTCTTCACCGCGCGGCGCCGCAAGCAGCAGGCCAATTTCGGCGCGGAGATCGGGAAATTCGCCGCACAGCTCGGCTTCGAGCGATTGCGGGAGCGACAGATCGTGATGCATTGCGCCAAGCACGCTGCAGCGGGCGATTGCCGCGCGATTGGCGTGCCGGCTCGCTTCGTGGCGCGAGTTATCGACGACATGCCAGCGATAAACGCAACCGGCCCGGGTGTGCAGCTTTTCGGCGCCCTGCAGCAGTCGCAGCAGCAGCTGCGGCCGATCGGCGGTGCGAACGACAATCTCCGGCAGCGGTCCCGCTGGCAGCAATTGCGGCTGACCGAAGCGAGCCACCAAGTCCGGCAGCGACATCAGCAGGCCCTGCCGCGCACAGCGTTCGAGCAGCTCGCGAAACGCCGGCCGGTGTTCGGGCGGCGCGGAGAGCTGGCGTGCGGCCTGTGCTTCGTGCGCGGCAAGCGATTGGCAACCCTCGCACGCCGAGAGAACCGCGTATTCGCCGGACGAGAGCTCGGCCGCTGCGCCGTTGAGGGGGTTGCGCACCAAGCAGCGCCGTGCCGCGAGCGGCAGCATAGATAACGACGGCACGAGCCACAGGGCAGCCGCCGTTGCATGCGCGTCCGGGGTGGGGTCCACGGCACGCGCCGCAGCGACAGTGGCCGTTCTCACCGCGGCCTGATCCGAGGTACTCACGCAAAACGCTCGCGACAGAATGACCATAGCTGCGGCCAAGCGAGGAGCGCGCGGCCGTAGTCGCGCGCCATCGTCCGCACGATGCTCGGCGTCGGAAGGCTGGCGCGCAACGAGGCGGCATCGAGCTGCAAATAGGGCGAGTCCACCCAGCCGCGCAGGGCGTCCTTCCAGGTCGCGGGCAGGGTCGGGTCCTCGAGCTGTCGATTGATGTTGAAGACCAGCCAAGCCACCCAGCCTACGGCCTGCTGTTCGAGCAACTCGAACAGCACCGCGTCCCGGGCGGCACCGGCCTCGAGATAGAAGGCGGCCAACGTCGCCATGCGTTCCACCACCGTATCGGCGGCGAACATGCCGCAACGCATGTGCGCGTACAACACGACGGCCACATCGTTGAACGCATTGCACACGCAGCAGCGGGACATGCTCAGCGGATGGATAGCCAGCGCCGGCACGAACCAGCGCATGGCGCCCGCCTCGGGGAACGCCGCGGCGGCACGATCGCTTGAAGCAAGGCCGGAGGCGAGCATGGCCGCGATCAGCCGCAGCGCTGCGCCGCGGGATTCCAAGTCGGGCAGCCCACCTCCTGCGCGAGCCGCGGCTCGACCAGCAAAGTGGGCCACGGCGTCCCGCGCACCGGCGTTACGTCGATGCTGATCAGGTCGGGCAGGCGCTGCGGGTCGTCCCAATGATCACGCCAGGTGGGATCGACCAGGATCGAGGCGCCCGCATCGCGCCCGAAATAGCCAAAGCGAACTGTGGCGATGTCATCGGCGAGCACCGAGAAGTCGCTGCCGAATTCCGGCAATTGCGTCGCGGCATAGTCGGGAATGAGGCGCGCCAGCGTCAGGCGCGAGCTGTCACCGTTCGGCGTGACAGCGACGCGGAAATAATACATGCCCGCTCCGGCGCGTCCGGTCAGCGCCGCTGCGTAGGCGAGCGTGTCGTTGGTGCCGAGAAAGTACAGCGGCTGCGCCACCACCTTGTGCAAGCGCAGCGGATGCTGGGCGGTCAACGTGCGGCGCAGGAAATCCTCGGTTAGGCGCATCTCGCCGGTTTGCTGTGCCTTCGCCTCGCCCCGGTTCCAGCTGGTTCCGGCGAGCGACAGCGAGCCGTAGAGCACCGAGGAAATCAGCGCCAGAAGGACCAGGGCTACCGAAAGCTCGATCAGCGTGAAGCCGCGGGCGGCGTTGCGGAACGGCCCGTGGGTCATTATTTCGACCTCAGTCCGGGTTGATTGATCGCGAGGCGCACTGTCGACAGCGCAACGGAGCGCTCGTTGCCCAGCGTGCCGGGCCAGGAAACGCTCACCGCGATGCGCCACAGCCGCACCGTCGCTGCATCCGCGAGGCGAAGCTGATCGGGGGTGGAATCGGGCGGCACGTAGGCGGCGGTGGTCGTCGTCCATGCGTAACGCCCATCTTCGGACATGCCTTGATCGCTTGCCTCGCGCAGCGGCACCACCGCCGCCGCTGCGGCGAGGTGGCTTTCCGCCAGGACGACCGCCCGGCTGTACGCCTCGGCGGCACTGGCGTTGTTGAGCGAGGAACCGAACAGCCGGAACAGCACGGTGCCGACCAGCGCCAGGACGAGGAACGCGGCCAGCACTTCGAGCAGCGAGAATCCGCGTGCACGCATTGGGGCAATAGAGCCGGGGCCGCCGATCACGGCTACTCCAGGATCGCGACGCGGCCGGTCAGCCAATCGACGTCGACGTCGTAATGGCGCTCACCGGCGGCGAGCGTGACCCGGCCGCCGTTCGAGCCGCCATCGGGATAGAAGCGGATTGCGCCGACGCGGTCGTTGACGAGGTCGCTCTGGGCGGTGAACAGCTTGATATCGATGCCGGGGGGCAGCGCGTGCACGCGCTGGTCTGGCAGCACGCGAAAAGCGCGCGCGGTGACGTCGAGCTCGAGCACGGCCTCCGCACGTCGTGCGATGGCCTGGCCTCGGGCGAGGCGCAGCCCGGCGGCGACTTCGCGCGCCGCGCTCTTGAGCTGGGTGGTCGACACGCCGCCGTGGAAGGTCGGAACCGTCAGGGCGGCGACGATCCCCATGAGCATGAGCACGATCAACAGCTCAAGCAGCGTCACGCCCGAGGCGTCGCCTGCCGCACCGCCGGCGCGTCTCACGCGGTGACCGGGCAGGCGTCGCGCAGGATCACGGATCCCAACTCGTGATGGCCTTGTTGGTACCTTCACCGCCCTGCTGCCCTGTGGGGCCGTTGGAGACCAGGTCGTAGTCCCCATGCTGGCCAGGGAAGACATACTGGTAGTCGTTACCCCAGGGATCCTTGGGCACCGTGCCCTGCTTCCAATACGGGCCGTTCCAGTTGGTAACGCCCGCGGGCGCGCTGACCAGCGCCGACAGTCCCTCCTGCGAGGTCGGATAGCGGCCGATCTCGAGCTTGAACAGATCGAGCGACTGGCTGATCTGTCCAATCTGGATCTTCGTCGCCTTGCGCTTGGCCGTTTCGCCCTGGCCGATGAAGTTGCCGCCGACGATGCCCATAACGATGCCGATGAGCACCAGCACAACCAGGATTTCGATCAGGGTCATCCCGTTGCTGCGCGATCGCGCCAGGGGTGCGGCGAGTCGCCGCAGTCGCTCCGTATGCATGAACATTCCTCCTCGATCGCGCTGGGCCGGGGGCTATTGGACGCCAGCTCAAACGACAAGTTCGCTCATGGCCAACACGCCCATGAGGATAGAAAGCACGATGCTGCCGATCAACACCGCGAGGCTCAGAATCAGCACCGGTTCGAGAACGGCCAGAAAGCGCTTCACCGCCGCCGCCACTTCGCGGTCGTAGACGTCGGCGACCCGATGCAGCATCTCCTCGAGGCGACCCGATTCCTCGCCGACCAGGATCATCTGCGTGGCAAGCCGCGGGTAGAGGCCGGTTTCGACCAGCGGGCGACCGAAGCCTTTGCCTTCGCGCAGCCGCGTCACCACGCCGTCCAAGGCGTTGGCGAGCACGCTGTTGGTCATCGTCTCCTTGACGATCGACAGCCCAGCGAGCAGTGTCACGCCGTTGGCGAGCAGCGTCGCCAGGGTGCGCGCCAGGCGCGCCACCTCGATCTTGGCCAGCAAGTCGCCGAGCAACGGCGCGCGCAGCAGGCGCCCGTCCCAACGAAACCGCACCTCAGGACGCGCGAGCCGGCGGCGGAACAGCCACACCGCGGCGGCGACGCAAAGCAGGATGAGCCACCAGTAGCGGCGCAACGCCGTGCCGACGACGATCACCACCTGCGTCGACAGCGGCAATGCCTTGCCCGCCTGCGCGAACGTCTGCTGAAACTGCGGCACCACCACCACCAGCAGGATCATCACCGAGGCGACCGCAACGCACACGAGGATGGTCGGATAGATCAGCGCCGACTTCACGCTTTCGCGCAGCTCCTTGTTGCGCTCCATCGTCTCGGCCAGGCGCGACAGCACGGTGCCCAAGGCCCCGCCGGCCTCGCCGGCGCGCACAACGTTGGTGTAGAAGCGGGAGAACACCTGGCGATGCATCTCGAGCGCCTGCGACAGCGACTTGCCGCCGCGCACGCTATCGCGCACGGCCTGCAGCAGCGTCGCGACCGGCGCCGCGCTGGCGAGGCCGATCAGGACCTCCAGCGCGCGGTCGAGCGGAAGTCCCGCGCGCAGCAGCGTCGAGAGCTCGCGCGTGATGGCGAGCACGTGGTCGCGCGTGACACGTCGTGGCGCGAACCACGACCGGCGCGAGCTCTTCTGCGCCGCCGGAGAGCGATCGCCAAGGGCCGCCACGACCTGCATCGGCATCAGGCCCTGATCGCGCAGGCGATCGACGATCTCGGACTCGTTGGCCGCGTCAAGCTCGCCCGCAGCGACATCGCCGGCCGCGTTTACCGCTTTGTAGCGAAAGACCGGCATGGCGCGGGCGGAATCAATCTTCGCGCGTGACGCGAAGAACTTCCTCGAACGTCGTCACGCCGGCGACCGCCTTGCGCACGCCGTCTTCGTACATGCTCACCATGCCGCCCTTGATCGCCTCGGCGCGCAGGTCGGTCGAGCTAGCGTGACGCATGACGAGGCTGCGCAACGGATCGGTCATCGGCAGCATCTCCATGATGCTGATCCGGCCGATGTAACCGGTGTTGGCGCATTCGTTGCAACCCCGGGCATGATAGAGCCGCATCCCGCCGTTGCCGGCGTACTTGCGCAGGTCCATTTCCTCGACCAACTCGGGCAGCGCCACATACGGTTCCTTGCAATGCTGGCACAGGGTGCGCACCAGCCGCTGGGCGAGAATCCCGATCACCGTCGAGGTCAGCAGATAGTCCTCCACGCCCATGTCGAGCAGGCGGTTCACCGTCGACGGCGCGTCGTTGGTGTGCACCGTCGAGAGCACGAGGTGGCCGGTCAGTGCCGACTGCACCGCGATTTGCGCGGTCTCCAGGTCGCGGATCTCGCCGATCATGATCACGTCGGGGTCCTGGCGCACGATCGAGCGCAGCGCATTGGCGAACGTGAGATCGATCTGCGGTTTGACCTGAATCTGGTTAATCCCCGGCATCTGGTACTCGACCGGATCCTCGACGGTGAGGATCTTGACGTCGGGCTTGTTCAAGCGATCGAGCGCCGTGTAGAGCGTGGTCGTCTTGCCGCTTCCAGTCGGACCGGTCACGAGCAAGATGCCGTGCGGCTCCAGCAGCACGTCGAGGAAGACCTTGAGCGTATCCTCCTCGAAGCCCAGACGCTTGAAGTCGAGTGCGACGCCGCCCTTGTCTAGGATCCGCATGACGACCGATTCGCCGTGCATGGTGGGCACCGTCGAGATGCGCAGGTCGATGTCCTTGCCTTGCACGCGCAGCCGGATACGCCCGTCCTGCGGCAGCCGCCGCTCGGCGATATCGAGGTTGGCCATGATCTTGATGCGCGAGATCACCGCGGCGGAAAGGCGGCGCGGCGGCGATTCGACCTCGTGCAGCACGCCGTCGATGCGGTAGCGCACGATGAGGCGGTTCTCGAACGGCTCGATATGGATGTCCGAGGCGCGCATATCGAGCGCATTGGTGATGAGCAGCGACACCATCCGGATCACCGGCGCCTCGGAGGCGAGGTCCTTCAACTGCTGAACGTCGGCGTCAAAGGCGAGCTCGTCACGCTGCTCGACGTCGCCGACCAGCTGTCCGAGCACGGATTTGCCTGCGCCGTAGAGCCTTTCGAGCGCGGCTTCAAGCTCGGTCGGGACCGCCACGCGCGGCCTGACGGTGCGCCCGGTCACCATCTCGAAGGCATTGACGGTGTAGCTGTCGGTCGGATCGGCCATGGCCAGGGCCAGCTCGTGCTCGTCTTCGGACAGCGGCAGGGCGCGCGCGTCACGCAGGAAGCGCGCCGACACGCGCTCCTCGAGGATCGGCAGCTCGGGGTAGCCGCTGGCTTCGACCAGCGGCATGCCCAGCTGCTGCGCCAGTGCTTCGGCGACGTCGCGCTGGGCGACCAAGCCCAGCGTCACCAGCAGGCCACCCAGCTTTTCGTGGGTTTCCTCCTGCAGGCGCAACGCCCGCTCCAGCCCGGCGGCGTCGAGCTTGCCGCGCTCGATCAAGATCTCGCCGATTCGTTTCCGCACCGAGGTGTCCAAAGTAACGCTAAGTCCCCGTTAAAAATACGAAATTCTACCACGCGGGGCAGCCGCGCCGCGACCTTTGGACGCCGGCGCGGGCCTACAGTTCAGCTTTGCGCCACAATGCGCACCCGTTCGTCGCGTCGCCTCCGTGTCCGATGTCAAGTCGATCGCCTTCCACCCGCCGCAGTTCCACGCCGTCCGCGACAACTATGCTTAGCGGGGTCCGGGCTTCGCTGACTGAACGAATGTGCGCCGGGCGCGGCCGAACTTGGCGCCGCTGGCTCGCCGCGGTCCGTCGACCGGACGCGCCGCACGCGCCTGCTCGACGAGCAGTTGCTCTTCATCAATGCCTGGAACGAAGGGGCGCAGAGGTTGTTACCGCGATCCCGACGCGCAATACGGCCGCGGTTGTCTAAATGCAACGCTTCAGCCTCTGAACGCACATTGTGCGAGCGTGCTGGCGAATGCCTGCGCGGCGATCGTCGACTGCGCGTGGTCTAACTATTCAGTGGCGCTTCTCGATCCATCAGCCGGCACCGCGCCTCGTGCTTTTGAGTGATTTCTTCATAGAACATACCTAAAATGAGCTATGGCCAGATTCCACTTGATGCACTGTATTCATCCCAAAATGCACGGGTTAAACGGCTACAAGGAGATCATAGAATCGGTTGCTTGGGGCCTTGAACAGTTGGGGCATGACGTGAGTTACGCCGTCAATCGAGCCGAACCCGGCGCAACAAATGTTATTTTTGGGGCACAAGTCCTGTCTACCGAGTTTCTGAAGTGCTTGCCAGCAGATACCGTCGTATACCACCTTGAGCAGCTGCGTGATATTGACATACAGCAACTACGGGACTCGATTCGCTACAGTGCGGAACATTTCAGCATTTGGGAATACAGTCACTACAACCTTGATTGCTGGAAGCGATTGGGCGTCGAAACTGTCGAACATGTGCCGGTTGGATACGCTCCCGTCTTGACTAGAATTCCGAAGGCGCCTCGGGAGGACATTGAAATACTTATGTACGGACACTCCGGGAGTAAGAGGGGCAACGCATTTCACCTGCTGTCGCACGCAAATCTCAGTGTCCTTTTTGTAAGCGGAATGCATGGCGAAGCACGAGACAGTCTCATTTCCCGGTCGAAGATTGTCCTCAACGTTAATGACGACCGCGGAGACATATTTGAAATTGTTCGAGTGTCTTATCTGTTGGCCAACAAAAAGGTCGTGGTCTCAACATTGGATCCAAGAACTGCCATTGAAGACGGCATAATTCCCGGCGTGAAATTTACGGAAATGGATAAACTTGTCGATGATTGCATGAAACTGATCGACGATGATCAGGCAAGATCGACACTCGGGGCTGCCGGGTTCGAGTGCATCTCGAATCCGAAACGTGACATTAGAAATACATTGAGAAATGTTCTTGGCTGACCTGAATCCAAATTGATGCCGGATGTCAGCGCTAATCGGCGTGCCCGAATTTCGGCACGTGATCGAAAAGAACGCGCAGCGGTCCAGATTGACGAATTCTACGAGGAGATCACGCCGGTGGAAGGAAAACGTCCAGTCCACTTTTGCGTACATGGCTAAGGAAGCGCTCACGATCGGCGGGATCCGCGAGCAGAGGATGTCGGTAGATGTCGCGAAAGAATCGGGAGAGCAGTTGCTCTATTTCAAGCCGCGTCGACAAGCCGCGGTCTGAGAATGTGTTTGCACCGTGCACGCGGTAGATGTAGAGCGGTTGATCAACCATGGCCAGCGCCGTATGGTAGCTCGCCGTCAAGATGAAATCCCAGTCGTGGCAAACAGGCAGTGCGCAGAACCCGCCTGTCGCCTCGAGAAGCTCTCTTCTAAAAACAAAATTTCCGCTCGAAATCGCGATATTTCGGCTAATCAGAGCGTACACGGGATGCAAGGCTTGAAATCCACGGGCAACGATGTCGCGCAGCCCAGCCACGTAGCTATCGTCATCTCCGATGACCGCACCCGCCTCGTTCACAAATGATGTGGCGGAGAAGGCGAACGATGCATCGCGCTGAGCCATGGCATTGAGACAATGCTCGATGCGTGTCGTAGCGTAGAGGTCATCCGAGTTGATCAATGCCACAAACTGGCCACGCGCCAGTGCCAGCCCACGATTGATCGCCTCATGGGCGCCGGCATTTTGTTGGTGCACCACGGTCAGCGGATGCGTAGTGCAACGCCGCGCATAGTCATCGAGCACTTCGCCGGTTGCGTCACGCGAGCCGTCGTCAACAACGATGACTTCCAACGTGCCGTATGTTTGGGCAAGCACCGAATCGAGCGCCCGGGCGACAAAGCTCTCGTGATTGTAGGCTGGCATGACTACGGAAACCGTCGGGCCTTGCCCGATGATTGGCTGGTTGGCGATTGAACGAACCAGCCTCGTCTGCGCGACCCCATTGCCGACGTGGCTCCGATCACCGCTGGGCGGCCACGCTGGGCGTTCAGGTGCGCCGCGATTGGCTTGCTCAATTGCATCGCGCAACGCAACGAGATATTGCTGACCGCAGCGCCGGTCCGGTTCGAGATGGCAGCCAAGGTCCCATTCGTTCCAGGATCGGACGAAAATCAGACGCTCGTCACCGACGAGACGCAAGATCGCTTCATGCGCGATTCTTTCAACCCAGTAACCAAACGCTTCGGGAGATGACCCGGCGAAGGTGACACCTCGAAGCCCCTCACAAGGGGTGTTGTCCCATCCTGGCATAGCGGTGCGAAACAACTTGTAGCTTGGTCGCGCGCGACCAAGCAACTGCGCCGCCAAACTCCGATAGGACCGTACGTCGCCACAAAATGCCGGATCAACTGGAACTACGGAACCCAGCACGCTTTCCGGCGGGAAGCCCATCGGCGGCAGCTCGATCGTCGCATCGAAGCTGGGTGCTGTGCTGCGCACGCCATTGACACCGACCAGATACGGGTCTCCCGCACCGCTTCGCGCGCAGTCGTCTCGATACGTGGCAACGACGGACGCGAGGTCCTCGAGTAGCTCTGGCACGGCTACGATCAGTATCGGGCGTCCATGGACACGCAAGTAGTGGGGATCTGCGAACAGCGGCAGCAGGGTGCGCAGAAAGACAAGAGACTGCGCAGCGGAGATTGGGCGACGCGTGATGCCTGGCGACGGGGTGGACCCGGAAACATGGTTAGGGATGGCATTTTCCCAACACACACAGTATGGAAACGCCGCGGACAAATTGCGTATCGCGTTGACCTCGATCTCAGGAGATGGCGTCGCCCCAGTCCATTCACAGAAATAACAAAACGCGTCAATGCCGTATGAACGCGCCAGCGCCACCTGCGCCATCCTCACCTCAACGTCACACGCGGCGTAATACCCAAGCTCGGCAGGAACATGAGGTTGATAGTGGCCCACGAAGTTTGCCTTAGCTCCGATGACACGCAGCCAGGCCGCCGAAGCGGCTTCATGCGCAGCTCCGTCCATCGGTCGGCGCGATGCGCCAACGCGATAAAATGCGACCACGCGCAGGCCTGACGTCCTAGAGCTTGCCGCGGGAGGTGGGGTCGTCACAGGTTTGCATTCGTCGCGTGCGCCGTTGACGCGACGACTATTTCGGTAATAAACGGCAGGCGGTATGCAAGCTTGGCGCCGCAGCAAAGCAGTCCGACTCGATGGCTCCCCTCGCAAGACAATTCCCGAATACGTTCAAGGAGCTGCCCTGGTTCATCGCGAGTGACAAGCAGCAGGCTTCGCTCGGGGTGCGCCCTATCGAGCCACTCGATGGGCGAGAATTCAGTGCCGAAAAGGACCAGCATCCCACCAACGGGGTGAGATCCCCCCGGGCGGTCGATGGCACACGCATTCCGAAAATTGGACGCCCTCGCATCCGCCCACAGGCGCATTGGCGCTGCGCTGCTCGTCACGATGATCGACTGGAGAAATGCTTCGTCGAGCGGCGTGAGCGATTGCATGATAACCAGATGCACGACCGACGCCGAAGCCGCGAGGGCGGCGAGGTTGTCAACCTGCTCGACAAGTGGTGCGAGGCGTGGCAGCACGCCGCGACAGAGCTCTTCCTCCCTCCGCCGCGCGCCCTGCACTATACCAAGATTGCCCCATGCTTCGGCGACGTTGGGCCGTAGTTGTACTGCTCGCGCAAGCAAACGTAGCGCGTCATCGAAGCGCCCGCGATGATACTGAACCACGCCGAGCATGTGCGTGGCATCGAAGTGCGACGGATCGAGCCTAAGCACGTCCTCGTAGCGTTCAGCCGCTTCGAGCAATCGGCCACCAACTTGCGCCGCGAATCCCAAGTGAACGAGATCTGAGATGGCTGCATTTGGCGCCTGGGTTACCATGCCGATCACGCAAAAGGCCTAGGCGGCAAGCTGCACCGTGGCCCGCTCGCCGCAGGTGATCAGGATCTCGCCGCTACAGTTCCGTTCCGAACCGTCCAAAGTGATCGTAAGTGCCCGTCCGAAATGCGAAATTCTATCATGCGGGGCAACCGCGCCGTGACCGGTTGGACGTCCGCAGCCTGTTGCAGTTCAGCTCTCCGCTCTTAAGAGCAGAACGCGCTTAGCCTGCTGCCGCGTTCATCTTTTGTGTCCGACGGCAAACCGTTCACCTTCTACCTCCCGCAGTTCCATTCCATTGCACGAGATCGGTGACGGCGTTGCAACGGCGCTCAGCGCTGCGCCCGGTACTCGGCCCAAATGTGTTCCATCAGGGCAGCGAAGTCTTTCGCGTAGCGGTCCATGTCGAACAGGGGGTAGGTGTGGCGGTGCGCGGCGAGCCGCTTGCGGTAGCCTTGTAGCAGGCCCGGCTCGGTAGCCAGTTGGAGGGCTAACCGCTCGTAGTCGGCCAGGTTGGTGGTGATGAGTTCGGGCAGGCCGATGGCGGCGAGCTGGCTGCCGGCGATGCGGCTGACCAGGGTATCGCCCACGCAGGTGATGAGCGGCAGGCCGGCGAGCAGGGCATCGTTGGCGGTGGTGTGCGCGCCATAGGGATAGGTGTCGAGGAACAGATCGGCGGCGGCGGTGCGCGCCACGTGCGCCTGCACGCTCACCCGCGGGACGAAGATCAGCCGCTCCGGTGCAATGCCCGCGGCCTGTGTTTCGCGCTGCAGATTGGCCCTGGCCTCGGCGGAGGTCTCGAGCAGCCACAGGACGCTTCCCGGCACCGCCGCGAGAAGGCGCATCCACAGCGCGAACACATCGGGCAGGATCTTGAAGGTGTTGTTGAAGCAGCAGAACACGAAGCCGGTTTCCGGCAGGCCGCAGGCGGCACGCGAGGGCGGCGGTCCCGGCGGCAGGCGCGTGGTGTCGCTGGGGAAGGCCATGTGCGGCATGTACAACGGGCGCTCGCTGTAGAACGGCGTCAGATGCTCAGGCAGGCTGAAGCGGTCGGTGAAGATGTAGTCGTACCATGGCGCGCCCAGCGTTCCCGGATAACCGATACAGTTGACCTGCACCGGGGCCGGGCGCAGGGCGAAGATGCCCTCGCGCGCATGCTGTGTATAGCCGTTGAGATCGAAGAGGATGCCGATGCGATCATCGCGGATGCGCTGCGCGATCTGTGCCGTCGATGCACCGCTCATGTCGAGAAAATGCTCGAAGGCGCCCTCGGCGCGTTGGCCAACCGCTCCTTCGTTGCGCGGGAGAATGCCATAGGCAAAAACTTCCAGGCGGCCACGCTCAAGCCGTTCCCAGAACTCGAGCATCAGCGTTGCCATCGGATGAGGCCGGAAATCCGATGAGACGAAGCCGACGCGCAATCGTTCTGCCGGCGCGAACGTCAGCCGGCCCGCATAACCTGCGCTGCTCCCCGAGGGAAGCTTCTCGCGTACCCATATCTGCGCACATTGAAGCTGGTCCTGCGGGGACTCCGAGAGGGCTAAGAAGCTGAAGGGAAGCGCACTGGACTTGCCTGCGCGCACGTCGAGGAGAAGGCGCTCCGAGTCCTGCCTGTGGTTGCGCCAGTCGCAACAGCGCAGCCTGGCGTAGAGAATTCTCCCGGCGACGAATTCCGAGTCGTGCACCTCGGGAAGTCGGGGATTGAGTGCCACTGCGCGGTCGAAAGATGCCAGTGCCTCGTCGTGCCGTTGCAGGTTCTGCAACGATGTTGCCCGGTTGAAATGTGCCTCGGCATACTCGGGATTGATGGCAATCGACTTGTCGCAACTCGCCAACGCTTCCTCGAATCGGCCCAGCTCGTTCAGAATCACGCCGCGATTGCTGAGGGCTTCCGCAAAGTCCGGCCTGGCGCCGATCGCGCGCTCGCAGCTTGCCAGGGCCTGCTCGTGTTCTCCGAGACGATTGAGAGCGATGCTCCGGTTGCTGAAGGCCTCGGCGAGATTGGGCGCGATCGCGAGCGCTGCGTCACAGCTTGCCACAGCTTCCCTGTATCGGTTGATGCGAACGAGTGCGAGCCCAAGATTGGCGAGCGCATGAGCGTTATCCGGCTTGAGCGCCAACGCCCGCTCGTAGCTTGCCACCGCCTCTGCATGGCAACCGAGCGCGCCGAGCACGTTGCCGTAATGGGAATGCGCGTCGGCGGATCGGTCGTTAAGCGCCAAGGCTGCCTCGATCATGTGGCGGGCGTCGGCCAGCCGGCCTCGTTGCAGTTGCACGACACCGAGCAAATGAAGCGCATCGAAATGGTCCGGCTTGAGGTCGAGCAGCGCGCGATAAATGCGCTCCGCCTCGGAGAGCCTGCCCGCTCGATGGCTGGCAATTGCTTCCTGAATCGGCTGGCGCAGCGATTCGGGGTTGGTGCCTTGATGGACCACGCTGCTCTCCGATGCTGTGCCGTCGCGACCCTGGGTCAGGTGAACCGGGCGCCTCAGCCAAGCTTGCGAAAGGCCGAGGCGGCAAGCTGCACCGTGGCCTGGATGTCTGCCTGGGTGTGTGCGGCCGACACGAATCCGGCTTCGAACGCGCTCGGCGCAAAGTACACGCCGGCGTCGAGCATGCGATGGAAGAAGCGGTTGAAGCGTTCGCGGTCGCAGGCCATGACGGTGGCGAAGGAATCCGGAACGGCGGGCGTGAAATAGATGCCGAACATCCCGCCCACGGCCTGGGCCGAGAACGGCACCCCAGCCTCGCTCGCCGCGGCCGCGAGTCCCTCCGCCAGGCTGTGCGTGCGCGCCGAGAGCTCTTCGTAGAACCCGGGCGCCTGGATTGCCTTGAGCGTCGCCAATCCGGCCGCGACGGCGACCGGATTCCCGGACAGCGTCCCCGCCTGGTATACCGGGCCCAGCGGCGCGATTTTCTCCATGATCTCGCGCCTGCCGCCGAACGCGCCCACCGGCATGCCGCCACCGATCACCTTGCCCAGCGTGGTGAGATCGGGTCGCACGCCGTAGAGACCCTGCGCCCCGGACCGATGCACCCGGAAGCCGGTCATCACCTCGTCGAAAATCAGCACCGCGCCGTAGCGATCGCACAGCTCCCGCAGGCCCGCTAGAAACCCCGGCGCCGGCAGGATCAGGTTCATGTTGCCCGCGACAGGCTCGACAATGATGCAGGCAATGGCATCGGGGTGCGCGGCGAATGCAGTGGCCACGCTCTCGAGGTCGTTGTAGGAGAGCACGATCGTCTCGCCGGCGATCGCCGCCGGGACGCCGGCCGACGAGGGCTGGCCGAAGGTGAGCGCGCCTGAGCCTGCCTTGACCAGCAGACTGTCGCCGTGGCCGTGATAGCAACCCTCGAACTTGACGATCTTGGCCCGACCGGTATGGCCGCGCGCAAGGCGCAGCGCGCTCATCGTCGCCTCGGTACCCGAGCTCACGAGGCGTACCTGGTCGAGCGAGGGCAGCAGGGCGCACAGCGTTTCGGCGAGCTCGACCTCGGCTTCGGTCGGCGCCCCGAACGACAAGCCGAAGCGCGCCGCCTCCTGCACCGCGCGTACGGTCCCGGCGTGCGCATGTCCCAGGATCGCCGGTCCCCAGGAGCCCACATAATCGAGGTAGCGCCGGCCGTCGGCGTCCCACAGGTAGGCGCCCTCACCGCGGGTGAAGAAACGCGGGGTGCCGCCGACGGAGCGAAAGGCCCGCACCGGCGAATTCACGCCGCCAGGAATGCTGCGCTGGGCGCGCGCGAACAGTTCCTCGTTACGGGTCATGCTGCAGCCCACGCTGTTCGTTCGCGATCCGGCGAGCGCCAGGCGCGAGGAAAGAGCGGAGCGCAAACGCGGCGCGGAACGCCGCCGCCGCGGCCGCAATGTCGGGCGCGTCGAACACTGCGCTGATGACCGCCACGGCGTCGGCGCCGGCCGCGATAAGCGCCGGAGCGCTCGCCGCGGTGATGCCGCCGATGGCGACAACGGGCACGTTCCACCGCGTCTTCGCCGAGCTGAGCAGGGATAGCGGGGCGTGCACGGCTTGCGGCTTGACGCGGGAAGCAAAGAAGCTGCCGAAGGCCAGGTAGCTCGCCCCGGCGAGCAGCGCGCGCTGCCCAGCTTCGAGCGAGTCGTAGCAGGAAGCACCGATGATCGCGTCGGCTCGGAGCTGCCGTCGGGCGGCAGCCAACTCGCCGTCGTCGCGGCCGAGATGCACGCCATCGGCGGCGACCTCGCGGGCAAGACCGACGTCGTCGTTGACGATGAAGGTTACGCTGCGCGCGCGGCAGAGCGCGCGCAGCGCGAGCGCCTGCTCGCGGCGCAAGGCGGCAGGGCCGAGCTTGTTGCGATACTGGACCGCCGCCGCGCCGCCCGCGATGGCGCAGCCCACCCGCGCCACCAGCAAGGCGGTGTCCGCAAGCTCCGGCGTGAGGACATACAGTCCGGCGATCGGCGGTCGCTTCGCCGTCGGGGCGAATGAACTCATCAATGACGATGCAGGTTCGGTGTGCGCGGCGGCTGATCGTCATCGAGCGGAGGCTCGGCGTCGTCTTCGCGCGCCCAGAACAACCGGTCGGGCAGGTACTGGCCCATGCCCGGCCGGTAGGCCTTGGCCAGCGTGTGCCAGGTGTAGTCCTGCGCCTCGCGCACCGCTTCCGGGAGTTCCAGACCGTTGGCGAGCATCGCCGCGATCGCCGACGCAAGGGTGCAGCCCGAACCGTGATAGCTGCCCGGCAACCGTTCCCAGCTGTCGCTGCGCACGACCCCGCCCTTGCCGTAGAGCGTGTTGACCACCTGCAGCGTCGGCTCGTGCGTGCCGGTAATGAGCACGTGCTCGCACCCGGATTCGATCATGCGCTGCGCGCAAATGGCGAGCGTCGGCTCTTCGTCATCGTCGGCATCGGCCAGACGCCGGGCCTCGGTGCTGTTGGGCGTGAGAATCGTCGTCCGGGGCAGCAGCAGCTCCCGCAGCGCGTGCAGCATGTTGTCGCTCGACAGCTCGTCACCGCGGCCCGAGGCGAGCACCGGGTCGAGTACCAGCGGGACGTCGGGATAGTCGGCGAGAATCTCGGCGATGGCGGCGATGTTCTCGACGCTTCCGAGCACTCCGATCTTGAATACGTCGACCGGCATGTCCTCGAGCAGGCAGCGCGCCTGATCGGCGACCCATTCGGCGTCGAGCGGCTGTACGCCCTCGACGCCGAGGGTGTCCTGCACCGTGATCGCGGTGAGCACCGACAGCGGATGACAGCCCATGCTCGCCAGCGTCAGGATATCGGCCTGCAGTCCGGCGCCACCGCTTGGGTCGGAGGCGGCGAAGGTGAGCACGATCGGCGGAAAGGCGGCGGCTTGCTCGGCGGCTGGTTGCATGAACAATGCGTTACGTGCGGCGAAAGGCGCGGAGCGCGAGGAACAGAGCTCGTGCGCGACCGGGACGAACCCTTAGTGAGCAGCCCCAGCGCGGGTGAACTTGGTAGAATCTGATTTTACTCCAATCGTCTTTGCACCAATGAAGAAATACATGTGCCTGATCTGCGGCCACATCTACGACGAGGCGCTCGGCGACCCCGAAACCGGCGTCGCGCCGGGAACCAAGTGGGAGGATGTGCCACCAAACTGGACTTGTCCGGACTGCGGCGCGCGCAAGGAAGATTACGAGCTGGTGGAATTCTGATGCGCATCCTGCATACCATGTTGCGCGTCGGCGATCTCGATCGCTCGCTGCGCTTTTACACCCAGGTGCTCGGCATGCGGCTTCTGCGCAGCACCGACCGGCCGGAGCAGAAATACAAGCTCGCGTTCGTCGGCTACGGTGACGAAGCGGAGCAGGCGGTGCTTGAGCTGACCTACAATTACGGCGTGAGCCGCTACGAGCTGGGCAGCGCGTACGGCCATGTCGCGATCGAGGTGCCCGACGCGGCGGAGGCCTGTGCGGCTGTGCGCCGCCAAGGCGGCAATGTGACGCGCGACGCGGGGCCGGTCAAAGGCGGGACGACGGTCATCGCCTTTGTCGAGGATCCCGACGGTTACAAGATCGAGCTCATCGAGCACAAGGCGAAGCCTTCGTAAACACAGTCAGGCCTGCCGCTGCATGCCTGCGCGCTGCAGCTCGTCGTAGATGCCGATCAGCAGCGCTTCCCAGTCGCGAGTAAAGCCCGCCGTGTCGAAAAGCGGATTGCTGCCACGCGTGGCCTCGAGTGCGGCACGGTACGTACGCAGGCGGTTCGGATTGGCCACGAGGGCGAGCAGGCGCGACGCGTAGTCGGGCGGTGAATCGGCGATTAGATCCGGCAGCCCGCTCGCCAGGAGCAGGCTCGCGCCGACGCGCCCGGCAAACGTCGGACCGCGACAGGTCAGCATGGGCACGCCCATCCACAGCGCGTCGCATCCGGTCGTATGTGCGCCATAGGGCAGCGTGTCGAGCGCCAGGTCGGCGCAGGGCAGGCGCGCGATGTGCGCGTCCTGGGCGAGCGTCGGCGCGAAGATCAGCCGTGCGGGGTCAACGCCGGCGCGCTCGGCCTCGAGGCGCAAGTTCATCTGCATGCGCGGATGACCGGCGAGGAGCCACAGCACCGCGTCGGGCCGTGCCGCGAGCGCGGCCAGCCAGGTCGCGAACAGCGGTCGGCGCAGCTTGTAGCTCTGATTGAGACAGGCGAGCACCAGCGCGTTCTCGGGCAGCCCGTGTGCGGCGCGCGGTGACGGCGCCGGGAGGCCGCGGCGACTGTCGTTGACGTAATAACAGCGCGGCAGGCGCCAGATGCGTTCGTGAAAGTATATCTCGTCGGCCGGCGTGATCACCTCCGCGTCGGCGATGAGGCCATCGATCGCGTCATAGCCCAGGGTGCCTGGAAAGCTCATGTAGTGCAGCTGCACCGGGGCCGGTCGCGAAGCGAGGATGGCGGGCCTTCCGCCCTGCGTGTAGCCGTGACGGTCGATCAGGATGTCGATGCCGTCGCCGCGAATCAGGCGCGCCGCCTGCGCGTCGCTGACGCCATTGAGGTCGCGCCAATGCTCGAACGTCGCGCGGATGCGCTCGGCCACCGCCCCGCCATCCTCGCTTCCGTAGCTGTAGCCGTGGACTTCGAAGCGCTCGCGGTCATGCTGCTCGAATAAGCCCGCCATCAGGCGTCCGGTCGGGTGGTCGCGGAAGTTGCCGGAGAGATAGCCGATCCGCAACCGCGTCCCGCGCGGCGGCGCGGAGCGGCGCGGCGCCACGGCCGGCAGCGTCGCGTTCGCCCAGCGCCGCGCGACGACGAGCTGCTGCGCCGGCGTCGTCGGCATGGCCAGCGCGATCCAGGGCGACCAGCGCGGGTTGCCGTGCGCGTCGTCGAGGGTCGCGGCAAGCTGCAGTTCGCATGCTTCGAGGCCGTCCCAGGCGCACAGGGTGTAGCGCGCATAGACGCGGTTGGCCAGCGCCGGTGTCAGCGAAGGCGCGGCGGCCGCGGCGCGCTCGAAGGCGAGCAACGCCTGCTCATCCTCACCCAACCGCCGCTCGGCGAGGCCGAGGTTGTCCCAAACCTCCGCCTCGTTCGCGCCGAGTGCCTGTGCGCGCTGCAGTTGGGTGCGTGCCGCCAAGGCCCGGCCCTCGTCGAGCAGGGTTGCCGCCAGGCTCACGCGCAGCGCGGCGCTGTCGGGGGCCAGCGCGACGCATTGCTCGAGCAATTCGCGCGCGGCAATCGCTGCGCCCGCGGCTTTGAGCTGCGCGGCGATGGCGTGCGCCCGTCCGAGGGCGGCGTCGGCCTGCTCGCGTTCGCCGCGGGCAAGCCCGACGCGGGCGAGCGCTAGCCAGATTTCCTGCTGCGGCAGCCCTTGCGTCCGCGCCGCGGCCGCCGCGCGCGCGAGTCGCTCGCCGGCCGCTTCGTGGCGGCCGGCGGCCAGGTCCTGCAGGGCGATCTTGAGCAGTGCCCCGGGATGCTCCGGCAGTGCGGCGACGATCTGCTCGTAGATGGTGCGCGCGAGGTCGTCGCGGCCGGCCGCTTCATGCTGCGCCGCGAGCGCGAAGGCTTCCTGAACGGTGAGTTCCATGGTCGCAAGTCGCGCCCTGCAGGCGCGCCATCCGTGGCCGAGGGTCTAGCCCGAGGATTTGAGCAGCTCGCCGATATCGTGCGCGAAGGCGTCCGGACCCTGGCTAAAGCTCTCGTAGACGCGAAGCCTGCCCTGCGGGTCGAACAGGTACGTCCCGGCGGAATGGTCCACGCTGTACGTGTCGGGCGTCGGGCCGGGTTGCTTTTGGTAGATGATCTTGAATTCCTTGGCCGTCGCCGCCGTCGCCGCCGCATCGCCGTAGAGGCCGAGAAAGGTCGGGTTGAAGGCCGGCACGTAGCGCGACAAAAGCTCGGGCGTGTCGCGCTCGGGATCGACGGTCACGAACAGCACCTGCACGCGCGTGGCGTCAGGGCCCAGCTCCTTGACGGCCGCGGCGAGCTCGGACAACGTGGTCGGGCAGACATCCGGGCACTGCGTGTAGCCGAAGAAGAGCACCACCACCTTGCCGCGAAAGTCCGCCAGCGTGCGCACCTTGCCGGCGGGGTCGTTGAGGTGGAAGTCGTGCCCGTAGCCAACGCCGGTGATGTCCGAGCCGCGGAACTTCGGGGCTGCGGGCCCGCAGGCGGCGATACCGAGCGCGAGCAGCACCGCGACCGGCGCGAACAGGCAACGCATCAAGGCCAGAAATGGTCGAGGAGCAAGGCGGAAAACAGCGCGGCGAGATAGACGATGGAGAAGCGGAAGGTGCGCCGCGCCAGCGCGTCGCTGTAGTGGCGGTAGAGCCGGAGCGCACGGGAGAGGAACATCGCGCCGAGTACCACCGCGGCCGCCAGATACAAGCCGCCGCTCATGCGCACCGCGTAGGGCAGCAGGGTCACGGCGAACAGCGCCGCGGTGTAGAGCACGATCATCAGCCGCGTGTATTTGGAGCCGTGCGTCACCGGTAGCATGGGCACGCCCGCGTTGGCATAGTCCCTGACGCGGTAGAGCGCCAGCGACCAGAAATGGGGTGGCGTCCAGACGAAGATGATCAGAAACAGGAGCAGCGCTTCCGGGGCCACGTTGTTGGTGACCGCGGCCCAGCCGAGCACCGGCGGCATGGCCCCCGACGCGCCGCCGATCACGATGTTCTGCGGGGTCGCGGGCTTGAGCAGCACGGTGTAGACGATGGCGTAGCCGACGAAGGTCGCGAGGGTGAGCCACATCGTCAGTGCGTTCACCGCCGCGTAGAGAATGGCGAGGCCCGCGATGCCGACGACGGCGGCGAACAGGAGCGATTGCAGCGACGAGATCTCGCCGCGTGGCAGCGGCCGACGGCGCGTGCGCATCATGAGCGAGTCGATGTTCTGCTCGATGAGGCAATTGATCGCGGCTGCGGCGCCCGCGACCAGCGCAATGCCGAGCGTACCGAACACGATGGCGTTGAGCGGCGGCAACCCCGGCGCGGCGAGGAACATCCCGATCACCGCCGTGAACACGATCAGAGACACCACGCGCGGCTTGGTCAGCGCCAGAAACTGGCGTGCGCGGCGCAGACGGCCGTGGGTGAGGGCGATAGTGGTCATCGGCGAGAGTTGATCGCCCCCTCGAGGGGGGAGGACAGGTGAGCGTGAGGCCGAAGTGGTTGCCCGTATGATAGAGGGAATTTTACCACTCGCCAGCGGTCGATTGACGATGCTCGCAGCATTATCTAGCTCTTGGGGCAGCCTATGGCGGGCAGCCCGTCCTCGCGCGCGCCTGCTCTTGCCTGATCGTGGTCATCGGGTGCAGGATTGCCCTTAGGTGACTTGACCCATGTGCCACACAAACATTACACACCGCATGCAGCGCTCGAGAGGGGCTTCGGCGCCCGTCAGGAATCTTTAGGAAAATCCTGATCGCAAAGGTGCAGGCGGGGCGGACAGATTTGCTTTCCGCTCCTCCCGTAACCAAGGGGCGTGAATTCAAGTCAAGTATCGCGGCCGGAGCAGTTAACTAGGGGGAGTGCTTCATGAAGATGTTAAGACACTATTTTATCAGCGACGACCTCGACGACCTGGAACGCTTTGAAGAGCAACTGGAAGCCGCTGGCGTTTCCACACCGCAGATCCACGTACTCAGCCGGAACGACGCAGAGGTGCATAAGCATCGTCACCTTCACGAGGTCGAGTCATTTATGAAGAAAGATATCGTCCGCTCGACAACTCGCGGTGCCTTGGTCGGCATATGCGCGTTCGTGCTGATTCTCGCTGTCGCTTATTTTGCCGGCTGGACGCACACCGCGATTGGCTGGATGCCCTTTATTTTCCTCGCCATCGTGGCGCTGGGCTTTTGTACGTGGGAGGGGGGATTGTTTGGTATTCAAACGCCCAACAAAAACTTTGCCCGCTTCGAAAAATATTTGAGCGAAGGCAAGCATGTCTTTTTCGTGGATCTTGCCCCAGACCAGGAAGCGGTGTTGGAGAACGTGCTGAAGTCTCACCCGAAGGTGGAGCTAGCAGGGACGGGAGCGTCCATCCAACCGTGGATCATCAGATTGGAGGAAAGTGTTTTCAAGAGTCTTTCGCACTTTGGTTGGCGGTAGCCTGCCCACTTCGTAATCGCGATCTGTCGTCGCAATCGCGCCGCGACCAACATCAACGCCGAATAACCGTCCGGAAAGACGCCGACCACCCGCGTTCGTCGGCGGATGTCGCGGATGATCCGCTCCAGTGGATTATTTTGACTTGTCGCCGGTGATTGCTTGGGGAAACCAAGTAGCTCAGCGTCTCGTGCGCCTTCGCTTCGACTAACTCCGCCTTCGGCAAACGTATCGCTTTGAGCTGAGCGCGCGCGCCGTGGCTCGCGCTCCGATCGTCCTGCCGTTGCCCTGCGAATGCGGCCTACTGATGCTGCACCTGCGCCGCAGATCCCGCTCCTTGCACCGGCGCCGCAGATCCGGCCCCTTGCGCCGGCGCGGCCGTTCCCTCCCCGAAGAATATGCCGCGCGTAAGGAAGGTGTAGTCCCCTTCAAGCGTCCCAATGCCCAGAAGCGTCAGCAATAACAGCGGCGGAACCAGAATGGCATACACAATAGCCAGCCGCTCCCAAAGCATGTGCATGAAGACGGCAACGATCAACCCCGCCTTCAGCAACATGAAGGTGAGGATCAGCGTCCACCTGAGGTAGCCCTGAAAGTGGAAGTAGTCGACGAGATACGACGCGGTGGAAAGAACGAAAAGCAATCCCCAGATCTTGAAATAGATGCCGAGCGGATGCTGTTGCCCTACCTCGTGCTGGGCCGCTGCCGCGGCGTGAGGCTGCCCCGCGGCCGGATGATGCTGTCCCTCTGCGTGTGCCATGGTGGTAATTACCAAAGATAGAAAACCGCGAAGATGAATACCCACACCAGATCGACGAAGTGCCAGTACAGGCCCATGGTTTCGACGATCTCGTAGTTACCTTTCCTGCCGGTCAGGAAGCCTGGCCTCTGTTTGTCGAGGTCTCCCCGCAACACCTTGATCGCCACGATGATGAGGAAGATCACTCCGATCGATACGTGTGTTCCATGAAATCCCGTGATCATGAAAAAGCTGGCGCCAAACTGGGGAGCGCCCATGGGGTTGCCCCAGGGACGTATCCCCTCATGCACGATCAGCTTGGTCCACTCGAAGGCCTGCATCCCGACAAATGAGGCGCCCAACGCCGCGGTCAGCAGCAAGAAGATAAACGTCTTGACCCGTTCCTTTCGGTAGCCGAAGTTGACGGCCAGGACCATGGTCCCGCTGCTGCTGATCAGGATGAAAGTCATGATCGCGATCAAGAGCAGCGGTACTTCTTTGCCAAACAGCGTCAGGCCAAAGACCTCGCTGGGGTTGGGCCAAGGGACCGTGGTGGATATGCGCACGGTCATATACGAGATCAGGAAGGAGCTGAAGATGAACGTATCGCTGAGAAGGAAGATCCACATCATCGCCTTGCCCCAGGGGACGTTCTTGAACGCCCGCTGATCCGAGGACCAGTCGGCGACGATGCCTTGCAGGCCTTCAGGCCGCGGGAGAGCCTCTCCCGTGCCCGTCAGCGCGGGTTGCGCCATTTACTTTGACCCCCTTCAGGTGTGTGTGTGCAAGAGCACGGCGAACAAAACCAGCCAAACCAGGAAAAGATAGTGCCAGTACACCGTGCACAGCTCCACGCTCAATCGTACCTTGCCGACCTCAGCGCCGCGCAACACCCTCGCGGTGGTCCTGCCCCAGACCCAGAGGCCACCCAACAGGTGCAACCCGTGCAGCGCGGTGAGCAGGTAAAAGAAAGCGTTGGCTGGATTCGCCGCGACGAAATAACCCGAGGCGTTCAGTTGTTGCCATGCCCAAAGCTGTCCGGCCAGAAAAGAAAAACTGAGCACGCCCGCGGCGATCAGGCCGCTTTTCACGCGTTCCAGCTCTCCGCGTTGTGCCGCCATGCGCGTGCGTTGCATCGCGACGCTGGCCAGAAACAGCACAGCTGTGTTCAGCCACAGCACCTTCGGAACGGCGAGCCTCGTCCAGTCCTCCCCCACCATCCGCATGTGGTAGGCACTGATGAGCAGCGCAAACAGAGACGTGGCGACCGCAAGAAAAACGCCAAGACCGACTTTCACCGGGGGCAGAGAAAATGCGCCGTCGCCTTGAACGACTTCAATCGGGCGCCGCTCCATCCAGGGCTTATGCAGCGTTTGTCGAACCAGCCACCAAACGACAATGGCCATCATGCCGCTCAGAAGCAGCAGTGCGTATGTCACGTCTACGCTCGCTTGACGCCGCTAGCAGCCGTACCCGGCGGCTGGTTTTGCGGTATGAAGTCCTCGGCGGCACCTGGTACGCTGTAATCGTAAGCCCAGCGATAGACCACCGGTAATTCTGCGCCAAAGTTACCGTGCTTCGGCGGCGTGTGGGGGGTTTGCCACTCCAGCGTAGTCGCACGCCAGGGGTTGCCACCGGCCGGCTTGCCGTTGAAATAACTCCAGATCAGGTTGTACAGGAACACCAACTGGACCGCGCCCACGATCAACGCCGCGATGGTGATAGCCTCGTTCAGGGTCTGCGCCGATTCGGGGAATATGTATGTGTTGCCCATCGCATAGTAACGGCGCGGCACGCCCAAGAAGCCCAGGTAATGCATGGGATAGTAGATAGCATAGGTCCCGAGGAAGGTGACCCAGAAGTGAAACTTGCCCAGGGTATCGTTCAGCATGCGTCCGGTGACCTTGGGGTACCAGTGGTAGATCGCGCCGAACACAACCAGGACCGGCGACACGGCCATCACCATGTGGAAGTGAGCGACCACGAACATGGTGCCGGAAAGCGGGATGTCCACGGGCACGTTACCCAGGAACAGACCTGTTAACCCGCCGTTGATAAACGTGAAGACGAAACCGATGGCAAACAGCATCGGGACGGTGAGGTGGATATCACCCCGCCACAAAGTCAGCACCCAGTTGTAGACCTTGAGGGCGGTGGGCACGGCGATGATCAGCGTGGTGGTGGCGAAAAAGAAGCCGAAGTACGGGTTCATTCCGCTGACGTACATGTGGTGCGCCCACACCATGAAACTGAGGCCGCCGATGGCCAGAATCGCCCAGACCATCATCCGATAGCCGAAGATATTCCTTCTGGCATTGACGCTGATCAGGTCGGAGACGATGCCGAAGGCCGGCAGGGCGACAATGTAGACCTCAGGATGGCCGAAAAACCAGAACAGGTGCTGAAACAATATCGGGCTTCCCCCGTTGTAGCCGAGGTGTTGTCCCTTCAACACGAGGGCGGGCATGAAGAAACTGGTGCCCAGCGCATGGTCCAGTAACATCATGATGGCGCTGACGAACAAGGCGGGAAAGGCCAGCAGCGCCAGGATCGTGGCCATGAAAATGCCCCATACGGTCAAGGGCAAACGCATCATCGTCATCCCACGCGTACGCGCCTGCAGCACGGTCACCACATAGTTCAAACCGCCCATCGTGAACCCAATGATGAAAAAGACCAGGGATATGAGCATCAAAATAATTCCCCAGCTCGCCCCGGGAGTGCCTGGGAGAATGGCCTGCGGCGGGTACAGCGTCCAGCCGGCGCCCGTGGGCCCGCCGGGCACGAAGAAGCTTGCCATGAGCAACAGCACGGCAAACAGATAGACCCAGTAACTCACCATGTTTACATAGGGGAAAACCATATCACGGGCGCCGACCATCAGCGGGATGAGGTAGTTGCCGAACCCCCCCAAGAAAAGCGCAGTGAGCAGGTAGATCACCATGATCATGCCGTGCATGGTGACAAACTGAAGGTAGTTGCTAGGTGTGATAAAGGAAAAAACGTGCGGGAACCCCAGTTGCAGGCGCATGATTCCCGACAGCACCAAAGCCACCAGCCCGACCGAGATCGCGGTGATCGAGTACTGGACGGCGATGACTTTTGCGTCTTGGCTCCAGATGTACTTGCCGACGAAAGTTTTCGGGTGGTAGAGCTCTGGCTCCTCCACTTCGGCGGGTGGGACGTAGGCCGATTCGTCATGCGTAATAGAAGTCATCGCTGGTTCCTCTTCGCTAACTCTTCATGATGCTCGAATCGTTTGAGCTTGCGTCGCTTTATTATAATGAAAACACTTTGAAAAGTATTCCGCGCCGGCTGGCCGGTCATCGGAAGGTATCGATGTAGGAGACGACGTCATCTCGTGCCCGGTCATCGGTGAGCATTGCGGCCATGGATGCCATCTGCCGACCGTACAGGTCTTTTGGATGGCCGCCCCGAATACCCTCTTGGAAATTCTTTAATTGAGTGACCAGATACCAGTCACTCATACCCTCGAGGCGGGGGGCATTGGTTGCCTGTATGCCCTTCCCGTCAGCGCCGTGACAAGCGGCACAGGTCACATAAGGATCTTGGCCATGCTTCGCGTCCCCGGTCACCGTGGCCGGTGCCGGATTATCCGCCAGTGTCTTGATGTAGGCGACGACGTTATCGATGGCAGCGTCATCGACCAGGGTCTTCGCCATCGGCGCCATTACCTTGCCAGAAATATCCTTGTCGTCCGTACCCCGCACGCCGTTCTTGAAATTTTGCAATTGCCGCTTCAGATACCAGCCTCCCTGGCCACTCAATTTCGGCGCATTCAGCGCGGGGTTTCCCTCCGCTTGCACGCCATGACAGGCACTGCACACCGCGAACAGTGCCTTGCCAGCCTCAGCATCGCCGGCGACCGCAACTCTCGATTGCGCATACGTTGGATAGCCGGCTAGCCACGTCTTGAACGCGCTCTCATCTTCCACGATGACTCTGCCGCGCATGGCGAAATGGCCAATGCCACATAATTGTTCACAGAAGGCGTCGAAGCTCCCGGTCCGGGTGGGAGTGAACCAGACATAGGTGACCAGGCCCGGAACCATATTCATCTTGGATCGAAACTGTGGCACCGTGAAATCGTGCAGGACGTCTAGCGAGCGGAGCTCCAACTTGACGGGCTTGCCCATAGGCAGATGCAGCTCCGGGCTCGCTACCAAGACGTCGTCCTGCCCGTTGGGATCGTCTGGATTCATACCAAACGGGTTTTCATTGCTGACGTACTTGGCATCGACGGTGCCTAGAACGCCATCCTTCCCGGGAAAGCGATAGTTAAAGTACCACTGCCGCCCCACGACCTCGATCACCGTTGCGTCTTTCGGGACCTCTATGAACTTCGCCCAGGCGAATAAACCGGGGGCCAGCATGGCGATGACTCCCAGCGTGGTGGCGAGGATAAGCGCCACCTCCAACTTTTTGTTTTCGGGTTCGTAGCGCGCCACTGTCCCCTTCCGGTGACGGTAGCGCAGCACGCAATAAGCCATGAACAGATTGACGACGACGAAGACAAATCCAGTGACCCAGAACGTGATGCTCACGGTTTGATCGATCGTGCCCCAATTCGAGGCGATCGGGGTGAAATACCACGGGCTCAGGTAGTGAAACACGACGGAGCCGACGACCAATAAAGCCAATACGATTGCTAAGACCATAGCGGTGGCCCCGGTTGATTGGACAGAATTTCAAGCTCCTCGCAGCGTTAGCATTTTAACATTCCGGAGGACGCTGGTCGGGCCGCCGGGCGCTCGCTGCATCTTAGCCGATCTGCGAGGCACGTAGCAGACGTTGGAGATCCTTCGCCAGCCGCTCGATGTCCGGATCGTCGCCATAACGCAGCACCATGTTGCCGTGGGGGTCGAGCAACAGAATGCTCGCAGCGCCACCCCGGTCGATCGGCAGCTCTGTGAGCTCGTTCGGAGCCGCGCTTGCCGCGACGAGGCCCGATTCCCCGGCCAGCAGTTCGGTCGGAGGCGGCGGTGCGGTCGCTGGCTGCAACCAAGCGCGCACGACGCGATCCTGCTCCCGGCCCTGGATCGTTCGCGCCACGCGGGTCGCGTGCAGCGCGCGCCGGCACCCCTCGCCGCAGCCGGTCCCGCTGACGACCAGCAGCACCCATTTGCCGCGTAACTCGCCAAGCGCAAACGGCCTGCCATCCGCGTACTTGCCGGCGATCGCCGGCGCCGGCTCTGCCTCGAGCAGTTGGCCATAATTCACGCGCTTGGTCGGTGCGAACCCGTAGTACGCAACATAGGCTGCGACGATCGGCGAGAGCGCGACCAGCGCGAGCAGCAGCAACACGCGCCGGCCTCTGGGTGGCCGCGGTGAAGATCCAGCGCTCGACGAACCGGCACGCATTGCTTGCGATGGCGACTCTGCGGCGTGCGATCCCCGCGCGCGCCAGTTGAGCGCAAGCCACAACACGATGCCCAGCCCCGCCAGCGAATACCACTGCACCATGTAGCCCCGATGTTGATCGATCCCGAAATCCGGCGGCGGCCAGTCCCGGACCAGGCCGTCGCCGGCATCACCGGTTTGTTCGATGATGAACGGCAGCAGCGCTAACCCGGTCGCCGCCGCGATGCGGACGATGTCGAGATTCTGACGGACCGGGCCCGGCGTCGTGTCCGGCTTGAGTTCCAGATAATGCGCCGGCGGCAGGTTCATCCGGCCCTCGACACGGATCTCTCCCGCGGGCGGCGGAACCTGCGGCAATTCGGAGTGATTCGCCCCCTGCGCGATCCACCCGCGGTCGACCAGGACATAGCGCTCTTCGCCGGAGAGTTTGAGCGGAGTCACGACGTCAAACCCCGGGCGGCCGGCGTGGACCTTGTTGTCGATCAGAACCTGCTGAAGTCGGTCGAACTCGCCGCTGGCGCGAACCGGCCGAAACCGCAGCGCCGCCACATCGGCCGAGGTCGCGGTCAATTCAAGCGCCGGCTGGTGCGCGGCGAGTTCGTATTGCTCGCGCAGTGCTTCTTTCTCCGCGCCACGGTGCCGCTGCCAATTGCCCAGGCCCACCGTCGCGCTGACGACGACTGCGAGGCCCAGCGTGGGCCATAGCGTCGGCCGGAAACGCCAGCGCGCAAAGAATGAGCCTATCGGGTTTGGCATCGCTCCGTATCTGCTCTAGACTGGGCCATCGGCAGGTCATCGCTCTGCCCCGGTCGCGAGCGCGCCTTGATCAGAATCATCGTTATCACCGCCTTGGCCCTCATCGTTGCCAGCCTCGGCTCGGCGCTGTATTACCTTTACCACGACCGCGGTCGCGGCACGCGGATGGTCAAGGCGCTGGCGATCCGCGTTGCGCTATCGGCAAGCCTACTCATCTTCCTGTTCGTCAGCTACAAGCTCGGCTGGATCGGCGCGAGCGGACTGCGTTAGCGTTTAGCGCTGCGAAAGAAGAGCCGTGCGTCGATGCGGCTCTTTCTTCGCCCTCTTGCCTGCTGGTCAGAGCCAATACACGAGTACGAACAGAAGCAACCACACGACGTCGACGAAGTGCCAGTACCACGCTGTCGCCTCGAACGCGAAATGGTGCTCGGCGTCGAAATGGCCGCGGAACGCGCGCCCCAGCATCACCGACAGCATGGTCGCGCCGATCGTCACGTGCAGACCGTGGAAGCCGGTCAACATGAAGAACGTCGAACCGTAGACTCCCGTCGACAGCTTGAGGTTCAGCGCGCTGTACGCGTGCGCGTACTCATGCGCCTGCAGCGCAATGAATGTGAAGCCCAGCACGATCGTGACGAACAGCCAGAACTTGAGCGCGCCCCGGTGACCCATTTTGAGGGCGTGGTGTGCAACGGTCAATGTACCGCCCGAGGAAACCAGGATGACGGTGTTGAGCAATGGAATGCCGATCGCCGCCATCGGCGTGAACAGGTCCTTTAGGTATGGACCGCTGGTGGGCCAGATCGCCCTGAAATCCGGCCACAACAGTTGCTGCTCCGGACTGCCGAGGTCCGGCACCGACATGTTGCGCACGTAGAACAGAGCCCCGAAGAAAGCAGCGAAGAACATCACCTCGGAAAAGATGAACCAGCTCATGCCCCATCGGAAGGAGATGTCCACCTTCTTGTTGTAGAGCCGGTGCTCGGACTCGCCTATCACGGTGCCGAACCAGCCGAACAGCATCGTCAGCAGCACCGCGGCGCCGGCCAGCACCAGCCACGGACCGATTGCATACGCGTTGAACCAGCTCGCCGCGCCAAGCGCCATCAGCAGAAGCGCACACGAACCCGTGATCGGCCAGTACGATGGCGGCGGCACGTAATAGTAGGGCTCTGCGCCAGTGGGCGTAATGCTCATCGCTGCTCCTTGTTCTTGCGTAACATGTCCGTTCGCGGTCGCCGCAGCATTTTCTATGCTCAGTTGCCTTCGACCTCGAAGAACGTGTACGAGAGCGAGATTGTGTTGACGTCGCCCGGCAGCCCTGGATCGACGACGAACACGACCGGCATCTGCCGCTTCTCGTGCGGCCGGAACGACTGCTTGGCGAAACAGAAGCAGTCGAGCTTCTTGAAATACTGGGCGGCGAGCTGCGGCCCGTAGCTCGGAATCGCCTGCCCGGTCATCGCTCGTTCGGTGCTGTTTTCAACCTCGTACAGGACCTGCGTCACCTCCCCCGGATGCACGCTGACGACCGATACCAGCGGTCGGAACGTCCAGGGCAGTTTGCGCACGTTGGCGTCGAACTCCACCCGCACCGTGCGCGCGCGGTCGACCTGCGAGTTGTCGATCCGATCCGGGGCATCGATGTCGCGCAGCCCGGTCGCCTTACAGATCTGGTCGTAGAACGGAACCAGCGCAAAGCCGAAACCGAACATGACCGAGACAACGACGCCCAGCTTGATGAGCAGCGTCCGGTTCGATTGCCGGAGATGGGCGGGCTGGGTGTCGCTCATCGGCGCACGTCGCGTAGGACCGCGACCAGCAGAAAGCCGATGATCGCCAGGCCCAGCACTCCGATGCCGGCGCTCGCCCCGCCCGCGTAGCGGACAACGATGACGCCGCCGAAAAAGACGACCGCGATCGAGAGCAGAATCAGCGCGGTACGCACGTTGGCTCCGCGTTGCGCCGGCGCCGGCCGAAGCCTTCTCGATGCGTGTCCCATCATCATCCGCTCGCTTCGTTCAGGCAAATCCGCTCAGCGTACATGCGGCGGGGTTTCGAATGTGTGGTAGGGCGCCGGCGATGGCAGGGTCCACTCCAGCGTGTCCGCGCCCTCCCAGGGCTTCGCCGGCGCGGCTGGCCCGCTGCGGATCGCTTTCAGTACTGCATAGAGAAAGATCAGCTGGGACAATCCGAAGCCGAACGCGCCGATCGATGCCACCATGTTCCAGTCGGTGAACTGCGTCGCGTAGTCAGGCACGCGTCGTGGCATGCCGGCCAGCCCGAGGAAGTGCATGGGGAAGAACGTGATGTTGAAGAAGACAAAGGTCATCCAGAAGTGCCACCGGCCGAGCGTCTCGTCGTACATCCGGCCGCACCACTTCGGCAGCCAGAAGTAAATCCCGCCGTAGAACGCGAACAACGAGCCGGCGACCAGAACGTAGTGGAAATGCGCAACAACATAGTACGTGTCGTGCAGAACGATATCGACCGGAACCAGCGCCAGCACCAACCCGGTAAAGCCACCCACGGTGAACATGAAGATGAAGCCGATGGCGAATAGCATCGGTGTCTCGAAGGTCATCGATCCCCTCCACATTGTCGCCACCCAGTTGAAAACCTTTACTGCCGTTGGGACTGCGATCAGCATGGTCGCGTACATGAAGAAGACCTGCCCGGCCACCGGCATGCCGACGGTGAACATGTGGTGCGCCCAGACGAGGAACGACAGGATCGCGATCGAGGCGCTCGCATAGACCATCGACGCGTAGCCGAACAGCGGCTTGCGCGCAAATGCGGGGATGATTGTCGACACGATCCCGAAAGATGGCAGGATCATGATGTACACCTCGGGGTGACCGAAGAACCAGAAGATGTGCTGGAACAGCACCGGGTCGCCACCACCGGCCGCATTAAAGAAACTGGTGCCGAAATGGCGGTCGGTGAGCAACATCGTTACCGAACCGGCCAGTACCGGCATCACCCCGATGAGCAAATAGGCGGTGATCAGCCACGTCCACACGAACAACGGCATCTTCATCATCGTCATGCCGGGCGCGCGCATGTTCAGGATGGTGGTGATGATGTTGATCGAGCCCATGATCGACGACGCGCCCATGATGTGGACGGCGAAGATCGTCATATCCATGCCCATCCCCGCCTGGACCGACAGCGGCGGATACAGCGTCCAGCCTGCGCTGGCCGCACCGCCCGGAACGATGAACGACGAGAGCAGCAGGACTGCGGCGAACGGCAGCAGCCAGAAACTCCAGTTGTTCATGCGCGCGAAGGCCATGTCCGGCGCGCCGATCATCAGCGGCACCTGCCAGTTGGCGAAACCCACTGCCGCCGGCATGATCGCGCCGAAGATCATGATCAGCCCGTGCACCGTATTGAGCTGATTGAAGAATTCAGGTTCGATGAGCTGCAGGCCCGGCTGGAACAACTCCGCGCGGATCGCCAACGCCATCACGCCACCGGTGAGGAACATGATGAACGAGAACCACAGGTAGAGCGTGCCGATGTCCTTGTGGTTGGTGGTCATGATCCAGCGCATGATCCCGCTCGGGTGATGCGCGTGCTCGTGCTCGACGTCGCGGCCTGCAGCGTGATCGTGCGGAATGCTGCTCATACGCTTGCTCCTGGCTGACTCTCGCAGACTGCTATATCGCGATTCGCTACGATCGATCCGCTTTCACCTCGGCGGGCTGAATCGCCTCGCCGGTGTGGTTGCCCCAGTTGTTGCGCGTGTAGGTGATCACCGCCGCAATGTCGACGTCGGAGAGCGTGCCCTTCCAGGCAACCATCGCCGTCGGCTGGCCGTTCTTGACGACTCCGTTCAAGACCGTCTTGATCTGGTCGTCCTTGGGGCCGGTAACGACCTTCGAGCCGTCGAGCGCCGGAAATGCGCCGGCGACGCCCTTGCCGGTCGCCTGATGGCAGGTAGCGCAATTCGCCGCGTAGACCTTCTCGCCGCGCGCGATCAGCTCCTTCGCATCCCAGACCTTATTCGAATCGTCGGCCGCAGCCGCCGCGGCTTGCTTGTGCGCGGCGAGCCACTTCGCGTAATCATCGGCGCTCTTCACCTCGACCACGATGGGCATGAAGCCGTGCTCCTTGCCGCAGATCTTCGCGCATTGGCCGCGGAAAATGCCCGTCTGGTCGAATTTCATCCAGTCGTCGCGGATGAAGCCCGGAATGGCATCCTGTTGTACCCCGGCTGCCGGCAGGAGCCAGGCATGGATGACGTCACTCGAGGTAACGAGCAGGCGAACCTTCTTGCCTACCGGCACGACCAGCGGCTGGTCGACTTCAAGCAGATAGTGCTCGCCCAACGGTTCCCGGCCTTCGAGCTGGGCGACGGGTGTGCTGAGATTGCTGTAGAAGTCGAAGCCCTCGGCGAGATAGTTGTAATTCCACTTCCACTGCGAGCCGGTGACCTTGACGGTCAGATCGGGCACGGAAGTGTCCTTCATCGCCAGAATAGTCCTGGTCGCGGGAATCGCCATGACCAGCAAGATGAGGAACGGAATCACGGTCCAGATGATCTCGACCAGCGTGTTCTCATGGAACTGGGCAGCCTGATGCCCTTTGGACTTGCGGTGCGCGAAGATCGAATAGAACATCACCGAAAACACGCCGACAAAGATTACGGCGCAGATCCCCATGATGTAGATGTGCAAGTCGAAGATCTCCGTCGCAATGGGAGTCGCAGGCGGCTGCAGGTTGTATTCCCTCGCAGCCGGCGCCAGCGTCGGCGCCAGCCCCGCAGCGAACGCCACAGCGCTCGCCGCTCCCCTTGCCATCGCGCCCTTGCGTTCCATGCTTGCCCCGACGTGTTTGCTGATCCCCGCGCTTCTTGAGTGACCGCTAGCGCAGGGCCAGCACGCGGTGCAGGTCGCGTGCCACGCGCTGGCGCTGCGCCGCCGGCAGCTCCTCGCCAAAGGGCAGGTCACGCTCGGCGAAGCGCAGCTTGAGTCGCGGCGGACGGTTGAATCCACCGTCCTCGATTTCGACCCGCGCCCAGTAGCGGTTGAACTCCTGCCGCATCCGCACTCCGGCCCGTTCGCGCTCGACGATGACGCGGTCACCACAGACGCTCACCTGCTCCCAATCGCTGGCGTGGCGCTCGATCCAGCGCAACGCCCAGTACAGCCCGGCTATCTCGAGCGCGCAGTATGGCAGCACCAGCCACGCGGCCAGCGCGGCGAGTCCGAGGCCGAGCGCCACGAAGCACAGCGATGCCAACAGCGAATAGTGCCAGCCGAGCAAATCGTGCCGCCGCGAGACCACGCAGAACTCCGGTCCGATGGCAAGCGCCGGGATTCGTCGCCCGGCATGCAAACCTTCTCCCGCGCGACTCGACAATAACGTCGCAAAACCCGGAAATCTTAGCATGGATGATTGCGCCGCAACACGCTCGCTAGTGCGACGTGCCGCTCACGCCAGGCCCAGCGCCGCAGCGCCCGGACCCCACTGTGGCGCGTCCATTTCGCCCCAGAGCAGAGTCGCAACGCGCGGTGCGGGCAGGCGCGCCTCGAGTGTTTCGACGTTGCCATCGAGCCGCGGCAGCTGCGGTTCCACCAAATTTGCGACCCAGCCCGCAAGCGCCAGCCCGCGGGCATGGACGGCGTGAGCGGAAAGCAGTGCGTGATTAAGACAGCCCAAGCGGACCGCGACGACCAGCAGCACCGGCAGCGACAGGGTGCGCGCGATATCGAGCATGTCCCGCCGTGCGTCCAGCGGCACCCACACGCCGCCCGCGCCCTCGACGACGACGCGGCGCGCGCGCGCGGCGAGAAGATCGTAGGCCGTGCGAATGCGTTCGAGATCGATGCTCACCCCGGCCTCGGCCGCGGCCAGATGCGGCGCGATCGCCGGCGCGAATGCAAACGGGCTGTGCGCGGCAAGCGGCGCCTCGACGTTGCCCGCAGCCACCAGCGCGGCCACGTCGTCGTGTCCGGCCGCCCCAGGCGGGGTGCCAGCCGCAACCGGCTTCATGCCCACCGCCTGCTCGCCCCGCGCCACCCACCGCCGCAGCAGCGCGCACGCCACCACAGTCTTGCCGACACCGGTGTCGGTGCCGGTGACGAAGATCCCCGTCGCGCGCGGCCGCATGGATTCAGGCCCCGGGGCGCGGCGCAAAGCGCACGATCGCGCGCCCGTCGGCGGCAAGTCGCGGCTCCGGCTTCCAGGCGTGGCCGTACACGACCTCGTAGGTCGCCGGCAGCCGGCCGTCGCGGCGAAACGCCTCGAGCGCGGCCAGAACGCGCTGCCAGCGCGCGCGCCCGATGAGCCCGCGTGGCCGGCCGCGCGTCGCGTTGTGCGCACCGATGGCCTTGAGTTCGCGCATCATGGTCAGCGCGTCGCCGTAGGTCAGCGTGATCGTCTCCATGTCCATTACCGGATCGGCGAAACCGGTATGCACCAGCATGTCGCCGAGGTCGTGCATGTCCAGGAAGCGGCTCACGTGCGTTGCCTGGTCGATGCCGGCGAACGCCTTGCGCAGCTCCTTGAGCGTGTCGGGGCCCAGCGTACTGAACAGCAGCAACCCACCGCTCTTGAGCACGCGACCGAACTCGCCAAAGGCGACGGAGGCATCGTTGACCCACTGCAGCGCCAGGTTGCTCCACACCAGGTCGACGCTGCCCGCCGCAAGCGGCAGCGCACACGCGTCCCCACAGACGAGCGAGGGCTCCGAGCCGCTCCTCGTCTTCGCTGCGAACCAGCGTGCGAACAGCGAGCGCTCGGCCGCGCGCGCCGCGGCCGTGCGCCGGCGCGCGATCTCGAGCATGCCGCAGGCGCTGTCGAGGCCGAGCACAAGCGCTTCCGGATAGCGGGTGGACAACTCACCCAAGGCGTCACCCGTGCCGCAGCCGACGTCGAGGATCGCCGCCGGTTGCAGCCGAACCACGGCCAGGCGCTCGGCGAGGCGCTGGCCCACTTCGCGTTGCAGCACCGCCGCGCTGTCGTAGGTCGCGGCGGCACGCTCGAAGGCGCGCCGCATGCGCTGCGGGTCGAGCCAGTGCGGATCGGTGCTAGACCCCATCGGCGATCGCGGCAACGAACGCGTCCGGATGGGACAGGAAGGCAGCGTGGGCGGCGCCGGGTATCAGCCGGAATGTGCCGTGCGGGAGGGCGCGGGCAAGCCATTCGCCGGCCGCCGCAGGGGTGAGCACATCGCGGGCCCCGGCGATGACGGTGGTCGCCTGACGGATCGCGCCCACCTCGGGGCGAAGATCGGTGTCGGCGAGCAGCTCCAGCGCGTTGTGCAACACCGCGCGCGAGGGGTTGCCGCGGGCGAAGAGTTCGCCGCGCAATTGCGCCCGCAGCGCACGTGCTTGGTCACTGCCGTGCACCTGCAGGGCAACGAAGCGTTGCAGCGTCAGCCGATAGGAGACCGCGAGTTCGTCGCCAAACCGGCGCAGCGTCGCCGCCGTCATGGCGTGCGGCCAATCGGGCCGCGCCACAAAGCACGGCGTGGTCCCGGTCAGAATAAGCCGGGCGATACGTGGCGGTTCAATAAGCGCCCAGCGCAGTGCGACCGCACCGCCCAGCGACCAGCCGAGCAGGGTCAGCGGCCCGTCGGCGTCGCTCGCCGAGCGGCGCAGCGCCGCGGCAACCGCGGCGATGATCGTGTCTAACGCATAGGGCGTGACGGCGGCGCTGCGGCCGTGACCCGGCAGGTCGACCCGATGCACGCGATAGCGAGCGGTCAGGCGCGGCAGCAGGGGCGTGAACAATCCGGAATGCATTGCCCAGCCGTGCAGCAGCAGCAGCGGTGGCCCTGCTCCCGCGGAATCGATGTACAGGCCGCTCACGGCGATGCCGCGACCTCGGCGAGCGCCGAGAGCAGTCGGGAAAGGTCGGCGTCGGCGTGCGCCGCGGAGAGCGTGATGCGCAGCCGCGCCGTGCCCTGGGGCACGGTCGGCGGCCGAATGGCGGGAACCCACAGACCACCTTGCCACAGGCGCTCGCTTAGGCTTACTGCCTCGGCATTGGCGCCGATGACAAGCGGTTGAATCGCGGTCTGCGAGGGCAGGACCGGCCACGGCAGGGCCGCGGCCGCGCTGCGGAAGCGCGCAATGAGCTCATGCAGGCGCTTGCGGCGCTGCGGCTCGTCGCGGATGAGCGCGAGGCTCGCCTGTAAGGCGCAGGCGAGCAGCGGCGGCGAAGCGGTGGTGAAGACGTAGGTCCGCGCCGTTTGCAGCAGGGTGTCGATAACCGCCTGATGCGCCGCGACGAAGGCGCCGGCGACGCCGGCGGCCTTGCCCAGCGTGCCCATATATACAATGCGCTCCGAGGCGAGCCCGAAGTGCGCCACCGTGCCACGGCCATTGCCCAGGACGCCGAAGCCGTGCGCATCGTCGACCACCAGCCATGCGTCGTGCCGCTCGGCAAAATCGAGCAGTGTCGGCAGCGGCGCGATATCGCCGTCCATGCTGAATACCGCATCGGTGCAGATCAATTTGCGCCGGGCCGAGCACTTAGCGAGGCGTCGATCCAGCGCGTCGAGATCGCCATGGCGGTAGCGGATGAACTCCGCCCGCGACAGCAGTGCGGCGTCGTTCAGGCAGGCGTGGTTGAGGTGATCGCCAAACACGGCGTCGCCGCGGCGGCAGAGCGCGGTCACGATCGCCAGATTGGCGAGGTAGCCGGCCGAGAAGAGCAGCGCGCTCGCGCCGGCACAAGGCGCGGCCCATGCGGCCAGTTCCCGCTCGAGCGCCTCGTGCGCCGCGAAGTGCCCGGAGATGAGGTGTGCGGCGCCGGCACCGACACCGTGCCGCGCCGCGCCATCTTGTGCTGCCGCGATCACCCGCGGATCGGTGGCGAGGCCCAGGTAGTCGTTGCCGCCGAAGTGCAGCAACTCGCGGCCATCGACGGTCAGCCGCACGCCCCGGCGCGATGCGACCACGCGGCGATGGCGGCCGAGGCCGGCGGCTTCGCGCGCGGCCAGGTCGTCGGTCAGCTGTTCCAGCGCGCGCGTACTCACGCGCCCGAGTAAGCGCCAGCTTCCTGGGCCGAGAGCCCGAGGCGACGAAACAACGCGCGATCCGCCGCCACCTCGGGATTGCCGGTCGTGAGCAGTTTGTCGCCGTAGAACACCGAGTTGGCGCCGGCGAAAAAACACAGTGCCTGGATGCCGTCGCCGAGCTCGCGCCGGCCGGCGGAGAGGCGCACCATCGCCCGTGGCATGGTGATGCGCGCGACGGCGACGGTGCGCACGAACTCGAGCGGGTCGATCGGCTCGGTACCGTAGAGCGGCGTGCCTTCGACCTGCACCAGGTTGTTGATCGGCACCGACTCCGGGTACGGCTCGAGGTTGGCGAGCTGGGCGATCAGGCCGGCGCGTTCGGCCCGCGATTCGCCCATGCCCACGATGCCGCCGCAGCACACGTGGATGCCTGCTGCGCGCACCCGCCCCAGGGTCTCCAGGCGATCGCGATAGGCGCGCGTGGTAATGATCTCGGCATAGAATTCCGGCGCGGTGTCGAGGTTATGGTTGTAGTAGTCGAGGCCCGCCTGCTTCAACGCCTCGGCCTGCCCTGGCTTGAGCATGCCGAGCGTGGCGCAGGTCTCGACGCCGAGTGCCTTGACCCCGCGCACCATCGCCAGCACGGGCTCCAGATCGCGTTGCCGCGGGCCGCGCCAGGCCGCGCCCATGCAGAAGCGTGTGGCCCCGGCGGCCTTGGCCGCGGCAGCCGCCGCGATGACCGTGGACAGCGGCAGCAACGCCGCGCTGGCCACGCCGGTGTGGTAGCGCGCCGCCTGCGGGCAGTAGGCGCAATCCTCGGGGCAGCCCCCGGTCTTGATCGACACCAGGGTCGAGAGCTGCACCGCGTTGGGCGGGTGATGGGCACGGTGCGTCTGGTGCGCCCGCGCCAGCAGATCGTTGAACGGCAGGGCGAAGATCGCTTCGATCTCGGCGACACTCCAGCGGGCCGACGCGGGCGCCGGTTCGAAGCTGGCCGCCGACTCGGACGAAAGGGTGGGCTGCATGCGCGGGCGATGTGGTTAGAATGCCGGCCAGTGTCGGGTGCGCAGGTGTGGTTGTCAAATTTTCTGGCGCTTGCGCTTGACAACTTGCGCCGCCGGCTAACACCGTCTGAAGCCACTTTTTTTCCGAAACCGCCCATGGTTGCGATCGTCCTGGTGCAGCCGGAAATCCCGCCCAACACCGGCAACGTCATCCGCCTCTCGGCCAACACCGGTGCCGAGTTGCACTTGGTCGAGCCGCTGGGATTTCGCCTCAGCGACCGCGAACTGCGGCGCGCCGGACTCGACTACCATGAGTACGCGCGTGTGGTCTCCCACCGCGACTGGGCGAGCTGCCGCGCCGCCGTCGACGCGCAGCGAACACGCCAGTGGTACGCGCTGACGACGCGTGGCGCGCGGTCGCTGTTCGACTGCGCGCTTCGCCCCGATGACGTGTTCGTTTTTGGCAGCGAGACGGCCGGACTGCCGTCGGCAATCCTGGCCGAATTCGCGCCCCAGGCGCGACTGCGCCTGCCGATGCAGCCCGAGATGCGCAGCCTCAATCTTTCCAACGCCGTCGCGATCACCGTCTACGAGGCGTGGCGCCAAGCCGCCTTCGCCGGCTCCACCTAGTGCATGCCGAGGCTTGCGAAGATAAAGCGCAATTCGACCTCGCGGTCGCGGATCAGCTGCTCCTTCGCCTTGCCATAGCCGTGGCCGCTGTCGAAATCCATGTACAGCAGGAACGGGGCGATCTGCCCGCCATGGTTCTGCACCGCGGCGACAAACTTCTTCGCATGCATCGGATCGACCCGCGAGTCGTATTCGCCCGCGCTGACCAGCGTTGGCGGCAGGTTCACGCCGACGCGAATGTTGTGGTAGGGCGAATAGCGCAGCAGGTAGGCGAAGTCCTCCGCCCTGTCCGGGTCGCCGTATTCGGCGATCCAGTAGCGGGCGATCAGGAATTTGTGAAAGCGCACCATGTCGAGCAAGGGCACCTGACAGATTGACGCGGCGAACAGATCCGGGCGTTGCGTGAGCATGGCGCCGATGAGCAGGCCCCCGTTGCTGCCGCCGCCGAGCATCAGCCTCTCGCGGCAAGTGTATTGCTCGCGCACCAGCCACTCGGCGGCGGCGGCGAAATCGTCGAAGCTCGTCTGCTTGTGGCCGAATTTCGCCGCCTCATGCCAGTGCTCCCCGTATTCGTCGCCGCCGCGGATGCCGGCATCGGCGTACACGCCGCCACGGTTGATGAACGTGGCCCAACTGCCAACGTAGTCCGGGCTGATGCCGACGTTGAATCCGCCGTAGCCGTGCAGAAACACCGGGTTCGAGCCATCCTGCCTCATCCCCTTGCGGTAGCACAGGAACATCGGAATGCGCGTGCCGTCCTTGGACGGATAGAACACGAGCTGTGTTTCGATGTCCTTGGTGTCGAGCGGTGGCTTGTCCTCCCACAGCAGCGACCAGGCCAGCGTCTTGCCGTCGATCTGGAAGAGCCTGCCGGGCGCGGCAAAAGTCGACAGCGTGGCGTAAACGACGTCCTGGTCGATGTCGTAGGCACTGCCGCTGACGTTGCCGAGTTCCGGCAGTGGCAGTTCGCGCACGCGTTTGCCGGACAGGTCGTGCACCCAGAGTCGCGTGAGCACATCCTTCTTGTCCCGCACCAGCAACCAGTCGCTGGTCACGTCTACGCCATCGAGCACGCTTTCCTGCTCGGGCCAGAGCACCTGCCAGTGCTCGAATTCCGGCGCCTCGTAACTTGCGGCCATCAGCTTGAAGTTCGGCGCATGATCGTTGGTGACGATATAGATTCGCTCCGCGCGGAAGTCGGCGCTGGCGCGGAACTCGTTGCTGGTATAGATCGTTTTCGGCTCCGTGGTCGAGCCGAGCGGCCGGATGCGAATGGTGTTGGAGTAGAAGTCGCCGGTCTCAAACACGGTGAGCTCGGCGTGCTCCGGCTCGTACACCGCGCACCAGTCCTTGGCATCGGTCATCGACAGCAAAAGCTCGTCGCTGCTCGGGTCGGCGCCTAGCCAGTGCCGGTAGCAGCGCTGCGGCTCCTGGCGCTCGATAGACTGCTTGGTGCGCGGCGTGACGAAGGCGCAGCGCTCGTCGCGCGCCCACTGGAACGACGCGATTCCCGGCAGCAAGGCGCCGATCTGCGCGCCGGTGAAGGTGTCGATGACACGGTAATCAGTGATCTCGGAGCCGCGGCTGTAGGTTGCCACGGCGGCGCGGCTCGCGGCGCGGTTGAGGACCACCGCCCCGACGCTCGTTTTCCCCGATGGATCGAGGGCGAGGGGATCGAACAGCAGCATTTCTCGTCCCGCCAGTCGCGTGTAGACCTTCGCCTGCTCCTCGCCCTTGCGCGTGCGGAAGAAGAATTCGCGCCCCATCTTGAAGAACGGCGGCTGCGTGATGTCGCGGTCGAAATAGGCCACCAGCTCGTCGTGCAGGCCGGCGACCGGCGGCGCGTTGGCATCGAGCCAGGAAAGCGTCGCCTCGTGCTGGCGCTGCGTCCACGCCTGCACTTCCGGGCTGCGACCGTCCTCGAGCCAGCGATAGTCGTCGCTGAGCTTCACGCCGTGGATGGTGTCGACCACGGGGCGGGACGGTGTCGGCGGCGGATCGAACACCGGCGCCGCGACGGCAAGCGCGCCCGCCATGGTCAGTGTGACCGTGCCGCCCGGGGCCGCACGGCGCGGTCGATGCGCCATGGCAGAGCCTCCGCCATCAGTCGAACTCGGGGCCGTGCTCGCGCGCGAGCAAGGTTTCGACGGCCCGCCGCGGCTCCAGGTTTTCGTACAGGACGCGGAACACCGCTTCGCAGATCGGCATGTCGACGCCGAGTGCGCGACCGAGCACGCGCACATCGCGCGCCGCCGCGACGCCTTCGGCCACGTGTCCGAGTTCGCCTAGGATCGCTGCCAGCGGTCGCCCCCGCGCCAGGCCCAATCCGACGCGGCGATTGCGCGACAGGTCGCCAGTGCAAGTCAAAACCAGGTCGCCCAGGCCCGCCAGGCCCATGAGCGTCTCACGCTTGCCGCCGAGGGCTGTGGAGAGCCGTCCGGTCTCGGCCAGACCACGCGTGATCAGCGCCGCGCGCGCATTGTCGCCGAAGCCCAGGCCATCGCTCGTGCCGGCGGCAATCGCCAGCACGTTTTTGACCGCGCCTCCGACCTCGACCCCGGTCAGGTCATCGCTGACGTAGGCCCGGAACGTCTCGCCGCGCAGGCGCTGGGCCACCGTTTCGGCGAGGCGCGCATCGGTCGCCGCCACCGTGACCGCAGTCGGCAGCCCGCGTGCCACCTCAGCGGCGAAGCTCGGTCCCGAAATGACGCCGACCGGTGCCGGCCAGATCGGCGCGAGGACTGTGTGCGCGAGGGCCACACCGGGTGGGCGGTCGGTGGCGACGAACCCCTTGCCCAGCCAGAACAGCGGCGCGGAGGCGATCCGCCGCGCTGCCGCGGTGACCTCGATGAGCGCGCCGATCGGCGTGGCCACCAGGATGAGCGAAGCATTGGCCAGCATTTCCGCCAGCGCGGCACCGACGCGCACCGCCGGCGGCAGGGCGGCACCCGGGAGATAGCGCACGTTCTCGCGCGCCGTAGCCAGGGCCTGCGCTTCGGCCGCGTCGCGCGCCCAGAGGCGCAACGCAGGCGCCGGGCGCGCCCGAGCAAGATGGATCGCAAGCGCAGTGCCCCACGAGCCCGCCCCCAGGATGGCGATGGTATCCATCGTGGTCGGCCGCCGGCAGCTTTCGGCTACAGGCCCCAGACCTGCTGGATGCGCACGAACCCGACTTGGCCGTCGCGATGCCTGACCTTCGCCCAGCCGGGCGTCGCCGTGACGTAGTCGCTATCGACGAGATCGAGCAACACGTTCTGCTCCGCCCTGAACACCACCGGGGCCGAGGCGTCAGGGCTGGCGAGAACCTCGGCAACGGGGGCGCGGACGACGAGCACGCGCTTGTCGGCAAGCGATTTTTTCTCGATCCAGGCGACGGTCCCGCCGACATCGCGGACCTTGAGCCAGCCCTCGACGCTGACCACGACCTCGAGCGGGTAATCGCGGCCCAGCGCGTACAAGGGCTTGGCCTTGAGCGATGGCGCGTCGTAGAGAACGGCTACTTCGGCCGTTGCCCGGTAATCGGCTGCGGCCGCCACGGCGTACCACAGCGCCAGCGGCAAGAGCAGGTAGCGCCGAGCGCGCCGTGACATGCGGCCCTACGCCTGCGCCGCCACCTGCGGCTCCTGCATGCGCGCGAGCTGCTGTTGATAAAGGCTCTCGAAGTTGATCGGATCGAGGTGCACGGCAGGGAATCCGGCACGCAGCACGGCGTCGGCGATCGCCGCGCGCACGTAGGGGAAGAGCATGTTCGGACAATGGATGCCGAGGATAGGTTGAATATCCGACAGCGGCACGCCTTCGATGCGGAACAGCCCAGCCTGCGCCGCTTCCACCAGAAACAGCGTCTTGTCCCCGATCCGCGCCGTCACGGTGACGGTCAAAACGCATTCAAACAGGGTCTCCTCGAGCTGCTCTCCGCGGCTGCGCAGGCCCACCTCGACCTGGGGTGCTTCCGGCGGCGCGGCAAACGATTGCGGCGCGCCCGGATTTTCAAGCGACAAATCCTTGAGGTAGATCTTCTCGATCTTGAGCATCGGTCCAGCGGGAGGGTTCTGGTCGGCCATGCGGTGTTCCTGTGGGAGCGGGTTGACGGGCGAAACCAGCAATTATACCGGAGCACCGGCGCACAGGCGGCAGGCTGCGCTAGGGCGCAGCTTGGGCCAGAAGCGGTGCGAGCTTGCCGGCGCGGTCGAGCGCCACCAGGTCATCGTAGCCGCCGACGTGCAGCGCACCGATGTAGATTTGCGGCACGGTGCGGCGACCGGTTCGATGCATCATTTCCTGGCGCCGCGCGGGCTCGAGGTCGACCCGCACCTTGGCGATATCCGCCACGCCCTTGGCGCGCAGCAGCCGTTCTGCCCGAACGCAATACGGGCATATCGCCGTGGTGTACATGGTAATGGCTGCCTTCGCCTCGTCCGGACGTTCTGCCATTGGCACCTAGGCCCCCTTCTCGAGCGGCAATCCGGCGTCGCTCCACGCGCGCAGCCCGCCGCGCAGCGTGTACACCTCGGTGAAGCCCAGCCGCGTCAGCGCTGCAGCCGCGCTGCGGCTGCGCTGGCCGCGGTCGCAATAGGCGATGACCGGCCGCGCGGTGAGTTTCTCCAGTTCGTGGGCCCGGCTTGCGAGTTGCGACTGCGGCAGGTGCACGGCGTTCGGGACCCGCCCCCCTTCGTACTCTTTGGTTTCTCGCAGATCGAGCATCAGCGCGTCGCGGCGGTTGATGAGTTGGGTTGCCTCCAATGCCCCGATCGCGCGGATCGGCGACCAGCGGTCGCGAACGGTCAGCCACAGCCACATCGCGCCGGAGCCGATCATGGCCACGAGCAGCAGCCAGTTGTCCTGAAGGAACTGCAGGTCCATGTGGATCCGGGCTTATATCGAGTCAAGTGCTAGTTGAAATAATAACGCAGTCTCGGCGCGGCTTCGGCTGGCTGCGGCAAGCGGGAACCAACTGCCGCTGCCGGGGTCCATCGCGTTAGGCCGCGACCTCGGTCGCATGGGGTGGCGGTCGCTACCAAGACGGTTTCTCCCGAGAAGTGCTCGCGGGCACGGGTTTGCATGATCGCCGCGTGGCCGCCGTCGGTCGGCTGGTTGCCGACGCAGGGCGGGTTCGGCCAGGCAGCATAGATTCTCGCGGTTCTAGCATTTCGGTTTGCGGCGCGGTGGCGCCAGGGGCGAGTTGCGCGGCGGAAAACGGGCGTATACTCGGATGCAGCATTTAGTGTCATGCGATCCGCGCTCGCGGGTTGCGGTTCTATCCATGAGGTTTGCGATGCGTGACGGCTGGAAGAAAGCGGGTTTGGTCGGTCTGGGGGCGGTGCTCGGGTTGCTGCTGAGCCTCAACTTTTCGGCGATGGCGGAAAAGGAAGCCAGGCTGCCGATCCCTTATGACGACCTGCAGCTGTTCTCGGCCGTTTTCGGGCGGATCAAGAGCGACTATGTCGAGGCCGTGCCCGATGACAAGCTCATCCGCGGGGCCATCAACGGCATGGTCCATGACCTCGACCCGCATTCGGATTTTCTCGACGAAGATGCGTTCCGCGAGCTTCAGGTCTCGACCCAAGGCAAGTTCGGCGGCTTAGGCATCGAGGTCGGAGTCGAAGACGGCATCATCAAGGTGATCTCGCCGATCGAAGATACGCCCGCCTATCGCGCCGGCGTGAAGGCTGGCGATCTGATTGTCAAGATCGATGACATCGCGACCCGCGGCATGCCGCTTAGCGAGGCGGTGCAAAAGATGCGTGGCAGGCCCGGGACGCAGATCGTGCTCACGATCGCGCGCAAGGACGTCGACACCGCGCTCACTTTTACCCTCACCCGCGAAGAGATCGTCGTCAAGAGCGTCAAGTCCAAGATGATCGAGCCCGGTTACGGCTACATCCGTGTTGCCCAATTCCAGGAACGTACCGGTGAGGACCTTGCCCGGGCGATCAAGGAACTGTACAAGCAGGGCAACCTGACCGGACTGGTGCTCGACGTACGCACCGATCCGGGCGGGCTCTTGCCGACTGCGGTCGGCGTTTCCGCTGCCTTCCTGCCGCAGGACGCGCTCGTCGTGTACACCGACGGCCGGACGCCCGATGCCCGCATGCGCCTGAGCGCGAACAAGGACAACTACATGCGCAGCCGCGGCGACGACTACCTGCGCGATCTGCCGCCCGGGATCAAGTCGGTGCCGATGGTGGTGCTCGTCGACGGCGGCACGGCCTCGGCGTCCGAAATCGTCGCCGGCGCGCTGCAGGACCACAAGCGGGCGATCGTGATGGGGACGCAAACCTTCGGCAAGGGGTCGGTGCAGACCATCGTCCCGCTCGGCCACAACACCGGCCTTAAGCTGACGACGGCGCGTTACTACACGCCGAATGGACGCTCGATCCAGGCCAAGGGCATCGGGCCCGACATCGTGGTCGACGATGGGCGCGACTCACCAAACCGCCTGCGCGAGGCCAATCTCGACCATCACCTCGAAACGCCCTCTGGCGCGTCGCCGGCTGAAGCGCTGAACATGAAGGGCAAGAGTGCGACTGCGCAACCCACGGCTTCGAAGAACGAGGGCAAGCCGGTGAGCAAGGTCGATGCGGAGGTGCTGCCGCCGCGGTTCGAATTCGGTTCCAGCGACGACTTCCAGCTCAAACAGGCACTCAACCAGCTCAAAGGCCAACCGGTCTTCGCCTCCAACAAGGCGGTCGCCGCGCAGGCGAAGCCGCAGTAATCGCGCCGCGGAGTGCTGCGAATAAAACGCCCGGTTCGTCCGGGCGTTTTTGCCTTGGGCTTGGCGCCGGCGCTGCCCTAAGCCCAATACGGCCATGCCGATGGATGACACGCAACTGCTGCGCTACAGCCGGCATATCCTGCTCGCCGAACTCGGCATCGACGCGCAGCAGCGATTCGGCGCGGCGCATGCGCTCATTGTCGGCGTCGGCGGCCTCGGCAACCCGGTGGCGCAATTTCTCGCCGCGGCGGGCGTCGGCACGCTTACTCTGGTCGACGCCGATCGCGTCGATCTGACCAATCTGCAGCGCCAGACCCTGTTCGACATGGGGGCCGTGGGACAAGCGAAGGTCGAGGCGGCATGCGCGCGCCTTGGCGCGATCAATCCCGAGGTGCGCGTGCTGACCCGACCCGAGCGGGTCGGGCTGCACGAATTGGCGCCGCTGGTTGCGGCTGCCGACGTCGTCGTCGACTGCTCGGACAATTTCGCCACCCGGCACGCGGTCAACCGCGCCTGCGTGGCCGCAAGAAAGCCCCTGGTGTCGGGCGCCGCGATCCGCTTCGACGGCCAAATCGCCGTCTTCGACAGCCGCGAGCCTGACAACCCCTGCTACCACTGCCTTTTCGGGGAGGGAGACGAGTTCGAAGAAACCCGCTGCGCCACGATGGGCGTATTCGCCCCGCTGGTTGGCATCATCGGCGCGACCCAGGCGGCCGAGGCGCTGAAGCTCCTCGCCCCGGCCGGGCGCACGCTGGCCGGGCGGCTGTTGCTGCTCGACGCCTTGAGCATGGAATGGCGCGAAGTGCGGGTTGCGCGCGATCCTGCGTGCCCGGTGTGCGCACCGCCGCGTCCGCAATGAAGGCGCGGTCATCCAAGGCGCGGCGCGCCTTGATGGCGCGGGTTCTCGCCAGCGCGTTTTTGAGCGCCGGGTGGCCGCTCGTCGTCGCCGCCGAGCCAAAGCGCGCCAAGTCCGAGTGGCAGGCGATCCGCAAGGTCATCATGCGCCAGCTTGCCGCGCTGCGCGCCGGCGATGGCGCGCGTGCATTCGCCTACGCGAGCCCGGGGATCCAGGCCCAGTTCGGCGATGCGGCGAGGTTCCTGTTGATGGTGCGCAGCGCGTACGCGGCGCTGCTCGTTGCCCGCTACACTGAATTTCTCGACGGTGCACAGGTCGACGGCATGGTCATCCAGCCGCTGCGCCTGGTCGCCCCCGACAACAGCGTGCAGGTCGCGCTCTACACCCTGGAGAAGTTGCCGGCTGGCTGGCGCATCAACGGCTGCCGCCTGGCACCTTCCACCGTGCAGGCAGCCTAGAGGATATGCCCCCTTCGGAACGCGCGAACACCTCGTGCGTCTCTGGCGAGAATAAGTCGGCGAAATAGGCCGCATTGGAGGGCCGCAGGTCCAGGGCTGCCTTTACGGGCCGCGGTAGAATCCGAGCGAGACCGGTCCGACTGGATCGCCAGGGAATTCGCCGTTTTCACCAGCAGCGTAGCGGCGCAACGCGCATGATCTATCATCTGAAGAACGTGCTAACGCCCGACGAGCTGCGCCAGTTGCGTGATCTTGCCAGTCGCGTGCGCTGGGACGATGGCCGCAAGACGGCCGGCGTCATCGCAGCGCCGCACAAGCACAACACCGAAGCTCCGCGGGAAAGTCGCGAGGCGCAGGCTGCAGCCGAGATAACCTTGCGCGCGATCCGGCGACACCCGCAATTCTTCAGCGCGGCGTTGCCGGCCATCATGAGCCCGCCGATGATGAACCGCTACATCGAGGGCATGGAATACGGTGGGCATTGCGACGCGGCGATCCTCGGTGGGGGCACAGCGATGCGTGCCGACTTGTCGGCAACGCTGTTCATTTCCGACCCGGGGGACTACGACGGCGGTGAACTGGTCACCGACGTTACGCCCGGGGGCTACGCAACCAAGTTGCCGGCTGGCGATCTGATCCTCTATCAGGCGAACACGGTGCACCATGTCGCCAAAGTCACCCGCGGTAGCCGCCTAGCAATGATTTTCTGGACGCAGAGCATGGTACGCAACGCCGAGCAGCGCGCGATGCTCTATTCCATGTTCCAGACGCTGGAGAGCCTCGAGCGCCCACTGGCCGGGAGCTCGGAGCTCACGCAGCTTTATACGTATTACTACAATCTGATTCGGATGTGGGCGACGCCCTAACTAGGCGAACAGATACTTGCGCTGCGTCTCCCAATACTCCTGCGGCAGGCGCTTGAAGCCTGACTTGGCGAACAGGGCCCAGCGCCCGAGAACGAAGGCGAGCAGGGCGTTGGCTTCAGCAACCGGATCGCCGCTCCAACCGCCGCCTGCCTGCGCGATCTTCAGCGCCTGCCGCAGCGAAGCCTCGACCCGCTCGTAGAGCTGGTTCATGCGCACCTGCAGTCTTTCGTCTTCGTTGACCAGCGCATCGCCGATCAATACCCGCGTCATGCCGGGGTTCTTTTCGGCGAATCCGAGCAGTACCGACACGATCTGCGCCGCCTGCGCGACCCCGTCGGTGCTGTCGCTGGTGATGCGGTTGACGAGCGAGAACAGGGTCGATTCGATGAACTCGATCAGCCCCTCGAACATCTGCGCCTTGCTCGCGAAATGGCGATAGAGCGCGGCCTCGGAGACTTCCAGGCGCGCGGCGAGCGCGGCGGTGGTGATCTTCTCACCGCGCGGACTTTCGAGCATGGCCGCCAGCGTCTGCAGGATCTGCAGCCGGCGTTCGCCAGGTTTGGTCGCCATCGAGATGCTCCTTCGCGTGCCTTCAGTCCGCCTTGATCATGGTGCCTACGCCTTCGTTGGTCAGCACCTCGAGCAACAACGCATGCTCGACTCGGCCGTCGATGATGTGCGAGCTGTGCACGCCGTTCTTGACCGCGTCGAGCGCCGAGCCGATCTTGGGTAGCATGCCGCCGTGGATCGTCCCGTCGGCGAAAAGGCGGTCGATTTCGCTTGCGCTCAATCCGGTCAACAGCACGCCGTTCTTGTCCAGCACGCCAACGGTGTTGGTCATCAACACGAGTTTTTCGGCCTTCAGCGTCTCGGCGAGCTTGCCGGCCACGAGGTCGGCATTGATGTTGTAGGCCTCGCCATCCGCGCCGACGCCGATGGGTGCGATCACCGGCACGAAGTCGCGCGAATCGAGCAGGTGAATGAGCTCCGGATCGATGCGCTCGATTTCGCCGACCAGGCCGATGTCGACCGACTCGTCGCCGTCGGGCTCACGCTTGAGCAGCATCTTGCGGGCGTGGATGAACGCGCCGTCCTGGCCGGTCAGGCCGACCGCACGGCCGCCGTGCTGGTTGATCAGGCCGACGATCTCCTGGTTGAGCTCTCCCAAGACCATCTCGACCACGTTCATCACCTTTTCATCGGTAACGCGCATACCTTGGCGAAACTCGCTTGGAATGCCCATCGTTCGCAACAGGTCACCGATCTGCGGTCCGCCACCGTGCACGATGACCGGGTTCATGCCGACAAGCTTGAGCATCACGACGTCGCGGGCAAATCCCGCCTTGAGCACGGATTCGGTCATCGCGTTGCCGCCATATTTGATGACGATGGCTTTGTTGTGAAAACGCTGGATGTAGGGCAGGGCCTCGGCCAGGATCTGGGCCTTGAGCGCGGAGGCAGCCTCGGGGGGCATGGCGGCGGGGGTCGCGACAGATAGGCTCGGGGTCGCGCCGATTCTACCCGATCGCGCGCGAACAAAGTAACCGCGCCGCTTGCTCGACAAGTAAGCCCTGACTGGCGGCATCCTCAACCTGTTTGTAACCGACAAAGCGCTTTGGTATCTTGCGCGAATGCAAGACGCGCCTCCGGATGCCATCGACCCGAATCTCGTGCACCACGCGCTGGTTACCAAGTTGCGTCATCACGGCGATGTCCTGCTTGCCTCGCCGGTGTTCACGGTGCTGCAAAGCTTGTTGCCGGCGGCGGAGGTCGACGCCCTGGTCTATCGCGACACCGCGCCGCTGCTCGCGGGTCACCCGGCGATCGCCCGCTTGCATACCATTGACCGCGACTGGAAGCGACGCGGATGGGTGCGCCAGTGGCGCGCCGAAACGGCGCTGCTCCGCGCCCTGCGCGAGCGTCGCTACGACCTCGTGGTGCACCTGACCGAACATCCACGCGGGGCATGGCTGTGCCGGCTGCTGCGCCCGCGCTATGCGGTCGGACGCGAGTTGCCGCGCGCGCACTGGCTGTGGCGCACCAGCTTCACGCACTACTACCGCTTGCCCCGGGCGCGGCCGCGGCATACGGTCGAATGCAATCTTGACGCGCTGCGGCGGCTCGGATTGCAACCGGCTGGCGCGAGCCGGCGCCTGGTCTTGGTCCCGGATCCAGGCGACGTCGAGCGGGCCGGCGCACGACGCGCGCAGCATGGCCTCGAGGCGCGGCGCTTCATCCACCTGCATCCGGGCTCGCGCTGGCAGTTCAAGTGCTGGACGGTCGAGGCCTACGCGGCGCTGGTCACCGGCCTGGTCGACGACGGCTGGCCGGTGGTCATCACCGGCGCACCCGACGCCGCAGAGCAGCGCTTGGTGGCCGCCATCATGGATCGGCTGGCGCCCGCGGCGAAAAAAAAAGTGGTCGATCTCGCCGGCACGCTCAGCCTGCGCGAGTTGGCGGCACTGACGCGCGAGGCGCGCGCGTTCGTCGGCGTCGATTCGGCACCGATGCACATTGCCGCAGCCATGCAAACACCGGTCGTGGCGCTGTTCGGGCCCAGCGGCGAAATCGAATGGGGGCCGTGGCTGGTGCCGCACCGCGTGGTCACTTCCGTGGCGCACCCCTGCCGGCCCTGTGGCAACGACGGGTGTGGCGGCGGCAAGGTATCCGAGTGCCTCACCACGCTCCCCGTCGAGCGGGTGCGCGCGGCGCTGTTCGACCTGTTGACCGAGACCGAGGGGATGTCGCGGTGAGGCTGGCGATCATCCGCCAGCGCTACACGCCCTACGGCGGCGCCGAGCGCTTCGTCGAGAGCGCACTCGAAGCCCTGCTCGAGCGCGGCATCGCCATCACGCTCTACACCCGACGCTGGCCGCAGACACGGTTGCAGTTGATCGAACCGGTGCTGTGCAACCCGCCTTATATCGGTCGCCTGTGGCGCGACCGGGGCTTCGCCCGCGCGGTTTGCGCTAGCATCGCCGGCAAGCCGCCGGAACTGGTGCAGTCGCACGAGCGGCTGCTGTGCTGCGACGTCTATCGCGCCGGCGACGGCGTGCACCGGGTCTGGCTCGAGGAGTGGCTGCGCGACGAGCCGCCGCTGGCGCGGCGCATGGTCGCCTGGAGCCCCTATCACCGCTACGTCCTGGACATGGAACAGCGACTGTTCGCGAGCCCGTCGCTGCGCGCGGTGATCTGCAACTCGAAGATGGTGAGGGACGAAATCCGCGAGCGCTTCGGCCTTCCGGAGGAGCGGCTGTCCGTGATTTACAATGCCGTCGACAGCGACGTCTTCTCGCCGCAATTGCGAGCGCATCGCGCCGCGGTGCGGGCTAAACTCGGCGTGTCGGAAGAGGCGACCGTGTTCCTGCTCGTCGGCTCGGGTTATGTGCGCAAGGGCGTGGCGCGCGCGATCGAGGCGCTGGCACGGCTGCCGGGCGACACCTATCTGTTCGTCGTCGGTCACGACAAGTCGCGTCGTCGCTACAAGAACCTGGCGCGGGAGCGCGGTGTCGCGCATCGTGTCGCGCTGCTCGGAGCGCAGGAAGATCCGCGGCCCTTCTACGGCGCCGCGGACGCGTTCGTGCTGCCGACGCTGTACGATCCCTGCCCCAACGCGGCGCTCGAGGCGATGGCCTGCGGCCTGCCAGTGGTCACGAGCACGAAAAGCGGCGTGGCGGAGCTCGTCGTGGAGCACGACGCCGGGTTCGCGTGTCCGGCGCGCGATGTCGATTCACTCGCCTGGCACATGATGACGCTCACCGACCCCGGGGCGCGGGCTACGCTGGGCGCGCGCGCGCGCGAAGCGGTGTTGCCGTTGACTCCGGCCGCGATGACGTTGCAGCTGGTCCTGCTCTATCGCGAGTTGCTTGCGGCGGCGCACGCCGCGATGCCGCCGCCGCGGCGGTGAAGGGCGGCCACACACAGGCGCTGCGCTATAATCGGCGCAACATTCCGCCGCCCCCTCGCTGGCGGCAGGCGCCACTCCATCATCGTGTCGTCCGGCCCGCGTACCTGCGTCCGGCATGCCACGCCCGGACCTCGGGGGGGACGTTCGCGCGGCCGCGCCAGCCGATCGGCGAGCATGCGGCGGCGTTCTAAGAGGCCCTTCATCGCACTGCGCATTCTGCATACGGAGTCGTCGCTCGGTTGGGGCGGCCCGGAACTGCGCATCCTTACCGAAGCGGCGGGCTTGCGCCGCCGCGGCCACGACGTGCGCATCGCCAGCCCGCGCCAGGCGCCGATCTTTGTCGAGGCGGAGCGTTTCGGGATCCCCGTGCTCGCCTTACCCATTCGCCGCGCCGGAGCGCTCGGCTTGCTCGCGCTGCGCCGGGCGTTGGAGAGCGAGCGCGTCGACATCGTCCACAGCCATGGCACGGCCGACAGCTGGCTTGCGGCACTTGCCTGCCGCGCCGGCTGGCTGGGCAAGCGGCGTCCGCCGGCGCTGGTGCACACCCGGCACTGGATGTCCCCGCTGCCGCGTGGCGCCGCAACCGGCTGGCTGTATGCCAGGGCGATGGCTGAGATTGTCACCACCGGGGAGGTGATCCGCCAGCAGCTCATTCAAGCCACCGGGGTGTCGCCGGCGCGGGTGGCGTCGATCCCCACCGGAATCGACCTCGAGCGCTTCGCGCCCGGCGACCAGCAGGTCGCGCGCCGGGCCCTGCAGCTGCCGGACGGCGTGCCCCTGGTCGGCATCGTCGCCCCGCTGCACCGCGCCAAGGGCCACCGCTACCTCGTCGAGGCAATGACCCTGCTCACGCGCCGCGAAACGCGGCTGCTGATTGTCGGCGACGGTCCGGAGCGCGCCAGTATCCAGGCGCAGGTCCGCGCCCTCGGGCTTGGCGACACGGTGCGTCTGGCCGGCGCGCAGCAGGACGTGGCGCCGTGGCTGCGCGCGCTCGACATCTTCGCCCTGCCTTCCTACGCCGATGAAGGCGTGCCGCAGGCGCTCCTGCAGGCGATGGCGGTAGGCATCCCCTGCGTAACCACCGATGCCGGCGCGATCGGCGAGATTGCGATTGACGACACGACCGCACTGGTGGTGGCCAAGCAGAATGCGGTCGCGCTCGCCGCCGGGATCGGGCGCCTGCTCGACGCGGCGGCACTGCGGGCGCGGCTTGCGTGGGCGGCGCGCGAGCGGGTGCAGTCGAAATTCGGCATCGAGGCGATGCTCGATGCGATGGAAGCGGTGTTGCGGCGCGCCGCCAATGGCAACCGCTACCGCTGACGGCCGCGGCCGTCTGGGCGGGCGCGCCCAGGTCGTCCTGCGCGCCCTGTTCTCGCGCCTGGCCAGCGGAGGACGCCGGGCGCGGCCGGTCGATCTGCAGCGCATCCTCATCGCCCATCATCTTCTGCTCGGCGACACGCTGATGCTCACCCCGCTGGTGGCCAAGTTGCGCGAGCGCCATCCCGCGGCCGACCTTGTCATGGCTGTGCCGGAGGCCTATGCGCCTCTCTACGCGCGCGCGCCCTATGGCTTGCGCGCCATCGGCTGGGACCCGCGGCGCCCCAGCTTGTCGCCGCTGTGGCGTGAACGCGGATTTGATCTCGCGTTCATTCCGGCCGACAACCGCATGAGCTGGCTCGCCCTGGCGTTGGGCGCGCGCTGGATCGTCGCTTTTGCCGGCGATCGTCCGCCGAGCAAGAGTTGGCCGGTCGACGAGCAGTGGGAGTATCCGAACCGTCCTGCCGCCTGGGGCGACATGGTAGCCGGCTTGATCGCAGGCCCGCCCCCGGCCGCCTATCGCCCCGCGGCCTGGCCGGCGCCGCCCGCCAATGCCATCGCGCCCGCGCTCGCACCGCCCTACGCGGTGCTACACGTTGGCGCCAGCACGCCACTCAAGCAATGGGAGGCCGGACGCTGGGCAACGCTGGCGCAGCGCTTGTCGGGCAAGGGCATCGAACCGGTGTGGTCCGCGGCTGCGAGCGAGGCGGCAATCGTGCACGCCTGCGATCCGCAGGCGCGGCATCGTTCCTTCGCCGGCGCGCTCTCGCTGCCACAGATCTGGCAACTCATCGCCGGCGCCGCGCTGCTGGTGAGCCCCGACACCGGCATCGCCCACCTCGGTCGCATCGTCGGGACGCCGACCGTGGCGCTGTTCGGACCTGGGGCGGTGACGCTCACCGGGGCCGGTGCGTTCTGGCGCGAGGTACCCTATCGCGCGGTTACCGTCGACCCGTTTCCCTGCCGCGATCAACGCACGCTGTTCAAGCGCGACATCGCCTGGGTGCGGCGCTGCGAACGCTCGCCTGCCGAGTGCCCGCATCCGCGCTGCATGGATGCGATCGGCGTCGAGGCGGTCACCGCAGCGGTCGCCGCGCTCGGGATCGACTTAGGCTAGGGGCAGCCACGGCGCGCGTCAGCGCGCTCGGCGCACCACGACGCGGTCCGCGCCGGGAGCCGCTCGGGGCGCTTCGCCCGGCGGCACGTATTCGGGAATCCAAGCCTTGAGCCAGGAACGAACCTCTGCATCGCTCGCGACGCGATCGCGTTCGAGCCAGGCGATCATCTGATCGATTGCGTCCGCCCCGTTCGCCCGCGCCTGTGCGATGTAGAGCTTCGGATGCGGGGTGGGAAACGGCGTTTCCTCCGTGGCAAGCGGTTCCTCGTAGAGTTTCTCGCCCGGGCGCAGCCCGGTAAACACGATGCGAATCGCGTCCGGATCGGCGCCGGAGAGCCGGATCATGTCGCGCGCGAGATCGACGATGCGCACCGGCTCGCCCATGTCGTGCACCAGCACTTCGCCCCCTCCCCCCATCAATCCCGCCTGCAGCAGCAGCTGGCTAGCCTCGGAGAGCGACATGAAGTAGCGCTTGATTTCCGGGTGCGTGACGGTGACCGGGCCGCCGCGCGCGATCTGCTCGCGAAAGCGCGGGATCACACTGCCCGCGCTGCCGAAAACGTTGCCGAAGCGGACGATGACGAACTGCGTGCCACCGTTCTGCAGACTCTGGCAGATCATTTCGGCAAGGCGTTTGGAGGCGCCCATGACGTTGGTCGGATTGACCGCCTTGTCGGTCGACACGAGCACGAACTTCTCCACCTTCGCGGCGAGCGCCGCGCGCGCCAGTACCCACGTCCCGTAGGCGTTGTTGCGCACTGCCTGCCAGGCGTTCGTGTCCTCCATCAATGGCACGTGCTTGTACGCCGCGGCGTGAAAGATCACCGACGGGCGCTCACGCGCGAGCACCTGTTCGACCAGCGTCGCATGCTTGGCGTCGCCGACGATCGTGACCACCTGCAGGCCCGGGAAATCGTCGTGCAGCGCCTGCTGCACCTGGTAGAGCGCGTATTCGGACAATTCGAGCAGCACCAGCCGCGTCGGCTGGTAGCGCGCGATCTGGCGGCACAGCTCCGCGCCGATGGAGCCGCCCGCCCCGGTGACCAGTATCACGCGATCACCCAGCCATTCGCGCAAGCCGGCACTGTCGAGCACGACCGGGTCGCGCCCGAGCAGATCGTCGAGCTCGACGTGGCGTATCGTCGTCAATTGCGAGCGGCCGCTGATCAGGTCCTCGTACGGGGGCACGGTCAGCGCTTCGAGTCCGGCCGCGGCGCAGAGCTCGGCGACGCGGCGGCGCACGCTGTGCGCGGCCGACGGCAGAGCGATGATCACCGTGCGCACGCCGAAGCGGCGTACCCAATCGGGCAGCTCGGCGAGCGGTCCCAGCACGCGGATGTTGCGCAGCAGGCGCCCCTGCTTGGCGCGGTCATCGTCGAGCAGGCCGATCACGCGCCACTGCCGGCTGTGCGCGAGCTCCTTGGTCAGTCGCGCCCCGGCCTCGCCCGCGCCCAGGATCAGCACCGGCTCGCCTAGCGCCACAAGGGGGCTGTAGAGACGGTGTTCCTTCCACACGCGATAGGTGAAGCGGCTCCCCGCCATGAGGAAGATCAGCACCGGCGGATAGAGCACGAGCACGCTGCGCGGCACCACCGAGGTCAGCCGCAGCATCACCAGCACGAGCGGAATCGCCACCGCGCCCAACCCGGCGGCGAGCACGATGCGTTGCAGGTCAGGCAGGCTTGCGAACCGCCACAGGCCCCGATAGAGGCCGAAGGCGAGAAAGATGCCGGCCTGCAGCGGCAGGATCCAGGCCAGCGTGTGCACCATGTCGGACATCTGCGGCTCGTGCAGGTCGGTATTGGAGCGCAGCCAATACAACCCGGCCCAGGCGATTGCCGCCGCACAAATGTCGTGCACAAACGCGAGCCAGATCCGCCAGTTAGCCCTTACTTTCATCACAGCGCACCTCGCCTCCGCCAATGATACTCGATCGCGGCGAACACGAGGGCGAGAATGGCCCCCCAGAGCGCGACCAGGGCGACCCCGGCGCGAGGCGCCCACGCCAATGCCGCCACGCCCGACCCCGCCCCGCCGAGCATCAGCAGCGCGTAGAGCAGCAGCGTGCGGCCGTGCCCCCAGCCGATCTGCACCAGGTGCTGGTAGTGATGTTCGCGATGGGCGTCCCAGAAGCGCGCGCCGCGCAGCAGGCGGTAGCACAGGGTCAGGCTCGCATCGGCGATGAAGGGCAGAAAGACCAGGATGGGGAACCAGGCGGGCCACCAGTGCGCCTGCCAGCCGCTCAAACCGAAGATCGCGGCCAGGAAGCCAAGCGGCACGGCACCCACGTCGCCGAGGATCACTCGGGCGGGAGGCAGGTTGGAGGCGAGGAACGGGACCGTCGCCGCGGAGAGGGCAAGAAAAAGCGCCACGTCCGCCGCCCCGGCGAGCGCCGCCGCGGCGGCGTAGGCGGCGAACCCGATCACCGCCATCGCCCCGGCCAGCCCGTCGCTGCCATCCATGAAATTGTAAAGATTGGCCATCCAGACGATGCCGAGCACGGCGAGGAGGGCGTTCACCGGCGGCGCGGCGAGCCACACCCAAACCGTCGCCGCCCCGGCGTGCACCAGAAGGCGGAGCGACGGGTGCATGCCGCGGCGATCGTCGAGGAGGGAGATGGCGATCACCGCCAAGAGCGGCCCGAGCCATGGTTTCGCGCCGGGAAGCCACAGGGTGGCGGCGAACCATCCGGCCCAAATCGCGAGGCCTCCCCCGCGCGGAACCGGGTGCGTGTGCAGCGAGCGCGCGTTGGGCCGATCCAGGGGCAGCAGGCCCACGCGCCCAAGCAACGCGCGCAGTGCCAGCCAGCTGACCGCGGCGGCAATTATTGCCGCCAAGCCCGTCATTGCCTTCCCCCGCCCCGCAAGGTCACGCGCGGCAACCGGCGCAGCCTCCGCAAGCTGTTGTTTGCGACCATTTTGTCGCCCGTGGTGTCGTGCGCCGCAGAGGCGATCGGCAGGGGGAATTATACGCTGCGGGCCACTCCGGGCACATGCGACCGGAAGCGGGCTCTTGTTGCAATTAAACAACATGCTTCTCAGGGTGTTTTGGGGTCGCGGGTTTTAGCTTGCCAATGGATTCGACGGTTTGGCACAATGGCCTTAACTTCTCGCTTATCTAATTGAGAAGGTTCCGATGGCAGGCGCAAACGCAGGTCACTTGCCTATTTTTTCCGTTAGAGGAGAAATTCCATGAATAAAAAGCTCGTCGCTCTTGCCGTCGCTGGCGCATTTGCGCTGCCGCTGGCTGCGCAAGCGCAAACCGCGAACGTGACGTTATACGGGCGCGCGAACGTGGACTTGGAATTCGTTCGCGGCGCGCAGGCAGCTAGCATCGCCAACGGAATTCCAGCCGGCGACAATCCGACAGTGGTCCGGGTCGCCAGCAACACGTCGCGCTTCGGCCTTCGCGGCCAGGAAAGCCTGGGCGGTGGGCTGCTCGCGATCTTCCAACTGGAGTCGAACGTAAGCTGGGACACCGGCAATTCCTCGAGCTCGGGCCTGGCCAGCCGTGAAAGTTTTGTCGGCCTGCAGGGTAGCTGGGGCAAGGTCACGATGGGCAAGTTCCTGATGCCGCAGGACGACGTGCACGCGGTCTTTGGTAACGTGCCGACCCTGCTGACATCGATCCTGTCCACCGCCGACGTGTGGGCGCAGGGGAACTTGAGCAAAGCCCAGGGCGGCTGGGATGCGCGCACCGGCAACAACGTGCGTTATGACAGCCCGAACTATAACGGCTTCACCTTTGCCGCGCAGTACTCGACGCAAAGCGCCACGGGGGGCTTCAACGACGCCAGCGCAACGGTAACCAATCAGCCGCCAAACGGTTTGACGCCGGCATTTTCCGGCAGCAATGGCAGCCAGGCCCAGGGTGTGCGCCACGCCAGCGTGTGGGGGATAAACGGGATTTACACCAACGGCCCGTTGCAGTTGGCCGCGTCGGGCGAGTTTAACGTGAAGGTCCGGCAATACGAGAACACCGTCGCTCTCGGTCAGGGCTGCACCGCGTCGTCGCCGTGCATCTACAACGCCAACGACTACGACTACACGGTTACCGGGGCGTACGACTTCGGCACCATCATGAAATCCTTCGGGCTGCGCGTGGGCGTGGTGTACGAGCATACGAACTACCAGGTGCAGAACCTCGACGCGTCGACCAGCACCCTGAACCGCAATTTCTGGGGCCTTTCGGGGACGATTCCGATCGGCGGCGGCACGGCGTACCTGTTCTGGGGCAAGGCGGGCAACGGCCATGGCAGCGCCCCGGCCGGCACGACCGTGGGTTACGTCGTTTCGGGTAACGACACCAGCACGCAGCAGTGGGAACTGAGCTACAGCTACAGCCTGTCGCCGCGGACGCTGCTGTACACCGGTTTCGTGAAGATCGCCAACAAGGCGTACAACCCTACCACGTTCAACATCAACCCGTACACGATCCAGACCTGCGAATACGGTTCGAGTTGCAATGCGGGGCAACCGACCGGCGTGGTGTTCGGGATGGTGCACTTCTTCTAATTTGTTGCACACCGCAGTTCCCAGGCTCATCTGGGTTTGAAGTGATCACGCGGGCGTCCAAAGGGCGCCCGTTTTTTTTGCCTGCGGGCCGGCGGGGCGAGTCGCCGCTGCCGCAACAATTTGTCGCCAGCGGAAGGCGCGCTTGTACTCTGCGACGGGCGGATCTCCATGATCGACCATCTCATCCTCGGCTTCGACCGCGCGCTGCGCACTCTCTCCGGCGGCGCCGTGAGCAGTCGTCCGCATCCGGCCCACGGCTTGCCCGAATCCGAGCTGACGCCCGACGAGCGGCGCCACGCGGCGGGGCTGATGCGGGTCAACCACAGCGGCGAGGTATGCGCGCAGGCGCTCTACCAGGCGCAGGCACTGACCGCACGCGATGCCGCCGCGCGTGAGCGCCTGTCGCACGCAGCGCGCGAAGAGGAAGAACATCTCGCCTGGACGCAGCAGCGGCTCACGGAACTCGACGCTCGCCCCAGCCTGGTCAACCCGCTGTGGTACGCCGGCTCATTCGCCATCGGCCTCTTGGCCGGCACCACCGGCGATCGCAGCAGTCTGGGGTTCGTTGTCGAAACCGAGCGCCAGGTCGAAGCGCATCTCACCACGCACATGGATCGTCTGCCCGCGGCTGACCGCAAGAGCCGGGCCATCGTCGCGGCGATGCGCGACGATGAAGTGCGCCATGGCGTGGCCGCGCGTGACGCCGGCGCGGCTGAACTGCCCTGGGTTGCGCGCGCGCTCATGCGCAGCGCCGCGCGCGTGATGACCTTCGCCGCGTATCGGGTGTAGGGCAGCGCGCGCTGCGGCCGGTGCAACGTGGGACAATGGGTGCGGCCGGAGGTCGGGTGTGCCGCGGCCGTGACAAACGGATGAAGAGATCCCTCGTCGCCCTCCTCATCACCTGTGCCGCCGTTCTGCCTTCGGCGGCACGGGCGCAGTTCGCCAATGTCACGCTCTACGGCGACCTCAATCTCGACCTCGAGTTCGTCAGCGGCAAGCAGTTGGATGGCAGCAATCCAACTGTCGTTCGCGTCAGCAGCAATACCTCGCGCTTCGGCATCCGCGGCCAGGAGTATCTCGGCGCCGGCCAGGTGGCGATATTCCAGCTCGAATCCTCGGTTCAGGCCAATACGAGCGGCGGCGCGCTTGCCAGCCGCGAGACCTTTGTCGGCTTGCAGGGCGATTGGGGCACTTTGAAGGGCGGCAACTTCCTCACGCCCTACGACGACATCCTCCCCATCTTCGGCGATGTGCCGACATTCACCACGTCGATCCTCTCCACTGCGGCCATCTGGGCCCAGGGACCGCTGTCGAAGCTCGAGGGCGGTTTCGACGCGCGGCTGGGTAACTCCATCCGTTATGAGACACCGCCCTTGGACGGGTTCAGCGGTGAATTGCAGTATGCGACGCGCTCTACTACCGGTAACGACGACCCTAGCATCGTCGCCAATAGCGGCGATCAGGCATCGGGACTGCGCCACGCCAACGTCGTCAGCATGGGGGCCTTTTACAGCAAGGGGCCGCTGGACTTCGGTGTGGCGTACGAGCAAAACAACAAGGTCCGCTACGCCAGTGCCAACGATTACGCGCTGTCGGTTGCCGGCGGATACGACTTCGGCACCTTTGCCAACGGCTTGGGGCTACGCATCGGCGCAGTCTACGAGCGCCTCAAGTACGACACCTTCACCGGCGACCTGAAGCGCAATTTCTGGGGCGTATCGGCTACCGTCCCGGCGGGCGGCGGTTCGCTCTACGCCTTCTGGGGCAAGGCAGGCAACGGCAGCGGGGGCGCCGTCGAAGGTACCCAGGTCGGCGGCTTGACCAAGGGCCCGGATTCGTCCGCGGTGCAGTGGGAGCTTTCCTACAGCTACGCGCTGTCCTTGCGCACGGTCGTGTATGCCGGATACGTGCAGATCGACAATCGTCCCAACGCCAACTACGGCTTCAACATCAATCCCTACGACGCGGTCCAGGGCGCGAAGCTACCCGGGGTCGTCTTCGGCATCGCGCACTTCTTCTAAGCGCCATGCCGAGGCCGAGCCGACCGGCCTCCAGCGCGCGCCGCACTCCGCGGCGCTGGCTTGCTGCGCGTCGCCCGCATCCAGTCGCGCAGGGCCTGCAGGCGCGCCGCCCGGATGCGGCGCGGAAGATCCTTCCCGCGCGACCTTGACAGGGCGCCCGCATCGACGCCGCGCACCGCGGCGAGCGCGGCCGCGAGTCGCGCCTCCACGGCGTGTCTCCCGCCGCGCGCGCCTTCCGAGCCTTGGGCGAGGAGGCTCGCGCGCGCCAGTCCCTGCAGCCGCTCGGGGCGGCGCAGTGCGTCCGTGGCCAGAAGGAGGTCGAGCAACATTGCCGGTGTGAGCTCGGCGGCACGACGCACCTTCGCTGCGTAGAGCGCGGTAAGCCGGGCCAGATCGCGATAGGCGGCCGGCACCTTGAGGCGGTTGCTCAGGGCCATCGCCTTCGCCGCGGAGCCGAGACGCGCAGCGAGGACGGCATAGCGGACCGGCAGCGGTTCAGCGGCGCCCGCTGCGTCGTCCAACGCCATCAGGCGCTCGACGCCGGCATCGAGCGCGGCATCCGGACCCGGGCGATGCAGTCGGCCGAACAAGGCATCGACTTCGGGAAACAGTTGCGACAGCGCGCCGCAGCGCCGGAGCACGGTGAAGAAGCGCGAGGGCTTGGCCGTCATGAGCGCGCGGGAGAGTTCCTGCCAGATGCGTTCCGGCGTCAGCGTTGAAAGCTCGCCGCTCTCGGCGATCGAGCGCATCAGCGCCTCGGTTTGCGGCGCGACCGCGAACCCGAAGCGCGCCGCGAAGCGCGCGACCCGCAGCACCCGCAACGGATCCTCGGCGAACGCTGGACCGACGTGGCGCAAGATCCCGGCGCGCAGATCCTTCTCGCCGCCGAAAGGATCGATCAGGCTCCCGTCTTCGGCGCGCGCAATGGCGTTGATCGTGAGGTCGCGCCGCGCAAGGTCCTCCTCCAGCGTGACACCGGGGGCGGCGTGAAAGCTGAATCCCTGGTGTCCGCGCCCGGTCTTGCGCTCGGTGCGCGCCAGCGCATATTCCTCGTGCGTTTCGGGATGGAGGAACACCGGAAAATCGCGCCCGACGGGTCGAAATCCGCGCCGCAGCAGCTCCTGCGGCGTGGCGCCGACGACGACGTAATCGCGATCCGCGAGCGGCCGTCCGAGCAGCTCGTCACGCACCGAACCGCCGACGCGATAGATCTTCAGCGCCCGCCCTGCGCGCGCAGGCCCGAGTGACGAGTGCGCAGCGCCGCCGGCGCGAGATACTGCGGCGCAATGGCCTCGAGGGCGGTCGGATGCGGCCCCAGCAGGTGCGGAAAGCCGCCGTCACAGACGCTGTCGAGCTGCATCGATGCCAGGTTATCGCGGCTCATCAGTTTGCCCGGCAACAGTTCCAACAGGCGCGCCTGAAGCCTACCCAGCGCGGGCGAAAGCGGCACGATGGGGCGCCGGTGACCGGTGATCTCGCCCACGTAGGCGACCAGGTCGCGCAACGTATACACCCCAGGCCCACACATTGCGTAGCGCTCCCGCTGCGTGCGGTCATCGCCGAGCGCGCGCATAAACCCCTGCGCGACGTCGCCGACATAGATCGGCTGAAAGCGCGCATGCGCGCAGGCGAGGGCGATTACCGGGAGCACGCGCACGAGGCGCGCAAACAGATTGAGAAAGGAGTCCTCGCGGCCGAAGATCACCGAAGGGCGGAAGATCGTCCAGGCCAACTCCGACCGGGCCACGAGCGCTTCGGCTTCGCCCTTGCTGCGCAGGTAACGGCTCGGCCCCGCAACGTCGGCATGCAGTGCGCTCATGTGCAGCAGGCGCGCCACACCGGCTTCGTGACAGGCGGCGCAGAGCTTGCGTGCGAGTTCGATGTGTATGCGCTCGAAATCACCCGGGCGCGACTCGTTGAGAATACCAACGAGGTTGACGGCCGCATCCGCGCCGGCGGCAAGCCGCGCGAGCACGACCGGATCGTGCACATCCGCCTCGCGCACATCGACCGTCGGCAGCAGGATCAGGTGCTTGGCGCGCTCCCGTCGCCGCGTCGGCACGACGACCCGCCAGTCGGCGGCGACGAGGCGGTTGACCAAATGACGGCCGACGAAACCGCTGCCACCCAACACCAGGATCGATCCGGCGCTCATCGCAGACCTTCGCTGCGTTCCTCCGGCGCGGCGGCGGTGTCGCCGCCGACGTTATCCGCCCCGCCGCTGCCGCGGGCGGCGATGACGCCGAGACGATCCTTGAGAGCGATGTAGTGCAAGCCGAGCTGAGCCTGGTAGAACATCGCATTCGCCAGCACTTTTTTCGCGTAATCCCGAGTCTCGTTGAACGGAATCGTCTCGACGTAGATTGCGCCTTCCAGCGGCACCGACCCCCGCCACGCCTGTGCCCGTCCCGGACCGGCATTATACGCGGCGGCTCCGAGCGCCTGCAGCCCGTCGAGCTTGTCGAGCACGTAGCGCAGGTAGTAGGCGCCGAGCTGGATATTGAGTTCCGGGTCCTCAAGCTGGGGCGTGCGCACGGACGTGCGCCCGGTCTTGTGCGCAACCCAGCGCGCCGTCGGCGGCATCAGCTGCATGAGGCCGACTGCGCCGGCCCCCGAAACAATATCGGCAACGAAGCGGCTTTCCTGACGCATCAGGCCGTAGACGAGGGCCGCGTCGAGACCGTTCTCGCGGGCCGCGTCCTCGACCTCGGTCCGATACGGTGTGGGATAACGCAGGCCGAAGTCATGTCGCTCGCGCGTGCGGTCGGCGGTATTGATCGCGCGATCGTAAAGGCGATGGGCCTGCGCGAACGACGCGGCGAGCAGCAGGCCTTCGTCGTCGAGTCCGTGCACGATGGCGACCCACTCCCGTTGCGCGTCCGAGCGCAGGTCGAGTGCGGAGAGCTTGACCACGCGCTGCACGGCCTCGCGTGCCCCGAACGCCGCAAGCGCAACCGGATCGGGCGCGAGCGGCTCGCTTAAGGGCGTGATGTTTGCTCCGAGTGCTTCGGCGGCTAGGATGGCGTAGAAATGATGCTCGGTCGCGATGCTGCCGAAGAGCCGGGTCGCGTCTTCGCTTTCTCCGCCTGCGCTCAGCGCGCGCGCCTTCCAGTAGCGCCACGTGGGGTCCAGCGCCTGGACAGCCGGCATCGCATCGATTGCCGCGCCCACATCGGCCCAGGCACCAACACGCAAGGCGGCGCGCACCTGCCAGGCATGCTCGGCGTCGGTGAAGGGCGCTCCTTCGGCTTCGTGATACCAAGCGTTCGCCGCCGGCAGCAGCGCCCGTGCAGCATTGTAGGCGACGAGGAGGTTGCCGTAGAGACGGTCGGCGGGGGGAAGTCGTCCCCGCCAGCCGATCCATGCGTCGTGGGCGGCGAGTGCGTCGACTTGCGCGACGCGGTCGAGCGCGTAGAGGGCCAGTTCGCGACCGGCTTGTGAGCTGAGGTGAAAATCTCCCTTGGCCAGCGCTGCGCGCGCGCCCCGGTCGACATGCTCGATGTCGCGCGCCGAGGGTCGCTCGGGTGCGGGCACCACGGCCGCGATCTTGGCCGCGAGGCGGAAGTTGCCGGCCTCGTGCGCCAGCCGGAAACGGGTCCAGATGTCTTGCTCCGTCAAAGCGCCTTGTGCCAGCAACAAGGCAAACACCGGCTGACACGATTCGGGCTGCTCCTGCCCGCTGAACCAGAACTGCCTGCCGTCCGTCGCGCCCTCGCCGTCCGCAAGGTCCTGGCGCTGGGCTCGAAACCGGGCCGCATAACAGGCGAGTTCGACGTCCTCCGCGGTCCGCTTGGGATACTCGGCGGCGAATGTGGTCCAGTCCCCGCGTTTGCCCAGCGCCTTCAGCCACTCGCTGCGCAGGCGCCCGGCAAGCGGCAGCTCCGCGTAGCGGTCGAGAAAGGCCTGCACCGCGGCCGGGTCGGCGTCGTCGAGCTTGAGCCGCAGGCGCCAATAGGTCACGTAGGGCTCGAGCAAATAGCCCGCAAGATGCGGCGCCAGGCGTTCGAGCCGGGCCGCGTCGCCGGCCTGGTAGGCATCGCGCGCCGCGGCGAAATCGGCATCGGTGGGCTGCGCGTACGCCGCAACGGTGATGCACGTGGCGGCCGCGACGGCCGCGACACGACGCAAAGAGCGAAGCAATGAGCAGGGCATTGGTCGCATTGTCAGCGAGCGCTCTTCGTCCGACAAGTCTTAGCCCAAGGCGTGCGCATGGCACGCTCAACGCGGATGGTAAAATCGCCCTAGGCACGTTGCGTCGCGGCGCCGGTTCCGCGCCGCCGCTCGACAGGGGACATCATGGCTCGACGCAGCAGCAGCCCTCCCAAGGTGGGCGTGGTGATGGGCAGCGCCAGCGACTGGGACATCATGCAGGAGGCTGTGGCGCAACTGGTTGCGTTCGGGGTCGCGCATGAGGCGCGGGTACTGTCCGCGCATCGAACGCCCGACGACGCCATCGCCTACGCCGAGAATGCACTGGCCAATGGATTAGCCTGCATTATCGCCGGAGCCGGCGGCGCGGCCCACTTAGCCGGCGTTCTCGCGGCGAAGACGACGCTGCCCGTGCTGGGCGTGCCGATGCCGTCGAAATACCTCCGCGGCGAGGATTCCTTGCTGTCGACCGTGCAGATGCCCAAGGGCGTGCCGGTCGCGACGTTCGCGATCGGAGAGGCCGGGGCCGCCAACGCGGGGCTTTTCGCCGTCGCCCTGCTCGCCCGCACCGATCCCGTGCTGGCCAGGAAACTCGTCGCGTTCCGCGCCAAGCAGACCGCGGCCATCCGGGCCGTAACGCTCCCGCCGCGGGGGAAGTAAACCCGGTCGGGCGCTAATAGCGCTTCGCTTCGTCGCGCTCCGCCGCCACCGGAAGATTTGCCACCCGCGCCATCTCGGGGTCAGTGTAGCGACAGCCCTGCGCGATATAGTCCGCTGCCATCGCCGTCGCGTCGGCGCCCCAGAAGAGCTCGTCACCGATCGCCAAGGTCGGCACGCCGAAGACACCCCGCGCGATCGCCTCGTCGGTGTTTCGGCGCAGCGCCGCCTTGACCTCCGCACTGGCGATACGCGCTGTCGCATCGGGAAGTCCGAGCTCCCCCGTGAGCTCGGCCCATTCGATCGGCAGGTCGCCCAGGCGCCCGTCGCGCCACACGAAGCGGAAGATGCAGCGAATCGCTTGGGGCTCGCAATCCACGGCCAGCGCAAGGCGCAGCAACGGCAGCGGATTGAACGGGTGTGCGGCAGGAAACTTGAGCCGGATACCCAGCTGCCGCGCCTGCCAGACGACGAAACGGTAGGTAAAGCGACGCTTGGCAGCGATCTCGGCTGGTCCGCGGAGGGCATGGGCCTTGAGCACCGCGGCGAACAGGATGGGCCGGTAGCGCACGCGAATCGCCTTCTCCAGCGGCGCCAGTTGCTCGCACTGCAGGTACGAGAACGGCGAGACGAAATCGAAGTACCAGTCAGCGCTCGCCATCGATGACGAGCCGCGAGGCGATGGCTGTGGCGTGCAGCGCGCGACGGGCGCCAGCGTGGTCGACGATCGCGCGGCGCTCGTCGCCTGACAGGTCGATCCAAGCGGCGATTTCGTGCAGAGTCCGATAGCATCCGGCGCACAGCCCGGTCGGCGCATCGATGCGGCAGAGGTTGACGCAGGGAGACCCCACCTCGGCTTGCTCTTGCAGGGGGCTGTTCAAGCGGGGAACCGTCCCGGCAGGGGATCCTTGGCGTCCAGCGCCCGGGCGACGCGCGAAACCGGCGCCCGGCCAAGAAAGGTGGAAATGTAGCCGCCTGCCACGCGCAAGCGCGTCATGTCGACCCCGGTTTCGATGCCGAGGCCCGAGAGCAGATAGAGCACGTCCTCGCTCGCGACGTTGCCGGTCGCACCCTTGGCATACGGGCACCCGCCCAGTCCCGAGACGGAACTGTCGAAAGTCGCTACGCCAAGTTCAAGCGCCGCGTAGATGTTCGCCAGGGCCTGCCCGTAGGTATCGTGAAAGTGCCCCGCCTGGGCGGCGATCGGCACCGCCTCGGCCACGGTCGCCAGCAGCTTTTGTGTCTTGCCCGCGGTGCCCGTCCCGATCGTATCGCCGAGCGAGATCTCGTAGCATCCCATGGCCCAAAGGGCGGCGGCGACGTCGCGCACCCGTTCCGGCGCGATCTCGCCTTCGTAAGGACAGCCGAGGACGCATGAGATGTAGCCGCGCACGCGCACGCCGTGTGCCGCGGCCGCATCCGCGACCGTTTGCGCCCGCTCGAGGCTCTCCGCGATGGAGCAGTTGGTGTTCCGCTGCGAAAACGTCTCCGACGCGGCGACAAACACCGCGACCTCGTCGCAACCGGCGGCGAGTGCGGCGTCGAAACCGTGCCGATTCGGCGTCAGCACCGGATAGCGCACCCCGGGCTTGCGCCGGATTGCCGCCATCACCTGCGCGCCATCGGCCATCTGTGGCACCCATTTGGGCGAAACGAAGCTCGTCGCTTCGATTGCCGGCAAGCCGGCGTCGCTGAGCCGATCGACCAAGCCGACCTTGACCTCCGTGGGCACCATCGCCTGCTCGTTCTGCAGGCCGTCGCGTGGGCCCACCTCGACCATGCGCACCCGCGGCGGCAGTTTCATGCGCGGGTACCCGCAGAGGCGATAGCGATCATCGGCGCGTCTTTTAATATCCGCAATCGCGGACGACGACGCCGGTGACGGGAAGCCCCGCCTCGAGCCGGCGGATCTTCTCGGCGATCTGCGCGACCGCCTCTTCCACCAGCGTAATCGCCGCCACATGCGGTGTCATTGCGATCCGCGGATGATGCCAGAAACGATGCGTCGGCGGCAGCGGTTCGTCGTGAAAGACGTCGAGCATCGCGGCGGCGAGATGGCCGCTGTCGAGCAGGGCGAGCAAGTCGTCGTCGACCACGAGCGCGCCGCGCGAGACGTTGACTAAGCATGCGCCACGCGGCAGTCGCGACAGGGTTGCCCGGTCGAGCAAGCCACGCGTTTCAGGCGTCAGGGGCAGCAGGCAGACCAGGACCTGCGTCGTGGCGAGAAAAGCCTCGAGTTCGCTCGTCCCGGAGAAGGTCGCGATCCCGGCCCTTTGCCTGCAGGTACGGCTCCACCCGCGCAGCGGGAACCCGAACGGCTGCAAGGCCGCCGCAACTGCCATGCCAAGCAACCCGAGGCCGAGTATCCCGACCGCAAACCCTTGTTTGCTCGGTCGTGGCCGCGCGCGCCACAGGCCGGCGCGCTGCTGCTCGGCGTAGAGGTCGAATTCGCGATAGCGGCGCAGCACCGCGTGGCAGACGTACTCGACCATCTGTTGCGCCATGCCGGCATCCTCAAGGCGCACCAGGCGCACACCTGTTGGCAGGGCCGCGTCGCGGACGAGCGCATCGACGCCGGCGCCAAGATTGAAGATCGCCTTGACGCCTTCGAGGTCGCGCCACAGTTGCGGTGGCGGCTTCCAGACCAACGCATAGTCGGCCTCGTTCGCCGCGGCCGCAGGCCACACTTCGACCCGGGCCTCGGGCAGCACGTGGCGCAGCGCGGCGACCCATTCGGTCGTGTCGTTGCCGCTGCTATAGAACAGCAGCCTCACGCCGCCGGCGTCGCCGCATCGTCGTCGAGGTCGATGAGCGCGGCGCCCTCGGCCACCTGCTCGCCTTGGCGGTAATGAACGGCGCTGACCTTGCCCGATGCCGGGGCTTTGATCGTGTGCTCCATCTTCATCGCCTCGAGAACCAGTAGCGGCGCGCCTTTCGCCACCGCATCGCCCGCCTGCACCAGCAGCGCAACGACGCTGCCCGACATCGGCGCGGTGAGGCGTCCGGCGTGGGCCTCCTCGACAGCGGAGTGCGCCAGCGGGTCGACGCAGCGCAGCCGGTGCATCTCGCTTCCGCAGAACACGTAGCGCTCCTCGCCCTGGGCAACGTACGCGGCCGGCCACTCGCCGCCGTCGAACTGGACGCGAAGATCGCAGCCCTCCGAGGTCACGCTCGCCGCGACGTCGCGCCCACCGAGCTGGAGTGTGACGGCATCGCCGTCGTTGCGCACGCGCACCGGATACGCGCCGCCGGCCGCTTCGAAGTTCAGTGCGATCGCGTTCTGGTCACTGTTCGGCCACCACGTCGCGATTTCATGCCAGGGCGACCCGGGATCGCCGGAAGCGTTCGCCCGCGCCAGGGCGGCCCGACGCAAGCGCGCAAGTTCGCCCAGCGCGGCAACCGCGAGCACGCGCTCGGACGGAGGCGACGGAGGCGGAAACAATGCCGCGTGATGACGCGCAATCAGCCCCGTATCGACCCGGCCGCTGGCAAAGGCGTCATGGGTAAGCAGGCGCTGCAGGAACGCAACATTGGTGGTCACGCCGGCGACGCGATAGGCGGCGAGCGCGGCCTTCAGGCGACGCAATGCGGCGGGCCGGTCTTCGCCCCAGGCGATGAGCTTGGCGATCATCGGATCGTAATAACGACTGATGGCGTCGCCCTCGCGTACGCCGGTATCGATACGGACCTGCGCGGAGGTTTCCGGCGTGCGCAAATACACGATGCGCCCGATTGAGGGCAGGAAATCGCGGTCGGGGTCCTCGGCGTAGATGCGTGCCTCTATCGCGTGGCCATGCAAGGCGATCTGTTCCTGGGTCTGCGGCAGGCGCTCGCCGGCGGCAACGCGCAGTTGCCATTCGACGAGGTCGACTCCGGTGACCATCTCCGTGACCGGATGCTCAACCTGCAGCCGCGTGTTCATTTCCATGAAATAGAAAGGCGCGTCGGTCCCGGGCGGCTCGGCGACGATAAATTCCACCGTGCCGGCGCCGGTGTAGCCGATCGCCTTGGCCGCGGCTACCGCTGCCGCGCCCATCCGCTCCCGGCGCGGCAGCGTCATACCGGGCGCCGGCGCCTCCTCGAGCACCTTCTGGTGGCGTCGCTGCACCGAGCAGTCGCGCTCGAGCAGATGCACGCATTGTCCATGCGCGTCGGCAAAAACCTGGATTTCGATGTGCCGCGCCTGGGGCAGGTACTTTTCGAGCAGCATCCGCTCGTCACCGAATCCGGCCTGCGCTTCGCGCCGCGCGGAGGCGAGCGCGGCGGCGAATTCGTCGCGCTGCAAGACGACGCGCATGCCCTTGCCACCGCCCCCCGCGGACGCCTTGATCAGCACCGGATAGCCGATCGCGTCGGCTTGCGCCTGCAGCACCGTGTCGTCCTGGGCCGCGCCGTGGTAACCGGGCACGACCGGTACGCCGGCCCGGCCCATGATCGCCTTGGCTTCCGCCTTCGATCCCATGGCGCGAATCGCGGCGGGTGGCGGACCGACGAAGACGAGCCCGGCCGCCGCAACCGCCGCGGCAAACGATTCGTTCTCGGACAGAAAACCATAGCCGGGGTGGATGGCCTGCGCCCCCGCCGCGGTGGCGATGGCCACGATCTTGGGCGCGTCGAGATAACTTGTGCGCGCCGGCGCCGGGCCGAGCCGATAGGCCTCGTCGCAAGCCGTCACATGCAGCGCGGCGGCATCGGCATCGGAGTACACCGCCACCGTGCGGATACCCATGCGCCGGGCGCTCCGCGCGACGCGGCAGGCGATCTCGCCCCGATTGGCGATGAGGATCTTGTCAAACATCGCTCGCCCGGCGCGAGGCCGTCGTCGTCTCCGGCGCGCTCCCTGTCGCGTGGCCGAAGATGCGCGCGATCCGCGCGCCGAAATCGCGCAGGAACCGCCACAGCTTCGGCAGCAGCCAAACACTCAGCGCGAGCAGCGCCGCGAGCACGAGCAGCAAGGCAATCGGGTGTGCCAGCGCGAGGTAGAGGAGCACGCCGACGAGCAGGTCCTCGCCAAAGGAAGCCGCCCAGTTGGAGAACGGCTCCGGCGAGGTATTGAGCGCCATGCGCGCGCCTGACTTGGTGAAGTGGCTGCCGGCCGCCAGCGTGCCGCCGATGATTCCCGCGGCGAGCGTCCACGCCGGAGGCGAGTTACCGAACACGCTCGCCGCGAGCGCGGCGCCGGCGGGAATGCGCACCAGCGTATGGACGACATCCCACAGCGTATCGACACCTGGAATTTTGTCGGCGAAGAATTCGACGCACACCATGAACCCCGACGCGGCGAGGACCAGCGGGTGCGAGAGGATCGCCAGATGCGAAGGCAGCTCGAACCAGCCGAGATACCCCAGCGCGCCGACGATGAACAACACCGCGTACAGGCGAATGCCGCTCGCCCAGCCGAGTGCTGCGGCGAGCGCGATCAGTTGCAGGGTATCGAGTTTTTCCATGCCTGCGCCGCCGCGCTAATCGCCGCGCGGCAGCCATGCCGCCTTGCGTTTGGCGAGAAATGCAGCGACGCCTTCCCTGCCTTCTGGCGAGGCCCGGACGCGCGCGATGCGGCGCGCCGTGTCGGCGACGATCCTCGCATCGAGCGGCCGGTTCACGATCGCTCGCAGTAGCTGCTTGCACTCGGCCTGGGCGTGCGGGCCGGCGCTCAGCAGCGCGCCGAGCAGCGTTTCGATCCGGGCGTCGAGTTGCGGCGCCGGCGCGAGTTCGTGCAGCAGGCCGAGGCGGTACGCCTCGGCGGCGGAAAATCGCTCGGCGGTAAGAAAGTAGCGGCGTGCCGCACGCGCGCCGATCGCCGCGACAACATAGGGACTGATCGCAGCGGGAATCAGACCCAGGCGTGCCTCGGAGAACGCGAACGAAGCGTCGGCGGTGCCAATCGCGATGTCGCAACACGCCACCAGGCCCGCACCGCCGCCGAAAGCCGCGCCGTGGACGCGGGCGATCGTCGGCTTCGACAGCTTGTCGAGCGTGGCGAGCATGGCAGTCAGTACGCTGGCGTCGGCCAGGTTTTGCCTCGGACTGAAGGCAGCCATCTGTTGCATCCAGTTCAGGTCCGCGCCGGCGCAGAAGCTCGAGCCCGCACCCGCAAGCACGACGGCGCGCACGCTGGGGTCAGCGTCGAGCGCCTGCAGCTGCGCGGTGAGCTCGGCGATCAGCGTCGCGTTGAACGCGTTGCGCACCTCCGGGCGGTTGAGCAACACCCAGGCGACGGCGTCGCGGTGAGTGACCTCGAGCGTGGTGCAGGCTGGCGCTGCCAACTTCCCGCCGTGGGCGCGGCGCCTGCGCTCGCTCATGCCGGTGCGTTTGGCCATCGCCTTAAGCTACATGCGGAAGACGCCGAAGCGCGTCGCCTCGATCGGCTTGTTCAGCGCCGCGGAGATCGACAGCCCCAGCACGCGGCGGGTGTCGGCCGGATCGATCACGCCGTCGTCCCACAGGCGGGCGCTCGCGTAATAGGGATGGCCCTCGCGTTCGTACTGTGTCCGCAGCGGCGCCTTGAACGCGGCCTCCTCCTCGGCACTCCACGTCCCGCCCTTGGCCTCGATCGCATCGCGACGGATTGTCGCGAGCACCGTGGCGGCCTGTTCCCCGCCCATGACCGAGATGCGCGCATTCGGCCACATCCACAGAAACCGCGGGCCGAAGGCGCGCCCGCACATGCCGTAGTTGCCGGCGCCGTGCGAGCCGCCGATGATGACGGTGAACTTCGGCACCCTGGCGCAGGACACCGCAGTCACCATCTTCGCCCCGTCCTTGGCGATGCCCCCCGCCTCGTACTTCTGTCCCACCATGAAGCCGGTGATGTTCTGCAGGAACACCAGCGGCAGCCCGCGCTGGGCGCAAAGCTCGATGAAGTGCGCGGCCTTCTGCGCCGATTCGGAGTACAGCACGCCGTTGTTGGCAATGATGCCGACCGGGTAGCCCCAGACTCGCGCGAACCCGGTCACCAGGGTGGCCCCGTAGCGGGCCTTGAATTCGTCCAGCTCGCTGCCATCGACGATGCGCGCGATCACCTCGCGTACATCGTAGGGTTTTCTCAAGTCGGCGGGAATGATCCCGTAAATCTCGTCGGCGGCGTAAAGCGGCTCGCGCGGCGTGGCCAGTTCGAGTGCGACCTGCTTCGGCCGGTTGAGATTAGCGACGATCTGGCGCGCGATCGAAAGCGCATGATGGTCGTTGAGCGCGTAGTGATCGGCCACGCCCGAAATGCGGGTGTGGACGTCGGCGCCGCCGAGTTCTTCCGCGCTGACGAGTTCTCCGGTCGCGGCCTTCACCAGCGGCGGCCCGGCGAGAAAAATCGTTCCCTGGTCCTTGACGATGATCGATTCGTCCGCCATTGCCGGGACATAGGCGCCGCCCGCGGTGCATGACCCCATGACCACCGCGATCTGCGCGATACCCTCGGCCGAAAGCGTGGCCTGGTTGTAGAAGATGCGGCCGAAATGATCGCGGTCGGGAAAGACGTCGGTCTGATTGGGCAGATTCGCCCCGCCGGAGTCGACCAGATAAATGCACGGCAGGTGGTTTTCACGCGCGATGTCCTGCGCCCGCAGGTGTTTCTTGACCGTCATCGGATAATACGTGCCGCCCTTCACGGTCGCATCGTTGCAGACGACCACGCACTCGCGACCGGCGACGCGGCCAACGCCGGTGATAATGCCCGCCGCGGCGATGTTGTCGTCGTACATTGCATAAGCGGCGAGCTGCGAGAGTTCGAGAAACGGCGCTCCCGGATCGAGCAGCGAGCGCACCCTCTCGCGCGGCAGCAGCTTGCCGCGCCCGGCGTGGCGCGCGCGCGCCTCTTCGTCGCCGCCCTGCTCGATTACGGCGACGCGTGCGCGGAGGTCGGCGACGAGCCCCGCGAGCGCGTCGCGATTCCTGGCGAAGTTCGCGTCGCGGGTATCAATCTGTGTCTCGATGATCGGCATGCAGGCTTCAGGCCGGGTGGGGCAAGGGGTGCCCCGGCATCAGTTCGTAAGGATGAACCCAGCGCGGCTCGGCGCGGATGCGCTCGAGCCAAGCGCGAATCGAGGGATAGAGCGACCAGTCGACCCCGATCTCGTCGGGCCAGAACAGATAGCCGCACAGCGACAGGTCGGCGATGGTCAGGCGATCGGCGACAACATACTGGCGCGAGGCCAGATGCGCGTCGAGCACGCCCCAAGCGGTTTCCGCCCGGCCGCGCAGAAACTTCATTACGCCTTCGTCCGGCGCCTTGGTGAATGTGCGCAGGAAGCGATAGGTTGCGGTGTAGCTCGTCAACTTGTGGTTATCCCACAGCAGCCAGCGCAGCATCTCGCGCCGCTCGTCTGCGTCGCGCGGCCCGAAGCGCCCGAGCGTGTCGGCCAGATAGTCGAGGATCGCGCCGGACTGGGTCCAGCGCCTGCCATCGTGCTCGAGCACCGGCGCCTCGCCCATCGGATTGACCTGCCGATACGCCGCTGCGCGCGTCTCGCCCCCGAAGTAGTCGACGTAGCGCGGTGTCCAGTCGGCACCCGCGAGCTGCAGCGTGAGCGCGGGCTTGTAACAGTTGCCCGATTGCGCGAAGCAGTACAGCAGGAACGTCCCCGAGGCGGCCACTACCATCCTCCCGTCGCCAGCCAGCGCTCGATCTGGTCGAGGCGGTCGACGCCCCAGAACGGCTCGCCGTCGACGACGATAAACGGCGAGCGGCCATGTTTCGACGCCAGCCCCTCGATCTTCTCGGAAGCGATATCGCCGTAGGGCGAGGAAAAGTCGAAATAGAAATCGAGCGGCGGTTTCACGCCTGTCTTCCGCGCCGTGGTCATGGCGCCAGCGCGCGGCCGATCACGAGCCGCTGGATGTCGCTGGTGCCCTCGTAGATTTGGCAGACGCGCACGTCGCGATAGATGCGCTCGACCGGAAAATCAACAACGTAGCCGTAGCCGCCATGAATCTGAATCGCCGCCGAGCACACCCGCTCGGCCATCTCGGACGCGAACAGCTTCGCCATCGATGCTTCCTTGAGGCAAGGCTCTGCCGCATCGCGCAGCGCCGCGGCATGCCACACCATCTGCCGGGCGACCTCGATTTCGGTGGCCATGTCGGCGAGGCGAAAGCTGATCGCCTGGTGCTCGAAGAGCGGCTTGCCGAAGGACTTGCGTTCCCCGGCATAGGAGAGCGCCGCTTCGAAGGCCGAGCGCGCCATGCCCACGCTCTGCGCCGCGATGCCGATGCGGCCGGCTTCCAGATTCGCGAGCGCGATGCGATACCCCTCACCTTCGCGGCCAAGCCGATTCGCCTCGGGCACGCGGCAGTTCTCGAATACGATCTGCGCCGTGTCCGACGCACGCTGTCCGAGCTTTTCCTCGATGCGCGCGACGGTGTACCCGGGCGTGTCGGTGGCGACGATGAATGCGGAGATGCCCTTCTTGCCGGCGGCCTTGTCGGTGACCGCGAAGACCAGCGCGAGGTCGGCGTTCCTGCCTGAGGTGATGAACTGCTTCACGCCGTTGAGCACGTACGTGTCGCCCTGGCGTTCCGCCCGCGTCATGATCGCCGCCGCGTCCGATCCGGATTGCGGCTCGGTAAGGCAGAAACACCCGAGCTTCGCGCCGCTCGCGAGCGGCTTCAGGTAGCGTTCCTTCTGCGCCTCGCTGCCGAAGGCCAACAGAGGGCCGCAGACGACCGAGTTCTGCACGCTCAAAATGGTCGACGTCGCCCCGTCTCCGGCGGCAATCTCCTCCAGCGCGAGGGCCAGCGAGACGGTGTCGAGCCCCGCGCCGCCGTAACGCTCGGGAATCGCGATGCCGTACGCACCGAGCTCTGCCAGCTCGGACAGGGCCGCGCGCGGAAAGACATGGTTCCTGTCCCACTCGGCGGCAAATGGCGCAAGGCGCTCGCGCGCGAAACTGCGCATGGTGTCGCGAATCATTCGCTGTGACTCGCTCAGCAACATGGGACGGCCCTTTGCCCGACGCCGCGGTCGATCGCCGTCCTCACCACGGCACCTCCTTGCCGGTGTAGTCGAAGAAGTGCCCGCTTTCGCGCGCGCCCGCCTGCTCGATCACCGCCCGCATGCCCGCGACGCTCGCCTCGGCCTCGATATCCGCGCCTGCACCGCCCATGTCGGTGCGGACCCACCCGGGGTGCAGTGCAATCACCACCACGCCGCGCGGCGCGAGCTCCAGCGCGACGCCCTTGGCGATCGCGTTGAGCGCGGCCTTGCTGGCGCGATAGAGCGCGCTGCCGGCATTGGCCATGGTCGCGATACTTCCCATGCGGCTCGACAGATAGGCGATCTTGCCACCGCGCCCCCCGCCGCCCGCGGCGATGCGGTCGGCAAGCGCGGCGGAAAGCCACATCGGCCCCAGGACGTTGGTGTGCATGACGGTGTCGAAATCGGCCTGAGTCGTCCCCGCCAGCACCGGGTTACGTGCACCGGCGATGCCGGCGTTGCAGATGAACAGGTCGATCGGCGTTGCCGCCAAGCGTTTCGATAGCGCCGTCACGTCGCGGCCGTCGGTCACGTCGAGCTTGAAGACCTCGGCGCCGCTGCCCGCGAGCGAGCGCGCCGCCTTCGGGTGGCGGCAGCAGGCGATGACCGACCAGCCCTCCGCGCCATACTGGCGCACGAATTCGAGGCCCAGGCCGCGGCTCGCTCCGGTAATCAGGACGTTGCGCATCTTAGTTGGCAGCAGGGGTGTGGCGGATGCGAGCCGGCGGCGTCAGGCCGCGTAGCCAAGCGCATGTACCAGCGGGCCTGCCGCGTCCTCCAGCAGCTTGCGTTCGGCGGGCGTCATTTCACGCCGCCACACGTCGAGCCGGTCACGGTCCGGCGCTCGGGTCAGATTGGCATGGATGCGCGTTCGCTGCTCGCGCGCGATCATCAGGCCGCGTGCGTGCATGCGGCCCTGCAGGCGCGACAGCCGAGCCGCGCCCTGGGCGTGATAGTCGAGCATCTGCGGATGCCAGGGCAGGGAGAGATACGGGCACAGGCGCCTGAGCACGCCCTCCGCGTCGCGCACCAGATCCTCGAAGCGGACCTCGATGTAACGGGGCACCAGGTTCCGCGCCCGCTGGCCGGCCTCGACGTGTTTGCGCCACTCTACCCCGAGCACGCGCAGGTCCGTGCTGGGCGCAAACCAGGTCTTGCGCCAGGACAGAGCCGTGTCGCCCGGATCGCGAATGACGTGGATGAAGTGCGCTTCGGGCAATAGTGCCGCGATCTGCGGCAGCAGAAAGACGTAGCCTGGGGTCTTGTCGCCGTATCGCGGCTTGTCCTGGCCCTCGGCGTAGAGCGCATAGAAGGCGCGCAATCCGGCCGTGACCGTAAACGGCTCGATCGCGACCAGGCGCTGCCACAGCACGTCGCGGTCCAGGCCAAAGTCCGACCAGTTGGAAATCGGAATCCGGTCTGCGATCACCCAGTTGAAGAAGTCGCGTCGAGGGTCCTGCGACGCGCGCGGCGCCGAGGCGATCGCAGCCAAGAAGGAGGTCTCCGGAGGAATGGCCAGTTGCGGATGGCTATCGAGCATCACGGCCAGGAGCGAGGTGCCCGAGCGCGGGCAGCCGACGATCAGCGGCAAAGGGCTTCGCGCAGCCGGGCGTGGCGCCGGGCCGCTGGATATCACGACGCGGGGCGACTCGAAGACGATCTTGCTCGCCATCACGCCACTTCAGACGAGCTCGATCGCCATGGCGGTCGCCTCGCCCCCGCCGATGCAAAGGCTCGCCAGGCCGCGCTTCTTGCCCGCCTGGCGCAGCGCCCCGATCAAGGTGACGACGATGCGTGCGCCCGACGCGCCGATGGGATGGCCAAGCGCGCAGGCACCGCCGTGCACGTTGACCTTTTCAGGGGCCAGGTCGAGCACCTGCATTGCGGCCATCGGTACGACCGCGAACGCCTCGTTTATTTCATACAGATCGACGTCGCCCGGTTTCCAGCCGACCTTCGCCAAGAGTTTCTGCATCGCGCCGATCGGCGCGGTGGTGAACAACCCGGGTTCCTGGGCATGTGTGGCGTGGTTGAGAATCAGGGCCAGCGGTTGCCATCCCATGCGCTCGGCGGTGGAACGGCGCGTCAGAACCAGTGCCGCGGCGCCATCGGAGATCGAGCTCGAATTCGCCGCCGTGACCGTGCCGTCCTGGCGAAATGCCGGTTTGAGGGTAGGGATCTTTTCCGGGCTTGCCTTGGCTGGCTGCTCGTCGCGGTCGATCACGACCTCCCCCTTGCGTCCGCCCACCGTCACCGGCGCGATCTCCCAGCGGAACGAGCCGTCCGCCGTGGCCGCGCGGGCGCGCGCGAGCGAGCGCAATGCGAACTCATCCTGCTGTTCGCGCGTAAAGCGAAACTCGTCGGCGCATGTTTCGGCAAACGCTCCCATCAGCCGGCCTTTGTCGTAGGCATCCTCGAGGCCGTCGAGGAACATGTGGTCGTAGACCGTGCCGTGGCCCATGCGCATGCCGCCCCGCGCCTTCGGCAGCAGGTACGGGGCATTGGTCATGCTCTCCATGCCGCCGGCGACGATGACTTCGGCGCTGGCGGCGACGAGCGCGTCGTGCGCGAGCATGGCCGCCTCCATCGCCGAGCCGCACATCTTGTTGACCGTCGTGCAGCCGGTGGCGGGGGGCAGGCCCGCCTTGAACGCTGCCTGCCGTGCCGGGGCCTGGCCCTGCCCTGCGGGCAGCACGCAGCCCATGATGACTGCGTCGACCGCGGCTGCCGCGACGCCGGCGCGCTCGAGCGCGGCCCTGATGGCGACGCCGCCCAGATCACTGGCGGACAAGGTGGCGAAGTCGCCCTGGAAGCCGCCTATCGGCGTCCGCGCGGCGCCGACGATCGCAATAGGGTCGTTGTGCATCCTGCTCCCGTGTGTTTCGACTCGCCCCTCGCACCCACAGCGGCCGCATTCGCCGCCCGCTGGGAGGAGGCGCTACGCGCCCGCCTGCGGCGCCGGCCCACCCGACTTGTGCGCCCGGCGCGGACGGCGCACCAGTTCGCCGCCGCAATTCCGGCACACGCCGTTTAGCGCGTTGGCGCAAGTCGCACAGAACGTGCATTCGTAGCTGCAGATGTAGGCCGTGTCGTCGTCCACCGCCAGCGGCCACGCGCAGCGCTCGCAGCGTTCGCGCATTTCCAGAGCCATGGTCGTCCCCGTTACTTCGTATCGTTGAACAATTCTCGCCCAATCAGCATGCGCCTGATCTCCGATGTGCCGGCGCCGATTTCGTACAATTTGGCGTCGCGCCAGAGTCGACCGGTCGCATAATCGTTAATGTAACCGTTGCCACCCAAAGCCTGGATTGCCTCACCGGCCATCCACGTTGCTCTTTCCGCCGCATAGAGTATGGCGCCCGCCGCATCCTTGCGCGTCGTCTCGCCCCGGTCGCAAGCCTGGCCCACGGCGTAGACGTAAGCCTTGCAGGCGTTGAGCGTCGTGTACATGTCGGCGATCTTGCCCTGCATGAGCTGGAATTCGCCAATCGGCATGCCGAATTGCTGCCGCTCGTGCACGTAGGGCAGCACGATGTCCAGGCACGCCACCATGATGCCCAATGGTCCGCCGGCGAGGATGGCGCGCTCGTAGTCCAGACCGCTCATCAGCACGTTGACGCCCCGCCCTTCTGCGGAGAGTACGTTCTCCACGGGCAACTCGCAATCTTCGAATACCAGCTCACAGGTGTTCGAACCGCGCATGCCCAGCTTGTCGAGCTTCTGCGCCGTCGAAAATCCCTTCATGCCCTTCTCGACTAGGAATGCCGTGATGCCGCGCGGGCCGGCCTGCGAATCGGTCTTGGCGTAGACGACCAGGGTGTCGGCATCCGGACCGTTGGTGATCCACATCTTGCTGCCATTGAGGACGTAGCGATCAGCTTTCCGATCGGCGCGCAGGCGCATCGACACGACGTCGGACCCGGCTCCCGACTCGCTCATTGCCAGCGCGCCGATGTGCTCGCCCGAAACGAGTTGAGGCAGGTACTTTCGCTTCTGTGCGGCGGTGCCATTGCGGCGGATCTGATTGACGCACAGGTTCGAATGGGCGCCGTACGAAAGGCCGACCGACCCCGAGGCGCGGCTGATTTCCTCCATCGCCACGACATGGGCGAGATAGCCCATGTTCGTGCCGCCATACTCTTCTTCAACGGTGATCCCGAGCAGGCCGAGATTGCCCATCTTGCGCCACAGGTCCGGCGGGAATTGGTTGCTGCGGTCGATCTCGGCAGCGCGCGGCGCGATTTCAGCTGCCGCGAACTGCTGCACTGTCGCGCGCAGCATGTCGATCGTCTCACCGAGATGAAAATCCAGGGCGGGAAAATGTGCCATGGTTAATGCTCCGCCATGCCGGGCAGGACCGATGCGGGTTGGGAGGTCGCGAACACGCGGGGCGATGGAGGCGCGGAAGGCGATTGTGAATGACGTTTACGTAAACGTCAATTCCGCCTCGGGGCGAGCCGGCGCGCGACTACCCGTTGCCGCCGTTCGCGCCGTGGCGCAGGCGCTTGCGGCACTGGCGCTCGAGCGCGTCGATTTCCTCGAGCACGATCGCGATGTCCTCCTGCTGCTGCTTGAGCATGGCGCGGCGCTCGGCAAGCACCTGCAGGAACTTGACGAGCTGCGGGCGCTCGCTGCGGGTTGCCGCATACAGGTCGAGCAATTCGCGAATTTCCGACAGCGTGAGCCCCAGCCGCTTGCCGCGCAGGATCAGCTTGATGCGCACCCGTTCGCGTTCACCGTAGACGCGGCTGCGCCCGCTGCGGCGCGGCGCGAGCAGGCCCTCGTCCTCGTAGAAGCGTATCGCGCGGGTGGTCAGCGCGAATTCCCGGGCGAGGTCGGAAATGGTGAACGTTACGGAATCGGCGCGGGAGGACATTGCGGCACAGGCGCCAAGTGCGGCGAATGGGCCCAAGATACCATAAAGGTCGGCGCGCCCCGACTTGACAGGGTGGGACGGATCGATGAGGATGTTGCGTTGCACCATCCTGTCCGTTTCGGGGCGCTGTCCGCTCCGCGCCATGACCCTCCCCGTCGCGATAGCCCCCGTCGCTGCGCGCAGCGAAAGCGCACTGCGCATGCCTTGGCCCGAGCCCCCGCCGTCAGGGACGACGACCGAGGTGACTGCGGGATTGAAATGGCTGCGCATGCCGTTGCCGTTCGCCCTCGACCACATCAATCTGTGGTTGCTCCGCGCGAATCGGGGTTGGGCCGCGATCGATTGCGGTTACGGCGATGCGCCCACGCGCGCCCTTTGGGAGCGGCATTTTCAAGACACCCTTGCGGGCGAGCCGATCGGCGAGGTGATCGCCACCCACTATCACCCCGATCACCTGGGCAACGCGGCATGGCTTGCCACCCGCTGGGCCTGCGTGGTCGTCATGCCACAGGCGGAATACCTGACCGCGCACGCCGTCGCCGACGAGCGCGGCGGTTACGGTGTTGCTCCGACCTCGGAGCTGTTTCGTCGGCACGGCCTGGCCGAGGAGTACATTGCCGCGATCGAAGCGCGCGGCAATTCTTATCGTCGCGGCGTGCCCGAACTGCCCCATGCCTACCAGCGCCTGCAGGCCGGCGACGAGATCGCCATCGGGCCCGGGCACTGGCGAATGATGCCGGGCTACGGTCATTCGCCGGAGCACGGGTCGCTCTACTGTGCGGCCTTGAACGTGCTCATCTCCGGCGACATGCTGTTGCCCAAGATCAGCACCAACGTCAGCGTCTGGCCGGTTGAGCCGGATGGCGACCCGCTCGGCGGTTTTCTCGAATCACTCGACCGATTCGCTGAACTGCCGCCGGAAACCTTGGTCCTGCCTTCGCACGGCCTGCCCTTTGTCGGTATTCGCACCCGGGTCGCGCAGCTGCGCGCCCACCACGTCGCCCGCTTGGCCGAGCTCGAGGTGGCGGCAAGCCAGCCGGTCACCGCGGCGGAGGTGCTGCCGGTCCTCTTTCGCCGCCCCCTCGATCTACAGCAGCGCTTCTTCGCGATGGGCGAGGCGATCGCCCACTTGAACCACCTCTGGCACGCCGGGCGACTCGTCCGTTCGTCCCACGACGGCGTCCTGCGCTTTGGCCGCCAATAGCGAGAGCCGACTACAATACGGCCCGAGGAGATGCCCAAGATGACCGCCGCGGAAGCCCACCCCGGGAGCACGACCGCCGCCGCCCAGCAGCCGCAGCAGTCGCAATACGACCCGGTGGCACTGGCCGAATCGTTTGCCAGCGCCGCCGATAAGAGCGCCAAGGTGCTCGGCGATTTCGTCGCCCGCCAGGCCGCCAGCGGACAGTCGCTGGTCAGCGACGAGTTTGGCCTGACCAAGGCGTTTTTCGAGCTGGCGGCGAAAATGCTCTCCAATCCCTACCGGCTGGCCGAGACGCAGATGAATCTGTGGTGGGAGTATTCGGCGCTGTGGCAGTCGTCGATGTTAAAGCTCCTTGGGCATTCGACCACCCCGGTCGTCGAACCGGCGAAAAGCGACAAGCGCTTCCGCCACGAGGACTGGGAAGAACACTTTCTGTTCGACTATATCAAGCAGTCCTATCTGATCACCGCACGCTGGCTGCACACTGCCGTCGCCAACGTCGAAGGGCTCGACGAACACACGCGCAAGAAGGTCGATTTCTTCACCCGGCAGTACATCGACGCGCTGGCGCCGTCGAACTTCGCGCTGACCAACCCCGAGGTATTCCGGGAAACGATCGCCTCCGGCGGGCAGAACCTGGTCCGTGGCCTCAACAACTTGCTCGACGACATTGAGCGCGGCAATGGAAAGCTCAAGATATCGATGACCGATAGCAAGGCCTTCGAACTCGGTGTCAACATCGCGACGACGCCGGGAAAGGTCGTGTTCCAGAATGACCTGATGCAGCTGATCCAGTACGAACCGACGACGGCGAAGGTTGCGAAGCGGCCCCTGCTGATCATTCCGCCGTGGATCAACAAGTACTACATCCTCGACCTGCGCGAGAAGAACTCTCTGGTCAGATGGTGCGCCGCGCAGGGGCTCACGGTGTTCGTGATTTCCTGGGTCAATCCCGACGAGCGCCACGGGGCGAAGGATTTTGAGGATTACATGCTCGAAGGGCCGCTGGCGGCGCTCGACGCCATGGAGAAGGCGACCGGGGAAAAGGACGCCAATGTCCTCGGCTATTGCCTCGGTGGAACCCTGCTGGCGTCGACGCTCGCCTATCTCGCGGCGAAGAAGGAGAAGCGTATCGCGAGTGCCAGCTTCATGGCCTCGCTCATCAACTTCACCGGCGCGGGCGAACTGGAGGTATTCATCGACGAGGAACAGGTGGCCTCACTCGAGCGCAAGATGAACGAGCGGGGCTATCTCGACGGCGCGCACATGGCGAACACCTTCAACATGCTGCGCAGCAATGATCTCATTTGGTCGTTCGTCATCAACAACTACCTCCTCGGCCGTGATCCATTTCCCTTCGATCTGCTGCATTGGAACCAGGATTCGACGCGAATGCCGGCCAAGATGCACAGCTTCTACCTGCGTAACATGTACGTGAAAAACAAGCTGCGCGAGCCCGGTGGCATCTCCTTGGCCGGGACGCCGATCGACCTGTCGAAGGTCACTGTCCCGGTGTACTTCGTATCCGCGATCGAGGATCACATCGCGCCGTGGAAGACGACCTACGACGGTCCGCGGCTGCTTGGCGCCAAGGCGCGGTTCGTGCTCTCCGGATCGGGCCACATCGCCGGCATGATCAATCCGCCGGCCGCCAACAAGTATGGCTACTGGACCAATGACAAGCTGCCCGCGAGCGCCGAGGAGTGGTTCAAAGACGCGCAGCAGCACCAGGGATCGTGGTGGAACGACTGGCTGGCCTGGCTTGGGCCGTACCTCGGTGCGCCGGTGAGCGCACGCGAGGTGGGAAAAGGCGGCCGAGGTCGGCTGCGGGCGCTCGAGCCAGCGCCCGGCAGTTACGCGCGGCAGCGCGTGGAATCGCGCTAGCCGGCCTTGCGCACGAGGTCAGCGTCGGTTTGCTACATTAACGTGGTGCGTTCTTTTTCTTGCGCTTCGCTTCGGAGGTCGTCATGAAGCACATGCTGATGCTGGCCGCGCTTGCGCTCGCGGCTGCAGGCAATGCAATCGCCCAGACATCCCCGGCGCCGCAGGCACCGCTGCCCGGCGCCCCGCCTTGCGACACCTGCGGCGTGGTCGAATCGGTCCACTACGTGGAGAAACAGGGCCAGGGCTCCGGCGTGGGGTTGATCGCTGGCGGCGTGGTCGGCGGCGTGCTCGGCAACCAGATCGGGTCGGGAAGAGGCAACACCGCGGCGACGATAATCGGCGCCGGAGCCGGCGCCTACGCCGGCAATCAGGTGGAGAAGAATGCCAAGAAAACAAGCTACTGGGTGGTGTCCGTGAAACTCGACAACGGCTCGCACAAATCGATCACGTCCGGCGCGCGGCCCGCGTTCAAGCAGGGCGATCGGGTCAAGGTCGTCGACGGCAAGCGTCTCGCGCTGATCGCCAACTAAGGCGCGTGTGGCGCGTTCCCGGCCGGGCAGTAGCTTGGGCGCTGCTTAACGCGAGCGAAGGTCCGGCCCGCTAGGCGCCCCGTGGGCCAAGACCCGTTTCCCGTTTGCAACCACGCACGACGTGGCGTGCCGCAGCGGCGTACCGCGCGTTTTGACCTACAATCCGTGCAAACAGGTTGCCAAGTCGACCGAGGAGGAAATAATGCGCGGGATGAAAAAAAACGGCCTGCTCGCGGCAACGTTGGCCGCCGGTCTGGGGTTGGTGCAAGGTGAAGCATCGGCCCAGTTCAACAGTTTTTTCTTCTTCGGCGACAGCCTGACCGACGCCGGCTTCTACGGCTCCCGCTTCACCGTCAATCCGGGCCAGGTCTGGGCGCAGAATCTCGGCGCCCGCTTCGGCGTCACCGTCACCCCGATCAACATGGGCGGTGACGACTACGCGCAAGGCGGCCAGCAGGTCACTCAGCCCTCGCCGCTGACGCCGCCGGGCGCGCCGCAGCGGCCGCTGTCGACGCAGATCGACGAACTGCTGGCTTCCACACCGGCGCTCAATCCGCATACGCTCTACGCGGTCTGGATCGGCGGCAACGACATCTTCGTCAACGTCGGCGAGGCGGCTGCCGGCCAGATCACGCCGGCGCAGGTGCAGGCCAATGTCGTCACCGCGGCCGCGCAGACGCTGCAGCAGATCGCGCGTCTGCGCGACGCGGGTGCGAAGACCATCATGGTGTTCAACCTGCCGGACATCGGCAAGATACCGGCGGGGCTCGCCGCACCCACGGCGCCGTTCTCCGCGCTCTCGAGCCTGTTCAATTCGACGCTGGAAGCCGGGCTCGGATCGCTCAACGTCAATATCATCCCGGTCAACGTCTACGGCTTGTTCAACGAGATAATCGCCAATCCCGCGGCGTACGGGTTCACCAACGTCACCACGCCGGCCTGCACCACCGCCAGTTCGATCAGCTGTACCCCGGCGACGCTGGTCGCACCGAACGCGGCGCAGACCTACTTGTTCGCCGACGACGTGCATCCGACGCCCGCCGGGCATCAGATCATCGCCGACTATGCCTTCGCGGAAATCGAGGCGCCGCAGCAGATCGGTCTGCTGGCCGAAGCGCCGCTGCAGGTCGAGCAGGCCAATTTCCGCGCCCTCGACTCGCGCATGATCTCCGGCATTGGCGGCCCGCGCGCGCTGAACAAGTTCGACGCCTATGCGGTCTACGACTACGGCAATTACGATCGCAGCAACGACTTCGGCGGTGGCCGCAGCTACACCAATTCCGTCCTCATCGGTGGCGACATGAATGTCTCCGACCGGATGCTGGTGGGCATCGCCTTCGGCTACACCGATGACAAATCAACGCTCGGCGGCAACGCGGGCAGTTTCAAATTGAACGAGGCCACGCTGACCGCCTATGCCGGTTACGGCGAGGGTCCCTGGTACGTTGGCGGAACCGTGGGTGCGGGCGAACTCGATTACAACAACATCGACCGCAACATCGCCCTCGGCCCAAACACCCGGACCGAAAGCGGGGGCACGAACGGCACGCACTTCATGGCCCGCCTGCTGGGCGGCTACTGGTTCAATTACGAGAGCTGGATTCACGGGCCGTTCCTGCGCGTGACCTACCAGCAGGACACTGTCGACGCCTATGCCGAAACCGGCACCAGCAGCACGGCGATGACGTTCGGCCAACAGGAGCGCAATTCGCTCGCCTCGAGCTTAGGCTGGCAGGCGGACGGCAACCTGGGTTGGGGCCGCCCCTGGGCGCGTATAACCTGGGAGAAGGATTACAACAACGACAACCGGACCGTGCGCGCGGGCCTGGTGTCGATGCCCGGCAATTTCGCGCTACCCGTGTACGGCATGAGTAACAGCTACGCCCTGTTCGACGTCGGCATAGCAAGCGAGCTGGGCGACAGCAAGGTCACCGGCTTTGTCGCCGTCAATGCCACCGCAGGCAGGAGTACCGGCAACTACCAGGCGATCACGGTCGGCATTCGCGCGCCGCTCTAGTCGCCTGCGGCTGGCTGCCGCGACCTGGCCCGCGTACGCCTGCGTTACCCGTCGGCGCGTGGCTTGCGCAACGCCTCGGCCAGCATGCGATCGAACACCGGCCGCGGCAGGATCGAGAACAGGCGCCCCATCCATCGCATCTGCCAGGGCAGAATGTAGAAGCGCCGGCCGGCGGCGATGGCGCGCACGATCAGCGTCGCGGCACGCTCGGCCGAGATGAGGAACGGCATGCGATACGGGTTGCCCGCGGTCATTGGGGTCGCGACGTAGCCCGGACAGATCGTGATCACCTTGATGCCGCTGTCGACGAGTTCGACGCGCAGGCTCTCAAGGTAGTTGATCGCGGCAGACTTCGCCGCGGAGTAAGCCCCGGCTCCCGGCAGGCCGCGAAAGCCGGCCACGCTCGCAATGCCGACGAGCTTGCCCTTGCGCGCGCTGTGCATGGCCGGCAGAAAGGCCTGAAATGTGTGCAGCATGCCGAGTACGTTGGTTTCGAGGATGGCCCGAAACACGGCGTTATCCTCGACGTATTCGGTCAGCGTTCCGTGCGAGATGCCCGCGTTGGCGATAACGATGTCGGCCGCCCCGTGGCGGGCCGTGAAATCCGTGGCGGCGGCGCGCAACGCGCCGGCGTCGCGCACGTCGCCGACGTACACTGCGGGCAGCGCGGGGGCGAGCGTCGCAGCAATCACCGCCAGCGCATCCGCACGGCGTGCGAACAACCCGAGTTGCGCCCCTTCGGTTGCATAGCGTCGCGCGAGCGCAGCGCCGATGCCCGACGAGGCGCCGGTCACAAAAACGGCAAGGCGCCGCGGCGGGTCCTCCGCCACCGCTACTCCGTTCGACGCCGGAGCGTTCAGCTCTTCGCGCGTTCGGCGCGCGCTTTCACGATCAGTGCATCGATCACCGGGGGCAGATTCTCGTGCCTGCCGACTTTTTCGGATGAGGTCACGAACTTGCCGTCGACGATCACCGTCGGCACCGATTCAATGTTATAGGCCTGCGCCAGCACCTTGGCGCGGTTGAACTTGCTGCTCACCCCGAACGAGTTATACGTCTCCACGACGCGGGCCCGATCGAGCCCCTGCCTGGCGGCCCAGTCGAAGAATGTCTTGTCGTCGTACAAAGGCAGGCCTTCGACGTGTATCGCCTTGAACACTGCGGGCGACAGGCGCGTCTCCTCGCCGAGCGCGTCGAGGGTATAGTAAATCCGGGCCAGCGGCTCCCAGCGCTGCTGGAACACCACCGGCACGCGGCGGAATTGCACGTCCGCGGGAAGCCCTCGCATCCAGGCTTGCAGGATCGGCTCGAGGTCGTTGCAGTGCGGGCAGCCATAGGAAAAGAACTCGATCACCTCGATCTTCTTGCCGCTTTCCACCGGCTGCGGATTCTTCAGCCGCAAATAGTCCTTGCCCTCGACAAGGTCGGCCGGCCAGGCCGCGGTCACGGCGAACCAGGCGAGGAACCCCAGAAACTGCATTGTCAGACGCTTCATCGATACTCCCGCAACACAACGATGTCGAAATGGACCTTGGGCCTTGGGTCAGCGCCAAAGTTCGCCCTGGTTACTGGTTCTTGATGACGGACACGTCGAAGCCGCGGTTGCCGAGTTCCGTCTTAACGCGATTGAGTTCGTCGGTATTGTCATAGGGGCCCAGGCGGACGCGGTAGCGCTGCGACTTGTCGGGCAGCGACACGGGCTGAACCACCGCTTCCCAGCCGGAGAGCGCCAGGCGCGCTTTCATGTTCTCCGCGTCCGACGGGCTGGCGAAAGCGCCGGCTTGCAGCCAGAAGCGATCGCCGCTCGCCGCCACCGGCTCGGCGGATTTACTCGCCATCGCCGCCTTGTCGGGCGGGCGCTCCGGAAGCTTGTCGAGGGCGTGCCGATCGGGGCTCGGTTTGGATTCGTCGGCACCCGGGAGGATCTTGTAGAAGTCGAAGCGTGGCTTGTCTGGCGCGGTCGCCTGCGCACCCAGGTCGCCCTTGCCGCTCTTTGCCGCGTCCTTGCTCGCGCCGGGCGCCGGCAGCGGTGTCGTCAGCCCGCTGCGACCGAGGAAGAATGCCACCGCCGCGGCGATGGACAGGCCCATGACCAGGCCGATGAAGATGCCCAACACCGTCCCGCCGCGACCGGCGTTCCGGGATCCGTGTGTGGCGCGGTGGCGCCGCGTCGCAGGTCGATGGGCCATACGTGTTGAAGTCACATCTTTTCCGGCGCGCTCACTCCGAGCGCGCCCAAACCGTTGCGTACGACCTGTCCCACGGCGACAACCAAGGCCAAGCGTGCCTGGCGCAGCCGGGGATCGGGAACCAGAAATTGCTCAGCATTATAGTAGCTGTGAAATTGGGCCGCCAATTCCTTCAAATAGAACGGGACGAGATGCGGCGCCAGGTCGCGCGCAGCGGCTGCCAGTTCATCCGGATAGTCTGCGAGTCGGCGCAACAACGCTTCTTCGTACGGGTTGGTCAGCGCCGACAGGTCGGCGGCGGCGAGCTCCGTCGCTGCCGTTGCCACTGCCATGCCCGCCTTGTCCAGCACGCTGCACACGCGCGCGTGCGCGTATTGCACGTAATAGACCGGATTCTCCTCGCTGCGCGAGCGTGCGAGGTCAATGTCGAAGGTGAGCTGGGAATCGGCCTTGCGCATCAGAAAGAAGAAGCGGACCGCGTCGCGGCCGACCTCGTCGAGCAGATCGCGAACCGTGACATAGTCGCCCGCGCGCTTGCTGATCTTCATCTCCTCGCCGCCCTTCATCACCGTGACCATCTGGTGCAGCACGTAATCGGGGTAGCCCTCGGGAATGCCCATTTCCAGCGCCTGCAATCCAGCCCGCACGCGCACGATCGTGCTGTGATGATCGGCGCCCTGCTCGTTGACGACGCGACCGAAGCCGCGTTCCCATTTCGTTACGTGATAAGCGATATCCGGAACGAAATAGGTGTAGTTACCGTCGGAGCGACGCATGACGCGATCCTTGTCATCGCCGTAGGCGGTCGTGTCGAGCCACAGCGCACCATCCTTCTCGTAGGTCTTGCCGTTGGCGACCAGCCGGTCGACGACCGCCTGCACGCGACCGTCGGCGTACAGGGAGGACTCCAGGAAATACTGGTCGAAGCGCACGCCGAATGCCGCCAGGTCCGCATCCTGGTCTTTGCGCAACGCGGCCACGGCGAAGCGCCGGACCGCCTCCTCGTCATCGGCTGCGCGATCGTCCGGATGCGCCGCGCAATAGGCGGCGGCAAGCTCATGGATGTAGTCGCCACGATAGCCTTCGTCGGGAAACGGCACCGCGGCGTCCTGCCGCTGGCGCACCCGAGCCTGCACCGATGCCACCAGATTGGCGATCTGGGCACCGGCATCGTTGTAGTAGAACTCGCGGTAGACGTCCACGCCCTGGTAGGCGAGCAGCGTCGCAATGGCATCGCCAACCGCCGCGCCCCGACCGTGGCCGACGTGCAGCGGGCCGGTAGGATTTGCCGACACGAATTCAACCATCGCCCGCCCGGGCAGGACGCTTGCGGAGCGGCCGTAGCGCTCGCCTTGTTCGAGGATGCGGGCGACGATCGCCTGTCTCGCCGTCGGCGAAAGAAAGACGTTGATGAAGCCGGCGCCGGCGACCTCGACCCGATCGAGCCAGGGCGAGGGCGCGAGCGCCGCGGCGATAGCGGCGGCGAGCTCGCGCGGATTGCGCTTGAGCGCCTTGCCGAGCTGCAGCGCAGCGTTGCTCGCGTAGTCGCCGTGCTGGGCGAGTTTGGGGCGCTCGAGCGCCAGCGCGGGCGGCGTCACGCCGGGCGCGACGCGGACAATCGCGGCGCGCAGGCTGTCAGCAAGCAGGGTTCGGGGGTCGATCAAGGCAGCGCCACGAAGCGTGGCGGTCGGCAAAGCATCGCATTATAGCGTGGCACCCCGCCTCGCCCCAGCGGCGCCCTCAGGCGAACGCCAGCGGGTCGACGTCGACCTCCCAGCGCACGCGCCGCTGGCGCAAACTCTCGAGTTGCGCCCGCCAACGTGGCAGAAACTCGTGCAGCGCGGCGCGTTCCGCGCTCTGCACCAGCACCTGCCCGCGTTCCAATCCGGCGCGCCGCGCCATAGCGGCAGCGACCGGCGAGTACACCTCGCAGCGCAGGGAGTGAGCCCGCAGCAGCGCGCGCCCCTTTTCGGCCGCCTGCTCGAGAAACGAGCTGACCACCTCACGCTGCGGCGCCTCGGCGCTGAGCAGCGCCAGGTGCGTAAACGGCGGCAGAGCGAGCAATTCGCGCTCGGCAAGAAGCGCGCTGGCGAAGCGGTCGTAGTCATGGGCCGTCAGCGCCGCATACAGTGGGTGCTCGGGAAAGTCGGTTTGCACGAGGACTTCCCCCGCCAGCTTGCCTCGTCCGGCGCGGCCGGCCACCTGCTCGAGCAGCGCAAACAGGCGCTCGGTGGCACGAAAATCGGCGCTATAGAGCGCATTGTCCGCGCCGAGCACACCGACCAGCGTGAGCCGCGGGAAATCGTGTCCCTTCGCCAGCATCTGCGTTCCGACCAGGATATCGACCTCGCCGGCGGCAATGGCACGCTGCATCGCCACGAACGAGCCTTTGCGCCGCGTGCTGTCGCGGTCGACGCGCAGCACCCGCGCCGAAGGATAGAGTTCCGCGAGCGTGCGCTCGAGTCGTTGCGTCCCGAAGCCAAGCGGCAGGAGGTCCTGGTTGCCGCACGCCGGGCAGGCGACCGGAATGGCCTCCGCGTGAGCGCAATGGTGGCAGCGCAGCAGACCCGCCTCGCGGTGCACCACGAGCCTGGCGGCGCAGCGTGGACACATGGCCTTCCACCCGCAGGCCACGCACAGCAGCGAAGGCGCGAATCCCCGACGGTTGATGAACAGCAGCGTCTGCTCCGTCCGCGCCAAGCGCAGGGCGATGCCCTCACGCAGCGTTGCGCCGAGGCCTTCGCGGCTGGCGGCGGCACGGTTGGGCACGATTCGCACCGCGGGCAGGGTCGAACCGGCAATCGCACGGCGGGGCAGTCGCAGCCAGCGATAGCGCCCGCGACGCGCGCTGGTGTAGCTTTCCAGCGACGGCGTCGCGCTGCCGAGAATGATCGGCACGTCGCGCAACCGCGCTCGGTAGATGGCGACGTCGCGCGCGTGATAGCGCACCCCTTCCTGCTGCTTGAAGGAGCCATCTTGCTCCTCGTCGACGACCACGAGTCCGAGCCGCGGCATTGGCGCGAACACCGCCAGCCGCGTGCCGACGACGAGCTGTGCCTCGCCGCGCGCCGCGGCGAGCCAACGCGCGAGGCGCGCGCCTGAAGGAAGCGCGCTGTGCAGCACCGCCGTGGTGATACCGGGCAGCGCCTCGGCGATGCGCGCTTCGAGTTGTGGCGTGAGATTGATTTCGGGAACCAGCATCAGGGCCTGGCGCCCGGCCGCAATCGCGCGCGCCGCCGCGGCAAAATAGACTTCGGTCTTGCCGCTACCGGTAACCCCCTGCAGCAGAGAGGGCGCAAACGCCCAAGGTTCGGGCAGCGCGGCGCCAAGCGCCGCCTGTTGGTCGGCGTTGAGCGCCGGGCTCGGGGTTACACCGGGGATCGGCAGTGGCGAAATCGCTTCGACAAAACGCGCGCCACGCCAGGCGCTAAAGGTCCGCCAAGCTTGTGCGCCGCAGCCGCGCAACTCCGCCAGCGTCGCGCCGCCGGGCGCGCCGAGCACGTCGCGCAGCTCGCGCAGACGCGAGCCCGGTTTCGCGTCGCGTGACAAAAGCGCAAGGCGTCCTTCGGGCGTTAGCCGATAGCGCGCCGCAAGCGGCTCGCGCCCGCGCGTGGCGCCGAGCGGCGGTAGCATCTGCGCCAGGCACTGCCCGATCGGTTGCTGGTAGTACTCGCTTACAAAGCGCCCCAGGGCGAGCAAGTCCTTGGGTAAGGGCGGCAGGGTCGTGACCATTTCGTCGACCGGCGCCAGGCGTTCGGGCGCAATCGTGGTGGCGTCGACCAAGTCGACGGCCACGCCAAGCATGCGTCGCCGCGCGAGCCTGACACGCAGCACGCTCCCCGCCTCGACGGCGAGTCCGGCAGGAAGCCAGTAATCGAACAGCTGGTCGGTCGCTACCGGCAGCGCAACGCGAACGATGGCCACGACTGCGGTCGACTCAAGCTACGCGCAGCAGCAAACGCGAAAGCAGGTTGCGGTTGTAGTGTTCTGAATGCTCACAGCAGACAACAAGTTCGCAGGCCAAGTCATTCTTTTTTCGGCATTCCAGCGAAAGCTCCGCCGGAATGTGGATAAGTGTGTGCATAAGCGAATCGCATTTGCACGGCTTCGGTGCATGATGCCGCCCTTGGTACCTTCCCAGCCCGGGAACGGAGCCAATTTGCGCATATCGTTCATCGAGTTGCAAGCCTTGCTCCGCGGCGCCCGCGGTAAGCCCTCCCGTGCGCATCAAATCGCCCTGCAATGTGCATAAGTGGCCCCCGGGAACGCAGATTTTGGCCTTTGTCAAGCACCTCGGAGAACCAAGCGCAGCGCGGTCTGCGGGCGATTGGGGCTAGCGCGAGGGTCCGCCCGGGTGGCGAAGCGCGCGCGACTCGGCGTGTACGAATGCGATCAGGGTGGCGATGTTCTCCGGGGGCGTCTGCGGGAGTACGCCGTGTCCGAGGTTGAAAATATGACCCGGTTGCGGGCCCGCGGCAAGCAGAACCGCGCGCGCCTCGCGCTCAATGGCCTCGCCGCCGGCGAGCAATACCTGCGGATCGAGGTTGCCCTGCACGGCGACGCGCGCGCCGATGCGTGCCCGTGCCGCGCCGATGTTGGTGGTCCAGTCGATCCCGACTCCGTCGCAGCCGCTCGCGGCGATTTGCTCCAGCCACTGCCCGCCGCCTTTGGTAAAGACGATCGTCGGCACGCTGCCGCAGGCGCGGCGCAAGTCCGCCAGCACGCGCTCAATGTGGGCGAGCGAGAACCGCACATAGGCGTCCGCGGCGAGCAACCCGCCCCAGGTGTCGAAGATCATCACCGCGTCGGCGCCATGACGGACTTGTTCGATCAGGTAGGACCCGACCGCGTCGGCGTTGATTGCAAGGACCCGTTGCAACAGGTCCGGACGCGCATACAGCAGCCGGCGCGTGCGTCCGAAATCGCCGCTCGCCTCGCCGTCGATCATGTAGCAGGCGAGCGTGAATGGGCTTCCGGCAAAACCGAGCAGGGGTACGCTGCCGTCCAGTGCGCGCTTGACCGATGCCACGGCGTCGAACACGTATTGCAGGCGTGCCAGATCGGGCACTTCGAGCGCGCGAATCGCCGCTTCGTCAGAGAGCGGCCGCTCGAAACGCGGGCCTTCGCCCTCGGCAAACGCCAATCCCAGGCCCATCGCGTCGGGCACGGTGAGGATGTCGGAGAACAGGATCGCCGCGTCGAGAGGATAGCGTGCGAGCGGCTGCAGCGTGACCTCGGTGGCAAGCTCCGGGTCCGCGCACAGCCCTAGAAAGCTTCCCGCGCGCGCACGGGTCGCGTTGTATTCCGGCAGATAGCGCCCGGCCTGGCGCATGAGCCAGATCGGCACGTGAGCGGTTTCTTCGCGCCGAAGCGCCCGGAGCAGCGAATCGTTGCGCAGTCGCGTCATCGCTTGGGTGGTGGACAGCTTGGAGGCGACGCGGCGGTCCCCCGCCCCTGGCGCCGCTTCAGTGCGCCGGCAGCAGGCGGCGCCCGCAGATGCGCTGCAGGATCGCGAGCGGGGAGCTCTCCGGATCGTAGAGCGCCGTCACCGGCAGATGGATTGTCTGTTCGAGCATGTGCTGCCCCGACACCGCAGCGTGCATCACCTGATCGGTGAAGCACACCCAGGTCGAGCCTGGGGGAAAGCGAACGGTCTGCTGCGGGCAGCTCGTCTGGTATTCGCGGTCGGCCTTGGCGCTATCGTGCAGACCGAGCATCAGGTGATCGTATTCGCTGCGCACACCCTTGGTTACGCGCAGCAGCGCGAGCAACGCCGGCGTCCCCGGCAACTGGCGGCGAAGCCGTGGCACGAAAGTTTGCGCCATCGGCGCAAACGAGTCGCCGACGCGCCACACCCGGTCCGCGGCCGGATTCACGTTCGCGAACACGCGCAGGATCCGTTCGCCGTGGTTTGGCCGCGACGGAAAGGCATCGATGTGCAGCCGCGAATCGTCCTTGCGCCAGGACAGGGCCCTGCCGGTTGCGGGTTGCGGCCGGAAGCTGGTGCGGGCCCGCTTGACGTACGGGGCGTAGCGCGGAAAAAGCGCGGCCACCAGGTCGCCGGCGCATGCCGCGAAACGCCCAATCATGCGCGCGAGTTGGTCGAGATCCTTGGCCTCGCCGCGTGCGCCTTTGAGGATGCCTGCTTCGAGACTGATGTTTTTTTCCCGCGCGTCCGACCACGCGGGCGAGAGGAAGCGGCGCTCTTCCGCCGTCAATTCGAATGCCAGGTGCGGCAACAGCAGCACGTCCCCACGTTCGAGGGCGCAGATCGTGTCCTGCTGTGCCGCGCTCTCATGCGGCACTTGCCACTGCGTGAGGTCGAGGGAGACGATGGTTGTCATGGCGCGAACGGGTGCAGCGAAAGTTTGGCCATTGTGCTGACGGCGGGAAAAAACGTCGACGTCGCGGCAGCGATTAGCTAACGCGGCAGCTCGGAGCTTCCCATGAGGAATTCATCGATTGCCCGCGCGCATTGCCGGCCCTCGCGAATCGCCCAGACGATCAGCGATTGGCCGCGGCGCGTGTCGCCGGCGGCAAACACCTTGGGCACCGAGGTGTGGTAGGTCTCGGTGTCGGCGGCGACATTGCCCCGGGCATCGTACTTGACGCCAAATTGCGCCAGCATCCCCTCGTGCACCGGGTGCAGGTAACCCATGGCGAAGAGTACCAGGTCGGCCTTGAGCTCGAATTCGCTCCCAGGCACGTCAGCCAGCTTGCCGTCCTTCCATTCGACACGGCAGGCGCATAGCGCCTTGACCTTGCCCCCCTCGCCCTTGAAGGCCCGGGTCTGCACCGCCCAGTCGCGTTGGCAGCCCTCCTCATGCGATGCGGAGGTGCGCAGCTTCATCGGCCAGTAGGGCCACACCAGGGGCTTGTTCTCGTGCTCCGGCGGCTGGGCCAACAGCTCGAACTGCACGATGCTTGTGGCGCCCTGGCGGTTCGACGTGCCGACGCAATCCGAGCCGGTATCGCCGCCGCCGATAATGACCACATGCTTGCCGTGTGCCGTCAGCGGGCTCAGGTCCGTGTCACCCGCGACGCGCCGATTCTGCAGCGGGAGAAAATCCATCGCGAAGTGAATGCCGTCGAGCTCGCGTCCGGGAACGGCAAGGTCGCGCGGATGCTCCGCGCCCGCGGTTAGCGCCACGGCATCGAATTCCTGGAGCAGCGCGAGCGCCGACCCGCCACCGCCGCCGATGTGGGCACCGAGCCTGAATTCGACGCCTTCGGCGCGCATCTGCTCGACGCGCCGGTCGATGTGAAACTTCTCCAGCTTGAAGTCGGGGATGCCGTAGCGCAACAACCCGCCGACGCGGTCATTCTTCTCGAACAGAACCACGTCGTGACCGGCGCGCGCGAGCTGTTGGGCGCAGGCCATTCCCGCGGGTCCGGAGCCCACCACCGCCACCCGCTTCTCGGTGCGCGTCCGCGGCGGCTGCGGCACCACCCAGCCCTCTTCCCAGCCGCGGTCGATGATGAAGTGCTCGATCGACTTGATGCCCACCGGGTCGGCATTGATATTGAGCGTGCAGGCCGCTTCGCACGGCGCCGGGCATACCCGGCCGGTGAACTCGGGGAAGTTGTTCGTCGAGTGCAGCACGTCGAGCGCCTGGCGCCACTGGTGCCGGTAGACCAGGTCGTTCCAGTCCGGAATGACGTTGTGGATGGGGCAGCCCGACTGGCAGAAGGGTATGCCGCAATCCATGCAACGCGCACCCTGACGAGCCGCCTCTTCATCCTTGAGACTGAGGATGAACTCGCGGTAGTGGCGCACCCGCTCCCCGGTCGGCTGCGCAACCTCCTGGACGCGCTCAAGCTCCATGAAACCGGTGATCTTGCCCATCACACGGTCTCTTTGTGCCTGCTTTCGAGCGCCTTGTCCGCTTTGACCTGTGCCAGGTACTGCTCGCCCAGCGCGCGCCGGTATTCGTGCGGGAACACCTTGACGAACTTGCCGCGCGCCGATTCCCAATGATCGAGCAACGAGAGTGCAAGCGTGCTGGCGGTGAAGCGCAGGTGCCGTTCGATCAATCCGCGCAGCAACTGCTCGTCGTACTGCCCGGCATGGAGCAGGCGTCCCTTGCCCGCCGCCGCGAGCTCCCGCTCGACTCGGGCCTGTGCCGCCTCGGCGACGACGTGTTCGAGCGTCACCATCGCGCCGTTGCAGCGCTGGGCGAAGGTGCGGTCGGGGTCATAGACGTAGGCGATGCCGCCGCTCATGCCGGCGGCGAAGTTGCGCCCCGTGCGGCCGAGCACGACGACAGTGCCGCCGGTCATGTATTCGCAGCCGTGATCACCGCTGCCCTCGACGACGGCGGATGCGCCGGAATTGCGCACGCAGAAGCGCTCCCCCGCCACGCCGCGGAAGTACGCCTCACCGGCAATCGCGCCGTACATCACCGTGTTGCCGATGACGATATTCTCCTCCGGCCGCGCCGGCGATTCCGGATCCGGATAGACGACCACGCGGCCGCCCGAAAGGCCCTTGCCGACGTAATCATTGGTCGCGCCTTGCAGCTCGAAGGTAACGCCGCGGGAAAGAAAGGCGCCGAAACTCTGCCCCGCGATGCCGGTGAAGGCGACGTGCAGCGTGTCCTCGGGCAGGCCCGCGTGCCCGTGGCGGCGGGCGATTGTGCCGGAGAGCATCGCACCGACCGAGCGGTGGGCATTGCGAATCCGGTATTCGAGCCGCAGCGGCGTCTTTTGCTCGATCGCGGCGGCGGCGTCGGCGATGAGCCGATGGTCGAGCGCGCGCTCCAGGCCGTGATCCTGCACTTCGCAGTGGTGGCGCGCGACCGTTGCCGGCACTTTGGGCTGATAGAACACGCGCGAAAAATCGAGCCCGCGCGCTTTCCAGTGCTCGACGCCGGCGCGGGTCTCGAGCAGGTCGCAGCGACCGATCAACGCGTTGAAGTGGCGGATACCGAGCTTGGCCATGATCTCGCGCACTTCTTCGGCGACGAAGAAGAAATAGTTTACGACGTGCTCCGGCAGGGCGGCGAATTTCCGTCGCAGCTGCGGGTCCTGCGTCGCGATGCCTACCGGGCAGGTGTTGAGGTGACACTTGCGCATCATGATGCAGCCGGCGACGACCAGCGGTGCGGTGGCAAAGCCGAATTCGTCGGCACCGAGCAGCGCCCCGATTGCGACGTCGCGTCCGGTCTTCATCTGGCCGTCGACCTGCACCGCGATGCGTCCGCGCAAACGGTTCAATACCAGCGTCTGCTGGGTCTCCGAGAGTCCGAGTTCCCACGGCGTGCCCGCGTGCTTGATCGACGATTCGGGCGACGCGCCGGTGCCGCCGTCGTGCCCGGCGATGGTCACGTGATCCGACTTGGCCTTGGCGACCCCCGCGGCCACGGTGCCGACGCCGACTTCGGAGACGAGCTTGACGCTGATCGAGGCCTGGGGATTGGCGTTCTTCAGGTCGTGGATGAGCTGCGCTAAGTCTTCGATCGAGTAGATGTCGTGATGCGGCGGCGGCGAGATCAGGCCGACGCCCGGCACCGAAAAGCGCAGCTGCGCAATGTAGGGTGACACCTTGTGTCCGGGCAGCTGCCCACCCTCGCCCGGCTTCGCCCCCTGCGCCATCTTGATCTGCAACTGGTCGGCGTTGACCAGATATTCGGCGGTGACACCGAAGCGCGCCGAGGCGACCTGCTTGATCTTGGAACGCAGCGAATCGCCCTCCTTGAGCGGGACATCGACCACGACCGAGTCGATGCGCGAGCCGAGCGTCTCTCCTTTGCGCACCGGCGGGTACCGGCGCGCGTCCTCGCCGCCTTCGCCGGTGTTCGACTTGCCGCCGATGCGGTTCATCGCGACAGCGAGCGTCGCGTGCGCCTCGGTCGAGATCGAGCCAAGACTCATCGCCCCGGTGGCGAAGCGCTTGACGATCTCCGCCGCGGGCTCGACCTCCGAGAGCGGAATCGCCTCGGGCGCGAACTTGAATTCGAACAGGCCGCGCAAGGTCAGCATGCGCTTGCTCTGGTCGTTGATCAGCCGTGCATAGTCGCGGTAGGTGGCGTAGCTGTTCGACCGCGCCGCGTGCTGCAGCTTGGCAATCGAGTCGGGCGTCCACATGTGCTCTTCGCCGCGGATGCGATAGAGATATTCGCCTCCCGCGTCGAGGGCGTCGCGCAACAGCGGGCTGTCGCCAAAGGCGAGCTGGTGCAGGCGGAACGCCTCCTCCGCCACCTCGAACAGGCCGATGCCCTCGATAGCGCTCGCCGTCCCGGTGAAATGTTTCTCGATGAATGCCGTGCTCAGCCCCACCGCTTCGAAGATCTGCGCGCCGCAGTATGACTGGTAGGTCGAGATGCCCATCTTGGACATGACCTTGTACAGGCCCTTGCAAATCGCCTTGACGTAGTGCTTCGCCGCTTCCTCGGGGGCCACCTCGGTCACGTACTCGTGCAGTTGCGCGAGCGATGCCAGCGCCAGGTAGGGGTGAATCGCCTCGGCGCCGTAACCGGCGAGCAAGGCGAACTGGTGCACCTCCCGCGCCGAGCCGGTTTCCACTACCAGCCCGGTGCTGGTGCGCAGTCCCTTGCGCACCAGGTGCTGGTGCACCGCGGCGGTGGCGAGTAGCGCCGGGATCGGCATGAGCTCCGGGGACACCTTGCGGTCGGAGACGATGAGGATGTTGTAGCCCTGCCGGGTCGCGTCCTCGGCGTGCGCGCAAAGACTTGCCAGTGCCGCTTCCATGCCGGCCGCGCCCCAGGCCGCCGGATAGCAGATATCGAGCTCGAGCGAGCGAAACGCCCCGTCGGTGAACAGCGCGATATGGCGGATCTTCTCCATCTCCCCGGCGGTGAGGATCGGCTTCTCGGCTTCCAGGCGCATCGGCGGATCGGAACCGTCGGCCCCGGAGTCGACGGCGAGCAGGTTCGGCCGCGGGCCGATGAAGGTGACCAGCGACATGACGAGCTCCTCGCGGATCGGGTCGATCGGCGGGTTCGTCACCTGCGCGAAGAGTTGCTTGAAATAGTTGTACAGGACCTTCGGCCGGCTCGACAGCACGGGCAGCGCGGCGTCGTTGCCCATCGAGCCGACGGCCTCCTCGCCGTTCTGCGCCATCGGCGCGAGGATGATCCGGAGGTCTTCCTGGCTGTAGCCGAACGCCTGCTGCCGGTCGAGCAGCGGCACCGTCGATTGCTGCGGCGGCGCCGGATCGGGCAGCGAGTCGAGCGCGACGCGGGAGCGATCGATCCAGGTGCGATACGGCTTTGCCGTCGCCAGCGTGTGCTTGAGCTCATCATCGTCGATGATCCGACCCTGCTCAGTGTCGACGAGCAGCATCTTGCCCGGCTGCAGCCGCCATTTCCGGATCACCTTGCGTTCCGGGATGTCGAGCACCCCCACTTCCGAGGCCATGATCACGTAATCGTCATCGGTGACGATGTAGCGCGCGGGGCGCAGGCCGTTGCGGTCGAGGGTGGCCCCGATCTGCCGGCCGTCGGTGAACGCCATGGCCGCCGGTCCGTCCCAAGGCTCCATGAGCGCGGCGTGGTACTCGTAGAACGCCCGCCGATCCTCGTCCATCAGCGCGTTGCCGGCCCATGCCTCGGGGATCATCAGCATCATGGCGTGGGCGAGCGGGTAACCCCCCATGAGCAGAAGCTCGAGCGCGTTGTCGAAGGAGGCGGAATCGGACTGACCGTCGTAGATCAGCGGCCACACCTTGTCCAGATCGGCGCCGAGCACCGAACTTGCGATCGCCTGCTGCCGGGCGCGGATCCAGTTGACATTGCCGCGCAGGGTATTGATCTCGCCGTTGTGACACACCAGCCGGAACGGGTGCGCGAGGTCCCAAGTCGGAAAGGTATTGGTCGAGAAGCGCTGGTGCACCATGGCCAGCGCCGAGACCATGCTCGGTTCGGTGAGGTCGCGGTAGTACTCGCCCACCTGGTGCGCCAAGAGCATGCCCTTGTAGACGATGGTGCGCGTCGACATCGAGGGCACGTAGAATTCCTTGCCGTGGCGGAGCTTCAGCGCCTGGATCGCGTGCCCGGATTTTTTACGGATGATGTAGAGCTTGCGCTCCAGGGCGTCTTGGTCCATCTCGCTCGCGCCACGGGCGATGAACACCTGCCGGATCACCGGCTCGACTTCCTTGGTCCGCTCGGACAGGCCCGAATTGTCGGTTGGCACGTCGCGCCAGCCGAGCAGGATCTGCCCTTCGCTGGCGATCGCGCGCTCGATTTCCTGTTCGCAGGCAACACGCGAAGCCGGTTCCTTGGGCAGGAACACCATGCCCACGCCGTATTGCCCGTTGGCCGGCAGCGTCAGCCCCTGACGTCCGCACATGCGGCGCAGGAATGCGTCGGGCATCTGGATAAGTATTCCGGCGCCGTCTCCCTGCAGCGGATCGGCGCCGGTCGCGCCGCGGTGGCTGAGATTTTTGAGCACCTGCAACGCCTGGGTGATGATGGCGTGGCTTTTCTGACCCTTGATGTGGGCGATGAAACCCAAACCGCAGGCGTCGTGCTCGTAGCGCGGGTCGTACAGGCCCTGCCTGGGCGGCGACAGATGCTGCGGTTGGTTCGAATGCTCGCTCACGTCGTCCCTCACGCTGGGGCGGTGGCCGGCGCGTCGCTGCGGCCGGCCAGGCGACGCCGACACGATCTGCGCCGCAGGGCCGCTGCCCCTTTCTTTTCATACTAGCGGCATTGTTGCATCGCGGCAACCAAGGCCGTCGTTTAGGTCAACGGCGCGTTTCAACCGCCGAAAGCACTTGCGCCCGCCTAAGACTTGCGCTTTAATCTCAACAAAGTGGCCTATATACTTGTAGCAACGTTCAAAACCGCCGGCCGGCGGCCAATGTTTAGGACAACATCATTAGGGATTCGCTCATGGCGCCAAACCGTTTGAATGCTCGCTGGCTGCGGCCCGCCCTCGCCACGCTGGCGCTCGCTGCGCTCGCGTTACTTGGCGGTTGCGGTGGCGGAAGCGGTGCGCCGAATAATCCCTACGCCCCGAAGCCGGTCGCGCCCGGCCCGCTGCTTATCATCCCCTCGAGCATCACGGTCTATGCCAACACGCCGGCATTGCTGACCGTAATCGGTGGCGTTCCACCCTATTTAGTTACCTCCGCCAATCCTGCGCTATTGCCCGTGGGGTCGTCCACCAGCACCGGCACCGTCGTCTTGCTGCCCGGAAACGTGGCAACGACCGAATCGGTGCTCATTACCGTGACCGACTCGGCGGCAACCCAGGCCCAGGCCACGGCGACCGTCCAGCCGGCGCCCATATTCAACACCCTGACCATCACGCCGGCATCGTCGGCATGCGGCGCGAATACGATTTGTTCCGGCCAGACCGGAACGGCGGCCGTGACGGTAACTGGACCCGGCGGCGCCGGAACCCCTGGCCGTCAAGTAAAGTTCGATGTCATCAGCGGTGCCTTCGCCATCCAGAGCAGTGACCCGGCGAATCCGCTGGTCGCGTCGCTTACCGTCGTGTCGGACCAGTTTGGCCACGCCGAAGTGATTGTTCAGGCGAATGTCGCCGCACCGACCCAGCCGGCGCAGATACGCGCCACCGACGTTACGAGCGGCGAACAGCAGACTGCCCAGTTCACGATCGTGCAGACGATCAACGGTTCGGCCGTCCTGTCGGTGGTACCGGCCACCGCGACGATTACCGGGCCCGACAACGCGACCTGTTCGACCGGCTTCACCGTCACTTACTACATTTATGGTGGCACGCCGCCCTACACCGTGGCCTCGACCTTCCCCAATGCGGTGGGCATTTTCGGTGTGCCGGTCCTGATGAGCGGTGGTGCCTTCAGGGCCGTCACCAACGGCAACTGCGTCAACCCGCTGGTGTTCACGATTAGCGATGCGACCGGATTGCAGACAACGGCGACCCTGATCAATCAGCTCGGCACCTTGACACCCCCGACGCCGCCGCCGTCGCCGATCACGGTCTCGCCGGCCTCCTACACGGTAATGGGCGCTGGTAGCTGCACCGGAAAGACGTTCCCGTTCACGATCAGTGGAGGCACACCGCCGTTCAGCGTCGCATCCTCCGGCGCAGTCATCGTACCGAGTCCGGTCACGACCTCGCCCGGGTCATTCGGCATCAGCAACTTCGCCGACGGGTCGGGGAAGCATACGATCCTCATTGGCGATACGAGCAAGCCGCAGCTGACCGCAGCTGCATCGGTGACGTGCAATTGACGACGAGCGCCGGCGCGGGGCCGGCGCGGAAGACTACGACGGCGCCCTCAGGCGCCGTTTTTTTAGTCTAGGCGACGATCGCGCGAACTTCCGTGAGTGGAACGTCGCGTCGAGCGATCGCCCGTCCCAGCCTGGCAAGAAGAACGAAGCGCATTGCACCGCCTTCGACTTTCTTGTCTCGGGCCATCAGCTGCATGTAGCGTTCCGCGCCGAGCGGCGGCGCTTGCGTCGGAAGTCCGGCGCGCTCGAGCAGCAAACGCAAGCGGTCGGCATCCTGCGCAGGAAGACCGGACATGCGCAGCGAGAGCCGGGCCGCGAGCACCATTCCGGCGGCGACGGCCTCGCCGTGCAGCCAGCTGGCGTATCCGGTTCCCGCTTCGATCGCATGTCCGAACGTATGGCCGAAATTAAGCAACACACGCTCGCCCGTTTCACGCTCGTCCGCCGCGACAACGTCCGCCTTGATGCGACAACATTCCCTTACCGCGTGCGCAATGGCGATCGGGTCGCGGGCCAGCAGAAGCTCCATGTTCGCTTCAAGCCACTCGAAGAGTGCGGAATCGCGGACCGCGCCGCACTTGATGATTTCCGCAATCCCGGCGACGTACTCCCGCTGCGGCAGCGTGCGCAGCGTATCCGTGTCGCTGATCACCAGCAGCGGCTGATGGAACGCGCCGATCATGTTTTTGCCCAGCGGATGGTTGACGGCGGTCTTGCCACCGACCGCGGAGTCGACCTGCGCGAGCAGCGTCGTGGGGAGCTGCACCAGGGCAACGCCGCGCTGGTAGGTCGCTGCCGCAAAGCCGGTGAGGTCGCCGATCACACCGCCGCCAAGCGCGAGCAACGTCGTCGAGCGTTCCGCGCCGAGCTCGAGCAGGCGCGTATGGATCTGATGCAGCGTTGACCAGTCCTTGTACTGTTCCCCATCGGGAACGACGATTACGTCGTGACGCAGGGTGGCGGCGGTCAGCGCGCGTTGCAGCGCTTCGAGGTGATGCTGGGCGACGGTCGGGTTGGTGACCACCACGACGTGCGCGGCCGGCAGCGTCGCGAGCAGCTCGCCGCTGCGAGCCAGCAGCCCGGCACCGATGTGAATCGGATAACTGCGCGCGCCAAGCGCGACGGTGAGCGCCGGCACGGCGGTCACGCTCCGGCCGCGGCCCGCAGCTGTTGCTCCAGCCGATGGGCGAGGCGGCTAACCTGCTCCCGGTCCGACTCGACCACCGCGTCGGCGACAGCACGATAGAGCGCGTCGCGCGTCGCGTAGAGCTCCTGCACACGCGCAAACGGGTCCGGAGCCTGCAAAAGCGGCCGGTGCTTGCTGTGCCGTGTGCGTTCCCACAGCGTGGCCGGCGTGGCATGCAGGTAGAGCACCGTACCGCCCTGCTTGAGCCGCTCCCGGTTCGACGGACGCAGGATGACGCCGCCGCCGGTGGAGACGATGACGTTGCTCTGCTGGACGAGGTCGGACAAGACGGCTTCTTCGCGGTCGCGAAAGCCGGGCTCGCCTTCCAGCTCGAAGATGACCGGGATCGTCACCCCGAGCCGGCGCTCGAGCTCCACGTCGGCATCGTAGAACGGCTTGTCGAGTCGCTTGGCAAGCAGGCGGCCGAGCGTTGACTTGCCACAGCCCGGCATGCCGACCAGAAACAGATTGCCCCGATGCAGCTGCATCGGGGCATTGTAGTTTAGCGTCGCGGCCGACGCGAGTTAGCGCCGCCTAGCGTTCCGCAGTGACCGCTTCCTTGACCACGCGCGGGGTCAGGAAGATCAGCAGCTCGGTCTTCTCGATATCCTTTGAGGTCTGCTTGAACAGGTAGCCCAGGATGGGGAGGTCGCCAAGGAACGGCACCTTGGTCACGTTGTTGTTGACCGTCTCCTGGTAAATGCCGCCGATGACCGCGGTGTCGCCGTTGTTCACCATGATCTGGGTGACCACGCTCTTGGTATCGATCGCCGGGTATTCGCTGCCCTGGATGATAACGGTCTGGCCCACCGTGTCATCACGCACTTCGACCTTCATGATGATGTGGTTGTCCGGCGTGATCTGCGGCGTGACGTCAAGCGAAAGCACGGCATTCTTGAACTCCACCGTCGGCGCGGTCGTGAGCGTGCCGTTGACGATGTAAGGAATCTCCGTGCCCTGTTCGATGTGCGCCTTGCCGTTGTCGGCGGTCACGACTCGCGGCCTGGACACGACCTTGCCCAGCGTGTCGGCTTCGAGTGCCGATAACTCCAGGTTCACCAGGTTGCCGCTGCCGAGGTTGATAAGCGTCAGGGCCAGCTGGCCGGCAGGGCTCGGGACCGGCAGATTGACGTTGAGTTGCTCCGGATTGGAGTAGCCCGCGCTGGCAATGCCGGAGGCCAATTCAAACGGCGTCTGGGTGTTCGTGGTCCGGGTGCAGGTCTGGGCGCTGCCGGTACCCGTCGAGGTGCAGGTCACGACCGGCTGCGTCGACAAACTGCCGCCGATGCCGCCGGCGTAACGGGTACCCAGGGTGAAGCCGGTCTGGACCCCGAGACGTATCCCAAGCTGGCGACTGAAGGTGTCGCTGGCGATGACGATGCGGCTTTCGATGAGCACCTGGCGCACCGGAACGTCGATCTGGCGGATCAGGCGCCGTACTTCCTCGAGGCGGGACGCGGTGTCCTGCACGAACAGCGTGTTGGTGCGCTCGTCGAACACGGAGGTGCCGCGCGGGGAGAGAAAGCGCTGCCCTCTGTTGCTGCCCGATGAGACGGTGGCGGTATTACCCTGGGGGCCGGTAATGTTCGCACTCACGCTGGTCGATACGCCATCGAGCAGGTTCTTGACGTCGCGGGCCTTCTGGTAGTTAAGCTGGAAACTCTCCGTCTGCAGCGGCTCGAGGTCGCTTATCTGCTGCCTGCTTTCGAGCGCCTGCTTCTCCTTCAGGGCGAGCTCTTCACGCGGCGCGATCAGAACGACGTTGCCGTTCTTGCGCATGTCGAGGCCCTTGGTCTGCATGATGATGTCGAGCGCCTGGTCCCAGGGGATGTCCTTGAGCCGAAGCGTCAGGCTGCCGGTCACCGTGTCGCTGGTGATGATGTTCAGTCCGGTGAAGTCGGCGATCACCTGCAGCACCGCCCGCACCTCCACGTTCTGGAAGTTCAGCGACAGCTTCTCGCCCTTGTAGCCCTGGCGCGAGCCCTGGGTAAGCTTGTTCGGATCCTCCTGGATCGGCTTGATTTCGAGGATGAAGCGATTGTCCGTCTGGTATGCGGAGTGTTCCCACAGGCCGCGCGGCTCGATCACCATCCGGGTGTTGCCGCCCTGCGTGAAGGTATCGATCGTCGCAACCGGCGTGGCAAAATCGCCGACGTCAAGCCGGCGCTCCAGGTTGCGCGGCAGCGTGGTCTTGAGGAAATCGACGACCAGCGTACGTCCCTGCTGGCGAATATCGATGCCGGTCGTGCTGTCCGACAGGTCGACGATGATCCGGCCCTCGCCGTTCTTGCCGCGGCGGAAATCGACATCACGCAAAGTGTGCGAGGCCTCGCCCGGTCGCGCTTCGGCGAAACGCGACACGACCGTCGTCTCCGGGCTCCCGGCGACCCCGCCCTGATCGGCCAAGGTCACCAACACCGTGTTGCCCTCGACGTGGGTCTCGAATGTCTGTGGCTTGTTGAGGTTGAACACAACCCGGGTCCGGGACCCCGCCTGGACCACGTTGACGCTGCGCAACGTCGCATCGCCGATGTCCTGAGCTGACCGGCCGAGGCCGTTGCCGGTATCGAGAAAATCGAGCGCAATGCGCGGCGGATTGGCGATGGTGAAACCCGCGGGCGGGTTCGCCAGGGGAGCCTTGAGGGTGAACTTGATAACGGTGCGACCCGAGGTCGACTTGGACACGCTCAAGTTATCGATACTGTTGAGCGCCTGGGCGAGAACCGGCGCGGTACCGAAGGCAGCCATGGTTGCGGCGCCGAGCATTATTGTCCACACGCGCCAGCGGCGGCGTAGGGATCCAGTGGATGGCAAGGGGCTCATCGTCTTCGCTCCTGTCTTTGATCCGTCGCTTCCGCGAGTTGAAGGGTGCTCGATCGCTCGGTCCAGTCCCCCGTGCCGTCCTGGACGAGTTCCTTGAGCCGAATCTCGCTGTCGGTAATGCCAACAATCACGCCAAAATTTTGGCCCAGGTAATTGCCGACCTTGACCTGGTAGATGTCCTTTTCCGTGGTTCGCACCAGCGCAAACGTCGCCTTGCCCCGCTGCAGCGTTCCCACCATCTGCAGCGATTCGAGCGGATACGCCTCCAGCGGCTCTTTGCGCCGGGTGAGATCGGGCGCCAGGTTGTTACCGCCCTTGAGGGGCTCGATCTTTCGCGGCTTGAACGGGTCCGGCAGATCGAAGGCGTTATAGGTAAACGGCTCATAGGGCTTGACCTGGGGCAGGGGGTCGAGCTTGCCCTTGACTCCCTTGCCCTGCTCCTGCATCCAGGCGCGCAAGTCCTGATGGCTCTCGCCTCCGCAGCCGGCGAGAAGCAGACCAATGCCAAGGTAGCAGGCAAGCCGCGGGCTCATCTCTTCTTGGCCTTCTTCGCATCCATCGCCGCCTTGCGCTGCTTGGCCACCTCGTCTTCGTCCAGATAGCGGAAGGTCTTGGCCACCGCATCCATGGTGAGCGTGCCCTTGTCGGCCTGGATGCTGATATCGTTGAGCGTCACGATCCGCGGCAACTGCGCGACGTCACTCGCGAAGGCGCCCATGTCGTGGTAGTTGCCGGTGATCTTGATGTTGATCGGAAGCTCGGCGTAGAAGTCGGCCATCTTTTCCGTCGTTGCCGGCTTGAACAGCTCAAACTGCAGGCCGCGGCCGAGTCCGGCCTGATTGATGTCCGTCAGCAAGGCATCCATCTCGGACTTGTTGGGCAGCTGCTTGAGCAGGGCACCGAAGGACTGTTCGATCTCTCTTAGCTGCTGCACATAGAGTTCCAAATTGACCGCCTTGGCTTTCTTCGATGCGTACGCCTGCCGCAGCTTGCCCTCCTCGGCCTGCGCCTGGTCGAGCGAGTCGAACTGATCGCGCCAGTCGAGCAAACCGCCGGCGACGAGGATCAGCACGAAACCGAGGGCAAGCGCCACGACTTTGACCGGCAGCGGCCAATTACCGGCGTCGCGAATGTTGAGGCGGCGGATGTCGTCGAGCGTCATGCGGGTGGTCCGTTGACAGAAGTGGACGCGGTCTTGCCGGCCGGAGCCATCTTCGCCGGCGGCGTTCCCGGCTTGACGCCCAAGGTTTCGGCGGCCGGCTGCGCACGCTTGATCTGCATGGCGAGCGTGAATTCATTGACCTTCTGCTTGTCCAGTGCCACGGATTTGATTTCGATGAGCTCCGGCGCCGTGAGCCAGGGCGAACCCTCGATGTTGCGCATCAATGTCGAAACCCGCGCGTTGGACTGTGCATACCCATCGAGCGTGACCCTGGTGCCGCTTTGCTTGACCGACTTGAGGTAAACCCCGTCGGGCAGCTGCCGGACGAGCTGATCTAAAAGATGCACCGCCTCGGTTCGGTTCGCCTGCAGCGTTTCGACCACCTGCTTGCGCGCCAGCAGCGCCTGCGTCTGGTCGCGGAGGCGATCGATCTCCTTGATCTGGTCGTCGAGCTTGGCGATTTCGGACTTGAGCAGCGCATTACGACTGTTCTGATCCTCGATTCGCGCGGCGATAATGATATGGACGAGCCCCACCACGGCAATCGCCAGGATCACCAGCCCGACGGAGAGCGAGATGAATTGCCGCTGCCGCGCCTGGCGCTTTTGCTCCCGGTGGGGGAGCAGATTGATGCGGACCATGTCAGTCAAAGCCCCGCATCGCCAGACCGCAGCTGATGAGGAGCAGCGGGGCATCCGCGGCAAGCTGCCGCGGCCGGATACGATCCGACACCGACATGTTCGCGAACGGGTTGCCGATGATGGTGTTGACGCCTGCACGCTTCCCGACGAGCTCGTCCAGGGCGGGAACCAACGCGCAACCGCCGGTGAGCACGATCTGGTCGACCTGGTTGTACGAGGTCGAGGTGAAGAAGAATTGCAGCGCCCGGGTCACCTCAAGGGCCAGCGTTTCCATGAACGGCTGCAGCACATCGGCGTCATAATTCTCCGGCAGGCCCGCATTCTTCTTCGCCGACTCGGCTTCCTCGGGCGACAGGTTGAAGGCGCGCTGGATCTCGTGCGTGAGCTGGTTGCCGCCGAATGCCTGGTCGCGGGAGAACAGAATCTGGTTGTTGCGCAGGACGTAGAAATGCATCACATGGGCACCGATGTCGACCAGGGCGATGTTCTGATCGCGGCCGTTGGCCGGCAGCGACGGTGCGATCATCTGGAACGCTTCCTCGGTCGCGTAGGATTCGACATCCATGACCCGCGGCTTCAACCCGGCGGCCTCCGCGATTGCCACCCGGTCCTCAACCTTTTCCTTGCGCGAGGCGGCGATCAGGACCTCGACTTCATCCGCATTGTTCGGTGCCGGGCCGAGAATCTGGAAGTCGAGATTGACTTCGTCCAGGGCGAAGGGAATGTACTGGTTGGCCTCGGCCTCCACCTGCAGCTCCAGTTCTTCCTCGGTCTGGCCGGCCGGGACGATGATCTTCTTGGTGATTACCATCGCCGTGGGCAGGGCCATGGCGACGTTTCTGTTGCGCGAGCCCAGTCGCTTGTGGGCACGGCGCAGGGCCTCGCTGACCTGGTCGAGGCTGGCGATGTTACCGTCCGTGACCACGTCCTTGGGGAGCGGCTCGACCGCATAGCGCTCGAGACGATAGGCGCCCTTGCCCGCTTCCGACAATTCGACCAGCTTGAGCGCGGACGAACTGATATCGACGCCGATCAAGGGCGGCGAAGTCGTCTGCAAGAATGCAAACGCGGGGGCGAGTTTTTCCTTCAGCATGGGATGGTTAGCCGCATTACATATAAACTACATTAAATCCTAGCAGCAAGTATAAACCATGGCAATTTCTTTTTTTCAAGTTTATCTGGCTTCTAACCCTGCATATAATTGCGGCTCCTGTCCGCCCCTCCGGTAACTTTCATTCACCCATGCTAAAGCGGTGGCTTATCTACCTGGCGTCCGTGCTTTTTGGCTTGGCGCTGGTCGGGACGCTGCTGGTTGCCTTTGTCTTTGCCCTGCTTTATCCCACTTTGCCCTCGCTAGAGGCCCTGACCGACTATCAACCCAAGATCCCCCTACGAATCGTCTTCGCGGAAGGAGAGCTTTTGGGGGAGTTCGGCGAGGAGCGGCGGGCGCTGGTAAAGATCAAGGATGTCCCCGCCGTGATGCGCGAAGCGATCCTTGCTGCCGAGGACGAGCGTTTCTACCAGCATGGGGGTGTCGACTACCTTTCGGTGTTGCGCGCGGCGCTATCCAACGCCGGCGGTGGCAGCCAGCAGGGTGCCGGCACGATCACCATGCAGGTCGCCCGCAACTTCTTCCTTACCCGGGAAAGAACCCTGACGCGCAAGCTGCGCGAGGTCCTGCTCGCCTACAAGATCGAGGCCAACCTGTCCAAGGACCAGATCCTCGAACTCTACGTCAACCAGATTTTCCTCGGCCAGCGGGCCTATGGCTTTGCCGCGGCGTCGCAGATCTATTTCGGCAAGCCGCTGGCCCAGATCGACGTCCCTGAGGCGGCCATGCTGGCGGGACTGCCCAAGGCGCCCTCGGCCTACAACCCGGTGGCTAATCCGAAGCGCGCTCGCACGCGCCAGTTCTATGTGCTGCGGCGCATGCACGAGCTGCACTTCATCACCGACGCCCAATTCGAGGCGGCGCAGGCGTCCCCGCTGGTGGTCCGGCAAACCGCCCGCGACACGACCACCCACGCCGATTACGTCGCCGAAATGGTGCGCCAGACCCTGTTCGAAACCTACGGCGAGGACACCTACACCCGCGGCCTGACCGTTTACACGACTCTGCACAAGACGGATCAGGAAGCCGCCTATGCTGCAGTGCGGCGAGGCGTAATGGATTACGATCGGCGCCACGGCTACCGCGGTCCGGAAGGCTATGTGAGCCTGCCCGGAGACGCGGCGGAATTGGAGCAGGCCTTGGACGCGGCCTTCCAGGACCTGGCCGAGAGCGACAACCTCGATCCGGCAATCGTCCTCGGGGCCTCACCCACCGAGGTCAAAGCGGTATTAAGCGACGGCGACACGGTCGCCATCGGTGGCGACGGGCTCAAGTTCGCGGCGCGGTCGCTGTCGGACAAGGCCGCGGCGGGAAGCCGCATCCGCCGCGGCGCGATCGTTCGGGTGAGTCGTGACGACAAGGGACATTGGCAGATTAGCCAGTTGCCGCAGGTCGAATCGGCACTCGTCTCTGCCCGACCCTCCGATGGCGCGATCCTGGCCCTGGTGGGCGGCTTCGATTTCGACCGCAACCAGTTCAACCATGTCACCCAGGCCCTGCGCCAGCCGGGGTCGGCATTCAAGCCGTTCATCTACTCCGCGGCGCTGGAGAAGGGTTTCAGCCCGGCCACTGTGGTCAACGATGCGCCGCTGTACTTCGATGCGGCGCAGACCGGCAGCGAACCCTGGGAACCGAAGAACTACGACGGCAAGTTCGAGGGACCGATGCGTTTGCGCAACGCCCTGATGAAGTCAAAGAACCTGGTCACCGTACGCGTAATGCAGGCCATCGGCCCTCAGTATGCGCAGGATTACATCGCGCGCTTCGGTTTCGACCCCAAGCTGCATCCGCCGTACCTGCCGATGGCCTTGGGCGCGGGGAACGCGACCCCCTTGCAGATGCTCGGGGCCTACGCCATTTTCGCCAACGGCGGCTACCGCGTCACACCTTACCTTATCGATCGCGTCGTCGACGGCCGCGGCAACATTCTTTCCAGCGCACAGCCCAGCGTGGCCAAGCAGGGTGCCGAGCCGGCGATCGATGCGCGCAACGCCTTCATCATGACGACGATGCTGCGCGACGTGGTGCGCGCGGGGACGGGCGCCCGGGCGATGCAGCTGGGACGACAGGATCTCGCCGGCAAGACCGGCACCACCAATGACAACATCGATGCCTGGTTCTGCGGCTTCAACGCGTCGAGGGTGGCGGTGGCGTGGATCGGTTTCGATCAGCCGAAGACGCTCGGCACCAACGAGACCGGAGCGGTGGCCGCGCTGCCGACGTGGATGTACTTCATGGCCAAGGTGCTAAAGGGCGTGCCGGAGCTTCCGCTGCAGCCGCCCGACGGCATTCTGGTGGCCAAGATCAACCCCGAAACAGGGCTGCGCGAGCCCAACGATCAAGGCGGCATCAGCGAATACTTCTACGCCGAGTTCCCCCCCAAAGACCGGGACGATGCGCTCGCACCGGGGAGCCAGCGAACCCCGGGCGAAATCCGCAACCAACTCTTTTAGCGCGCCCCCCGAGTGTCTCGCCCCGACTCCTTGCGCGCGCTTCGCAATCGGGCGCGAATCGCCCAGGCCACGGCGCGGCTGATTGCCGAGCACGGCCTAAACGACTGGCAGGCCGCCAAGCGCAAGGCCTGTCGCCAGCTTGGGCTTCCCGACCACGAAGCCTTGCCCGGCAATGAGGAGGTCGAGCAGGCGTTGCGCGATTACAACACCCTGTTCCAAGGCACCGCCCAGGAAGCATCCTTGCGTGCCCAGCGCCTGGACGCGCTAGGCTGGATGGAACGCTTGGCGCAATGGAAGCCGCTGCTCACCGGCGCGGTCGCGGCCGGCTGGGCCACGGTCCACAGCGAGGTACGGCTCGAACTCGAGGCCGAGGACGCCAAATCGGTCGAATTGTCGTTGATCAACGCGGGAGTTGCTTACGCCGCGGTGACCGCGCCGGGGCGGGAGCCGCAGCTGCGGCTGGAGTCGCAGCAGGCGACGGTGCGGCTGGTGATCCTTACCCCGCAGCAGCGGCGCAACCGGCCGCGGCGCGACCGGGCGGCACCGCCCGAGGAACGCCTGACCGTAGACCAGCTGCGGGTACTACTTGGCGCGCAGAAGGACGGCTAGCCAGACTTGTCCGAGCGCAGCCAGGTCGCGGCATCCAGGGCGAAATAGGTCAGGATCGCGTCGGCGCCGGCACGGCGAAAGGCGGTAAGGGTCTCGAGCACGCAGGCGCGCTCGTCGAGCCAGCCCTGCTGCGCGGCGGCTTTGAGCATCGCAAACTCACCGCTCACCTGATAGACCGCAGTTGGCACCCCGAAGGCATCTTTGACGCGGTGGACGATGTCGAGGTAGGGCAGCCCCGGCTTGACCATAACCATGTCGGCGCCTTCCTGCAGATCGAGGTAGACCTCCCACAGCGCCTCGTCCGAGTTACCGGGATCCATTTGATAGGTGTATTTGTCGCCGCCCTGGAGATTGGCCGCCGAGCCCACCGCATCGCGGAACGGCCCGTAGAAGCTTGAGGCGTATTTGGCGGAGTAGGCGAGGATCCGGGCGCGATCGAAGCCCCCCCGGTCGAGCGCGGCGCGCAAGGCGCCTATGCGGCCGTCCATCATGTCCGACGGCGCCACGATGTCCGCGCCGGCCGCGGCGTGGCACTCCGCCTGCCTGGTCAACGCCGCAACAGTCGGGTCGTTGACCACATACCCGCTGGCGTCGACCAGTCCATCCTGGCCATGGCTTGTGTATGGATCGAGCGCGACGTCGGTAATGACGCCGAGCGTGGGGAACCGCCCCTTGAGCGCCCGCACGGCGCGCGGTACCAGTCCCTGCGCATTCCACGCCTCGGCGGCGTCGAGCGATTTCAATTCTGGGCCGATGACCGGAAACAAAGCGATCGCCGGCACGCCGAGCTCGAGGCAGCGTTCGGCATCGCCGAGGAGCCGATCGATGCTTTTGCGCGCCACGCCGGGCAGCGACGGCACGGCGTCTTCGCGCCCGTGGCCCTCCTGCACGAACACCGGGTAAATGAGGTGGTCGGGGCCGAGCCGACTTTCGCGCATCAACCGGCGCGAGAAGTCATCGCGCCGCATGCGGCGCGGTCGTCGTTCAGGGAACTTACCCACAAAGTGCATCGCCGCAGGGCTCGATTTGACGCCGGCGCGCGGGCACGAGAGCACCCCGCGGCGCCGGCTCGCCGCATCCTAGCGCGCGCGCTCCATCAGGGGCAAGCTCGCCTGGCGCAATACGGCGTTGCCGTTAACCCGACGTGCATCTCGACTATTGCGCGGCGTCGGGGCGAAGGAACTCTCATGCCGGTCGGCGGTCCATTTGGATGGACGGTTGTAACGTCTCCCGCTTTCCTCCCTGAGCGGGTGTCCTACGGTTGTGAGTGTTCACCAATCGCAGGGCGTTTTGGGCCCCGTGTCACTCCCCTTGATGCCGGGGCCTTTCTTTATCCGCGCCACCGCTTTGCGAGGGCGCGAGCCAGAGGCTGAGCGCGGCCTCCGCTTCGGCGAGGCCGACATGCTTGGTCGCCGAAAACAACTGCACCTCGATCCAGCCGGCGGCAAAGTCGCGCGCCAGAACGCCCTGCGCATTGCGCAGCGCGTCGCGTTGTGCGCTCGTGCCGAGCTTGTCGGCCTTGGTGAGCAGGATGCGCACCGGGCGCCCGCTGGGGAGGAACCAGTTGAGCAGTTGCCGGTCGAGCAGGGTGAATGCGTGCCGCGCGTCCATGACCAGCACGAGGCCCAGCAACGGTTCCCGCTGGCTTAGGTAGCGGGCGACAAAGGCCTCCCAGTGGCGGCGGATTTTCGGCGGCACCGCGGCGTATCCATAGCCCGGCAAGTCGGCCAGCAGGACACCGGAGGGCGCGCGGAAGAAATTGATGTGCTGGGTGCGCCCTGGCGTGCGACTGACGTAGGCGAGCCGGGAGCGCTGCGTGAGCGCGTTGATAGCCGACGATTTGCCGGCGTTGGAGCGACCCGCAAACGCGACTTCGGGTGCATCATCGCCGGGCAGCTGGTGCCAGTTCGCAGCCGTTGTCACAAACTCGGCGTGTTGGAACGGATGCCTCAAGGCTTTGCCCTTCCCTGGCAGCCTACGGATCGCGCCCTGCATTTCGCCGCATCGGGCCTTTTCGGTAGAATACGCGGCGCGCATAACCCGTCCGGCAGCAAGGCTATGGCCGTGTCCGGCACGGTCGAGCGAAGCAGGGGTAGCGCGAGGGGAGTTTGGGAATGAAGCAAACGTGGGTGCTGCTGGCGGCGTGCGCGGCGATCGCGTCCGGCGTTTCGGCGCAACCGAACGGCGGCAAGCCCGATCTCGCCAAGGCGCAGCAGATCGTCAATACCGTCTGCGCTGCCTGTCACGGCGCCGATGGCAACAGCGCGAGCGCCGCCAATCCTTCGCTGGCCGGACAGCTGCCCGAGTATATCACCCTGCAGTTGATGCACTTCAAGAGCGGGGTTCGCAGCAACGCCATCATGGCGGCGATCGTCGCCAACCTGACGCCGGAAGATATGCAAGCGCTCGGGGTCTACTTCGCCGCCAAGACGCCCAAGGGTCTTGCGGCGAAGGACCCGGCGCTCGCGGCAGCCGGGCAGAAGCTCTATCGCGGCGGCAGCGCGGCGAACGCAACGCCCGCCTGCGCCGCATGTCATGCCCCGAACGGCAGCGGCGTTCCGGTGCGCTACCCGCGCCTTTCCGGCCAGTACGCCGATTACACGTTCGCGCAATTGCAGGCCTTCAAGGCCGGCGAGCGCGGGTTGGACAAAGAGGGCAAGGACACCAACGGCAAGATAATGAACCAGATTGCCGGCCGCCTGAGCGAGAGCGACATGCGCGCGCTTGCCGAGTACACCGCCGGGCTGCACTGAGGCCCCGGGTTGGCGACGGTAATCTGCAGGCGGCCCGAGGCCGCCTTTTTCACGCCGGACCGGGCACCTCGCCCGGGTTTCGGTTTGTTGCCTGATCTAGTCCGCTGCGGCCAGACAGCGGCGTAGCGTGTCGCGCCAGTGCGGCAGGCCGAAGCCGAAGGCCTGTTCGAACTTGGCCGTCGCGAGCACCGTGAAAGCCGGACGCACGGCAGGGGTCGGATACTCGGCGCTGGCGATCGGCAAGAGGCTCGGCCGCGTCGCATCGGCGAAGATTGCCTGCGCAAACTCGAACCAGCTCGCCTGTCCATGCCCGCTTAGGTGATACAGCCCGGCGCGCGCAGCCAGCGCAGGCAGGCCGTCGGCGACGATCGCGCTCGTCGCCTCGGCGAGCTGCCGGCTCCAATTCGGAACTCCGAACTGATCGGCGACGATGCGCAACTGATCGCGCTGCGCGCCCAACCGGCGCATGGTCAGCAGGAAGTTGTGCCCGCGCCGCGCGTATACCCAACTGGTGCGCAGGGTGATGGCGGCGGCGCCCGTCGCTAAGATAGCCTGTTCCCCGTGCAGCTTGCTGCGTCCATAGGCATTGAGCGGACGGGTCGGCGCCTGCTCGTCATAGGGCTTCGATGCGCCGCCGTCGAAAACATAATCGGTCGAGAAGTGGATCAATACCGCGTCCCGGCGCTTCGCTTCCTCGGCCAATACACCCGCTGCCCGCGCGTTGATCGCCTCGGCAACCTGTTGCTCGCGCTCGGCCTGGTCGACCGCAGTGTAGGCCGCGGCGTTGACAATGAGCTGTGGCCGGATCGCCTCGACGGTGGCCCGGATGGCGTCGACGTCGGCGAGGTCGAGGCGCGAGCGGTCGAGCGCCGTGACCTCGCCGTGCGCCGGGAGGAGCCGCGCGATTTCGTAGCCGAGCTGCCCGTTCGCGCCGATGACCAGAATGGTTGGCCGGGTCAAGTCGTCACGCAAAGACGTCCGCGAGCGCCAGGGGCTGCCCTGCCGCATCCTTCTTCGCCAGCGTTGGCGGGCCGGAAAGCGGCCAGACGATTCCGATCGCCGGGTCATTCCAAAGCAGGGTGCGTTCGTGCTCGGGGTACCAGTAGTCGGTGGTCTTGTAAAGGAACTCTGCCACCTCGGAAAGAACGAGGAAGCCATGGGCGAATCCGGGCGGGATCCAGAGCATCTGCTTGCTTTGGGCGGAAAGCGTCATGCCGACCCAGCGGCCGAAGGTGGGCGACGCCCTGCGCATGTCGACGGCCACGTCGAACACCGCACCGCTGCAGACCCGCACCAACTTGCCCTGCGCGTGTTCGATTTGATAGTGCAGCCCGCGCAACACATTGCGCGCCGAGCAGGAGTGGTTATCCTGCACGAAGCCTGCCTCCAGCCCTGCGGCGGCAAGCAGCCGCTGGTTCCAGCTTTCGAAGAAGAACCCGCGCTCGTCGCCGAATACCTTGGGCTCGATCAGCAGCACGTCGGGCAGTGCGGTAGGGGTCACGTTCACGGCAGGTTCGAAGACGCGGTGCGACTAAGCGGGGCGGGAGGCGGATGCGCTTTCAGCGGATGAGCGGCTCGCGCAGCAAACCGAGCAGGTAGCGGCCGTAAGCGTTTTTGGCCATCGTCTGGCCGAGCTTCTCCAGGGCGGCGGCGTCGATATAGCCCAGGCGATAGGCGATCTCCTCGGGACAGGCGATCTTGAGGCCCTGGCGGCGCTCGATGGTCTCGATGTACTGGGCGGCTTCGAGCAGCGATTCGTGGGTACCGGTATCGAGCCAGGCCATGCCGCGTCCGAGCACTTCAACCGCCAGCTCGCCCTTCGCGAGGTAGGAGCGGTTGACGTCCGTGATCTCGAGTTCGCCGCGCGGCGACGGCTTGAGCGCAGCGGCGATGTCGAGCACCTGGTTGTCGTAAAAATACAAGCCGGTCACCGCGTAGCGCGACTTCGCATGCTGTGGCTTCTCCTCCAGGCTTAGCACCCGGCCGTGGCTGTCGAACTCGGCCACGCCATAGCGTTCCGGATCGGCGACGGGATAGGCGAAGACCGTGCCGCCCTCGGTACGCCGGTTGGCCTGCTGCAGCAGCGGCTGCAGCTCGTGGCCGTAGAAGATGTTATCGCCGAGCACCAACGCGGAAAGATCGCGCCCGACAAAGTCGCGGCCGATGATGAACGCCTGGGCGAGCCCGCCGGGCGAAGGCTGAACGGCGTAGGAGAGGCGAATGCCCCAGCGTGCGCCATCGCCCAGAAGCTGCGCGAATCGCGGCGTGTCCTGCGGCGTCGAAATGAGCAGGATGTCGCGGATGCCGGCGAGCAGGAGCGTCGACAGCGGATAGTAGATCATCGGCTTGTCGTACACCGGCAAGAGCTGCTTCGAAATGACCTGCGTTACCGGGTACAGGCGCGTCCCGGAGCCGCCGGCGAGAATGATGCCTTTGCGCGCGCTCATGCGGCGGTGGAGAGGGCGGAGTAGTTAAGCGTGATCCACTGCTGGTATTCCCGGCTCGTCACCGCGGCCAGCCAAGCCGCGTTGTCGATATACCAGGCCAGGGTGCGCGCGAGACCCGTGGCGAAGGTTTCGGCCGGCGTCCACCCGAGCTCGCTGCGGATCTTGCCGGCATCGATCGCATAGCGACGATCGTGCCCGGCGCGATCCTTGACGAAGGTGATTTGCGCAGCGTAGTCGCGCCCGGGCCGGAGCTCGCCCAAGAGCTGGCAGAGCGCGCGCACGACCTGCAGATTGGTCATCTCCGCATTGCCGCCGATGTTGTAGGTTTCGCCCGGCCGTCCGCGCTCGAGCACTGCGCGCAGCGCCGCGCAATGGTCGCCGACGTAGAGCCAGTCGCGCACATTGAGTCCATCCCCGTAGACGGGCAGCGGCTCGCCTGCGAGCGCGTGGTGCAGCATCAGCGGAATCAACTTCTCCGGGAATTGCCGCGGCCCGTAATTGTTTGAGCAGTTCGTCGTCAGCGTCGGCAGGCCGTAGGTGTGGCTGTACGCGCGCACCAGATGATCGGCGCCGGCCTTCGACGCAGCGTATGGGCTGTTCGGAGCGTACGGCGTCGTTTCGCGAAAAGCCGGCGCGGTGGGATCCAGCGATCCGTATACCTCGTCGGTCGAGACGTGCAGCAAGCGGAAGCGCGCGCGCTCGGGGGCGGGCAGGGCGTTCCAATAGCCGCGGACTGCCTGGAGCAAGCCGAAGGTGCCCACCAGGTTGGTGGCAATGAACTCGGTCGGTCCGTGGATCGAACGATCAACGTGGCTTTCGGCGGCGAAATTGAGGACCGCGCGCGGCCGGTACTGCGTCAGGAGCGCCTCGACCTGCGCGACATCGCCGATGTCGCCGCGCACGAAAACGTGGCGCGGATCGCGCGCGAGCGGAGCCAGATTGCCGAGATTGCCGGCGTAGGTCAATTTGTCGAGATTGACCACCGGCTCGGCACTCGCCGCGCACCAGTCGAGGATGAAGTTGGAGCCGATAAAGCCGGCACCTCCGGTCACCAGAAGCATAAGCGCTGCCTATCGAGGGGGCGCGAATTCTAACATGCGTGGCTCGCCTTTCCTCCGCCGTAGTACTCGCGATACCAGGCCACGAAGCGCGCGAGCCCTTCCGCGAGAGGCGTTGTCGGCGTAAAGCCGGTCGCAGCGGTTATGCGCGCAATGGACGCGAACGTTGCCGGCACGTCCCCCGGTTGCAGCGGCAGGTAGTGCTTGATCGCGCGTCGACCGAGCAGCCGTTCCAGCTCGTCGATGAATGCTTCGATCTGCACCGCCCGATGGTTGCCAATGTTGTAGATCGCGTAGGGCGCGCTGTTCTCGGCCCCGGCGCGCGGCGGGTGCGCGAGCACGCGCACGACGCCTTCGACGATATCGTCCACATAGGTGAAATCGCGCTGCATGTCGCCGTGGTTGAATACCTTGATCGGTTCGCCGGCAAGGATCGCCCGGGTAAACAGTATCGGCGCCATGTCCGGCCTGCCCCAAGGCCCGTAGACGGTGAAAAAGCGCAGCCCGGTCGTCGGCAACGCATAGAGATGGCTGTAGCTGTGCGCCATGAGTTCGTTCGCCTTCTTCGTCGCCGCGTACAGGCTGACCGGATGGTCGACGTTCTGCTCCTCGGAGAAGGGCAGCGTGTGATTCGCGCCGTAGACGCTCGAGCTGGAGGCGTAGACCAGGTGGGCGACGCCGGCGTGACGGCAACCTTCGAGGACGGCGCCAAAGGCGTCGACGTTATTGCGCAGATAGGCTTTCGGATTGACCAGCGAATAACGCACGCCCGGTTGCGCCGCGAGGTGCACCACGTGCGAGAAAGCGCCGTGGCGCAGCAGCCCATCGGCGGCGGTGGTGGCGAGGTCAACTGTCTCGCAGGCTACGCCCGCCGCACCAAGCCGGTCGGCGCGGGCACGCTTGAGACCGACATCGTAATAGGGATCCAAATTGTCGACGCCGGTTACCGCGGCACCGTCGCGCTTGAGTCGCAGCGCCACGTGCATACCGATAAATCCTGCCGCCCCGGTAACCAGGACCTTCATCCCCGCGCTCCTCTGCGCACGGCGCGACCGTGGCGCAGGCCGGTCCCCGGGTCGCTCCATGCGCGCAGCGACGCCGTCATCGTCCGCGCTCCGCCTGCTCCAACGCGCGCAACTTCGCGTACTTGCAAAAACTGCTGAAGCTGCCGATTGCGATGTGCACCAGGCCTGCGGTTCCGTCGAGAAAGCCGGCGCGCAGGAGGTAGAAGCGCAGGAAACGAAGCGGCGGCGAGAACACGAGGCGGGCGCCGGAAAAGCGCTCGCCGCGAGCGTGCATCGCCGCCGCCTGCAGCGTCGTATACTGATTCTGCTTGGCCAGATACGCGTCGAGCGATTCCGCTGACGCGTGCAGAAGATCCCCATCGAGGCGGCCGACCGCGACCTCGCTTAGTACCCGCTCGTGCACGTCGTCGTCGCTCCAGCGCGCATGGCGGCGGTCAAACAAGCGCAGATTCCAGTCCGGATAGCCCTCGCCGTGAGCGAGCCAGCGGCCGAGGAAGCGATTGCGCCGTGGCATCGCATAGGCCTTGTATTGCGGCTTCTGCATTGCGGCCCGGATGGCGCGCGCGAGCTCCGCTGACACCCGCTCATCGGCATCGAGGCACAGAACCCAGTCATGCGCTGCCTGGGCCACCGCAAAGTTTTTTTGCCGCCCGAAGCCAAGCCATTCGTGCGCGACCACGCGCGCGCCCGAGCGGCGGGCGATTTCTACTGTATCATCGCCACTGCCGCAGTCGACAACGAGCGCTTCGGCAGCGAAGCTGGCGGAGGCAAGGCAGTCCGCGAGCGGTGCGCCCGCATTGCGCGTGATGACAACGAGCGACAAGGCGAGCGGGGGGAGCAGATCGGACATCGCGTCGGACGGCATGGCGCGGCAACGATTCTTGCTCTTGCACCGCGCAAGGTTCCCGAAGGCGCCGCCCATTCTACGTCCAAAACCGCCCGCAAGCCACCGGCCGTATTCGCGTTGGCAACGCAGTTGCCGACGCTGCAGCACGCGCCAACCATGCAGCGCGTTCTGATCATCCGTTCATCGTCGCTGGGCGATATCGTGCATGCCCTGCCGGTGGTGCACGACATGCGCCGCCATAACCCGGATCTGCGCATCGACTGGGTTGCCGAAGAGCCGTTCGCGGCGCTGGTGCGCCTGAATCATGGCGTGCGCCGTGTCATCCCCGTCGCCCTGCGCCGCTGGCGGTATCGGTTGCTGTCGCGCGCGACCTGGCGCGAGGCGAAGGCGTTCCGGGACGATCTCGTGCACGAACGCTACGATGCGGTCATCGACCTGCAGGAGCAGGTCAAGGGCGCGCTGATCGCCTGGTTTGCGCAAGGGCCGGTGCACGGGCCGGATCACGCCAGCGCACACGAGGCGGTGGCGGCGCTGTTCTATCGCCACCGGCACCGTATCGAAACGCGCCAACATCTGATTCTTCGCTGCCGGCGTCTGGCGGGCAACGTGCTGGGCTACGAGCCGGAGGGCGCGCCGCGATTCGATCTCAGCCCGCCCTCCTCCAACGCCGTGCCCGATGCGCCCTACGTCGTGTGTCTGCACGGCACAAGCCAGGAGGAAAAACTCTGGCCGGAGGGACACTGGAGGACAACTCTCGAGCACTTCGCCCACGCCGGCCTCGCCGTCGTGCTGCCCTGGGGTAATGGCGCCGAAGAGGCGCGCAGCAAGCGGCTGGCCGCGGGCCTGCCGGGTGTCGTCGTTCCACCCTGGCGCGCGCTGCCGGAGCTCGCCGCGCTGCTTGCGCGGGCGCTGCTCGTCATCGGTGTCGACACCGGGCCCACGCACCTCGCCGCCGCGCTGGGCAGGCCCACGGTGGCGCTTTTCACGGCCACCGATCCGCTGCTCAACGGCGTCGAACCCGCCAGCGCGCTGGCGCGCGATGTCGGCGGCCCGGGTAGCGTGCCCGAGCCGGCGCAAGCAATTGCCGCGGCGGGCGCCTTGCTGCGCGCGTCGCCTGCCTGCTGATGGAACCGGTGCGCAGCGCGTATACGCTGCTCGGCCTCACGCTGTTGCCCTTGGTGCCGCTCAGGCTGTGGTGGCGAGGGCGGCGGGAGCCCGGTTACCGGCACGCGATCGGCGAGCGCTTCGGGCGCTACCGCGGGGTGGTGGGCGGACCGACGTTCTGGATCCACGCGGTGTCGGTCGGCGAGACGCAGGCGGCCGCGCCGCTGGTGGCGCGACTCAAGGCCACCTATCCGCAGGCGACGGTGTTGCTCACGCACATGACCGCTGCCGGTCGCGCCACCGGTCAGGCGTTGTTCGGCGACGGCGTCGTGCAGGCATGGCTGCCGTACGACGTTCCCTTCGCCGTGTCGTCCTTTTACGCCCATTACCGCCCGCAGGCGGGCTTTCTGCTCGAAACCGAGTTGTGGCCGAACCTCATCGCCGCGGCGCGGGCTGCGGGCATACCGCTGTATCTGGTCAACGCGCGCATGTCGGAACGCTCCGAAGGTCTCTATCGCCGCTTTCGCGCCCTGACCCGGCCGATGCTGCAGCGGCTTTCCGGGGTCGCCGCGCAGACGCCAGCCGACGCTGCCCGGCTCGTCGCCCTCGGCGCGCCCGATCCGATCATCACCGGCAACCTTAAGTTCGACGTCAGCATCCCCTCCACTGCGCCCGAGCTTGCTGCCAGCTTGCGCCTGCGCTTCGGCGCGACGCGTGCGGCCTGGCTGGCGGCGAGCACGCGCGACGGCGAGGAGGCCCTGCTGCTCGACGCGTGGACGCGGCGCGAGCTTCCCGGCAATCCGTTGCTGGTGCTCGTGCCCCGGCACCCGCAGCGCTTCGAAGTGGTCGCCGAACTGCTGCGCGCCCGCGGCATTGCCTTTGTCCGTCGCAGCGACAGCGCGCCGGTTCCTGCCGATACCCGCGTCATGCTCGGTGACTCGATGGGTGAAATGGCGGCGTATTACGCCGCGTCTGACGTCGCCTTCATCGGCGGCAGCCTGCTTCCCTTAGGAGGGCACAACCTGATCGAAGCGCTCGCCGTCGGCACCCCGGTGGTGGTCGGCCCGCACACGTTCAATTTCGCCGAAGCGACAGCCGGAGCGATCGCAGCCGGCGCGGCCATGCGCGTCGCCGACGCCGACGCCCTGCTCGCGACACTCGCCGCGCTGCTTGCTGATGCGCGACGCCGCGGCGCGATGCGCGCCGCCGCGCACCGTTTTCACGACCTGCATCGAGGCGCGGCCGATCGCCTTTGGACCTGGCTCGCACCGCGGTTGCCCTCGGCCGCGATGCTCAGCCGCCAAATGCCCGGTTGACTTCGTCGACGTCGGCCTCGGAGAGCGTGCCCACCGCCTGCTTGAGCTTCAGGCTGCTTAAGATGAAGTTGTAATACGACTGGGCCAGATTAAAGCGTGTTTGGTAGACCTGTTGCTGCTGGTTGAGCACGTCGAGATTGGTGCGCACGCCGACTTCGAGGCCGAGCTTGGTCGAGTCGTAGGAAACCTGCGCCGAGACGAGCGCCTGCTTGAAGGCATTGATCTGTGCCACGCCGCTGGTCACTCCGGTGAAGGCGGTTTGCGCCAAGAGCTCCGCGGCGCGGCGTGCCGCCTCGAGGTCCTGGCGCGCCTTCTCCTGCCCGGCGACTGCCTGCCGCACCTTCGACTCGATCGAGCCACCAAGGTAGAGCGGCACGTTGAGCTGCACGCCGATCTGGCCTTGGCGCTGGTCGTTCGCCACAAAGGAGCTCAGCGTCACCTGCGTCCCGGCGCCGAAGTATCCCTGGTTGAAGCTCGCGACCAGATCGAGTGTCGGGTAATGGCCGGCGCGCTGGCGGTCGACCTCGAGCACCGCGATATCGTAGTTCGACTGCGCGATCCGCACCTGGGAATTGTCGTGCAGGGCGGAGCCGATCCACACCTCGAGGGCATTGGGTGTGGGCAGCTGGGGATCGTAGTTCGCTTCGAAGCGTCGAAGCTCTTTCGGCTGCCGGCCGATGATCGCCCGCAGCGCGGCGACCTTGTTGTCGAAATCGTTGTGCGCCGCAATTTCCTGCGCCACGATCTGGTCGTACTTGGCCTGCGCATCATTGGTATCGGTGATGGTAGCCGTACCCACTTCGAAGTTGCGCTTCGCCTGGGCAAGGTTCTCGCTGACCGCCGCTTTCTGGCTCACGGTCAACTCGATCGTGAAGCGGGCGAGCAAAACGTCGAAGTACGCCTGGGCGACGCGGATGATGAGGTCCTGCTGTGCCGAACTGAGCACGTACCCGCTCTGGCCGATCGTTTCCCTGGCCTGGTCGAGTGCGACCACGTTCTGCTTGCGGTAGAGCGGCTGGCTGGCCGTCACCGTGTATTGATACTGCGGAAAGTTCTGCGAAACCGAGACCGCCGGGTCGGTGTGCAGGCGTTCGTAGAAATTCGTTTCCCCGGCGTTCGCCGCGAGGGTCACCGACGGCAGCAGGTTGGCGCGCGCCTGGGGCACGTTTTCCTGGGTCGCCATCCACGTCGCGCGCGCGGAGGCCAGCGTCGGATCGTTGGCGACGGCCTCGTGATAGATCTGCACCAGGTCCTCCGCGGCCGCGGCGGGCAAAACGGCGCCTATGACGGCGCCGAGCGCGATCGCAAGCGTGCGCCTCAGCATCGCTCAGAAGACAAAGCGCTCGGGTTGCGGTGCGTTCTTGAGCGGCGCGACAACCGTCTCGAACAGATCCTGCTGGATGATCGCCCCCGGCGCGCTCCAGCGCGCCAGCCGGGCCGCCATGGCCGGCGCGTCGCCGACGACGGCGAACAGCCGTCCGCCGGGGCTGAGTTGCTTGAACCAGGAATCGGGAAGGATGGGCGTCGAACCGGTGAGCACGATCGCATCGTAGGTCCGGTCGCGCCAGCCGCGGGCGCCGTCGCCCTTCTCGAGGCGGACGTTGCGTATTCCCGCGCTCGCAAGATGGGCGCTTGCCTGCAGCAAAAGACGCGGGTTGATCTCGACGCTCGTGACGTCCGCCGAGCGCCGCGCCAGCAGCGCCGTCAGGTACCCGCTTCCGGTGCCGATTTCCAATGTCGCCTCATCGGGCTTGAGCTCGAGTTCCTGCACTACCCGCGCCTCCATCTTCGGCGTCCACATGTATTCCCCGTCGCCAAGAGGGATCTCGAGATCCGCGAACGCCAGGGCACGGTACGCGGCAGGGACGAAATGCTCGCGCTTGACCGCGAACAGCAGATTGAGTACCTCCTGATCGAGAACGTCCCAGGTGCGCACTTGCTGCTCGACCATGTTGAATCGTGCCTGTTCGAAGTCCACGCGTCGCCTCTGTGCTCAGTAAAACCGAATTCGATCGCTGCAGCCGTGTGTCATTATCGCATGTCAATCGCCGGGTGCTGCCGCGTCTGACACTGCGGCGATAGCTGCATTACGCGCCGCGCGTCTCGCCTTGCGCCATTCGCCGAGGCGATCAAGATAAGTGTAGATCACCGGCACCACGACGAGCGTGAGCAGGGTCGAGGTAATCACGCCGCCGATGATCGCGCGCCCCATCGGCGCCTGCGTTTCCCCGCTTTCCCCCAGGCCCAACGCCAGCGGCAGCATACCGAAGATCATCGCCGCGGTGGTCATCAGAATCGGCCGCAGGCGCACCTGCCCGGCGGACAGGAGCGCATCGTGCAACGACGCTCCGCCGCGCCGCGCACGATTAGCGAAGTCGACGAGCAGAATCCCGTTCTTGGTCACCAGCCCCATCAGCATCACGAAGCCGATCATCGACAGCATGCTGAGCGTGGTGCCGGTCAGCAGCAACGCGAGCAACACGCCGATCAGGGTGAACGGCAGCGAGGCCATGATCGCCACCGGCTGGGTAAAGCTCGCAAACTGGGAGGCGAGCACCAGATAGATGAAAATGACGGCCAGGCCGAGCGAGGCAAACAGCGCTGCGGTCGATTCCTCCGTGTCTTCCTGCTGCCCGGCGATGACGAAGCGATAACCGGATGGCAGCGCCATCGTCTTGGTTATTTTCTTCACGTCGTCATTGACATCACCGGAAGCGCGACCCTCGGCATTGGCGTAAAGCGCTACGCGCCGTTGCAGATCCAGCCGCTTGATGATCTGCGGGCTCGTGCTCTCGACGACCTCGGCGACCTGGCGCAGCGGGACCATGCGCAGCTCGCCGTCCGGCCCGCGCTGGTTAGTCGACAGGTAGAGGTTGCCCAGATCGGACGCCAGCCGGCGCCCCTCCCTCGGCAGCTGTACGTTGACCTCGTAATTCTGCCCGTCCGGACCGAGCCAGTAGCTTACCGTTTGACCCGCCAGCAGCGGGCGCACCGTCGCGCCCACCTGCTGCACGGTGATGCCCAAGTCGGCGGCGACGTCGTTGTTGAGCCGGATCGACAGCGCGGGATTGAGGGCTTTTTCCGACGTTTCCATGTCCGCGATGCCGGGGACTCTAGCCACTTCCCGCGCGAACTGGGCGATGAGCGTTCTCAACGTGTCCGGGTCGGGCCCGAGCAGGTTGACCCAGATCGGATGATCGTAGCCCAGCGCGAGCTCGATGCCGGGGATCGGCCGCAGGGCGGCGCGTATGGCGCGCTCGATCTCCTTCTGCGAGCGTGCGCGGGCGCTGCGGCCGGTCAGTTTCATGTTGACCCGCGCATAGTTGCGCCCACCACCGATGGAGTCGTCGATGCCGACCGTGGTCATCGCCAGCACGACCTCGGGGAACTGCTTGAGCACCGCTTCGACTTCGCGCACTTTGGTATCGGTGAACTCGAGGCTGGTGCCCACCGGCGTGTTCAGCCGCAGTGAGATGAAGCCCTCATCGACCTGTGGCATCAATTCCTTGCCGATGAGCGGGAGCAGCGCGAAGCTCGCGAAAAAGATGAGCAGTGCCGTCCAGAGAACGATGCCGCGATGGGTGATCGTCGCCCAGCGCGGCTTGAGCGCGCTCCAGCCCCCGCTCCGCCACGCGGTCACGAAACCGACGACGGGCACGTAAACCCGGTGCCGGGCGTCCGCAAGGGCCCATGCGAGCATCCGCCCGTAGATCGCGTGTACCCGCCCGATGACGTGCTCGACGCGATCCATGAACCGACCCAGCCACGGAACGCGGCGGAAGCGCGAGCCCGGCGGGTCGCGCCAGACCGAGGACAGCATCGGATCAAGGGTGAAGCTCACGAACAGCGACACCAGCACGGCGACGGCGACGGTCAGCCCGAACTGGAAGAAAAACTGGCCGATGAGCCCGCGCATGAAGGCGATCGGCACGAACACCGCGATGATGGCGAAGGTGGTCGCCATCACCGCCAGGCCTATTTCGTCAGTCCCCTCCCGTGCCGCCGCGAGATGCGTCTTGCCCATCGCCAGGTGGCGCACGATGTTCTCCCGTACGACGATCGCGTCGTCGATGAGAAGCCCGATGCACAGCGACAGCGCCATCAGGGTCATCATGTTGAGCGTGAACCCGAACGCGTAGAGCGCGATGAACGTCGCGATGACTGCGATGGGCAGCGTGAGGCCGGTGATGATCGTGCTGCGCCACGAGTGCAGGAACAGGAATACGATCAGCACCGTTAGCAGCGCACCCTCGAGGATCGTGCTCTTGACGCGGTCGATGCTTTTCTGCACCTGCTCGGCCTGGGATTGAACGACCTGCACTTCGACGTCGGGCGGCAGGCGCGGCTTGAGCGCCGCCAATGCCTCGTTGACGTTGTGCCCGACCTCGATGACGTTGGCGTCCTGGGCCTTTTGGATGTCGATGGTGATCGACGGCCGGTCGTTGATGCGCGAGATCGAGTCGAGTTCCTTCTCCCCGTCGATGACGTCCGCGACCTGGCTGAGATAGACCGGACCGCCCCCCTGTTGCGCAATGATGATGCGCCCGAACTGCTCGGGGTCCTTGATCTTGCCCTCGACCCGCACCACGGCGTCGTTTTGTCCGCGCGTGACCCGGCCGGCGGCGACGTCCTGGTTGGCATTCTGGATTGCCGTCATGACCTGATCGACGCCGATGCCGAGCGCGGTCAGTGCCGAGGGCTTGATCTGGATGAGGATCTGCCGCGTCACGCGGCCGTTGACCCTTACCCGCGCCACACCGGGGATGTTCTCGAGTGCCTTGACGATGATCTGATCGGTGAGCGAGGTGAGCTCGCGCAGATCGACCGTGGGCGACAACACCGCGAGCGACACCGTCGGTTCGTTGTCGTCGATCTGCGCGCGCACGATCAGCGATTCCTTGACGTCGCGCGGAAAACTCGGGCGCACGGCCGCAATCTTGTCGCGCACGTCCTGGATCGCGCGCGGCGCATCGGTGCCGAGACGGAATTGCACGGATACCTGGCTCTGCCCCTCAAGCGAGTTGGAATAGATGCGCTTGACCCCCGAGACCGTATTGGCCGCATTTTCGATCGGCTTGGTGACGTCCGCCTCGATCACTTCGGGCGCGGCACCGGGATAAGCGGTCAGGATTAGCACATAGGGCAGTGTCACATCGGGCATCTGCTCGACGCGCAGGCGCGCGTACGAGAACAGCCCGAGCACCACGATGCCCACCATCACCATGGTGGCAAAGACGGGGTTGTTGATCGAGACTCGCGTCATCCACATCGAGGTTCCCTCCCGCTAGGCGCAGCCCTGATTGATGACCGGCTAGCCGGCGCCGACCGACTTGGGCAGGGTCGCGGCGCGCACCAGCGCCGGCGTGCCCACCTTGAGATTGTCGTAAGGCGCGGCCAGGATAAGCAATTTGGGGTCGAGCGCAGTCTTGATCTCCACCCGGCCGGCGCTGGCATCGCGGCGGCCGACCGTGACGATGCGCCGCCCCAGTTTGCCGTTCTCGATCGTCCAGACGAAAGTCTGCCCGGCCTCGGTGTGGATCGCCACCGCTGGCAAGGTCGGGACCGGTGCGCCGGCAGCGAGCGTCACCCGGCCGGTGCCAAACATACCGCCGCGCAGCGCCGCATCCGGGTTGGGGATATGGATGAAAACCAGGATCGCGCGCGTGCCGGGCTCAGTGGTCGGATTGATCCGCTCGATGATGCCCGGGAAGCGCCGCTCGCCGAAGCCGTCTATCGCGACGTCGACTTTCATGCCGATGGCCAACTCGGGAATGTCGTTGGCGGGCACCATCGCCTGCAGCTCCATGCGCTCCAAATCGACGATGGTGATCAAGGGCGCATCGAGGGCCACCTTTTGCCCGGGTTGGACGTGGCGCTTGGCGACCACGCCGGACAGCGGCGCGGTGACGACGGCGTAGTTGAGCGCGATCTTGGCCAGCTGCAACTGGGCCTCGTTGGATTTGAGCGTTCCCCGGCTCACCGAGAGGTTGCTCTCCGCGCTGTCGTAGGCGTTCTGGGAAATGAACTTTTGCTTCAGCAGCAGCTGATTCTGAGCCCGCGTCTTCTCGGCCAGCGCGAGCTGGGCGCGGCTTGCCTCGAGGGTACCCATGCGGTCGGTAAGCCTGGCTTCAAGATCGGCGGTGTCGAAGCGCACGATAACCTGTCCGGCCCTGACCGCCTCCCCGTCGCGCACGGTCACCTGGCGGATTTCACCGGCTACCTTGGCCGTGACGGTTGTCTGGTTTACCGGCTGCAGGGTGCCGGACAAGGGCAGCCACTCGGTGAGCGCCTGCGCCTCGACATGGGCCAGATTGGCCGCCGCGAACTCGAGCGTCACCGGCGCCTTGGAATCCGGCGCGTCGGCCCCGCTCTTGCTGGCCCTTAGCGCGACGCTTCCCGCCAGCGCCACCAAAACGAACACCGCGGCCAGGCCGCCAAGCGTGCGCCGGCGCGTGAACCATCCTGCCATGAGCGAACCTCTCCCCGTAAGACGCCGCAGCGGCGTGGCCGACCCTGGCCGCGCTGCGACCGGCTCGGGACAACCTGCAGCTGCCCCGCTCCCAGCTTGGATGCCGGGACCCGGCGCGCCAGATTCGAAAAGTGCGCGAGGAGTTTAGGCGCTGCCCCGCTGCCCGGACAACGCGAAGGCGACGAAATGCCGCCCCGTGGCCGGCAGGCGCAACTTGGGCCGACGGACCGTCGGGGACCGCGCAAGGCATGTTGGCCCGGGGCCCCAGAATTGACAGGTTACGCCTGCCAGAGAATAATCTAGGGTTCAGCTAGTCGTTATTCCATTCGTTCTCCGCTGACCCTCGTTTTCATTGACGCCTTTTGGGAGGAAATTCATGACACTTAACCGCTCGTTCGGGCTCTCGCTCGTCGCCGCGGCCTTGCTCACCGCCTACGGCTGTGGCAAGGAAGAACCGAAGCCGCAGGCCGCCGCGCCTGCCCCGGCCGCCGCGGCCGCCGCACCGGCCATGGCGGAGATGGTGGTCAAGATCGGCCACGTCGGCCCGACCACCGGCCCGCAGGCACACCTGGGCAAAGACAATGAAAACGGCGCGCGGATGGCTATCGACGACGCCAATGCCCAAGGCATCGTGATCGACGGCAAGAAGGTCAAGTTCGAACTCGATGCGCAGGACGACCAGGCGGATCCCAAGCAGGGTACGATCGTGGCGCAAAAGCTGGTTGACGACAAAGTCGCCGGCGTGGTCGGGCACCTGAATTCCGGCACGTCGATTCCGGCCTCGAAGATCTACAACGACGCCGGCCTTCCGATGATCTCGCCCTCGGCAACGAATCCGAAGCTCACGCTGCAGGGCTTCAAGGACGTCTTCCGGGTGATGGCCAACGACGTGCAGCAAGGCAGCGTGATCGGCAAAGAAGCGGTCACCTCGCTCGGCGCTAAGAAGATCGCGATCATCGACGACAAGACAGCGTACGGCGCGGGCCTGGCCGACGAGACGGAAAAGGCCGCCAAGGCCGCCGGCGCGACCGTGGTCGCGCGCGAGTACACCAACGACAAGGCGACCGACTTCAAGGCGATCCTGACCAAGATCAAGGCCAAGAACCCGGATGTGATCATGTATGGCGGGATGGACGCGCAGGGCGGGCCGATGGTCAAGCAGATGAAGGAGTTGGGCATCAAGGCGAAGTTCATCGCCGGCGATGGCGTGTGCTCGGCCGAATGGCCGAAGCTCGCCGGTGGCGCCGCCGAGGGCCAGTACTGCACGCAGGCCGGCCTGCCTCCGGACAAGATGGCCAACGCCAAGGATTTCGTCACCCGCTTCACGGCCAAGTATGGCCCGATCCAGGTCTACGCGCCGTACTCGTACGATGCGGCGATGACGCTGATCGCGGCGATGAAGCAGGCCAACTCGACCGACCCGGCAAAGTATCTGCCGGAGCTTGCGAAGATTTCCTATGACGGGATCACGGCCAAGATCGAGTTCGACGAGCATGGCGACACCAAGAACGGCGCCATCACGCTCTATAAGGTGGAAGACGGCAAGCTGGTGCCGATGGCGATCAATGTCGGCGGCAAGACCGAGAAGCTCGCGGCCACGGAAATGGCCCCTGCCATGGCCCCTGCCGCCGAACCGGCGCCTGCGGCCAAGAGCGAGATGAAGGCCAGCATGCCGCAGGGCGATACGCAGGCGCATGCGAACATGTTGAAAAAGCAGTAGCCGCCAAGAGCTGGCAGAGAACGGCGCCCCGCGGGGCGCCGTTTTTTTATCCGCCGCCCGGGTGCTCCTGCGACGGGGATTGCTGCATTGCTGCGGGCAGTGGAGAATCCGGACGAGACCGGCGCCCCGGGGGGCGAAAAGGGGAAGCCCGCGTGGACATCCTGCTGCAGCAATTGATCAACGGCCTGACCCTGGGCAGCGTCTACGCCCTAGTAGCCCTCGGCTACACCATGGTCTACGGCATCATCGGCTTGATCAACTTCGCCCATGGCGAGGTGGTCATGATCGGGGCGATGGTGGCGCTCTCCGTGGTGAACGCACTGCTCGGAATGCACGCGCCGCTGCCGTCCATCGTGCTGATCCTGGCAGGTCTGGTCGTCGCCATCGCAGTGTGCATGGCGATCGCCTACGCGATGGAGAAGATCGCCTATCGGCCGCTGCGCAAGGCGCCGCGTCTGGCCCCGCTCATCACCGCCATCGGCATGTCGATCATCCTGCAAAATGTCGCGCTGATCGTGTGGGGCCGCAATTACCGCACTTTCCCGACGATCATCCAGCCGACGCCCTACAACGTTTTCGGCGCGTCGATTACCGACCTGCAGGTGGTCATCGTGGTGCTTGCCGGCCTGCTCATGGGCGGGCTGGTCTTCGTCGTGCAGCGCACGCGCCTGGGCATGGCGATGCGCGCGACGGCGCAGAACCCGCAGGTCGCCGGGCTCATGGGCATCGATATCAACGTGGTCATCTCCGCGGCCTTCGTCATTGGCGCCGCGCTGGCCGCAGTCGCCGGGCTGATGGTGATGACCTATTACGGCATCGCCCACTACTACATGGGCTTCCTGCTGGGCCTGAAGGCGTTTACCGCGGCGGTGCTGGGCGGCATCGGCAACCTGGCCGGGGCGATGCTCGGCGGCATTCTGCTGGGCATCATCGAGGCGCTCGGCGCGGGCTACATCGGCGACGTGACCAACATCTGCGGCTTCCCGTTCTTGTCCGATTCGCTGCAGCAGCAATGCGCGTTGAGTGACGGCCAGGTGAGCCTGTTCGGCAGCAACTACCAGGACGTGTTCGCGTTCTTCGTGCTCATTCTCGTGCTCATCTTCCGCCCGTCGGGTCTGCTCGGTGAGCGCGTGAGCGAGCGCGCATGACCAGGCGCCGGCACAGGAGGGCGGTCCCGCCCAGGGCTTGGGCCGGCGTGGCCCTGATTGCGGTGGCGCTGGCCGTGCTGCCGTTCGTTGCCGGGCTGGCGGGGCAGGCGTGGGTACGAATCCTCAACTTCGCGATGATCTACATCATGCTCGCGCTGGGGCTCAATATCGTCGTCGGTTTCGCGGGCCTCCTCGATCTGGGGTACATCGCGTTCTACGCGGTCGGCGCCTACGTGTACGCGCTGCTCGCGTCGCCGCACTTCAACATCCACCTGCCGTTCTGGGTCATCCTGCCGATGGGCGCGGGGCTGGCCTGCCTGTTCGGCGTGCTGCTCGGCGCACCAACGCTCAAGCTTCGTGGCGACTACCTGGCGATCGTCACACTCGGCTTCGGTGAGATCATCCGCATCTTTCTCAACAACCTGAACGCGCCGGTCAACGTAACTAACGGTCCGCAGGGCATCAACATCATCGACCCCTTTCGTATCGACGGCTTCTCCTTTGCCAAGGCGCAGAACATTGCCGGCGTCCCCTTCTCGGGTCCACAGAAGTATTACTACGTGCTGTTGCTGCTCACCATCGGGGTTATCGTCATCAACCTGCGCCTGCAAAACTCCCGCCTCGGCCGTGCCTGGGAGGCCATCCGCGAGGACGAGGTCGCGGCCAAGGCAATGGGCATCAACACGCGCAACGTCAAGCTGCTTGCATTCGCCATGGGCGCGTCCTTCGGCGGCATCGCTGGCGGCATCTTCTCCGCGACCCAGGAATTCGTCAGCCCGGAGAGCTTCGGTCTGTTCGAGTCGATAATCGTGCTGGCGATGGTCGTGCTCGGCGGCATGGGGAATATTCCCGGGGTGATCCTGGGCGCGATTCTGCTCACCCTGCTGCCCGAGGTGCTGCGCTCGACGATGGAGCCGCTGCAAAACGCCCTCTTTGGGCGCGTGCTGCTCGACGCGGAAACCGTCCGCCTGCTCGTCTTCGGCATCGCGCTGGTCGCGATCATGCTCTATCGGCCCGCAGGACTGTGGCCATCCGCGGTGCGCAAGCGCGAATTCGAAGCGCCCAAGGTCGCCGAGCAATGAGCCAGCTCAGCCTGCTCGTTGCCAAGGACATCTCCAAGCGCTTCGGCGGCGTGCAGGCGCTTGCCGACGTTTCCTTCACCATCAACCACGGCGAGATCTATGGCCTGATCGGGCCCAACGGTGCAGGCAAAACCTCGCTCTTCAACGTGCTGACCGGCATCTATGCGCCCGATGGCGGTACCTTCCTTTTCGACGGCGAACCGCTTGTCGGGGCGAAGCCCAACGAAGTCGCCGAGCGCGGCATCGCGCGAACGTTCCAGAACATCCGGCTGTTCCAGAACCTCTCCGCGCTCGAAAACGTCATGATCGGCCGCCATGTGCGCACCAAGGCCGGGGTGTTCGGCGCCATCCTGCGCGACCAGCGCACGCTCGCCGAGGAGGCCGCAATCGAAAAACGCGCCTACGAGCTGCTCGAATACGTCGGCGTTGCCAAGCGTGCCAACGATCTTGCCAAGCATCTTGCCTACGGCGACCAGCGACGGCTGGAAATCGCCCGAGCCCTGGCGACCGAACCGAAACTTCTTGCGCTCGACGAGCCGGCTGCGGGCATGAACGCGACCGAGACCCAAGCGCTGAAACGACTGCTCGAAGACATCCGGCGCGACGGCACGACCATCCTCCTGATCGAGCACGACATGAAGCTGGTGATGAGCGTGTGCGTTCGGGTGCTGGTTCTCGACTACGGCAAGAAGATCGCCGAAGACTCCTGCAGTGTCGTGCAGAACGATCCGAAAGTGATCGCCGCGTATCTGGGTGGCGAGGTGAGCCTCAATCTGAAGGGTGCCACGTGACCACACCGTTGCTCGAACTCAAGGCGTTGAAAGTCGCTTACGGGGGCATCCAGGCAGTCAAGGGGATCGATCTTCAGGTCGCGCAGGGCGAGCTCGTGTGCCTGATCGGCGCCAACGGTGCGGGCAAGACCACCACGCTCAAGGGAATCACCGGCCTGCAGCCGGTCAAGTCGGGCAAGATCCACTATGCCGGCGCCGACATCACCGGCAAGCCCGCGTTCCAACTCGTGCGCAGAGGGTTGTCGATGGTGCCCGAGGGCCGGGGCGTGTTCGGGGCCCTCACCATCGAGGAGAACCTGGCGATGGGCGCCTACACGCGCGACGACCGAGAGATGGTCAAGGCCGACGTCGAACGCGTTTTCGCCCTGTTCCCGCGTCTGAAGGAGCGGCGCAGGCAGACTGCCGGAACGCTCTCCGGCGGCGAGCAGCAGATGCTGGCCATGGGCCGGGCCATGCTGTCGCGGCCGAAGCTGCTTCTGCTCGACGAACCATCGATGGGACTCGCTCCCCTCATGGTGCAGAAGGTCTTCGAGACGGTCATCGCCATCTCCAAGGAGGGCGTGACGATCCTGCTGATCGAACAAAACGCGAGGTTGGCGCTGGAGGTCAGCAGCCGCGGCTACGTGATGGAAAGTGGCGAGATCACGCTGCACGGTGAAGCCAAGCAGTTGCTCTCTGATCCGAAGGTGCGCGAAGCCTATCTCGGCGAAGCTGCCTAGCCCGCCCAAAGGATCGCGCGCGATGCCTGCGCCGCTCGCTCCGCCTGCCTTGTTCACGCCACGCGCGGTGCCCCTTACCCACGCGTTCACTTGGTTCGAAGCCGCGATGCGCATGTTCAAGCGTGCGCCTTTGCGCTGGTGCGTGCTTGGAGCCATCACCCTTGGCAGCGAATTGTTGCTCGAAGGCGTGCCTGGGATCGGGGTCGCCGCAGCCGCGGTAATCGTTCCGGTGCTCGAGTGCGGCATGCTGCTCGGCGCCGCCGCGGTCGACCGCGCCGCGCCGCTCGAGATCCGCTACGCCTGGGCGGCATTCAAGGCGCCGGTGCCGGCACTGGCGGCCATCGTCCTCTCGGCGCTGTTCGTTTCCGCGATCGAATCGCTGGTCGCCTATGCGCTGACCGGCGCGAACCTGCTGGTAGACCCGACCGATGCGCGCATAACCCCATCGGCTCTGTTCGTCGTCGGCGCCGCGGCGACCCTCGCCTCCCTGCCCTTCGTCTTCGTCCCGCTGGCCGTGCTGCTCGAGCATGCCCCCTTCGGGCATGCCTTCGCGACCAGCGCACGTGCCTTCAGCCTCAACCTTGCGCCGCTGCTGCTGTTCGGTCTGCTGTCGCTGGCACTGATCATGATCGGCTTGATGGCATTCTGGGTCGGGCTGATCGCCGTGCTTCCCCTCCTGGCAGCCGCAAGCTACGCGGCCTGGAAGGACATTTACGGCGACGGCACCGTGCTCAGAGCGTCGTGACGATCTCGAACTCGTGCGCGTCGATCGTCGCCGGTTCGACTGTGACCGCGGTCACGCGGGCTGCGGGTGGGCCCCGATGCGTCCACGCGATGACGGCCTCGACGTCGGCCTCGGACCCGGCGATGATCGCCTCGACGCTGCCGTCGCGCCGGTTCCTGACCCAGCCGCAGAGGTTCCGCGCCCGCGCTTCGTCGGCCAGCGCGTAACGGAAGCCGACGCCCTGCACGCGACCGCTGATCGTCACCCGGCAGGTCGTCATGGCCGCCCGGCGCAGGTTGCATGCCGCATGTAGAGCAGCAGCGCGGCGATGGTTTTGGCGTCGGTGATCTCCTCGCGATCGATCGCGGCAAGCATGTCGGGCACCGCCATCGGCTCAATCTCGAGAAATTCGCCCGCATCGAGCTGCGCCCCCACCTGGGTCAAGTCTTCGGCGACAAAAAACTCGATCACCTCGGTCGAGTAGGAGACAACCGGGTGCACGCGGCCGAGCGGCCGCCAGCTCGCCGCAAGATAGCCCGTCTCCTCGCGCAGTTCGCGCCGCGCGGTGTCGAGTGGCGCCTCACCGGGATCGAGCTTGCCGGCGGGAAACTCGATCATCACCCGACCAAGCGGGTAGCGGTACTGACGCTCGACCACCAGCCTGCCATCCGCCAGGACCGGAACGACCAGCACAGCGCCCGGGTGGACGATGTACTCGCGCGTGGTAAGCGTGCCGTCGGCAAGCCGCACGGTGTCGCGACGCACATGCAGTAGCTTGCCGTCGAAAACCACTTCGCTGTCGACCTTGAGCTCGACCAGGCGCGTGGCGTTCGGTGCAGGGTCTATCCCACTCATGCCTGAAGCCAATCCTTGGCAACGAGAAAATCCGTGTACAGGTGCGCTTCCGGCGATCCGGGCTCGGGCTGCCAGTCGTAGCGCCACTTCACCAGCGGCGGCAACGACATCAAGATCGCCTCGGTGCGTCCGTTGGACTGCAGGCCGAACAGCGTGCCGCGATCGTAGACGAGATTGAATTCGACATAGCGCCCGCGCCGGTACGCCTGAAAGTCCCGTTCGCGGTCGCCGTAGGCGATGTTTCGGCGCCGCTGCACGATCGGTTCATAGGCCGGCAGAAAATGCTCGCCGACGCTGCGGGTGAGCGCAAAGCAATGCTCAAAACCGCCGCTGGAAAGATCGTCGAAGAAGATACCGCCGATGCCGCGCGGCTCGCCGCGGTGGCGCAGGAAGAAATACTCGTCGCACCAGCGCTTGAAGCGCGGATGGTAGTCCTCCCCGAATGGCCTGAGGGCATCGCGGCAGCGCTGGTGGAAGTGGATCGCGTCTTCCTCGAACCCATAGTAAGGCGTCAGGTCCATCCCCCCGCCGAACCACCAGACCGGTTCGCCCTGGGTACCCGCGCCCGTATCCCGGGCGGCGAACAGGCGCACGTTCAAGTGCACGGTCGGCACGTACGGGTTGCGCGGATGCAGCACCAGCGAGACGCCCATGACTTCGAATGCGCGTTCGGCGAGTTGGGGGCGCGTTGCGCTGGCTGAAGGTGGCAGACGATCGCCCCGCACATGCGAGAAATTAACGCCGCCGCGCTCGAACAGTGCACCCTGCTCGATGATGCAGCTTACGCCAGTGCCGCCGTCTCGAGTCCAGGCGTCGCGGGCGAAGCCGCTGCCGTCCAGCGCTTCCAGCCGCGCCACGATCCGGGTCTGAAGATCGGCGAAATAATCGCGTGCGCCGGCGGTGTCCATGATGATCCTGCCCCGCTTCTCGTCAGTCGCGGCGCGCCCCCAGCGCACGCTCGCCGATGTCCTTGCGGTACTGCATGCCGTCGAAGTGGATCCCGGCGACAGCTTCGTACGCGGTGCGCCGCGCTAGACGGACCGTTTCACCCAGCGCGGTGACGCAAAGCACGCGCCCGCCGGCCGTGACCGGCCCATTGGGTGCCAGCGCGGTTCCGGCGTGGAATACCTTGCAGTCCTCCGCGACCGGACCGAGACCGGAAATCGGGTCACCCTTGCGCGGTTCTCCGGGATAGCCGGCTGCCGCGAGGACGACACCGAGCGCCGCACGACGATCCCACTCGGCATCGCAGCCATCGAGCGTGCCGTCGATCGCGTGCTCAAGGAGTGCGACGAGATCCGACTTCAGCCTGAGCATGATCGGTTGCGCCTCGGGGTCGCCGAGGCGGCAGTTGAATTCCAGCGTCCGCGGTGTGCCGGCGGCATCGATCATGACCCCGGCGTAGAGAAATCCGGTATAGGGGGCCCCGTCAGCAGCCATGCCTTTGACCGTCGGCAGGATGATCTCCCGCATGATGCGCCCGTGCACGGCCGGCGTTACGACCGACGCTGGGGAATACGCGCCCATGCCGCCGGTGTTGGGCCCGCGATCGCCATCCTCGAGGCGCTTGTGATCCTGCGACGAGGCGAGCGGCAGCACCTGGCGGCCGTCGGCCATGACGATGAAACTCGCTTCCTCGCCGGCGAGATGGTCCTCGATGATGACCCGCGCGCCCCCTTCGTTGTGCTCGATTGCAAGCTGATTGCCGGAGAGCAAGGTATCGATCGCGGCGTGCGCCGCGTCGACCTCGGTCGCCACCACCACCCCCTTGCCGGCGGCCAGCCCGTCCGCCTTCACCACGATCGGCGCACCGCGCTCATCGACGTAGGCGTGCGCTGCCGCGGCGTCGGCGAAGGAGCGATAGGCGGCGGTCGGAATGCCATGGCGCCGCATGAACGCCTTGGCGAAGTCCTTGGAACTCTCGAGCCGGGCGGCGGCGCGCGTCGGCCCGAAGATCCTCAGGCCGGCAGCGCGAAACGCGTCGACGATGCCCGCGGCGAGCGGGCCTTCCGGGCCGACGACGGTCAGGCCAATCTGCTCGGTGCGCGCAAAGTCGACCAGTTCCACGATCGCGCTGAGAGCGACGTTGGCGAGTTCGGGTTCGAGGGCGGTGCCGGCATTGCCGGGGGCGACAAAGACCTTGGCCACGCGCGGCGAGCGCGCAATCCGCCACGCCAAGGCGTGCTCGCGGCCGCCGCCGCCCACGACGAGTACGTTCAATGCACGCCCTTCACTTGAGATCGATTTTGCCGAAGACGTAGAGGATGGCGCCGTGATTGATGCCGCCGTTCAGCTTCGGAATATAGGTGGAGATCACCTCGACCTTCTGGTAGCGCAGTGAGAACAGGGGCAGGACGATCGGGACCGGCACGCCGCTGGCGATGTCGGGCCGCTGGATGATCATCGCCGTGAAGCCCAGGCCGGGTTGAATGCCATCGCGATCGAGCCAGTAGGTCGACCAGCTGTATCCCAGGTTGTACTGTGGTTGGCGATGCGAATCGTCGAACACCAGGAAGAACACGTTCTCGGTGTCCCCGTTGGGAGCCTCGCGCGAGCGCGCCAAGCCGCCACCCCAGGCGTCCTGGTTCTCCATCGCTCTGCGCTCGGCCGTCCAGGTCCAGGGAACGTGCCAGGAAAAGCCGGAGACGAGGAGCGCGTTGTCGCCTTGGTCGTAGGTGTCGACCACGTGCCGGCAGCCCGCTTCGACCCAGGGCCAGAAGTCGGAGCACTCGAGGGCATGGGCCGTGCCGGACAAGCCTAGTACGACGGCGGCAATGATGAGTCGCTTCAAGACTTGCCTCCCTGCGGATGGTTGTCGCCGATGGGGCCTAATGGCGGAAGTGGCGGATGCCGGTAAATACCATGGCCAGGCCTCGCTCGTCAGCAGCGGCGATGACCTCGCCGTCGCGCATGCTGCCGCCGGGCTGGACCACCGCCACCGCGCCGTTGTCGGCGACGACATCGATGCCGTCGCGAAAGGGAAAGAACGCGTCCGACGCGACGATCGATCCGGCGAGCGACAGGCCCGCGTTCGCCGCCTTGAGCGCGGCAATGCGCGTCGAGTCGACCCGGCTCATCTGTCCGGCGCCGATGCCGAGCGTGCGCCCGGCCGCACAATAGACGATGGCGTTGGACTTGACATACTTGGCGACGCGCCAGGCGAACAGCAGGTCCGCCCATTGCTCCGCCGTGGGCACCTTGTGCGTGACCACCTTGAGCTCCTCGGGCCGCACATTGCGCGTGTCCTTCGTCTGCACCAGCATGCCGCCGCCGACGCTTTTCATGTCCCAAGCGTTGCCGTCCCCGGCCGCGCCCGCTATCTCGAGCACCCGGACGTTGGCCTTTGCGGCGATCACCGGCAACGCGCCCGGCGCGTAACCCGGCGCGATCAGTACCTCGACAAACTGTGCACTCACGGCCTCCAGGGTTGCCGCATCGACCTCACGATTAAAGGCGATGATGCCGCCGAACGCCGAGGTCGGGTCAGTCGCGAACGCCTTGCGATAGGCGGCGAGCGTGTCCGAGGCAATGGCGACGCCACAGGGATTGGCGTGCTTGACGATGACGCATGCCGGTTCGGCAAAGGTCTGCACGCATTCCCAGGCCGCGTCCCCGTCGGCAATATTGTTGTACGACAGCTCCTTGCCCTGCAACTGGCGGAGGGTTGCGATGCTGCCCGCGAGCGGCGGGTCGTCGCGATACAGCGCCGCCCGCTGATGCGGGTTTTCGCCGTAACGCAGGTCGTCGACCTTGGCGCCCTGCCAGTTCCAGCGCGCGGCGAATGCCGTGGTGGCGCCGGTGACGTCGCGAACACCCAGGTAGCTGCTGATCGCGCCATCATAGGCCGCCGTGTGCGCGAACGCCTTCTGGGCCAGGCGGAACCGCGTGGCAAGCGAAAGCGCGCTGCCGTTGGCGCGAAGCTCGTCGAGCAACGCGGGGTAATCGGCCGGATCGACGACGATGCCGACGTGGGCGTAATTCTTGGCCGCTGAGCGGACCATGGCTGGGCCACCGATGTCGATGTTCTCGATCGCATCATCAAGGCTGCAACCCGGCCTGGCCACCGTCTCGCGAAACGGATACAGGTTGACGACGACCAGATCGATCGGCGCGATGCCATGTTCGGCGAGCGCGGCCCGATGGGGCGCGAGCTCCCGCCGGGCGAGAATCCCGGCGTGAACCTTCGGGTGCAGGGTCTTGACCCGGCCGTCGAGTATCTCCGGAAAGGCGGTATGTGCACTGACCTCGGTAACCGGAACGCCGGCATCGGCCAGCGCGCGCGCGGTGCCGCCGGTCGAGAGCAGGCGCACGCCGAGCGTATGCAGACCTTGTGCAAAGGGCACCAGTCCCGACTTGTCCGAGACCGACAACAGCGCCAAGGTAATCGGTGCGGACACGAGCAATGGGTGCTTGAACTAAGTCTAACGATCGAAAGGGTCCGCCCAAGTCGCGAGCGGCTCGCGCCGCTAGGCGCCCGCGAGCGAGCCAGACACGATGCAATTCTGCCCCGCGGTGTCTCTGCGGAGACGCACTTACCGGATTCCGTACTTGGAAAGCTTCGAGCGCAAGGTATTGCGATTGAGTCCCAGCATACCGGCCGCCTGCGATTGATTCCCGCCGGCACGATGCATGATCGTCGCCAGCAACGATCGCTCGACGTTGGTTATTACCATGTCGTAGATGCCGTGCGGCGTTTCCCCGTCCAGCTTGCGGAAATATTCCTCGAGCGATTTCTCGACACTGCGGCCGATTTCATTGGTGCCGTTAAGGCGTAGGCTTCTCTTCACGCTGCGAGGGCCTCCTCTTCCCACGTAGCTGCGGCCTTGGTCACCGCCGGCGTGCATTCGAGCCGGTCGGCGTTCGCCGCGAGCCGATCAAAGAACCTGTTTACCTCCGCGATCTGGGCCGCGGACGTTTCGAGCCGATTGATGTCATGGCGAAACGCCTCGCTCCCGACGAGGCTCGCTGCGTACCATCCGAGGTGCTTGCGCGCGCTGCGCACCCCCGTGACCTCGCCGTATAGCACATAATGATCGGCGAGGTGATCGAGGATGAGCCGGCGCATCTCCTCGACCTCCGGCGGCGGCAACTCCTCGCCGTGGTCGAGGTAATGGCGGATCTCGCGGAAGATCCACGGTCGCCCCTGTGCGGCGCGGCCGATCATGATGGCATCGGCGCCGGTGCGCGCGAGCACATCGCGCGCCTTGGCAGGCGAGTCGACGTCGCCGTTGGCGATCACCGGGATTCGCGTCATCTGCTTGACGGCGCGGATGGTTTCGTATTCGACCGGGCCGACGAAGCCGCATTCGCGCGTGCGGCCGTGGATCGACAGCGCGGCGATCCCCGCATCCTCGGCGATGCGGGCAATGCGCAGCGCGTTGCGATGCTGCCGGCTCCAGCCGGTACGGATTTTGAGTGTCACCGGAACGGCGACCGCGCGCACCACGGCGTCGACGATCGCGGCAACGAGCTGCTCGTTCTGGAGCAGGGCCGAGCCCGCGGCAACGTTGCAGACTTTCTTTGCCGGACAGCCCATATTTATGTCGATGATCTGGGCCCCGCGCTCGACGTTGTAGCGCGCGGCATCAGCCATCAGCACCGGGTCCGCCCCGGCGATCTGCACGACGATCGGCTCGACTTCACCCCGATGGTCGGTGCGTCGACGCGACTTTTCGGTGGCGCGAAGCTCCGGGTTCGACGCGACCATCTCCGAAATCGCCAAGCCCGCACCAAGCCGCTTGCACAGCTGGCGAAACGGCCGGTCGGTCACCCCCGCCATCGGCGCGACGACGAGGTTATTGGCAATGGAATACGAACCGATGCGCACAGCCAGGAGCCGGAGAGTGATTCGTCGGAGTTTGTTTCGGAGACAGCAGCGCATTATACCGAGATTGCGCACCCGTGTTGGTCCGCGCTGCAACAACGGTTTCAACGCTGCGTATGCGCGCCAGCCGGCGCGGCTAGCTGCGCATGCCGAACGACATCGCGCGCGCGAACGCGCGCTTCACCACAGGCAACGCGTCGAGCATAGTGAGCGCCAACCCTCGCGGCCAGCGCAGCAACGGTGCGTCGCTGCCGAATATGCCGAGCAGCCCGTGCGTAAACGCGATGCCAGCGAGACGATCGCCGCGTCGCCGGCGCGCATACGCCGCGAGTCGAGCGTGCGAACCGATTGCCTCGCGCGGCGTCGCAAGCAACTCCTGCGCCAGCTCATACGCGTCGCGCATGCCGAGGTTGAAGCCCTGCCCCGCTACGGGGTGCAGTGCTTGCGCCGCGTTACCTAACAGCGCCATGCGCTCGCCGACCACGCTGCGCGCGTAGTCGAGCTGCAACGGAAAGACGCGACGATCGGCGACGCGTTCGAATGCCGGTGGCGCATGCGGCGCAACGCCGACCGCGCCACCGCGCGGCCCGAATCGACGCTCCACCGCTGCCAGGAATTCCACGTCCGGTAGCGCCAACAGGGACTCGCTCTGCTCCGGCGTCGTGGTCCACACCAAGCCGTAATGATCGCCCTCCGGCAGGAGCGCAATCGGGCCCTGCGGCGTGAAACGCTCGAAGGCGACGCCTCGATGCGGTTCACGCGGCCACACCTTGCCGATCAGCGCCACCTGTCCGTAGTCGTGGCGACGGCGCGTTATCCCGGCCGCGATGTCGCCGCGGCCATCGGCCAGTGCCACCAGCCGCGCCGTTAGTTCGGTCCTCGTGTCGCCGCGCAGCGCGGCGACTACCGCGTACGCTGGCGTGGCCCTGATCTCGCCTACCCCGGCGCCGTAACACACGTCGATGCCGGCGCGTGCGAGCGCCGCATCCAGCGCGGCCTGCAACGCACGGTAGCTGACGACGTACCCGAGCGCGGGCAATTCCTGCTCGAGCGCGTCGAGGCGCATGTGGCCGAAGCCACCGCGCTGTGAGATGTCGATGGCGGTGATCGGCGTAACCGCATCGCAGCCCGCCGCCACCGCGCTCCACACCCCGACGCGCTCGAGGATCAGCCGCGCGCCATGGGACAGGGCGAGTGACCGGTCGCCGCGGCCGATGGCGCCTGGCGCACGCGCGTCGAGCGCGACAATGTCGAGATCGCCTTCGGCCAGCGCCAAGGCCAGCGTTGCGCCCACCGGCCCGGCGCCGACGATAATGAGATCATGGAGCATCGATCGCCGCCTTCAGCGGACACACGCGGCCTCGACATCGGCAATCGTCTTCGGTGTCGCGGCGGTCAGGTTTTCATTGCCGCCTGCAGTGACCAGGACATCGTCTTCGATGCGCACGCCAATATCCCAGAATTCCTCGGGCACCTTGTCTGCCGGACGGATATAGCAGCCTGGCTCGACGGTAAGCACCATGCCGGGCTCGAGCAGGCGCGACTCACCACCAACCCGGTACAGGCCGACATCGTGAACGTCGAGCCCGAGCCAATGCCCGGCGCGATGCATATAGAATTGCTTGTACGCACCCGACTCAAGCACGGCGTCGAGGCTTCCTTCGCACAGCTTGAGATCGATCAATCCCTGTGCCAGTACGCGTTCGGCAACCTGGTGATAGTCGTGGAAGGGGCGCCCCGGTTGAACGGTCTCGATGCAGGCAAGCTGCGCGGCAAGCACCAGCTCGTAGACTGCCCTTTGGGCGCCGCTGAATTTGCCCCCGACGGGGAAGGTGCGCGTGATATCCGCGGCGTAGCCCTGGAACTCGCAACCGGCGTCGATGAGGAGCAGATCGGACGCCTGGGTCTGGCGGTTATTTTCACGGTAGTGCAGAACGCAGGCATTGGGGCCGGAAGCGATTATCGACGGATACGCGACCGCCTGTGCGCCGGAGCGCAGAAACTCGTGCGCGAGCTCGGCCTCGACCTGGTATTCGAACCACCCCGGCCGGGTGCGCTGCATCGCACGCCGATGGGCATCGCTGGAGATTTCTGCCGCACGACGCATGAGCTTGAGCTCCGCCGTGTCCTTGACCACGCGCATCGCGGCAATCAAGCCGCGCACGTCGACCACCGCTTCCGGGGCCGCGACGCCTGTGCGCACCCGATTGCGGACCTCGTTGAGCGTCGCCGTGATCGTCTGGTCCCAAGCCGGGTACAGACCCAGCGGCGTATACAGCGCCGGCCGGTCGCAGGTCCAGTCAACGAGCCTCGGTGCGAGCTCGGAGATCGGCAGCGCCTCGTCGAAAGCGAAAATCTCGCGCGCCGCATCCGGGCCGTAGCGGAAGCCGTCCCAGATCTCGCGTTCCGGATTTTTGTCGCGGCAGAATAGAATCTGCCGCGAGTCGCCCGCCTCCGGTCCGGCGACCAGGACCACGACGGCCTCGGGTTCCGGAAACCCGGAGAGGTAATAGCAATGGCTGTCCGGCCGATACGGGTAGAGCGTGTCGGCGTTGCGGACCGCCTCCGGCGCGGTTGGAACGGCAGCGATGCCGCCGCCGCTCTGTGCGCGCATTTCGGCGATGAGTCGCGCGCGGCGGTCGCGCTGTTGCTGGTGGCTGTGGTGCATTGGGAGGTGAGCAAGGGCAGGCAAAAGAAGGCGCTAATTATAGGCTGCTTCGCGCCCTTTGCTGCCGCACGCCGGTCGACCGGGGCCGGACCCGGGTGCGCTACTATCCGCTCGTGACCACGCCCTCGCTCGACTCACGGACTGTCGTCGGTGCCTCGCTGCGCGAGGCCAAGCGCGCGCTGCGTGACCGCATCCTGCGCGCCCGCGATGAACTGCCGCCCGCGGAGCGGCTTCAGGCCGGGACCGCCATTGCCGCGGCGATCGCTGCGCGCGCCGACTTCCGTGCCGCCGGCACCATCCTGCTTGCGCTTTCCTTTCGCAACGAATGGGACACGCGTGCGCTGCTTGCCGCAGGCCTGGAGGCGGGAAAAACGGTCGTCGCACCCCGCGTTCACGCCGCCAGCCGGATGCTCGAACTGTGTCGGGTCACCAATCCCGATTTCGACCTCGCCCCGGGGTTTCACGGCATACCGGAACCGCTGCCCCATTGCGCCCCCGTCGCGCTCGCGGCCATCGACTGGGTATTGGTGCCCGGCGTCGCCTTTGACCCCAACGGCTATCGCGTCGGCTACGGCGGCGGCTATTACGACCGGCTGTTGCCGCTGCTGCAACAAGATGCGCGCCGCATTTCCGGCGCCTTCGAGTTGCAGCTCGTCGACCGGGTCCCCACCGCACCGCACGACCTCACCGTCGACGCCATCGTCACCGAGCGGCGCACGCTGGAACCGCGGCCGCGGCTGTAACGCAAATGTAGCGTCCGGGGAGCACCGCCGCCGGCAGGCGGCGCGGGCCGATCCGCTATGAGCATGATCGCGCCCCAGGCCGAGTGTCCGGCCTTCCTAGAAGCCTCCTTCGCTGCGTGGTAGCATGGCCTTGCCGTCGCTTCGCCGGCGGCCGTGCCGGGCGATGCGCTCGCCGGGCACCACGCCCACAATCGACCCGAAGCAAAGCAGCAACGCCGCAACTCATCGCAAGGAGTTCCCCATGGACATGAAGTCCGACATTGATCCGGAAGAAACGCGGGAGTGGCAGGATGCGATCGATGGCGTCATCGACCTCGAGGGCGCCGAGCGAGCGCATTTTCTTATCGAGCAGGTGATCGACAAATCGCGTCGGCGCGGCGCGTACGTCCCGTTCTCGGCCAACACCGCCTACATCAACACGATTCCCGTCGAGCAGCAGCCGCACGTGCCAGGAGACCAGGCGATCGAGGAAAAGATCCGCAACTACGCGCGCTGGAACGCGATGGCGATGGTCGTGCGTGCCAACAAGCACACCAATGTCGGCGGTCATATTGCAAGCTACGCGTCGGCAGCGACGCTCTACGACGTCGGCTTCAACCACTTCTGGCACCCGCCCTCGGCAACCCACGGCGGCGACCTGGTGTTCGTGCAGGGCCACTCGGCGCCGGGCATCTATGCGCGCGCATTCATGCTCGGGCGCCTGACCGTGGAGCAGATGGACAACTTCCGCCAGGAGGTCGACGGCAAGGGAATCTCGTCTTATCCGCACCCGTGGTTGATGCCCGATTTCTGGCAGTTCCCGACCGTATCGATGGGCCTCGGGCCGCTGATGGCGATCTACCAGGCGCGGTTCATGAAATACCTGCAAGACCGTGGGCTGGCGCAGACTGACGGGCGCAAGGTCTGGTGTTTCTGCGGCGACGGCGAGATGGACGAGCCCGAATCGATGGGTGCCATCGGCATGGCCGGACGCGAAATGCTCGACAACCTGATCTTCGTAGTCAATTGCAACCTCCAGCGCCTCGACGGCCCGGTGCGCGGCAACGGCAAGATCATTCAAGAGCTGGAAAGCGACTTTCGCGGTGCCGGATGGAACGTCATCAAGGTCATCTGGGGCACGCATTGGGATCCGCTATTCGCCCGCGACCGGAGGGGCATCCTGATGCGGCGGATGATGGAGTGCGTTGACGGCGAATACCAGACATTCAAGTCGAAGGATGGCGCCTACGTGCGCGAGCATTTCTTCAACACCCCGGAATTGAAGGAGCTCGTCGCCGACTGGACTGACGACGACATTTGGCACCTCAATCGCGGCGGACTCGATCCGTTCAAGGTATATGCGGGGTATCACGCGGCCGTCCAACACCTCGGCCAGCCCACGGTGATACTTGCCAAGACGATCAAGGGCTACGGCATGGGCGAGTCGGGTGAGGCGCAGAACATCACTCACCAGCAGAAAAAGATGTCGATCGAATCGATCCGGTCGATGCGCGACCGTTTCCAGATCCCAGTGCCGGACGACGAGATCGAGGCGGTCCCTTACATGACCTTCGCGCCCGGCTCGCGCGAGGCGGAATACATGAAGGCCCGGCGCATGGACCTGGGCGGGTTCCTGCCCGCGCGCCGCCGCAAGGCCGAGCCGCTGGTTGTGCCGCCGCTGTCCGTCTTCGAGCGATTCCTGAAGAGCACCGAGGATCGCGAAATCTCGACCACGATGGCGTTTGTGCAGATCCTGCAGACACTGCTGCGCGACAAGAACATCGGCAAGCACATCGTTCCGATCGTACCCGACGAGTCGCGCACATTCGGCATGGAAGGAATGTTCCGCCAGCTCGGTATCTGGAATCAGCTTGGCCAACTCTACACGCCCCAGGATTCCGACCAGTTGATGTTCTACAAGGAAAGCAAGGACGGTCAGATCCTGCAGGAGGGAATCAACGAGCCGGGCGCGATGTGCGACTGGATCGCGGCGGCAACGTCGTATTCGACCCACGGCGTGCCGATGGTGCCGTTCTACATTTTCTATTCGATGTTCGGCTTCCAGCGCATCGGTGACCTGGCATGGGCGGCAGGCGACATGCGCTCGCGCGGGTTCCTTCTCGGCGGAACGGCCGGGCGCACGACGCTCAACGGCGAGGGCCTGCAGCACGAAGACGGGCACTCGCACGTGCTGGCGGCGACCATTCCCAACTGCGTCTCCTACGACCCGACCTTCGGCTACGAAGTCGCCGTGATCATTCAGGACGGACTGCGGCGGATGTACGCCGAGCAGGAAGACATCTACTACTACCTGACGGTGATGAACGAGAATTATGTCCACCCGGCGATGCCGGACGGAGCGGCGGAGCACATCATCAAGGGCATGTACCTGTTCAAGGCGGGCGCCAAGAGCAAGGCGCCGCGAGTGCAGTTGCTAGGCTCCGGTACGATCTTCCGCGAAGTTATCGCTGCGGCGGACCTTTTGCAGCGGGACTGGGGTGTCGACGCGGATTTGTGGAGCTGCCCGGGATTTACGCCGCTCGCCCGCGATGGGTATTTGACCACGCGCTGGAACATGCTGAACCCGACGGCGAAGCCCAGGCTCGCGCACGTAGAGTTGTCGTTGAAGGATGCACAGGGCCCCGTCGTCGCAGCGACCGACTACATGCGCGCGTTCGCGGAGCAGATTCGCCCCTACGTCCGCGGACGCTACGTCGTCCTCGGGACCGACGGCTTTGGCCGCTCCGACACGCGCGAGAAGTTGCGTCGCTTCTTCGAGGTCGATCGTCACTATGTCACGGTCGCGGCGCTGAAGGCGCTCGCCGACGACGGTGCTTTGCCAGCCGCCACGGTCGCGCAAGCGATAAAGCAATACGGCATCGACGTGGCCAAACCCGCGCCATGGACGGTGTGATGCCACGTCCTGCTTGCGTGAGGCCGAGGTAACGCTAACACCAGGGGAGTTTTTCGGTGCCTCTGTGCCCCGCCAAACAAGAAGGTCACCATGAGCACAATCGAGGTCAAGGTTCCCGACATCGGCGACTTCAAGGACGTGCCGGTCATCGAGGTGTTCGTCAAGCCCGGCGACGTGGTGAAGGCCGAGGACTCGCTGGTCACGCTCGAGTCGGACAAGGCGACCATGGACGTGCCCGCGCCGGTTGCCGGCACGGTCAGGGAGCTCAAGGTCAAGGTCGGCGACAAGGTCAGCGAGGGCAGCGCGATCCTGACGCTCGAGGAGGCTGCCAGCGCCGCGCGGGCGGCGCCCGCATCCGCGCCGCCAGATCGCCCGCCTGGTGCCGCAGCGCAAGCCACCGCGCCGGGCGCCCCGACAGCACCGGCACCTACCGCACCCGCTGCCGCTCCTGCCAGGACGGGGTCGGTTGCGGTCAAGGTGCCCGATATCGGCGACTTCAAGGACGTGCCGGTGATCGAGGTCTTGGTCCGTCCCGGCGATGCGGTGAAACCGGAGGATCCGCTGGTTACGCTGGAATCCGACAAGGCGACTATGGATGTGCCCGCGCCGTCCGCGGGCGTGGTCCGGGAGCTCAAGGTCAAAGTCGGCGACAAGGTCAGCGAGGGCAGCGTCATCCTGCTGCTCGACGCTGCGGGAGCGGTCGCTACTTCAGCAGGGGAAGGCGCGCGGGCGGACCGCCCGGCGGCGCCGTCACCGGTGTCCCCGCCCGTACCACCCGCCGCGACGACGCCGCCGGCGGCAGCGCCTGTCGCACCGGTGGATGACACCGCGTTCCGCCGCGCGCACGCATCGCCCTCAGTGCGCGCTTTCGCACGCGCGCTCGGCGTCGACTTGACCAAGGTCAAGGGCAGCGGACCGAAGGAGCGGATCCTGCAGGAGGACGTAGAAGGCTACGTCAAGCAGACGCTGGCCGGCACAACCGCGGCGCGGGCGCCTTCTGCCGCGGGCGCCGCACTCAACCTCCTGCCATGGCCCCAGATCGACTTCGCCAAGTTCGGCCCGGTCGAGAGCAAGCCGCTGTCACGGATCAAGAAGATCTCCGGCGCCAACCTGCATCGCAACTGGGTGATGATCCCGCACGTCACCAACCACGAGGACGCGGACATAACCGACCTCGAGGCGTTCCGCGTGGAGCTCAACAAGGAAAACGAGAAGGCGGGGGTCAAGGTGACGATGCTCGCGTTCCTCATCAAGACCTGCGTGGCTGGGCTCAAGAGGTTCCCGGAATTCAACGCCTCGCTCGACGGCGACAACCTGATCTACAAACACTACTACCACGTCGGATTCGCCGCCGACACGCCCAACGGTCTGGTGGTGCCGGTGATCAAGAATGCCGACCAGAAGGGCGTCCTGACGATCGCCAAGGAAATGGGCGAGCTCTCCGCCAAGGCACGCGAGGGAAAGCTCGGTCCGGCCGACATGCAAGGTGGCTGTTTTTCGATCTCGAGCCTCGGCGGCATCGGCGGCACCTATTTCACCCCGATCATCAACGCGCCCGAGCTCGCCATTCTCGGCGTCTCTCGCTCCGTCACACGACCGGTATGGGACGGCAAACAATTCACTCCCCGGCTGATACTGCCGCTGTCGCTGTCCTACGATCATCGTGTGATCGACGGTGCGGCGGCGGCGCGCTTCAACAGCTTCCTTTCCGCCCAGCTCGCAGACCTCCGGAGGCTCTTGCTATGACGCGTACGAACCTCGCCCGGCGCCGCGGCGGACCGACGTTTGGCCGCGAGCGTCGATGATGGCGGTCGAGGGCGGAATGAAATCACCCGGGCTCCCCGCAGCCGATGCAAGCTGCACCGCAAACTGGAACCCGATGGGTGTGGCTCGCCTCCTTTGCGTCTTTCGGGTAGAGATTTTCTTGGGGCTGCAATGAGCACAATCGAAGTCAAGGTTCCCGACATCGGCGACTTCAAGGACGTGCCGGTCATCGAGGTGTTCGTCAAACCCGGAGACGCGGTGAAGGCCGAGGACTCGCTGGTCACCCTCGAATCGGACAAGGCGACCATGGACGTGCCCGCGCCGGTTGCCGGCACGGTCAGGGAACTCAAGATCAAGGTGGGCGACAAGGTGAGCGAAGGCAGCCCGATCCTGACCCTCGACGCGGCTGCCGTAGCCGCAAGCGCCCAAGCGGCCGCCGCCCCGCCGCCTTCGGTTGCGGCGCCGCCGGTGGCCGCGCCGACGGCGACACAGGCGGCGCCCGCGCGGGCGGTTGCCTCCGCGCCCGGCGCGGCAACATACGCCGGCGCTGCGGACATCGAATGCGAGATGCTTGTCCTTGGCGCCGGGCCCGGTGGCTACAGCGCCGCGTTTCGCAGCGCGGATCTGGGGTTGAAAACGGTACTCGTCGAGCGTTATGCAACTTTAGGTGGTGTGTGTCTGAACGTCGGTTGCATTCCATCGAAATCGCTGCTTCACATCGCGGGGGTCATGGACGAGGCAGCGACGCTGGCGGAGCATGGAGTCGCCTACGGGCCGCCGCAAGTCAACCTGGACGCGCTGCGCGCCTGGAAGAACAAGGTCGTGGGCAAGCTGACCGGGGGCCTGACGGGCATGGCCCGAGCACGCAAGGTTGACGTGGTGCGGGGCGTGGGCGCGTTCCTCGACCCCCATCATGTCCAGGTCGAGTTGACCGCGGGTCAGGGTCAGGAAAAGACCGGCGGCAGGAAGATCGTGCGTTTCAACAAAGCAATCATCGCCGCGGGGTCGCAGTCGGTCTGGCTGCCGTTCATGCCGGATGACCCGCGCATCGTCGATTCGACCGGCGCGCTCGAGCTCGCCACGGTGCCGAAGCGCCTGCTCGTTGTCGGCGGCGGGATCATCGGCCTCGAAATGGGCACCGTCTATTCGACGCTCGGCGCCCGCCTCGATGTGGTGGAAATGCTCGACGGGTTGATGCTTGGCGCCGACCGCGACCTGGTCAAGGTCTGGGAGAAAATGAACAAGGCCCGCTTCGACCGTATCATGCTCAAGACCAAGGTCGTCGCCGCCGAGGCGAGAAAGGATGCGATCTACCTGACCTTCGAAGGCGAACAGGCCCCGTCGGGACCGCAGCCGTACGACATGGTCCTGCTCTCGGTAGGACGCAGCCCCAACGGCAAAAAGATCGGCGCCGACAAGGCGGGAGTGGCAGTCAATGATCGGGGCTTCATTCCGACGGACGCTCAGCTGCGCACCAACGTGTCGCACATCCACGCCATCGGCGACATCAGCGGGCAGCCAATGCTTGCGCACAAGGCCGTGCACGAGGGGCACGTTGCGGCCGAGGCGGCCGCGGGCGAGAAATCATTCTTCGACGCCCGCGTCATTCCCTCAGTCGCGTATACCGATCCGGAAATTGCCTGGGCGGGTATTACCGAAGAGGAGGCGAAGACCCAGGGCGTGACGATCCAGAAGGGCCTTTTCCCCTGGGCCGCGTCGGGCCGCGCGATCGCCAACGGCCGCGACGAAGGCTTCACCAAGCTGCTGTTCGACGCCGCCACGCACCGTGTCCTCGGCGGCGGCATTGTCGGTACCCACGCCGGCGACCTGATCTCCGAAGTCGCGCTCGCGATCGAGATGGGCGCGGATGCAGTCGACGTCGGCAGGACCATCCACCCGCACCCGACGCTCTCCGAATCGGTCGGATTTGCTGCCGAGGTATTTGAAGGCGTATGCACCGACCTGCCGCCGATGCGAAAGAAACTATGACCCAGGACGAACAGAAGCGACTCGTTGCCCGCGAGGCGATCAAGTACGTGGTCGAAGACGCGTACGTCGGCGTCGGCAGCGGCTCAACGGCCAATTACTTCATCGAGGAACTGGCGAAGATGAAGCACCGGATCAGGGGCGCCGTCCCGAGCTCCCTGAAAACTGCCGAACGACTCAAGCAGCACGGCATTCACGTGGTCGAGCTGACCGCGGTCAACGACCTGCCGGTCTACATCGACGGCGCCGACGAAACGACCGCACACGGCGCGATGATCAAGGGCGGCGGCGGCGCGCTTACGCGAGAGAAGATCGTTGCCGCGGTGGCAGAAAAGTTCGTGTGCATCGTCGATCGGTCGAAGCTGGTCGGCGTGCTCGGCAACTTCCCTCTGCCAGTCGAAGTGATCCCGATGGCCCGCGGTCACGTCGCCCGGGAGCTCGTCCGCCTCGGTGGCCAGCCGCAGTTGCGCGAGCATTTTCTGACGGACAACGGCAACATCATTCTCGACGTCGAGGACCTGACCATCCTCAACCCCGCCGAACTGGAAGCGCAACTAAACCACATCGCCGGCGCGGTCACCAATGGCCTGTTCGCGCGTCGCGGTGCGGACGTGATCCTGGTCGGTACCGATGATGGGGTGCAGACTCTGGATGCGCACAAGTTCTAGCTGCCGTCGGTTGCAAGTCCAGGGAGCGCTTGGCGTTACAATGGGCGCATGACCAACCTGAGCGTTCCCGGACTGGATTTACCGGTATACATGCGCGAGGTCGGCGAGCGCGCCCGCGCCGCCGCGCGCGTTTTCGCTCGCGCCAGTACCCAGGCGAAGAACGCAGCACTCGATGCCATGGCCGGTGCGATGCTGCGCGACAGCGAACGCCTGCTGGCCGCCAACGCGCGCGACGTCACCGGCGCGCGTGCCGCAGGCAACGACGCCGCATTCGTCGACCGGCTGACGCTCAAGCCGACTGCGGTGGTCGCTATGGCGGATGGGTTGCGGCAGCTCGCATCGCTGCCCGATCCAGTCGGTGAGATCAGCGACCTGAAGTACCGTCCGAGCGGCATCCAGGTGGGTCGCATGCGGGTGGCGCTGGGCGTCGTGGGGATCATCTATGAAGCGCGCCCGCACGTGACCGCCGATGCCGCGGCGCTGTGCCTGAAAGCCGGCAATGCCTGCATCCTGCGCGGCGGTTCAGAAGCGCTGTACTCGAACCAGGCGATCGTGGCCTGCGTGCATGAGGGCCTGCGCGCCGCAGGCCTGCCAGAACACGCGGCACAACTGCTCGGCACGACCGACCGTGCCGCGGTCGGGCTGCTGGTAGCGCTGGACAAGTACGTCGACGTTCTGGTCCCGCGTGGCGGCAAGGGCCTGATTCAGCGCGTCGTCAAAGAGGCAACCATCCCGGTGCTCAAGCATCTCGACGGAGTCTGCCATGTCTATGTCGATGAACACGCCGATGTCGCCATGGCGATTGCGATCGCCGACAATGCCAAGACGCAGCGCTACAGCCCATGCAACACCATGGAAACGCTGCTCGTGCATGCGAAGATCGCATCGCGCGTGCTGCCGCCGCTTTCGAAGATCTATCGCGAAAAGGGTGTCGAGCTCCGCGGCGATGCGGCCGCGCGCGGCATCGTGCCGGAGATAAGAATCGCCACCGAAGACGATTGGTATACGGAGTATCTGGCGCCCATCCTCGCGGTGCGCGTTGTGCCGTCACTCGACGCCGCGATTGAGCACATCGCCAAGTACGGCTCGCAGCACACCGACGCCATCGTCACCGCGGACTACCCGAACGCGATGCGCTTCCTGCGCGAGGTCGACTCCAGCTCGGTCATGGTCAACGCATCGACGCGTTTGGCAGACGGCTTCGAGTACGGCCTTGGCGCCGAGATCGGCATCTCGACCAACAAGCTGCACGCGCGCGGGCCGGTGGGCCTCGAGGGGCTCACCAGCCAGAAATGGATCGTGCTCGGTGCGGGCCAGGTCCGCACCTAGCGCGTGTCTTCCTCGGTTTCGCTCTCCATCGCCACCAACACGGCGATCGCCGCATCGAAGGGATTCGGCTGGCTGGTCACCGGGTCGCCGACGCTGTTCGCCGAGACGATTCACTCCATCGCCGACGTCGCGAACCAGATCCTGCTCAAGGTTGGCGAGGTCCGCGGCCGCGGCGGTCCCGACCCGCAGCATCCGTTCGGCCGCGGCCAGGAAACGTTCTTCTGGGGGCTGGTGTCCGCGGTCAGCGTGTTCTTCATCGGCTGCGGCGTCAACATCTACCACGGCGTGCTCGCACTGTTGTCTCCGGCGGCAGTCGAGCCGTTCACTCCCCTGGTGCTCGGATTGCTGCTGTTCGCATTGGTGCTCGAGTCGGTTACCTTCATCGTTGCCTTGCGCGAGATAGGTGGCTGGAAGGGCCTGGTGGTAAACCGCGCCCACACGACGGTGCTGGCGGTCGTGCTCGAGGATGCGGTGGCGCTGGTGGGGATTCTGCTCACCTTGCTCGTCGCGGGCGTGTCGTTCGCGGCGGGGGCACATCCGGCGTTCGACGCCGCGGTTGCGATCGTCGTGGGTCTGATGCTCGGCGCAATGGCGCTGTTCCTTGCCGCGATCAACCGCAGGTTGCTCATCGACACCGCGGACGCCGCGCTCGATCGCGCCGCAACGGAATTCCTCGCCGCGCGCGGCGTGCCCGCGGAGATTAGGTCGATCGTGCTCGACGCCAACAGCAGCGTGGTCTTCGTCCGCGTCGAGCCCGGGCACTGGGCCGGACACGACACCGAGTCGTATGCGCTGGGGCAGGCGCTGAAGGCGCACGCCCAAGCGCAGCTTGGCAAAACGATCGACGCGGTGTACTGGAAGTTTCCGCGCCGCGGAACGGAGGCGTAGCGGCACCGGGTCCGGTGGATCAGACGGCGCCCTCGGCCCGCAGCGCAGCGATGTCGGCATCCGAGTAGCCTAGCTCGTGCAGTATGGCGCCGGTGTGCTCGCCCAGGCCGGGTATCGCGTCCATGCGGTAGTCGAACGCATCGCAGCACCCCGGCGGCCGCAGCGCCGGCAGCGACCCCACCGGCGAATCGACTGTGGCCCACCGGCCGCGCGCCGCGAGTTGGGGATGCTGCCAGAGTTCCTCCATGTTATTGACGCGGGCATTGGCGATCTGGGCGGCATCGAGGAGGGCGACGACCGCGGCCGCGGTCAACTTTTGGAATGTCTCGAGGATGATCGCTTGCAGCGCCGCCCGGTTGGCGTGGCGCTCGGCGTTGGAGCAGAAACGCGGATCGGCAGCGAGCTCGGGTCGGCGCAGAACGGAGGCGCAGAATGTCTCCCATTCACGTTCGTTTTGCAGTCCGAGCATGACGATCTTTCCGTCGCCGGCCGCAAACGGTCCGTAGGGATAGATCGTGGCGTGCGCAGCGCCGGAGCGCTCCGGCGCGCTTGCGCCCTCGAACGCGTAATACAGCGGGTAGCTCATCCATTCGGCGAGCGCTTCGAGCATCGACACCTCGACGTGCGACCCCTGGCCGGTTCGTTGCCTCTGCAGCAGGGCGGCGAGGATTCCGGTATAGGCGTACATGCCCGCGGCGATGTCGGCGATCGAGCAGCCCGCCTTGGCCGGCTCCGCCGGCGTGCCAGTCACGGAGAGAAAGCCCGCTTCGCTCTGGATGAGCAGATCGTAGGCCTTCTTGTCGCGATAAGGTCCATCGGCGCCGTAGCCCGAGATGTCGCACACCACCAGCCGCGGATGCAGCGGCCGCAGCGCGGCTGCGCTCAAACCGAGTCGCCCGGCCGCTCCAGGCGCGAGGTTCTGCACCAGCACGTCGGCGCGTCCGATCAGTGTGCGCAACACCCCCTGTGCCGGTGCCTGCTTCATATCCAGAGTCAAACTCTCCTTGGAGCGATTGGTCCAGACGAAATGGGAGGCCATGCCGCGCACGCGGTGGTCGAAAGCGCGCGCAAAATCGCCGACCCCCGGGCGCTCGATCTTGATCACACGCGCACCAAGTTCGGCAAGCTGCCGCGTACAGAAAGGCGCGGCGATCGCGTGCTCGAGCGAGACGACGATGATGCCGTCGAGCGGTCGCACGGTCATTGTTCCGGAGTGCCACCAACCCCGGCACGTCCTGCTGCTTCGAGGCGGGTCGCGGTGGCACGCATCGCCACTGCCCCGTCCGGACGTTGCGCCCAGAGCGCGAAGCGACCGTCGCCTTCGGGCTGGCCGCAGACGTCGAATGCAGCGGTATCGAACAGCGGCTGCAGGGCGCGGAACTCGAAGCGTGAAAGTGTGGCCTCGGGCTGCGCCCGGCGCCACAAGTCGACCAGTAAGGTCGCGAGCAATGGACCGTGGACGACCAGCCCCGGGTAGCCCTCGACCTCGGTCGCATAGCGGCGATCGTAATGGATGCGGTGGCTGTTGAACGTGAGCGCCGAGTAGCGAAACAGCAGCACATCGTCAGGAACGATTCGGCGCTGCCATGTGGCGGCTCGCGGCACCGGTTCGTCGGGGCTCTCCTGCGGTTCCGGCGGCGCGGCCGCGAGATCGCGATAGACGATGTCGTGTTCCTCGGTCAGCGCGACGCCGGCGGCAACCGAGATTTCGTGTCGGACCACGACGAACACCAGATCGCCGCTCCGGCCGCGCTTGGGTGTCACCGATACGATGCGCGAATTTCGTGTCGCGGTCGCGCCGATGGTCAGCGGCCGATGCCATTGGATGCGACTGCCCGCCCACATCCGGCGTGGCAGTGGCACCGGCGGCAGGAAGCTGCCCCGGCGCGCGTGCCCGTCGGCGCCGACCTCGGACTGTCGGTATGCCGGCAAAAAGTACAACCAGTGCCACAGCGGTGGCACGACGTCGCCCGAGCGCGGCGCAGGGTCGTCGCGATCGAGCGTCGCTGACAGGAGTGCGATCGGCCTCGCGTCGAGGGTATCGTCGCGCGTCTCGCTGCGGCCAACCCAGGAGTGAAGCGCGTCCCGATCGAGGGCCGCCATCCCCGCGCTCGCCATCACCAACCCCTCTGCGGCGGGCGCGCACTCGGCGTGGCGGACCTTTGCGGCAGCATGGCGAGCCACGCCGTGGCAATGGCTACCACGGCGATGAAGGGCAGCGCCACGGCATTCATGCTTCCCCAGCCGGCAGCATCGATCAGCGCGCCCGAGGCAAACGACGAAACGCCCATCACCGCAAATATGATCACGTCGTTGAGCCCCTGGGTCTTCGCTCTTTCTGCCGGCGCGTAAGCCTCGGTGAGCAGCGCCGTGCCGCCGGTATACATCAGGTTCCAGCCAACGCCGAGCAGCACCAGTGCGCACCAGAAATGCGCGATGCGATTATCCGCCAGCGCGACGGCCACGCCGGCCGCCATCAGTAGCGTGCCGCAGGCGATGACCTTGAGCGCGCCGAAGCGCTGGATCAGGGTGCCGGTGACAAATCCCGGCGCATACATGCCAACGACGTGCCATTCGATCACGAACGCCGCAGTCGCGAAAGGATAACCGCAGAAGCTCATCGCCAGCGGTGTCGCAGTCATGAGCAGGTTCATGATGCCGTAGCCCAGGGCTGCAGACAACGCGGCGACGACAAACACCGGCTGGCGGGCGATTTCCCACAGCGGCCGGCCGCCGCCCCGTGCCGCCATACGCGGCGCGGGCACGCGAACCGTTGATTGCACGCCCAGTGCTACAAGCGCGATGGCCGCGAGCAAGACGAACGAGCCCAGAAACGGAGTGGGCAGCAACGCCCGGCCCCAACGAGCCACCTCCGGGCCGAGAAAACCGCCGGCGATGCCGCCTGCCAGAACCAGGGATATTGCCTTGGCTCTGAATTCAGGGGCCGCGACCTCCGCCGCGGCAAAGCGGTATTGCAACCCGACCGCCGTATAAATGCCCATGATCGCTGTACCGAGACAGAACACTGCAAAGCTCGACCACGTCAGCGCCAGCGCACAGATACCACTGCCGGCGACGGCCAGCAGCGACGCCATCATGAAGCCGCGGCGGCGGCCGACCTTCGCCATCCACAACGCCGCCGGCATGGCGGAGAGAGCCGATCCGAGTACATAGCTCGTCACCCCTGCAGTGGCAAACGCCTTGTCACCGGCCAGGGAGTAGCCGGCGAGCCCGTTCACCGTGATCAGCCCGGACGTGTTGACCAGCAGCAGGGCCTGGCAGCAGGCGAGCAGAAAAATGTCGCGGTACGAGGTGCGCATCGATACGGCCGGGCCGCGAGTCGACAAAGCGACTTGTGCGATCGACGTGATTGCACTATATCAGCCTTGACGACTTGGCTTGGAGCAGGGCTGATGGCAGAGGAGATTCTCGATTTCTGGTTCGGACGGCAAGGTGGCGACGGTCACGGCGGCGAGCGCGACGAGTGGTTCCGCAAGGATGCGGCGTTCGATGCGCAGATTCGCGAACGCTTCGGTGCAGCGATCGAGACCGCGCTAGGGGGTGGATTCGCCGCCTGGACCTCTCCGCGCTCGGCGCTGGCGCGCATTCTGTTGCTCGACCAGTTCACGCGCAACGCTTTTCGCGACACGCCGCGCGCTTTTGCCGGGGACGAGTTGGCGCTGTCGCTCGCCGAGGCGGCCGTCGGGCGCGGCGACGACGGTCATCTTATTGCCGTCGAGCGCTGGTTCATGTACCTGCCATTCGCGCACGCCGAGTCACCGCGCGCGCAGCAGCGCTCGCTTGAGTTGTTCGGACGACTACGAGACAGTACCGGGCTGGCCGAACCGCTGGTGGGTGCCGAACGGCACGCCAAGGTGGTCCAGCTTTTCGGCCGCTTTCCCCACCGCAATGCGATTCTCGGACGCGAATCGACGGCGGAGGAAATCGCCTTCCTGCGCACGCCAGGGTCACGCTTCTAGGGCGCCGCGAGCGCGGCAAGGACCAGGCCGAGGCGACGGCGTTTACAATAGACCGCATGGGCACGAGCGAAATCTCGCTGGGGCTTCTGCTTGCGGGTGGGTGCCGGCATGCGGCTGGCAACGGCGCAAGCGGCTACCGCGGCCATCCGCCGGCAACTGCCGGGACTCGTTTGACGCGATGAGCCGTTCCGCCCGTGTGCTGGCGCTGCTCGGCGGAACCTTCGACCCGATCCATTACGGACACCTGCGCTTGGCCGCCGAGGTCAAAGCTGCGCTTTCGCTGCCGGAGGTACGCCTGATCCCAACCGGCAGCCCACCGCATCGGGTTCCGCCGGTGGCGCCAGCGCCAGACCGCTTGGCGATGACCGCCCTTGGCTGCAAGGAATTTGCCGGGCTCGTCGCCGATGGCCACGAGGTCGAGCGCGAGGGCCCCAGCTACACCGTGCAGACGCTCGAGGAGCTGCACGCCGAACAGCCGGCGTTGCCTCTTGCACTGCTGATCGGCATGGACTCGTTTGCCGGTCTCACGCAGTGGTGGCGCTGGGAGCGTCTGTTTACCCTCGCGCACTTCGTCGTCGTGGACCGCCCTGGCGCGGACCCGGCCGCAGTCGCTCTGCCGCCGGCGCTCGAGGTTCATTGGCAACGGCGGCTGACCACCGACCCTGCGCGCCTCGAGCGCACGCTTTCCGGTTCCATCGTGCGCGTGCAAGTGTCGCCGCAGCCGATCGCCGCGACCGCTATCCGCGCCGCGCTCGCGCGCGGAGCCAAGGGTCGGGCCGAGATCCGTGGTTTGCTTCCCGCCGCAGTTCTAGACTATATTGACCGGCACCAACTCTACCGGCCTCATCCCGCTGCGTCCTAATGGAAACCCCGACCTGATGCGACCGGTGTGTGCTGTTGCCAGTCCACCGCCGCAGGTACGTAGCGGGGCACGGCAAATGGCGGCGGCACAGCGGGAGACCGCTCCCTCCGGGGCAAGCTCTCGGCGCGGGGTCCGCCGGATGCGGTGCCAGGTTACGTGCGCTTGAGTCCGATCGTGCCCGCGCGCCAGGTGTCGCATCGTGCTCGAAGCACAAAGCTCCAGAAGACCGCCGTCGCCGCCCTCGAAGACATCAAAGCCCGCAACATCACGGTGCTCGATGTGCGCAAGCTGACAAGTCTCTACGACACCATGATCATCGCCACTGCCGAGTCGAGCCGCCAAGTGAAGGCGCTGTCACAGCACGTGCGCGACGCGCTCAAGGCAGGTGGCGCGAACATCATCGGCATCGAAGGCGAGCAGACCGGCGAATGGGTGCTGGTCGACGCCGGAGAACTCGTCGTGCACATCATGCAACCTGCGACGCGCACGTACTACAACCTCGAAGAGTTGTGGACGCCGCACGCGCCGCGCCGGCAATCCAAGGCTGCCGCGCCTGCCTGACGTCGTGGGCTGACGCTAATCGGCCTCGTGCAGGTCGATGAAGCTTCGTATTGTCGCGTTCGGCCAACGGATGCCGGCATGGGTGGTCGCCGGCTTTGACGATTACGCGCGGCGCCTGCCGCGTGAGTTCGCGCTGGAGTTGATCGAGCTCAAGCCCGGTCCACGCGCGCGCGGCAAGACCCCGGCGCAGATTCTCGCCGCGGAAGGTGAGCGCATTGCCGCGGCGACCCGAGGCTCGATGGTCATCGCCCTGGACGAGCGCGGCGAAGCCTGGAGCACGTCCCAGCTCGCCGCCAGATTGCGCGTCTGGAGCAACAGCGGGCGGCCGGTCGCGTTCGTGCTCGGCAGTGCCGATGGCCTCGCCGCGCCCGTCAAACGCAATGCCGATGTCATCATGGCGCTTTCCACGCTAACATTGCCACACGGCCTCGCCCGGGTCGTGCTCGTCGAGCAGATCTACCGCGCGGCAAGTCTCCTCCAGGGCCATCCCTACCACCGCGAATGAGCGAACTGTTCGTTCTCACCGAGCGTCCTGCGGTTTATCTTGCGTCGAAGAGCACGCGTCGGCAGGAGCTGCTGCGCCAGCTCGGCGTCGAGTTCGAATCGCTGTTGCTGCGCGAGGCACTGGGTCGGCGTCGCGACGTGGTCGAAGCGCCACGCAAGGATGAGACGCCGATCGAATACGTCAAGCGCGTCGCCCGCCTGAAGGCGTCCGTCGGTTGGCACCGCATGGGCCGGCGCGGGCTGCCGCCGAAGCCCGTGCTCGGCGCCGATACCGAGGTCGTGCTCGACGGCCAGGCCTTGGGCAAACCAGCGGACGCAGCGGGTGCCGTGGCCATGCTCGCCGCGCTGTCGGGACGAACGCACGAAGTGATTACTGCGGTCGCAGTGCGCTGGCAGACACAGCTGGTTGCGGCGGTGTCGACTTCGCGCGTGACCTTGCGGGCGATCGCGCGCGACGAGATCGAACGCTATGTCGCCACCGGTGAGTGTTTCGATAAAGCCGGCGGATACGCGATCCAGGGCAGGGCCGCCGTGTTCGTGCAGCACCTCGAGGGCAGCTACTCGGGTGTCATGGGGCTGCCGCTGCACGAAACGGCCGGGATCCTGGCCCGCATCGGCTTTCCGGTGATATAACCGCTGCGCCATGAGCCACGAGATCCTCATCAACGTAACGCCGCAGGAAACCCGCGTGGCCATGCTCGAGCAGGGCGTCGTGCAGGAGCTGCACATCGAGCGCTCGTCCGCGCGCGGCCTGGTCGGCAACATCTATGTCGGCCGGGTCGCCCGCGTGCTGCCCGGCATGCAATCAGCCTTCGTCGAAATCGGCCTCGAACGGGCGGCGTTTCTGCACGTCGCCGATATCTGGGAACACCGTCAGAACGGCCACGAGAGCAAGCCGATCGAGCGCATCTTGCATGAGGGGCAGCCGCTGCTGGTACAGGTGATCAAGGACCCGATCGGCACCAAGGGGGCTCGCCTTTCCACCCAGGTCAGCCTGGCCGGCAGGCTGCTCGTCTACCTGCCGCAGGATTCGCACATCGGCATCTCGCAACGCATCGAGGACGAGGCCGAGCGCGAAAGCCTCCGGGGCAAGTTGCAGCAGCTGCTTCCGGAAGGCCTGGCCGGCGGCTTCATCATTCGGACGATGGCGGAGACCGCGACCGAGCGCGAGCTGCAGAACGATATCGAGTTTCTCACCAAGCTCTGGCACGACCTGACCGCCAAGTCGGGCTCACTTCCGGTTCCCTCCCCCATCTATCAGGACCTCAATCTGGCGCAGCGGGTACTGCGCGACATGGCGACCGAGGAGTCGGTGCGCATCTTGGTCGATTCGCGCGAGACCTATCAGAAGATGCTGGACTTCGCGCAGCAGTACACGCCGGCCATCGTCGAGCGGATTGACCACTACAATGGTGACCGCCCGCTGTTCGACCTGAACGGCGTCGAGGACGAGATCCAGAAGGCCCTGGCGCGACGTGTCGAGCTTAAGTCCGGCGGTTACCTCATCATCGACCAGACTGAGGCGATGACGACAATCGATGTCAATACCGGTGGCTTCGTTGGCGGGCGCAGCTTTGACGACACGATCTTCAAGACCAACCTCGAAGCCGCGCAAGTGATCGCGCGTCAGCTGCGGCTGCGCAATCTCGGCGGCATCATCATCATCGACTTCATCGACATGGAGAACGCCGACCATCGCGCCGCGGTGCTGCAGGAGTTGAACAAGGCGCTCGATCGTGACCGCACGCGGCTGACGGTCAACGGGTTCACCCAGCTCGGATTGGTCGAAATGACGCGCAAGCGCACGCGCGAGAGCCTCGCTCACATCCTGTGCGAACCCTGCATGACTTGCGCCGGTCGGGGCGAGATCAAGACCGCGCAAACCGTCTGCTACGAAATCCTGCGCGACGTCGTGCGCGAATCCAAACAGTTCAGCGCACGCGAGTTTCGCATCCTCGCCTCGCAGTCGGTGATCGATCTGTTCCTGGACGAAGAGTCGCAGAGCCTGGCGCAGCTGGGCGACTTTATCGGCAAGCCGATTTCGCTCCAGGTCGAGAGCCTGTATACGCAGGAGCAGTACGACGTCATTCTCATCTGACCTCGATGGCGGGTTCTGGCCGCGCTGTCGCGGCTTCTTCAGGCGACTTTTTCGACGCGCACCGCCGGAGCCCGGTCGCTTCGAAACCGGGAGCAAGTTCTCCTGGCAGGGCTGGGTCCCGGTCGCGCCGTGGGTATGGCCGTCGCGCGACTACCTCGTTTATGTACCTCGTGGCCACTCACGCTGGCGGCGCCGGCCGCTGGTCGTGCTTCTTCATGGCTGCCGCCAGTCCGCGGAGGAGATTGCCGGAGGAACGCGCATCACCGCACTGGCCGACGCCCGCGACTGGCTGGTGATGCTGCCGCGCCAGGCGAAGCACGCCAATGCCTGGGGCTGCTGGAACTGGTTCGATCAGCGCACGGTGGCGGGCAAGGGCGAAGCTGCGATCGTCGCCGCCCAGGTGCGCGCCGTGCGCCGTCTCTACCGCGCGCACCCCCGGCGCATGTTTGTTCTCGGCATGTCTTCCGGCGCCTGTCTTGCCGCCGTACTCGGCCTTCGCTTTGCCAAGCTGTTTGCCGGCGTCGGTTTGCACTCGGGCGTCGCCTGTGGTGCCGCGTCGAGTCCTGCCGCTGCACTGACTACGCTTGCCACCGGCGCGGACACAGACCTCGCGACAATCGCCCGGGAGGCGCGCGAGCGCACCCCCTCGCGCGCGCTGCCCCTCCCGATATGCGTCATTCACGGCGAGCGCGACGACGTCGTGGCCGGTAAGAATGCGCTTGACGTGATGCGCCAGTTTCTGGTTTTCAACTGCTATCCGGCGTTGAGCGTCGGCCGCGGCGACGCGCTTCCCGCCGCCGATGTGGCGACGACGACCCCGCTGGCCGGCGGTCAGACGATGACCACCGAAGACTATTGCAGCGACGGGCGGCTTCTCGCCCGCCTCGTGCGCGTGACCGAGCTGGGCCATGCCTGGAGCGGTGGCGACAGTGCTTTTGCGTACAATGACCCTCGGCCGCCCGATGCGACCGCGCTGTTCGGCGCGTTTTTCGTGCAGAGCATGCGCTAGGGCGGTGACCGGCTGCCTGCAAGGCAAGGAGAGCGGCGATGACGATCGAGGGCATGAACCATTTCACGGTGCTCACGGATAACGTGCCGGAGACCGTGCGTTTTTACGGCAACGTGCTGGGCCTGCTTTCCGGCGATCGCCCGAATCTCGATTTCCCCGGGGCGTGGCTCTACGCTAAGGGCCAGGCGATTTTGCATATCGTCGGCGGGCGGCCGCCTGAAGCGCTGCGCCCTGGCGTGATCGACCACATCGCCTTTTCCGCCCGCGGGCTTGCGACGACGCTGCAAACCTTGACCGCGCACAAGGTCGAACACGTCTGCCGAAGGCAGGTTGGCTCGGGCGTGTGGCAGGTCTTCTTTTTCGATCCGAACGGCGCGCGCGTCGAGCTCGATTTCGCCGCGGACGAATCACCCCAAGCCTGATGGCGTCCGCCGCCTTCGACCATTTGGTCGTCGCGGCGGCAACGCTCGAGCAGGGCGAGGCCTATCTCGAGCAGCGGCTTGGGGTGCGCCCGCAGCGCGGTGGCAAGCACGCCCTGATGGGCACCCACAACAGCCTCATCGGCCTCGGTGCGAAGCGCTATATCGAAGTCATCGCCATCGATCCGGAGGCGAGCCCGCCGCTCGGGCAGCGCTGGTTCGCCCTCGATACGCCCGCCCTTCAGTCGACCTTGCCCCGGTTGATTCACTGGGTCGCGCGCACGCACGACATCGACACCGCGCGACGGTCCCTTGGCGTCGACCTAGGCGCAGTCCAGGCGATGACGCGGGGTGGCTTCGAATGGCGGATCACCGTGCCGGCTGACGGATCGCTTCCCGCCGGGGGCGTGCTGCCGACGCTCATCCAATGGGCCGACCACCGCCACCCGGCCGACGCGCTGCCGGACAGCAGGCTGCGGCTGCTCGCGCTCGCCGGCGCGCATCCGCATCCGGGTGTCATCCGGTCCGCACTCGCCGCCCTGGCGCTCGGCGAGACGATCAAGGTCACCTATGGGGCGCAGCCGCGAATGGTCGCCATGCTGCAAACGCCGCGTGGTCCGGTAACCCTTTAGTAACCCAATGCGCTGCAGAGCAGGTTGCCCAGCATGCGCCCGGGAACGAGCGTGAAGATGCCGGCGATCACGAGCCCGCCGAAGAACAGCCCTTTCATCGTCCTCGCGTGCCCCTTGACGTCGCCTGTCCGGATGCGATAGATCGCAAGCGGAATCGACACCAGTGTGAGCAGTGTGAACGAGTGAATCCAGGTGAAGTGCAGAAAGCGGGGAATCCAAAGCGAGCTTACCGCCACGGTCAGCATCAGCGCGACCCAGGTGCGGCCGAGCGCCTTGTGCGACGCCGTGCCCTTGCGCCGCGCAAGCATGACGATGCCGAGAAAGAGTGCCGACACGGCGGCGGCAAGGTGGACCAGGATGGGAACCGGGATCGCGGCAGGCAACATGCGGCCAAGCATCGCCGCCGCGCCTGGGGCGCGCAAGCGGCGATGCGACGAAAGGTATCGGCAGGGGGCGAACGACCGGGGGCCGGCGCGAGCTCGCCCGGGCGTCCGTGCCTAGGCCGGCGGATTCGGCTTCTTGACCAGGCGCTGCATCGCGAGCGCGAGACTGGCGCGCAGCCTTTCGGTCGCCAGGACGAGCTGATGGATTTCGTTGCCGCTCGTCCGCTTGAGGCCCGCTGCGCCCAGATCGGCCTGCTGGCCGACGGAAATTCGCTCCGCCGCCCGAGTGACACGCTTGATCGGCCGTACCACGGCGAACTGGATGAACAGCACGGCAACCAGGAACGCGCTCACCAGGAGTCCGATCTGCAACGGCCCGACCACGTCGCTGGTCACCTTCCAGAACGAGCGGACGGGCAGCCGGACGCTTATGATGCCGGCCACCTCACCTTCCTTGAACCCGAAGCCGTGTTCGGTACCGTAGCGGATCTTGACGTCGGCGGGAGCGTTTTCGGCGCTGGCATGGCAGGTGAGACATGAGGCCTTCACGTACAGCGTGCGCGCAAGGCGGAAGCTGTCGGGTGTCATCTCGTAGTACTCGGCCAGATGGTTGGCACGGATGCGTTCCAGCGCGCTGGCTTCGAAGGCATCGGGCTTGTTGACCGGGTTCATGAAGTTGTGCGAGGTCACACGGAACTTCGCCGGTGACGCGGATTTTTCGACGACCTCCGAGAACTCGCGCTGCGCGAGTGCCGGATTTTTTGAATAAAAATGCCATATGTCCGTGGGCGCGCCAGTGCCATCGGGAGCGCTGACCAGCGTCACTTGGCCTAGGTAGCTCTTGTTGTCGTCGCGAACCCACACGCGCCCATACTGCGATACCCAGCTGCCGAAGGCGTCGACGTTGTCGGCGACCGTCTCGGCCTGCGATTTGAGCTCGCTGCGATACACACTGTCCAGGACCAGATAGAATGAGCCGATGATCAGCAGCAGCGCGAGCACGAACACGATCGCGAACTGGGTGGTAATCGAGCGGTTTAAGAGCATTTTCTGTCTCCCTCGTTATGCGTGCGGCTGCCTAGAGCTTGACGCAGCTTAGTGCATCGTTGACGAACGCTTCGCGCCGTTCGGGATCCTCGATGTGCTGCATCAGCAAGGCAATGTACTGTTCGATGTCGGCAGGGCGGATCTTGTTGCCCGTCGCCAGCCACGCGTTGCGTGCGTCCTCGGCGAGCTGCTGTCCAAACGGACCGACCTCGACGATGAACAGTTGATCGATTCCTGCGCAGATGCGCAGCAACGTCGGCAGCGCGCGGTGGGTGGCAGCCATGCCGTCAATCGTGCCCGACAATCCGGACTACGGCAACTCCGCCGCGGGCATGCGCGCGAGAATGATCGGGATCTTGCGCGCCAGCCCGCGGGCTCCGGGATGCTTTTCGTAGTAGCGGGGGTTGGGTGCCATTGCCGCCAACCGCGCCGCCTGCTCGGCGGTCAGCGCCCCGGCGCTGACGCCAAAGTAGTGTCGCGCCGCGGCCTCAGACCCAAAAATACCGTCTCCCAACTCAATTACATTGAGATAGAGCTCGAGGATGCGCCGCTTGTCCAGGATCGCCTCGAGCATCAACGTGATCAGCGCTTCCTCACTTTTGCGCCAATAGCTCCTTTGCGACGAGAGGAAGAGGTTCTTCGCCAGCTGCTGCGTGATCGTCGACCCGCCGGCGACGATACGGCCGCGGCGCGCGTTGCGATCGATCGCCTGCTGGATCCCATCCCAGTCGAAGCCCTCGTGCTCGATGAACCTGGCATCCTCGGCGGCGATCATCGCCCGCTTGAGCTCGACCGAGATATGCTCATAGGGAACCCAGGTGTATGCAATTCGGGCGTCCGGATGCTCCGTGCGTCTTTCGGAGAGGCGCATCGCCATGAACGCCGTCTCTCGCGGCGGATGGTCCCGCCACCACCAGATGTGAACCGCGTACCAGCCTTGCAGCAGCGCCAGCGCGGCCATCGCCAGCGCGACCGTCCATAGCAGCCAGCGGCCCAGGGGAGCCATGCCAGGGTCTTACTGGGAAATCAGCGCGTCGCCCGGCGCGAAGGTCCAGGTGCGCGTGATGTAGAGAATGTCGGTATCGCGCCTGATGTCGGGCGGAAACGGGGCATAGGGCGACGCCATCTCGACGATTTTCGTCGCCGCGAGGTCGAGGATCTTCTGCCCTGACGTGCGATCGACGGCGATGCTCTCGAGGCTACCGTCGGCGCGAATACCCACCGTAAGAAGGAGGCTTCCGTATAGCTTTCGCGCGCGCGCCACCTCGGGGTAGTTGAGATTGCCGAAGCGCTCGACCTTGAGCCTCCAATCCTCGACGTAACGTGCGAATCGGTACTCCGCCGCACGCGCACCGACGAACCGCCGCTTCGGCCGCTTTTCATACGCGTCCATCTCCTTCGCGATCTGCGCCTCCAATCGCAGCGCTTCGAGCGTGCGTTGCATCTGCTCGGTGGAGCTCGGGAGTGCCACCGGATCGGGCGCCTCGGTCGGCTTGGCGACGGGCGGCGTCACCGCGGCCGCGGCCTTGAGCTGGGCCATCATCTCTTTCGCCCGCGTTTCAAGCTGCTCGACCTTTTGCGTCGCCACGGCGAGCTCCCGGTGCGGGCTGTCGCGTAGAACGGGCAAGGGAGTCTTGGCACGCCGGTTGGCGTCGGTATTGCCTCCGCCATCAAGACTGGCCTGGGCGAGAATTTCGGCCTTGGTCGGCTTGGTCTTCGACTTGGCGTTGACCAGCGCGACCTCGAGCGGAGGACCGTTGCGATCGAGGCCTGGGAGCTCGATTGGACTGAATCGGAGCGCGAGTACCAGCGCGTGCAACAGGATCGATCCGGCGATTGCCAGCGTAAGCAGCTGGTCGCTGCGCGCATTATCGGTGACCACAAACGGCAACGACACCGTGCGCGGATGGACGATGGGCACGGCGCGCGGAGCCCGCCCCGGACCGGGCTTGCGCGCGGCCGTGCGGAGTACCGGTGCAGGTCGTTTGCGCGCGGGCTTGGCGGGCATTTCCCTCCAAGTATAGCCCCCCTGCCTTGCCGACCGGAGGACCGGCCCGCGGCCAACTTCGTCCGCTAATCCGCAGCGAGCCCCGCGTAGCGTGTCTCGAGCGTGACGGCCAGCAAGTCGATGCGCCCGACGGACAGCCGCACCCGCGTGTCGGACGCAAGCGCAGGCAGGTCGGCGACACGGGTCACCAGAGGCAGCGAATCAAACCGCACCAGGTTTTCGCGCATGACGCTCGCGTTGGTCTGCGTCACGCCCTCCTGCAACAGCCAGCGCAGGCACCAGTAGTGCTCCATGCGGTTCTGGAAGTCGGCGTATTGCGCATAGGTGACCTCGAAGTCGGTGGCGGCAGCGAACAGTTCTGCGTCGCTCTCTGCATAGGGCGGCTTGTCGCCGGCGACGACGGCAAGCAATTGGCGTTGATTGACGAGGTCGCTGTAGCGGCGCAGGGGCGAGCTGGCCCACAGATACTGCGCAACTCCCAGGCCCTGGTGCGCTTCCGGTTTGGTGCTCATCCTCACCTTGCCCGCCAACTGCGTGCGATAGAGCCCGGGCACGCTCGCGTCCGCGAGTAACTTTCCCCAGGTGCTGTTGACGTAGATCATCAACTCGGCCACCAGTCTGTCAAGCGGCGAGCCGCGCGGTCGCGGCACGATCGTCACGTGGCCTTCCGGCGCTGCGGCCCAATCAACCCGAAAGTTGTACTCCACGCGGGACGCCTCGGGCTTGCCGCGCGCGGCGCCGAGTTTTTGCGCGACTCGCCACAGCATGCGCAGTTCATCGGTCCATTCCGGTTCGCCTGTTGCGGCGGGCGCGGCAAAGCGCTCGCCTATGCCGTCGAGGCGAAGGTTTGCCGCCACGGGCACGCGCTCGAGCCGCGTCTCCTGCCTGACCGGCGTTCCGTCCGGCGTCGCCTCGACATAGAGCGACAGCGCCGGTCGTGTGCTGCCCGCGGCCAAGGTGAAGCCGTCGAGGAAGGGCTCAGGCAGCATGGTGATCTTCCGCCCGGGCATGTAAACAGTCGACAGGCGCGTTCGCGCAATGGCATCCAATGGTGAGCCACGCGTTATCGCCGTGGCAGGTGCGGCGATATGAATTCCGATTTCGACGTGTCCGTTCGGGAGTGGTCGAACGGAAAAGGCGTCGTCGATTTCGGTTGTCGCCGCATCATCGATCGAAACCGCGCGCACAGCGGCAAGGGGCAGCTCGGGTGGCAACGGCAGATCGCCGTGGTGAGGAAACGCCGTACCGTGCGGAAACGCCTCGAACAGGAAGCGATTGAAGTGGAACTCGTGTGTCGACGGGATCGCGCCGCAGGCCATGAGCAGAGCGATCGGATTGGTCTGCTGCGCGGCACAGGCTGCCGCGAGCGCTCGCGTTTCAAGCGCAAGTTTGTCCGGCCCATAAAGCAGCATCGGCAGGGCTGGGCCGAAGGACTCGGGCAGACGGTGTGCCTTGAGCTGCTCCGCCCAAGCGGCGATTTCCTCGGCCTCGCGGCGCTTACGCTTCGCTCCCTCCAGCGCCGCCTTGAGGGCGTCTGCCGGTGCGGCACGATAGCGGCCCTTGCCCTTCTTGTAAAAATGGGCCGGCGAGGCATGCAGGCAGAGCGCCAGCGCCGCGGCCTCTGCCGGCCGTGGCGTGTGGCCGTAGTATTCAGTTGCGAGATCGGTGACTGCGAACTCGCGCCCGTCGCTCACCTCCCACAGAAAATTCGGGTCGAGCCCGGTAGCGAGTTTTTGTGCGTCCGCGAGCAGCGCCGAAGGCGAGGGCTCGACAAAGCGCAGCAGGACACTTGCGGACTTGATCTTGAGCCGCTTGCCCGATGCCGCTTCCACCTGCAGCGACGTGTCGTTGTCGGCGAGAACCGTGCCGGCCTTGAACGTGCCGTCGTCCTCGAAAAAGACGTGCATGCATCTTGGCGCGCGGTCCGGTGGATGGAACCCGCGCGCGCCGCGGGAAGTGGGCCCGGATTATACCCCAGCCCCAGCACGCAGCTGGGAGTGCCGAGGTCATTGCGCGCCTGGGCCGATTGCTTCAGCATGGCGGTTCTCCGCGAATCAACCCTTTCAGGACGACCATGGAATTCCGCCGGCTGGGCGAGTCTGGCCTCGAGGTCTCGGTGATCTGCCTGGGCACGATGATGTTCGGCGACCGCACCGACACCGACACCGCGCAGCGAATCGTCGCCTCCGCGCTCGATGCGGGCATCAATTTCATCGACACCGCCGACGTGTACGTCAAGGGAGAGTCGGAAACGATCGTCGGGGCCGCGATAGCCGCCAGCCGCCGGCGCTGGATTCTTGCCACCAAGGTTGGCAACGTGATGACGGGCAAGCCACACGACGGAGGGCTGTCGCGGCGCTGGGTGATACAGGCCTGCGAGGACAGCCTGAAACGGCTGGCAACCGACACTATCGACGTCTACTATCTGCACCGCGATGACACCGAAACGCCGCTCGATGAGACGATCGAAGCGATTGGCGACCTGATACGGGCCGGCAAGATCCGCTATTTTGGCGTATCAAACTATCGCGGGTGGCGTGTAGCGGAGGTAGTAGGCCTGTGCGCCGAACTCAACGTGCCGCGACCGATCGTCTGCCAACCGTACTACAACGCATTCAATCGCACGCCCGAGGTCGAGCTCCTGCCCGCCTGCGATTACTACGGGCTCGGCGTGGTGCCCTATAGCCCGCTGGCGCGCGGCGTCCTCACCGGCAAATACACGCCGGGCGCTGCGCCGCCCGCGGAATCGCGGGTTGCACGCAAGGACCGGCGCATGATGGAGACCGAATTCCGTCCCGAATCGATCGCCATGGCGCAGACCATCAAGGCGCATGCCGAAAAGAAAGGCCTTACGGCGACCCAGTTTGCGCTGGCGTGGGTTCTCAACAATCGGATCGTCAGTTCCGTGATTGCGGGACCGCGCACCTTCGAGCAGTGGACCGATTATCTGTCCGCGGTCGGCAGGTCGCTCGACGCAGACGACGAGGCGCTGGTCGATTCGCTGGTTACGCCGGGGCATCCGTCAACGCCGGGGTACAACGATCCGCAGTACCCGTTTTACGGCCGTATCGTCGCCTAGCGTCGTCTCGCCGACCTCTGCCCGCCCGCGCCGGGCCCGGCTCGCCGATCCGCCTCCAGTGCGCTCACGCGCAACGCGACGCATCGAGCCGGTTGCTCGTCGGCAGTCTTGGAACGGACTGGCCGGTGCCGGTGAGGAGCCTGGTTTGCCCTACTCGTTCGCGATCCCGTGCGGAACATGGCCGGACGCAACATGCTTCGCCGCGGATTCGACATGGGTGCGCTGGTCGTCGAAGAAAAAATCGGCGCCGAACGCGCGCAGGAATTCGCCCTTGTCCAGGCCGCCTAGGAAAAGCGCCTCGTCGATGCGGATGTTCCAGGCGCGAAGGGTACGAATCACACGTTCGTGAGCAGGCGCACTGCGGGCAGTTACCAGCGCAGTGCGAATCGGGCTTTTATCTTCCGGGTAATCCGACTGGATCTGATGCAATGCGGCCAGAAACTTCTTGAACGGCCCGCCGGGCAATGGATCGCGCGCGGAGGCGGTTTCCTGTGCCGCGAAGGCGTCGAGACCGCCGGACTGGAACACCCGCTCGGCCTCGTCGGAGAAGATAACCGCGTCGCCATCGAAGGCGATTCGCAGTTCGTCGGTTTCGTTTTTGTAGATGCTGGGGAAGATCGTTGCCGCGGCATGGCCATCGTCGAGTGCGCGCTTGACGTCTTCGGTATCAGCGGACAGAAAAAGGTGCGATCCGAACGCGGGCACGTAGCGCGACGTCGGCTCACCCTTCGTGAACGCGGCGCGACTGATCCCGAGGCCATAGTGCTTGATCGAATTGAATACCCGCAGTCCGGTGTCGGCGGAGTTGCGCGACAGCAGAATTACCTCAACGTATTGCTTCTCGGGGCGGTTAAGCCGCAGCATCTTCTTGACCAGCGTGAATGCGGGCCCGGGGGCGAGAATCTCGTCTTCGTGCCCGATCTGGTAGCGCTGATAGGCCTCCACGCCCTGCTCGGTGAAGATGCGGTGGCTTTCCGACAGGTCGAACAAGGCGCGCGAGGAAATCGCGACCACCAGCTTGTCGGCAAGTGTCGGCTTGGGCATGCGCCATCCTAGCGCCGAGCTGCCGCCGTGGCTATGGCAGCGCGCGCAAATCCCCTCCGCATGCGGCCGACGTCGCCACCGCGGCGATAGCGCGCTGCGAGTCCAGGCGGGACGCTGGCCTATGCCGCGCGGCGCATGCCGTTGCCGAGTTCGGCGAATACGGCGCGCACCTGCTCGACCGCCCAATCGATTTCCGTGCGCGTGATCACCAGCGGGGGAGCAAAGCGCACGACCGTGCCGTGGGTGTCCTTGGATAACAGCCCTCGCAGCAGCAAGCGATCGACGATGGCGCGGGCATCGGTGCGCCGGGCGTCGACTTCGAGGCCGACAAAGAGTCCCTTGCCCCGAATCTCCCGGATCAGGGGACTCTGCACGGTCTTCAACTGGGCGAGCAGATGGGCGCCCAATTGTGCGGAGCGCTCGATCAGCCCTTCCTCGCAAAGGACCGCGAGTGCCTCGAGGGCGACGCTGGCGGCCAACGGGTTGCCGCCGAACGTGCTGCCGTGATCGCCGGGCCGAAAGACCTGCATCAGTTCGTCCGTGGCCACGAATGCGGACACCGGTAGCATGCCGCCGCCGAGCGCCTTGCCAAGCATGACTCCATCCGGTCGCACCCTCTCGTGCTCGCAGGCGAGGAACTTGCCCGTACGACCCATGCCGGTCTGGATTTCATCGGCAAGCAGCAGCACCCGCTGCTCGCGGCAGATGCGCGCGCATTCGGCGAGATAGCCTGGAGGCGGCACGACGATGCCGCCTTCGCCCTGGATCGGCTCGACCAGAAACGCGGCCGTATGCGGAGTGATCGCGGCCGCAAGCGCAGCGGAGTCGCCGAACGGGATCAACTTGAATCCCGGCGCGAAGGGGCCAAATCCATCGCCGTACTGCGGGTCAGACGAGAATCCAACGATGGTTATCGAGCGGCCATGAAAGTTTTGCTCGCAGACGATGATTTCGGTCTGGTTGGTCGGGATCCCCTTGACGCGATAGCCCCATTTGCGCGCCGCCTTGAGAGCAGTCTCGACCGCTTCGACGCCGGTATTGACCGGGAGTGCACGGTCGAGCCCGGTCAGTTCCGCCAGGCGCCTGAGCAACGGCGGCAGCTTGTCCGTGTAGACCGCGCGCGAAGTGACCGCCAGCCGTTGCGCCTGCGCGATCAACGCCTGCACGATGCGCGGATGGGCGTGACCGTGGCTGACCGCCGAATACGCGGAGAGCATGTCGAGATAGCGCCGGCCGTGCTCGTCCCAAAGCCAGACGCCCTCGCCATGGGACATGACGACCGGCAGCGGCTCGTAGTTGCGCGCGCCGTACCGGCGCTCCGTCTCGATCAGCCCCGATGCCGCCGCAGCCAGACCCAAGGGGCCTTCGCCGGCATCGGCGTTGCGGGTGGAGTGGACTTCGGACTTCATGATACGGCTCCTTCGGCCCAGCGAATCGCTCGGGCGTCATTGACCGTGAGTGCGCACTCTCACATAAGATGCATAAGACGCAGGGTATGCGAACCACGGCCGTCAGGCCCGGCTCGACGCCAGGCGGACGAATCAGGAACGAAGCGGGTTGCGACTTCGCCAAGACATGCGCATATTTTACCTTCGATCTCCCCGCTCCGCCCGCTGCGGTGCACAAATGCGCGCTCAAACAGGCCGCAGGACGCGCTGCAGAAAATCGCGCGTGCGCTCATGTGCGGGAGCGGTCAGCATCTGCTGCGTGCACCCCTCTTCGACCACCCGGCCGTGGTCGAGAAACACCACCCGGCGCGCCACCTCGGCGGCAAAGCCCATTTCGTGGGTGACGACCGCCATCGTCATGCCCTCGCGGGCGAGAGTGAGCATGACCTTGAGCACGTCGCCGACGAGCTCGGGGTCGAGCGCCGACGTCGGCTCGTCGAACAGGATCGCCTTCGGCTGCATCGCCAGCGCCCGCGCGATGGCGACGCGCTGCTGCTGGCCGCCGGAGAGCTGCGCCGGATAGGCGTCGAGCTTATGCGCCAAGCCCACCTTTGCCAGTAACGCGACCGCCCGCTCCTTCGCCTCGGCGCGCGCCACGCCTTTTACGTACAGCGGGCCCTCCATCACGTTCTCCAGCGCGGTGCGGTGCGGGAACAGATTGAAGCGCTGGAACACCATGCCCACTTCACTACGCAGGGCGTGAATCGACTTCTGCTCGCGATGCACTGCGGTGCCATCGATTGCAATGGCACCCTCATCGTAGTGCTCGAGGCCGTTAATGCACCGGAGCAGGGTCGATTTGCCCGAGCCCGACGGCCCGATGATGCATACCACTTCGCCCTTGTCGACCTCGAGGCTGACGCCGTCGAGGACGCGATGGGCTCCATACGACTTGCCGACCTTGCGCACGGAGATCATTTGCGTCCGAAGCTGCGCTCGAGCCGGTGCGCGAGGTACGTCAGCGGGAGGCTCATCGCGAGATAGAGCAGGGCCACCAGCGTGAATACGGTCATGTTCTTGAACGTCGACGCGGCAATGAGCTGGCCGCCACGTGTGAGCTCGGCGACCGTGATCGCCGAGGCGATCGAGGAGTCCTTCAACATCATGATCATCGTGTTGCCATAGGGGGGAAGAAACACGCGTATCGCCTGCGGCAGAACCACGCGGCGCATGATCAGGGCGGGCCGCATGCCAAGCGACTGGGCAGCCTCGATCTGTCCGGGATCGACCGCCTCGATACCGGCGCGGAAATTCTCAGCCTGATACGCAGAATACGCGATCCCGAGCCCGATGAATCCAGCCTGAAAGGCCGAGAGTTGCACGCCGAGATCGGGCAGCACGAAGTAGATGTAAAACAGCTGCACCAGTATCGGGATGCCGCGAATGACGGTGATCAGGGCGATCGCGGTCCAGGAGAGAACGCGTACCGGAGACAAGCGCAGCAGCGCCCAAGCGAAACCGAGCAGCGTGGAGAGCACAAGCGCGCAAAGGGTGAGCTCGATGGTTACGACGCAGCCCTGCCACAGGATCGGGAGAAAATCCTGCGCGTCGCGGAAAAAAGTCTGCATCAGCCCGATCGCGCCGCGTTCATGCGTCGGTCATTTCAGACTCCATTTCAGCAAGATCTTGTCCACCGTATGGTTGGCCTGCAGCTTGGCCAGCGACGCGTTGATCTTCTTGAGCAGCTCGGTGTCAGTCTTGCGCACTCCGATGCCCACGCTTCCCGTCATCTTCGGTTCGTACGTAGGTACCAGCTTCGCCTTGAAACTCGCGTTCTGCGACAGCTGATATTTGAGGATCGGCGCGTCGCCGAAGCCGGCCTTGATGCGGCCAAGGCTGACGTCGCGGAGGATGTCGGCCAGGGAATCGTAAACCTTGACCTCGGCGAAGTCGCCATTTTTCTTCAGGAAGTCGACGTACACGGTGCCGACCTGCGCGCCGACGACTTGCCCCTTGAGTTCGGTGAATGATTTGTACGGCGTGTTGTCGTCGATGCTCACTACCATGCCCTCGGGATAAGGAAACACGGGGTCGCTGAAATCGATCACTTCTTTGCGCTGCGCCGTGATCAGCATTGCCGCAGAGATGATGTCGATCTTGTTGCTGGTGAGCGACGGGATCAGCGTAGAGAAAGGCGTCGCCTGGATTACGACCTTGAAGCCCGCGTCGTCGCCGATCGCGGTGATGAGATCCACCATTGCGCCCTGGATCGTATTGGTCTTCACGTCGAGGAACGTGAAGGGGATGCCGGTCGGCGTCGAGCCAACGTTGTAGGTCGGCGTCTGCGCGGGGCAAACGCCGGTATAGGCGACTGTGGCCAGCGCGGCGGCTGTGAGCGCGCGGCCAAGCAAGCGAATTGCGTGATGCAGGATCATGGTCGTCTCCCTCCGTAGGCTTGTGACATTGCGTCACGAACCCGATAGTACGCGATAGCTGCCCGCAGCAGCGGCTGTCGCAGCGGGTGAAGCGGAATGGGCTTGAGTGCCAACACCGGATACGCCGGCGGGCCTCGCCCGTTGAGTAAATCGGCGAGCACCAGTCCCATCGTCGTGGCCATTGCCACGCCGCGGCCGCAATACCCGAGCGCCGTCCATATGCCCGGAGCCACCTCGGCCAGATGAGGGAGCCAGTCGCGTGTGATTCCGACTCGGCCGTACCAACGATAAGGCCATTGCATGTCGGCCAGCCGCGGATACATCCCGGCGGCAGCGCGTTGCAACCTGGCATAGATGCGTTCCGGGACGGAATCCGTCGCCGACCCGCGGCCGCCGATGACGAAGCGGCCGTCCGCGTCAAGGCGGAAGTAATACAGAAGCGTGCGCGTATCGGAGGCCACCGTGCCGCCGGGCAGGATCGCACGACGGTCAATCTCGGACAGAGGATCGGTCGCAATCTGCACGCTGGTGGCGACCAACTGGTTGGCGGCGAGTTCGGGCCACAGGTCAGCCGAGTAGGCGTCGGTGGCGAGAACAACCTGGCGCGCTCGCACCTCACCGCGAGGCGTGGTCGCGACCCATGCTTCGCTATCGCGCGCGATTCGCATCACCGGCGATCTGGTATGAACGCGCGCCCCGTGCCTTATCGCCGCGGCGGCGAGCCCGCGTGCGTACGCCAGCGGATGCAGCGCGCCGGCCCGGCGGTCGAGCCAACCCACGCCGTAGGCGTCGGTACCGAGCAGCGTTCCGACGCGGTCGCGCCCGAGCAATTCGACCGGCGCGCCGCGCGCGGCCCATTGCCGAACTCGGGCGATGATCGCTTGCGCTGCCACGGCTGAGTGCGCCGGTTGAATCCAGCCGCATTGCATCGCGGCGCAATCGATGCGGTGCTTCGCAACCAAGGCAAAGACGCGATCGGCCGCTCCCCCGACCAGTCGCACCAGCGTCTCGCCGCGCTCGCTACCAAACCGCGCGACGAGAGCGTCGGGATCGTGCTTGAGGCCGGGGATCACCTGTCCGCCGTTACGCCCCGATGCGCCGTGCCCTATATCACCGGCCTCCAGCAGAATCACGGAGCGGCCCGCTTCCGCCAGCGCAAGCGCGCAGGACAAGCCCGTGTAGCCGGCACCGACGACGACGACCTCTGTGTCGAGACGGCCCTCGAGCGGAGCGGTAGCAGGCGCAAGCGGCGCGGTCGCGCGCCAAAGCGAGCGCCGCTGATCGATCCCGCCGGCGTTCGTGGTTAACGTAGCGGGAGCCATGAGCAAGTGGTCTCCGCCGCCAGACAATCGAGGCCGGCAAAGCGCAGCACCAGCGCAACCTCGTCGGCGAAGCCACGATAGGCGTGATCGCCGCCGCCCCGAAGGAGCTGCCACGCGCCCGCGTAGAACGCGATGGTCTGTCGCCAATCGAGCAGCTCGTCCCCCGCCTGCGCCAGCAGGAGATAACGTTCCGGAAGCGTTATGCGCTCGATCTTCAGCGCCGCGAGTTCGGCCAGATGCCAGGGGGTAAGTTCGTAGACCTCGCCAGTCGATGGATTGCGCTGCGACCCGAGATAGGGTGTGAGGACGCGCTCGGGATCGACCACGGGATTGACCACAACGGCCTTCGCGCCGTGAACCTCTGCGAGATGCGTTGCGTAGAAACCACCCAGCGAACTACCCACGAAGGTCAGCTCATCTGATTCCCCGCTTTCGGCCCAGCGGTCCGCCACACGCACGGCCTCGGTCGGCCGGTGCGGTAGCCGCGGCAGGAAAAATTCGGGACGCACATCCGCGGGGAGCGCGGCGATCGCGCGCGCCAGAACCTGCCCCTTCATCGACGCGGAGCCGCTATTGAATCCATGCAGGTATGCAATCCGTATCAAGCCCGCGGCCCAAGGCGATCCAGCAGCTTGCCGTGAATACCGTCGAACCCGCCGTTACTCATGATCAAGACATGATCGCCGGGCTTCGCCGCAGCCACGATGGCGTCGATCAGTGCGCCGAAATCCGCGCTGGCATACGCCCGCTCGCCGAGTGGCTTGAGCCAGGCGGCGGCGTCCCAGTTCAGATTGGCAGCGTAGCAGAACACCAGGTCGGCCGCGTGGAGACTGCCCGCGAGCGCTTCCTTCATCGTGCCGCGCCTCATCGTCGCCGAGCGCGGCTCGAACACGGCCAGGATACGCGCCCCGTCAACGTGCCGCCGCAAACCGTCCAGCGATGCCGCGAATGCGGTAGGGTGATGCGCGAAATCGTCGTAGACCGTGATGCCTCCGACGGTTCCTCGCACCTCCATCCGCCGCTTTACGCCGTGGAAAGACGCGAGCGCTGCAAGGCTCTCGTGCACTGGCACGCTGACATGGCGCGCGGCGGCGACCGCGGCCAGCGCATTGAGCCGATTGTGCTGCCCAAGCAGCGCGAATGGCGGGAGCACACCCTGAGCCACGCCGCGGAACTGAATTGCACCGTCGCCTGCAATTGTCCAATCGGTGCCAGCGCCGGGCGTGTCGGCGGGGCCAAAGCGTTCGGTATCGCTCCACAGACCGCGCGCGAGCACGCGCCGCAGGTTTTCGTCCGTGCCGTTGACGATAAGCCGGCCACTGTGCGGTATCGTACGCACGAAGTGATGAAACTGCGTTTCGATCGCGGCCAGATCGGGAAAGATGTCGGCGTGATCATATTCGAGATTATTGAGGACCGCGGTGCGTGGCCGGTAATGGACAAACTTGGCTCGCTTGTCGAAGAACGCCGTGTCATATTCGTCAGCTTCAATGACGAAAAACGGGCCGTCAGATAGGCGTGCCGAAACACCGAGGTCCGTCGCAACGCCGCCGATCAGAAACCCCGGGTCGAGTTCCGCCCGATCGAGGATCCATGCCAACAGCGCGGTTGTCGTCGTCTTGCCATGCGTGCCGGCGACAGCGAGGACCCATTTTTCGCGCAGCACCTCGTCGGCAAGCCACTGCGGCCCCGACGTGTAGCGGCGCCCACCGTCGAGGATCGCCTCCAGCAGCGGGTTGCCGCGAGATATCGCGTTGCCGATGATGAACACGTCGGCTTGCCGGGCGACGTTGTCGAGCTGCGAAACCGCGTAGCCTTCGGTCAGTTCGATGCCGGAAGCCGCGAGCTGCCTGCTCATCGGTGGGTACACGTTGGCGTCGCAGCCGGTCACCTTGTGGCCCGCCGCGCGAGCGATCTCCGCGAGACCGCCCATGAAAGTGCCACAGATGCCTAGGATGTGCAGATGCATGATGTGCGTTCAGGTTGTCTGTTCCAGCTTGATTGCAAGTGCGCGCTCGTAGGCGGACTCGAGTGCGCGTGCGTAGCGGTCGGGGTCGGCGAGGCCCGATTGCGTAAGTCGGGAGGTTATCGCCTGCGCGATCGTTTTCCGCCATGCGGTGTCCTCGGCAAGCCGGCAGGCGATGGCGATGTACGCTGCGTCGGTTGGCGCAGCGGTTTCGGTCACGCCAAGATGGGCGAGCAGGCTCCATGTCATGCGCTCGGCTGCACGTTCGCCGACACGCGTCACGACTGGAATCCCCATGTCCAACGCAGCCGCAGTCGTATCACCGCCGGTGTAAGGCAGCGTGTCGAGGACCACGTCGATGAGGAGGTAGCGAGCGCGATCGGCCGCCTCATCCATCGTGCACGGTACGAACGTGACCCGATCGCTGCCGATGCCAAACGCCGCCAGTCGTCGCAGATACAGCGTCCGGTCCGCTTCCCGGTGTGGGGAAAAGGCGAGCACGCTGGCGGGAATCCGTTCCAGGATCGCGCCCCAGAGGGACAGGCATCGCGGCGAGAGCTTGAGCAGGCTTACAAATGTGCCGAACACGACCGTGTCGGGCCCGATCCCGAGCTCTGCGCGCGTAGCCGGCGGTGTCGCCGCTGGAGCGACACGACGCAGCGGCAGTACGCAGCCGTCGAGCCGCAGTGGTGCCTCGATCTGATATGCCGCGGCGTCGGCCAGGTCAACATGCCGGTCACTCAGCTTGAAATCGACCTGCTCCAATCCGACCGCGCCGTGCGAGCCCAGGTGCGAGATGATCACCGGTGCGGGCTTGTAGAGCAGGATGCCGGGCCGAGACGATCGCGAATGGCCCATCAGGTCCACGAGCAAGTCGAGTCGGTCTTCCGCGATTACCTGCGCCGCGCTGCGATTGTCGAGGCCGTCGAGCTGGACGAACCGCTCGCTGCATGCGCGAAACCTCTCCGTGATGACGTCCTCCAGCTCGCGCACCCCCACCGAATAGGCATGCACCGTTACCCGCGCCGGGTCGTGCCGGCGCAGCACGTCGAGCATCAACCGCCCCATGACGTGATCGCGAAAATCCGCGGAGAGATAACCGATGCGCGCCGGCCCGGGCGTGGCCGGGGCACGAATGCCCGGCACGGCAAGGTCGGCCATGCCGGCACGTTCTTCCTGCCGCAGGCGGTTATAGGTGTCGTGTAGGCGCTTGAGTGCGGGTCGTGCTACGTCGAAGTATTCCGCTTGCGCCAGAGTGACTCCGGCATACCCTGACTCGCCGCTGCGGTATGGCCAGTCGAGCGCGAGCGGCAGATATTTGTCCTCGTAATCGGCGCCCGGTGCGATGCGCGCCGAAAGCAGTCCGGCGGACACGACGCGCACCGAAAGCCGAGCGTTGGCCTCAAACGCCCGAAAATCGTCGAACGCCTCCTCCTGCTGGTGGAAGAGCAGCAAGTGGCGGCGCAACGCGAACCAGATCTCCTCATCATCGGGCGCAAGCGCGCGCGCGCGGCGTAGCACCGGCAACGCTTCGCCCCAGCCACGAAGCCGGTCGAGCGCCTTCGCCTGGTTGAACAACGCCTCCACCGACGTCGGCGCAAGCTCTGCTGCATGCTCGAACGCGCGCTCGGCGTCCTCGAACCGCTTCTGGCGCAAATAAAGGTGTCCCAAACCCAAATACGCCTGAGCCCAGCCGGGCTTGAGCCGGGCCGCGTCCCGAAGGCTCGCTTCGGCGCCGGCCAGATCGCCTTTGGCCATCTGCAGCGCGGCAACGTTGTAATGTGCTTCGGGGAGCTTGGGCGCGCAAGCAAGTGCCTCCGCATACGCGGCGAGTGCGTCGTCAATGCTGCCCGCCGCGGCCCGCTTAGCAGCCTCGTCGAGTAGCGCGCGCAGGCTGGTCATGGTGTTGCCTGCCGAGGCGCGACCGACGCGCCTGCGCGCATCGGTATCGCGGCGAATGCGATCAAGCCGGATGTCGTCACCGGGCCGGGACCGGACGCCGAATCACCCACGGCCGCACCCGATTCGGTCCCGTTCGTTGCGCTGACCGCGCGGCAGGTGCGGGAGGTCGGGTATGCTGCGGCAAAGCAAAGGAATGGCAGGGCGGTCATGTTCAGCTGCCCGCAACCGGGCGGCTGCCATTATCCCCGATTGCCACGCCTGCACCGAGACCCGCCTTCGCTGCCCACGAGCGTGGCGCATAGAATCGGCGTTCGGCCGCCGTGACTGCACGCGCGAGACTTCGTATGCTCGAAGGGGGGGATCTGCCGAAGCGCAGGGGTGGCAGAAGACCCGATCACCGCATTGCGCGAACCAGAGGCAGGTCGACGCTGACGATCACTCCCTGGGCGTCGGCGCGGTTCATCGCCGTCGCCCGTCCACCATGGAACTCGGCGATCAGCCGCACGATGTACAGTCCGAGCCCCAAATGCGGCTGGTCGCGCGACTGCTCGGTCCGGACCGACACCATCGAATCGAACAGGCGACCGTGCATTTTCAGTGGCAGGGGCGGCCCTTGATTGGCGACGCTGAGGCGAATGCCCAAGGCTTCGCGTTCGAGCGCAACGTTGATCGGGGTTCCGGGAGTCGCGAACTCGAGCGCATTGGCGACGAGCTTGTCGAGCATCTGCGCAACCAGTTCGGGGGCGCCGTCAAAGAAGATTTCTCCCCCGGGCAGGCTGAGCTCGATCGCCTGCTGCGGATAGGCGGCACGATAACCGTCCACGCAGCCCGCGATGACACGGGCGATGTCGAAGCGCTCGCGCTCGGCATCGGCGAGGCTGTGCTCCAGGCGTGTCGCCTCGGTCATCCGTGTAAGTATGTGCGCCAGACGGTTGAGCCCCTGCTGCGCCCGCTCCATGTAAACGCGTGCATCGTCCGGCAATGGCTGCATCCGCAGCGCATCGAGCGACGAACGCACGACGGCGATCGGCGTGCGCAGCTCATGCGACAACCGACTTGCCATCGCCTCCTGATAGGTCGCGTACTGCGCGAGGCGGGCGAGCACGTTGCGAAAGCTCCGCGACAGGTCGCCGATTTCGTCACCGGAATTCGAAACAGTGACCATCCCGCGTACTCGGCCCTGGGCGTCGATCGCCGCCTCAGCTTGGTCGCGTAGCCGGCGAATGCGCGTCGACAGCCACGAAGCGTACAGCGTCAAGGCAACCGAGCCGATGAGCAGTGCCGCAAGCACGATGTTGAACAGCCGCGCGAAGGCCCGGTTGCGCTCGGCGAGCACCGCGTTGGTCGTCTCTTCGACGATAACCGCACCTTTCACTTCGTCGCCGACCCAGATCGGATGCGCGGCGGACACGATCACGGCCTTGCCGTCGGCGGTCGGACGACGCTCGACGGTGAGGATGCCGCCGAGGGCACCCTCGACGTCCTTGCCCGCGGCAATCGCGCGTCCGGAACGCTCATCGTTGAAGTCTTCGGTCGGCTGCTGAAGTACGCGCGCGTACAGGGGTTGCAGAAGCTCGCGTTCGAGCCACTGCCCGACGCGCGCAACCGGGCCCTGCGCCGGGGAGCCGTCCGTTGCGGGCGCCTCCACGCGCCGGAGGCTGCCCGCGCGAGCGAGCACGTCCTGCTCACGATCCACGACCCAGATGCGCGCCGTCGTACGCGACAGGCCGCGAATGATCTGTTCGATTTCCGGCGAAACGGGCACCGCGGCCACTGGGATGCTCGGCGACGTCGTCGCCTCGTCGCTGGCACGCCCTGAACCGAGCGATTGCAACGGCGTGGCGCGCGCCTCGAATAGTCGCGGCCGGTCGTGTAGCGCGGTCGCCACTGCCTGTGCCGTTCCGGCCAGCGTGCGTTCTTGCGCGTCGCGTAAGAAACGCTCGAGTTCGCGCACGTACTCGTAGCCCAGCCAGGGGATCGCCAGGAAGACCGTCAGCACCAGCAGCAGCTGCGCGCGGATGCCCAACGCGATGCGCGGCCTGTTCATCATTCAAGGGATTGCGGCCTAAGCCGCGGAGTTCCAGCGATAGCCCATGCCGTAGACCGTTGCGACGCAATCAAACTGCGGGTCCGACGCGAGGAATTTCTTGCGAATGCGCTTGATGTGAGAGGTTATGGTGCTGTCGTCGACCACGATCTTGGCGTCGCGCATCAAGCTGTCGCGATCCTTCACGTGGCCGGGGAAGCGGGCGAGCGCGTGCACCATCCAGAATTCGGTCAATGTCAGGTCGACCCGGCGGCCCGACCAGTGAGCGGTCAGCCGCTTCAGGTCCAGTGTCAGCGCGCCGCGCTCGAGCATGTCCTCCGACGCTGGAGGCGCCGTGAGCAGGTCACTGCGCCGGAACAGCGCCGCGATGCGCGCATTCAAGTGCGGCAGGCCAACGTCCTTCGTCAGGTAGTCGTCTGCGCCCAGGCGCAGGCCGGCAACGATGTCGAAATCAGAGTCGCGCGCCGAAAGGAAGATGATCGGGACCGTCGCAGACAAGGCACGGAGTTCCCGGCATAGCGCGAACCCGCCGTCGATCTCGTCAGCGAGTCCGATGTCGATAACCGCGAGATCGGGGAGGCGTGCGCGGAACGCGGCGAGCGCATCCGCGCGATTGCCGTACGCTGCGACCTCGTAGCCCTGCTTGCGGAGGACGTCGACGTAGTTTCCACGGATAGCGGGCTCGTCCTCGACGATGGCGATACGGCGGCTCATGTCCGCTCCCGTAGCGAGGGTGACGTCCGACTATAGCGCACCACGGGCCGGCGGCCGAGCATCGAGGGGCGCCGGCCATGTTTTTGCCATCATTCTTCGCCGCTATGCCATGGTTCGATACCGCGCCGCGCCATGACGTCAGGTTCAACTGTCGGCATAGGAGGCCCCGTGAAGAGCAGATTCCATGCGACCCTCGATTGCATTGCCTTGCCGGCGCGGGTTCCCGACCGCCTTCGTCCGCCGCGGCCGCGGGCCGCAATACGTCCTACGCAGCCACGCCATGCCAAACGCTGATCGTGCCGCCGCCGCCCTGACTTCACGGGTCTGGTGGTATCTCGCACTCCTGGCGATGCAGAGCTTCGCCATCGGCCTTGCCGCGAGCCTTTTACTCGGCCTCGCGGTCTTCGCAGTGGCCTAGCTCGACTGCCGCCGAGCGGGGAGGACCCATCGGCCGGATCCGTCCGGCACGCGCCGCCAAAGCGCGGCTCGTGCTCCACGGCGACCGCCGAGTCTTCCCCGGTCGGCAGCGATGGTCATTCGCCTAGCGGTCGCGCCTCAGCGCGCCGATGAGCGCGGTGCCGCCTACCCAGAACAGCATCGCCAGGACCATGCCGATCATGGCGCTGGCGATGCCGCCCCCGATCCCCGTACCGCCGAGCGAGGAGACGATCAACCAGGCGATAAGCGCGCCGCCGCCGCCGCACACGACGATGGCAAGGAGCCGAAGGATGAAAGAGGGCACCGCTTCCTTGATGCGAGTTACCGCCGGCACAAGCCGCCCGGTCTCGATTTGCTATTCTATCGCGGATGAACGATGGCACTTCGGCTCCGCGTCTGGATACCGCCGCGCGCGATGCGGTGCGCGCCTTGGTCGCCTCGCAGATCCGGGAGGTCGCCAACGCCGGCATGGGCGAGCCGGATATCCTGCCCTTCTGGTTCGGCGAGCCCGACGAAGTTACGCCGGCATACATCCGGGAGGCGGCGGTAGCATCTATCAATGCCGGCGAGACGTTCTACACGCAGAACTTCGGCATTGAAGAGTTGCGTACCGCGGTAGCCGAGTACGTCTCGCGGCTTCACCGGCCCATTGCCGTCGACAATGTCGCGGTGACGGCGTCGGGCATGTCGGCCTTGATGCTTTCCATCGAGGCGCTCGTCGACCCGGGCGATCGCGTGGTCTGCGTAACGCCGCTGTGGCCGAACCTGACCGAGATTCCGAAAATTCTCGGCGCGGAGGTGGTGCGCGTCGCGCTGAAATTCGGTCGCGAGGGCTGGCAGCTCGATATTGACCGCCTGCTCGATGCGCTGACTCCGGGCACGCGCGCGGTGATGATCAACTCGCCGAACAATCCGACCGGGTGGACGCTTGCGCGGGACCATCAGCAGGCGATCCTCGCGCATTGTCGCCGCCACGGCATCTGGATCGTCGCCGACGATGTCTACGAGCGTCTGTACTATGCCGGCGCAGGCTGCGCGCCGTCGTTCCTGGATCTCGCCAATCCGGGCGATCGCCTTGTGAGCACCAACAGCTTTTCGAAAGCATGGATGATGACAGGGTGGCGGCTGGGCTGGATCGTTGCGCCGCCGGCGCTGATGCCCGATCTCGGCAAGCTCATCGAATACAACACATCATGTTCGCCGGTCTTTGTGCAGCGCGCAGGGGTCGCGGCGCTCCGCGACGGCGAGGCTACCGTCGTGCACACGCTCGAACGCTTCCGCGCGGCGCGTGCTCTGCTGGTAGACGCATTGGCATCGATCGAGGGTATCGAGGCCGCTCCGCCTCCCGGCGCAATGTACGTGTTCTTCCGCATCGCCGGCGTGACCGACAGCCTCGCGTTCTGCAAGCGCCTGGTGCGCGAAGCGCGTCTGGGCCTCGCACCCGGCAGTGCGTTCGGCCCCGAGGGCGAAGGCTTCGTGCGCTGGTGCTTCGCCTCCAGTCATGAGCGCCTGCTGGACGGGGTACGGCGGCTGCGCGATTTTCTTAGTCGCCGCTAAGCAACGCACCGCCCTTCGCCGCACTCTCTTCCACGGCAGATAGGGCTTGATGCGTGGGTACTGGGCATGGCGGCTTCGATTTCCCGCGCCGGCGTGTCGAGCGACCTAGGGCAGATCCCTGAGAAACTCGCCGAGCAGCCGGTGAAAATGGTGCGTGCCGCGCTCATGCGTGGGCGAGTAGCGCCCACGGCGATAGAAAGACGAGCGCACGCCGCGCTGCACCGCCTCAACCACTGCCTCGTCTTCGAGTTCAACCTGATGCAGCGCGCCACCGGCGCCCTGGCATAGCTTAGCCTCGTCCCACACGTAGGAACGGAACTCGATGCGCGTGCGGTCGATCGCCTCCGGGACGACGCGGTTGAGCGACAGGCCCCAGGGATAGCAGTTGAGCATCAGGTTGGGAAAGATCCACCAATAATAGGCGCCAACACGGCGCCGGCCATCCGGCGCGCTTTGCGGCATGTCGAATGCGAGTTGCCCTTCCTTGGCCAACGCGAGTTGCAGGCTGGAGTAGCGAAAAAGCTCATGCTCGTAGCTCGCGCAATCGATTACCTTGCTCAGCTCCGGATGGACGAACGGGACGTGCAAGGCATCGAGGAAATTCTCGACGTAGAGCGCCCAGTGCGCATTGATGACGTAGTCGCGGCTGCTCGTCGTGTCGGGGCGGAACTGTGCCAGCGGCAGCCAGGCCAGGCGGGTACTCAGAGCATTCAGGAACGCTTCCAATGGGGCGACCGGATCAAGCGAGACGAAGCCATGATCGGCCCATGTGGCGAACGGTATCTGCGGCAAGTCGTCGGCTGCCGAGGGGAAGTTCTTCGCTTGTCCAAACTCCGGCATGAAGGTCATGTGCCCGGAGAGATTGAAGCGGCGCGAGTGGTAGCTGCAGCGGATTTGCTCGACCTTGGTGCAGGGCTCGCGTACCAGAATATTGCCGCGATGGGTACAGACGTTCGACAGGCAGCGTAGCGTTCCCTTCGTGTCGCGCGCCAGCAGCAGCGGCTCGTCATAGAGCCCGCGCAGCAGCTCGCGCGGTGCCAGCGAGCCGGCGTCGGCAACGTCAGCCAGATCGCCGATCCATTGCCAAGTGCGACCGAAGATGCGCTCGCGCACCCGCGCGTACGTCGCCTCGTCCCGGTAGAACGCGCTATCGATGGTGGAGGCGACCGTGATGTCGGGGTCGACAAGATCCGCCATGGGCGAATGCTACCAGTTGCCGCCGATCGGCCGCGGCGAGCCACCGATTGCGGGCGCGGGCGTCACCGCCACGCCCCAGCCGTAATCACCCGCTGGGCGCCTGTTCTCCGAGCGCAACGTCGACGGTCATCTCGTTGGTAAGGGGTTCGAGTGCCCGCTGCAGTTCCTCGATCGGAACGCTTTCCGGCACGACCAGCAGCACCTTGACCTTGAACAGGTGTTCGGCCGGCGTAGCACCCTCGACGATCTCCGTGTGGAGGTCCTCGATGCTGATCTGGCGCCGGGCAAGGCTTCCCGACAACTCGCTCACAATCCCCAGTCGGTCGTGACCGACTAATTCGAGTTTGACGGCGCGGCGACCGGTTGGTACCGGGATTTGTTCCTGTATGGCGATGGCGACATGCACTCCCGACCGCTGCAAACCATCAAGCGCGGCGCCCAGCGGTTCGACGTTCGAAGGCGGCACTTCAAAATGCACTAGACCGGCGAACCGGCCGGCGAGGGTCGCGATTCGGCTTCCGGCCCAGTTGGCGCCGAAGCCCTGCGCCCGCTCCGACAGCAGGCTGACAATGCCGGGACGATCGGGGCCTGTTACCGTTGCCACCAGCGAAGTGATGGCCGATTTGCCTTGCTCGGTCAACGAAACGGTCCTTCGGATCATCGGCGCTCGGGTGGCAAACCGCTCGTCCTGCGGCTGGGCGGGCACTTCACCGTGCTGCCGGGCGTGCCGCACCACCCGGGCCAGCAGGTTGAGGCCCATCGGCGCCAGCGCGCGCTCCCACAGCTCGCGCGCGGTCTCGCCCTTGACGACGAAGCACCAATCCTGCGCGGCAATGGCGCCGCCGTCCATGGTTTCGGCCAGATGGTAGACCGAGCCGCCGGCAATGGGATCGCCTTGCAGGATGGTCCATTCCACGGCGGCGATCCCGCGATGCCGCGGTAGCAGCGATGGATGGTAGCCGACACCGCCCAGACGCGAGCGCGCGAGCGCCTCCTGGCTGACCCGGGCATGCGTATGCGCGGCGACGATTAATTCGGTCCCGTCGGCGATCGCCGCTGCAGGCACATGCTTGGGATTCTCAAGGACGTGGACGGGCACGCCGGCTGTCTGAGCGGCCAGTGCGAGCCGGTCGTCACCTGCCGGTGCAACCACGCGCGCGATTTCGGCATCGTCGGCACGCAGCACCTCGAATACCTTGGCGCCGAAAAAGCGGGACCCGACCAGCGTGCACTTCATCGCCGCAGGGCCTCCGACACGGCGTCACGCAGGTGTCGCAGCGGACCCTGGGCGAAGAACCAGCGTTCGGAAGTCATCGTTTTTCGCTTGTTTCGACCACACGCGGCCTTGGACACGATTGGAACGGTGTCGGCAGCGGCCACAATTCTAGGCATTAAGCCGCAGCGTGCCTAGTGCGCCAGTTGGGCTAGGAAACGGCTGTCGTAACACCGGCTGCGTGAATAAATTGCGTGCCGCCGCTCCAGCCGGCATAAGACAGCTGTTCACCTGCAGCAACAAGCTTTAAGCTCGCTTGACGCAGTCAAACTCCAAGGGGGAGTCGATGCAATCGATACCGATCGGGGCCACGGGCTCGTTCAGTCTGGTCGTCCTTCCCGACCATCTCGCCAGCCGCTTCAAGGATGCGACATTGCCCCCGGTTCTGGCGACGCCGGTCATGATCATGGTCATGGAAAACGCGGCGCTCAACGCCATCAAGCCTTACCTCGATGCCGGCGAAAGCGCGCTCGGCACGCGGGTCGATGTGCGCCATCTGGCAGCCACGCCGTCCGGTCGGCGTGTCACCGGCGAGGCCAAAGTGACTCAATTCGATGGGCGGCGCATCGAGTTTTCGATTCGAGCGACCGACGGAACGGAAGAGATTGGCGTCGGCACGCACGAACGTGTGGTCATAAATCTGGCGAAATTATCCGAAAGGATGAAGGCAAAATTCGGCTAGCGATGCGACAATGGTCCTGTGCACCCTGTGGCACCCCAATGCGTAGCCTCCCAAGGCCGGCACCTGCCGCCGAAGGGCCGTCACGGAAAGTGGCTTTTGCCTTGTGTCTGCCGGCTTGCTGAGGCCGTTCTTGCCGGCTTGGGTCTGCCCGCCCCGCACCCAGGCCCGCCACTTCGATCATGAAGGTTCCCAAATTATCGTGGATCGTCGCGGGAACCTTGTTCGCACTGGCCAGCATAGCCATCCACTATGAAGTAAAGATCGCCATGCACCAGCGATTCGGTTCGGTGCAAGAGTTGGGCCGGCTCAAGGTGAGCGCGCCCGCCCCTGACTTCACGCTGCAGGATCTGGCAGGTCAAACCGTCAGTTTGAGTTCGTTGCGGGGAAAGGTCGTATACATCGATTTCTGGGCGACATGGTGTGGGCCGTGCAGGGCGGCGCTGCCTGGCTTGCAGGACCTTAGCGAAAAGCTCAATGACCAGGGACTGGAAGTCGTGACAATCGATCAAGGGGAGAGCCTCGATCAGGTGCGCTCCTTTGTCGAGCGCAAGAAATATTCGTTCCGGGTCCTGCTCGATCCGGGTAGCGCCGTGGGTAACGTCTACGGGGTCCGAGGGATTCCGACCTCCGTTTTGGTGGACAGGAATGGCATCGTGCAGTCGATATCCATTGGCAATGTATCGACCGAGGAGGAACTAAAGAAGCAGTTCGACCGGATGCCCAAGGGATAGCCCTAATGTCGGCCATTCGCACCGAGAATTTGTGCAAGGTCTATAAGACTCCCTGGGGTAAGAAGGAAACCTCTGCCGTCAAGATGTTGAATCTCGAGGTCAAGCAGGGCGAAGTTTTCGGCTTGCTGGGACCCAATGGGGCCGGCAAGACTAGCACCATTCACCTGTTGCTCAATCTGGTCCGCCCTACGGCTGGCGTCGCGTTCCTGTTTGACCGGCCGGTCACCGAGACCGAAGTGCATCGGCGGCTGGGTTATTTGCCGGAATCGGTCAATTTGCATACGTACTATCGGGGCCGCGCATTGCTCAATTTCTATGCCGCGCTGTGTGGCGTCCCGGTCGAGCAACGCGAAAGCCGTGTCACGGCGGTGCTCAAGCTGGTCGACCTGGAAGACGCGGCCGACAAGCAGGTGGCCAAGTATTCCAAAGGCATGACACAGCGGATCGGCGTGGCGCAAGCATTGCTGCACGAGCCCGACTTGCTGATCCTGGACGAACCCACCGCAAGTCTCGACCCGGTTGCCCGACACCATTTCCGCGAGCTCCTGCTCGAGCTCAAGGGCCGCGGGAAGACCATCCTGATCAGCTCGCACATCCTGTCGGAGGTTGAATCGGTCTGCGATCGTGTAGGCATTCTCGAAAACGGCCGGCTCAAGCGTATCGGGACCTTGCAAGAGTTGTCGGCCGGCGGAAGCACCTGCCTGGTCGTCAAGGAAGTCCCGGGGCCGGCAATGGAAGCGCTGGCTGCCACGGCGGCCGAAGTGACCTGGTTTCAGGGGCAGGTGACCATCCGCTGTCAGGATGGCCAGGTGCTGCAAACCGTTGAGGCGCTGCTGCGCGAGCATCACGTCGAAACCTTGCGCAAGGAGAGCGAGGCGCAGTCGCTCGATGAGATCTTTTTCTCGACACTCAAACAGGACCCCCTGACGTGAAAACGATCTTGCTGATCGCGAGCGATGGAATTCGGGCCTTGATTCACCAGCGTCTCCTGGTCGGCCTGATGCTTGCCTCAATGGCGGTTACCGTCGCGTTTTCCGTTTTCCTTAACTACGCCCGTCAGAACATTACCGAGTCGTTCTCGGAGGAGCGCATTGCGACCGACTCATACAAGGGAAAGGAACACATGAGCGAGGCCGACCAGCGCAAGCTTCGGGAGCAGATGGGCAACATGTCCTCGGTGTTTCAGGCCGGCTTCTATGGGGTGACCTCCTTCGGGGGCAGCTTGGTCGCGTTGTTCATATTCAGCAGCGCAGTTGCCTCCGAGATCAGAAGTGGCACCATTCGGCTGACGCTATCCAAGCCCGTTTCGCGAACGCAGTTCCTGCTCGGCAAGTATCTGGGCGGCGTAGCCGTCATGGGAAGCTACGCCGTCATCTCCGGTGTGGCGATTCTCGTGTTTGCCCAGTCTCAAAGCCTGGATTTGAATCCGGCGATCAAGTGGTCTCCATGGCTCATGTTCTGCGAGCAACTCATGCTCGGGTCGGTTGCGATGCTGCTCTCGCTATTCATGCACCCCATCGTCGCTGCGGTCCTGGCGTTCTCCGCCGGCAACGGTTTTTATTCAGCGCCGAATCCACTGTACTTTATTCTGCCCAGCTACTCGGACTTTGGAGTCTTTTTTGATGTGCTCCGGGGTACCCTCATCGACTGGAAAGATGTCGCGCTCTTGAGCCTGTACGCGTTTGACTTTGTGGCCATCATGTTGCTGCTGGCCATCTGGCGTTTTCGGACGAAGGAACTCCTGTAATTCGCGTTGCCGTGGCGGCCGGCCGCTTATCGCCGACCCTGTTGCCGGCAATTGCCGCAACCACTGCCGGGGTCGCTGCCCAGTACTAGCGGTCGCCTGGCCCTGGCCAAAGTCCGTGCTGGACCCGGCGGCGTTGTGGGCGCAAGTGCGCGGGCGATCCTGCGCAGGGCGAGCGGGAGCATTGGCGGGAGAGCGGACCGATCCCCGCCTGTGCGAAAATTACGCATGGATCAGGATTTTCGGGAGGTATCGCGGGTCAAACGCGTCGACGCCGCTGCACTTCCAGCGCCGGCCGTGCAGGCTGCGCGCAGGATCGACTTACCGATGATCTACTGGCTCGACGAACCGCGGGATCAGAACGAATTCGTGACGGTTCGCACCCTCTGGGTGACGATTGCGCTGTCGTTCCTGGTTCACCTTGTTGCGCTGTTGCTGGTATTGGAGCAAACGCATCTCCTGACTCCGGGCGAGGGAGAAGGGGAGCCATCCGAGCAATTGCAAGTGCGACTAACCTCCCCGCCCCAGCCAGCACCGACGCCCGCGGCCGAGCCGGCGCGCGAAGTCGTGGCGGCGCTGCCAAAGCCGGCGCGCGCGCCAAGGCCGCCGGCGCCCAAGGAACCGCCCGTTATTGCGTTAACAGCGCCCGCGCGGCCCGTCCCGACGCCGGTGCCCGCGCCGCCCACCCCCCCAACGCCCAATCGCCCGGCCGAGGGCGATCTCTGGTCCTATCTGCAGGCGCGGCGCCGCGAGCGCGGTGAGTCGGAAGCACCGGCCATCGAGACGTCGAAGGCCGACCCGAATGCCAGCATCGCGGCCAACCTCCCCACTGGGGCCACCGGCGTAGCCACGCCAGACCCCAACAAAGGCGGCGGCATATTTGAGATCAAGCGCATCAACTACGACGATGCCGAGTTCCTGTTCTTTGGCTGGAACAAGGAAATGGGGCGCAAAACCCCGCAGCTCATCGAGGTACGAAAAGGCGACAACAGCAGCATGGAGATCGCCGTCGTGCGCAAGATGATCTCGATCATTCGCGAGTACTCCAAGGAAGACTTTGTCTGGCGCTCACGGAACCGTGACGTTACCTTGTCCGCGCGCCTTGCGGACAACGCAGCGCTGGAGAGTTTTCTCATGCATGATTTCGGCTTCGATGGGTCCGGCCCAGCGCATTGAAACGATAGGCGCCTAGAGTTCAAGCCGCGCCAGAGCGACGATTCGGCACAAGGCGCTGCGCGCGTCGGCCAACCGCGCCCCATTGCCTCACCGTCTTGCGGCCGTCTTGCCAAAGCGGGCGCGTCTGACATATACTCGGTTACAAATATATTCGTGCGTATAGTCGTTCCCGAATGATTGATGATAAGCGCCGCCTGTCGAACCCGCTTGCGCTCGCGGTCTTGGTGCTGCTCTATGAGCGCCCGATGCATCCCTATGAGATGGCGTGCACACTTCGGGAGCGGCACAAGGAAGCAAGCATCAAGCTCAATTACGGCTCGCTTTACACCATAATCGAGCAACTGCAGCGCGAGCAGTTCATATTTCCGCGTGAAACGCTAAGAGTAGGCAAGCGTCCGGAGAAGACAGTATACGAGCTTACCCCCATCGGGGAGACCGAACTGATCAACTGGATGCGTGAACTGGTCAGCGATCCGGTCAAGGAATTTCCCCAATTCGAAGCGGCGCTGTCTCTTATTCCAGCACTTCCGCCGGACGAGGTGGTTGAACTGCTGCAGACCCGGGTCAATCTCCTCAAGAAGGCGTTGGAAGACCACGGTGAGGAGAGCCCCCTTTGCAAAGCAATGAAATTGTCACGGCTGTTCTCTCTGGAACGGGAGTACCACAGTGAAATGACCCGGGCGGAATGCAGGTTCTCGGAACGGCTTCTCGCTGACATCAAGCGTGATGTTGGCGGGTTAAGGAGCACCTGGATCGAACTTCGCAAGAATCTCACGCGCGTAAGGCGGCGATGCAGCAAAGCCCGCGTTGCGTCCGGTGCCAAGGAGAAAGCATGAGCGATCGGTCGCGCGCTGAAGCCCGGGACAGACGGGCATCGCAAGGGTGCGCCGGCGTGCGTCATCTCAGGCTGGCGGCATTGGGCTTGATCGCCTGCGCCCTGTCGACGGGCTGCGTGGTCGGGCCCGATTTTCGCCAGCCCGAGCCCCCCATCGCCAGCCGCTACACCGAAACGCCGATGCCGCAGGAAACCGTTGCCGTGCCCGGTCTTGGGGGCGCCGTCCAGCACCTGCAGCCGGGAGGTGACATACCCGCGCAATGGTGGACGCTCTTCCACTCGGAGGCGCTCGATACCCTGATTCGCCAGGCGATCGAGGACAGTCCGAATCTCGCTGCGGCCGAGGCAACGTTGCGCCAGGCGCAGGAGAACCTCACTGCGCAGCGCGGCGCGCTGCTGTATCCCCAGGCCAACCTCAATGCCGGCGCCACGCGCGAGAAGTTCAGTGGTGCATCGGTCGGCGAACCCAATGTGGGTAGCAGCCTCTTCAATCTCTACAATGCTTCTGTCAACGTCTCCTACATGCTTGACCTGTTCGGAGGCAATCGACGCGAGCTCGAGGCATTGCAGTCGCTGGTCGACTATCAGTCCTACCAGCTCGAGGGCGCCTATCTAACCCTCACTTCGAACATTGTCACGACGGCGGTGAACGAGGCCACGCTGCGCGCGGCAATCGCTGCCACGCGGGAGATCATCGCGGCGGAGCAAAAGCAGCTCGATCTCGTGCAACGTCAATTTGAGCTCGGCGGCGTCGCCCGTCTGAGCGTGCTGATCTTGCGCACGCAACTCGATCAGACGCGGGCCACGCTCCCACCGCTGCAACGCAACCTCGCGCAAGCACGCCATCAGCTCGCGGTGCTCTGCGGGCGTCTGCCGAGCGAAGCAGCCCTACCGGAGTTCGATCTCGACCATTTGACGTTGCCGCAGGAGATCCCTCTCAGCCTCCCCTCGCGCCTCGCCCGGCAGCGTCCGGACATCCGCGCCTCCGAAGCCCTGCTGCATCAGGCCAGCGCTCAGATTGGGGTCGCGACGGCCGATCTTTATCCCAAGGTGAGCCTGTCGGGAGCTTTCGGCTGGGAGGCGACGACCACGGGCAGCTTTTTCGGGCCACCGATATGGAGCCTGGCGGCTTCATTGGCGCAGCCGCTATTCAACGGCGGGGAGCTCGAAGCCAATCGGCGCGCGGCAATCGCGGCCTACGACCAGGCCCAGGCGCAATACCGTCAGACGGTGCTGGTAGCGTTTCAGAATGTCGCCGATTCGTTACGCGCGCTCGAAGCCGACGCGCGAACGCTGAGCGCGGAGGCCGACGCGGAAATGTCGGCGCGAGAAACCCTCAATCTCACGCAACACCAGTATCAGCTTGGCGGGGCCAGTTCGCTGACGCTGTTGATCGCCCAGCAGCAATACCAGCTGGCGCGGCTTTCGCTCTCGGCCGCTCAGGGTACCCGCTACGCCGATACGGCGGCTTTGTTCCAAGCTCTCGGTGGCGGCTGGTGGGTGCGCGAGGACGAGGCCGCTGCGCCAGTGGAAGGCAAGAAAGACTAATCGCGCTCGCCGGTCGCGGGCCACGCTGGGTAATCAATCGAACGGAGAAGCAATGAAAAAGCGCATGACGATCATGCTCATCGTCGTAGGACTGCTGATCGGTGGCGTGGTTGGGTTCAACATCTTCAAGGGCGTCATGATTCAGCGATTCATGGCCAGTAGCCCGGTACCGCCGGCTACGGTCAGCACCACCAAGGCTGACTACCAACAGTGGCAGCCGCAGCTTACCGCGGTCGGCACGCTGCGTGCGGTGCGCGGCGTCGATGTCACCACCGAGATCGCCGGGCTCGTGCGCAGCGTCGACTTCAAGTCCGGGGACGAAGTCAAGTTAGGCCAGGTGCTCACCCAGCTCAACGCGGATTCGGACTTGGCGCAGCTGCACTCCCTGGAGGCAGCGGCGGAACTGGCGGCGACCGTGTACGAGCGCGACAAAGCACAGTTTGCCGCGGAAGTGCTTAGCCAGGCGCAGCTCGACAACGATGCCGCGGATCTCAAGAGCAAACGCGCGCAGGTCGCGCAACAGGTAGCGACGCTCGAAAAGAAAACCATACGCGCTCCTTTCGCCGGCAAGCTCGGTATCAGCACGGTTAATCCGGGCCAGTACCTGAACCCTGGCGACAAGCTGGTTACCCTGCAGACCATCGACCCGATCTACGTGGACTTCTACTTTCCGCAGCAGCAGCTGCCGCAGGTCGCCATGGGACAGGAGGTCACGGTCACGGCCGATGCCTATCCCGGCACGACGTTCATCGGCAAAGTCAATGCGATCAACCCCAAGGTCGATGCCAGCACGCGCAACGTCGAGATTGAAGCGACGGTGGCCAACGCCAAGCGCCTGCTGCTTCCCGGCATGTTCGCGGCCGTGAAACTCAACTCCGGCGGGGAACAGCGTTACCTGACCCTGCCGCAAACGGCAATAACCTACAACCCCTATGGCAACACTGTTTTCGTCGTCAAGCGATCCGAGGGCAAAGACGAGAAGAAGGACGAAAAGGCGAAACCGACGCTGGTTGCGCAGCAGGTATTCGTCACCACCGGACCCACCCGCGGCGACCAGGTGGCGATCCTCACCGGCGTCGAGGCCGGAACCGAAGTCGTGACGAGCGGGGGCGTCAAGCTCAAGAACGGCACACCGCTCATCATCAACAATTCGATTCAGCCGCTGAACAATCCCAATCCGACCCCGCAGGAAAAGTGAAAGGCTGGCGATGAACTTTACCGACATCTTCATACGCAAGCCGGTCCTCGCGACCACGCTTAGCCTGCTCATCCTGGTGCTCGGCGCACGCTCGCTGGCCAGCCTCTCGGTGCGCCAGTACCCCAAAACCCAGAACGCGGTCGTCACCATCTCCACGGCGTATTACGGCGCCGATGCGCAGACAGTCGCCGGCTTTATCACGCAACCGCTCGAAAGTGCCATCGCACAGGCGCAGGGCATCGATTACATGTCGTCGACGAGCGCCACCGGTGTGTCGATCATCACCGCCACGCTGCGGCTTAACTACGATGCGAATCGCGCGCTTACCGAGATCAACACCCAGGTCAGCTCGGTACGCAACCAGCTGCCGCCGGAAGCGCAGCAGCCGGTGTTGACCGTGCAGGTTGGCCAGACCATCGACGCCATGTACATGGGGTTTTTCAGCGACATCCTGCCGAACAACAACGTAACGGACTACCTGGTACGCGTAGTCAAACCGAAGCTCGATTCGATCGAGGGCGTTCAAACCGCGGAAATGATCGGCGCCCGCCAGTTCGCGCTGCGCGCGTGGCTCGACCCACAGCGGCTGGCTGCGTACGGCGTGACCGCCAGCGACGTGCGCACCTCGCTCGCCAACAACAACTACCTTGCCGCACTGGGAACGACCAAGGGGCAGATGGTGAGTGTCGACCTGACGGCAAGCACCGACCTGCACTCGGTGGATGAGTTCAAGCAACTCGTGATCCTGCAGAAGGACGGCGCCATCGTTCGTCTTGGCGACGTCGCCACTGTCACGCTCGGCGCTGAGGACTACAATTTAACCACCGCCTTCGGCGGACGGGCTTCGGTGTTCATCGGCATCAAGGCAGCGCCTGACGCCAATGTCCTCGAGGTGGCCAAGCGCGTGCGCGCAGTCTTCCCGGATATACAGGCGCAGATGCCCAGCGGGATCACCGGCGAAATCGTCTACGACTCGACGAAGTTCATCACCAGCTCCATCGACGAGGTCGAAAAGACGCTGATCATGGCGTTGGTGATCGTCAGCGTGGTGATCTTTCTGTTCCTCGGCAGCTTCCGCGCGGTCGTCATTCCGCTGATCGCGATGCCCCTGTCCCTGATCGGCGCGTTCTTTTTCATGCTGGTGCTCGGCTACTCGATCAACCTGCTGACGCTGCTCGCGCTCGTGTTGGCCATCGGCCTGGTCGTCGACGACGCCATCATCGTGGTGGAGAACGTCGACCGCCACATGAAGGAGGAGGGCAAGCCGCCGCTGGAAGCCTCGCTGTTGGCAGCCCGCGAACTCGGCGGCCCGATCATCGCCATGACCATCGTGTTGGTCGCGGTATACATTCCAATCGGCTTCCAGGGCGGACTCACCGGCGCGCTGTTCACCGAGTTCGCCTTCACGCTCGTCGGCGCCGTCACCGTGTCGGGTATCGTGGCGTTGACCCTGTCTCCCATGATGACCTCGCGCTTCTTCCGTTCGGAACAGGAGTCGGGCCGCTTCGTCCGCTTCATCGACCACCAATTCGGGCGTCTGCATCGCGGTTACCAACGCCTGCTCCATAGCTTGCTCGATACCTGGGTCGTGATCGTTGTCATGGGTCTGATCCTGCTTGGCGGAACGATTTATTTCTTCATGACTTCGAAATCGGAGCTCGCTCCGCCGGAAGACCAAGGCGTCGTGCTCTATCAAGCCATCGGTCCTCCGAACGCCACGCCGCAACAGATGAACGAGTATTCGAAGCAGATATTCGATCTCGCGCGCACGCTGCCGGAATACGATCAGATCTTCCAGATCACCGGCACCCCCACGACCAATCAGGCATTCGGCGGTGTGTTGTTCACACCCTGGAACGAACGCAAGCGCGGGGCCCTCGCCCTGCAGCAGGAACTGCAGCAGAAGTGGAGCACGATCGCCGGAACGACTGTCGCCGCGTTCCAGTTCCCTCCACTGCCGGGCTCGAGCGGCCTACCGATGCAGATCGTGATCAAGACCACCGAACCCTTCGAGCGACTGAATGACGTGGCACAGGCGGTGCTTGATAAAGCGCGCGCAAGCGGGATGTTTTTCTACGTCGACACCGACTTGAAGTTCGACAAACCGCAGACGATCGTCACCGTCGATCGCGACATGCTGGCGACCATCGGTCTGACGCAGCAGGACCTCGGTTCCGCCCTGAGCGCGGCGTTGGGTGGAGGGTACGTCAATTATTTCTCGATTGCCGGGCGCTCGTACAAGGTCATTCCGCAAGTCCTGCAGGTGGACCGGCTTAACGCCTCGCAGGTGCTCGACTACTACATGCGTACGCCCGACGGCTCTTTGCTGCCGGTATCGACGGTGACGAAGCAGAAAACGCAAACGATTCCGGAGGGTATCAACCATTTTCAGCAGTTGAACTCCGCCACGATCTTCGGCGTCTTCGCGCCTACCGTGTCGGAAAAACAGGTGCTGGATTTCATGCGCCAGACGATTTCTCAGCTGGCCCCGGCCGGTTACCAGGTCGACTATTCGGGCCCGTCGCGGCAGTTTGTCCAGGAGTCGGGCGGGTTTGTCTTGACGCTGCTATTCGCCATCGTCATCGTCTTTCTGACGCTCTCGGCGCAGTACGAGAGCTTCCGCGATCCGATCGTGATCCTGGTGTCGGTGCCCATGGCGTTATTCGGAGCGCTGATATTCATCAATCTGGGCGCGGCAACGCTCAATATCTATACGCAGGTGGGACTGGTCACGTTGATGGGGCTCGTCAGCAAACACGGCATTCTGATCGTACAGTTCGCCAACGACTTGCAACGCACCGGGAAGGCGAAGCGCGAGGCCATCGAGGAAGCCGCGGCAGTCCGGCTGCGGCCGATACTGATGACGACTTTTGCAATGGTGCTCGGTGTCGTGCCGCTCGTGATCGCCGCCGGCGCGGGCGCGGCGGGTCGCCATGCGATGGGCCTGGTGATCTTCACCGGCCTGTCGATCGGCACGCTGTTCACCCTGTTCGTTGTGCCGGCGGTGTACATGCTGTTGGCGGCGGATCATCATGAGCAACGCGCAGCCGCGGGGACACTCGCCACGCGTCCGGCCGAGGGTTAGGATCCGGGGCGCTGCGAGGCGCAACCGGTAACCGGGCCGTTCCGGACGCAGGCCCCGCCTTACGCGGTGGAGGTTTGCATGACGCACATCGGCTGGCCGGCCCTCCCTTACGAGGAGTGGAAGGACACGTACGAAACGCTGCACCTGTGGATGCAGATCGTGGGCAAGATCCGGCTTGCCCGGATGCCCTGGATCAACCACTGCTGGCAGGTGACGTTCTATCCTTCGGCGCGGGGCCTCACCACCGGGCCGATGCCGTATCGAGAAGAACATCTGCAGATCGATTTCGACTTCATTGCGCATGAACTCGTCGTCCAAACGAGTGCCGGCGAACGTCGCAACATCCCCTTGGTGCCCATGGCCGTCGCTGACTTCTACCGTGCCCTGATGGCGACGCTAACCGCGGTCGGGATGCCGGTCCAGATCTACCCCAAGCCGGTGGAAATGGAGGGTCAAATACCGTTGGACATGGATACCGTGCATCGAGCCTACGACGGCGAGTACGCGCATCGCTGTTGGCGGATACTCCGTTCGGCGGCCGATGTGTTTGGGCGCTTTCGCTCCGGCTTTTACGGCAAGGCCAGTCCGGTGCATTTTTTCTGGGGCAGCTTCGATCTCGCCGTCACGCGTTTCTCGGGACGGACCGCACCGCCTCATCCCGGAGGGGTGCCCAATCTTCCTGATCGGGTGACTCGCGATGCGTACTCGCACGAGGTAAGCAGCTGCGGGTTCTGGCCGGGGGGCGCCCCTGCGCCGTATCCGCTCTTCTACAGCTATGCCTACCCGGAACCAGACGGCTTTGCCACCGCCCCAATCCAGCCATCCGGCGCTCGTTATGACCTGGTGCTGCACGAGTTCGTTTTGCCCTATGCGGTGGTCAGCGAGGCTAAGGATCCGGAGGAGAAGCTTCTCGCGTTTCTTCAAAGCAGCTATGAAGCGGCGGCGAACCTCGGCCATTGGGATCGCCACTCGCTCGAAGCAACACCGCCGCAATGATTCGCGGGCGGAATGGAGTCCCATTATTTTGAGCGCTGAAATGAGCGACGACTTGCAGTCCAAGATCTGCACACCATGTCGCGGCGGGATTCCGCCGCTTACCGGGCAGGAGGCCCAGCGCTATTTGGCGCAAGTGCCCGGTTGGGCGCTGGTGGATGAGGGGCGTGGGATCGAGCGAGGTTTCCGCTTCAAGAACTTCAAGGAAGCTCTGGATTTCGTCGCCAAGCTAGGCGCCCTGGCTGAGAGCGAGGGCCACCATCCCGACATCAGTTTCGGTTGGGGCGAGGCCAGGGTTACCTGGAAAACCAAGAAAATAAAGGGCCTTCACGAGAACGACTTCATCATGGCGGCCAAGACGAACGAACTAACCGGCGCATGAATGCAATGGACGACAGGTCATGACAGCGAACGACCGGAGCAAGCTCGACCGCATTCTGGCCGAGGCCCGCCGCACCGCCACGGAGCGCGAGCAAGGCTACCGGGCGCAAGCGCTAAAGATCTACCCCTGGATCTGCGGTCGTTGCGCCCGCGAATTCACCCAGGCCAATGTGCGTGAACTGACGGTCCATCACCGCGACCACAATCACGATAACAATCCACCGGATGGCAGCAACTGGGAACTGCTGTGCCTGTACTGTCATGACAACGAACACCAGCGCCAGCTGGAAGCGGCCCACGATCGCGACCATGCCCACGGCGACAGTGACGTCGCGACCCATGCGCCGTTCGCCAATCTCAAGGCGCTGCTCGAAGGCAAGAAGCAGCCTTGAGCGCTGCGCCGATTCGATCCGCTTGGCGCCGCCTGCGTGAGCCACCGCAAGGGCCGTCGCGCACAAGCGGCCTGCCACGCTTGAACCCCCAGGTCCCGCCATCGCCCATTTCATGTCGCCCGTAATTTCCGTCACGAATCTCTCCAAGACCTATGCCTCGGGCCTGCAGGCCCTCAAGCATATTCAACTGGATATCCGTCGCGGCGAAATCTTCGCCTTGCTGGGTCCCAATGGTGCAGGGAAGACGACGCTGATCAGCATTATCTGCGGAATTGTCAATCGATCCGAGGGCAGCGTTCTCGTCGACGGCCACGACATCGTCACCGAATACCGCGCCGCCCGCTCCCTCATCGGACTGGTACCGCAGGAACTGACCACCGACGCGTTCGAATCCGTGTGGGGGACCGTAACCTTCAGTCGCGGCCTGTTCGGCAAACCGCCTGACCCAGCCCACATCGAGAAAGTGCTCAAGGATCTTTCCCTGTGGAGCCGGAAGGACAGCAAGGTCATGACGCTATCGGGCGGCATGAAACGGCGCCTGATGATCGCCAAGGCCCTGTCGCATGAGCCACGCATCCTTTTTCTCGATGAGCCGACCGCCGGTGTGGACGTCGAGCTTCGGCGCGCGATGTGGGACCTGGTTCGCGCGCTTAAGGCGCGCGGCGTGACGATCATTCTGACCACGCATTACATTGACGAAGCCGAAGAGATGGCGGACAGAATCGGCGTCATCAGCAAGGGCGAGATTATCCTGGTCGAGGACAAGGTCGAGCTGATGCGCAAGCTCGGCAAGAAACAGTTGACGCTGCAGCTTCAGAATAGGCTGGAGCAGCTTCCTGCTGGGATCGCCGAGTATCGCCTGGAACTGGCGAACGACGGAAGCGAACTGGTCTATACCTACGACGCCAAGGGCGAGGGCACCGGTATCGCCGCGCTCCTCGAGGCGCTTGATCGCGCGGGCGTCAGCTTCAAGGATCTGCACACGACGCAAAGCTCGCTCGAAGATATCTTCGTCAGCCTGGTGCGGGAGAAAAAATGAATCTGCACGCGGTCCGCGCTATTTACGCTTTCGAGATGGCCCGTACCCGGCGCACGCTGATGCAGAGCATTATCTCACCGGTGATCTCGACCTCGCTTTATTTTGTCGTCTTCGGTGCAGCCATAGGCTCACGAATCCAGCAGGTCGGTGGGATCAGTTACGGCGCCTTCATCGTGCCCGGGTTGATCATGCTGTCGCTGCTGACGCAGAGCATATCCAACGCCTCGTTCGGCATCTACTTTCCCCGGTTTGTCGGCACGATTTACGAGCTACTGTCTGCTCCGATCTCCTATTTCGAGATTGTCGTGAGCTACGTCGGGGCTGCTGCGACCAAGTCGATCATCCTGGGTCTAATCATCCTGGGCACCGCAGCCCTGTTCGTTCCGCTGCAGGTCGTCCATCCGGGATGGATGCTCCTCTTCCTCGTACTCACGTCAGTGACCTTCAGTCTTTTCGGCTTCATCATCGGAGTCTGGGCGGATGGATTCGAGAAGCTGCAACTGGTGCCGCTGCTGATTGTGACGCCGCTGACCTTTCTCGGCGGCAGTTTCTACTCCATCGACATGCTGCCACCCTTCTGGCAGAAGGTTACGCTGTTCAATCCCGTGGTGTACCTGATCAGCGGCTTCCGCTGGAGCTTCTTCGGTTTGGCCGATGTGAGCGTAGCCGTCAGCCTTGGCATGACCATGGTTTTCATGGCCCTGTCACTGGCGATCGTGGCATGGATCTTCAAGACCGGATATCGGCTCAAGACCTAGTTCGTTACCCGGGGGAAGCCGGCCGTACGCAGCGGCCCCCTGCTCATCGAGCCCCGCCCCGGGGCAGCCGCGCGCTCACCACGGGGACCATCCATACGGCATAGCGGTTCGGGTCGCGGACGCTGTTGATCATCTGGTCGAAATACGCCCGTGCCGACTCGCGGCTAATCGGAGTCAGCTCGCCGATCGCGTCGGCGTAGCCATCGCGCCAGGCCTCGAGGATTGCCGCCATCGTTGCGCGCGGTACGCGCACCGTATCGACGATGATGTAGTCGACCCTGATCTCCGTCAGGTTCAGCGCGGCCAGGATGCCGAAGGCGTTGCGACCGATGAAAAGGTCCGTCTCCGTTGCAGCCTCGAAGCTTGGTGGCGCGACATGCCAGAATTCCCGTGGGTCGAGAACGCCGCGCTGAAAGTGCAACATGCCGTAATCCTCAGCGATGAGATGGAGGTAGCCCCCTTCGCGCGTGACCCGCGTGAGCTCGGCGATCACCCGGTCCGGGTGGGGAATGGACTGAATGACATGGCGACAAACGGTGAGGTCGAAACTCCGGTCAGGCAAATCGAGCGCGAACACGCTCTGGTGCTCGAACGCCAGCCGCGGCGCGAGCTTTGCATAGCACGCCCGTGCGCGCTCCAGGTGGCTGTCGATGATGTCCACCCCGAGCACGTGAGCCTGGGGAAAGAGCTCGGCCAACCGCGACGCCGCCTCGCCGGTGCCGCAGCCCGCATCGAGGATTCGTGCTTCGGCTGGGAGGGGGTAGCGCTGGAGCAACGGGACCTCTTGCGGCCAAATAGCCTGCGCCTGCGCGGCGAGCGTGCGCACCATTGACTCGTCGGCCATCTGCTTGGCCTGGGGATTGAGATCCGTCATGGCAATTTGGGGGCGATCGCCGTGACGTCAGTTCACCAGCGCAATCTCCACCCGCTTATTACGCTTTCCCTCGCTGCGGATTTTAAGCACGCGGATGGCGCCGATCTCGGCGATGTTCCGAACATGCGTGCCGCCACAGGGCTGCAAGTCGATACCCGGGATTTTCACCAGCCGCACGCGTCCTGAGCCCCGTGGCGGCTGCACGCTCATGGTCTTGACCAGCTCGGGTCGTGCGTCGAGCTCCGCTTCGGTGATCCATTCGGTCTCGGTCTGCGCGCCACGCGCGATGAGTGCGTTCGTCTCGCGCTCAATCGTCGCCGCGTCGAGCAGGCTCATGTCGATGTCGAAATCAAGCCGGGCCTTGTCCGGCGCGATATTGCCACCGGTAACGGGCGCGACGACGACGCAGGACATTACGTGCAGCGCGGTGTGCAGCCGCATCAGCGCATAGCGACGCTGCCAGTCGATCGCAAGCCCCAGGGCTTCCCCGGGTTCAGGCTGCCGCATCGTGGGGGCGGCGATGTGCAACACGCTGTCGAGCGCTTCGCCCTTGCGGGTATCGGCTATGACGATCGGCTCGCCGCTAGCCCGCTGCAGCGTACCGGTATCACCCTGCTGCCCTCCTCCCATCGGGTAGAAGATCGTGCGGTCGAGCTCGATACCGCGCTCATGCACCGCAATAACCCGGGCTTGCGCGGTCGTAAGGTAGGCGTCACTGCGAAACAGCAGCTCGGTGGCCATCGGGTGGCTCCAGGCGGGGTGTTGAGCGTCATCTTAGCAAGTCGAGCGCGCGTCCATTTGGGCCGCGACTCGCGGCCGTTGAATGTGTTCACTCCGAAGCGCGCAGATCCCACAGCTCGCTGAGACGGCGCGCGAACTTCGTTCCAAGCGCGTCGTCCTCGTGCATGAAGTAGACATAGGTCCGGACCAGATCCTGCGCCCCGATACGTGCCGCCCAGGTGCGCAGCTCGCTGTCGTCGTAATGCGTTCGTCGCAGGCGGACGTAGGCGCAATCCGCGGTGACGACGAATGGCGTGTCGCCTTCGTCGTTGTCGGTTACGCACAGCATGGTGCCTTGGCTGCGCAGCGCCTCGTACACCTCGTCGTCCTGCCATGATGCGTGGCGGAACTCGAAGGCGATGCGCCCGCCAGACGGCAGCTGGTGAAGAAAGTCCCGCAGCCGTGGAAGGTCCTTCTTGAGGTATGGGGGCAGCTGGAAAAGGACCACGCCGAGCTTGTTTCCAAGGGCGGCTGCGCGGCGCATGAACTCGGTCACCTGCGGTTCGGTCTCGCGCAGGCGCTTTTCGTGGGTAATCCGGCGCGGAGCCTTCAAGGTGAAGGCAAACTGATCGGGCACCTGTTCCGACCATTGCTCAAGGATCTGCACGGCAGGCATGCGGTAGAACGTGTTGTTGATTTCCACGGTCGGAAAACGCTCGGCGTAGTAATGCAACATTTCGCGCGGAGGGAGTTTTTCAGGATAGAAGGGTCCCAGCCACTCCTTGTAGGAAAATCCGCTCGTTCCAGCCAGTAAGGACATCAGCCTTCTCCAGGATTTGCCTTGGCGGATCGCGTCGGGTTGGCTATGGCGCGCTGAAGCCGACGGGTGCCGCTTGCTTCAGCCATGACACCACGGCGGCCACGATTTCGTCCCATACCTGCTGCTCGGTTTTGCCGGAGCGTTTCGGAACCTTGAACGAATGGTCCCCCTCCTCGATCACGTACACGGTGGAGGGCGCGGAAAGGCCTGCCAGCACGGCGCGCAGCAAAGTCAGGTCGCAGAGCCGATCACGCGAACCCTGGACAAAAAGCATCGGACAGCTGATCCGGGCCAAGTGTTCGGAGCGCAACACCTCGGGCCGGCCGGCCGGCTGTAGGGGATAGCCCAGAAGGACCAGCCCGGCTGCGGGCTCGCCGTCCGCGGCCACCATCGATGCGATGCGGCCACCCATGCTTTTGCCGCCCAGGAAAAGTGCTCCCGGCGCAGCTTCGGCGCGGACGCGTTCAATCACTGCGCGCCAGGTTTGCACCAATCGTTGCGCGGTGTCCGGTGCTTTTCGGCCCGCCTCGCGATAGGGGAAGTTGAACTTGACCGTCAGGATGCCGCGGGTCGCCAGTGCCACCTGCACAAAGCTCAGGAACGGGTTGTGCATGTCGGTACCCGCCCCGTGGGCCAGTATCAAGCCGGGGGACCGGCCAGGCGAGAATCGCAACGGGTAGGCCCAGGCGGACGAGACTTCGTTCCCCGGTTCGACCTCGATTCGGTGCTCGTCCACGCGCATGCTTCGGCCCGGCGCGGTTTGTTCGCCCCGGGCGGTGGTTTAGCGCTTCTGCAGCCGTCTGACGGCGCTCATGTGCTTGATCGCCTTGCTCGCCTGCCCGAGTCGTTCGTACAGCAGCGCGGCGTTGTAATGCGCGTCCGAAAAGTCCCGGGACAACTCCAGGCACCTCTCGTAACACGTCAGAGCCTCGGCAGGCTCGCCCTGATCTTCGAGCACGATGGCCAGGTTGAAATAGAGCCAAGGCTCCTCCGGGCAGTGCTCGAGCGCGGTCCGATAAAGCCTCATCGCTTCGGCGCCGCGACCGGCATCCGCGAGCAGGCAGCCGAGGTTGAAGTAGGCGTCGGCGAAGGCCGGGGCGCTCGCGAGCGCTTTGCGGTAGGCTGCCTCCGCCTCGGACGGATGGTTGTCTTCAAGCCGGGTGCCGCGTGCGAACCAACGGGCGGCTTCCTCCCTCCCGGCCGCGCTATCCGCCCGCTCATCGCCGCTGGCCCGTCCCGGCGACGCCGGGACGATTTCGGAGGGCACTCGCGGCTTGCTCAACACCCTGACACTTGCGCCCGACGGCCGGACTTCGAAGTCGAGCAGCAATTGGCCGGAATCGACCTGCCACTGGGCGTCGCCGGTGCGCACCGCGAGCTCATTGCCGGCCGCGGTGATGCGCAGACCGCTAAGCGGCAGCTCGGACGGTAAGGTATCGCGCAGGCGCCGCAGCGAACGAAGAATCTTGCGCCCCGGAATCTTTGCTTCCCGCAGGCTGTGCGCAGTGCGCAGCATCACCACATCCTGGAAGGTGAAGCGGTACTCGCGGCGCTGGCCACGGCTGGGTGACACGAATCCGGCGGCCATAAGGCTGCTTATTGCCGACCGCGAGATTCCCAGCATCGCCTGGATCTCCCGCAGGGTATAGGTGGTCATGCGCTCAGCGATCACTTCCTGGCGCGTTCGCGTCCTTTCAGCTCTCCAGCGCTCGGTTCGACGGCGCGCTTCGCCGTCTTGCGCACCTTGGCTTCCGCGGCGGTATCGGCGGCCGGGGCCTTGGCGGCCTTTTTCTTCTCCAGGCTCGCGCGCAAGGCGTCCATGAGATCGATGACCTGTCCACCGCTGGGCTCAGGCTCGGCCGAGACGGCGATCTGCTTGCCGGCGATCTTCTCGTCGATCGCGGCCTCGATTCGCTGTTTCTCCTCGTCCTTGTAGGCGGCGGGGTCGTAGCTGTCTTCCGAAATCTGGTCGATCAATTGCAGCGCCAGTGTCAGTTCCGGCTTCTTGACCTCGGTCTTCTCGATCTCCAGGTCTTTCATCGAGCGTACCTCGCTGGCGTAGAGCAGTTGCTGCAACACCAGGCCCTCGGCGCCGATGCGCACCTGGACAACATACTGCTTGCCGCGCCAGACCCAGGTCGCGAGCGCGCAGCGGCCGGTCTCGCGCATCGCTTCTACGAGCAGGTTATAGGGCTTGGCACCGCGCTTATCCGGCGCAAGGTAGTACGCCTTGTCGTAATAGATGGGATCGATCGCGCTGGTCGGAATGAAGGATACGATGTCGATGGTGTGCTCGCTCTTGTCTTCGAGCGCCGTGAGCTCTTCGGGCGTGAACATCACGTAGCGGTCTTTCTCGAATTCGTAGCCCTTCACCATGTCCGCGCGTTCCACCGGTACGCCTTCTTTGATACAGATGTACTGCTGCTTGAGGCGCGACCCATCGGTCTTGTGCAGCAGGTTGAAGCGGACGCCGCCCGAGCTCTCGGTGGCGGGATAGACTTTCACCGGAATCGACACCAGGCCGAAAGTCAGCGAAAGGGAAGCAATTGAGCGAGCAGCCATCGGACCTCCTAAGTTCGAAGCTGGATCCTTAGCGCGTGGCTCCGCGCGCGTCCGTTCGTCCAAGACGCGCCGCCACGCGTTTTCACGAACCGGCAAGGGTATACCAGGATTGCATCCGCCTCAAGCTAGGCGGTCGACATATTCAGCGCCGCCTCCAGGCTCTGCCGCGTCGTGAGCAGGTCGCGCCAGACGTCCCCCCGGGCAGCCATTAGCTTGGGCACGTTTTCCATACGGAAATCGGGCGGCTCCACGTCGGGCAACTCCTCCCAGGTCACGGGCATGGACACCGGTGCGCCCGCGACGCCGCGCGGCGAATAGGCCACATTGAGGGTCTTGCCGCGGGCGTTCATGTTGTGATCGAAGAAAATCTTGCCGGGCCGCTTGTCCACGCTCCAGTCCATGGTGATGAGGTCCGGATGCTGCGCCATCAGGTGGCGACCGATTAACTCGCACACCGAGCGCGCCTGCGCGAAGGTAAGGGTACGCGCGATGGGCACGAAAATGTGCAGTCCGGTCTTGCCCGAAGTCTTGACGAAGGATCGCAATGACATGGCGTCGAGCAGATCCTTGAGCCACAACGCGACCGTCTTGCCCGCTGCGAAGGCTTTCCGGTTGAACTCGGGTTCTGCCCCCGGGGCCTCCTTGCCCGAATAGATGTAGGGGTCGATATCGAATACCACGTAGTCGGGATAGTTCAGCGCCGAGGCTTCAAGGTTGGCCAGGGATCCGGTGTAGGCGGAGCGTCCCTCGGATTCGGCGAGGCTGGAGTGCCACACGTGGAACTCGAGCGTGCCCAGCTGGCCGAGCCACAACAGCGTCGGCAGGTTATTGCACAGAGGGTAGGTATGGTTCTCGGTCTTGCTCTTCGAGTACACCTCCACCGTCTCCACGAACGGCGGCAGTTTCTGCGTGAGGTGCTTCTGGAAAAATGATTCGCCGTAGATGCCGTCGGGCATGCGGATCAAGGTAAGTGGCCGGTTGGCAAGATGCGGCAGCATATAGGGCGCCACAGCGGCCAGGTAGCGCAGCAGGTCACCTTTGGTCGTCGCACGCCACTTCCTGTGCGCCGGCCAGAGCGCCTTGTCGAGTTGGGAAACACGTATGCGATGCGCGCCGACCTGCAGCGACAGCGACGATTCCTTGGCCGCGAGCTGCCGCAGCACGCTCGTCACCAGATCGGTCGCTTCGTTGCGTGCAGTTATCCCTGCCATGCCTTTGCGCCCGACACTCTTCGCATCGACATCGTCGCGCAGGCGTAAGAACACCGGGGCGCGCAAGGTCCCGCTTGGCGTCCATTCGTGATACTGCACCTCCGCCACCAACACCGGGCGGACCCAGGTGGTCGGCGCATGCAGGTCCGGTTGGGTACAAAACGGGCTTTCTGCGGTCTTCAACGCAACCAGTCGCTTGCGGATTTCGGCCACGGTTCGGTCGTTGAATCCGCTACCTACATGACCGGCATAGCGGAGCTTCGCGTGCTCGTCCCAATAGCCCAGCAGCAGGGCTCCGAATGCATCGCGGCGATGGCCTTCGCCGGCTGTGTAACCACCAATCACGAACTCGGCGCTTTGCACGGCCTTGACTTTGAGCCAGAAGGGCGATCGCCTTCCCGGTTCGTAAGCGCTATCGGCCTTCTTCGACACGATACCTTCCAGCCCAGCCGCGATCGATGCCTGGTAAAGCGCGTAACCGTCGGTCTCGCTGTGCACCGGCTGCACGTGGGCAAGCGGAAACAGGCACTGATTCAGGTAGCGCCGCCGATCCTCGTAGGTCGCGCCGCGTAGGTTCATGCCCAGAAGATGCAGGATGTCGAAGGCGTAGAACACGGTCGGCAGGGCCTGTTCCGCCTCGGCGATCTCGCGTTCGGTGGAAAGTTGCGAACGCCTTTGCATGGCGTTGAAGGAAGGTCTGCCGTTCTCGAAGGCGACGATTTCGCCGTCGAGAATCATCGGCTGCACCGGTTGCGCTGCCAGTTCCGCGGCAATGGTCGGATAGGACGGCGTGAGGTCGAGCCCGTTGCGACTGCGTAGCGTAACCTTGCCGGCGGTTATGAACGCGAGCACGCGATAGCCGTCGAGCTTAGGCTCGTGAAACCATCCTGGGCGGCTCGACGGCTCGTCCGCATCGCTGGCCAGCATGGGCGCGAGCTTCGTCGGCAGGTTTTCGCGCGGCCCGTTGGGTATCAAAGCCGCCAATGCAATTCGGCGCGGCGACGGGCCTATGGATTGCACCGTCTGTCCCGTGAGCACCGAACGGGCAAGCTCGTCCTCGGCCAGAATGCGCTTCGGCCAGCGGTCGCGGTGCTTGATTAGTAGCCAGGAATTCGGTTCCTTCGCGGTGCGTACCAGCGCGTAGGAACCCTTCAGCTTGGTGCCAGCGAGCGTGACGCTGATCTTGCCCTTGGCCATGTCTGCGCGCATGCGCCGCTCGGCCGCAGCATGATCGTCAAAGGCGAGCACACCGTCTTCGTCGGGCGAATAAATTCCGCAGTCCCACACGATCACCTTGCCTGCGCCGTACTGCTTGGGCGGAATTACCCCCTCGAACGGCCCATAGTCCAGTGGATGATCCTCGACGTGCACCGCCAGGTGTTTCTCGCCCGGGTCGATGAGCAGCCCCTTGGGGATCGCCCAGGATTTGAGCACGCCGTCCCACTCCAATCGGAAGTCATAGTGCAGGCGACGCGCAGCATGCTCCTGGACCACAAACAGCAACGGCCCGGAGCGTAGAGGAACGGCCGGAGACGGCTCGGGCGTGACATCGAACGCCCGCTTGCTGGCGTAGGTAGCGAGGTCTTTTGCGTTCTGCGCGCGAGCCATGGCGAGACGCCATGGTACCGCGAACCGGCAGGCCTGGCCGACAGGCTGCTAGGACACACAATCGCGTGCGGCCGGACGACCGATCCGGACCGCGCCGGCAATCGGCTCAGCCAAAAATCGTCGCGAGCAGCCCGACGACGCCCAACCCGAGCGCGGCCAGTGCGTCACCGGCAATGAGCCCGCCGCCCACAAGCGAAGCCGTGCTCATGTCTTCGGGAAGCGCGGCAGCCTCGTCCTTTCCCTTCGGCATGCTGTTGGCGATGCTTGCGACCACGCCGCCGGCAGCGAACCATGCAGACGTGGGCAGGTTGACGAAGCCGCCAAACGACGACGCGTAAGGCGAAGGCAGCAGCACCGCATCGAGCATGAAGTCGGTCGCAAATCCGGTCCGGCTCGTGGTGGCGAACTTCTGGTATGCGGAGCGCGACTTAATGACCTTGCGCAGCACCTCCGTCGCAAGGCCGATCGCGACGCCGACCCAGATCGCGGTGCGTTGGTACGGTTTGTCGTCGGTGAGGCTGCGCAACACCCCGACGAATTTGTAGGTCATCGCCGAGGTCCACTTCGCCGGCTGCTGATCGGCAGGCAACGTCGTTTGGTCGAGCTGCAGCACCGGGTAGGCGCTCATGAACAGCTCGGCAAATACAACCGCCATGATCGCTCCCATCACGATCCCGGCGACCTGAAAGCGGAACTGGATTGTGCGATTCGTGCCGAGTCGCCAGCCCGTCGAGCGATCCTGCTGCATATCGCACGCTTCGCTCGTGGAAACGAGCAGAACGGTCGCCGCGATCAGGCCGATCGCGGGGTCCTTGAGCCCCATGGCGGCCATCAAGATCACCGTGACCACGAACGCCGATGAAATCGGATTCGAGTCCACCATGCCGACGGAGATGCCGTTCACCAGCGCGAACACGAATACGAGCAGCACCGCGAACACGAGGTAGCCAACCGGCTCGTGCAGCAGCTGCGATCCCGCGACGACGATCGCGATGCCCCAGAATACGACCCAGGCAACCAACCGGCGCATATTGGTTCGCTTCCAGTCTTCCTGTGTGACGGGAGCGGCGGCGCGCTCCTGCGCCCGCCGGTAAGCACGATAAAGTATCAGCGAAACGTCGATAAGCGCCGCGCCCATGATCATTCCCAGCGCGATCAGGAACGTGATCTTGCGGAACGGTTCGCCGGGTTTGAGCCAACCGATCGAGACGAAATAGGGAATCATTGCCCAGCTTACAAGCCCGCCGGCAAGCGCCGCGACGCCGATGCGTGCGCCGACGATCATTCCCGCTCCGAACGTGGAGGTGGACAGGTCGATCGCCCCGAGCAGCGCGGTCTTGGCCGCGCCAATGCCGCCGGCGATTCCCAGCGCCATGCCACCGAACAGGCGCGCCACCGAGCGTCGGAGCAGTTCGGGATCTGTCAGGGCGCGCAGAATGTTGGCGACCGCGAGGCCGGAGGGGAACTTGAGCTGGAGTCGGTCGACAAGAATCGGCGTATAGAGCATGCCCACGCCGACGCCAAACATGCCGATGCACAACATGTACACAATGAGCTCCCAGATCGGTGGTCGCGGCAATCCCAGCCAATTCATCGCCTGAATCACGACCGCCATGGCGCTCATTCCGGCCACCGAGGCAGCGGTTGTCTGGATGTAGTTCGCCCCATGACGTCCCGCCGCGCCGTAGCCGAAGGTCACGGTTGAGCCGAGTATGCCCGCGAGCACCTGCCCACCGACGAAGAATCCAAGTGAGAAATTCATGTACGCCGCCGCGAGACCACCCAGGGGGCCCAGGACGAAAATGCCTATGGCGCCGAGCAACGCGTAGTACTTCCACGTGCCGAGTCTTGGCAGCCACGTCCAACGCGGAGCGATTTCTTGCAGGGGTATCGGTGCGGAGGTCATGGGCGGGAGGAGGGCGTCGGAATCATGATCGGGCGGCACGCGCAAGCGACCGATGCGCGACCTCTTCGGAGCGTAGACTTTAGGTCGTGGCGCCTTGGCGGTCAACTGAACCGGGCCCGAACAGGCGTGCACCCAGAACGGTAACGGGAACGAGCGACGCCAGAAACATCAGGTGATACGCGAGGGGAGACCTGAACCACAGAGGCGAGGATCGACTGCGATATACACACAGCGCAAAGCGTCGCCAAGGCGTGATCTGGAGGCGACCTCGGGGTCAATACTGCGGCCGTGCCGGCCGATCGGGGGGATGGGAAATGGACGGGAACTTGATGGGGCGCCTGACGATCCGCGAGGTCGTCGAGAACTGGGTCGTATGGCGCGACGCCGGCGACTGGGATCGCTTCCGCGGCTGCTGGCATGACGACGGCGTCATGATGGCCACCTGGTTCCAGGGACCGGCCGAGGAGTTCATCCGCGTAAGCAAGGAAGCTTCGGAGCGGGGCGTGAGCATTCTGCACTTCCTCGGCGGCACCGCGATCGATGTTGCAGGCGCGCGGGCAATCAGCCAGACCAAGATGAAGATTTCGCAGCGGGCCACGGTGGAAGGCGTACCGTGCGACATCGTGTGCACGGGCCGCTTCTACGACTTTTTTGAGCGACGGGGTGAGCGCTGGGCGATCGTGCTGCGGCAGCCGATCTACGAAAAGGACCGGCTCGATTCGGTGCTTCCGGGCACCTGGCCGCAACTCGAGCCCGCATTGCTCGCGCAATTCCCGGACGGCTACCGCCATCTCGCCTACGCCCAAACGAAGATCGGTTACGCGGTCAAGCGCGACATGCCCGGTACCAAAGGCGCGGAGATACAGGCGCTCTACGCCAGAGGCCGTGCCTGGCTGGCCGGTGCGAAAACTGCCGGGTGAGAGCCAATCGTGGAAGGGGTGAAATCCTCAGCGTGACGCCGTCGCGTTCGCGCCCGGACCGCGGCGCGGTCGCGCCGCCCAGCGTGACGCTCAGGCGGCGCGCTGATTGGCCTCGTCTTCTCGCCCCGACGCCGGCGCCGCGGCGCTTAAATTCACCTTTAGGGCGATGCCCATGGCGATCCCGAAACCATCGCCAGCCGCCCGAGGACGGGAGCCCGACGCCGTTACTGCCTCTTCACCATCATGCTGGTGGTCACCTTGGCGCCCGCATAGGTGGCTGAGATTGTCACGACGGTGCCCTTCTGCGGCTTGGTGGTGGCGATTGCGAACGCGGCTGAAGTCTTGCCCGCCGGCACCACAACGTTTGCAGGCACGGAAGCCAAAGCAGGACTCGAACTGCTGAGCACGACGTTAGCACCCCCGCTGGGTGCTGGCCGCGTGAGGGTTGCCATCCCGGTCGCGGGCGTTCCACCCCTGACGCTCGTAGGCTTGAGCACCAGCGCGGCGAGAGTTGCCGTAGGAGCAGCGGGGTTTGTCGTGAGGGTGGCCGTTTTCGTGAGGCCGTTGTACGAGGCCGAAAGCGTCGTCAAGGTCTGGACAGCTACGGCGGAGGTCGTGATGCCAAATGATGCCGAGGTCGCTCCGGCGCCCACGGTTATGCTGGCCGGCACGGAAACCGCGCCGCTGGCGCTCGACAGGGAAACCACTGCGCCGCCGGTGGGCGCGGCGGAGGTCAGGGTCGCGCTGCCGGTCGACGGGTTCCCGCCGACGACAGTACTTGGACTCGCACCAAGGGAAAGAAGTGCAGCCGTGCCGGCCGTGGGTTGCCATCCGAGCTGAACGACATCGAAGTCACTTGCGCTCAGCAGCGCGAATGCCGGGTTCAGGATGTCATTGTCCCAGCGCGTGTCGAACGTGCCGGTGATGTACATATCCGTGCCGTTGTCGGCAACAATGAGACCGTACTTCTGCATCGCACGGAATACTTTCTGGACGTTGGGATCGCTTGAGCGTAGCGCCGGGTCGAGTCCGCCCACGTCCGACTTGAGGCGCAACCGCGCGCCCATCGGAAGTGCCCCCGCGGTCGATCCGGCTTCGTGCGAAGCGGGATAGACGTAGCCGTTGGTGGCCCGGACGGTAACCCGAAACGCATGGCCGATGTCCGTGACGGACGCGTTCCACGCCTCGTCGTAACGGATGAGACCCGGAAGAATCGCCAGCCCGGCTGCATCGGCCGAAGTCCACCCCTCCGGCCGGCGATCGTTCGTATTCATGTTGAAAAATGCGCCGGAACCGCCGTACCACTGTGACTGACGCGAGTCATAGTAGACGTTGTAGAGTTCGTAGAGGTAATTGTTGGTACAGTCAATGATCAGCAGGTGGCGATCCTCCTGGTTGCGCAGGTCGACATTGCCTGGTGCGCCACCTTCGATCCAATGCGGCTGACTGACCGCAGGCGATGGAATCGGGTAGAAGGGAATCCCTTGGCCCGTCGCGTAATCGACGCCGTCGCTCTCGCTCCAATAGACGAAAGTAACCGCCTGCTTCGGCTGCGACCCGTCAACAATGGCATAGGGCATACCGTAGATGGCCACGCTGCCAGCTGAAACCTCGCCCCCGAAATCCGGGTGCAAGGTCCGGGTCCCCCCGTTGTTGATGAAGGCGATGTAGCTGGCCGAGTTCGTATCCACGGGGGCCAAGGAAATGTCCTGATTCCACCAGTTGTCGGGCGGGAAAAGTGGCAACGGAACCGTCGGCGCGGCCCCTTCGACTGGTACCGAGGCCGGGCACTGGGCGAGCGCAACGGGGGCCACCAGAAGCCCAGTACGAGCACGAACGACAATTGGCCGAGGTTGGAACGCATGAATATAGGACGCGGAGACAGGGTTAGGGCGGGCGCCGCCAGAATATGCCCTTGTCATAATACGCCCGGGACGCCGGGAGTGCAACAATAGCAACCCCGAAGGGGAGAAACCCATGGAACGGGTCAAGGCTCTGATCTTCGATGTCTTCGGTACCCTGGTTGACTGGCGCGGGTCAATCGTCAGGGAAGCGCGGGCCATTCTCTCCCCGCTCGGCGTCGCCATCGACTGGGAGAAATTGGCCGACGCCTGGCATAGCCACTACCGTCCAGCGATGGACGAGGTACGCAGTGGCCGGTCGGCATTCACCACGCTTGATGTGCTACATCGGCGAAATCTCGACCTGACTCTCAAACAATTCGGACTCGATGCGCTCGAAGACTCCGCGCGCGCCGAGCTCACTCGCGCATGGCACCGCCTGGATGCCTGGCCCGATACGGCGCCCGGCCTGGCACGATTGCGCACCCGATACCTCCTGGCGCCGTGCTCCAACGGCAACATCTCGATTATGGTCGATCTTGCCCGGCGCAACGGGCTGATCTGGGATGCCATTCTTGGCGCCGAAGTCGCGCGCGACTACAAGCCCGCGCCGGTCGTCTATCTCTCGGCGGCTGCCGCATTCGACTGCGCGCCCGCGGAGACCATGATGGTCGCGGCGCATTCGTACGATCTCGCTGCCGCCGCCGCATTGGGATTTCGTACCGCCTTTATCGCCCGTCCGGATGAGTATGGTGCAGGCAAAGGCGAACGCGCGGCGAGCGTGCCCGTCGACCTTGCGGCGACAAGCCTGACCGCGCTCGCCGATCGGCTCCTGGGCGCCTGAGCCCCAGGGGTGCACCGATTCGCCTAGGCGCCGGGTTTCCTCGTCAAGGAGGGTGCGGTGAACAACGACGTTATGCTCACTTTTTGGATGTCGGGCTGATCGGGAATCACATAGAGAATGGGCGTGATCAGCTCCTCGAAGATCCCCCTCAGGCTGCGCGCGCCGGTCTTGTACTCGAAGGCGATCTCGGAAATCTGCTCGAATACCAGCGCTTCGACCGTCAGCTCGACGCCTTCGTTCTGGAACAGTTCCCGAAACTGGTTGTAGATGGAGTTTTTTGGCTCGGTCATGATTCGAATCAGCATTTTGCGGCTGAGGTCGCGGAAGTGGGCGACGATCGGCAGCCTTCCGGTGAATTCTGGAATCAAGCCATAGGTAAACAGATCGGTCGGTTTTACGCGCGAGTTCAGTCGGTCCAGAATCTTCTGATTGTCTTCTTTCGACATGGCAATGAAGCCGTAACCATGCGTCTGCGCCATGATCTCGTCCAAGCCGACAAACGCGCCGCCGCAAATGAAAAGCACGTTGGTCGTATCAAGGTATTGCGAGGTGCCCAATCGCACCGGCGCGCCTTCCATGATTTTCAGCAGCGCGTGCTGAACGCTTTCCCCTGAACTGCTCCGTCTCTCACCGTCGCTGGCCCTGAGTTTGTCTATTTCATCGATATAGACGATCCCGTTTCGAGCCCTCCCGATATCGCCGTCTGCCTTGTCGACGAGGCGTCGGAGGACGGCTTCGATCTCCTCATTGACGTAGCGTGTCTGCGCCAGTGACGTCGCTTCCGCAGTTACGAACGGGACCCCCAGGACCCGCGACAGCGTCTCGCACAGTAACGTCTTGCCGGTCCCGGAGGAGCCGATAAGCAGAACGTTGCTCTTTTCGATCCGCGTGTTGTCTCGCTCCGATCGTGCTATTTTCTTGAAATGCGAGTACACGGCGACGGCCACCGTTCTCTTGGCGTCCTCTTGACCAATCACGTACTGGTCGAGATAGTTGACGATGGAACTCGGCTTGATTGAGTTGTCTAGCATGGTCGTGATTCCGTAGATCCGCAGGCAACAATCCGGGGTCAAGCTTACAGGCTTCCGCGGCGTGAACAAATGGGGGCTTCGCAATGGCCGCGGGATGCTGAGAGACCGATTCGAAATGCGACCCGTTCGCCGTCACCCGTCAGGAAGCCTTGAAGGCGTGGCCGATCTCACCGGAATAGCAGGCTATTACACCTTCCCAGCGATGCAGCTGAACGCCGCTCGCTACGAGGCCCCGAAGGTCGCACGCAAACTCATGCGCTTTCCACATTAACGGCGTCTTCATGCCCACCCGAATTTCCGATCTCCATATCGCGCTCGAAGAGGCGCTGCCCGCGCCAAGCGAGCTGCATGCCGAGCTGCGCGTCGGCGAAGACGAAGCCGGTCAGATCGCAGCTTCGCGCCACGCTGTGCAGGAGATCATTAGTGGCCGCGATAAGCGCTTGCTCGTGGTGACCGGACCGTGCTCGATACACGAGCCGAAATCGGCGCTCGACTACGCGCAACGCCTGCGCGAGTTTGCGCCGCGCGTGGCCGACGCCCTTTTCCTCATCATGCGGGTTTATTTCGAGAAACCCCGGACCCGTCTGGGCTGGAAGGGCCTCATCTACGATCCGGATCTAGACGGTCGCGGCAACATCCGCCAAGGCCTCTACGACGCCCGCCGCCTGCTGCTGGACTGCGCGCGCATCGGAGTTCCCGCAGGCTCGGAGATTCTCGACCTGGTGACGCCCCAATATTACGCCGACCTGCTGGCCTGGGGCGCGATCGGCGCGCGCACCACCGAAAGCCCGCTGCACCGGCAAATGGCTTCCGCGCTCTCGGCCCCGGTCGGCTTCAAGAACCCAACCAGCGGCAACATCCAAACCGCGGTCGACGCCATCCTCGCCGCGGCGCAACCGCACAAGTTTCCGTCGATTTCGGCAGCCGGCCGCGCCATCATCGTCACTACGACCGGCAATCCCCATTGCCATCTGGTCCTTCGGGGCAGTCGCGACGGGCCGAATTACCACGCCAACTGTGTGCGCGAAGCGAGTTCCGCACTGGAAAATGCAGGCCTGCCGCCGCACCTCATGATCGATTGCAGTCACGGCAACAGTGGCGGCGATCACCGCCGCCAGCCGGCCGTGGCCGCGGACGTGGCCGGCCAGATTGCGGGTGGCACGCCAGCAATCTGCGCCATCATGCTCGAGAGTCATCTCATTGAGGGACGGCAGGACATCCAACAGGGTCGTCATGGACTGCGCTACGGCCAAAGCGTGACCGATGCCTGCATTGGCTGGGACACCACGACTCTGGTGCTGCAGGAGCTTGCCGCGGCCGTGCGGCTACGCAACAGAGCGCGCTTACCTTCGGTGCGCGACTGAATAGCTGCCCTGGTCTCGGACCCTTCGGGCTTAGAACCGGAACAGGTTCATCAGATCGCCGATGGCGGGGCGGTTGGACGGCACATACGGATCGACCTCGCTCATCACCGGATTGGGAAGGCGGTCGCGGCTACGCTCCGACAGCGGAGGAAGATGCCAATTGCGTTCGATGAATTTCAGTACTGACACGTGATCATAGTAAGTGTGATCGACGTAGCCCTTCTGTGCAAACGGCGACACGACCAGCAGCGGAATCCGCGTGCCGTCGCCGAAAAAATCGAGGATTTGAATGTAACCGCTGTCGTAATAACCACCGCCTTCGTCGGTGGTGATCAGAATCGCCGACTTGCTCCAGACGTCAGCGTTAGCCTGAGCCCTGGAAACGACTTTCTTGACGAACCGTTCCAACGCGTAGAGCGTCGAATACGCCGGATGACCGGATTCAGAATTCGGAGGAATCACAAACGAGACCGCGGGCAATGCTTTTTCGTCCGTAAGGTCGCGGAAGAAAGCATCCACGCTCTGCAGATTGTCGCGCAGCGGACTGGTCATGACCGCGGTCGAATGCGTCAACGGATCGCAGATCGGACAGTAGCGACTCCTGTCGATGCCCGTCGCAGTGCGCCCCCCGCTGTACCACTTCCACAACACGCCCTTCGCCGCCAGCGCGGTACCGATATTCGGTGCGGTCTGTGGTGAAAGGAAGTTCGTGCCCGGGCCACGTGCCTGCAGCGTACCGTCGAAGGCATAGGCGGGATTGCGATTGTTCACCAGATAATAGGTGTCGGCGGCGCAATTGCCGTCGTTGAATGTTCGATACGGGAGGCTAGCGAGGTAGTCCCGGATTGCCCCGACGCCGGGCTGGCTTGGATCCGCGCACGCTGTGTAGCCTCTGCCATAACCCGACCGCTGGTACCAGTTGTTGGTACCCGGACGCGGATCGGGGTCCTCGATCTGATCCGCGGGCGGGGGCGCGGGCTTGCCGGCATCAAGATACATCCCCGCATAACCGGTGCTGAGCGCCAGGAAATTGGGGCCGGTTCCGCCCATGATCGGTTGATGGTAGTTGTCGGCAAGCGCATACGTGCGCGCGAGTTCGCGGAGATACGGTGCGTCGCCGCTACTCATGCTGTAGAACCCCATCGCCTCGCCGCCCTGATTCGTGTCCGATGACGGATCGTCGCGTGTGCGGGAGCCCTCGCCCGAGCTAACGGCAACCCAAGTGAACAGGTCCATCTTGCCGCCGTCGATCTGCTGCCACATCTGGAAAAAGCGATGCAACGGGTCGCCGACCGGTGCGTCGTAGTCGACATAGCGCGTGATCCGATATGGCCCGTTGGGAAGATCGGAGGGAAAGCGTGCGTCGCGCACGTAGCTCGGAAGGCCCTTGGCGTATGTCGTGCCCGGTTGCGGCAGGGTGGCGAATGCGCCGCTTATCGGCGGAGTCACGGCAAAGCGATCGCGGACGTTCGCTCTGCGTTGCAACGCTTCAGCGAAGCGCGACCCTGGCTGTCCTTCCCTGTCGACGATATCTCGCGACAGGAGGTTGGCGACCCTGTTACCGGGCGCCGGGTCGTAGGTCGCAAACAGACAATCGAAGCTGATGTTCTCGCCGACCACGACAATCAGGTGCTCGATCGGCGTCTCGGTAGCGGGCGCCGCAGCCGCAGTCGGGGCCGACACCAGGCAGAGACCGGAAACGACGATCAGAATGAGGTCGGGGAATTGCATCAGCTCCGCCGTCAAAGCACAGTCGCAGCAGGATCTCGAGCCGGCCGATTATGCGTCTCGTGGTTGCGCGTCGCAACATTGCCCCGGTTCTGTGACAATGCGATGATGGCGCTCGCGCCCGCTGCGCGACCAGGCATTGCGTCGGAATATCGTCGTAGCGGGGCGCGGGGACGACAAGCCGGCGGCTTCGTGACGTGTAGGCGCGCGAAAATTCACCATGCATCTGTTGCCTAGCTGGCCGTTGCTGTCGGCCTTCCTGGTCGCGAGCCTTATCCTCGCTGTCACCCCGGGGCCCGGCGTGTTCTACATCGTCACGCGCAGCGCGGCGCAGGGATGGCGTCATGGACTCGCTTCGGTGGCTGGCGTGGCCCTGGGGAATCTCGGCAATGCGATCGGCGCCGCGGTTGGGCTTGCGGCCCTGTTCGCCGTCTCGTCGGTCGCCTTCACCGTGGTCAAGTACGCCGGCGCACTGTATCTGGTCTACCTCGGCGTTCAGGCGCTGCGCGGCTCGGCCGCCAACGGCGCAGCTCGGTATGCCGCTCCTGCGCAGCTGCGCAGGGTATCCAGGGACGGCTTCGTCGTTGCCTTGCTCAATCCGAAGACGACGATCTTTTTTGCGGCCTTCCTGCCACAGTTCATGAGTACCGAAACCGCATCACTGGCTCAGAGCATTGCGCTCGGGTCGATATTCGTCGCGATCGCCGCGGTCACGGACAGTGCGTATGCCATCTCGGCTGCCCGGTTGGGGCCCGTCGTCGGTCGGGCATGGCGCGCCCGGTCCGTGGCACGCTATCTCAGCGGCGGCGCGTTCATCGGCCTCGCCCTGTGCACCGTGCTAGCTGCAAGCGAGCGAGCGCGTTAATCGGGGTCATTCGGCCGGGGGCGTCTCACCGCGCATCGTTCCTTCGTCCGCCGCCAACCGGGTCGGAACAAGTATCTCGCTTTGCAGCGTCCGATGCACGGGACACTTGTCAGCAATCTCGAGCAGCTTCTCCCTCGCAGCCTCGTCAAGCGGGCCATCCAGCTCAATTACCCGCTCGATGCGATCGATGCGTCCCTCCTTGGTTTCACATTCGCCGCAGTCGCTGGCGTGAATCCTGGTATGGCGCAAAGTGACGCGGACGCGATCCAGCGGTAGCTGCTTCCGATCCGCGTAAAGGCGCAGGGTCATCGCGGTGCAGGCGCCGAGCGCCGCAGTCAGTAGTTCGTAGGGCGAGGGACCGCTGTCGTCGCCGCCGGCCGATGTCGGCTCGTCCGCGAGCAGCCGGTGTGGCCCGACGCATATCTCCTGCTGAAACTTGCCGGCGCGAGTCTCGCGCACCAGTACGGTGTCGCGCGGAGGGTCGACGTCTGGGCGATCCGCCGCCTGCGCCGGCAGATAGCGACTCGCCCACGCGGCGAGCACTGCGCCGACGTACCGTGCATCGGCGCGTCGGATCAGCAAATGATCCGCGTCCTCGAGCGAGATGAAGCTCTTCGGATGCTTCGCCGCCAGAAAGATGCGCGAGGCGTTGTCGATGCCAACGATCGTGTCGCGAGGGGAATGGAACACGATCAGCGCGCGCCGCAGCGTCGCGATAGCCGCCGTGAGTTTTTGCGCGGCGATGTCTTCGAGAAACTCCCGCCGGATGCGGAATACGCGACCCCCGAGCTCGACCTCGGCCTCGCCCACCGAATCGATTTCGTCGTGGCGATCAGCGAATAGATGCGCCACGTGAGCGGGATCGGCAGGCGCGTTGATCGTAGCGACCGCGACCGACTCCGGCACGCTTGCCGCCGCAGCAAGGACCGCCGCGCCGCCCAGGCTATGACCGACCAGGATTGCCGGCGCTTTGCGCTCGCGTCTGAGCCACGCTGCCGCCGCCAGCAGATCGGCGGTGTTGGACGAAAACGTCGTGTTGGCAAAGTCTCCCTCCGAATCGCCCAGACCGGTGAAATCGAAGCGCAGGACGGCAAATCCCGCATCGGTCAACGCCTCGCTGATGAAGCTAGCCGCGCGCGAATCCTTGGAGCAGGTGAAGCAGTGGGCGAACAGGATATACGCCTGGGGGGCGATACCCGACGGCAGGTCGAGCCGCGCGGCGAGCGCGTAACCGGCCGCGCCCGGAAACGTTACGGCTTGGCTGATGCGCGCCATGACGGCTCCCTCCACCGGACGAGAATGCCCGAGTGTAGCCCAAGCGGCGCGTTCCGCCGTGACGGACACGGCTGCGCCTGCCGGCGGTATGATGGTGCTTTTCCCCGACCAGAATAGAGACCATGCGGCTCAAGGGCTCCTGTTCCTGCGGCGCGGTGCGGTTTTCGCTCGACTCGCACACACCTTATCCTTACATGCGCTGCTACTGCTCGATTTGCCGCAAAACGCAGGGCGGCGGCGGCTACGCCATCAACATAATGGGCGAAGCCAAGTCGCTTAAAGTCGTCGGTAAAGAGAATGTGAACGTGTATCGGGCCCGGATTGCCGAGGGCAAAGGCAGGCGCAAAGTGCTCTCCGAGGCGCGTCGGCACTTCTGCAGCAAGTGCGGCAGCGCGTTGTGGATATTGGATCCACGCTGGGCAGAGTGGGTCTACCCGTTCGCGTCCGCAATTGACACGCCATTGCCGAAACCGATCGAGGAAGTCGAGATCATGCTCGATTCTGCCGTGCCCTGGGTCGAGGTGCCCGAGGGCATTGACCACACGCACTTCGCGGAATACCCCGACGAGGGAATGGCCGATTGGCACCGCAAGCGCCTGCTCGACGTACCCTAGGCTCCTCCCCTTTTTAGCCTATCGCGTCCGAATTTTTCGCGCGTTGCGCCATCTAAGGTGGATCGACCCGCCGCTGCATAAGCCTGGTGGAGCGCACGGGAAGCTGCATCGCGTAACAATTGACGCCCCTTTTTCGCAATCCCTTTCCGGAGAGCAAGCAATGAACGAAACGAGAGAAGTCGTCATCTTGAGCGGCGTGCGCACAGCGATCGGAGACTATGGTGGCAGTCTAAAGGACTTCCCGCCAAGCGAGCTTGGCGCCAAGGTCGCACGCGAAGCGGTCAGTCGGGCTAAGGTCGATCCCAAGGACATCGGCCAGTGCGTCTTTGGCCACGTCATCCACACCGAGGCGAAGGACATGTACCTGTCGCGAGTCGCTGCGCTCAATGCCGGTCTGCCCGCGGAATCGGGTGCGCTTACCCTTAACCGTCTTTGTGGCAGCGGGATGCAGGCCATTGTTTCCGCTTCGCAATACATCATGCTGGGCGACATCGATGCCGCGGTCGCGGGGGGCGCAGAGAGCATGAGCCGCGCCGCGTATGCCAACGTGACGCAGCGCTGGGGCGCGCGCATGGGCGACGCCAAGGATATCGACATGATGGTCGGTGCGCTGACCGACCCATTCGACACGATCCACATGGGTGTCACCGCCGAGAACGTTGCGACCAGGTGCGGCATCACCCGCGCCGCGCAGGATGCGTTTGCGGTCGAGAGCCACAAGCGTGCGGCTAACGCGATTGCCAAAGGGTACTTCAAGGATCAAATCCTGCCAATCGAGCTGAAGAGCAAGAAAGGCCCCGTCCAATTCGACACCGACGAGCACGTTCGCAGCGATGCGTCGCTCGAGGGCATGGCCAAGCTGCGACCGGTATTCGCGAAGGAGAACGGAACCGTGACCGCCGGCAATTCCTCAGGCATCAACGATGCGGCCGCGGCGGTCGTGCTGATGGAAAAGGCCGCTGCCGCAAAAAAGGGGCTGAAGCCAATGGCACGGTTGCTTGCCTACGGCCATGCGGGCGTCGACCCGAAGATTATGGGTCTGGGGCCCGTGTCCGCGGTGAAGAGGGCCTTGGCCAGGGCCGGCCTCAAACTCGAGCAGATGGATGTCATCGAATCGAACGAGGCGTTCGCCGCGCAAGCGCTGGGTGTATCCGGCGAACTCGGCATGGATCCGGCCAAAGTCAATCCCAACGGTGGAGCGGTCGCGCTCGGCCACCCAATCGGCGCGACCGGCTGCATCCTCACGGTCAAGGCGATATATGAGTTGCATCGAAGCGGCGGCCGTTATGGGCTGATCACAATGTGCATCGGCGGAGGCCAGGGCATCGCAGCGATCATCGAGCGCCTGTAGGCGCGTACCGCGCCATCGCATTGCCTGGGCGCGAGCCCGGGCGGGGGCCTCGCCAGGCATCGCGCCGGACGCGCGAGTGCTGGCGCAAATCGCCCGCAAGGTCGCATTGCCAAGCGCCAGGCAAGCTTTCACAATGTGCCATGACTTGGTCGATCGTCGCGCGCGATGCGTCGGGCGCTCTGGGCGTCATCGTGGCGAGCCGGTTCTTTGCGGTCGGCGCACTTTGCCCGTACGCGCTTAGCGGAGTCGGTGCGCTATCGACCCAGGCGCTGGTCAATCCACTGTATGGCATGCGCGGCCTGACGCGGCTGGCGCAGGGCATGGCGCCTACCGACGTCCTGCGCACGCTCATCTATCCCGACGCCGGTCGCGAGCATCGCCAGGTGCATTTGATCGACGCCGAGGGCAATCTCGCAGTACATACCGGCGTCGAATGCGTTGATTGGTGCGGCCACGTCACCGGGGAGGGCTTCTCGGTCGCGGGAAATATGCTCGTGGGCCCTCAGGTGATCGAGGACACGGCACAGTTCTACGATGCCGGCCGTGAGCTCCCTTTCACCGAACGGCTGATCGCCGCGATGCAGGCGGGCGAGGCTGCGGGCGGCGACAAACGAGGCAAACAGGCCGTCGCGCTTCTGATCTGCACGACCGAGGCATATCCGGCCCTTGATCTGCGTGTCGATGATCATCCCGACCCGCTCGCGGAAATGAATCGCCTGTACATCAAGAGCCTTGAGCGCTTCCAGCCTTTTGTCGCCTGCCTGCCGAACCGCGCGCGGCCGGCCGGAATCACTGACCGCGCCACGATCGAAGACGAGATCCAGCGCTTCCAGGCCCAATACACCCGGCACGAGCGATGAGCGTGCTGCTCGAGGTCCGCGATCTCAACACGTCGTTCGCGGTCGAAGCCGGCGAGCTTTCCGCGGTAGGCGGTGTGAGCTTCGCGCTCGACGCCGGACGCACACTGTGTATCGTCGGCGAGTCCGGATGCGGCAAGAGCGTAACTGCACTTTCGATAATGGGACTTATCGCGCCGCCCGGACGGGTCAGGGGCGAGATTCTCTTCGAAGGCGTCGATCTCACCCGCCTGCCAGCCGCGGCGATGCGCGAACTGCGCGGCAATCGGCTGTCGATGATCTTCCAGGAGCCGATGACTTCGCTCAACCCGGCATTCACCGTCGGCGAACAAATCGTCGAGGGCGTCCTGCGGCATCGGGATCTGTCCTATGCGGCGGCAAAGGAACGCACGATCGACATGCTGCGTCGTGTCCACATTCCATCGCCAGAAAGGCGATTCGCCGACTACCCGCACCGTCTTTCGGGGGGCATGCGTCAGCGCGTCATGATTGCAATGGCGCTTGCTTGCGAGCCACGGCTCTTGATCGCCGACGAGCCCACCACGGCGCTCGACGTGACTATCCAGGCGCAGATCCTCGACCTTATGCGCACTCTGCGCGAGGAGACGGGCACGGCGATTATTATGATCACCCATGACCTCGGCATCGTCGCCGAGTTGGCCGATGAGGTCGCTGTCATGTATGCGGGGCGCATCGTCGAACACGCAAGCGCGGTAACGTTGTTCGCACGGCCGGAGCATCCCTATACCGTCGGCCTCCTGGGATCCATTCCGAGGCTCGACATCCAGCAGCAGCGGCTGCCCGCGATCGAAGGACTTGTGCCCAATCCATTGCAACCGGTTTCCGGTTGCCGTTTTCATCCGCGCTGCCCGTTTGCGATCGAGCAATGTCGCCGCGACAGCCCGGACCTGCTGACAGTGGGCCCTGCGCACACTTCAGCGTGTTGGCGAGCTCCGCTCGATGCGGACGTTTTGGTCCCGGCGTGAAGACACTGCTGCGGGTCAGAGGGCTCGTCAAGCATTTTCCGGTGCGTGCGAGTGTTTTCCGCCGCGGTGACGACGCGGTACACGCAGTCGATGGCATCGATTTCGACCTGAGCGAGGGCGAGACGCTGGCACTTGTCGGCGAATCGGGCTGCGGCAAATCGACCACAGCCCGCCTGATACTGCGTCTGCTCGAGGCGACCGCGGGCGTCATCGAGTTCGATGGCCGCGACCTCCTGGCGCTCGGCGCGGCGGATATGCGCGCCCAACGGCGTGCGCTACAGATCGTCTTTCAGGATCCCTACACATCGCTAAACCCCCGCATGACCGTCGGCCAGATGCTCGCCGAACCGATGAAGCTGCACGGACTGGCGGAGGGGCGGCGTCGCGAGCGCGTCGCCGAGTTGCTCGTTCTCGTGGGGCTGGCGGCGGGGCATGCCGAACGCTATCCGCACGAGTTTTCCGGCGGCCAGCGCCAGCGCATTGGCATCGCGCGCGCGCTTGCCGCAGAACCGAAGCTCATTGTCTGCGATGAGCCCGTGTCGGCGCTCGACGTTTCGATTCAAGCGCAGGTCGTGAACCTTCTGACCGATCTGCAGCAACGGTTCGGTTTGTCGTTTATTTTTATCGCCCACGATCTCGCCGTCGTCAAGCACATCGCCTCGCGTGTGGCCGTGATGTACCTTGGCCGCATCGTCGAACGCGCCACCACGCGTGAGCTGTTCGCCAACCCGCGCCACCCCTACACACAGGCCCTCCTCTCCGCGATACCGGTGCCGGAGCCCGGGGCGCGACGTCAGCGCCTCATTTTGCAGGGCGACGTGCCGAGCGCCATCGATCCGCCTTCCGGCTGCCGCTTCCGCACACGTTGCCCCTATGCCCGAGCGCGCTGCGCCGAAGCAGATCCGCCATTGATTGCCGACTCAGGGCACGCGACTGCCTGCCACTTCTGGAACGAGATCGTCCCGCCCGCGGCGGCCCTGCCGAGGACGGCGCAGGGAGCCAACGGGCGCCTTGGGCGACTGCAGGCCGCGTTTCGCAATCCGGAATATTTGCCGACGACGTTTCGGCACCGGGAAGTTAGAGCTAATATCACGACCGAGCCATCGTAGCGCCCTGGGAACCGAAGGAGGATTGCATGGCCCATCGATTGTGCACAAGAAGGGCGCTGCCAGCAGCGGCGTTGTGGCTGGTAACCACACTCGCCGGGGCGCAGACGCTGCGCCTGGGGCTCGCCGAGGATCCGGACGTTCTTGATCCGACCCTCGCCCGCACCTTCGTTGGCCGCATCGTATTCGCCGCGCTCTGCGACAAGCTCTTCGATATCGACGAAAAGCTCAACATCGTGCCTCAACTGGCTACCGGCTACGAATGGTCAGCCGACCACAAGACGCTCACGATCAAGCTGCGTGGAGGAGTCACCTTTCATGACGGTGAACGGTTCGACGCGGCGGCGGTGAAGTTCAATCTCGAGCGCCACAAGAACATGGCCGGTTCGAATCGTCGCGGCGAGCTGGCACCCGTGACCACGGTTGACGTCGTCGATGCATCGACTGTACGGCTCAACCTGGCTGCACCGTTTTCGCCCCTGCTTGCGCAGCTCGCCGACCGCGCGGGCATGATGGTCTCACCCAAGGCCGCGCAAGCGGAAGGTGAAAAGTTCGGTTCAAGCCCAGTGTGTTCCGGCCCTTTCCGTTTTGCCGAGCGCATCCCACAGGACCGCATCGTCCTGGAACGCTATCCCAACTACTGGAATAAGGACGCAATCCATTTTGATCGAATCGTTTATCTACCCATCGTCGACGCGACCGTGCGGCTGGCGAACCTTAAATCGGGTCAACTTGATTTCATCGAGCGCGTCGGAACGTCGGATGTACCTGCACTCAGGACTGACCATCGCTTCAAGACTTCGAGCATCACCGAGATCGGCTACCAGGGCATTACGATCAACGTGGGCAAGAGCGATCACGCGCAGGCGAATCCCCTGGGTCGCGACCCGCGCGTACGCGAGGCGTTCGAACTCGCGCTCGACCGCGAAGCCATCGTACAGGTCGCGATGGATGGCGAGGCCGACGTCGGCAACCAGTGGGTTGCTCCGAGCAACGCCTTTTACGCCGCGAGTCTGCCGGTGCCGAAGCGCGATATCGCCAAGGCCAAGGCGTTGCTGCAGGAGGCGGGCGCGCCACATCCGGTCTTCACGCTGATGACGCCAACCACTTCTGATGCGCAAAGGATTGCGCAGGTCGTGCAATCGATGGTCAAGGATGCGGGCTTCGAAGTAAAAATCCAGTCAACCGAATTCGCCACCTCGCTCGACATGGCCGACAAAGGCGACTTCGAGGCGTACGTATTGGCGTGGAGCGGCCGCGCCGATCCGGACGGCAACATCTTCAGCTTTGATGGCTGCAAGCAGCCACTCAACTATGCAGGTTATTGCAACAAGGCCATCGACGACCTGCTAACCCGCTCGCGCACAACGCTCGATCTTGCCGAGCGCAAGAAGATCTACACCGAGATCGCCGCCATCGTGCTCAAGGACCGACCGATCGTCTACCTCTTCCACCGCCACTGGCTTTGGGCGTATACGAACAAGCTCTCCGGCCTGCGTCCCATCCCCGACGGACTGGTGCGCGTGCAGGGGTTGAAGTTGAATTGAGGCCACAGAGCACACAGCAGCGGTTCGCCCTGGGCCTTTAGCCTTTGCGCGGGGCTGGCTCTTCAGAGGACGGACGGCCGCTTGTGATCGTTCTCGCTTCGACCGCATAGCGCGAACGGCGAAACAGGCGCTGGAGCAGAAAATACCGAGCATGGTCAAGTTTCTCATCCGGCGACTGGCAACAATCGTCCCGACCCTCGTTTTCGTCTCGATCCTGATCTTCGGATTGCAGCAGCTCCTTCCTGGCGACCCGGCGATGATCCTCGCCGGCGAGGAGCGTGATCCGACCGTGATTGCGGAGCTGCACCAAAAACTGCATCTCGACGAACCGTTGCCCGTCCGCTATCTCTACTGGGCGGCTGGCGTGCTCAAAGGCGACCTGGGCGAGTCGGTCCGCATCCAGAAGCCGGTGCTCGACCTCGTCGTGGAGAAACTCCCGGTCACGCTGGAGCTCGCGTTTCTCGCCATCCTCACCGCACTCGTCATCGGCATCCCCGCCGGAATTGTCTCCGCGGTGGCAAAGGACTCGCCGTGGGACTACGCCGCCAACGTGTTTGCGCTGTGGGGATTGTCGACCCCGAACTTCTGGCTCGGGATCATGCTGATACTCCTGTTCTCCGTCACCTTGGGCTGGCTGCCCGCGTCGGGATACGTGAGCCCGTTCGAGGATCTGCGGGCCAATCTCGCGGCGATGGTCATGCCGGCATTCGTCCTTGGCAACGCGATCGCGGCCGTGCTCATGCGCCACACACGCAGCGCCATGCTGCAGGTCCTCAGCACCGACTACGTGCGTACCGCGCGGGCGAAGGGCCTCGATGAAAGGGTCGTCGTGCTTAAACACGCACTGCGCAATGCGCTGACGCCCGTGATTACCCTTGGAGCGCTTGAGTTCGGGACGCTCCTATCGGGCGCGGTGTTGACCGAGCAGGTGTTCACGATCCCGGGTTTCGGCAAGCTTATCGTGGACGCGGTGTTCAATCGCGACTATGCGGTCGTGCAGGGCGTTGTGCTTTGCACGGCCACCGCATACATCACCCTCAATCTGGTTGCCGATCTGGCGTACTTTCTCGTCAATCCGCGGCTGCGGGACAGCCACGGGTGACCAGCATCGCCACCGCATTTCCGTTTGCGGCGCATTCGCCGGGCTGGCGCGCACTCAAGCGTCTGGCGCGACGGCGCGGCGCGATGGTCGCACTTGGTGTGGTCGTGTTTTTCGTCTTGCTGGCGTTGCTCGCACCGGAAGTCGCGCCATACGATCCACTCGCGACAAGCTGGGGCGCGATCCGTAAGGCGCCGAGCGCGGCACACTGGTTCGGCACCGATGAGATTGGACGCGACGTGCTCTCGCGCGTTGTCTGGGGAACGCGCGCCTCGCTCCTCGCCGGGATCGTATCGGTGTCGATCTCGCTTGCGTTCGGCGTGCCCATCGGCTTGTTGGCCGGGTACGCCGGAGGCTGGGCAGACGCGCTGATCTCGCGCATGACCGACGCCATGCTTGCTTGCCCGTTCCTGATCCTCGCCATCGCACTCGCGGCATTCCTGGGACCGAGCCTAACCAACGCGATGATCGCCATAGGCGTATCGGCAACCCCGATCTTCATCCGCCTCACGCGCGCACAGGTGTTGCAGGTGAAGGTCGAGGACTACGTCGAGGCGGCACGCGCGGTCGGCAACTCGCCACTGCGGATCATGTGGCGACACATCCTCCCCAACATCGTCCCGCCGCTGATCGTGCAGGTGACGCTCACGGTCGCTGCCGCGATCATCGCCGAGGCCGCGTTGTCTTTCCTGGGCCTGGGCCAGCAACCTCCGGCACCGTCCTGGGGAAGCATGCTCAACACGGCCAAGAATTACATCGATAACGCGCCGTGGATGGCAGTGTGGCCAGGAATGGCGATCTTCCTGCTGGTGCTGTCATTCAACCTGCTCGGTGATGGTTTACGCGACGCGTTCGACCCCAGGCAGCGATGAGCCGCGGGGCGTCGAAATGCAGCGACGCCTCACCTCGTTTACGTCCGGCTGCCGTCGTGATGGAACGTGCTCACTCGAATTCGACGAAACCTGACTCGCGCAGGAAGGCGCCACGCTCCTGCGCCCCAAGATGGTCGGCGACGCGCTGGACAAATTCCTGCCGGTTAGCCGCGTTCGCCGCAGCTTTGCGTGCGACCACCCTGGCGATTGGCCCCAGATAGACGGCGAGCCTCGAAATCGTCTGGTCGACGAATTCCGGATCAAGCGGCGCTAAGACCTCCACTTCGCCGCTGAGCGAACGTAACTGCGGTGGCAACGTGCGGCGCACCCCGGTACCAGTCTGGTTTGTGGCGGCGTGCTCGGAGGTCGCACCGGCCATCCCGGCAGCGAACTTCGTGCGCACCTCGGGATCGGTGATGCTCTCCGATAGCAGCGTGTAGAGCTCAGCCGTATCCCTGGACTTTGCGGCCGCTTTCTTGACCATCACCCGTGCCATCGGCCCAACGAGGTCGGCGAGTTGACGCTCGATGGAGTGCAGCGTCGTGTCGTCCCAAACCGGGGCCGCCTGACCCTGCAGCTTGACCGCGGCAAGATTGATCTCCGTCGCGTCTTGTGCTTCGCGCTTGATATTGATGTCCGGATCGAGCGCGAGTCGCAGCGCGCGATTGAAGGCCTTCGCGTTCTGGAACCGCGTGCTCGGATCCTTGGCCAAGGCCGTTGCGACGATCGCGTCGAGCGCCGGCGAGAGTACGAGCTTGGAGATCTCCGATGGCGGTCGCGGTTCTTCATAGCAAATCTTGAACGCGATGGCTTCGATCGATCCGGAAAACGGCTTTTCACCGGTCAGCAGTTCGTACAAAACTACGCCCGTGCTGAAGACATCGGACCGGCGATCGACCTCCTTGCCCTGGCACTGCTCGGGAGACATGTAGGACGGCGTGCCCATGACCATGCCGGCATTGGTGAGGTTGGACGTGTCGATGCGCGCGATGCCGAAATCGGCGACCTTGAGCGTGCCGCCACTGGTCAGGATCAGGTTGGCGGGCTTCACGTCCCGGTGCACGACGCCGCGCTCGTGCGCGAAATCCAGCGCCAATAGAAGCTGGGAAACAATCGCCACGATTTGCCCGAGATCGAAGCTCGCCTTGCGATTGAGGTATTCGCGCAGGCCCGTGCCTTCGACGTACTCCATCGCGATGAAGGCGTTGATTTCGTCTTCGGCGTACTCGTAGACGCTGACGATGTTCGGATGCAGCAGCCGCCCCGCAGCCTTGGCCTCATTCTGGAAACGCGCCATCACCTGCACCGCGAGGTCGGGGTCGACCAGGTCCTTGCGCACGGTCTTGATCGCGACCACGCGCTCGATATGCGGATCGAAGGCCTTGTACACGACCCCCATGGCGCCCTTGCCAAGGACGCTCTGAATGACATACTTGCCGATTTTTTCCGGTTCAGCCATGAGGGGTATATCGTGGCCTGCAAATCTCCAGGGTTAGGCTATGTCTCGAGCATCTTGATCGCCTGAACCAAGCTCTTATTCATCCGCGAGAGAGCACCGGTAAGGACACCGATCTCGTCCTTGCTCTTGCTCTTAAACTCGGCTGACTCGAGATGGCCGAGACTGACCTCGTCAGCGAGCTTGGAGAGCTGCTTGATACGCTGGATCACGATCGCATGCAGCATGACATTGATCAAAATGAATGTGAGGACGAGAACAAGCGTCAGCAGCAGCATGAAAACCTTGAACGTATGGTCGGCGCGCTGGATCGGAAGCGCACTCGGAACGGCAACGATCTGCGCGCCGACAATCTCGTTTAACTTCCAACCGAATCCGTTAGCCGGCCCGTACAGTTCGATCATCGTCTTCGGCGCTTCGGCCACCGTGTTGTGACAGGCGAGGCAGGCCGCGTCCTTGATCTGGATCGGTCGGGCCAGGTACAGCGCTTTCCCGGTGGCCGAATCGCGCTCGCCTATAAGCTCAGTCTTGGCCTGGCCGTTGCGGAACTTGTTGACGACGTCGGCTTCCCAATCGGTCGCGCGATCGCGTGGGTTGGTGGGATTGAGTGTCGCTTCCTTGTAGCTGTAGTCGGGATACTTTTTACGCAAGTCGTTGAACTGTTCGGTTGCGGCGTACGCCGGCACCGATTGCGGTAGGAAGGAGTACTTAAGCTGCGTCTCGAGCAGTGGTTTGACCTGTGTATTCGTATAACTACGCGAGGACAACGCCGATTCCATCATCACGCGCGCGTTGTCCAGAATCTCCTCACGGGCGTTGGCCTGGACCACGTTATACGAAATGAGGCCCGTAGCGATAAGGCCCAGGACGAAGACCGCGAGCAGCACGAGATTGAACTTCCACATCAGCTTCATGGTGTTTCCTAGGGCCCGCTCCGTGTTGCCCTTGCGTTCACTTCTTCGAATTGCCGAATGGCCACCAGCTCGACTCGGATTTCTCGGACTTCTCGGTCTTCTCTGTCGCCTTCGGCGGCGCCTCGACTTTGTCCGCAGGCGCATTCTCGCCCGGAACCAGGGCACTGTGCCATTCCGGATACGTCTGGCTCTTGGCACTGACCAGGGCGCGAAACTCCGGGTCCGCGAGGCGCGGCTCCAGGCGCTTGAGAAAGACCCTCCGGTAGGGGCCGGCGAGCCACGGCTCGGCTTCGGCATAGCTGATCGGGCGGTCCGCTACGAGCTGCACGTGCGACACCTGATAGAGCTGCGCACGGCTAGGCAGCGGGTCCCTGAACTGCCTCGGCATGGCGGAAACAAAGCGTTGTGGCGCCGCGCCTGCGGTGGCGAACGGCCGGTCGCTGGCGCGGATCGCGAAATCACCGTCCTTGAGATCGTGCGCCCCTCCCTCTCCGGCGGGCTTGACGGGTTCGATCAGTCTGACGCTGCCGCGTTCCACGAACGCCTCAAGGATTTCGGGCTCGGCGTGCATAACCGCCACCCCATCGCTCGTGGCCAAGGCGCCTGCGGGCGAGCGCACGCGCAGCGCGCCCCCGCCCGTCCTTACCGCCAGCTTCAGCCAACCGCGAGTCAAGTACATCTCCGCGGGTGCCGGTTGCTTGCCCTCGCGCGATCCGGTGCCGGCGGCGAAAAGTTCCGCTGAGCCGACAAAGCTGATGATCGGCCCTGACGCCAGCTCGATCTGTACCTGTGCGTGATCCGATGCGTCGATGACGTCCCCGTCCTGCAGTCGTGCGCCCTCGATCAGTTTGTACCAGCTCACGCCGCGCAGCACGCGCGCATTTCCGTCCAGGACCGTAACGACTCCCACATCGGCGCCGAAAGACAGCGCCGATGCGAGGAACAGGGAACATCCAACCAACCATGTCGCTTTCATCGAGGGATGCCGCATGATCGTCCGCCAGGACGGCGGCCCGCGTTCCATACTAGGCTGCGCCCTCGACGACTGTCAACGTGAATATTCCGCAGCGCGCCGCGCGGCCTTATACTTAATGCCTGCCGAGCACACTGCCATGGACAAGCAGCCGCGAAATCTAGCCGTTCTGTTCGCCGACATAAGTGGCAGCGCGAAGCTTTACGAAAGTCTCGGCGATGCCGAGGCGTTGTCGACGATCGAACGCTGCCTCGCCATCATCCGGCAGGCATGCGTCGACAGCGGTGGCCGTGTCGTGAAGATGATTGGTGACGAGGTAATGGCCGTCTTTCCCGCGGCCGACGGCGCGGCCCGGGCGGCGACCGATATGCAGGCGCGCGTCTCCGTGCAGCGGACCGCCCGCGGCGCGCCTCTCGCCATCCATGTCGGATTCAATTATGGCCCGGTGCTCGAAGAGGGCAACGACGTGTTCGGGGATTCGGTCACCGTCGCCGCGCGCCTGTCGAATCTAGCCAGAGGCGGCCAGATTTTCACCTCGGCCCAGACGATGCAGGAACTGCCGCCGGCATTGCGCGCGCGTGCGCGCAGTCAGCAGGCGCACACGGTGAAGGGCAAGCAGAAGGACATCGACCTGTTCGAACTGGTCTGGCAGGAGGCGGAGGACGAGCTCACCGCATTATCGACTCACATCAAAGTCCGCCCAGCGCAGCTCGTGCTCAGGCATGGCGATCGTCAGATCGAGCTTTCCGAAGCGGCTCCGACGCTCTCTATCGGTCGCGACATGCAGAACGATGTCGTGATCGCTGACCGCAAGGCCTCGCGCATGCACGCGCATATCGAGCGCCGGCGCGACAAGTTTGCCCTCATCGACCACAGTTCGAACGGCACCTACGTTACCCTGCAGGGCGAGGCCGAAATCGTGCTGCGGCGCGAGGAGCTGCTGCTGCGTTCGCGCGGGCAGGTTAGCTTCGGCCACGCCTACCAGGACGATCCGTCGGAGATCCTGGCGTTCTCGTGTCCTGATTGAAGGCGCCGCTCCGGGCGGTCCTATGCGGCCGCTTTCCGACTGCTGCGGCGCGCGATCAGCGGTTCGGCGCCGGATGAATGTTATCCACCCAGTGTACTTCTTCGGGATTGGGTTCGACGTTGGGCAGGTCGAGGTTGACCACCACCGGTTCCTGACCGCTGCGTACAAGCACGCAGGAGAGCGGCTGGTCGTCGCTGGCGTTGATTTCCTGGTGCGGCACGAATGGCGGTATATAGATGAAATCACCGGGGCCCGCTTCGGCTATAAACTCCAGACGATCGCCCCATTTCATGCGTGCACGCCCGCTGACCACGTAGATAACGCTCTCGACCGGCCCATGATGGTGTGCGCCGGTCTTGGCCTTGGGTTGGATAGCGACCGTGCCGGCCCAGAGCTTCTCCGCCCCGACACGCGCCGCGGTGATCGCGGCGGCGCGATTCATGCCCGGCGTCTGCGGCGTATTGACGTCGAGTTCATTCCCATGCACGACGCGAACGCCGTGCAAGCGCCATTTCGAATCCTGCCGATCAGTGGTTGCGGGTCGCATGGTTTCGGTCCGGGTGCAGGCCGCCTTTCCTAGCTTTCCAAACGATAGTTTATGCCAACCGGTCGGTGTCGGATATCTGGCCGACGGCGCGGTACGCTTGCTATAATCGGCACCCCCAAGAGGAGTTACGCGATGGCACTCTCGATGTACCAGGTTTCAGTACCGGTGTTCCTGAAGATGCTTATCAATCTACGCGGAGTGATCGACAAGGCTGCCGCCCACGCCCAAGCAAAAAAGATCGAAGAAAGGACATTGCTCTCTGCCCGCCTGTTTCCGGACATGTTGGATCTAACCCGCCAGGTTCAGCTCGCGTGCGATTTCGGCAGTGGCACAGGCGCCCGTCTTGCGGCAAAGGAACCACCGGCTTTCGACGCTACCGCGAACAGCTTCGCCGACCTTGCTGCGCGCATTGACCAAGCGGTCGCCTATCTTCGTACGCTGACGTCCGGAGAGATTGACGCCGCGGAGGGCCGCGAGATTGTCCGGCCGATCCGCGGACAGCCGAAAACCTTCACAGCCATCAATTACCTACTGCAGTTCGCACTGCCCAACTTCTTCTTTCACGTGACGACAGCGTACGCAATTCTCCGCCACAATGGCGTCGAAATCGGCAAGCTCGATTACATCGGTACGCTGGATTAACCACTCGCGGCGCCATCGACTGCCGCGGTCTCACGGCCGACGCGGAACGGCCTCGGCTCTTCGATGCCGTAGCCCTGAGCGTAGTCGATACCAATATCCCTAAGCCGGTTCAGAATCGCGCCGCTTTCGACGAATTCCGCGATCGTCTGCTTGTCCATCACATGGCCAATGTGATTGATCGACTCGACCATTGCGCCATCGATCGGATCGATTAGCATGTCGGTGACGAAACTGCCGTCGATCTTGAGAAAGTCCACCGGTAGATGCTTGAGATAGCCGAACGATGACATGCCGGCGCCGAAATCGTCCAACGAGAAGCGGCAACCGATTGCCCGCAGCTCGGCGATAAAGCGTGCCGCCTGCGCCAGGTTGGCGATCGCTGCCGTTTCGGTAATCTCGAAGCAGATGGCATCGGCCGGCACGCCGCACCGGACGCATTGCTCGCGAATGAAGTCGAGGAACCGCTCGTCGCCGATCGAGGCGCCGGAGAGGTTGATCATGTAGACTTCGTCGCCGCCATCGATCGTCCGGGCGCGCGCGACCATCGGTAGCGCGGTGCGGATGACCCAGCGATCGATTGCAGGCATCAGGTTGTAGCGCTCGGCGGCTGGAATAAATGCCATCGGCGGCACGACTTTCCCCTGTTCGTCGACCATCCGGAGCAAGAGCTCGAACATCGTCGCAGGGTGTCGAGGCGCGCTGACCGCGATGATCCGCTGCGAGTACAAGCAGAACCGGTTGGCGTCGAGGGCGGCGTGGAGGCGTGCAACCCACTCCATCTCTCCGTGCCGCACCGCCAGCTCGCTGTCCTTGCGGTGATAGAGCTGCACGCGATTGCGTCCCTTCTCCTTGGCCATGTAACACGCAGCATCTCCCGCGCTCAAGACGTCGGCGAGGGTGAGCGCACCCTCGGCGACAAGCACCAGACCTATGCTGACGCCGATGGCGAAGGAGCGGTCGTGCCAGACAAAGTGAAACTCGGTGATGGTCTGGCGCAGCCCGTCGGCAATCCGTTCGGCGTGCTCGGGAGAGCAATTCTCGAGGATGACGCCGAATTCGTCACCGCCGATTCGCGCCAGCGTGTCGCCTTCGCGCAAGCGTCCCTGCAGCAGCATGCTCACCTGGCGCATCAGTTCGTCACCCGCGGCGTGGCCACAGGTATCATTGACGATCTTGAACTGGTCGAGATCGAGATAGAGCATCGCGTGCGTGCGGTTCAATTCCTGCGCGCTTGCCAGGGCGACGCTGAGCCGGTGCTCGAATTCGCGCCGGTTTATCAACCCGGTCAACGCGTCGTGGCTCGCCTGATAGGAAAGTTGGCTAGCGTATTCGCGCTCGCGTCTCACATCGTGCAGGACCAAGACCACCCCGGCGATTTCACCGTTGCGATCTCGGATTGGCGCAGTGGATTCGTCGATCGCAATATCAGTGCCGTCGCGCCGGATGAGCAGCACATTCGAAGCCGCCATCACGGTGCGTCCCTCCCGCCCCACGCGTTCGAGCGCATCCGGTAATGCTTGGCGCGTCGTCTCATCGAGCATCCGGCAAACCTTGGCGAGCGGCATGCCTTCAGCTTCCTGCGCCTTCCATCCGGTCAGGATTTCTGCGACAGGATTGAAATACTCCACGCGCCCGCGGAGATCGGTCGTGATCACGGCGTCGCCTATTGATTTGAGCGTCACCTGGGCGCGTTCCTTTTCGCCAAAGAGCTGCGCCTCGGCGAGCTTGCTGTCGTTGATGTCGCTCACCGAACCCGCCATGCGCACCGCCCAACCGTCCGCGTTGCGAACCGATCGACCGCGGGCCCGGAACCAGCGATACTCGCCGCTCTTTGCACGCACCCGGAATTCCACATCGTACGGGCAATCGTCGCGGATGTGCGCTTTCGCCGCGGCCAGTGCCGGCTCCAGGTCGTCGGGATGCAACAAGGCGAAGAATGCCTCGGGCGTGTTCTCGATCTCGTGATCAGCGTAACCCGCGAGCTCCTTGCTGCGCGGCGAAAAATAGATGTCGCCCGTTAAAACGTCCCAGTCCCAAAGGCCGTCGTTGCTACCGATCACTGCGAGATTGAAGCGCTCCTCGCTGAAGCGGAGCGCATTCTCGAATTCCTCGCTCTCGCTCAGCATCCGCCGTGACAGGATGATGCCGACAACGACCAGAAAGGCCACGACGATCAGCGTGGCGGACATCAGCGCCCACTGCATTCGTCGCGAGGCTTCGCCGAGGGTGAACGAGAAGTTGTCCTCCAGTGGCGTCAGCTGCCCGTTAATGCGCCGGATCTCCTCCAGTAACGGCTGGAGGCTCTCCTCGTCGGCATGGCCGGCCGCGACGCGTTGGTGCAGCCGTTCCGCCGCGGCGGTCAACTCGGCGATGTGCCGGTCAGCATCCTCCCAGGTTGCGATCGCGTGGTCCATATAGCCAACGTTCCTGAAGCGGCGGAACAACCAGATCATGTCGGCGATATCGTCCGGATGGTTACGCCCCTCGATGAATCCCTGTCGTGCCCGCTCAGTGTTGGGTCTCGCCTGCTCCAGTTCCTCACGTGCCTTGCGGTCACCGAGAGGTACCCTGATCACGTCCAGGTATCGTTCGTAGTCGGTCTCGGAGCGCGTTGCCGCGTAGCGGTTGAGGTAGAAGACCGCGTCCTTCTGCGCCTTCGACCACAAGCTCTCGCCGCCGACATAGGCACGCGTCGCCGAGAGAATATCCATGCTGATGCTCCATAGAACGAGCAGCAGGACGACCAGGGCGAGGAATGGCCAGATGATGCGCAGCAGCCGTCTGCTCTTCGGAACGAGATTGACGAAAGCAGGCAGATACGCCATATCGCGCTCACCCGCTCGCGGCGACCGCGCGTGCGAGAACGATGCGTGCCGGATCCGGTGCCTTTAGTGGACGGAAGCGGCCGCGACAGCCCGCGTCTGGATGCCAACCTCGGCGAAGCAACCGTCGAACCATGCGCACATCTTCAGGCACTGTCGCTCGCGCCACTCGGGTTGGCGGCCGACGCGCATGCTCCGCCGCCCGGCACGGCAGTTGGCGAGAGTCGTCGCGGCGGTGCGCCCTGTGCGCCGATCTTGTCGGCGGTCGCTGGTTCCATTGGCAATGGCGATCGTAGGCCCGTCATTGTACCGCCTGCCGCGAGCGGCCCCGGCTAGGCTGCTTGGCCGCGAGTGTGCGTCCGAAGCTTTTGCGGCAGATCGCGCACCGCTTGCGGGGCGGACACGATCCCGTCGAGACGCTTCGCAATCTCGTCGATCAGGCGGGCAACGGTCCCCTCCTGCGGCAGCGAGACGCCATAGTGAAGCAATCGCTCGCCGCGATAGATCGCCAAGGTGGGAAAGTTCTCGATGTCGATATCGCCGCAGATCGCGCTGTCATCTTCAATGTCCAGCCAGACGAACACGATCTCCGGCCGCGCCTGCGCGATGCGCTCCAACGTGGCGCGGAATTCCCCGCACGTGTCGCACCAAGCTGCACACAGGGCGATTACCGTCGGTGTGGCGTGATCGATCCACCGCCCGACCTGCGCCTCGTATTCTTGACTGGTTGGCGTTATAACGCCCATGGGCACCACACCTGCGACGATTGCGGCGTTCGCGTAGCTAGGCCAGATTTGGGGCGAGGTCGCGGCGCAGGGTCGCCTCGCTCAGGCGCACGCGCGCGGCGAGGTCACGCAACTGATCTTCGCCGATCTTGCCGACGGCAAAATAAACCGCGTCCGGGTGGGCGATGTAGAAACCTGACACGCTCGCTGCCGGCAGCATGGCATGGCTTTCGGTCAGCACCATCCCGATCCTGTTCGCATGCAGCGACTCGAACAACGGTGCCTTGACTGTGTGATCCGGACACGCGGGATAGCCTGGCGCGGGGCGGATGCCGCGGTACTCCTCGCGTACCATCGCGGCCTTGTCGAGCTTCTCGTCCTTGGCGTAACCCCAGTACTCGCGCCGCACGCGCATGTGCAGCCACTCCGCAAAGGCTTCCGCCAGGCGGTCGGCCAGCGCTTTGATCATGATGGCGCTGTAATCGTCCCTCTTTGCCTCGAATTCGGAGAGTTTTTTCTCGATACCCAAGCCAGCGGTCACGGCGAACGCGCCCGCATAGTCCTCGACGCCCGAGGTCTTCGGCGCGACGAAATCGGCGAGGCAATAGTTGGGTTTTCCCTGCGGCCGCTCATTTTGCTGGCGAAGGTTGCGCCAGGTCAGGGCGGTGGTGGTGCGCGATTCGTCGGCGTAGAGCTCGATATCGTCGCCGATCGAATTTGCCGGCATAAGCGCGATCACGCCGTTGGCGGTGAGCCAACGTCCCTCGACGATGCGCTCGAGCATCGCCCGACCGTCGGCGAAAACGTTGCGCGCCGCCTCGCCGACAACGGGGTCGTCGAGGATCGCGGGAAACGGACCGGAAAGTTCCCAAGTTTGAAAGAACGGTGCCCAGTCGATGTACTGGGCGAGTTCGCGCAGGTCGGCATGCTTGATCTCCCGCCGGCCGGGAAGCACCGGCCTTGGAGGTTGATAGCTGCCCCAGTCGGCCTTGAACGCGTTGGCGCGGGCCGCGGCGAGGGATATAAGCGCCTGGCCCTTCTTGGCCGCGTGCTGCGAGCGAATCCGGTCGTAATCCACCGCGACTTCGGCAACGTAGGCGTCCTTATTCGTCGTCGAGAGCAGGTTGCTTGCCACGCCGACGGCACGCGATGCGTCGGGCACGTACACGGTAACGCCGGAGTAGTTCGGCGCAATCTTGACCGCCGTGTGCACGCGCGAGGTCGTCGCGCCGCCGATCAAGAGTGGCTGGTGCATGCCGAGGCGCTGCATCTCGTGCGCGACGTGCGCCATTTCCTCCAGCGAGGGTGTGATAAGCCCGGACAGCCCGACGATGTCGGCCGCCCTGTCGCGCGCGGTGTCGAGAATCTTCTGGGCGGGCACCATGACGCCAAGGTCGATCACCTCGAAGTTGTTGCACTGGAGGACGACCCCGACAATGTTTTTGCCGATGTCGTGCACGTCGCCTTTCACGGTCGCCATGACGATGGTGCCCTTCGCCTTGCCGGCGTCGCCCGATTTCGCTTTCTCAGCCTCGATATAAGGTATGAGATGTGCGACCGCCTGCTTCATCACCCGTGCGCTCTTGACGACCTGTGGCAGGAACATCTTGCCGGCCCCGAACAAGTCGCCGACGACGTTCATGCCCGCCATCAGCGGGCCCTCGATCACCTGGATCGGCCGTGCGTACCGGTTGCGTGCCTCTTCGGTGTCGTCGATGATATAGGTCGTAATACCCTTCACCAGCGCGTGCGACAGCCGTTCCTCAACGGTGCCGCCACGCCAGGCGAGTTCCTCCTCGGGCTTGCGCCCTTGCGCCTTGTAGGTCTCCGCGAAGGTAACCAGCCGCTCCGTGGCGTCTGCGCGCCGATCGAGCACAACGTCCTCGACGCGCTCCCGCAACTCGGAGTCGAGCTCGTCATAGACGCCGAGCTGTCCGGCGTTGACGATGCCCATGGTCAGGCCCGCACGAATTGCGTGATAGAGAAAGACCGTGTGGATCGCCTCGCGCACCGGGTCGTTGCCGCGAAAGCTGAAGCTGACGTTGGAGATCCCACCCGAGATCTTGGCATGCGGCAGATGCTGCTTGATCCAGGCCGTGGTGCGGATGAAATCGACCGCGTAGTGTGCGTGCTCGTCGATGCCGGTGGCGATCGCAAACACGTTCGGATCGATGATGATGTCCTCGGGAGGAAAGTCGACGCGGTCGACGAGCAGATCATAGGCGCGGCGAGCGACATCGATCCGACGGGTGTAGCTGTCCGCCTGGCCGCTCTCGTCGAAGCACATCACCACCGCCGCTGCGCCATAGCGTTTGACCAGCTTTGCCTGGCGCACAAATGCGGCTTCGCCCTCCTTCATCGAGATCGAGTTGACAACCGGCTTGCCTTGTACGCACTTAAGTCCCGCCTCGATGACCTCCCATTTGGACGAATCGAGCATCAGCGGCACGCGTGCGATATCGGGTTCGCCGGCGATAAGGTGCAGGAATTTCGTCATCGCCGCCTTGGAATCGAGCATGGCCTCATCCATGTTGACGTCAATGATTTGCGCTCCGTTCTGCACCTGCTGCCGCGCGACCTCCACGGCGCCGGCGAAGTCGCCCGAAAGGATCAGCTTGGCGAACGCGCGCGAGCCGGTGACGTTGGTACGCTCGCCCACGTTGACGAACAGGGAATCGTCGTCGATGGTCAGCGGCTCGAGGCCGGCCAGTCTCAAGGGACGCGACATATCGGGTCCGGTGCGAGTCGCCCGCATCGGCTCCCCCATCCAGCGGGAGTGATGCCGGCGCTAGCCTTAGCCTGCCACCCCTTCATCGGCGGCCGGTCCGAACCTCCGCGGTGGCACGTGCTGCACCGCCGCGGCAATGGCGCGTATGTGTTCCGGCGTCGTGCCGCAGCAGCCACCGACGATGTTGACGAAGCCGTTTTCGGCAAAGTCCCGGATCAGCCGCGCGGTGGTCTCGGGTGCTTCGTCATATCCGGTCTCGCTCATCGGGTTGGGCAGCCCCGCATTGGGATAGCACGAGACGAACGTGTCCGCGACCCGCGCGATTTCTTCGATGTATGGTCGCATAAGCGCCGCGCCGAGCGCGCAATTGAGACCAACGGCGAGCGGCCGGGCGTGGCGCACCGAGTTCCAGAAAGCTTCGGTGGTCTGTCCGGATAGAGTCCGACCCGACGCGTCCGTGATCGTGCCGGACACGATGAGCGGCAAGCGGATGCCGCGTGCGTCGAAATAGCTGTCGATTGCGAACAGTGCGGCTTTGGCGTTGAGGGTGTCAAAGACCGTCTCGACGAGCAGCAGGTCGACCCCGCCTTCGACCAGCGCGGCAACCGCCTCGCCGTAGGCGGCGACCAGGTCGTCGTAGCTCACATTGCGAAAACCCGGGTCATTGACGTCCGGGGAGATCGTTGCCGTGCGGTTGGTCGGACCCAACGCGCCGGCGACGAACCGGGGTTTCTCCGGCGTCTTGGCGGTCCAAGCAGCGGCGCGTTCGCTCGCGATCCGCGCCGCAGCAAGGTTGATATCGCGAACCCGCCCTTCGAGCTTGTAATCCGCCTGTGCGATGCGTGTCGCATTGAACGTGTTGGTCTCGATGATGTCTGCGCCGGCGGCGAGAAATTGGTCATGGATCGAGGCGATGATCTCGGGATGGGTAAGGACCAGCAGATCGTTGTCCCCCTTGAGATCGTGGGTATGGTCGAGCAGGCCGCAGGCAGCCGATCCACGATACTCGGACTCGGAAAGCCGACGAGCCTGGATCATGGTGCCCATCGCGCCGTCGAGGATCAGGATGCGCTCGCGCAGTAGCCGCGTGAGCTGTGCCGTTTTGCCGTTGGTGGCGGTCATTTTCCTTTTGCTCGCAGAGAGTCGTGTCAACGTCAGCCTTGCGCGTTGCGCAAAAACAAAAACCCGTTCAGCTTGCCGCCGAGCGGGTTCCCGTCGAAAGCCGCTTTAGCGGAATTTTTGGCGCCCCGCAAGCTGCCGGGGGGTACGCACACGCTCCCCGGGATCAAATCGGCGCTGTTGACCAAGGTAAGGGTTGCGCTGCGGGTTGTCAACTCCAGCGGCGCGAATCCGGTACCATCCCTTGCCAGCTGCCGCGAAGCCCGATGCTCGATCCCGATATCCGTCGCTTGCTCGACACTGTCTTCTGCGCCCCGGCGCAAACCGGTGCACCTGACATCGCGCAGCTGCGCGCCGCGGCCGAGGCGGCGCCAGTGCTCCTCGGCGGCGCCCCGGAACCAGTCGCGGAGCTCCGCGATCTGCACGCACCGGGTCCTGCCGGCCCCGTCCCGGTGCGCGTCTACCGCCCGCCGACGACCCGACCATTGCCCCTCATTCTCTATGCACATGGCGGCGGATGGGTGGTCGGGTCGCTCGAATCGCACGATAAGCTTTGCCGAATACTCGCCAATCGCCTTGAGGCGGTTGTGGCGGCGGTCGACTACCGCCTAGCGCCAGAGCATCTTTACCCTGCGGCGCTCGACGATGTCGAAGCGACGTGGCGCTGGGCGCGCGCCGAAGCGCGTGGCCTCGGTGCGGATGGCCAGTGCTTCGCAGTCGCCGGGGACAGCTCCGGCGGCAATCTCGTCGCTGCGCTGACGCTCCGCCTCGCCCGGACTGGGGGAACGCAACCTGATGCGCAGCTGCTCTTTTATCCCGCGCTCGACGCGACCTGCTCGCGCGCGTCCTACCGCGCGTTTGCGACCGGCTACAATTTGAGCGCCGACCAAATGGCTTGGTATTGGGACGCGTATCGCGGCAATGCGGCGCCTGAAGTCCCCGAGCTCTCGCCGCTTGCGGCGCCAGATCTCTCGGGCCTGCCGCCCGCCGTTGTCGCGCTTGCCGAGGCCGATGTGCTGCGTGGCGACGGCCTCGACTACGCGCGCAGGCTGCACGGCGCAGGAATCTTTGCACGCATCATTGATTGTGCCGGGACGATCCACGGCTTTCTACGCTGGACCGGTGAGGTACCGGCGGCTCGGCTCTGGATCGACACGATCGCCGCCGCCGCGCGCGAAATTCTTGCCCCGCGCCGCGCCTGAAGCCGGGCGCAGCATGTCAGCTTACGGTACCCTTGGCACGCTGTTCTACGACGCGGATCGGCCGCGCGCGAGCGAGGCAGAGGTCGCGTGGTACGCGGAACGCCTGCCGCGAGACGCCGGTCCCGTGCTAGAGGCTATGGCGGGTTCCGGGCGGCTCCTCGTCCCGCTACTCGAAGCGGGTATTCGGGTACACGGAGTCGACAGCTCGGAAGCGATGCTTGCCAGCTGCGAGAGGCGACTCGCCGCGGCGGGCCGCACGACCCGGCTCTACCGTCAAAGCGTTGCGACGCTTAATCTGCCGGCGCGTTACGCAGCGGCGTACATTGCCGCCGGGGCGTTCCAGCTGCTGGCCAATCCGATCACCGCTCTCGACGCGCTGCTGCGCATCCGCGCGCACCTGCTGGATCCGGGCCTGTTGTTGCTCGACTTGTTTGTGCCCTCGGAGATAGAACACCCTCCAGGGGCGCCCATCGTGGAGGTACGTACGGTCAACCCGGGCGATGGCGTGCGCATCGGCTTGCGCTCGGAGACCTTTCTCGACGTGGAGATGCGTCGCATCGACGTAAAGACACGCTATGAAAGGCGCGACCGGACGATGATCACAGCGCGCGAGGACGAGACGCGGGCTCTGACCTGGTACTCTGAGGAGGAGGCCCTCCGGCTGCTCGGCGATGCCGGCTTTTGCGATCTGCGGACTGAGCCGCTTGCCTGGTCCCGCGAGGGCGGCCGGCACTTTGCCGTCCGGGGCAAGGCGTAGCTACCAGCTGCGCGAACTGTCGCCGCCCGCGAGCTGCCGCCTCCTCCTCCGCGGAAAGGAACATGCTCGGGTGGCGTGCGGCAGGCGCGGCGCGCTCGCCCCGCGTCATAGGATGAGCGACATATACACCGCCCCCGCAAGCGGGTTGTTGTAGTAGGGCGCACTCACGCGGAAGCCCAGACCGGAGTAGAGAGACTGCGCGCCGGTCATCCAGTCGAAGGTGTCGAGTCGGAGTTCGCAATAGCCGATGGCCCGTGCCTCGTCGAGCAGGGCGTGCGCGAGGCGCTGCCCCCAGCCTTGGTGCCGATATGGCGGCTGGACGTAGAGCCGCTTGACTTCGCCTACGGGACCCTCAACCGGCCCGGCGGGCGTGCCTCCATCGCAAGCCGACTGCGCGTCGAGTGGGCGCAACGCGATGCAGCCGAAGGCCGTGTCAGACGAACCTGCCAGCAACAGCCGTCCGCACGGCGGCGCATAGTCTCCCGGCAAGCTCGCCAGCTCATGCTCGAAGCCCTGAAAACAGAGATCGATCTGAAGCCATTGTGCGTATTCGACCAGAAGCGCGCGGGCGAGGGCAATGTCGCGCGGCGAGTGCGCCAGCCGGATCGCTTCGGCTCGCGTCGTGCGCTCCTCCATCGTCAGGCCGCTTTGTCGCAGCTGCCGACTTTGATTTCTGTGCCCGGATAACCGGCCTGCAGCTCCTTCAAGCGCGCAACCGCAAGCGCCGGGGGGTCGCGCACCACGAGGTCGGTCTGCACCACCGCCTGGGCGCGCGCGCCGACCTTGGCGCCCTTGACGCCCTGCGCCGACAGCGCATCCAGCCGCGTCTTGGCGTCCGCTTCGGTCTGGAACACGCCGAGCGAAATCGCAAACCGTTGCACCCCGCCGTCGATAAGCAGCAGATCTTTGACGCCTTGCTCTTTTAGTTCCGCCATGCGGCGATCGGCCGCCGGTCGATTGGCCACGGGCGGGATGAACACCCAGTAGTTGGTGACGACCTCGACTTTCTTCTGGCTGATCAGTCGGCTGAGGTCGAGTGGCTCGAGCGTGGCCAGGGCTCGCGCCTTGTCGCTATCCGAAAGCGGGCCCCACTCGACGCAGACATCAGCGAGCGTGGCAACCTTGGTGGGGCCGAGTGCTGCGACCTGCTGCGGCGAAAGGAGCCTGATCTTGTCCGGCTGCACCTGCTTCGACAGCCTGTCGCCCTCGCCACTGCCCAGGCTGTCGAGTTTCGTGTAGAGAAACAGCGTGAGATTGGCGAGCAACAACAACAAGACCAGCGTTCTCATGCCTTGGCCGGGAATTCGGCGAGCGCCAGCACGCCCTCGAGCACCAGATTATCCACGATCTCCACCGGTGCGGTAAGGTGCGGTGCGATGTCGACGGCGGCGCCGCCGGACAGAAACGCCTTCGGCGGTGGCCCGCCTTCGCCCAGCCGCAGACGCATCTGCTCGATGGCGCCACACACCGCCTGCAACGCACCGGAGGCGAGCGCATCGGCGGTGTTGATCGGAAAATCGTGATACCGCCCCGGCGGGATGCGCAGCGCTGCCGTGTTCGAAGCGAGCGCCTGCAGCATCAGCCGGAGGCCCGGCAGAATGATGCCACCGCGGAAGATGCCGGTGCCGTCGAGTGCATCGACGGTGACGGCGGTACCCGCGTTGACCACGACACAGGGGGAAGGAAACAGCTCATCCGCGACGCGCTGCCGCGCCGCAATCAACGCCGCCCAGCGGTCGGGACCGAGTTGAGACGGGCGCGCGTAGCGGTTGTACACGCCACCCGCTTCCTCGCGCGCGATGAGCCATTCCGGCGTCGTGCGCCATCGCACGAGCTGCGCCTCGACACGCACGCGCGTGGCCTCGCCGGCGACGTTGACGCCGACCGCGCGCGCGGGCCGCGGCAGATTCTGCCAATCGCGTAACGCGAGCGTCCCGATTTCCTGGTTGGCGACGTTGCCCTGCGAAACCCAGCCGTGCGGCCCGGCGAGCCCCCACTTAAGCCTGCTGTTGCCGCAGTCGAGAACCAGGATCATAGGTGGCGCAGTGAAACTTCGCCGCTGACGAAGCGCAAGCGCCGGCCCGCGCTGTCGAGAAGAAGTGCGCCCGCCGCGTCGACGCCGACGACCACTCCGCGCACGGTGCCGCCGTCAGGGAGCACGATCTGCACCGGCTTTCCCTGGTACGCGTGACGCCGCTGCCACGCGGCGCGCAGCGGGGCGAACCCCGCTTGCGCGTAGCCTTCGAGCACCTTGACTATTTCACCGGCGAGGTGCGCAAGCAGCGGGTTGCGATTAGGCACGGGGCTTCCACCGACAGCGGCAAGGTCGGTCACCGCCTGTCCGATGCCGCGCTTGAGTGCCGCGGGCAGGCGAACATTGAGCCCTACGCCGACGATCGCCAGCGAAGGGCCCAGGGCGTCGCCGGAGAGTTCGACCAGGATGCCGCCGACCTTGGCCCCACCGTGGATCAAGTCGTTGGGCCACTTGAGTTCGATGCCGGTGAAGCCTGCGGCTTCGAGCGCCCTTGCCAGCGCAACCCCGACCGCCAGTGGCAGCGCCGATAGATCGCCGGCGCCGCGCGAGAAGCGCCAGCCGAGGGAAAAGGTGAGGCTGCCGCCAAGCACGGCGGTCCAGCCACGGCCGCGCCGGCCGCGCCCGGCGGTTTGCCATTCGGCCACCACCAGATGCCGATGAATGTCGCCCCGCCCGGCGCGGCGCGAGAGTTCGCTGCTAGTCGAATCGAGCATATCGGCGACTTCGATCGTGAGCGCGTCTGCGCTCGTGCCCAGTGCCGCGAGGATTGCGCCCCGGTCAAGGAACGGCAGTGCATCGCGCAGACGATAGCCGCGCCCCGGCCTGCGCTCCAGGCTCAGCCCGGCGGCATCGGCTTCCTGGAGCAGTTGCGATACGCGGGCGCGGGAGATGCCGCTATCGGCCGCGAGCGCCTCGCCGGAATGGATTTTCCCGTCAGACAAACGCCGCAATAAGGTGAATCCCCGCGCAGAGAGCACGTCGGTTTCCGCTCAAGCCACGCCGCCCGTCATCGCACCGATCACTCGCCTTGCAGTACGCCGCGCCGGATTTGATCGAGCTCGATCGACTCAAACAGAGCCTGGAAGTTGCCCTCGCCGAAACCCTCGTTGCCCTTGCGCTGGATGATCTCGAAGAAGATGGGCCCGATGACTGGCGTCGTGAATATCTGGAGGAGCATCTCGTTCTTAGCCGGCGCACCGTCGAGAAGAATTCGATTCCTTTTGAGCCGCGCGGCGTCCTCACCATGATTTGGCAGACGGGTCGCGAGCAAATCGTAGTACGTGTCCGGCGTATTCTGGAAGGCGACGTCGCGTCCGCGCAGGGCTTCAACGGTGGCGAAGATATCCGCTGTCCCGAGGGCGACGTGCTGGATACCCTCGCCATGATACGCGAGCAGGTACTCCTGGATCTGTGACTTGTCGTCGGCACTCTCGTTGATCGGTATACGTATCTTGCCGCAAGGGCTCGTCATGGCCTTGCTTTTGAGCCCGGTAAGCTTGCCCTCAATGTCGAAATAGCGCAGTTCGCGGAAGTTGAACAAGCGCTCGTAGAAGCTCGCCCATTCCTCCATCCGGCCGCGATGCACGTTGTGCGTCAGGTGGTCGATATAGGTCATTCCGGCGCCGTGCGGATGTTGGTCAACACCGACAAGCGGCACGAAGTCGACATCGTAGATCGACACACCGGTCCCGTCCCGGGCGTACCGGTCGACAAGATAGATGAGCGAGTCGCCGATGCCCTTGATCGCGGGAATATTGAGTTCCATCGGACCTGGATGCGCCTCCACGCCCCACGCTCCCTGCTCGGTCGCCCTGCGGTACGCCGCCGCCGCGTCCTTCACCCGAAAGGCGATGGCGCAAATTGACGGGCCGTGCACGCGCGCAAATGCCTGCGCAAAACTGCCCGGCTCGGCGTTGACGATGAAGTTTATTTCGCCCTGTCGATAGAGCAGCACATTTTTCGAGCGGTGGCGCGCGATCACGACGAAACCAAGTTGCTCGAACAGGCGGCCGAGGGCCACCGGGTCCGGTGCCGCATACTCGACAAACTCAAACCCATCCGTGCCGAGAGGATTGTCCCACAGCGTTTGGTTGGTGCGGCTCACGGGCATCGCTCCGGCATGCACGAAGAATACGCTCAAGCATAGCGCGATCCGCGAGAATCCGTCGCGTCGGCACCACCGTACCACTCGCCCGGGACGCAACCCGCGGCGGGCTCGCGCTCACGCATTCGCACCGCGTTTAGCGCCCCCGCTTTCGGCACCGGCTCCGCCGGCAGCGCGCCGCCGTGGCGCGCGACGCCCGTGTCTCGACAACCGCCCGGACACGGAGGCCGCTCGATTCCGCAGCGTGGGCGTGCTCGCTAAGCGGCAGGCGTGGATCGGGCTCGAAGCGACCGGGCCGTGATTGTTCGTGCCAACGAAGTGAATGCACACATCGCGCTCTAGCCCCGCCTTACCTTCCGGGTTAGCTGCCGCCGCCGGTATCTTCGGAGTGATTTCTTGCTACCTCGGAACGATCTGCACCCCGGCTAGCTTTTCCTGCGCCTCCAGCAGCGACGCAACGTACTTGTCGCCGAAGCCAAGGAGGTTGGCGGTGACGAGGCTCTGGTGCACGGCGTCTCCGACGATCGCTGGTACAGGCAGCGATTCGGCGAAATGCGTGTAATACCGCAGGTCCTTCATGGCGTTGACCAGCGTGAACTTGAGCCCGCTCAGGTCACCGCCATCGAGCATCCTGCCGACCATCATCTGGAAGATGCCCGAGTTGACCGCACCGGCCGAGATGATCTCGTGCAGCTTGTTGATCGACACGCCGGATTTCGCGCACGCTGCGCAGGCCTCCGCAGTCGCCGTCGCGATCGCCTGGGCGATGAAGTTGTTGATGAGCTTCAACATGTGGCCATGGCCTGGCGGTCCGGCATGGATGATATTCTCGCAATAGGCGGAGAGTACGGGCCGCAGCCGGGCGAAAGTCGCGTCATCCGCGCCGACCATGGTGTTCAGTCGCCCTTCCTCGGCTTCCTTCGGCGTGCGGGCCAGCGGCGCATCGACGTAGAGCGTGTCCTTGCGCCCGAGGTCAGCGCGGATCTTCGCCGTCGATGCCGGCTCTGCGGTCGACGTGTCGACAACCACAAGGCCGCTGCGGGCGACACTCAGGATGCCGTTCTCGCCATAGATAATCTCCTCGATCTGTGGCGAACCGGTGACGCAGAGGATCACGATGTCGGAGGCTTGTCCGAGTTCGGCGTTTGTTCGCGCCTCGCGGGCGCCCGCGGCAAGAATATCCTCGGCAGGTTTGCGGTTCCTATGCACGCGCACCGTCAGTGGGAACCCCTTGTTCACCAGGTTTTTTGCCATGCCGTGACCCATCAGTCCAAGGCCGATGAATCCGACGCGCGGTTTGTCGGTTCCCATGATGATTCTCCCTGAGATATTGCAAGTAGGTACCCGCCCGATTGGCCGGACGTGCAGGCCGATTCTACCGCAGCGCGGCTTGCGTCGATCCGCATCCGTCGACCGCTGCCGGTTCGGATTGCCGTAGGCGCGCGCGCCAGCGCTCGAACCACATGAGCTCCACGCCCAAGCTGCAACTACGGCGACAGCGTGGATAAAATACGGGTTTCCAACCTCGTGCCGCTGCAGGCGGCGCAGCGCGTTCTTGTGCGTGGGCAAGCGAAGGAGATGCAATGAGCAGAAGGAAATTGTCGGGCAGGCTTGTCGCAGCGGTGGCGATCGTTCTTCTCGCCGCGGTTGCTGCTGCGCAAACCCAGCAGGGTACAACGCGTAGCAGAGTCGTAATTCAGGTAAGCGACGGCGAAACGGTGAAATGGAATCTCGCGCTGAACAACGCGCATAACCTCCAGGCGGAGCTCGGCGCCGCGAACATCGACATCGAAATCGTGGCTTATGGCCCCGGCATCGGCATGCTCAAGCTCGACTCGCCGGTCGCCAACGCCGTAGGTGAGGCAGGCGCTGCCGGCATGAAGATCTTCGCCTGCGAAAATACGATGCATGCGCAACACCTCGCACGCAGCGACATGCTCGATGGAATCGGTTACGTCAGCGCTGGGGTGGTAGAGATCATGAAGCGCCAGCAGCAAGGCTGGTCGTACATCCGTCCCTGATCCTACGCCGCCGGGTTCCCGGGCACGTGCGGCAGATCCATCTCGTCGATCTGCTCCGGGGTGAGGAATTTGCGCGCGTATTCGAGCCAGACGCCCTCGCGCAGGAAGACGTCAAACAGGTCGGGGTCGACATGGCCCGATAGCTTCATCTGACCGAGGATCGCCAGCGATTCTGCGGCGGTCTTGGCCCGCTTGTAGGGTCGATCTCCGGCCGTGAGTGCCTCAAACACGTCGGCGATCGCGATCATCCTTGCCGGCAGCGACATCTGCTCACGCGTGAGACCACGCGGGTAGCCCTTGCCGTCGACGCGCTCGTGATGGCCGCCCGCATATTCGGGCACGCGCGCGAGTTGCCGTGGCCACGGCAGCGATTCGAGCATCCTGATCGTCGTGGTGACGTGACCATTGATGATCGCACGCTCCGCGGCGTTGAGCGTGCCGTAGCGAATGGTCAGATTCGCAACTTCGTCATCGGTAAGCAGCGGCTCGGGCGCGCCATCCGCTCCCCTGATGCGGCGTGCCCCAATCGCGCGCACCCGGGCAACGTCCTCGTCTGCCATGCACTCGCTGCCGCGGTTTGCCTCACGTAGAAAGGCCCGGTCGGCGTCGAGCGCGGCGAGTTCGGCACGATAGCGCAATGCAGCGGCGGCCTCGGCCTCACCCGCGGCGACTGCCTCCAAAAAGGCGATCTGCGCCTCGCGCGCGGCGAGGTCGAAGCGCACTTCGATCAGCGCCATGCGGTCAAAGGTTCCGGAAAGCTTGGTCGCCTTGTCGACCACGTGCACTGGCGTCGTGATTTTGCCGCAATCGTGCAGCATTGCCGCCAGCCAGAGCTCGCGCCGGTCGGTGGCGGTCATGCGAAAGCCTGCCAGCGGGCCCTCTTCGGTACGGTGCACCGCGTCAGCGAGCATCATCGCCAGCTCAGGCACGCGTCGGCAATGGCCGCCGGTGTAGGGGCTTTTCTCGTCGATCGCGTCATTGATGAGCCGCACCAGGCTCTCGAAGAGCGTCTGCAGCCGTTCGATCAGACCTTGCTTTTCCAGCGCAATCGCCGCCAACCCGGTGAGCGCTTCAACGAATGCCTGGTCCCCGGCAGAAAACACGCCGACCGTCCCCTCACGCGAGCGCGCGTTGACCAATTGAAGTACGCCTGTGACTTCGCCTGCATGGTCGATCATCGGCACGGCGAGAAAAGAACGCGAGCGGTAGCCGTGCGTCTGGTCGAAGGCACGGGCACCCGCGAAGTCGTAGCCTGCCGCGGCATACGCATCGTCGAGCCGCACCGATTCCCGACTCAAGGCGCAATGGGTGACAACCGAGCGGTGATTCGGCGCGCCATCGCGATCGTAAAGCGCGGGCGCCTGCATGCCGACGGGCGATCTCGACGCACCACCCAGATGCAGACCGAGTGTGTCGTTTACGACCAATGCAAAGGACAGCCTGCGGCGATCCTCCTCGACCAAGTAAACCGACCCGCCGTCCGCGTGGGTCGCCTCCTTGGCGGTCATGAGAATGCAACCGACCAGGCGCACCGTGTCCGGCTCGCGGGCGATAAGGCGCGCGATGTCGACAAGCTGGGGCAGACGATCGGTGGTGCCGGCAGCGGACATCGGTTCAGGCTGCAGCCGGTGCGCGCGGCACCAAGCGCGGCGGGCCAGCCGTTGGAGCGGGTGAAGGGAATCGAACCCTCGTCACCTTTCGGGTAAGGAGGCCGCCTCGCGGCGACCCCCTCCCCTCAGAACCGGACGGGCAGGCTTTCCCTGCATCCGGCTCAAGCCGCCTGAAAGCCGGTCCCGTCGGGGCCGACCAGCAGAGCCGATTACTCCATAGCATGAAGCTGCATGTGGCAGTTCGGATGCAGCAACGCAAGGTTACTGCACTTATCCGAACCGCCGCGGGTACGCTTGACCACGTGATGCAGATGCCACCCCGTATCTCGCGTAATCCGCTGGTCGCAGGCCGGACACGTCCCGTCCTGCCACCACCATAGCCAACGCAGCTTCCGGCGTCCTTCGAGCGTCTCATCCATTTTGCGGGCGAGCCGCTTGGAGAAGTACTCGTCGAACGCCGGATCATAGGGATTCGCTTCTGCTTTAACCTTAGCATAAGACCGTTTCCGGAACTCGATAGCATCGGCGGTGGAGCGCTCACGGCGAAAGCCGTAGGAGTGCGGGTCTCCAGTTACTTCGGCCACAGGATCTAGCGCTAATAGATACAGCGCTTGCATCGCCCGATCGCGCATAGTGGGGATGCCCAATGGGCGCTTTCCACCACTCGCTTTAGGGATGTGTATCCGACGTAGCGGCCGCGGTTTGTAGCCTTTGTTAGTCAGGCTCGTTACTGCTTGCCATTTGTCGGCAGGAGTATCCCAGCATTGGCCGTCAACTCCCGGAGTCTTTCGACCACGGTTCTCCGTCACTCGGCGAACTGCCAACGCTTTCGCGCTGGTGGACCGAGTCAGAAGTCCCTGCAGGGAGCGCACTTTCCGCCACTCGCCTGCCTTTGCTGCTTTCGCAATACGTGTCTGTAGCCTCGAAACGACTTGGTGAGCGCCGGACCACGGACTCTGGTGCCAGCTCTGCCACGTCGCGGAGGCGACATCACAGTCGAATTGCACTGCATCCATATCAACCTCCAGTTGAATGGAGCGGGTGAAGGGAATCGAACCCTCGTCGTAGGCTTGGGAAGCCTCTGCTCTGCCATTGAGCTACACCCGCCCGGTCCCTTGAAGGATGGACGCACTGCCCCCGAGGGGACAACACGCCGCTCCTCTCGGGTCTCGGTACAGACCTATCTCGCGATAGGCTACCACATGGAAGTCAGCCCGCTTTCGCGGCGGGGCAATCGTTGCATCCCCTATCCGGCCCATTACAGGCCAGCCTTCGCTTTCTCCATGATCATCTACCTGGATGGGCCGCAATTGGTCTCGCGACCAATCTTGTCCGATGAACCGGACGCCCATACGGGCTTACCCTGTTCCGCGCAAAAAGCACGAATCAGAAGGGTTCCGCCTATTCGCCGGTGATCGTTTGTCAGCGTATCCGCACCAAGCAGGCGGATAGCCGATCACATGCCGTTTTGGCCAGAGCCCAATGCTGCAAGTCACCGTTGGCTCTTGACTGCTTCACGACGTTTGCGGCGGTTCGCTTACGCTAACCCTTTGATCCAGCCTAGCGCCTCGCGCGGGTGTGACTCCCGCGTTCATGCAGACTCCTCGCGGGGCCTGCATACCCCTTAAGGGTGGCTACATTGTCGGTGCGCTTGGCACGGGACCGTTACCAGTCCCGCACTGCACCTAGGCTACTGGTGGCTGAACACCAGGTCATCCTCCGGCATTAAAAGCCCGGCATGACAGCTCTTTACGCGGCTTACGCCGCTATGCGGGTTAATCCCCGCACAATCTGCTGGTTAACTGCACTTAATCGACGTTTTCACGTCAGCGGTGCAGCGGTCAGCAAACCGACGCGACACTCAGGTCGCACGCTTGGGAAGCAGGAGCTCTGCCATTGAGCTACACCCGCACTGTCCTCGAGACATGAAGCCGCTGCTCGCCGCGCAGCGCGTTTTGGCATTGTAGCAAACGGTGCGTCCGTCGCCGGTGTGGAAACCGTCTGCCGCAACGCGGCACTGCCTGGCGATCGCGGTCATCACGGTTGCGTCCGAACGGGGCTGATGTGGTTGCCCGTCGCCGGCCCGGAAGCGGCAGGCAATTCGCCACCATCCTATTTGCTGTCGAGGCACGAGCCCACCCGGCTTGCCCGAACCGCCGGATTGGCGTAACTTTCTGTGCTGACGCTAGGGGTCCTGTTGCGATTGACGGCGATGGGTGAGATCAGACCCTTGGTACCTGTGCGGATAATGCCGGCGCAGGGAAGCGTGTCTCGTCCTCCCCGCTCCCGACCCGACTCTCCGCTGGCGCAGAGGAGCGCGATGAACGCTAACGACCGATTTCTCGCCCGTGACGCACACGTCGACGACGCGGCGGTAAAACCGTTTCCTCGTTCGAGCAAGGTGTTCGTCCAAGGCTCGCGGCCCGACCTGAAGGTACCGATGCGCGAGATCGCGCAGTCCGATACTGCGGGGTTATTCGGGGCCGAGAAAAATGCGCCGATCGTCGTCTACGACACGTCGGGCCCCTACACCGATCCGGCTGCGAACATCGACATCCGCGCCGGTCTGTCGCCCCTGCGCGCGGAATGGATCGAGGAACGCGGCGACACGGTGGTATTGGCGCAGCCTTCCTCGGCCTATGGCCGCGAGCGGCTCGCCGCCTCCGCGGTGTCGAATATGCGCTTCGATCTGCAGCGCAAAGCGCGGCGTGCTCGCGATTCGGCCAATGTCACGCAAATGCACTACGCGCGGTGTGGAATCGTTACGCCGGAGATGGAATTCATCGCCATACGCGAAAACATGCTGCGCGAAGAGGCGCGCCAGGCGCAGCCGGAGCTCATCACGCGCCAGCACCCGGGGCAGAGCTTTGGCGCCGCGATTCCGCAGTGCGTCACGCCTGAGTTCGTGCGCAGTGAAGTCGCCCGCGGTCGCGCGATCATTCCCGCCAATATCAATCACCCCGAAAGCGAGCCGATGATCATCGGCCGCAACTTCCTTACCAAAATCAATGCCAACATCGGCAATTCCGCCGTTTCCTCGTCGATCCAGGAGGAAGTCGAGAAAATGACCTGGGCGGCGCGCTGGGGCGCCGATACGGTCATGGACTTGTCGACGGGCAAGAACATCCACGAAACGCGCGAATGGATCATCCGCAATTCGCCCGTGCCCATCGGGACGGTGCCGATCTATCAAGCGCTGGAGAAAGTCGACGGCAAGGCTGAGGAACTGACGTGGGAGATCTACCGCGACACGCTGATCGAACAGGCCGAGCAGGGCGTGGATTATTTCACCATTCATGCCGGCGTGCTCTTGCGCTATATCCCACTCACCGCGAAGCGTATGACCGGCATCGTCAGCCGCGGCGGCTCGATCATGGCCAAGTGGTGCCTTGCGCATCACCGGGAATCGTTCCTCTATACGCATTTTGAATCGATCTGCGAGATCATGAAGGCCTACGACGTCTCCTTCAGTCTCGGCGACGGGCTGCGCCCGGGTTCCGGTTATGACGCGAACGACGACGCGCAGATGGCCGAACTGGCAACGCTGGGCGAGCTTACCAAGATCGCGTGGAAGCACGATGTGCAGACGATGATCGAGGGACCGGGCCACGTCCCGATGCACTTGATCAAGCGCAACATGGACGAGCAGTTGCGGCTCTGCGGCGAGGCGCCCTTCTACACGCTTGGTCCGCTCACGACCGATATCGCCCCCGGATACGACCACATCACCTCTGCCATCGGTGCGGCGATGATCGGCTGGTACGGTACCGCGATGCTCTGCTACGTGACTCCGAAGGAGCATCTGGGCCTGCCGAACAAGGTCGACGTCAAGGATGGCATCATGGCGTACAAGATTGCCGCGCACGCTGCGGACCTTGCCAAGGGCCATCCGGGCGCGCAGATCCGAGACAACGCGCTTTCCAAGGCGCGTTTCGAGTTTCGTTGGGAGGATCAGTTCAATCTCGGGCTCGATCCGGACAAGGCACGCGAGTTCCACGATGAAACGCTGCCGCAGGAAGGCGCGAAACTCGCGCATTTCTGCTCGATGTGCGGTCCGCATTTCTGCTCCATGAAGATCACCCAGGACGTGCGCGATTACGCGGCAAAACTCGGTGTCGACGAGGCCGCGGCGCTAGAGAAGGGGATGGAAGCTAAGGCCGTCGAGTTCGTGCGCAAGGGCGCGGAGATCTACAGCAAGGCGTAGCGACGTCACGCCGGGCGGCGACGGCCGCCATCGGACCCGCATCGCGCGTCGACCGCTGCCGACGCGCGGGCTCACGCCGCGATGCGCACTGCGACGCGCTTGCGACCCCAGGGGCGCTTGAGCGCAGCGTACCGTCCCGGCAGCTGCGTGTCGCAGTGGCGGCACTGTCCCTCCGGCGTCACCGCATAGGTCAGGATCTCGTACCAGTCGCGCACGATCACCGCCTTGCCGCACCCGGGGCAGAAGGTCGTACCCCCCTCGCAGTCGTGCACGTTGCCGGTGTAGACGTAATGCAAACCTTCCGCCAGGGCAATCTTGCGCGCCCGGGTAAGCGTCGAAGCCGGCGTGGGCACGATATCCATCATCTTGTAGTCGGGATGGAATGCCGTGAAATGAAGCGGCACGTCGGGTCCCAGCTCGCGCATGATCCATCTCGACTCGGCCTCGATTTCGGTGTCGGAATCGTTCTTGCCGGGAATGAGCAAGGTGGTGATCTCGAACCAGACGTCGGTCTCGTGCCTGAGATAGGCGAGCGTGTCGAGCACCGGCTGCAGCCGCGCTCCGCAAAGCTTGAAGTAGAACTCGTCGCTGAAGCCCTTGAGGTCGACGTTGGCCGCGTCCATCTTGGCGTAGAACTCGCGCCGCGCCGCGCTGCCGATGTAGCCTGCGGTTACCGCAACCGTCTGGATGCCGAGCTCGTGACAGGCATCCGCGGTGTCCATGGCATACTCGGCAAAGATCACCGGGTCGTTGTACGTGAAGGCGATGCTCTTGCAGCCCTGAGCCTGCGCCGTGTGCGCGATCACCTCCGGTGAGGCCTGATCCATCAGCGTGTCCATCTCACGCGACTTGGAGATGTCCCAGTTCTGGCAGAACTTGCACGCCAGATTGCAGCCTGCGGTGCCGAACGAGAACGCGCTCGACCCGGGGAAGAACTGGTTGAGTGGCTTCTTTTCGATCGGATCGATGCAGAAGCCCGACGACCGGCCGTAGGTGGTCAGTACCATCGCGTCACCCTTGCGCTGGCGCACGAAGCATGCCCCGCGCTGCCCCTCGTGCAGGCGGCAGTCGCGAGGGCAAAGGTCGCATTGGATACGTCCGTCGCCCAACGCGTGCCAGTAGCGGCCCAGGTAATCGCTCATCGTTGCAGCCTCATCTTTGCCATTCAACCACGCATCCCTTCGCGGTCGTGTTCGCGCTCCTGCCACTTGGTCACCTGGTAGAGCGCAACGTTCAGCCGCGGGCTCCAGAAATCGACGGGAAATCCCGCCTTGTGTTTGAGCGCGGCAAGAAAGTCTTGCGGTTCGGGCAGTGTTTCCCAGACCTGAGGCAAAAAAGTGGCGCGGCGATCGTCGAGCTCGAGTGTCACGCCATCGATACCCGGGCGAAGCCGCGCTCGGAGCTCGCCCTCGGTGGCGAAGCGAAGGCTCTCCGCGGTAGAGAGCAGCGAGACTTCAACCCATGTCGCGTCGAATTCGGCCGCAGTCAGCGGCGCAAAGCGTGGATCGCAGAACGCTGCGGCAAGGGCATTCTCGCGCACGTCGGACCCAAGCTCCCGCGTCGCCCTCAAGCTGCCGATGCAGCCACGCAGCTCGCCACAGTGAAACAGCGTGACGAAAGTCGCGCCCGGCCGTTGCAGGGCGGGATGTGCGGGCGGATCGTCGGCACCCAGGGCCAACGCGGTAGCAATGGCGTGCCTCGCGCTCCCGAGCAGCGCCCGGCCGAGTCCCTCAGTCTGCATCGGCCGCCTCGGTCAGTGTTTCCACGGCGACGCCTTGCGCCGTCGCCTCGCTTCGCTCCGTGAACGCGAACGCCGCATAGCCGACCACGCGCGATTTGTCTCCCGCCGTATCGCCCGAATTGCGCAGGTCAATCAGCTCGGGCTTGAGATGTCGTCGCCTTGCGCACAACGCCAAGCCGTTGATCGGCGTTGCCCCGCAGGCCTGCTCGTGATCGAGCGCCGAGTCGAGCGCCAGAATAGCGGCCACGGTGCCGCGGTCGATCTGCCGCGCCGCCGCATACGGGTGGTAGTGCGACAGGTCCGAGCTGACGACGATCAGCGTCTCCGGCCCGCCCCAAAGCCCTTCGATCACGGCGGCGACCTCCGCCGCGCTCGCGTCGCCGACGGCAAACGGCACCACACTGAATTCGTCGAGCACGGTCTGCAGGAATGGCAGTTGTACCTCCAGCGAGTGTTCCAGCGCATGCGCCGCTGCGTTGACCACAACGTGGGGCATTTCGAGCGCACGCCTGACCGCGTCGGCATCGACCGGCACTGTCCCCAACGGTGTTGCGAATGCCTCGGCCGCGGGCAGGGCGAGCCCGCGTACGGGTACTCGGTGCACCGGCCCGAGCAGGACGACCCGGCGGATCGCGCCGCGTCCGGCGGCAATCCGGCGATAGGCAGGCGCCGCAACGGGGGCCGAATAGACGTAGCCCGCGTGGGGCACGATCAACGCCTTAGGCAATGCGGGTGTAGCTTCGGCGGGCGATTGCGCTTCCGCCAGATAAGCGCGCACAGCGGCGCCGAGCACCGCCGGTGTCCCCGGATAGAACATGCCTGCCACCGCGGCCGGACGAATACTAGACACGTTTCACCTTACGGCTCATTGCCGACCCGGCCAGGAGTGGCGACTTCCCAGACCCCGTGACGGGGCATTCATTGTCGCGCTGCCAGCGCTACTTGGCTACTGGCGGCACGACCTTGCGATCAGCCATATGCCGCAGGTACGCGAGCAATTCGGCCAGTTCGCGGTCGGGGAGGGTCTTGCTGTCGAAGGCCGGCATCTTGGCGCCCGGCCAGCGGCGCAGCGCCTGCGGGTCGCGAATCAAACGCCGCAGCGCGTCCGGACGCAGGTACTCCGTCGGATTGTAGGGAATGTTGAGGTCGGGGCCGAGCATCGCGTCGCCGCCGCCGTTCAGGGTGTGACAGACCATACAATGTTTCTGGAACGCAACAAAGCCTACGCGGATCGGATCGTTTGCCGTGAGTCGGGCCGCAGGCGCGATCATGGGAAACCGCTTGGCCAGCGACGCGACCGTGTCGATGCGAACGATCCGATACGGCCACTGCTCGCTCGCCGGCGCAGGCTTTTCCAGCAGGGTCCAGACGAGGTAGAAGGGTCCCGCGCTTGCCGCCTCGCCCGCTTTGAGCTGCGGCCATGGGGCATCAGGAGTTTCTACCGCGAGATAAGCGACCGGGCCTTCGCGCGCGAGCAGCGCCGCGGCGGGAATAGTTGTGACGAAGCCGTCGGCAGCCGTGAAACGAATGCCTTCGTCAGGCGCCACGCCGTCGAGCAGGGCTGCGATGGGAACGGCGCGAAAGCTCATGCTGCGCTTGTAGGCGACGTCCACCGGAATGGTTACCGTCGTCGCCACTGGCAATCCAAGCAAACCGGCCGCGGTATAGATGGCCGTCCGCCCGCCGGCCACGACGGTCAACGCCGGCTCGGCGGCTACGGTCGTGACGAGCGCCGCGAGCAACCCGGCACACCAAAGCTGACGCGCGATCATTCGTCGTGCGCGAGTGGGCGCAGAAGATAGCCCCCGGACTTTTCATCGCGTTCGAGGGCGAGCACGCCGCGCCGCGCCGCCTCCTCGAGCACCGCGTTGAACGAGCGGAAACCGTAATACGATTCGGCGAATCCCGGATTGCGGCGCTTTAGCGCCTGCTTAACCATGGAGCCCCAGATCTTTTCCTCGGCGCCGCGCTCGGCGAACAGGGCGTCGACCGTCGCCGCGATGAGATCCACGGCCTCCTGGCGTCGCTCCTCGTCGCCCTTTTTAGCCACTGGACCCGACTCGACGCCGGCCGAGGTTCGGGCCGACGGCTTCCTCGCCGGCACCCGCTTTTTCTCGCGAACCAGATCGTCGTAATAGATAAATTCATCGCAGTTGGCGATGAGGAGGTCCGACGTCGAGTTCTTGACGCCGACACCGATCACGACCTTGTTGTTCTCGCGCAGCTTCGACACCAGCGGTGAGAAATCGGAGTCACCACTGATAATGACGAAGGTCTCGACGTGGGCCTTCGTGTAGCAGAGGTCGAGAGCGTCGACGACCATGCGGATGTCGGCTGAATTCTTGCCGGATTGCCGCACATGCGGGATTTCTATCAATTCGAAGCTCGCTTCGTGCATCGGTGCCTTGAACGCCTTGTAGCGCTCCCAATCGCAGTAGGCTTTCTTGACCACGATGCTACCCTTGAGCAGCAGGCGCTCGAGCACCTTGCCGATATCGAAGCGGTCGTATTTGGCATCCTGCACGCCAAGCGCGATGTTCTCGAAGTCGCAGAACACCGCCATGTTGGTGACTTCGGGCGTGTTGGGCATGATCCGTTCCGGATGCTTGGCTCGAGGGTCGCTTGAGGAAGCGTTGGGGCTAGAATGCGCGCTTTGGGCCGTACGATAGCAGCATCGGGCTCGGGTGCATACGACCTGGCTGTACGGTCCGGGACACGTTTGCCAGACTAAGGAGGAAGCAGATGAGAATCCTCGTGGCGTTCTGCCTCGCTTCGCTGCCGCTCGCCGCACTCGCGACCAATCCGTTTACGCTGAAGAGTGCAAACATCAAGCCCAACTCGACCATTGCCGAAGCGCAGGTGTTCAACGGCTTCGGTTGCGCCGGCGCCAATGTCTCGCCATCCCTAGTGTGGAAGAACGCGCCTCCGGGCACCAAGAGCTTCGCGGTCACCGCTTACGATCCCGATGCCCCGACTGGAAGCGGCTGGTGGCACTGGGTTATTTTCAACATTCCCGCAACGGTGACGTCGTTACCCGCCGGTGCCGGCAATCCGGCGAGCGGTCAGGCACCTACGGGAGCCGTGCAATCGAACACTGATTTCGGCAAACCCGGCTACGGCGGCCCGTGTCCGCCCAAAGGCGACAAGCCGCACCGCTACATCTTCACCGTCTACGCGCTGAAGGTCGCGCGCATCGACGCGGATGCGAACGCCACGGGCGCGCTGGTCGGATTCATGCTCAACGCGAACAAGGTGGGCGAGGCGAGCCTGACGGCGACTTACGGGCGACAATGATGCGTCAGTCATCACGTGCCGGCTTCGGCTGCCGCTAACCTACCGGGCTCGGCGGTCGGAATTAGCCGCGTGAGCCCGCTGCGCGACAAACCCTGGATCGGACCCGCGCTGGCGATCGTCGGCGTTCTCGGTTTTTCGTTCAAAGCGATACTGATCAAGCTGGCCTACGCCTGGGCGCCCATCGACGCGGTCACCCTGCTTGCGCTGCGCATGCTCTACGCAACACCTTTTTTCGCACTTATGGCTCTGTTCGCAACGAAACGCCGCAGTGCCGCGGCGATCAGCCGGGGTGATTGGCTTCGGGTGCTTTGGCTCGGCTTCATCGGTTATTACCTCGCGAGCCTGGTCGATTTCATGGGCTTGCAATACGTCTCGGCGGCACTGGAGCGGCTGATGCTCTACCTCTACCCGACGATCGTCGTGGTGCTGTCGGCGCTGCTTTTTGGGCAGCGGATCACCGGGCGCATCCTGTTGGCGCTCGGACTCTCCTATGCGGGGATCCTGCTCGTATTCGCGCGCGACCTGTCGTTTGCCGGGGACCCGCGTGGGCTCTGGACGGGTGGGGCGCTTGTCTTTGCCAGCTCGTTCTTTTATGCCCTCTACCTGGTGGGCGCCGGACCGGTCATTGCACGACTCGGCAGCGCCCGTTTCATTGCCTTGGCCATGCTCGCTTCAGCGGCATTCGTCTTCGTTCAGTTCCTGGCCACGCGACCGTCGCTGGCGCTCGCCGCACCGCTGCGCATCCAGCTGCTGTCGCTGACGATGGCGATCTTCTCGACCGTGCTGCCAACCTATCTCATCGCCGAGGCGATCCGGCGCATCGGCGCCAGCCGCACGTCGCTCGTCGGTTCACTGGGACCGGTGTTCACGATCTGGCTTGGCTGGGTGATTCTCGACGAGCCAGTGCACTGGATCCAACTTGCAGGCGCTGCGCTCGTGTTGGGCGGCGTCGCCCTGATGAGCGTAAGGCGCCCGGGCGAACACCCGCTGCGCAACGCCTAGGCTCCCGAGGGCCATGGGTTCGGCCGCCTCGTCGCAGCTCGGCCGTAACGCGCGCGGTTCCTGGAGTCGGAAAAACTGCGCGACGAAGCCGAAGCTGTACGCGACGGTTTGCCGCGATGGCTGGAACTCATCGAACACTGCGCGCGAGCTCCGGACCTTTGGGTTTACCGGGCTGGACCAACTCGCGATCCCTATCTCAGCACTATGTTGAGAAGATCGTGGCGGACGCTTGAGGTCAGGCACCAAGGGTAGGTCCCCAAAGCATTGCCAGCGCATCTTCGACCCATCGCCAAAAGCGCCAACGCACCGCCGCACGCCGACGAACGCCTCTAAGCCACTGGGAATACGCTCTCATCGCGACTCAGAAAGTCGACGGACGTTCGGCAACCGGACCAGACGGCGGCGGAAAGTGGGCGGGGAAATAATCGGCTGGCGCCTGCTCGGTCCCGCGTTCGGCCTTGGAATCAGTAGATGCTACGGTTTGCCGGGCAATCGTTGGCTCAGGAGCCACCTCCAGGCGGTGTTCGGCGGCCAGCACCACTGCCCCAAGAACGCTCACCAAGGCCGCCACCTTGAGCGACGTGACGACCCCAGCCATACCGGAAAAGGACTTGCTCAACATGGTTCACTCCTCGGTTGGTTGGCCGGCGGGCGCCGTGTCCCGGTGCCCGCTTGCCGACGGCGCCTCGCTGCACCAATCGGACGCTGCCACTGTAGCCGCGCCGGGCTGCCGCGCGAAGGCGATGATTCGCGGGCGTCGACGCAGAAGATTCACGCGCTTGGGGTGCCCATCGGGCGCTCGCTTGAACGCCGCGTCTGGTTCGCGGCCCTACGGGGCCTCGGCCGCGCGGCCGGTGCCCGGCCGCGTCCTGGGGCGGGGTACCGCTCTAACCTGCAGGGGCTACCAGCCCGGCGGAGGCTTCTTGAGGACGGTTATGGTGCGGTCGCTCACACTGAGATAACCGCCGGCGACCAGGTCCTTGAGCAGGCGGCTGATCATGTCGCGCGAAGCGCCGACGCGTTCGGCGATGTCCTGCTGCGTGAGCTTCTCCGGCACGATGAGCTTTCCGTCGCGCTCCACGGCGAGGGTGAGCAGCAACTTGACCAGCCGCCCGTAGACATCGGACAGGGCAAGGCTTTTCACGCTCTCGGTCGTAGCTCGCATGCGGCAGATCAGCTTTTCGATCAGGTGCAGGGCAAACTCGGGGTAAGCCAGAATGAACTCGCGAAAACTGGCGCGGGTAACGAGCGCGCAGGTCGTCGGCTCCAGGGTTACCACCGAGGCCGAGCGCGGGCTGCCGTCCAGGGACATCTCGCCGAGGTACTCGCCGGGCCCGTGAAACGCGATGACGACCTCGCGTCCCGCCGCGTTGCTCGAATAGACTTTGACCCGTCCGGACAAGACGATGTAGAGGGAATCGCCCAGGTCGCCCTCATTGATGAGCACCGCGTTCTTCGGATAGTTGCGCACGACCCCAGTGGAAGCGATCGCGCGCAGCGTTTCGGGAGCGAGCGGCGCAAGGGGGTCGGCGGAGGTTTCGGACCTGGCCATGGCGCAGTGATCGGTACGAAGCAATCGTAGCATGCGGTGGCACCCTGCGCCCCGCCATGCGCAGCCGGCTATTCGATTTGGCGCCGGTCGTCGATCACCTTGCCGTCGTTGGCGAGCACCCCGGGGACGCAGAACGCGATCTCCCCACGCAGCTTGGTCACCTCGCGCATGGAGGCGATGATCGCATCGGCCTCGGTCGACCGGGCGCCCTGAACTTCGACGTGGAGCGTCATCCGGTCTTCGCCATAGGGGTTGTCGACAACCAGTCGCGCCTTGATGATCTCCGGATGACGTCGCGCAACCTCGGCCACCTGCGCCGGGTGCACGAACATGCCTTTGACCTTGGTCGCCTGATCGGCGCGACCCAGCCAACCCCTGATGCGCAGGTTGGTGCGCCCGCAGGATGACGGCGTGTGCAGCGACGCCGGCAGTAGCGCGGAAAGGTCGCCGGTACCAAAACGAATCAGCGGATAGTCGATTGTAACCAGCGTGGTGACGACCACCTCGCCGACCTCGCCAGCGGCGACCGGGTCTCCGGTTCCGGGGCGAACGATTTCGACCAGTACGCCTTCGTCAACGATCAGGCCCTCGCGTGCCTGCGACTCGTAGGCAATCGTCCCTACGTCCGCGGTCGCATAGGCCTGATAGGCAGCGATGCCGCGCCCGGCGAGCGCGTCGCGCAGGCTCGGCGGAAAGGCCTCGCCGGAAACCAGCGCCTTCTTCAGCCGGGGCAGATGTATACCCAGCTCGTCGGCCTTTTCCAGAATGATTTTAAGAAACGAAGGCGTTCCCACGTAACCATCGGGCATGAGATCGGACATCGCGCGCACCTGTTGCTCGGTCTGCCCGACGCCGCCGGCAAAGACAGTGCATCCGAGCGCCTGCGCGCCCGATTCGAGCATCGCGCCGGCCGGCGTAAGGTGGTATGAGAAACAGTTGTGGACGAGGTCACCGCCACGAAAGCCCGCGGCAAAGAGTGCCCGGGCCAGGCGCCAGTAATCGGCCTCCTCCCCTTCCGGCTCGTAGAGCGGGCCGGGGGAGGCAAATACGCGGCGCGCCTCGCCCCAGCGCGCCGCGGCAAAGCCGCCGAACGGGGGCTGCGCCCTTTGCAGTTCCAGCAGTTCGGACTTGCGTGTCACCGGCAGCTGCGCCAGTGCCGCGCGAGTCGTGATTGCCGCAGGTTCGAAGGCGGCAAAAATGCGCGCGTAGGCCGTCGTGCGCGACTTCGCCAAGGCAATCCGCGCCGGCAGCGCCGCAAGCTGCGCTCGTTCGCGCGTCTCCGGCGGGCGCGTCTCCAGCCTATCGAAGTATTCGCGCACGTGGGCGGTTGGCGAAGGGCAAGGCTTGGCCCGCCTCAAAGCTGGCTTCAAGCGCGCCCAAACCCGGTCCGCCGCGCTCGTCGGCCGCCAGCTTCATCCCCTGAGGAATATTCCGAACGAGCCGGTAGCCAGTGACTTCCATCGTGGCCTCACGCCAGCCAACGTTTGCGGCGGCGATAGTGCTTGACGTCGCGAAACGATTTGCGTCCGGTCGTCGACAGTCCGAGATAGAACTCCTTGACGTCCTCGTTCTGTGCCAGGTCGGCCGCAGCACCGTCCATCACCACGCGACCGTTTTCGAGAATGTAGCCGTAATCGGCGAAGCGCAGGGCAACGCTCGTATTCTGTTCGGCGAGCAGAAAGCTCACGCGTTCATTGCGATTCAGATCGCGCACAATGTCAAAAATTTCCTCCACGATCTGCGGCGCGAGGCCCATCGACGGCTCGTCGAGCAGAATCATCGACGGCTGCGCCATGAGTGCACGCCCGACTGCGGTCATCTGCTGCTCCCCCCCGGATGTGTAGCCGGCCAGGCTCGACCGGCGCTGCTTGAGGCGGGGGAAGTAGCGGTAGACCTTGTCCAGCTCGTTCCTGAGTTCAGTGCGCGTCAACTTGCGGGTGAAGGCCCCCGTCAACAGATTCTCCTCCACCGTCAGGTGCTCAAAGCAATGACGCCCTTCCATGACCTGACAGATGCCCGACCTGACCAGTTCGTTCGGTGTCAGCCGATCGACCCGCCGGCCCTCAAATTCGATGCTGCCTTTGGTGACGTCGCCCCGCTCGGCGCGGAGCAGGTTGGATATGGCCTTGAGCGTCGTGGTCTTGCCCGCACCATTCGCCCCGAGCAGCGCAACGATTTTCCCCTGCGGCACTTCGAGCGACACGCCTTTGAGCACCAGGATGACGTGGTCGTAAATGACCTCGATGTTATTGACGGACAGGTAGGGCCTCGGGGCGTCATGCGGCGCGCTGCCGGGGGTAGCTGGCGCAGGGGTCATGGAAGCGATGTCGAAAACGCGGCGCGGGCGAGTGGTTGGTTCCCCTCCCCGTTGCGATGGGGGAGAGGGTCGCGACGCCGGAGCAGCTCAGTCTTCTTTGCCGCAATCGCGCGGCGTGATGTTCTTCTCCTTGGCATAGGCAGCCGCGGATTGCTCGATCATCGGCCGCACCAGATCGCGGTCCGGCTGGATCCAATCGGTGATCACCTTCCACTTCTTGCCGTCCCATTGCTGGAACTTGACCGCACCGCCACCCTCGTGATCGCTGCAGGTCACCTTCAGTGGCTGCATGAACCCGGTCGCGCCGAGCTCTTTCAGACGCGCCTCGCTGATCTGGAGATTCTCGAGCGCCCAGCGAACCTGTTCGGAGGTGACGACCTTGCCTTTGCCGAACTTGGCCTGCGCGGTGCGTATGGCCTCGGTGGTGATGATGCCGAATACGACGCCGCGGTTGTAATAGATCGAACCGATGCGTGACTTGTCCTCCATGTTGCCTTTGTTCTTGGCGTAGACGACCTTCAGTATTTCCTGGATGACCGGATAGTTGGCGCCGGCGACATTGAAGCCCGCGGCGATGAAACCGATCGCGGCGTCGCCCGCGGGGATGGTATCTTCCTCCGCGCCACTCCACCACACGCCGACGATGTGATCCCGCGGGAAACCCACCTTGGCCGCAGTCTTGAGCGCAACCGGATTCATCACGCCATAACCCCGCAGGATGACCCAGTCCGGCTTGATTTTGCGAATTTCCAGCCATTGCGCACCCTGCTCATTGCCTGGCAGCGGCACCGGGATATGCGTAACTTGGAAGCCGTATTTTTTCGCCTGTGCATCGAGTATCGGGATCGTCTCCTTGCCGTAGGCCGAGTCGTGATAGAGATTCACGATCTTCTTGCCCTTGAGCTTGTCCATCCCGCCTTCCTTCATGCCGATGAACTTGATCTTGGCGGTATTCTGCGACCAGTAGTTGGTGATCAACGGAAAAACGTACGGGAAGACGCGACCGTCCGACGCATCGGTGCGGCCATAGCCTATGGTGACCAGCGGAATCTTGTCGGCGGTCGCCTTCTCGATCAACGCGTAGGTAATTCCCGTTGACAGCGGCATTACCAGCGTGGCGCCGGTGCTCTTTTTCTTCAACCGTTCATAGCATTCGACGCCGCGAGCGTTGTTGTACTCGGTCTCGCATTCTTCCCACGCCAGTTTGACGCCGTTGATGCCGCCGTCGCGAAGGTTGATGAGGTTTAGGTAGTCGATATAACCGCCGAAGATGCCGGAGCCGCCCGCGGCATAGGGGCCGACCCGGTACGACAGCATGGGAATGAACTGCTCGTTCTGCGCCAGGGCCACAGACGTGATGCCGGCCAACAACAGGCCCAGCAGGGCCGGTTTAAGGAACTTCATGGTGCTCCTCCTAGAAAGACGCTTTCGATGACAAGCCGAAACCACACAGGATTGGCCAGACGCTAAGCGGTGTCAATGCCAAGACAACAAACCGTCACGCGTGTCGATCCAACGTCGCGGTATTGTGCGCCGCAAAATTCAATGTGGGAACGGCCACAGGCGAAGCTTTTCCTTTCCGATCTGCCACAGCCGGGCAAGGCCATTCGGCTCGACGATCAGGAAGAAGATGATCAGCGCGCCGAAAACCATCACCTCGAGATTGGACATGAGTCCGGACGGCAGGGTAGAACCGAGCAGATGTTCGAGGGGCCCGGACAGGGTATTGAGGAAGATGGGCAATAAGGTGATGAAAGCGGCGCCTAGGAACGAGCCCATGATGCTGCCTAGTCCGCCGATAATCACCATGAACAGAACCCTGAACGACAGATCGAGGTCGAACGCCTCCGGCTCCACGGTACCCAGGTACGCGTACGCGTACAAGGCACCGGCAACGCCGCAATAGAACGAGCTGATGGCGAAGGCCAAGAGCTTCGTCTGCAAGATGCGGATGCCGATCACCTCGGCGGCGACGTCCATGTCGCGCACCGCCATCCAGGCGCGCCCCATCGAGCTTCGGACCATGTTCTTCGCGGCCAAGGCGAGCAGTGCCACGATCGACAATACCAACAGATACTTCGCCGCTGGCGAGTCGAACGAGTAGCCCAGGATCGACATCTTCTGGGCATCGATCACGCCGGACGAGCTGTAGTTCGAGAACCAGCCGAACTTGGTCAGGGCCCAGAGGACGAAGAACTGTGCGGCCAACGTCGCCACTGCCAGGTAGAAGCCTCTGATGCGCAGGCTGGGCAGTCCAAACAGGATTCCGACCAGCGCCGCGCACAACCCGGCCAGGGCGAAGGCGGCCAACAGGGGAATTCCCGGGACGCGGAGCACAAAGTTGTACGCCGCGAAGGCGCCGACGGCCATGAACGCGCCGGTACCCAACGAGAGCTGGCCAGCGTAACCGGTCAAGAGATTGAGCCCGAGCGTTGCCAGGGCGAATATCAATACGGGCATCAGAATCGCCGACATCCAGTACTCGTTGGCGGTCAGCGGGACGACCAGGAAGGCGAAGGCGAGCAGCAGCGCGACCGCGATCCGGTCCTGGCGGATCGGAAAGATCTGCTGGTCCTCGACATACGAGGTCTTGAACTGGCCGGCTTCTCTATAGAGCATCGGCGACCCCCATCTTCGGCGTCCCAGACTCTTCGCTTGCTCTGTTTCGATCCCGGCTCATGATTCAGACCCGATCGATGCGCTTTTCACCGAACAACCCCTCCGGACGAACGAGCAGGAACAGCAGCGCGAGCACGTAGGGGAACCACCCTTCGATGCCGCCCCCGACATAAGGGCCGACATAGACCTCTGCCAGTTTCTCACTGGCGCCGACGATGAGCCCGCCCACGATCGCCCCGGGTATCGATTCAAATCCGCCCAAAATGAGAACCGGCAACGCCTTGAGCGCGAGAAAGGTGAGCGCATACTGCACGCCGTTCCGCGCGCCCCACAGCAGACCGGCGACCAGTGCCACGAATCCGGCAACCGCCCACACGATCCCCCAGATCTGCTGCAAGGGAATGCCCACGGCGAGCGCCGCCTGGTGGTCGTCAGCCACCGCGCGCAGCGCGCGGCCGATTCGGGTCCGGCTGAAGAACAGCGCCAGCGAGGTGACCAGTACGCCGGCGATGCCGGCGGCAGCCACATCAAACTTGGAGATATCCAGGCCGGAGGCGTCGCTTATCCATTGCCACGGCTCGTCTTGAATCCCGATATCCAGACCGTGCGGCTGAGCGCCCCAAAGCAGCTGCGCGAGGCCCTCGATGAAAAACGCGAGTCCGATGGTTGCCATGAACAGCGTGATAGGCGGCTGGTTGACCAGCGGGCGCAGGACGATGCGCTCGATGAGCAAGCCCAGCACGACCATCGCCGCGAGCGTGAGCGGCAACGCCAGCCAGAAATGTAAGCCGTACTCGGTCAGGCTGACGCAGGTCAGCGCGGCGAAGAACACCATCGAGCCTTGCGCAAAGTTGAACACGCCGGATGCTTTGTAGATCAGCACGAATCCGATGGCCACGAGCGAGTACATGATTCCGGAGAGCAGGCCCCCGATCAGGACTTCGAAGAAAAACTGCATGATGTATCGCTAAGATTCTGTCGGTCGGTGCGCAGCCCGGGCCGTCAGCCTGCGCCCAGGTAGGCGCGAATGACGACCGGATCCGCACGCACGTCGTCCGGTGTGCCTTCGGCGATCTTCTCGCCGTGATCCAGCACGACGACATGATTGGAGATGTCCATGACGACGCCCATGTCATGCTCGATCAGCAGGACGGTCGTGCCGAGCTCCTCGTTTACGTCGAGGATGAAACGCGACATATCCTGCTTCTCTTCCACGTTCATTCCCGCCATTGGCTCGTCGAGCAGGAGCAAGATAGGCTCGGCGGCCAGCGCCCGTCCGAGCTCGACCCGCTTCTGCAGACCATACGGAAGCCGCCCGACTGGCACTTTGCGTACGTGCTGAATTTCGAGAAAGTCGATGATCTCCTCGACCTTGCGCCGGTTCATGAGCTCCTCGCGCCGTGCCGGGCCCCAGAAGACAGCCTGCAGGAAGAAGTTCACATTCATCTTTAGGTTGCGCCCGGTCATGATGTTGTCGAGCACGGTCATGCCGCGGAACAGGGCGATGTTCTGGAACGTACGCGCGATGCCTTGCTCAGCCGCATGGCGCGGACGCATGTGGTGGTGGGTCTTGCCAAGAAACGTCACCGTGCCGGTCTGCGGGCGATAGACGCCGTTGATGATGTTGAGCATCGAGCTTTTTCCGGCGCCATTTGGGCCGATGATGGAGGAGATTTCGCCGCGATTGACATGGAAGCCAACGCCAGTTATCGCCCGCACCCCGCCGAAGCGCAGATGAATGTTCTCGACCTTGAGGAATTCGCCCTCCGCGACGACACCTGCATCGAGTTTGCGCTTGCGCATCTCGCCGAGCGCGAGCATCGCCTGGTCACGGGTCGCGAACATGTTGGCGCGAAACATCGCGCGCCCGGCATGCTCGCGAATCGCCCTGCGCGTCGGCTCGCTGGCGCCAACGCGCACGGTGCCGAGGCTATGTGCGACGTTGGTCTGCTGTCCGCGCTCCGCAAAGCGATCCCAGGCTGCCGCATCGATGACGCAGTCCTGGTAGACGATCAGGAAGTACCAGCGCCGGCCGGTCGCCGCCAGGGCGCGGTCCGCCTCGTCGTAGAACGCGTCCACATCCGACGCACCGGCGAAGGTCAGGTCGGAAAAATCGACCTCCACCGTCTCGATGGCATCGTGAAGGATAATGCGCTCCGAGCGCCTCTGCTCAACCATGGGCCACTGGCGTGTCGTCGATGATGTGAGACGAGACAAGGGGCACGAGGTTTCGCCTGAGCTGCACGTGCTTCCCTACGCCGCCTGCGTAAGGGGTGCCGCGCAGGCCACGTCGATGATCTTCAAGTCCGCCTTGACGATTCCGCTGCGGCCATCCTCGAATTTCACCTGCGTTTCGACGTGTTGCGAAGTCCTCCCGGTGTACAGCGCTTCAATCAGGGCCGCGTATTTCTCCGCGATGAAGTTGCGGCGCACCTTGCGCGTGCGCGTCAGTTCGTCATCGTCCGGATCGAGCTCCTTGTGCAGGATCAGGAAGCGCCGTACCTGCGAGTCCACGAGGGATCCTTCCTGCGCGAGCTCCAGGTTGACCTTTTCCACGCACTCCTTGATCAATTGAGAAACCTCCGGCTTGGCGGCGAGGTCGGTGTAACCGGAGTAGGCGATGCCGCGTCGCTCGGCCCAGTTCCCGACCGAGCCCATGTCGATGTTGATGAACGCACACACCCGGTCGCGGTTGTTGCCAAATACGACCGCCTCCCTGATGTGCGGGAAAAACTTGAGCTTGTTCTCGATGTAATTGGGGGCAAACATCGCACCGCCGGTGAGCTTGCCCACGTCCTTCGCCCGATCGATGATCTTGAGCTGGCCCCCTTCCTCGAAGAATCCCGCATCCCCGGTATGAAAATACCCCTCGGGATCGATTGATTCGGCGGTCGCATCGGGCTGCCGGTAGTACTCCTTGAGCAGCATCGGACCGCGTACCAAGACTTCGCCGTTATCCGCGATCCTGATTTCGACCCCGGGCGCCGCCTGCCCCACGGTGTCGAATTTCACTCCGCGGTCGGGTTGCAGGCACACGTACGCGCAGGTTTCCGTTGAACCGTAGAGCTGCTTCAGGTTGACTCCGATCGAGCGGTAGAAGCGAAACAGATCGGGCCCGATCGCGGCGCCGGCCGTGTAGGCGACGCGTATCCGGCTCATGCCGAGGACGTTGCGCAGCGGGCCATAGATCATGACGTTGCCGATCGCGTAAGCGAAACGGTCGGTGAACGGTACCGGCCGACCGTCGAGGATCTCGGCGCCGCAGCGTCGCGCAATCCCGCTGAAGTAGCCGAAGAGCCAGCGCTTGAGCACATTGGCATCCTCCATTCGGATCATCACCTGCGTGAGCAGATTCTCGAACACGCGCGGCGGGGCGAAGTAATAGGTCGGTCCGATCTCGCGCAGATCTGTCATGACCGTCTCGCCGGACTCGGGACAATTGATGGTAAAGCCCGCGACCAGCCATTGCGCATATGAGAAAAGATGGTCGCCAACCCACGCCATCGGCAGATACGAGAGGATGCTGTCGTCGGGGCCTAGTTTGTCGAAGTTGCAACCTCCCTGGGCGGAAACGATGAATGCCTGATGCGTCTGGCAGACGCCCTTGGGTTTGCCGGTCGTGCCGGAGGTGTAGAGCATGATGGAGACGTCGTCGGGTCGCCCCTTGGCCACTTCCGTTGCGTAGAAGTCCGGATGCGCACGGTCGAATTCGCGGCCGATTTCGAGCAGGTGCTCGAGGCTCGATACGCCCTCGTAGTTGCGCAGCCCGCGCGGGTCGTCATAAAAAATATGCTTTAGGGTCGGTACCTGCCCCGTCGCCTCGAGCATTTTGTCGACTTGCTCTTGGTCCTCGACCACCGCATAGGCGATGGCGGCGTTGTTGAGCACGTAGACGAACTCGGCCGCCGGCGCGTCCTGGTACATCGGCACAGCCACGCCGCCCAGCGCCTGTGCCGCGGTCATCGACCAGTACAAGTGCGGCCGGTTGTCGCCAATGATCGCGAGGTGCATGCCGCGCTTGAATCCCTGTGCGGCAAGGCCACAGGCAAGCGCTCGGACTTCCACGGCCACCTGCGCCCAGGTCCACGTCTGCCAGATGCCCAGATCCTTCTCGCGGGTCGCGGGACGATCACCCCACCTGGAGGCGTGCCCTTGTAGCAAGCGTGGAAATGTCGTGCCGCCTAAGTCGGGCGCGGGCATGGTTCGAACTCCTCCTGTTTCTTCAGCGCCGACGTCTCGCATCGCCCTCGCTGGGCGCGCGTCGGCCGACCATGATACGCGCCGCCGCCGGGGGCCTGGGCCGGCACTGCCTCCGCTCAATTGTGCTTGATGCCGGCCGCCTTGTGTACGAGCAGCGTATAGCCGTCGGCTAATGCCTCACAAACCATCGCTCACGGGCACATTTTCCGGCTCCAGCTTCACGCCGGAAGACTCCGCCTGCAACAGCAGCAGTTGAGCGAAATCCTGTTCGGTCATGCCGCGACCGATGAGCGTCTGCACGATGTCGCGCGTAAGCGACGCCAGCGGCATCGGCACTTCGAAGTGGCGGCCGGCATCGAGGCCCAGGTCGATGTCCTTGCGCAGCAGTTGCGGTGTAAAGGTGACCTTGAAGTCGAGGTTGACGAGCGCGGGAGACTTGTAGCGCGTAAAGGTTGACCCCATCACGCTTTGGTTCATGAAGGACAGAAAGGCGTGGCGTGGCACGCCGGCCTTCTGCGCCAGCACTGTGATCTCGACAAGAGATTGCGTGACGACGCCGAGAAAGACGTTGTGGCAGATCTTGACGATGCGGGCGAGCTCGCCTTCGCCGACGTAGCTCGCCGCTGGCCCGATCATTGTCAGGTACGGCAACGCGGTGTCGAACGCAGACCTCGGGCCGGAACAGACGAACGAGAGGCGACCGGCGTTGATAACCTTGGCGTTGCCGGAGACCGGGGCGGCGAGCATGTCGACGCCGCGTTGCCGCAGCAGGTCGCGCAACTGCGCCGAACCTTCGAGCGAAATCGACGAGCACTCGATGACCAGTCGCGGCGCCTCTCCCGGCTTCGACAGCAGGCCGCCCGGACCTGCGATGACCTGTTTCACATCCTCCCAGGTTGAAACCATGCAGAACACGATCGCGCATCCGGCAAGATCGGGAAGCGCTGACGCGATCTTCGCACCGGATGCGGCCAACGGCTCGGCCTTCGCTCGGGTGCGATTCCATACCGTAAGATCGGCGCCGCCCCGTGCTAATCGCTCCGCCATGGCATAACCCATCCTGCCGGTCCCGATCCAGCCGAGGCGCATGGACTGTTCGCTCGCACTCATCGTTATCTCCGTTCAACGCGGTGGTGTCGTGGTGGGGTCATAAGTGCGCATCGCCCGTTCAATAGGGGTTGGCGATCGGCAGTTCCTGTGCCGGATAGAGCGAAATCACCTTCGGCCCGCTCGGGGTCAGAATGACCTCTTCCTCGATCCGTGCCGCGGAAATGCCGTCGCTCGCCGGGCAATAGGTCTCCACCGCGAAAACCATTCCAGCCTTGAGCTCGATGGGCTCCTTGAGCGAGTGGAGGCGCGAGATCAGCGGCCGCTCGTGCAGCCCGAGTCCCAGCCCATGGCAGAAATTCAGGCCGAAGGCTTCCATCTCGCTGCCAAAGCCGATCTCCTGCGCCTTCGGAAAGGCGCGCGCGATCCGGTCGCTGGCCACTCCGGGTTTCAGCAGGCTGATGGCGCGATCCATCCATTCGCGCGCATAGCGATAGGCGGTACGCTGCGCCGGCGTTGCCAAGCCGACGTTAAAGGTGCGGTAGTAGCAGGTGCGATAGCCCATGAACGACTGGATCACGTCGAAAAACGCCTGGTCGCCGGGGCGGATCAGGCGGTCAGTGAAGTTGTGCGGGTGCGGGTTGCAGCGCTCGCCCGAGATTGAATTGATCGCCTCGACGCAGTCGCTGCCCATTTCATACAGGCGCGAGGTCGCGAGGGCAACGATTTCGCTCTCCTTAACACCTGGCTTGAGCGCCTCGGAGATATCCTGGTACACGCCGTCGACCATGGCCGCGGCCATGTTGAGTAGCGTCAGCTCGTCGATATTCTTGACCTCGCGGGCGTAGAGCAACGTCTGCTGGCCGTCGCGGACGGTGATCCCGAGCTTCTGCAATTCGAACAGCATCGGCGGCTCGACGACATCCAGCCCAAGCGGCATCTCACCGACGCCTTCGGCATCGAGCAGCGCCTTGATTTCACGCGCGGCGTCGCGGAACAGGACGCCGTCGCCACCGACTGCTCCGCGCAAGCCGAGCAATCCGGCGCGACAGTGATCGTGATGCAACCAGGGAGCATGCAGCCGGTGATGCTTTGCCGCGGAGCCGAAGTCCCAGATGTACGGGTCGCCGTTGCCGGTCAGCAGCGCGTAGCGCGTGAGCTTGTCGCGCGCCCACTCTCCGATCACGGTGCTCGTGATATAGCGGATGTTGTGCTGGTCGAAGCAAAGCAGCGCCCCCAATCCCGACTGGGCCAGCGCGGCGCGCGTGCGCGCCAGGCGGTAATCATGCAGGCGGCGGAAATTGACGCGCTCCTCGAAGTCGACCTGGGAGTGGCCCGGAGCCGCGAGCGGACGGTCCCAGCGGTAGTGCGCAGCGACGTCATCCGGGCGAATGATCGTCGGTTCCTTCGCTTTCTTTCTTGCCATCGCGCGAACTCCTCCGCTCAACGTTTGCCGAACGCGCGGTCGTAGTAGGACAGGTCGATGTACGGCGCGGGGTCGGTTAGTACCTTTCGCGGCATGCCGTATTTGCTGCGCAACCGCAGCACGGTGCGGATGCCATCCGGGTCGAGGGCCACATCGCGCCGGATCCCGCCCTCGTCGGCGAGCAGCAGGTCATATGATTGCTTGGCCAGCGCCGGCGTCATATCGCGGATATTGGCCACCAGCATGGCCTCGACGCGGTCGCGATGGGAGCGGTCGTAGAGCCAGTCCACGCCCGCACGATAGGCACGCAGGAAGCCAATGAGCTCCTTTTCATGGCTGGCAGCCCATGCGCGCCGGGCGGCGCCTACGGTGCCCTGGTAAACGCCAAGCGACTGCGCGTCGGCGAGCTCGCGGAATCCGCGCTGGCGCGCCAGCAGCTCGAACGGCGTGCGCAGCAGGGTCGCAGCGTGCTTGCCGGCGAGCAGATCGCTGTAACGGGCCAGCGTGCCCCCGGCGCGAACATACGTGACGTCCGTTTCGGCCACGCCGTTGCGCGCAAGAAGGTCGCGGACGAGAAAGGCAAAGCCCGTGCTCAGGGCATCGACGGAGACGGTCTTACCCTTGAGATCGGCGAAGCTCTCGACCGCGGGCGCGGCCACGAACGCCGCGAACCCGCCGTCGCTGCCTAGGAAAGCAAACAGGTCGGGGTGGTCCGTGATCGGTGCCTCGCCCTGTCCTTCCTGATAGGCGACGACGTTGTCCATCAGGGTCAGCGCGATATCGAACTTTGACTCGAGCAGCCCCGTGACCAGGTACACCGAATTCGGGGTGTAGGAGAGTGTGACGGCGACGCCGTTGGCCTCGAAGAAGCCCTGACCTTGTGCGGCCCAGATCGGAAGGTTCCAGCCGCCGTCGAAGGCGATGACGCGCAGGGGCGCCTGAGCGTGGACCGCCAGTGCGATCAGGCTCGCGACAACGCTCAAGGCGAAACGAAGTAGGCGCACGGTCGGCTGATGGCACGCGCGGCCTGAGCTAGCTCGCCACGGCGCGCTACGCGGGATTAGACCATATTGGCACGCGGCCGCACGCGCGGGCGCACGCGATGGCGGCGTCGCGGCGGATTGGCCGCCAGTCCGGCCAGCATCGTGTCGGCCAGGCACGCGGCGCGCTCTGCAAGGCCATACGCCTCCTTGTCCAGCACCCACTCGCGCATGATGCCGCTTACGAATGCGTGCAGGAGTCGAGCCGCGAGCCGGGTATCGGTGTCGCCGGGCAACTGGCCGATCCGCACCGCACGCTCCAGGACCGCTTCGACGCTGGCCTGGCGATCGCCGCGGTCGCGCTCCAGCCGCCCCGCGACGGGCAAGAGTTCGCCGGTGAGCTCGGTTTTGTGGAAAACGACCTCGAACACCGCTTGCGTGCGCGGATCGTCCGCCAACCGGGTCAGCGCGGCGACGAGGCGCGCGCGAACGGCGGCGAGCGGGTCGTCCTCCTGCTCGGCGCCGGTCGGATCGCGCATCGCCTCCATCGGCAGCGGGGTGCGCTGGCACAACGCCGAAAACAGGTCCGCCTTGTCCTTGAAGTGCCAATAGACCGCGCCCCGGGTGACCCCGGCCGCCGCGGCGACCATGGTAAGCGAGCTTTTCGCGACACCGTCGGCACGAAATACCCGCTCGGCGGCATCGAGCAGACGTTCTCGCGTGTCGGCAGCTTGGGCTTTGGTCTTGCGCACCATGTGCGAGCGATCGCTTTCGCCAGTTACCGGGCTAGGATTTCACAAACATGCATGATTGTATGTACTTGACGAGGAATCATGCAAGGCACCCGGTGGCCGGTGCTGCTTCGGCGTTTCCAAGAGCACACGAACCGTCAGGATTACTGCAGCGGCGGCTTCTTGAGGAAACCGTTGCGGTCTGCGGAATGCACCTGCAGCTGTGACAGTTCGCGGTCGCGGGCCACGGTGAGCGGCACCTCGACACCAGCTGATCCAAGATCCCAGACCTTGCGGAACAGGTCTGCCAAGCCGCCGACCCGCTCACCGGCGACCTCGATGACGACATCCCCGAGGCGCACGCCGGCGCTCTCGGCGGGACCGCCCCGGGCGAGACCGCTGACGACCAGTTGTTGTCCCACTTCGGCCGTATACATGCCCAGCCAGGGCCGTGGCGGTCGTGCCGGCGCGGCAAATTTGAGCATGTCATCAAGAATGGGGGCGAGCAGATCGATCGGCACGAACATATTGCCCTGCACCGGCTCACCATCCAGCGCCTCCTGTACCAGCAGCGACCCGATGCCGAGCAGCTTGCCATTGGCGTCGACGAGCGCCGCACCGCCCCACTCCGGATGCGCGGGCGAGGTGAACAGCGCCTCGTCGAGCACGTACTCCCAATAGCCGGCGAACTCGCGCTTGGCGATGATGCGGGCCTTGAGCGCGTGCGCGCGGCCGCCATGGGCGATGACAATCGCCTCATCGCCTACCTTGGCGGTCGCCGCGGCGCCCCGCGCAAGCGCCGGCGCGCCGAGGCGGCCGAGGGGCTGCACCAAGCCGAATCCGCTGACCGCGTCAAATGCCAGGGGGTGGCCCGCCACGACGGTTCCGTCGTTGGTCGTCAGCCAGATCGTCTGCGCCTCGGTGATCAGATAGCCGATCGTGAGCATCAACCCGTCGTCGCGGATGACGACTGCGCTGCCGGTTCGTTCGGTACCGAGAATCGATGCGGTGAACGCGTCCTCGGGGATTTCCGAACGCAGCAATACCACCGCGTCGAGCACCGCTTCGAGATCGAAGCGGAGCTCGCCTGCCGTGGGTTGCCAATCCGCAGGGAATGCCCAGTCGAGCAATTCGGCCATTGGGTCTATCGCGTTACGGAATCGATACCAGCTCAATTCCATATTACGCCAGTTCGCCGTCGACGCCGGCGCAGCGCCGGGGCACGGGCGTCCCGGCCAAATCTTCGCTCCGCCAGAGCCCTCCGCCACGCGCCCACGTCGCTTGTGAATCCCGGCAGGGCTTCGACAAACCTGCCGCAAACGGTTACGTTGGTCATACTTTGATCCGCGCATCACCCAAGGTATCGATCTTCCCGATCCTGACGGTCAATTTTGTCGCCACGGTCGGGTTCAGCATTGTGTTGCCGTCGCTGGTCTTTCTGGTCGTGCGCTTCGGCGGCAACGCGCTCGTCTACGGCTTGATGGGCGCGACCTACTCCTTCTTCCAGCTCCTCGGCGCGCCCATTCTTGGCCGCTGGTCGGACCAATACGGGCGTCGCCGCATCCTGCTTCTGAGCGAAATGGGGACTGTCGTTTCGTGGGCTATTTTTCTCGCCGCGCTAACGCTGCCCAGCCTGCCGTTAACAACCATCAATTCCCCGACTCTGGGAACCCTCACCCTCACCGTTCCGCTCGTCGCCCTGTTCATCGCGCGCGCGCTTTCTGGACTCAGTGGTGGAGACGTATCGATTGCCAACGCTTATCTGGCGGACGTCAGCGAAGAGGAAAAGCGCAGCGCCAACTTCGGCAAAATGGCGGTCGCCTCCAACCTGGGCTTTGTCTTCGGGCCCGGACTCGCCGCGCTGCTCGGCGGGGCCGGCATGGGCGAGGTCGTTACCGTCGTCGCGGCGCTGCTGATTTCCGCGCTGGCATGCCTACTCATTGCCTTCGGATTGCCAGATTCGACGCCCTGCGTCCTGGACGCCGATCCGGAGCAAGTCAGCGTAAGAAAGCTGCTCGGCCAGGCGCATAAGCAATGCTTCAGCATGCCGGCCACGCGCAAACTCTCGCTGGTCGAAGTACTGGCCCTGGCGTCGATGAAAGTGTTGCTCGCCGTGTACTTCCTCGTCTTTCTCGCATTCAATCTCTTCTATGTCGCGTTTCCGGTGTACGCAGCGACCGGACTTCGCTGGTCGCTTACCGACATCGGCTTGTACTTAGCGACGATGGGCTTGATGATGGCACTCGTGCAAGGGCCGGTGCTAAATCGCCTGTCGCAACGCTGTTCCGAGCGCAGCCTTGCGCTTGCGGGTAGCGTGTTGCTTACCGCGAGCTTTCCTTTCTTCACGGCCAGCTCTGCCGCGGCAATCTACTTCGGGACCGGATTGCTGGCCATCGGCAACGGCATCATGTGGCCGTCGTTGCTCTCGATCCTGTCGCAAACGACGGGCCGGGGTGCGCAAGGGGCCGTGCAAGGGTTCGCCAGCGGCGTTGGAGCCAGCGCAAGCATCGCCGGCCTGCTGCTCGGGGGACTGCTCTATCAGGTCCTCGGCAGCCGGGTGTTCCTCATTTCCGCCATCCTGGTCGCGCTCAGCTGCGGGCTGTGCGCGCTCCTGCCCGCCCGACCGAAGGTTGCCGCCGGTTAGCGGGCCCGCGCTGCGACGAGACCGTCGTTTTCGGTTTGGGCGCGGTACAGGTCCTGCCGCTCGCGCCGGCCGCTCAGCACCATGCTCTCCAACGCCGCGCCAAGCGCGTGGTCGTCCCGTTCCTCCGCCACGACGGCTTGCGCCAGATGGACCTCGACGTTGCCCGGTTCCGCCGCCACGAAGAGCGCCTCGTCCGGCTCTGTACCAGCCGCGTACGCCGCGGCCCGCATCCAGGCCTGAACGTTTTGGTCATGCTGGCGCCGCCGGGAGGGGCTGTCTGTATCGTACATCTGCATTTTCCTGTCCTTTTGCCTGATTCTGGAGCGGCGGTCGCCGCGTCAGCGGAGTAGGCACAGCAACTCCCGTGCCGACAGCTGTCGCCCACGGCGGCGACTTCGCACCCGCCGTTTTTTGCCGACTGTGGCCGTGATTCGGCCTGCACACGCTTTCAGGTGGGCGCCAGGAATCGCCGCAGCGAGAAGGCGCCAAGGTCGAGCCGACTCGCGCCGGCGGTGACGAGCTCCGCCAGCGCCTCCCCTACCGCCGGAGAGTGTTTGAAGCCGTGGCCCGAGCACGGCGAGGCGAGAAGCACCCGCCAGCTGTCAGGGTGAACATCGATGACGAAGCCAAAGTCCGGGGTGACCGTGTAGAGGCAGGACAGTGCCTTGACACAGCGGGCACTGACGCCGGAGAGATAAGGCGCGACGTAGTTTTCATACATCGACCGCTTTTCCTCGCCGCTCACCGTCTGCACGGCGGCATCGGCGGTTATGGCAGAGGCAAACTGCTCGGTTGCGATCTTCACGCCGCCGCCGGGTCCGTCTATTGCCGGCAGGCCGTAGATCCCCTGCCTGCGTCCTTGCAATTCCCAGATGAACACCGGCGCGCGTTGTGAAACAAAGGCGTCGAGCGGGGCATCGAGGTCGAACCAGAACATTACCTGGCGGTAAACCCTGAAGTGCTGCGCGAGCCGCGCGTCGACGAGTTGAGGCAGCCAAGGGCCGGCGGCGATGATGAGCTTGTCGGCGCCATAGCGGCCGCGGTCGGTCGTCACGGTCACCCCACCGTGGGCGGTAGCGAAGCCGGTGACCTTCTCCTGGCGATGGATCGTTGCGCCGAGCCGTTCCGCAACCGTCAGCTGCGCCCGAATACAGGCTTCCGGGCGCACGAACCCGCCGTCGCGCTCGAGGTAGCCAACCTCGTCATCGGCAACCTTGAACTGGGGAAATCGGCACCGGATCTGCTCTGCATTGAGGAGTTCGTGCGCGATGCCGTACCTTTGCGCTGCCGCCAGCGTGGTCGCGAAGAAATCTTCGACGTGGGTGACTGACGTCTTGGCACGGCTGGAGATGATCAGGCAGCCGTTGCTCGTGAGCAACGTGCTCCCCGTCTCCTCCTCCAGTACACGCCAGAGCTGGTGCGAGCGCAGCGCAAGCGGCGTGTACTGCTCTCCCTCGCCGATCGCGAGACGGGTAAGGCGCGTCTCACCGTGCGTCGAGCCATTGCCGTGCGGGGGAGTGAACTGATCGATGCCGAGAGCGGCATTGCCCTTGCGCGCGAGCTGGCAGAGCGCCGCACTGCCCGTCGCTCCTAATCCCAGCACGATCGTTTCGAAGCGTTGCATCGGTGTCGGGGCGATTTACGCCCAAGTGTCGGTCATGTTAACCCGATGCATCGGCACCGCCTCGCGCCCGCGGACGCGGTATGCTTGCGGACACGAACTCGTTTCCGGCCCCTAAGCAGCTCCGTCCCCGTGACCCGCCTCCGCAACGCACACCGCGCCAGGTATCGAACCGTTGCGGTTGATCCGCCTACGTTGTACCAGTTCGTGGTGTTGTCGATGCTGCTGCACCTGCTGCTGATCGTGCTATTCGGGAATCCGACCGGCGGCGCGCGACGGGAAGAAGCATGGTGGGGCCCGCTGGACGTGACGCTGCGGCCGCCCGCGCCGGAGCCCGGCCCGGAATTCCGCCTGGCCCCTGGTATGGAGATCAACACGCCAAGCTCCAACCTGGCGCAGCCTGTCGGCGCCGCAACGAACCCTGTGCAGGCGCCGCCCCGTCGCGCGACGGAGTCGGCGCCCGCGCCAGCGCCTTCGGGCGAGACGTTGCCGCGCTTGAATCCGAGTGCGCCGGAGGAAGTGAACAAGATGCTCTCGCCTCCCGCGGAATCGCCAGCGACGATTGAACCCATCACCCCGCCGGTTCTACCGCGCGCGCTCGCGCCGGCAACGCAACTGCCGCCTCCCGCGGTCCCGGCGCTTCCGGCGGTACCGATCGAGAAAACCGTTGCGCCGAGAAGCGAGTCCGAGCTCGCACCGCCGGTGGAGTTGGCGCCCCGTCCGGCTCCGGCGGCGCCCGCCGCGCCGCTCGAGCGCATCGCGCCACCGAACGAGCGCGAACTCGCTCCTGCCGTGGAAGTGGCCCCCCGCGAGGCGCCCGCCGCCCCGGCGACGCCGCTCGAGCGGCTCTCTCCCGCGCCGCTCGAACGGGAAGTCGCTCCGGCGGTCGAACTGCCTCTGCGCCCCGCACCGGTGGTGCCGGTTGCGCCGATCGAACCATTGGCGCCGGCAAGAATCGAGAGCGAAGTCGCTCCTCCTATCCAAGCGCCCACGCCCGGTATCGAGCGTCCGGTGCCACCGCTGGTGCCCTCGGCGCAGCCCGCGGCTTCACCGCTGCAGGGACAGACTCCGCAACGACTCCCCGGCCCCGAGGCCAACGAGGATATCTTCAAATCGCGCCGCGACACCGGGACCCCGTCGACTGAAGCGCCGCATATCGACCTCGACGCCGCGCGCAAGAAGGCCGCGCGCGAAATTGTGAGCGAAGGGGCGGGTTCACGCGGCGTCTTCACGGTTCCATCGCCACCGTCAGTGAAACCCAAGAAGGAGGCGATGCCGTTGGAAAAGGCGCTCAAGCCCGATTGCCGCACGGCCTACGCCAACATGGGCCTGCTCGCGGCCCCGGTCCTTATCGCGAGCGCAGTTGCCGCCGACGGGGGCTGTCGCTGGTAGACCCGGCTTCGCTGCGAGCCACGCGACCAGACTCTGCGCACGACCCGCGCAACGATCGCTAGTTTCGCTGTGGGGAAGCCAAGGGGGCCTCGGCGTTTCGAAGCCGGATCAGCGCCGCGTCGCAACGCCACCCGATCGTTCCGCGACCTGGCAGCTCGCCGCGTCGTGGCAGTTCTTCACTGCCTCGAGCGTCGCATGCAGGGCTGCCTTTTGCGCGGCCGAAAGTAACGGGAAGGTGTTACGCAACTCGTGTGGATCGGTAACGAGATCGTGATACTCGCGCTCGCCATCGTCGTATTCGACATAGACCGTGGTCAGTGCACGGATTGCCTCGTAAGTCGTTGGATTTCCACTTCGCGCCGCCGGCGCATCCGGGTCGGTCGGATCGCGATGGGGTCCCCGGTGCTCAACCAACGCGACGCCTCGCCACTGCGCCCCCGATTGGCCGCGCAATAGCGGCACGAGGCTGCGGCCATCGACATTGGCTGCAACGGCGGCGCCGCCAAGCTCGGCGAAAGTCGGGCACAGGTCGACGTTGTCGACGATCTCATCAAGGACTACGCCAGCCGGGACACCGGGCCCGGTAACAATGAGCGGAACACGGATATCTTCATCGAAGGCGGTCATCTTGCCTGGCATCAGACGATGTTCTCCCATGTGGTACCCGTTGTCGGAGCTGAATACGAAGTACGTGTTGTCCTCCTGCCCGATGGCGGCGACCGCCGTCTGCAACTCGCCGATCATGCGGTCGACGGCGAGCACCGACTGCGCGCGCTTGCGGAAATCACGGTCAATCATCGCCATGTCCGCCGCGGACAACTCAGGATGTCCAAGCAGCCATTTCGGAGCGTCGGCGTCGGGCGCGGCGTTGAATGCCGGCGCACGCGGCGCGCGCAGATCCGGCAGCGCGTCCGCGTCGCGCGGCGCGGGCGTATACGGCGCGTGCGGCGCAAAGGTAGCGACCTCGATCAGAAACGGCTTGTCGCCCGCCTGCTTGATGAAGCGCACTGCCAGGCCGGAAAGCACGTCGGTCAGGTAATCGTCGGGCGCGCTACCGTGATGGACGATGCGGCCATCCTGGTTGAGGTTGTAATCGAACTCTGGATAACCGTTGCCCGCGACCGCCCATGATGACCAGCCGGGTGCGGGCGGATGCATGGCGGGCAGATAGCCGTTGAGATACTTGCCCAGCATTGCCGTGCGATAACCCACCGCGGAGAGCCATTTCGCAAAGGTCGCGTTTTCGTGGCCGCGATCGCGGAACACAAGATAGCCACCATCCTCGCCAGTGTTGCGAAAAACACCCGTGTCGTGCGGATAGCGGCCGGTGAAGATCGACGAGCGCGAAGGGCAGCACAACGAGTCGGTGACGAAATAATTGGCGAACGTGGTGCCGGCTTTCTGCATCGCCAGAACGCGCGGCATGTACGGGACCAGGTTCCAGGCTAAATCATCGGTGAGGACGAAGACGATGTTCTGGCGCTTGGCGGTCGCTGCGGCTACCGACGGTCTCTGCGTCGCGCCGGCGGGCGACGGCGCCGCGGCAGGTGGCGCCTGCACGCCCGCTTGCGACTGTGCCGGCCCCTGTCCGAAGGCCGGATTCTCCCCCCTGCACGCCGACACGACCTGTGGGCTGATTTCGGGCAAGGCTATGCTGGCACGGCGGGGCGGGGCGGCGCCACGCATGATGGGCTCGATGCAATCGCGCACCACGCCATTGCCCGCGGCCGCACCGCCGCGAACAAACCCGGCGCTTTCGCAAGCTGCCGCGATCTGTTGGCAAGGGCCCTGTTCCGCAGCCTGAACCCCGATTGGCGTTCCCAGCGCGCCGACGAGCACGCCAAGCAATCTCCAACCCGGTAGCGACCCGCGCACGGTCAGGGCGCGCGGGTCCAATGGCCGTCGATGCGCACGCCGTTGGCCCAACGGCCCTCGGCGTCCAGATGATTGCCGACCAGGTGCCCGGTCAAGGTGGCGGTCATCGGGGTACCCAATTTGGCGTTCCAGCCATCAATGTTCAGCTTGGCGGCACCCGCGTGGTCGAATGTGGCATGCATGGAAACAGTCTTCCCGACCATGCGTGCGATCCAACTGGCGGTCCCCGCACCATCCTGGACCTTGAGGGCGACGCGCCAGCAGGTCCGTTTGTCGGGGTCGTTGGGGAAGTTGCACAGCAACCCGTCGTAATTGCCGTCGCTGCCAGCGGCAGCGGGCTGGCCCGAAGTGGCGTCGGCAGCGTTGTTCCCCGCTGCCAGCGCAAGCGCGGGCGCCGCGCGTTTCTTCTTCGCCTCTTCGGGCGCCCGGGCCTCCGCGGCACGCTTTGCTTCCTCCGCCTGCGCCGCCGCGCGCTTTGCTTCCTCGGCCTGCGCCGCGACCACGCGCTTTTCCTCTTCCGCCCGTTGCCGCTCCTCGTCGAGCCGTTTTCGATCCGCCTCGGCGCGACGCCGCGCCTCGTCGGCCGTTTGCACCTGCGCCTGCAATATCGCTTCGCGCTTCGCGTTCTCGGCGACGAGTTGCTCGCGCTCAGCCCGGCCCTCGGCCTCCACGGCGCGCCGGCTTTGTTCTTCCGCGGCATGGCGCGCATCCTCCGCCGCCTTCCTTTCCGCCGCGAGTTGAGTCGTCAACGCGTTCTGCTCGGCGCGCTTCGTCTCGTAGTCCCGGTAGATAAAATATCCTCCCGCAGCCAGCGCGGCTGCAGCAATCACTCCGATTCCGAGCGCAGCCACCGATTTCACGCTCGCGCGGCGCAGGCCAGTCGGCAGCGCACCGCGCTCGCCATGTGTGATCGAAAAGGTGCGGACCCTCTGGCCGATGTTCTTGAATTGCTGCTCGCCCAGCGGCTTGAACTGCAGCGACAGCTTGTTCTGGATCTGGTCGTAAACGCTGCCGGCAATGCAGATTCCGCCGGGCTCGGCGATTGTCTGAATGCGCGCCGCGACGTTGACGCCATCGCCGAGTAGATCGCCGTCCTGCACGACCACGTCGCCGACATTGATGCCCATGCGAAAGAGCATCTTCTGCTCTGGCGGCAGATGCTCGTTGCGGGTCTGCAGCGCGGACTGGATTTCGGTGGCGCAGCGGACCGCCTCGACCGCGCTGGGAAACTCGGCGAGGATCGCGTCCCCGGCGGTATTGAAGATCCGCCCGTGATGTTGCTTGAGCAGGGCGTCGAAAACTGTACGATGGCCACGCAGGGCCTGGACCGTGGCTTCCTCGTGCTCGCCCATCAAGCGACTGTAGCCGGCAACGTCGGCAGAGAGAATGGTCGCCAGCCGGCGCTGCAGCGTCGGCTGCGGTTCCGCGGGCGGGGTCGCTTCCTCGGACACGGTCTTCTCTCGGAACCAGGGGTCAGCGTGCGCGCTGCGGCCGATTCTACAGCGCCGTGCGGACGAAGGGGATGTCGGGCCTGTTGCCAGGCGAGGTCGCGGCCGCGCGCCCAAGCTGCACGACGCAGTCGTTTCGGCGCTGGCGCGCGGAGGACGCGTCGCCGGCCTCTGTTCGTCGCAGTGTCATGGTAACGCTAAGCGCCGAAGCGATGCAGCCAAGTGACCACGCGCTGCGCCGTTTCCGTTGCGCGCTCGCGCTGCGGAAAGTGACCTGCCCCTGCGATCAGCCGCCGCTCGTAGGGGCCGCTGAAATAGGCTTCCTTGCCTTCGCTCATTTGCGGAGCATTGACCGGATCGAGCTCGCCGTGCAGCGTCAACGTGGGCACGCTCTGGATCGGCGCCGGATCAAACTGCGCCTCGAGCTCACCGTATCGGGGATCGGGCGCGGCGTGGCCCCACCGCACGCGGTAAGAGTGCAGCACGATGTCCGCCCAATCGGGGTTGTCGAAGGAGCTCACCGTGCGTTCAAACTCGGCCGTATCGGGCTTATAGGCCACAAACCACTCGTTCCATATGTGCCGGGTGAGCGCGCGCCGATCTTCGCGCACGGCCCTTTCTCCACGCGGCGTCGCCATCAGCCAGTGATACCAGTAGTTCTGGGCCTGCGGGTAGCTTAGCGTCTGGCTGGGCGAATTGGTGCCATAGCCGGTCGACAGGGCCACACACGCACACACCTGCGGTTTGTTGAGCGTGGATGCAATGTATGCCGCACGCGAGCCCCAGTCGTGGCCAACGAGAGCGTAACGCTCCAGATCGAGCGCGGCAGCGAACTCCACGACATCCTGTCCAAGCGCAACGAGCTGTCCGCTGCGTTGCGTGTCATCGCGCAAAAACCTCGTGGGACCGTATCCGCGCAGCCACGGGGCGTAGGTACGGCAGCCCGCCTCGTGCAAAGACGGTAGCACAACGTCCCAGGTGCGCACATCGTCGGGCCATCCGTGAAGGAGAATCACCGGAAGACCATCGGCCGGCCCGGAGACTTCGTAGCCGACGCGGAGCATCGAGGTGTCGACAAAGCTCAGCGTCATTTTCTTGCTGCAGCGGCGTTCACAACGCGGTCAGTGGGATTACGCCAGTGCCTGCTCGATGTCGCCGATCAGATCATCGATGTGTTCCACGCCAATCGACAGGCGAACCAGATCAGCAGGGCAGAGTGTTCCCGGTCCTTCGACGCTGGCACGATGTTCTGCGAAGCTCTCGACAGATCCGAGCGAGGTTGCCCGTTTGAAGACGTGGAGCCCGGCGCAAAAAGCCCGCGCCGCCTCCTCGCCACCCTTGAGACGCAGCGACATCATTGCCCCAAAGCCGCCACGCATCTGCTTGGCAGCGACTTCGTGCCCGGGATGCGACACCAGTCCTGGATAGAGCACCTGCGAGACCTTGGCATGTTTGTGCAGCCGCCCTGCAATCGCCTGTGCGCTCCCGCAGGCTGCCGCCAGGCGAAGGTGCAGCGTTCGCATGCCACGCAGCAGCAACCAAGCCTCCATCGGCCCCAGCACTGCACCGCCGCTGCCGCGTACATAACGAATGCGTTGCCATAGTGCGTTGTCGTGAGCGGTTGCCAGCGCTCCCGCGATCACGTCGGAGTGGCCGTTCAGATACTTGGTCGCCGAATGCATAACGATGTGGGCGCCCAATTCGAGCGGGCGCGTCAGCAGCGGCGTTGCCACGGTCGAGTCAACCGCAGTGATGGCGCCCACCTGGCGCGCGATGTCGCTCGCGGCGGCGATGTCGGTGATCTCCCAGGTCGGGTTCGCTGGGGTCTCAATCCAAATCAAGCGCGGGCGCCGCATTCGCGCCTTGGCGGCGAGATCATCGAGCGAAGCGTTGTCATAGAACTCGATTCCCAGCCCCCACGGGGCCGCAAATTCGAGCAACCATTTGCGCAGTGCCCAGTACATGCTGCGCGGTGCAAGCACGGTGGCGCCTGGAGCGAATGCTTGAAACACCGCCGCAGCAGCCGCCTGGCCCGACGCGAACAACAGCGCCCCCGCCGCGCCCTCGAGCGAGGCGATGAGCGCCTCGGCTTGGTCATAGCTTGGGTTGTCGGCGCGCGAATAGACGCGCCCGCCCGGAAACGCGCCGTCCGCGCCGCGCTCGTAGGTGGTGGACAGGTAGAGCGGCGGAACGATGTCGCGATAGGGATCTGCGACACGGCCCATGCCCTGCGCGACGAGAGTTTCGGGGTGGACCTTGGGATTATCGGAGGGCATCGCTAGGCGTGGCCGCGGCCATGCACCCCTTGTCGTGCCGTCTCAGGTAGCGATCGGTAATCACGGCTCCTGCTTGCGCCGATAGCCGCTCGCCCGCATGCAGGCGTCGAACATCCGGTTGTAGGTCGCGTTGGTGAAGTCGATTTCCCCGCCTACGCCGAACTCCTTCTGATCGGCCTGGGCCTGCTTGGCGCAGACTTCGCTGTCCTTGGCAAATTGCGGCGCCGGTGCGGCTCCCTGCTCGTAGTCCCCTGTCGTCCCGCCCTTAAGGGCGGCGCACGCGCCGCCACCCAGAAGCGACACCGCGGCAAGCAACAACAAACCCCTGTTCATCGGTCCTCCAGCAACGCTTCCGCGCCACCCGCACAGGTTGAGAGCGTTCGGGGTGGAGATGCGCCGGCTTTAGCCGTGCCCAGAGCGTACTATGCCTCGGAACAGCCGGTGGCAGCAATTTGGCTCCGCCATGGCGCAACGCCACCGCCAACACCCCGCACGACCCCGCTTGTCATTCGGGCACGCGTCGGACATAAGCTATACCAGGCGCGATAATTGTCAGCCGGACACCGTTCCTCCGCCCCATGCTGCGCTCTCGATCATTGTCGAAAATATGGCGCGAAGCCAGGGAAAACCTGCGGCGAAGGCTCGCCATGCAATTTGTCAGCGATCGCGATTATCTCGCGCGCCTGTACCGCACCGAGTTCGGCAGCTGGCCGGACCTCGATCAGCCTCGCGGCTTCAACGAAAAAATACTGTTCAAGATCCTGCACGATCGCCGTTCATACCTGACGCTTTTCTCGGACAAGCTGCGGGTGCGTGACTATGTGCGGCGAACGGCGCCCATGCTGTTCCTGCCAACGCTGTACTGGTGGTCGGATCGAGCCGAAGATCTCCCCTACGAAGCGCTGCCGAACGAGTTCGTGCTCAAGGCCAACCATGGCAGCGGCTGGAACTGCGTGGTGCAGGACAAGGCGACGCTGCGGCAACGCGACCTTGTAAGGCTCGGCAGGACCTGGCTTCAATCGGATTTCACGCTGGTTGGCCGGGAATGGGCCTACAAGAATATCCGGCGCGCGATCTACGCCGAGCAATTGCTGCTGGATGCTCGGCGCGCGCCGCCTCCGGATTACAAGCTGTTCGTGTTCGGTGGCAGGGTGCGCCTCATCCAGGTCGATCACGATCGATTCACCCGCCATACCCAGGTTCTCTACGACGAGCGCTGGAACACCGTTGACGGAACCGTCGCCGCCGCGCAGGGCGGGCCGATCGCGCACCCGGCTTCACTGGCAACGATGCTCGAAGCTGCTGCGTTGCTGTCCGCAGGCGTCGATTTCGTGCGCGTCGACTTGTACGAAATCGACGGCAAGCCTTATTTCGGGGAGCTGACCAATTCGCCCAACAAGGGGCTCAGTCCCTTCCGCCCGCCGTCCCTCGATCTCGATCTGGGCGCTTACTTTCAGCTCGACGATTATTCGCAAGTGATTCCGCTGCATTACGAGCCGGAGGGAGGCCCGGCACAATAGGGGCCCGCCACATGGGTCCGCGCTGTACTCCGGGCATGCCTGCATGCCGCGCGGGTCGCGCTCACGTCCATTCGGGAATCGACGGAACGCGAAGATGCTCGACTTCCGGTAAGTCGAAGCCGAAATGCTCCACCAGAAGCCGCCGCAACGCGGCGCGGTCCGCGAGTTGTGTCAGAGAAGGTTCGTCGCCGCGCCAGATGGTGAGGTCGCGATTCATTAGCGTTACGCGACCACTGCTTGTACGTGCGCACATCATGATGCGGTTGACGAAAGGCGAGTCACGATGAGTCGACGTGAAATGATTGCCCACCTCGAAATCGACCAGGTTGTCATGCTCGAGCGTTGTTACCCAGCAATCGACCGTCTTGTCTTCGCTCCGGCGCTGCAGCACCCAATGGCTGTCGTCGCGGACCATCCGATGCGCCGTGCCCGGGTGAGCTTCGAAGTCGCCGCCAAGCAGGACCGGGACGCCCTGCGCGAACGGACCGAAGCCGGGGTCAACGACAAACAGACCCTCGCTTAACGGCACCGTGAGGAACATATGCGTCCGCGGTGACTCCGTGCGCGGCGAGAACAGAACCACGCGCGCGGTATGCCGGACGGCATGGAATCCGAGATGCTCAAGCACGGCGGCAAAAAGCGTCGCATGTTCGAAGCAATAACCGCCGCGCTGGACGCGGACGAGCTTGTCCTGAACACCGTCAAGGTCGAGCCGTATCCGCCGCCCGAGCAGCACGTCGAGATTCTCGAACGGGATCGCGGCTAGGTGCGCGCGCAGAAGCCCGGCCAGCGTATCGAAGGTCGGCTGCGTCGCACCACCGTACTGGATCCGTTCGAGGTATCGGTCAAGGTCAAGAGTAGGGATCGTCATTCGTTGTCCACCGACGTGCCGGCAGCCATCGGCAGGACAAGATCGGGAGCGCCGAGCTTCCGCTTGCGCAGCGTCGCCCGCAGGGCAAAGAAAACCTGCAGCAAAATGAGCGCGATGCACACGGTCATGAAGCCGAGGCTGATCGGTTTCTGGAAGAACACCGTCAGGTCGCCACGCGACAGCAACAGTGCGCGACGAAAGTTCTCTTCAACCAACGGGCCGAGCACGTAGCCAAGCAGGATCGGCGCGACGGGAAAGTCGAGCGCGAGGAATATCGCGCCGGCAATGCCGAAGACGAGCACCTCGTTGACCTCGAACAGGCTGTTGTTGGTGCTGTACACGCCGATGGCGATGAAAAACAGCGCACACGGAAACATGTAGCGATAGGGCACCTGCAGCACTTTTACCCACACGCCGATCAGCGGCACGTTGAGAACGACGAGCAGGACATTGCCGACCCAGAAGCTCGCGATCAGGCCCCAGAACAGATCGGCATGCTCGCTGATCAGCTGCGGGCCCGGCTGGATGCCCTGGATCAGCAGCGCGCCCAATATCAGCGCCATGACTGCATCGCCTGGAATGCCTATGCTCATGGTCGGAATGAAGTCGACCTGGGTCTTGGAGTGCGATGCCGCCTCGGGGCTGGCTACGCCTTCCAGTGCTCCTTGACCAAATCGTTCCGGCGTCTTGGAGATTCTTCTTTCCAGGGCGTAGGCGATGAAGGTAGTGATGGTGGGGCCGGTTCCCGGCATGGCGCCGAACAGGGTCCCGACCAGCGTGCCGCGCACCATCGGCCAGAACGCCTGCTTGAGCTCTGCCTTGCTCGGGCGCATGTCGCGCAAGCGCACCTTCGCCTCGTTGCCGACGAAGTGAATCCGATTCACGCTGCGCAGAAAATCCGCAACGCCGAACAGGCCCAGCGCCAGGGCGACCAATTCGATCTTGTCCGACAGCTCAGTCAACCCGAAGGTGAAGCGCAGCGCGCCGCTGTTGACGTCCGTGCCGACAACTCCGATCAGCAGACCGACCACCGTCATGGCCACGCCCTTGAGTGGCGATCCGCGGGCCATCGTTGCGCCGGCAAGCAGCCCGAGCAGCATGATGGAGCAGATCTCGGTCGGCCCGAACTTGAATGCCACCTCGACCAGAAGGGGCGAGGCAAAAACCATCACGGTGATCCCGAACGAGGCGGCGAAGAAGGAGGCGATCATCGTGATCCCAAGCGCGGTTCCGCCCTTGCCCTTCTTGGTCATCGGGTAGCCGTCGAGGCAGGTGACGGCATGCGGCGGATGGGACGGCATGTTGAGCAGAATCGCCCCTATTGCGCCCCCGTATTGGGAACCATAGAAGATCCCGGCCAGCATCAGAATGGCGGGCACTGCATGCATCGTGTACGTCAGCGGCAGCAGCATGGCGATCGCCGACAGCGCGCCCATGCCGGGCAGGACGCCGATCAGGTTGCCGATGAGCACACCGAAGAAAGACCACATGAGATTGTGCGGCTGCAGCGCGACGCTGAAGCCGTACCACAGATCGGCGAGGGACTGCCCGATCACCTCAGCCCCAGCCGAATAGGGCGAAGTTCATCTGCAAGGCCCACCAGAAGACGACGATGCAGATCGCGACCGTGGCCAGTGCAAGCACCGTCGCCGCGAGCAATGTGTTCTCGCGATCGGCGAGCGCGGCAATGAACACCACCGCGAAGGTGGCGGGAACCAAGCCGCCGTATTTGCCGAGCACAACGAAGGCGATAATGCTGAGCGCGATGCAGAACCAGCCGCGCCATTCCGCCGGCAGCGCCGCTTTCTCGGCCTGGCGGGTCGCAAATCGGGCCGATACCAGGATGGCCAGTCCGGTGAACGCCAGGATCGCGCCCAGCGCAACGGGGAAAAATCCCGGACCCATGCGACTCAGCGTGCCGATCGGGTATTGCCGTCCCTGAATGATCGCGCCGAGGCCGATCGCGATCATCAGGGCGCCACCGTAATAGTCGCGGTTGGATATGGTAACCAGTCGTCGCATGACCATCCTCCTGCGCCCGTCGCGCGACCGCAGCCCAGCATTTTCAATGCTGCCGGAATCGTATCACCCTACGGCTGAATTGAGCACCGCTGCGAGCCGTGGAGCGCGGGCGCGCGCGGTAGTGCTAGACTTTGCCCCAAGGGGTCGACTCCGCGCGGTATCGCCATGGTATCCGGTTCGGGTCGGGCTGCATAACGAACAAGGGCGGACCGAAAACATTATTGCTATCGAGGCGTAGCTTTGCACATACCCTTCTGGACCCCCGAGCAACTCCGGCGCGATCCTGCGCTCGTCGCCGCGATCGAGCAGAGGCGCGGTGGTCAACTGCTCAATCTCGACCGCATGCTGTTGTGGTCGGAGCCACTGGCGCGAAGTTGGAATGTTTTCCTCAAAACGTTGCGGCAGGAACTGTCATTGTCTCCGAAGTTGCGCGAGCTGGCGATTTGCGTGGTCGCGCGCGCGACCGGCGCTGACTACGAGTTTCAGCATCACGCGCCGGAATTCGAGCGAGCCGGCGGCAACGTGGCGCAGGTTACGGCGCTTCGCGACCCGGACGCGGCGGCGGCCAGCCCGCTTTTCGACCCGCTCGAGCAAAATGTGATTCGCTACGCGCTTGCGAGCACGCGGGAGGTCAGCATTCCGGACGCGTTAAGCGCCGCGCTGGCGCTGCGCCTCAAACCAACCGAGTTGGTGGAGCTTGCCGCGGTTGTCGCCGGCTACAACATGGTCGCCCGCTTTCTGCTCGCGTTACAGGTACCACCCGAGGCTTAGCCGGGTAGAACCGCGCCGGCCGGTAGCGGCTCGCGCACAGTGAACAAGGCGGGACCACTCCCTCGTTGCCAGGGCCGGCCGACGCATGCGCACCATCCCCCACCACCGGCGTCGGTCCCAACTTCGCGGGTCCGGCCTCGTGGCCTGCCAAACTGTGCAAGAATGGACCTCGACGCCGCTTCACGTGTATCGGCGGTGATTCTCCGGAGGGATGATGTCCATCGCCAAGGGTTGCCTGCTGCTTCTGTCGCTTACCGCGGTCGCCACGCCGGTATGTGCGGAACTGGGAGAAATCAATGTCGCGCAGCAATATGGCGTGAGCTTTCTGCCGCTGATGCTGATGGAACGCGATAAGCTGGTGGAAAAACACGCCAAGGCCGAAGGGCTAGGCGAAATCAAGGTCAGTTGGGTCAAGGTTGCGGGCCCGAGCGTGATGAACGATGGAGTCATCAGCGGCGCGCTGCAGTTCATCGCCGTTGGTGCTCCTTCGTTGATCACCTTATGGGACAAGACCAAGGACAATGTTCAGGTCAAGGGCATGTCGGCGATGACGACCTACCCGCTCTATCTCAACGTACGCAATCCGAACGTCAGGTCGATCCGGGACTTCAGCGAACGCGACAAGATCGCCGTGCCCTCAGTGAAAATCTCGACCCAGGCAATCATGTTGCAGATGGCGGCGGCAAGGGAATACGGCGATCAGAATTATGCTCACTTTGACCCGTGGACCATCGGCTTGTCGCATCCGGACGCTCTGCTCGCGCTTATCAACAACACGGGCGGCGTCGATGCCCATTTTGCGACCTCTCCATTTCACGAGCAGGAGATGAAGGTGGCGGGGATCCGAACGCTGACGACCAACTACGAGATCCTCGGCGGTCCGGCGACCGCACTCGTGATCGCAGCATCGACCAAGTATCGCGAGGCCAATCCGAAGAGTTACATGGCATTCTTCGACGCGCTGAAGGAGGCGATCGACACGATCAACATGGACAAGCACGCCGCCGCCAAGGTTTATCTCGCGCAGGCGAAGGACACCAAGGACACGGCGGAAGACATCTATGCCATGATTAGCGCGGCCGATTACGCCTACACGCTCACGCCGCAGAAGGTCGGAAAAACCGCGGACTTCATGTACAAAATCGGCACGATCAAGACCAAGCCGGCCTCGTGGAGGGATCTTTTCTTCCCCGAAGTGCACAGCCTGCCGGGCGATTGAGGGGACGGTCGATTCATGCGCGAAGTGCTGCGCGTCGGCGCCGGCGCCGGGTTCTCCGGTGACCGCCTGGAGCCGGCCGCAGTGCTGGCGGAGGGCGGCGGCGTCGACTATCTCGTGCTGGAGTGCCTCGGCGAGCGCACGGTGGCGCTGGCGCAGTTGCGCAAGCGCAAGGATCCGACGCGAGGCTATGACCCGCTGCTCGAGCGGCGAATGGAGTTACTGTTGCCGCTCTTGAAACGGCACCACGTGCGCCTTATCAGCAACCTGGGCGCGGCCAATCCCATCGCCGCCGCCGAGGCGATTATCGCCATTGCGCGGAAGCAGCAAACGCCAATCCGCGTCGCGGTCGTCACCGGCGATGACGTGCTCGGCAGGATCGAGCCGGAAGATCTCACGCTGGAAAGCGGAACGCCGATCGCGGCCTACGGAGAGCTCGTTTCGGCGAACGCGTACCTGGGCGTGGAGGCCCTCTTGCCCGCGCTACGATCCGAAGCCGATGTCATCATCACCGGACGCGTCGCCGACCCCTCGTTGTTTGTCGCGCCGATGGCGCATGAATACGATTGGGCGATCGACGACTTCGATCGGCTGGCGCGCGGTACGTCGGTTGGCCACTTGCTCGAGTGCGCTGGACAGCTTTGCGGCGGTTACTATGCCGAACCAGGCCGCAAGGAAGTGCTGGACATGGCCCATCTGGGCTTTCCTTTCGCCGACGTCGACTCCAGGGGCCATGCAACGCTGGGCAAGGTGGATGGCACCGGGGGTTGCATCACGCTGGCAACTGCGAAGGAGCAGCTGCTCTATGAGGTCACCGATCCATTTGCCTATGTAACACCGGATGTCGTTGCTGACTTTTCCACGGTGGTCTTGCGCGAAACGGGGCAAAACCGTGTCGACGTGCGTGGCGCAACGGGCAACGGACGCCCGCTAAAGCTCAAGGTTAGCGTCGGCTACCAAGCAGGATACGTTGGCGAGGGCGAGATCAGTTACGGTGGCGCCAACGCATTGGGTCGCGCCCGACTCGCGGGCGAAATCATCCGCCAGCGCCTCGGCAAGGAATTCTCGGAGATGCGGGTCGACCTGATCGGCAGTACCTCGTTGCATGGGAGATCGTTCGACGGCGGGGAAAAACCCTACGAAGTTCGTCTGCGCGTTGCCGCCCGAGCATTGACGGCGGAGCGCGCCATGGTTGTCGGCGAGGAAGTGGAAGCCCTTTACACCAACGGGCCGGCAGGCGGCGGCGGCACGCGCAAATACGTGCAGGAGCAAATCGGCATTGTCTCGACCTTGCTCGAGCGAGAGCAGGTCCCCACGCAGGTTACCCTAAGAGAGTGGTCGCGCGATGCCCAAGCTGCATGATTTCGCGCACTGCCGCGCTGGCGACAAGGGTAATACCTCGATACTGTCGGTGATCGCTTACCGGCCCGAGGATTTTCCGCTGCTGGTGGAACGGGTGACCGTCGACGCCGTCGCCCGGCACCTGCAGGGCATCGTCCTGGGCAAGATCCTGCGCTATGAGTTGCCCGGTCTGTGGGCGCTGCAATTCGTCTGCGAAGGGTCTCTGAGTGGCGGCGTCACGACCTCGCTCGCTCAGGACGCACATGGCAAGTCGCTAAGTTATGCACTGCTTGAAATGAATGTCTAAGCAGAACAAGGAGGAGATCATGGGCACATTGGCAACATTGGCGAACGCGTTCGGCGTGGCTGCGATGGCGGCGCTTCTCAGTGCTGCGCCGGCGCTGGCGGCAACATTCGTCTACGTCTCGAACGCCGACGACGGTGATATCAGCGCCTATCGGATGCTCGATTCGGGCGAGCTGGAGGTGGGGGCGCGGGTCAAGGCGGCAAACCTGGTCATGCCGATGGCAGTGAGTCCCGACCGCCGCTTTCTCTACGCGGCTTCCCGCACCAAGCCGTATACGGTGCACGTCTATTTGATCAACTCCGGCACCGGTGCGCTGACACCGTTTTCGACATCGCCTCTAGCAGAGAGCTTTCCCTACATTTCGCTCGACAAGACCGGCCGCTTCCTGTTTGGCGCCTCCTACGGCGGGCATCTCATCAGTGTCAACGCGGTCGGCGAGGACGGGCGAGTTGCCGCCGAGCCCCTGCAGGTGATCCCCGTCGGTCGCAACGCCCATTCGATCCGCGTCGACGCGGAAAACAAATTCGTCTACGTGGCCACACTAGGCAGCGACGAGATCTTTCAGTTTACCTTCGATGGCAAGTCCGGCAAGCTCGCCTCAAACACGCCCGCAGTTTATTTGATGAAGGCGATGACGGGCCCGCGCCATTTCATCACCTCGCCTGATGACAGATACCTTTATCTGCTAAGCGAACTGGTGGGAACAGTCACGACCTTCGCGCTGGACAGCAAGACCGGATTGCTAACCGAGGTGAGTTCAGCGACCGGACTGCCGCCGGACAGCAAGCTCGGGCCGGGCGCGCCGCGCGGGGCAATTGGCGGTCCCAATGCACCACCACCGCGCAACACCGATAACGACATCTGGGCCGCGGACATTCACATGACACCAGACGGCAGGTTCTTGTACATTTCGGAGCGGACGAACAGTGCACTGGCAGCGTTCAGCGTCGATGGCACAAGCGGCAAGCTGACTTACCTGTCGAGCACGCCCACCGAGCGCCAACCGCGCGGATTTGCCATCGACCCGAAGGGCCGATACCTGGTAGCGTCCGGAGAAAAATCGGCAACGATCTCAGTCTACGCCATCGATCAGAGCAGCGGCGCGCTCAGGTTCCTGAACATGTACCCTACCGGAAAGGGCGCGAACTGGGTTGAGATCGTCCGCTTCGACTGACTCTCAAACGAGGGACGGCGGCACGCAGGAAGGGCCCTCTCCTGGATTCCGGTTCACTCTCAGATGCCCCGACGGAGAAATGCCAAAAGCCGGGGCATACCGATCCTGCTACATGCTGCGCCGGTACTCCCCGCCGACTTCAAATAACGCTTTCGTGATCTGCCCAAGCGAACACACGCGAACGGTGTTCATGAGCTCGGCGAACACGTTTCCGTTTTCGATCACGCTGCGTTTGAGCTTCTCGAGCGCTTTCGCTGACGCCGCCGCGTTGCGCGAGTGAAACTCCTGTAGCCTCTTCAACTGCGACTGCTTCTCTTCTTCGGTTGAGCGGGCAAGCTCCAGTTTCTTCGGTGTCTCGTTGCCGTGCGGATTGCGGAAGGTGTTTACGCCGACGATCGGGTAGGTTCCGTCGTGCTTCTTGTGTTCGTAGTACAGCGACTCTTCCTGGATCTTGCCGCGCTGGTAGCCGGTTTCCATCGCGCCCAGTACGCCGCCGCGTTCGGAGATCGCCTCGAACTCCTTGAGCACTGCTTGCTCAACTAGTTCGGTCAATTCCTCGATGATGAAGCTCCCCTGGTTCGGGTTCTCGTTCTTTCCCAGGCCCCATTCGCGGTTGATGATGAGCTGGATCGCCATCGCGCGTCGTACGGACTCCTCAGTCGGCGTGGTAATCGCCTCGTCGTAGGCGTTGGTGTGCAGGCTATTGGTGTTGTCGTAGGTGGAAATGAGTGCTTGCAGCGTAGTGCGGATGTCGTTGAACGCGATCTCCTGCGCGTGCAGGCTGCGCCCGCTTGTCTGCGAGTGGAATTTTAGCTTCTGGCTACGCTCGTTGGCGCCGTAGCGGTCGCGCATCGCCACGGCCCAAATCCGCCGTGCGACGCGGCCAATCACCGCATACTCGGGATCCATGCCGTAGCTGAAGAAAAACGACAGATTGGGCGCGAAGTCATCGATGTGCATGCCGCGCGCGAGATACGCCTCGACGAAGGTAAAGCCGTTGGAGAGCGTGAATGCCAGCTGGCTGATCGGGTTCGCGCCGGCCTCCGCGATGTGATAGCCCGATATCGACACCGAGTAGAAGTTCTTGACCTGGTGCTGGACGAAATATTGCTGGATGTCGCCCATCACCTTCAGACTGAACTCGGTGGAGAAAATACACGTGTTCTGACCCTGGTCCTCCTTGAGGATGTCCGCCTGCACGGTTCCGCGCACCGTCGAAAGGGTCCAGGCGATGATCTTCTGAGCTTCGTCATCGGTGGGGTCGCGGCCGTTGTCCTTCTGGAACTTCTCGAGCTGCTGATCGATCGCCGTGTTCATGAACATGGCCAGGATCGTGGGCGCCGGGCCGTTGATCGTCATCGATACCGAGTTATTCGGTGCACAGAGGTCGAAACCCGAGTAGAGCACCCTCATGTCGTCAAGCGTGGCAATCGAAACCCCGGAGTTGCCGACCTTGCCGTAGATGTCGGGGCGTAGATCCGGTTCGTCGCCGTAAAGCGTGACCGAGTCGAACGCCGTGGACAGCCGCTTGGCCGGCATGCCATCGGCGAGCATGTGGAAGCGCTTGTTGGTACGGAACGCATCCCCCTCGCCAGCAAACATCCGCGTGGGGTCCTCGTTCTCGCGCTTGAAGGCGAACACGCCCGCGGTGAACGGAAAGCTGCCGGGGACGTTCTCCTCGAGCTGCCAGCGCAGGATTTCGCCGTCGTCTTGGAACTTCGGCAGGGCAACCTTCGGAATGTGCGTACCTGACAACGATAGTGTCGTCAGCGCCGAGCGAATTTCCTTACCGCGGATCTTTACCACATATTCGTCGCCGGTATACGCGGCCTTGGTCTTCGGCCACATGTCGAGTAGCTTGCGCGCCCGCGGATCGAGTTGTTTCTCGCGCTCGGTGGCTAGCGCTTCCAAGACGCGTGCGGCGCCACGGTTCGCTGCCTCCTGCTGCTGCCCCGCTTCGTCCGCGGCTGCTTGCGCGCCGGAGCCGGGTGGTTCCGGGTGATCACCGGTCGGGTCGAGCATTGCCCGCGCCGCCATGAGCTGCTGCCGTTCGCGCGCGATCTTCGCCTGCGTCTTGGCCCAGGCGTGGTAGCCGCGCACGGTCTCGGCGATTTCGGCGAGATAGCGTACCCGCGAGGACGGCACAATGAAGTTCTGCGCCGTCGAGTGCTTCACCGCCGTTGGCGGCAGCTTCCCCGGTGCCAGCTTCAATCCTTCCCGCGCAAGCCGTCCGGCGAGTGCCTGGTAGAGCGCGGTCACGCCATCGTCATTGAAGCGCGCGGCGATCGTGCCGAATACCGGCATTTCGTCAGGGCTCTGGGCGAAAAGTTCGTGGTTGCGCTGGTACTGCTTGCGCACGTCACGCAAAGCATCTGCCGCTCCCTTGCGATCGAACTTGTTGATTGCCACGAAGTCGGCGAAATCCAGCATGTCGATCTTCTCGAGCTGGCTCGCCGCACCGAATTCGGGCGTCATGACGTAAAGCGAGCAGTCCACCAGCGGCACGATAGCCGCATCGCCCTGACCGATGCCCGGCGTTTCGACGACAATCAGATCGAAGCCGGCGACCTTGCACGCGGCGATGGCGTCGGGGAGCGCCTTGGAAACCTCGGTCCCCGCTTCCCGGGTTGCCATCGAGCGCATGTAGATGTTGGGGTGCTGGATAGCGTTCATGCGAATGCGATCGCCCAGAAGCGCTCCACCGGATTTACGCCGCGACGGATCAATGGAAATGATCGCGATCTTCAGCCGGTCCTCCTGATCCAGGCGGAAGCGGCGAATCAGTTCGTCAGTAAGCGAGGACTTGCCCGCTCCGCCGGTCCCCGTAATTCCCAGTACGGGCGCCTTGCATGCTTGCGCCGCGCGCAGCAGTTCGTCGCGAAGCTTCGGTGGCAGAGCTTCGGCCTCGACGCCGGTGATCAAGCGCGCAAGAACGCGCTTGTCTCCCGTCCTGAGCGCAACCAAGTCCCTCGGCAGGTCCTGTGCCAGATCGGTGTCGCAGGGCGCAACGATCTCGTTGATCATCCCCTGCAAGCCAAGCCGCTGACCGTCCTCCGGAGAAAAAATGTGCGCGACACCGTAGTCATGCAACTCGTCGATCTCGGAGGGAATGATCACCCCGCCTCCGCCCCCGAACACTTTGATGTTGCCACCGCCCCGTTCGCGTAGCAGATCGAGCATGTACTTGAAGAACTCGACGTGGCCGCCCTGGTACGACGAAATCGCGATGCCGTGCACGTCTTCCTGCAGCGCCGCGGTCACAATCTCCTCAACCGAACGGTTGTGGCCCAGATGGATTACCTCGCAACCGGTCGCCTGAAGGATGCGGCGCATGATATTGATCGACGCATCGTGGCCGTCGAAGAGGCTCGCCGCGGTGACAAAGCGCACCTTGTGGGTCGGTTTCGCGACCGGCGGCTTCTTGGCAATGGCAACGTCGTTCATCGGCGGCTCCCGAGGCGCAAATGCATATCCATGCGCGCAGGCCGGAGGCAAAGCTTACTCCACGCCCGAGGCCGGACGACACTACCTTACGTTTACGTAAACGTCAATCCCGCGCGGGGCCCCGCCGCAAGCGGCGGGGTGTGCCGGCACGCGCGCCAACGCCAGCCCGGGCCCCGGAGGCGGGCGCATGCCCTCGCCGGTCAGGCACAATACGCGCCCGGGAACCAATGCCCGCGCCGGCGCTCCATTGCATGCCCGCTGGCCACTCGACGCTCCCACCGGCCGAGCCTTGGCTTGGATTGCCACCTTCTGACCCAACACTGGATATATGTTCTCGCTCCGTTCCCTTGCCCGCATCGCCCTGCCCTGCCTCGCCCTTGTCGGACCGACCGTTGCCGCCACCCTGCCCGTGGGCGTCGAGCAAGGCCCGAGCGTCGAAGGCGTCACCGAATACACGCTGGCCAACGGGCTGCGTGTTCTGCTTTTTCCGGACGCGACCCAGCCCAAGACGACGGTCAACGTGACCTACCTCGTCGGCTCGCACCAGGAGAACTACGGCGAGACCGGGATGGCGCACCTGCTCGAACACCTCATGTTCAAGGGCACGCCTGCGCACGGCAACATCATGACCGAGCTCGGACGTCGGGGCATGAACTTCAATGGTTCAACCTGGTTCGACCGCACCAACTATCACGAGACGTTCCCCGCCTCGACCGAGAGCCTGGACTGGGCCCTGGCGATGGAAGCCGACCGCATGGTCAACTCCTTCATCGCTCGCAAGGATCTCGACAGTGAAATGACCGTCGTGCGCAACGAGATGGAAAGTGGCGAGAACAACCCGCGCAGCATCCTCGTGCAGCGCATGCTTTCGGCCGCGTTCAACTGGCACAATTACGGCAAGGAACCCATCGGTGCGCGCACCGATGTCGAGCGCGTGAACATCGAACGCTTGCAGGCGTTCTACCACCTGTACTACCAGCCCGACAACGCGGTGTTGATCGTGGCGGGTGCCTTCGATGCCGATGAAGCGCTGCGCCTGATTGCCCGGCACTTTGGTCCCATTCCACGGGCGACGCGCAAACTCCCTCCCCTCTACACCGATGAGCCAGTGCAGGACGGCGAACGGCAGGTTGTGTTGCGCCGCGTCGGCGACACGCAAATCGTCGGTGCGCTCTATCACACGATGCCTGAGGCAAGCCCCGATTTCGTCGCCATGGACGCACTTACCGAGATCATGACCGCCGCGCCCTCCGGTCGGCTCTATCGCGCGCTGGTCGACACGAATCTCGCCAGCACGGTAGAGGGCGACAACTGGGGCATGCACGATCCGGGGGTCGTGATGTTCTTCGCGCAAGTTGCCGGGGACGGCTCACTGGCCAAGGCGCGCGATGCGATGCTTGCCGCGTTGGAGGGCGTTGCGGCGCAGCCGATCACTGCCGCCGAGATCGAGCGCGTGCGTGCCCGGGCGCTGAATGAGTTCGAACGAATTATCAGCAGCCCGCAGGCGTTCGCCGCGTCGCTCTCCGACTCGATGGCGAGTGGCGACTGGCGGCTGTTCTTCCTACAGCGCGACCGTTGGCGCACGGTCGGCGTCGCCGACGTGCAACGCGTCGCTACGGAGTATCTCAAGCAGTCCAACCGCACGGTTGGTGAATTCGTCCCCGATGCGCATCCGGACCATGCGCCGGTGCAGGCAAGCATCGACATCGCTGCAATGGTTAAGGACTACAAGGGCGACGCGGCGGTCGCCGCAGGCGAATCGTTCGACGCGATGCCCACCAACCTCGAGGCTCGTACGCAGCGCTTCACGCTCGCCAACGGCATGAAAGTGGCCTTGCTGCCGAAGAAGACGCGTGGCGGCGTGGTGCAGTTGTCACTTCAGCTGCACCAAGGCGACGAGCGATCGCTCATCGGCCGGGATACCGACGGCGCGCTCGCGGCGGCAATGCTCATGCGCGGCACCAGCAGGCACAATCGGCAGGAAATAGATGATGCGCTCGATGCCTCGCGCACCCGCCTTTCGATCGACGGCAATGGTACGGGCACACAAGTGCGCGGCCAAACCGTGCGCGAGTACCTCGCTTCCTCGCTGCGGCTCGTGAGTGAAATATTGCGCGAGCCGTCGTTTCCTGCGAGCGAATTCGAGAAGCTCAAACGCGAGCGCTCGACCGACATCGAGGCACACCGCAGCGATCCGGACGACATTGCCGAGCGCCTGCTCGGTCGGTATGGCAATCCGTACGCGCAAGGTGATGTCCGTTACGTGCAGACAGTCGACGAGGAGATGCGTAGCCTCGAGACGGCGAAGCTCGACGCGGTCCGTGATTTCTACTCCCGCTTCACAGGCGGATCGCATGCCGAGCTCGCGATCGTCGGTGATTTCGACGCCGCGGCCACGAAGCCGCTGCTCGAGGAGCTGCTTGGCTCGTGGACGAGCCGCGAGCCCTACAGGCGGGTGCCCGAACCGCTTATTGTCAAGCCGCCAAAGGAAATCCGCGCCCAGACGCCGGACAAGGCCAACGCGGTGCTGTCGGGCGAGCTTGCGCTGCCGGTAACCGACACGAGTCCCGATTATCCCGCGCTAATAGTTGCGAACTTCATCCTCGGCGGTTCTCCCAATTCGCGCCTCTGGGAACGGATACGTCAGCGCGAGGGGCTGAGCTACGGTGTCTATTCGTCGCTCGAGGCATCGAGTTTTGAGCCCAACACATCGCTGACGCGAGAGGCGATCTTCGCCCCGGAAAATCTGTCGCGGCTGAAGACGGCGCTGAACGAAGAGTTCGAGCGCGCCGTCCGCGATGGCTTCACGGACGAGGAAGTCGCTGATGCGAAGAAAGCGATGCTGCAGGAGCGTGCACTTGCCCGGGCACAGGATGGGCGCCTCGCGGGCGGGCTTGTGGAGCAGGCCTATCTTGGCCGAACTTTTGCCTTTTCGGCATCGGTCGACGCCGCCATCGCAAGCCTATCCACGCAGGCGGTAAACGCCGCGTTGCGCAAGTACGTGCGGCCCGACGCCTTCGTCGATGTATTCGCCGGCGATTTCGCAAAGAAGCAGTAGCCGCGCTGGTCTGCCAACGGCGCCCGACCGCGCTTTGCTCACCGGCTGCGTTGCTCATTCCCGTGCCGGGCTTGGCCAACGGCGCGATCTTGCTCGGCGAAAGCTTGGCGCCGTCGCTGCCGGCCGGCGTCGCGCGGGTCCTCGCCGGCCAGGGCTGAAAATGCATTTCGCATCGGGCAGCGGGGTGGTCGCGGTGCCTACCCGCGTGACACGTGCCCGCTTGCAATTACGCTCCTTTGCCCGCATTCTCTGCCGTCAGCCGGCGCGCGCGCCGGCATCTTTCGCTCGTACCAGTCAATGACGGCTTCGACGAGTACCCGCATGCCGGCGATTTTTTTCGGGCACGGCAGCCCGATGAACACGCTGGAACGCAACCAGTACACCGATGCGTGGCGGCAGCTTGGCGCACTGGCTGGTCGACCGAAGGCGATCCTGGCCATTTCGGCGCACTGGTACGCCCAAGCAACCGCGGTCACGGCGATGACGCGGCCGAAAACGATACACGACTTCTACGGCTTTCCACAGGCGCTATTCGACGTGCAATACCCGGCGCCCGGCGACCCTGACCTAGCAGCTCGCGTGCGCGAGTTGCTCGCGCCGGTCGACGTCGCGCTCGATCACTCCTGGGGTCTCGATCATGGGACGTGGTCGGTGCTCAAGCACGCGTTCCCTGATGCCGACATCCCCGTCGTCCAGCTTGCCATCGACGCGACCAAGCCGGCGGTATTTCATCACACCATCGGCGCGCACCTGGCGCCGCTGCGCGACGAAGGTGTGCTCGTCATCGGCAGCGGCAACGTTGTACATAACCTGCGCCTGATCGGCTGGGGTGGCGGGGCGCCGTACGATTGGGCGAACCGTTTCAACAACTACGTGCGCGACGCGCTTTCGACCCGGCAATACCAGCGTCTGATCAACTATGAGCAGGCCGGGGCGGACGCGCGCCTTGCGGTACCGACGCCTGAGCACTACCTGCCTTTGCTCTACGTGCTCGGTGCGCAGCGTGAGGACGAGCCGCTGCACATCGCCATCGATGGCATCGAAATCCGCTCCATCGGCATGCTGAGCGTTTGGGCGAGTGCGCGCTGAGGCGCGGTCATCCATGCCAGGCAACCGGCAGGTCCTACTCGCCAGCCGCCCGCGGGGGGCGGTGACGGAAGACAACTTTCGCATCGTCGATGCGCCTTTAGCCGCGCCGGGCGCCGGTGAGGCGCTGGTAAGAAATGACTGGCTTTCACTCGACCCTTACATGCGCGGGCGCATGAGTGACGTCAAGTCGTATGCACCCTCGGTGCAGCTTGGCCAGGTGATGGTGGGGCAGACCGTGGGCGAGGTCCTCGAATCGCACGACCCGCGCTTCAAACCCGGTGACAAGGTGCTGACCCAACTCGGCTGGCAGCTCTACGGCGTGGCCAGGGGAAGCGAACTTACGCCGATCGACACAAGCCGAGCTCCGGCGTCATGTTACCTCGGAGTCCTGGGTATGCCAGGCATTACCGCGTGGTTCGGCTTGTCCGAGATCGGCCAGCCGAAGACGGGAGAAACCTTCGTCGTATCTGCTGCCTCGGGTGCCGTCGGCGGCGTCGCAGGACAGTTGGCGAAAATCCGCGGTTGTCGCGCGGTCGGCATCGCCGGCGGCCAAGCAAAATGCGACTACGTCGTGCGCGAACTCGGTTTCGATGCCTGCATAGACTACAAAGCCGGCAACCTGCTGCAGGACCTGCGCGACGCCTGCCCGAAGGGCGTCGACGTCCATTTCGAGAACGTCGGTGGCGAGATTCTCGACACGCTGCTGCGGGTCATGAATCCGTTCTCTAGGATAGTCGTGTGCGGACTGATCGCCGAATACAGCGCGGCCGAGCCATATGGCTACACGATGCTGCGTTCGGTGCTAGTTAACCGCATCAGGATGCAGGGCATGATCGTGTTCGACTGGAAGCATCGCTATGGCGAGGCGGTGGAGGGGCTTGCCGACTGCCTGGCCAAGGGAAAGCTGAAGTACCGCGAGTCGGTCGTCCACGGCATCGACAATGCCCCAAAGGGGCTGATCGCCTTGCTCACGGGTGGTAATTTCGGCAAGCAGCTTGTCAAGCTTGTGTGAGCGTGCGGCCCGCATGGGCTACGTGACTCGTGCGTCGGAATTGTCGCGCCTGAGCAAGATGCTCTGTAATCGTCGCTGTGCGGGGAAACGTACTGTCGTGCGCGCTTTTGTAATCGATCCGGTGACTCGGTACACTACGCGATCTGCCGCAGCACTCAACATTCCGCATCCTTTTCTGTTCCGCTCGTGAAACTCTATCGCAGAATCTTGCGCTACGTGCGCCCGTATCGCGCCGTATTCTCGATCGCCATCGTTGGCATGCTGGTTGTGGCGGGCACCGATTTGCTCCTGCTGCAGGGCCTCACGCCACTGCTTCGAAGCCTGCAAACCCCTGGCGCAACCCCGGGCTGGTACTTCGCCGTCGGTATTGTCGGAGTTTTCGTCCTCCGCGGCATCGGCTCCTATGCTAGCGAGTTCGGGCTGGCGTGGATCGGCTCGCGTGTGGTATTCGACCTGCGGTGCGAAGCGTGCGACCACCTGCTGAGAATGCCGGCGTCGTTTTTTGACGCCACCTCCGCCGGCATCCTGCTTTCAAAGATAACCTTCGACGCCCAGCAGATTTCCTCGGCCGCCTCGGAAGCGATCACTGTCGTCATCCGGAACACGCTGACGATCGCATTCATGCTGGCGTATCTGCTCTATTTGAACTGGCAACTTACGTTAATCGCGTTCGTTGCATTTCCCTTGGTTGGGGTTGCGATCCGCATGGTCCACGGGCGACTGCGCCGCGTGAGTCGGCTGGTCCAGGATCGTATCGGCCTTCTGACCCACGTGCTGGAAGAGGCCATTGGTGCGCATCGCGTCGTGAAGGTCTTCGGGGGCGAATCCTTCGAGAGCAAACGCATGCGCACCATGAGTGACCGACTCCGGCAGGCGGTCGCCAAGCAAGCATCGGCGGCAGCTCTTGGAACACCGATCACGCAGATCATTGTCGCGTGCGCAGTCAGCGTCATCGTATGGACTGCGTTGCGTCAAAGTGCCACGCAGGGATTTGACGCTCCCCAGTTCATGACCTACGTATTCGCCCTCCTGCATCTGCTCAACCAGCTTAAGACACTAAGCAACGTAGCCGGCACCATTCAGCGCGGGCTTGCCGCGGCCGAAAGTGTGTTCGGCTTGATCGATGAGACACCGGAACCCGACACCGGCACGATAGAGCTGGGCCGCTCGGCCGGTCGAGTCACCTTCGAGAATGTGACCAAGCGCTACGGCGTAGACGCAGCACCGGCCCTTTCCCTGGTCAATCTAGCCATCAAACCGGGGGAGTTAATCGCATTGGTCGGCCCGAGCGGCGGCGGGAAGTCGACGCTGGCCAACCTCATCCCGCGGCTTTACGTCCCCACAGAGGGGCGGGTCCTTCTCGACGGCGTGGATATCGCGACGATTCGTCTCAAAGACCTGCGGCGCCAAATCGCCCTGGTGAGCCAGGATATTGTGCTCTTTAACGAGAGCGTTGCAGCCAACATTGCCTACGGATCATTGGCCGGCACCTCCGGCGAGGCAATTGAAAGTGCGGCGGAGGCTGCCAATGCACTGGACTTCATTCGCGCCATGCCAAAGGGCTTTGACACGATTGTGGGCGAGCGGGGCACCCGACTTTCTGGAGGCCAGCGCCAGCGCATCGCTATCGCGCGCGCAATACTTAAGGATGCGCCGATACTCATTCTCGACGAGGCGACTTCGGCGCTCGATACGGAGTCGGAGCGGCAGGTGCAGATAGCCCTCGACCACCTCATGAGCGGTCGGACGACAATCGTGATTGCCCATCGGCTGTCCACGATTGAACATTGCGACCGTATCGTTGTGCTCGCGCACGGGCGAATTGCGGAGCAGGGAACGCACGGCGAGCTGCTAGCGCGCAAATCAATTTATGCGCGACTCTACGAGCGCCAATTTCGGGACGATTGACGCTTCGTCGGTCGAGCAGTGCGTCCGGGGACTCCGCGCTCGGGCGGGCACGACGCTGGGTCCCCCAGCCCCCGCCAGGTGATACCCGGCGCCACAAGGTTACCGGTTCATGCCAGTCTTGCCAGTTCGGCAAGCTGACGCAGCGACTCGTCGAGGATCACCAGCTGCAGCAATTGTTCAGCCAGATTGCTTGCTCCGTCGCGCCACGCGGCGACGAAGCGGTCGACCCTGGGCGCAACGAGCTGGCCCGCCGAGAGGGCCGATAGGCGCTCTCCCAATCCGTCGAGCCGCGGCCCCAGGTCACCTTGCAGCCAGCCGTCAATGGGCGGATTGAAGCCCCGCTTCTTGCGCGCGAAAGGGTCGAGATCGGCGATTGGCGCCAGTGCCGGCGCAAGAAACCGTTTGGCTGGCGTGGTAAATCGTTGCCCGGACGGGATGCCCATTATGCAAGCCACAAAGCGATGGTCCAGGAGCGGCGCGCGCAGTTCGAGCCCATGCGCCATAGTGCAGAGGTCGCCCTTGCGCAGTATGTACTCGGGCAAGTAATTCAAGCGGTCGATTTCGAGCAGCGTCTCGAGGGAACCACGTCCCGAGTCCCCAGGGATGCGCCAGTAGTGCGGCTGCGCCATCAGATCCGGTTGCAGGAACCTGCGCTGGCGAGGCCTCATTCCTGAGAAGCGCAGCACGTACGCCGATCGCCAGTCGAGGCGGAGCTCCTCCGCAATCCGCTGCCACCCACGTCCGCTGATGGTCGCAGACGCTTGCAGCCACGGCAGGCTCGCTCCGCGCCGCCAGCGGGTACGCAGATGCTTGGCGTAGCGCTTATACCCGCCAAAGAGCTCGTCTCCCCCATCGCCGCCCAGAACAACCTTGACGTGGCGCGTCGTTTCGCGGGCGAGTTGCCACATCGGCACGCTGCTCGGATCCGCAAACGGTTCATCGAGATCGGCAATGAGGCGAGGGAAATCGTCCGCAATACGATTCGAGACGGGGAGCGAAGCGTTTGCCAGCCCCAGGTGCGCCGCGGTCGTCCGGGCGTCGCCGCTCTCATCGAAACTCGTTCCGGGAAACGCTGCCGTAAATGTCTGCACCCCCCGGTGTCCCAGGCCCGCCAGGCGACAGGCCACCACACCCGAGTCGATCCCCGACGAAAGGAAAAGCCCGAGCGGCCGGTCCGCGACCGTGCGCATCTGGATCGAGGCATCCAGGGTGGAAAGCCAAGGGTCGGTTGATGCTTCCGGTCGCCAATACTCGTGCCCAGTCAGTTTGCCGTTGGCGAGGTCGTAGCGCAGGTACTGTGCTGCCGGCAGCCTGCGCATGGCGGCAAACACCGTTCGCGGCGCGGGAATGGTTCGATGCGCGAGGAAGGCATCGATACTCTCCCCCGAAAACTCGCGCGCTCCGGATGGTACCCAGGGCAAGAGGGCGCGGACCGTCGAGGCGAAGGCGAAACCGTCGGGCCGATGCGCATAGACCACGGGTTTCAAACCGAATCGATCGCGAATAATGTAGACCGACCGTTGGCGCAGATCCAGGATGGCCAGCGCAAACATGCCACGCAGCCGCTCGATGAAGCGCAGCCCCCAGTGCTCGTAGGCGTGGAGGATGAATTCCGTATCCGAGTGCGTACGAAATTGGTAGCCGGCCGCAGACAGCGTCCTGGCGTCGGATGCCCAGTCGTAGACCTCGCCGTTATAGGCTATCCACACATCCCCTGCGGCGTTGGCCATGGGTTGGTTGGCGTCCGGGCGTGGGTCGATGATCGCCAAACGTGTACTTAAGAGGCCGTTTGCAGCGGGTGCGTCGGTGCGCTTCAAGTCCGCGCCCCACAGGACGGCGGACTCCGCGTCGGGGCCCCGCGGACGCAGCGCACTGAGCATCTGCTCGATTGAACTTGGCGCGACCGTGCGCGTGCCGAAAAATCCCGCGATCCCGCACACCTCAGCTAACTCCTGCGACCTGGCCGAAAATACCCTCCATGCGGTCAAGCATCGGGCCGATTCCGAAGTCACGCAGCGCGCGCAGGCGGGCCTGCGCCCCAAAGCGAGCTCGCAATGGCTCGTCATCGCGCAAGCGCGCGAGTCCGACACTGAGCGCTTCGGCCGACCGCGGCGCGACCAGAAGTCCGGTTAGCTCATCCTCCACGGCCTCCGCGATCGCGCCCACCGGCGTGGACACGACCGCGATGCCGCAGGCCATGGCTTGCATGATCGCCTGCGGAACGCCTTCCTCCCCGAAGGACGGCAGGGTGACCAGATCCATCGCCTGAAGCCAGGGCACCACGTCGTCCTGCTGACCCACGAAGTGCACCAGGTCGCCGAGTCCGAGCGCTGTAAGATGCGCTTCGAGCTTCGGGCGGTGTGGGCCGTCGCCGACAATAAATACGGACCATCCGTTCCAGCCGCGGCGGTCCAGCGCAATCGCCTCGAGAAGGTAGTCGTGACCTTTCCAGTTGCGCAGCGTCGCGACGCATCCGAGCGCAGGTTGCGGCCGCAATCCGAGTTGCCGCCGCGCCGCGTATGCGTCACCCGGAACGAAACGGGTTAGATCAATGCCAGTCGGCACCGACGTTACCCGATTGGTCGGGATGCGCAAGCGAGTCAGCAGTTGAGACCGGAGGGCTTCGCCAGTGGTCACGATATGCGCGGTGGCATCGGCGTAGAGCCAGCGCGTTGCCACACCTTCGTTGATCTCGGTCGAGACATGTCTTGTACGAACGATTGCAGGTGCATCGCGCATGGTCGCACACGCGATTGCGGCGAGCCAACTATCAGTCGAGCTGTGGGTGTTAACGATGTCAACATGCGTTCGCTCCGCCGCAAGCCAGCGGCGCAAGCACCAGAAGTCGTGAAGACCTTTTTTCTGGATCGGCAATGTCGTCACCGGAATTCCCGCGCGCGCTGCAGCCACTGCGATAGCCGTGTCGTGCGCCGTGACCAGCTTGACATGATGACCGCGCTCGAGCATCCCCAAGGCTTCGCTAAGGATGCGGATCTCCTGCCCGCCCCAGCCGTTAGAGGATTCGGTATGAACGATCGACAAAGGACGCATTAATCACACGACGAATTCCGGTTGGTACCGGGCGAACCAGCGCTCGAGGACCAGGAGAGTCCACAAGCGCGTGGAATGGTTTTTCCTACCGGAATAGTGCTCGGCACAGATTCTGCGGAGCGCGGGAACTCGTATCAGGCCACGCCGCTCCATGCCCTCCGGTCCAAGGGCGATGCTGATATCCGGTCTCAACTCGTTGGCCATCCAGCGATCGAGAGGCATCGTAAATCCCTGCTTGGAACGGTCAACGATCTCTCGCGGCAGGTATCGCTCCGCCAGTTGCTTCAAGAGCACCTTGGCGACGCCGCCGTCGCTCACCTTCAGCGCCGGATCCAAACGCGCGCACCACCCGACCAGGTCCTGGTCAAGATACGGCACCCGCGCCTCAAGCGAAAATGCCATCGTTGCGCGATCGACCTTGGCCAGAAGATCATCGGGTAACCAAAGCCGCGTATCGATGTTCAGAAGTCGATCGAGGTACGACGGCGAGTCGCATTCGGTGAAGAACAGTTCCGCTCGATCAGCCAAGGTCGTCTGCGTGCCAAGACGGAACGAGTCGGTAAGGTACGTTCGCCGCAAGGCGGAGTCGAAGATATTGGGGATGGTCGTGTAGCGACGGCGATCCGGTTCCAGCGCTGCCTTGAGAATCCGATCTCGCCTCAGGCGCCCCGGAAGCTGGCGCAGTAGCCACGGTAGCGGCGAACCCTTCGCGCCGAGGATCCTCGTAATTCGCTCTTCTCGCACTCGCTTGGCATAGTTGGCGTAGCCACCAAAGACCTCGTCTGCACCCTCTCCGGTCAGGACCACTTTGACCGTTTCGCGGGCAAACTCGGCAAGCGCCATGGTCGGCAGTGCAGCATGGTCCCCAAATGGCTCGTCAAATGTCTCGACCCATCGATCCATGCCGGCCAGCACGTCACCGGGGGCAAGCATCAAGCAATGATGGCGGCTTCCTATATGTGCGGCCACACGCTCGGCGTGCTCGTGCTCGCTTCCCACGGCGTGCCCGGTGAACCCCAGATTAAACGTATCGATTTCGCCGCCGGACAGGCGGTTCGCCATCGCGGCAACCAAGCCTGAATCGACCCCGCCGCTAACAAATACGCCAACGGGAACATCCGCCACCAGCATCGAGTCGACTGATCGCTTGAGCCGCTCCTCCAGCATGTCAGTTGCCGTCTCGACAGCAAGCTCATGTTTGGGCACATAAGACGGTGTCCAGAAACTTCCGGTTCGAAGAGCGCCGTCGCGCACTGACAGCCAATGGCCGGCCTCCAGCTTTCGGACGCTGTTGTAGATGCTGTACGGTGCCGGGATGTACTGGCACTCGAGGTAGAGCGCCAAGGCGTCGCGGTCGATCGCAAGAGGCAAACCAGGGAACGGCAACAGCGCCTTGATTTCCGACCCGAACACGAGCGTTCCGGCGTGCCATGCATAGTACAGAGGCTTCACGCCCAAGTGATCTCGAGCGACGAACAGTTGCTGGCGCGTGCGATCCCACAGCGCGAACGCAAACATACCCGTAAGCCACTCGAGCATGCGCTCGCCGCGGGCCCGCCAGGCGTGCAGTATTACCTCGCCGTCGCCCTTGGTGGTGAAAACATGGCCGGCAGCCATCAACTCTTGCCTGAGCTCGCGGAAGTTGTAAATCTCGCCGTTGAAGATCACGACGACCGAGCCATCGTCGGAGACCAGCGGCTGGTTGCTGCCTACGATATCAATGATGGAAAGCCGGCGATGGCCCAATCCGACCGGCCCGTCGTAGTAGAAACCGTCCGCGTCCGGGCCACGATGAGCTAGCGCGGCGGTCATCCTTGGGAGCGCCTCCCGCGCGCGTGGATCGGCACTCCAATACCCCGCAATGCCGCACATGTTGCTTGGTGCAATCCTTTGCTATGACGGCTGACAGTGCCGCGCCGGTCGCGCCCCTCTGAGGAGGGGTAGCTTAGCGCCGAAGCACGATGGGGAGCGCCGAGTCGGTACCGCGTGCGTGGCCGCGCACAAACGAAAAAACTCCATCCTTTGCCATGACGGCGACCGCGGACCGAATTTCAGACCGTAACACTGGCGCCCTGAGCGCATGGTAGCTGACGCAAAGATCGGGCGCAAACCGCAGGGTTCTACCAAAAGAGCGGACGCCGGCTGCCGGCGCGCGCATCACCACGCCATAAGGCCCCCGCGCCGCGGCGGCGAAGCCTTGCAGGCCGGCTAGCTCAGCGCGCCATTACCAGCAGGCTGAACGATCCCGGAAGGATGGGTGGCCGCGGTTTCGGGCGGTCGGCGGTCGCGGGGGGACGCGGACCAAACTCGGCAGTCACCAGATAGACCCGTCGTTGTTGCGAATCGACCGCCATGGTCCGTGCACCGACCTTCGTGGGCACATTCTCAGCGACGACAAACCGGTCGGGGCTGTCTTCGCGGATCACGGTCAGTGTGCCGTCTCCGTTGGAGCTGAACGCCAGGTTCGCCTGCGAATCGACTCCCGTCGCGTCGCACCCCGCGCCGATGGGAAGCGTTGTGACGACGCGACCCTGATCGGCATCGACGACCGCCATGAGCCGGTTGGAGCAGCCGACGAAGAGCCGTCGGCGCTGAACGTCCATCGATATGCCGGTCGGGTTTTCGCACGGCGCGACGGTCCAGCGGGCTTCAATTGTCATCCGGCCCGCGTCAATTTTCTCCACTTCGGACTTGTCTTCGAGGTTGACAAAAATCGCTCCGTGTCCGTCTGTTACTGCGAATTCCGGCTTTCCGCCCAACGGCAGCGTGTCGATAACCAAGTCGGTCTGCGCATCGATAACCGATGCGGTGCGACTCACGCCATTGAATGCGAACACGCGCTTGGTCGTCGGTTCATAGAGAATCGCGTCCGGGTTGCTGCCGACGGTGATCCGAGTCCGCTGCCGCAACGTCCGTAAATCAAACACCGTGACCGTTCCGTCACGCCCGTTGCTCGTATAGCCGGTTTCCAATTCCGCTGCGACCGCGATGCCATGCACACCGGGAGTGTCGGGGATTATTCCCAGCGTCTTGCCCGAGTCCGGATCAAAAACGATCACTTGGGTCGATCGAGAGATATAGAGCCGACGCGCCCCGTTATCGAACGTCAGATAGTCCCAACCCCCGTCGCCGCCAAGAAGAATTTCCCGCACCTTGTGGTAACCCGATTCGGCGGCACTTTGCGCCGAGAGCGAAGCGCATTGAACAAGAATTACGGCGAAAATCAAACAGCTACCTATGCGTGCGATCATCGCTGATCGACGTGATTGCCGCTGTCTTAGCCGCATTCGCTCTCCATATCGATCTCGCCTCATGCTCGGTCTGCCGCGAAGGACTGGCCTGCGATTTGCCGGCGGCGTCCATTTCGGTGAGAATCGAGCACCCAGCGTAGCCAGGACCCATGGCGCGATCCTGATTGTAAACCCGAAGCCGTAGCCGGTACGGGGCTGCAACACTGAGCCTGCCGACCGCGGTGTCGACCAACGTCGAGTCAACATTATGCTTATTTCGCGATCGAAGCCGGTGAGCCCGAATGCCTGGGTCTGCCTACTTACTGCAATGCTACTGCTCGCCGGCAACGCGTCGCTTGCTGCGGACTCACCGATACGCAGCGTCGACGTCACATACGATGGCGAGACGTATGTTCTCAACGCAGTCATGTTTGCACCGGTTGCGCAAGCGGTCGCGTGGGACGTGCTTACCGACTTCGATCACATGGCGCAATGGGTACCGAACGTGGCGGAAAGCAAGGTATTGAAGCGCGACGACAACTCGGTAACGATCGAACAGCACGGTGTGGCCAAGTATGGTGCCGTGAGCTTTCCTTACACTACCGAACGCAAGATCGAAATGAAACCCATGGGCGCCATTGACAGCTTGCAGACCAAAGGCAGCCTGCGCCGAGTCGCATCAACGCTCGTGCTGCAATCCGAGGGGAAGGGGACCCGCCTCACCTATCATCTCGAGATTGAGCCGAGCCTCCTGGCCAGTGCCTTGCTATCGAAGGATTTTCTCCAGCACGAGTTTGGCGAGCAGTTTACGGCGATCATCGGTGAAATGGTGCGCCGCGCCCCATCGTCGTGAGCGTCGGAGTAGTTAGATCGCGAAGTTTGTCGTAAACGATGACTCCGCCGTGTCGCTCTTCGCTCTCAAGCGCGTGCCATTCGAGTACGGTCGGGTTTCCGCTCCGACGCGGTGACCATCCACCACGTTGCGCCTGAGCTAATGGGCGCTGCAATAGGCGTCCAGCGCCGCGCAAAGGCGCATTTTGTGCGCGTCGTCAATGAACGCGGCGAGGAAGCTATTCTTCGCTAACTGGTGCAGATCGTCGCGAGACAGGTCCAGCGCCTGCTGCGCAGCGGCGAAATTGTCGTTGATGTAGCCGCCGAAATAAGCCGGGTCGTCCGAGTTGACGGTGACGCGCAGGCCAGCCGCCAGCAGCCGCTTTAGATTGTGCTGCTGCAGATTCGGAAACACGCACAGCTTGACGTTCGACAAGGGGCAGACCGTAAGAGGCACCCCCTCACGTGCCAGGCGTTCGACCAGCGCCGCGTCTTCGGTACAGCGCACTCCGTGATCGATGCGCTCGGCCTTGAGCAAGTCCAATGCCTCGAAGATGTAAGACGCCGGCCCCTCCTCGCCCGCATGCGCAACGGCTCGCCAGCCAAGCTCGCGGCATCGGGCAAAGACGCGTTCGAATTTGCTCGGCGGGTGTCCACGCTCCGAAGAATCGAGGCCCACGCCGACAATCCGTTCCCTGAACGGCAACGCCGCATCCACGGTGGCGAACGCCTCGGCCTCGCTCAGATGCCGCAGAAAGCACATGATCAGCCGCGAGCTAATGCCCAATTTGCGCTCACCGTCCTCCAGAGCGTGCGTGATCCCCGCGACCACCGTGGCCATGGGCACGCCGCGGGCCGTGTGTGTCTGTGGATCGAAGAAAATCTCGGTATGCACCACGTTATCGTCTTGGGCACGCGCGAGGTACGCCCATGTCATGTCGTAGAAGTCCCGCTCGTGCTTCAGGATGCTGGCGCCGGCGTAGTAGATGTCGAGGAAGGACTGCAGGTTCGTAAATTGGTATGCTGCCCGCAGCGCCTCCACCGACGCATAGGGGAGGGCCACGCCATTGCGCTGGGCCAGGTGAAACGCAAGTTCCGGCTCCAGCGTGCCCTCGATGTGCAGATGCAGCTCGGCCTTGGGCATGCCGCCGATGAATGTCACGAGGTCATTCGTCATGATCGGGGCGACTACAATCCTTACAAACCTTGTTGACGGCGGGGTCTGGCGGGATGCAATGACGAAGTGTGCCAGAGGTTATCTGCCAATCCAACGCAGGATGAAACAGGGGCGGACTGGACGACAAGGGGAGCGACGCGCAAATGGTGTAAGGTTCGACAAGCCTCTTGCTCGTTTGGGGCGGGCGGCGGGCACAACCACTAAGGAGCTCGGTCCGATCGGTTGCGGGTGGACTGATGCGGTACCGGTTCCGGGAAAAATTGGAGAACAAAATGGCCCTCCTCCCGTGGCAGACAGCGTCGGCTGCCTTGCATGACGAACGGCACGGTCCGCTGCCAGCGTTGCTCTTCGTCCTCACCATGGTTACCGGACTTGTCGATTCCGTGAGCTATCTCAAACTGGGGCACGTCTTCGTAGCCAACATGACGGGGAACGTTGTCTTCCTGGGATTTGCGGTTGCCGACGCGCAGGAATTCTCGATTCCTGCGTCGCTTACCGCCATCGCCGCGTTCCTGGCAGGCGCGCTCGCCGGCGGTCGCCTTGGCTCAACCCTGGGGCAGCATCGCGGCCGGCTTCTGGCCGTCGCAACTTATATCAAAATCGCGCTAGTTGGCGCCGCACTCGGGCTATCGATGGCGGCTCCCGATCTCGATGGCCTCCTGCCCCGTTATGGCCTTATCGCCCTGCTTGCGATTACGATGGGCTTGCAGAATGCGATGGCGCGCCGTTTCGGTGTGCCCGACCTGACCACGACGGTGCTCACGCTCACGCTGACGGGACTGGCTGCCGATTCGACGCTGGCAGGCGGCAAGAATCTCAATCCCGGCCGTCGCGTACTGGCCACGGTCACCATGTTTCTGGGGGCCGCCGTCGGCGCGGTGCTCATTTTTCATGTGGGCGTCAGCCCCGCCCTCGCCGTGGCGTTGGCATTGCTCGTCGTCAATGGCGTGGCGGCGTACCGGCTATCGTCTTCGTCGGAACCGTGGACCGTGGGGACCTGACGGCACCGCCCTCCGCTTCCTATGGTGGGTGGCCGACGAGCGTTGCAACTCCGTCACGCAGGCGGCGTCGAATTTCGCGCTTAGACTAGGAACCAGCATGCCCGTGAACGCACTTGCCGCCGGCGCCCGAGCCGCGACAGCGAGGCATCCGACAGACTGCGGGACGCAATGACCGCGCTCCGATCCGCCCCTAATCCGGGAGCCCCAGCGTCGTCCAACGCACGCTCGCCCTGGAGCCCGTTGCACAACGCGCTCTTTCGCAGCCTTTGGATCGCCACCCTGGTGTCGAACATCGGATCCTGGATGCAGGACGTGGGGGCCGGCTGGCTAATGACCTCGCTTTCCCCGTCCCCGTCGATGGTGGCGCTCGTGGAGGCCGCGGACAGCTTTCCCGTGATGCTGCTGGCATTGCCCGCGGGCGCCCTTGCCGACATCGTGGACCGTCGCCGGCTCCTGATCGCCATTCAAGTCTATTTGGTGGTTGTGGCCGGCGCGCTCGGGGTCTTGACCTGGCTTGACATGACTACCGCCTGGGCGCTCATCGCATTCACCTTCGCCCTCGGGGTCGGCGGGGCCATGATGATGCCGGCATGGGGAGCAATCGTTCCCGATCTGGTTCCCGCCGACGAGATGCCGTTTGCCATCACGCTCAATAGCGTCGCCATCAACGCCTCGCGCGCGATCGGACCGGCGATTGCGGGCATTCTGGTGGCGACGGCGGGCGCATGGCTCGTCTTCGTGCTCAATGCCCTGTCCTCCATCGGGATCCTGGCAGCTCTGCTGCGGTGGCGGCGCGAACACCACAAGAGCACGCTGCCGGCCGAGCGCTTTCTCAGTGCCATACGCGTTGGGATGCGCTTTGTTATGCACACCCGTGCGCTGCAGGTCGTGCTCATCCGTGGCGGCGCATTCTTCGTGTTCGCCAGCGCGACCTGGTCGCTGTTTCCCCTCGTTGTACGGCAAGAGCTCGGGCGAGGCCCGGAAGTCTATGGTCTGTTGCTGACCTGTATCGGTTTGGGTGCGGTTGTCGGAGCCATGTTCCTGCCCCGGGTGCGGGCGAGGATCTCGCGCGACGCCTTGGTGGCCGGGGCGAGCGCGCTCTATGCGCTCGCGACCCTCGCCCTTGCCCAGCTGCAGAACGTTGGCCTGCTGGCTGTGGCCATGCTCGCCACCGGCGTCGCCTGGATAGGCATTCTTTCCGCGCTCCAGGTCTCCGCGCAGTTGACGCTGCCCGAGTGGGTACGGGCCCGGGGACTCGCCGCGTTTGTCGTCGTATTCATGGGAGGCATGGCGCTCGGTAGCATCCTCTGGGGGCAAGTCGCGACCCAGATTGGAATTCCCGCGGCACTCACGACAGCCGCCGTCGGCACGGTGATGTTTATTGGATTGACCTGGAGATTCAAGCTCGGTCATCACGAAGTACTCGATTTCACGCCGTCGCTGTCATGGCCGGCACCGGTCCTGGCCGAAACTCCGGAACCCGACAGTGGCCCGGTCATGGTCACCATCGAGTACCGTGTACAACCGGAGAAGCGCGCCGAATTTGTTGCCGCGATGAACGCTGTGCGCGAAATGCGCCGTCGCAATGGCGCTTATTTCTGGGAACTCTTCCACGACTCGGCCGATCCGTCGCACTTCGTTGAGTGTTTCATGGACGAATCATGGCTCGAACACTTGCGCCAGCACGAACGCGTGAGCGTCGCCGATCGGCAGATTCAGCAGCGCGCCAAGCAGTTTCTGGTCGAGGGCACGTCGACGAGCTCCCGGCACCTGCTGGCCGATCGTGAAGCCTGATCCGCTCGGGCGACCATGCCACAACGTTGAGGGCCTGAAGCGGGTATGGTTTTATCGACAGGAGAATACCTAATGACGACACGCGGATTTTTCGGGCGGCGGCCGAGCGACAACGTAGCGCGTCGTCTGCCGCCAGGGCAATACCGGACAGAGGACTTCCCTGTCTTGGCGAAAGGGCCGACGCCGGCGGTCGAGCCCGCGCAGTGGAGCCTCACCATAAGCGATGGGGCGCGACCACTGGCGAGTTGGACATGGGCGGAATTCGAGGCCTTGCCGCAAACTATCTGGCGCGGCGACATTCATTGCGTCACCAAGTGGTCGAAGCTGGATACAACCTGGAGCGGCGTCACCATCGATGATTTGTTACACGCCGTAGGTGCTGTCCCGCCAAGCGCGTACCTGCTGGCCGAATCACACGACGACTACAGCACCAACGTTCCGGTCGCGGATCTTCTTGGCGGGAAGGCAATGATCGCGACGCGCTTTGCGAACGCGCCGCTCGAGGCGGAGCATGGCGGGCCGGCGAGACTTCTCGTCCCCCACCTGTATTTCTGGAAGAGCGCCAAGTGGATCAAGGGCCTGCGCTTCACCGCCCGCGACGAGGCGGGTTTTTGGGAGCTGCGGGGCTACCACATGTATGGTGATCCTTGGCGCGAGCAACGCTACACGAACGACCCATGAAGGCAGACGTTGCGTCCCCCGCACCGGCCCGCTGGCAAGAAGCGACCATTGCCCGGATCCTCCGGCGGACCGACCGCGTGGTGAGCGTATTTCTTCACGCCCGGCTTGGACCTCGCGTGGCGGGGCAACATGTCGATGTCCGGCTGACGGCAGCCGACGGCTATGAGGCGCAACGAAGCTACTCCATTGCCTCGGCGCCCGGCACGGAGGATGTTGAGCTTGCCATCGAGCGATTGGAGAACGGCGAAGTGTCGTCCTATTTCCACGACGTGGCGCAGCCCAGCGACACGATCGAGGTTCGTGGCCCGATTGGCGGTCACTTCATCTGGCGTGCCGCAGATGGCGGCCCTACGCTGCTGATCGCGGGAGGATCCGGCATCGTGCCCCTGATGGCGATCATGCGTGATTGGTTGGTCACCGAAACTGGGACCCCGCTGCTCCTCGTCTATTCGGCCCGCACCTGGGAGGATCTGGTGTTTCGCGATGAGTTGCTTGAAATTCAAACGCAGGAGCCGAATTTTATCTTCATCGCGACGACGACACGCGGGCCTCGCCATCGGCCGGAGGACTTCGACCGTCGCGTTGACCGCGCGCTGCTGCGCGAGGTCTTGGCGCGCTGGAATCGCGCGCCTCGCGGAGTCTATGTTTGTGGCTCGAATGTATTCGTCGAGGCCGTGACGACTGCTTTGGTTCTGGAGGCTGTACCCGCCGGACGCATCCGCACGGAGCGCTTTGGCGGGAAAAACTGAAAGGAGCACCCTTGCATACTGCAAACAACCCCGAAATCTGGTTTGCCGCAGGCGTTCGAACGCCGTTTGCGAAGGTCGACGGCCCGCTCAGCCCATTTGATGCGATCAGCCTTTCCGTTCCCGTTGTGCGGAACATGCTCGGCCAGCTGCGTGGAGCCAAGCCGGACTTCGCCGTTTGGGGAACGGTCATACCCAACCTGACGTGGAGCAACATTGCGCGCGAAGTGCTAATGGACGCGGGGGTGGATCCAACCATTCCGGCATTCGCAACCGTCATGGCATGTTCGACAAGCATGATCGGGGCAATCGAGGCCGCAGGAATGATCGACGGCGTCAGCCGCAACCTCGCGTTGGTTGGCGGCGTCGAGAGCCTGAGCCGGATCCAGCTCGGCCTGGGCCAATCGCTGTCAGACTGGATACGCAAGTTCCAGCAAGCACGCTCGCTAGGACAGAAGATCTCGCATGCAGTGGAACTCCAGCTCAGCGAGGTCAAGCTCTATATCCCCACCGTGAGTAACCGCACCACGGGCTTGAGTATGGGCGAGCACACCGAACTCACCGCCCGGGAGTGGCACCTGGGACGCGAGGAGCAGGACCAGGTCGCCCTGGAAAGCCACCAGCGTGCCGTCGCGGCCTGGGATCGCGGCTTCTTCAATGACCTCGTCATCCCGATCGGTGACGTGCGCCGGGATACGATTCCGCGCGCCGACACGTCGCTGGAGAAGCTGGCGCGGTTGCCGCCAACCTTTGATCGCACCAGCGGCCAGGGTACTCTTACGGCCGGCAACTCCTCGCCGTTGACAGATGGTGCGGCGAGTCTCTGGGTAGCCTCAAAGGCCGGCCTAGCGAAATTGCCGCCCGGCATGTACCAAGCCAAGCTGGTCGACTGGGAAATCGCCTCGATCGATTTGCGCACGGAGGGGCTGCTGATGGCGCCAGCATTCGCCATCCCGCGCCTGCTCGCGCGCCAAGGGCTGGTTTATTCCGACATCGACATATGGGAGATCCACGAGGCCTTCGCAGCGCAGGTGCTCGCCCACATCAAGGCGCTGGACAACCCTGATTTTCTTCGTCAAAAAGCGGGGGTCAGTAACCCCTTGGGCACTTTCCCGCGTGCGCGCATGAACCCCAATGGCGGTAGCGTCGCGCTTGGGCATCCGTTTGGCGCAACCGGCGCGCGGATCCTGAGCCAGACGGTGAAAGAGCTCTCGAGCCGGCCAACAGGTCAACGCGCCATTGTGAGCATCTGTGCCGATGGCGGCCAAGGCAGCGTTGTTCTGCTGCAAGCGGCTTAGGCGCAAGGGGCGCGTGCACACAAACTCGACTGCGGCGCGGCGGGTCCCCGGACGAAGGCGACGGTTACGAGCGCAAGCCGCAGCGACGTCGTATAGGACGGTTGGGGATCAATCCCGCTTTGCGGTCTAAGAGCGGAGGATTCCACGCGACGCGGCAACGGGATCAGGTTAGATCGACAACTTGCGCAGCGATTCCGGGTTCTTCAGGACGGCTTTTTGCCGTCCCGGCGGAGCACCGTACAGCCCTGCGGGGGGATTGGTTTCGAACCGGTTCAGAACGGATGGCTCAGCGCAGCGCTTGTCGAACGCGACCGACACCTCGGCCCCGCTGACCCCCGCAAGTACAAAACACGCCTGACCGAGTTTGGCGTTGAGCGGCTTTAGCACAGCGCTGGCGACGAGATCGCTCGGGGCTCCAATCCCCGCAAGCTGCAGATCGTAGACCCGGAGGTTCGCCGCGGGCCGTGGCGACGCATCGATGACTTCAGGCAGGCCAACAAGCTCGCCGGCAAGCAGGTCTGCGGAGGCAGCATCCGGTATCGCCTCGACGCGGAGCGTAACGGTCTGGCTGGTAACGTTGGCGTTCTGCAAAAAGAAGTCGCGTGAGAACTCGTCAGCGATCTTCACTCCGATCGCCTTCAATGCTTCTTCCTCGCTAGCCCAGCTCCCGAGCCCTTTCGGCAGGGTCGTGTTGTAGTAGATTTCTTCACCCGTCTCATGATCGATGCACTTCACCGTCCACGACGTAAGCGCGTATTTGGTCACCGTCAGGCCAGAGGCTTGCAGTCGCATCGAGAGCTTCTTGATCGTTGCCTCTCCGATTACCGCGAAATCGGCGCCATTGACGCCTTCGCTGGTGCCGGAAGAAGCTTCCGACCAAGTCCGAAAGCCGAACGACTTGATGCGCTCTTTGAGAATATTCTCCGCGACCGGGGAGGGCAGTGGCGGCCTGTCTGCCTGATCGGCGTCGCGCACCGAGATCTGCACGGATATCTTTGGGTCCCCGTTCGCGCGGATGAACACGATCCGCTCGTCGCGCGACATCTGGTTGAGCGATTTTTGGACGGCCTTGACGTTGACCACGGCTTCGGTGGTGATCGACATGAGGCCATCCTTGCCCATGCGCGGCTCACTCTCGTGGATCACGGTCTTGATGAAGCTCCCGCTCTTTGATAGCAGTTGATCCTTGAGCAGATCGTAATTCTTCGCAAGCGAGTTCGAATCAAGCAAAAGCCCGACCGCCTTCTCGACGAGCTGGCTCTTCGAATCTGCGCGCAGCTCGCTTTGCAGTAACGTCTTGTCGTCGCGGTAGCGGGGATCGCTGGGGTCAATCAGACCGACCGCGGAGATCATGAGTGTTCCGGGTTCACCCTTCGGCGCGGCACCAGCCGCCGCTGCGGGAGGGGCAGAAGGTGGGACCGGCGGCGGTGTAGGGCTCGCCGGCGGCGCCTGCATAGAAGACAGCTGCGCCGGTTTTTTTGTCTCCACCGCTTGCCGCTGGTAGAAGAACCAAGCCCCGGCGCCCACCGCCAGGGCGACGGCGACAACAGCGATCGGCAAACCAAGTCCGTGCGTCGCCTTCGCCGGCACAGGCGCGGTGGCGGGAGGCTGCACTGCTTCGCGTGGCAGGGTGGCCGCATTGGCCGCCCGTGCGACGGGATTGGTGATGATGGTGGGCTCGGAATGTCCAACCGGCGTCGCCGTAGCGGCAGATGCGGTCGCTGCAGGCGCGGCGGTGGCAGGCACGGCCGCGGCGGCAGGGAGCGCATTGGCAAATTCCTGCGCAGTCTGAAAGCGCTCGTCGGCGCGTTTGGCGAGCGCCTTACGCACCACGGCGTCCATGGCGGGCGGCAACTGAACGTTGAGCGTCGTCGGCGGCAGCGGCTCCTCCTTCAAGACCTTTTGCATGGTCGTGGTCGCCGAGCCGGAAAAGGGGCGCTCCCCGGTAAGAAACTGGTACAGGATGACTCCGGCCGAGAACAAATCCGAACGTCCGTCCACCGGCAAGCCCATGATCTGTTCGGGGGACATGTAGCTCGGCGTGCCCATTACCGTGCCGACCTGTGTCAGGCTCGACGATTCGATGTGAGCAATGCCAAAGTCGGCGACCTTCACCGATCCGTCCGGTAACAGGAAGATGTTCGCCGGTTTGATGTCGCGGTGAACGACGCCTTGGCGGTGCGAATAGTCGAGTGCGTTGAGGACCTGCAACATGATCCGAACAATGTCGGCGATCCTGAAGCGTTCGTTGGTCTCAAAGCACTCCTTGAGCTCACGGCCCCGGACGATCTCCATCGCGATGTACCAGACACCGTTGTCTTCGCCAAAATCGTAGATGGCCACGATGTTGGGATGATTGAGCCTGCCCGCCGCCTGGGCTTCCCGGCGGAAGCGAGCGATCACGGCCGCAGGATCACCGCCAGCCAACTGGTCAGCGCGGATAGTCTTGAGCGCAACGACGCGCTTGATCAACGGATCGTAGCCCTCGTACACCACGCCCATCGCGCCGCGCCCGATCTCGCGCCGGATCTCGAACTTTCCGATGCTGTTGATCTCCGCCATGGCTCGCTCCGTACGCGAAAACAGCGACGCCGGCGGTATGCCGGCGTCGGGGAACAGTAACGTCAGCTGGTCACTTGTACTTGCTGTCGATATCCCAGACCGACTTCTGCACCAGGCGCTGGACCATGGTGTCCAGCGACACCCCGCCCTGCTGCGACTGGGAAACACCAAGCGCGCCCGACGAGGTCGCACCGATCTCCATTTTCTCCTCGGTGTACCCCGTGGCGACCTGCTCGGTCGTCTCGGCATTGATGATCTTGTAGCGCATGCCGATCACCCAGACGCTGGTCGCTTCATTCGAGTGCACCGAGCCGACCGCAGTACCGCCGACCGCGCCCGCCTCTGCGCCGCCGCGCGAGCCACTGAAAACGCCCAGCAACCCCGCCATCTGACCGAGCGTTCGGCCGTCGAAGCCGGACTGGGCGGAGGCAACCTGTTCGGTCTTCAGAATGTCGAATTTAACGACGTATTTGGTCGTCTTGAGCTTCCCCATCCGCAGGAATTTGCGCGCTTGGTCCGGGTCCCCGAGGTTGTACGCCAGCTCGAATTCATTGAGCAGCGGCCCCAGGTTCGAGCGTTCCAAGACCGTGAAGTTGGCGCTGCTCAATTCGACTTCGCCGAAGTCGGCGATGTTGTTCGCGGTGAACTTCTGGAGAAAGGTCGCATTGTTGCTCTTAATTTCCCCTGGGATGACGATAACCGCCGGGCCTTTCTTGCTGGCGTTGGTATAGGTGACGGGTTGATAGATCGTCTGGTCGGCTGCGGCGTTCGCTTTCTGCGAGGTTTCCTTGCCAGCCGTCGGCGACGGGTTGCCCCAGGTCGGCTGCCCGGACGCGAGTGTCGCCGCCCCAAGAAGGGCCGCCGCGAAGAGAAATTTCGTACCGATAATGGAAGCGCGATGTCTCATGGCCAATGCACTCCTTTCGAGGTTGAATCCATAACTGAACCTAGGTTTACTGCGGTGCCGGCTTCCTCGCAGCGGCCGGTCCGGCGTTACGACAATAATCCGCGTAGAGCGTAGGCACCACCTCGTCTGCCTTCTCGTTTACCAGCGTCAGTGCCATATGCTCGACGTTCGCACCCGCATACGAGCTCGAACTTGCCTCGGTGTCGGAAATCACCCGACCGTTGCTGCCGTACAGGGTGAACTTCATGTTCACCGATACCTGGTTGACTGCCATTATTGGATTTCGCGTGGCTTGCGACGAAATCAATCCTCGCAGAACGAACGCGGCACCGAGTCGCTTTGAGGCGCTGAGCGCCGCATCTGGGTCGTTCTTGAAGTACGCATCAATTTCGGCCTGGGCGATTTGGCTGCGGATCTCCTCCGGCGTATAGGTCTGCAATCCCAGCGCGCGCAGGCGGGTATTAATCGCCTGGAAGTGCGGTCCATAGTTCTGCTGCCGCGCAGCAACGATACCGTTGGACTGTTGCTCTCCGATCACTACCATGATCTTCTTGCCCTTGATCGCGGCGCGGCACGGCGTCGACAGCTGCTCCGCAATGCGGCTCTGGCGTGCCTCTTGTTCCTGCTGGTCGGAATCGTCCGGCTGCGAGAACTTGAAACCCTGTGCGCCCGCTGGTCCGGACCCAACCTGGGCGAGCAGTGCCAGTATCGCGAAAGCGTGTCTTAGTGGCATCCGTTTGGGGAGATACGGGCGGTTTGTGAGGTTAGCGCAATGGCGCCCGAAAATCCACACGGAATATCTGACAGGCTCCCTTCGAGGTGGCGGTTTGTAGATTGGCGCGCCAAGCACCGACGTGATTGAATCCAAGGCTATCGACCCCTACCTAGGTTCAGCCTGCCAGGGAAGCGTCACAAGAACATTCACGAGCAATCACCGATGACCCAGGACCTCTTGGCAATCGTCAACCGCTACGGGCTCGCCGTCGTGTTTGGCAACGTACTGCTCGAACAGCTCGGCGTCCCCCTGCCAGCCGTCCCGATCCTTGTCGTCGCGGGGGCCATGGCGGTGAATGGCGAACTGTCGCTTTCCGCAGTGGTCGTCGTAGCGATAATCGCCTGCGTCATTGCCGACGGCACGTGGTACATCGCCGGGCGTTATTTCGGCAACCGCGTGATGAAGACTCTGTGCCGAATTTCGCTCACCCCGGACTCGTGCGTCAGTGAAACGCAGTCGAGGTTCGAGCGCTGGGGCATCAACGCGCTGGTGATTGCGAAATTTGTTCCCGGGCTAAGTCTGATCGCTCCACCTCTTGCCGGCGCAACCGGGGTCGGCTGGGTCCGGTATTTGCTCTTCAACACGATGGGTACCGCTTTCTGGGTGGGCGCGGCAGTCGGCGGCGGAATGCTGCTCGGGCCGCAGATCGACCGACTGCTGGCATACGCCAACCGGTTCGGAACGATCGCGATCATCGTGCTTGGCCTGTTACTGGCGACGTACATCGCATTCAAATGGTGGGAGCGGCGCAGCTTTTACGCGATGCTGCGCATGGCGCGTATCAGCGTCGACGAGCTGTACCGTTTGATGGATGCTGGCCGTGCGCCGGCGATCGTGGACGTGCGCACGCCGACAGCGCGTGCGCTGCAGCCGCGGCGCATTCCCGGCGCGCTACACGTCACGCTTCAATCCTTCGCTGAACACATCAAAGATCTGCCGCGGGATCGCGACATCATTCTCTACTGTACGTGCCCGAACGAGGCGTCTGCCGCGCAGGCTGCAAAGCTGCTCTTCGACGCCGGGTTCATACGCGTGCGCCCATTGCTGGGTGGTCTTGACGCCTGGATTGCCGCCGGGCATCCGGTCGAGTCCATCGCCGTCGAAGCGGGACGGTTGATCGAAGCATTGCCCGGCAGCATAGATCAAAGATAGCCGCCCCCAGGGCCCGGAGCGACGACCGAGACTCTCACCGCCCTGACAGAGCGAAACCGCTGGTTGCGGATCGGCTGCGCGTCGGATCGAGTCCTACCAGCCGGTAATGATCTCCCACAGATGAAAGAGCGGGCGTCCGATTGAAGGCTGGGCACCTGTCAACATAGATTACTATGACGGTGTTCCGTCCGGACCGTGGCCCCGGAAAGTGGCCGCCTGATAAAAAGGGAGCGAATATGTTGGCACTTCGCCGCGCAGCCTGCGTTGTGCTCGTCGCCGCGTCTTTTCTCGCACCACAGACGCAGGCAACTTCATTCTCAATCGACCAAAGCGACCTTTGGTACAACGCGGCTGAAACCGGATGGGGATTGCAGCTGGTCCAACGCGGGTCGATTGTTTTTGCGACCTTATACGTTTATGGACCCATGGGCGAACCCATTTGGTACACCGCAACGCTGGATTCCACCGGCAACTCCACTTGGACCGGCAATCTGTATGCGACAACCGGCCCTTATTTTGCCACCGTGCCCTTTAACCCCATGCTGGTCGGGTATAGCCCGGTTGGAACCATGACCTGGGCGGCACAAACGGCGGAAACCGGCACGCTTACGTATAGCGTAAGTGGGGTAATGGTTGTCAAGAATGTGGTCCGGCAACTCCTGGTGCTTGACGACTTCAGCGGTCACTACGCCGGCGGCTTTCATAAGGTCGTAACGGGCTGCGCCAACGCAGCGCTTAATGGGACGTCTGATGTGATGGGTACCATCGACGTTACACAGGATGGCACGGCGATCAGCATCGTTGAAACTGTCCCGGCAACCGGTAGCAGCTGTACGTACAGCGGCACACTGTCACAGGCTGGTCAGATGGGGTTCGCTCCACTCTCATTTAACTGCATCGACGGCACTGGAGGAACAGGGTCGATCGACCAGATGCAGGTTACCCTCTATGCAATCAGCGGGAGCTTTTCCGCCACGTACGCCAATCCGGCGGGCTGCCAAAGCAGCGGCTGGTTCGGCGGGTCCCGCGGTACGACATTCTGATCACGGGCGGCCTTTGCCAGGGCCAGCCGAGGGATCGAGTCTCGCGTGCCAACCGGGAGGCACGCACGCGAGCCCGTCCCCTACTCGATGACAACGGACGCGGACCCTGCGCCAGCCGCGCACCCAACATCTTCGGGCCCGGCCCCGCTGACGGTTACGATCGACGGCCGGGGTGAGCGTATAACCCTTGCCGGGGCACTCGGTATCCGAACGCTTGCCGAAGCCCAAAAACTCCTGCGGCCATGGCGAGCAAGTGGCAAGCGGGCAACGCTCGACATTGGCAAGCTGAGCGATCTTGATACCAGCGGTGCCCTCTTGCTATGCAGCCTTCGTGACCAAGGCGCGGAATTGACCGGCGTCCGGGCGGAGCAAAAAACGCTGCTCGACCTTATCGGCGGTCTCGAGCTCCGGCCGATGCCCAGGCCGGAGCCTGTCTCGAGATGGCGCCAGCTCGTCACCCAGCTAGGTCAACGCGCGGACGACGCCTGGCATGACACCCTTGATGTCATCGCCTTCGTCGGCCAGGCAGCGAGCCTGATCGGTTACGCGGTGATTCATCCGCGTTCCGCACGGCTACCAGCGATTGCTCGCCACATCTCGGAAACCGGCATTCACGCGCTGCCGATCATCGCATTGTTGGCCGTCATGATCAGCATCGTCATTGGCTATCAGAGCATCGCGCAATTGCGGCCGTTCGGCGGCGAGGACTTCACCGTTAATCTCGTGGCGGTGTCCGTCTTGCGGGAAATGGGGGTCTTGATCACTGCAATCTTGGTAGCCGGACGCTCGGGCTCCGCCTTTGCCGCGGAGTTAGGCGTGATGAAGTTGCGGGAGGAAATCGACGCACTCAGCGTGATGGGCATCGATCCCATGCAGGTCCTGGTGGTGCCGCGGTTGATTGCCCTCGTAATCGCCCTTCCGCTGCTGGCATTTTTCTCCGACATTATGGGTTTGCTTGGTGGGGCAATGATTTCCCTGTCGCTTCTTGACGTATCGCCGTTGCAGTACCTCGAACGCGTCCGGAAAGCAGTTGATGGCTGGGATCTGTTCGTCGGCCTGTTCAAGGCACCAATCTTCGCCTTTTTCATCGGAGTCATCGGTTGCATGCACGGGCTCAGGGTGACGGGCTCGGCGGAGAGCGTCGGCCAGGAGACGACTCGTGCCGTGGTCAAGGCAATCTTTCTGGTCATTGTGCTGGATGCATTGTTTTCCATCTTGTTTGAACAGCTTGGCATATGAGCGCCCAGAAGCCGGCCGGTGAACCGATACTTTCAGCGCGTGGCATCGTCAACCGCTTTGGCAAGCAGGTCGTGCACGACAAAATCAACCTCGATATCCTTCCGGGCGAAATCATCGGCATCGTAGGCGCGTCCGGTTCGGGGAAATCGGTTCTGCTCAAGACGCTCACCGGCCTGCGCCAGCCGAACGCCGGGGACGTTCTTCTGAGCAACAAGAGGATCGGGGTGATCAGCCCGGCGGAGAAGGCCGCGCTGATCGGCGTGCTGTTTCAGCAAGGTGCGCTGTTTTCCTCGCTCTCGGTGGCCCAGAACATCATGGTTCCCATGCGCGAGCATTCCGATTTGCCGACGGAGGAGCAGGAAGTGGTCGCCACCATGAAGCTCGCGCTCGCTGGTTTGCCGGCCGATACCGGGATCAAGTTTCCTTCCGAGCTGTCAGGCGGCATGGTTAAGCGGGCCGCGCTGGCGCGAGCGTTGGCCCTCGACCCAAGCATTCTTTTTCTCGATGAGCCGACATCTGGGCTCGACCCCTTGATAGCCAGCGGCATCGATGCGTTGATCCTCAAGCTGAACCAAAGCCTGCGCATCACCGTCGTCGTGGTGACGCACGACCTAACGACGCTGTTAACCCTCTGCGACCGTATCGCTGTGCTCGTGGAGAAAACAATCACGGTTGACACGCCCGGTAACCTGATGCGGTGCGACCAACCCTGGATCCGCGAATTTTTCCACGGGCCGCGGGCAGAAGGTGCCAAACGCGGCGCGCAAGGCGCAAGGAAGGGAAACCATGGAGACGGATAGACACTATTTCATCGCAGGATTGTTTGTCATCGGCTCTTGCATCGCCGCGGCACTATTTGCCATCTGGCTGGTCGGTGCCGGCCATCGCGACGATGTGCTCTACCGCATTCATTTCGCCGAGTCAGTGAGCGGCCTGTCGGTTGGCGATCCCGTGAAGTTTCACGGCGTCGATGTCGGCACGGTCAAGGCCATAATCCTTGATCCGACCGACCCGCGCGCGGTGCAAGTTGACATCCGTCTACGCAAAGATGCGCCCGTCAAGACCGACACCAAAGCCACCCTGAAGCTGAAGGGCATTACCGGTGTCGTCTTCATCGAGCTGGATGGCGGCAGCCCTAACGCGCCCAGCCTGCTTGCGTCCACAGGCGCGGGTGAAGTTCCCGAAATTCCCTCGGAGAAAAGCTCCCTAAACGTCGCCTTGGATTTGCTGCCGAAGCTGCTCGAGAGGTTCTCCTCCATCGAGGTTCAGGCAAGAAAGGTGCTGACGGACGTTGGTGGCGTAACAAGCGAGATCAAGGAAAACCCTTCGGTATTGCTTTGGGGGTCAAAGGGAAAGCCCGCCCCGGTGGACAAGAATGCGCGGGGTCAACGCTGACTTCGCCAGGCGGCGCCTATGGAGACGTTGGCCCGCATAGGAGTGGACAAGTGCTCCTATCCGGGCCGTGGTACAGAGGGTGGTTGATTTATTCCAACCGGTGGACATTGCGCTGTTGGAAAATGACGCGCTTCGTCCGCTCGGCTCAGGTGGCAATGCGCTTGTGGGACTACTGGCCTTTCGCGCCTTCTTCGCGATGCTCGCCACCTCCATGACCGCCCTGCGAGGGACCCTGCGCGTGCGCCTCGTTCTGCGCATGCGGCGCGCCACCGCTTGGACGAATACTTGCGTTGCTGGCATGCGACGAAGCCAGACGCGGGTTTGCGTTTTCGGGTTTGGCATGATTGGCGGCAATAGCGCTGCTCGTCGGTTCCTTGGCGCGGACTGAGGCGTGTTCTCTTGCGGGTGGCGATTTGGCCGTCGCGGCTACAGCCGGGGTGTGGTTTGCAACATTGGCATGTGCAGGGCCCATTGTCCCGACTGCATGGTGATTCTCAATTGCCGGTTGCTTGGCGCTCGCGGTTACAGCTGGGGCAGCATGGTTGACCGATGCCAAATGCCCTCGACTGGACTTTGCCGCTTGCTCATGTTGCAGCTGCGCCGGCATCGCCGCCCTATGTTGATCGTGCTCTGCAAGACGCTCCTCCGCCGTTGGCCGGGCGGATAAGCCCCCGGTGCCTCCGTTATAACTCACGCGCGAGGCGTTTGCGTTGCTAGTTACCGCCTGATCGTAGGTATTATGGATATTGGTCCGGTTGATATTATTGACCGTCGTGTTGTACATGAATGTGCCGTTGTTCCAGCGCCCGCCCTGGTAGCCCTCGCCGCTATAACCGAAACCATAGTTGACACCGCCGTAAAATCCAACGTGCTGTGCCCAATAGCCCGCATGCCACACATAGCTCCCATCGCCCCATCCCCAATAGCCCGGCGTCCACAACGCGCCCACGAACGGTATCAAGACCCACACCCCTGGAACCCAATAGTATCCGTCAGGACCATACGCCCAGTAGCCTGGGGTCCACATATAACCCGGCCCGGGCGCAATGGGCTGCGTGTACACGGGCAACAGCGGTGGCGCTAGGTTGACCGACACAAAGACCGCCGCCGACGAAAGGGTTGGCGCTCCCATCGTCAAGATCGCGAGCAACAGGACACCAACAAATCGGCCAACTAACAGGTTCTTAATGTTCGTTTTCATATCATCACTCTCCACAAATCGATGAACAATCACACTCCATATTCTTTGCGATCGGAGCGTCGTTGGCTATCGGCTTGTTACTGATCCTGATGTAGGCCGGACAGGTAGCGGGTATAGGAAAATGCCTACTTGGCCGCCCTGTGCTGCCCACCGACATCTTGCTTACCGCGCACGCGCATTACCCGCAGGCGGATCGGCTTGCTGAAGCGCTGAGTCGCGCCGCGAGCACGAATACCAGCATGCGCTAGCTGCGCTGCTACGGACAGCCGCCGGACCTGCCCCGATCGCGGCGCCCGCGGGGCGGTGCGACGTGCGTCGCGGTCTTCGAATCGACGCTCCGCTGGCCGGCGCGCCCAGGGCGCCCCCGAATTGCCAGTCACCATTGGCAGGCACACGCCAGGCGGTTGCGACACTATCCTACAACCAAATCAGCGCCGATCCGATTCCGTGTGTGACCTAGTCGGCTTACAATCTTGTCGCCAATGTAGAACTACGGTGCACGATGCTTTATACAGGCTCCCACAAACCCAATGAATAGTGGAGACATTGTGACTATTAACCTTGCTGTTGGGCCCGTCGTTTCGTTGATTGCTGGTGTACTGATCCTCATCGTTCCACGCCTGCTGAATTACATCGTTGCGATCTATTTGATCGTCATCGGTTTAATCGGAATCTTTGGCTGGAGCGGCACGCGTATTCATCAAACGGCGATCGATGACGGCCGGTTGATGACCGCGCCAACCCTGGTTGCCGTCTCAGTACCAGTGCCGCCGCGAATCAGTCGCGATCGCGTACCGAGGAGCGATTGATGATTCGAAAGCTCAAATCCGGCGGATACCGCCTGTATTCACGCAAGAAGAATCCGGCGACCGGAAGAGCGAGGAATCTCGGGACCTTCGCGACGCGCGAGGCGGCGGAAAAGCACGAACGCGAGGTTCAATACTTCAAGAAGCGCTGAGCCTGGACAGACGTGCCCGGCCGCCAAGGTAAGGCAGTGTTCAGCGATCCGGATTAATGGACACCACGCGCGTTCGTAGGCAGCTTCTCACACTCGAGTCGCTCCGTGTGCTGGTGAACATCGAAATCTGCGTATACACCGAGTGCCACGGCGTGCAGGTTCGCCGTATTTTTGTCACGGAGCCCGATGCATTTGGCTGCAATTGGCAGATCGAGTGGCCTATTGTGCACGCGGCCATGGCGGAGCCCTGTCGCACGCAGCTTCGCACGGTCATCGAGCAAATCCAGGAGCGTTACAACGTGGCGCACTGAGTGGCCGGTTTGATCAAGCCCCAGTCCGCGGCGAGAGCATCTGTCAGCAAGAATTGTGGCAGTGCGACAAAAAGCAGGATCGGAACGAGCGTCAAGCGACTGTTGCCTCTCTGCTCCTGTCGGCACGCACAGCGTGCCACGCCGTTCTGAGTCCTGCAGGAGTTTGGGCAAGCGGAGTTGCCACCGAAGGTCCCAGACTGTGCGCCATGTCCTCCCGTGGCCGAGCCCATGCGGACCGCAACGGGCCGCCTGACCGAGTCCGATATACTTGGGCTTGCCACCCACTTGTTTCTCTCGAGCCTTGATATGAAGCGCAATCAACCTTTCGAATTGACCATGGCAGTAACTCCCGCCGACCACGCGATGGGGCCGCCGCACGCACCAGTCACGATTGTCGAGTATGGCGACTTTGAGTGTCCTAACTGCAAGCAAGCCGCCCCTGTGGTCAAGCTACTGCTCAAGCGGTTTGGAGAACGAATGCGGTTCGTCTATCGCCATTTCCCACTGGCGGAAGTTCATCCGCACGCGCTTTACGCGGCAGAGGCATCAGAGTGCGCTGCCGCGCAAGGCAAGTTCTGGCCGATGCATGATCTGTTGTTCAATAACCAGCCTCACCTGAAGCTCAACCAATTGAGCAGCTACGCCGAACGACTGCAGCTCGACATGGCCCATTACACCGCGGACATGAAGGACCACAATTATCTACAGCGCATTCGGGAACACGAACAGAGCGGTCGGGAGAGCGGAGTTCGCAGCACGCCAACATTTTTCGTCAATCGCAAGATCCACGACGTATCATTTGGCCCGCAACGTCTTTTCGAAGCTGTCGAAGCGGTATTGAGAGTTCCCCCTCGGACAAGGCGGAATTGATCCGCCCGAACGCGCCGCTCGGGCATGGGCGCTTGAATTAGTCGACGTCGACGACAGCCGCGTCCTGCTATCCAGGTGCGGGAACTTCGTGGCGTAGTTCGCCTCAATCCTAATCGAGCTGTGATGTTTGCGGTGCAATGGTCCACCCCACCGTTGCGCCCGCGCGAGCTCGTCCCTGGCGCATTGACTCGGCGCGCGCTGGAGATGAACGAAATTTAATGATCCGTCAATCCGGGGTCAATAAGGATTCCTTCATAGTGTCTGAAGACGCGAACATTCAATGGGTCCGCGTCATCACGAAACGCGAAAGGAACTCCAATGACTTGCAATGTGCAGACACTTACGAAGAGCTTTGTTGTGGCGGCCGTGCTTGCGGCAGGTGTTTCGGGATTGGCATATGCCGACGAGGGCGGTGCAGTGAATGGCCCATCGGAGACTCAACTCCAGGCCGCGGCGTCCGAAGGTCCGGCGTGGCATTCCCCGCAATTGGTCTACGACGAATCTCCCTCGGCATGGCGGCAGAGCAATCCGGACGGGTTATCCATGCGTGAAATGCAATCGATGTGGGGAACGTGGGCCGGACAGTTTCGCCTGAGCCAGCCGGTATTCAGCAGCGCTTCCGCGGACGATTCCTTCAAACAGAGCCACCCGAATGGATTGTCGGCGCGTGAATTTCAGGCAATGTCCTCCGACGCGCCCGCTTGGCAACCGGCGACGCGGCCGTTAACCAGTCCGCTTGCATCGACGAATGAGCCCCGTGTTGCGACAATTGCCGGCAATTGACACCAGGTGTCTGGCCATGGTGCAAGCATACAAGCGACCTGCGCGCTTTACCGCTTTGTAGGTGCAGCAGGTAATGCGGGTGACCGGAGGCCATCACCATCCGATTCGCAGCGCCCCCAACAATGGCGCGGCGCGTTTGCAACATAGAGACCATAGGCTAGGCCGAGCAGCAGTTCTCGAAAAGTTAATCCGATTTCGTGCCGCTGCTTAGGCCCATTGCTCTGCCTTGGCGATCGCGATGCGGATCGCCAAGCCCTCATCTATACCCTCGCCCAGAAGCGCGGCCGCGATCTCGATTGCCTTCTTCCACACGCACGGCGGCAGAAGCTTCCATCCCCCCGGCGTGGTCGCGCCGACACCACGGCGTATACTTGACGCCCTCGATTACCGAGGCCGCGAGCCCAATGAGCCACTATCACTGTATCGTATGGATAGACCACCGCGAAGCGCATGTTATCGAATTCAACCCGAGCGACGCAGAAGCGAGTGTCATTCATCCGAAATCCAAGCATCAACATCTGCACCACAAACACGGCGTCGTAGGCTCGGGCAAGCTACCTGAGAATCATGCGTACTATCAGGCCGTCGCGGATGCAATCAAGGATGCTGGTGAAGTCTTGATCGTTGGGCCGTCCGCCGCCAAGCTTGAGTTTTTCAAACACCTTCAGACGCACGCGCCGGCGACAGCCGGGCGCGTCGTGAGTGTCGAAACGGTGGACCACCCCACCGACGGTCAACTCTTGAAGTTCGCTCGCCGCCACTTCGTGGCCGATGACCGGATGCGCTCCCAGACCTGACTGGGTCGAGCAGCTAATGGCAGAGTCCAATCATTGCTGGGCGGCAAGTTTTGCAAGCTGTCGCCGCGGAATAACCCGACAGGTCTTACCGTCAAAAACCGAAAAAAGGCCTGATTCATACTCTGCCTTCGCCGCCTTGGCCTTATTGCGCGCATCTTCCTCCCGAAAATGCGCCTGCTCCCAGCTGTCAATTTGTGCGACTGAATGATTGGTCGAAGCAAGGGCTTCTTCCTTCCGAATGGCGGCGATCCATTCCTCGATGGCTGCCTTGTAAGCGCCTTGTAGCCGATCGAGTTCGGGATTTTCTTTGCCCATTGCTTGCCTCCTGCTAAAAGGGGCAGGCTAGTCTGAGAAGATGACCGAATTATGTCGGTTTGTGGCCGCGGAACGGATTACCTCCGTCGCGGGATGCTCTGAGCAAGGTCCACGTCGTCACTCGCGCAGCACGCGGCCTAGCTTGGTCATCCGTGCGAGTTGTCCATCGGGGTTATTGCCTTCTGACGCACCGTATCTTGGCGGGATTCAGTTCCCTGCTTTGAGCCGGTCTTACAATCTCTGCATCGTCCACGGTCGTTCAGGCCACGAAGCGGCAAATCGACTGCGGGGACCTGGTATCCATATTGCGACCGCGATTGAGATGGTCCTCGATTTCCGCGGCGCAACCGATCATGCGCCCGTAAAGGAAGGCGGTGAACGCCGCGGTCTCCAGTGCCTGTGCGGGCAATGCTCCGGCTCGATATCGCGGCCAGAGCATCTTCAGGAGAAGCGCCGCAATCAGCGCGTCGACGTTGACGCAGAACACGTTGCGCGTCGCACCTGCGTCGAACAGTGCCTGCACCAACGTACGGTAGAAGTCGTGAAAGACGTTGTATTCGCCGCGAGCTTCAAATAACTCACGCACGAATTCCTCGCGCGGATCGATGTTTACCGGCTTGCCTTTGAATACCGGATGATTAATGCAAGGTATTGCCTGACCTTGCATCGCGCCCAGCTCCTTGCTCGAAGCTCTCTGCACCGCATATTCGCGGGCGAACTTCGTTGCCATGGCGGCGAGATCGAGGCCGTGCTCCTTTTGGCCCGGGTCTCGCAAATCCACGCCACGGAAGCGCTCAATTAGAAACGCGACGCCCTCGTAGCCATTGCCGCCGTGCGCGTAGCCGGAGTGCGTCAGGAAACCTATCATCGCCTTGTTGAGCTGGATTCGTGACGGCGTCTCGGGGCCGTCCGACGACACGGCGCCCTTGGCGCCCTGTGCGGAAATGGCTCCGGGACCGTTGGTGAGCAGCAAGCCGACCAAGGTTTGGAATGAGAACAGGTCGGATGCCGTCGGCTCCTGACCCAGCAGCGCCGCGCAGGCTACCTCAGCGAGCGAGCGCCGGCCAATAATATCGACGTTGGCAATGCCGCAAAAACGCTCCGCCTCGTGCCGCGCCGCATCGACCGACGCGCCGATCAGCGTCGCGAACAGGCGCATCCACCACGGAAGATTCTCTGCGCTGACGCGAGAAATGCGCTTGCGCATAAGGGGTCCCCACGCGAGCGTAGTGGTGATTGCCGCAAGCACCGCATCGGCTGTCGGATAGCCGCCTAGGCTGCGCACGAAGCATACGAACACCGACTTTGCCTGTCGCGCTTCGAGGCCGGCGAGCATCGCCTCTGCGCCGGCGTCACGTTGGTCACTGACCAACGCGGCGCGGATGCTCGCATCAACCGCTACCTTGCGGAGATCGAAGTTTTCGTCGCCGGCGTCGGTCAGTTTGGCCACGGCAAACCGGTCGATCAGCAAGCGCGCGACTGTGCGCGCCCCATCGGCGCGCCGCGGCCCGACAATAGCAGCTGCGGCGCAGAGAACCGTGTTGGGCGCATTCCCCGCACCGCGCGCAGCATCGGCCGCGGCCAATTCGGGAGTTCCATGCAGGTTGATCCCGGCACCGATGGCAACATTGATCAGCGACTGATCGTTCACGCCGTCCATCTCGTGCAACAGCGCCAGCGCGATATTCGACTCGATAGGGTGCTGCGCCGCCTGCAGCATGGCCACGTTGTACAGGCTCGTAACTTGCGTCTGCGCGTCCATCTGCGATGCGCCGGATGCGTCCTTCATGTTCTGCCGCGGTGGCACGCTACCGATCTGCCGGTCGAGCTGCGCGATCTGCTCGTTGTAGGGCGGCATTGCCTCGACAACGACGAGATCGAGCGCAGGCGGCAAGGTCAACCCCTGGCTCGACGCGAACCAGGGCTTCAGCGCAAGGCTGCCTTCCGGGGCGAAGTCGGTACGTGTCGCGTTTTCGCGCATGACCGCGGTCATTGCCGCAGGGATGTGCGCAATGTTGGTCACCAGAGCGCCGCGCGCGGAGAAGACCGGATTATCCGGTGTAAAGATGCCATCGACGCCAAGCTTGTCCATAAACCACCGCTCTTTAGACAGCGCGTCATCACCGCCTCCCGACATCGCTCCGGCATGACCAACCGCGCGCGTGAGTTTTATCTTCCAACGCCCGACCACGCAGGCGACAATCGGTTTGGTGAAATCGGCGTCGAGCTCGTAGTAGCCACCCGGCTCGACGTAGAGTACCGCCGCCTTGCTGCGGGCATCGTTGGCGAGTGCAAACGCGAACTCCGGCGCGGCAAACTGAATGTATACATCCTTTCCACTCGAAATGAGTGTCGTAGTGCCCCAGCCGGCCATGCGCAGGTAAGTCGCAATCGTCGTCGTGAAATTGCCAGAATTGGAGAAGATCGCAATCGAGCCCTTGCGCAGCGCTTCCTCGGGATTGTCGCCACCGAGCGCACCCCCGATACGCACGTGGTTCCAGGAGTCGGCCACACCGAGACTGTTGCCGCCGAAGACGTCTATGCCGTTGGCCTGCGCCATGGCCCGGATCTCACGCGAATCCCGTACCGACAGTTTCTCCGTGACAATAAAGATCTTCTTGAGGTCAGGGTTGACGCGGATGAACTCTGCCACACCGTCGCGTGCCGCAGAGGGTGGCAGGTAGACTACGCCGCAGTTAAAGCGGTGCCCGGCGGCAAGCCCTTCAAGAACGTTGTTGAATACGGGCACTGGCCCAAGTTTGGTCTCCAGCACCCGGCCCCGCTTTCCCGGAGCCGTGCCGAATACGACGTTGCCCCCGGAATAGGTGTGCCCAATCGGTGTCACATCGCTTGACTCGCTGCCCAGGATGTTGAGGACGCAGACGCGATCGTCGCGCGTCGCTACCTGGGCAAGCGAGCTGATTCCCACGTAGTACTTGAAATCGCCGACACCGCGCTTGTTCATCGCAAAGCTCCCGCCATTGCCCTCTCCGTCCGACTCTGGGTATCACTCGCGCGCTACGATGCAGCTTCGGCGATCTTCAGTCTGGCCCCTAACTGCGCCCGTCCACCTGCTTTCATCCATGCATCGACGGCCTTTGCGTACAGGATCACTTCGCTCATGTCGGAATCGAAACCAAAGATGCGATAAGGAAGACCCAGCGCCTCCAGCGTGTCACGCATTGCCCCCATGCCACGAACGAGGTTTGGGCCGCCCCTCCCTATAACCACGTAGAGTGGCGTTGGTCCATGCGCGCTGAAATGCTCACGCAACGCATCGGCCATGGCGCGCAACGTTTCGAATATATCGGTGTTATTGGACTTGCCACCGATGATGAACAGCACGTTGCTCTGCTTAAGCCAGTGTTTGAAGCAAATCTGTGCCACCTGTTTCATCTTCTCGTATGGCGGGTTGCCACCAAAATCGGAGGAGATGATTGCGTCGTCTCCGAGCATCTCCGATACCAACGAGTTCGCGCCACCGCCGAAGGTTGGCGCAAGGATGGTCCCCTTGTCGTTGATGACGTAGACGTCGCTCTGGCCTTGATAGGTTCGCAGCTGATTGATTTCCTGCTCGAAGTCCGAATAGTCCACAGCGAATAGATGGGCCGGCAGGTCAAGCCGCTGCCAGCGCGGATCATCGCGGTCGAAGCCGCATTTGAAATCGCAAGCGACTGGAGCGAGGCGACCGGCGCGATCCGGTCGCATGCGGATCGGATTGAGTTCGAGCGTGGTCATGCCGAAGTCGTGATAAAGCTCCCACAGCTTCGGCAAGTGCTGCACCAAGGGCGAGATAATCGGCGTTGGCGCCTTGAGTGCCGTCAGGGCATTCGCAACAACGAAGGCCTTCAGCCCTGTCAGCGAATCGAACGGGATTTGCGCAACTTGGCTCTTCTCGAGCTCCTCGATATCTATACCACCATGATGTGTGAGCGTCATGGTCGGCGCACGAAAATGTGTCGAGTCGGATATCGCAAAGTACACCTCGTGCTCGGCTGGCACCGCACCCTCGAACGTCACGCCATTGGCTTTGGCTACGACATTGCCGACCCGATGTTCGACGAAGTAAAGGCGCTCTTTTTCCATGAGCGCGGTTCTTAGATTCGTTGCTCTGCCAAGCAGCCCCGCCTTGCCCTTCTTACCGACGCCACCTTTGAAGACGGGCTTGACGAACACTGAACCGCAGCGGTCGATCAACGCTTTGATTTCTTCCTCGCTCGCAGAGGGCCCGAGCACTTCGGAGGTGGGGAAACCTGCGAACTTGAGAAGCTTTGCCCCGTACAGCATGCCTGTGACTTGCATTGCCTCCTCCTTTGAACCTGGTACTGGCTGCGACAGTTGACCCGCCATTTGCTGCTTGTCGGGGCAAGCTTACCCACTGCAGTCGGTAGCTACACAATGGTGCTGCTTGAGTTCGTTTGGAGTCAAGTAGCCAAGGCCTACGTGTGACCATCCGGCGAAGGAAGAACAGCGGGAGACGAAAGACCGCGCAAGTGCGGGAGAATGGCGTCAAATCAGGCGCAGGAACGAGCCAAACAAGTGGAGTTAGGCGGACCGTCGAGCGGGCCGGACGGGTCACGGGCACTTGCGCAGAAAGACGTGCGTCGCACGTTCACCCGCGACGTACTTCGCGCATTCATAACCCAAGGCACGCAAATCGATGCCGTTTAGGAGGTGCTCCCCGGACCCGAGTAAGACAGGTCGGATAGCAAGATGTAGCTCGTCAATCAGGGCGGCGCGCAAATACTGCCGAACGGTGTATACGCCGCCGCCGAGGCGAACGTCACGGCCGCCCGCTGCAACGGCCGCCTGCTCCAAAGCGGCCTGAATGCCTTCCGTGACAAAACGAAACTCCGTACCTCCTGCCATCCTGAGCGGTGCCCGCGGGTGATGCGTCAGCACGAAGACGGGCGTGTGATAGGGCGGGTCGTCGCCCCACCAACCCTTCCAGCTGTGGTCCGGCCACGGGCCTCTCACAGGACCGAACATGTTGCGCCCAAGAATCCAAGCACCGATTCCTGCAAAACCCTGCTCCGCCATTCCGTTATCGACTCCCGTCTCTCCATCGTCATAGCCATGCATCCTCCGCCACACGCGCGTATGGAACAGCCATTCCATCAACTCAGGGCCATTGACGCCGAGCGGGTGCTGGAGATCTTGGCTCGGGCCGGCGCCGTAGCCGTCGACGGAAATCGCGAAGCTTTGAACACGGAGTTTCGACACTACGTTCCCTGCTCTGTGAGTAAGACGGCCCAGGGTGGGCCATCTTCAAGTCCGAATTTTGGTATACGGGGCAGGAAAAGCAAAGGCCTGTTAGCGATGGCTAACCCTTTGACTTGATTGCTAGGCCTACGCAGGCCCGTCCTTACTCGCCAGAGCAATTCCTTCAGTCTCTCGCTTGATTCCGACCCCGACCCGTTGCCATGCTTGCATTTGCTCCCAACGGCTCAGTGCGATAAGGTCGGCCCAGGGAGCGTGTCGACCGTTGACCAACGGCACCCGCTGACAGGGTGAGGGAGGCGAACGCGCAATGGAATTCTCACTCACGTCGGAACAGATCGAACGGCAGCGCCGCATCAGCGAATGGGCCGGGCGGTCCCTAAACGACGATCTCGAGGCGCGGGATCGGGCGCGGACGTTCAATCGCGACGGCTGGCGGGCATCCGCGCACCTCGGGCTGGTTGGGCTAGTCGCGCCTTCGCGGTACGGCGGAGCCGAGCTCGATCCGGTCTCGACGATGTCGGCCCTCGAAGCGCTCGGCCGGGGTTCCCGCGATAACGGGTTTAACTTCGCGCTCAACGCGCACCTCTGGGGCTGCGTGAATCCGCTCGCCACGTTCGGGACCGACGAGCAGAAGCTCCAGTACCTGCCGCGGCTTACGAGCGGGGAGTGGATCGGCGCGTTCGCCGCGACTGAACGTGAGGCCGGTTCCGACGTCTTCAGCTTGCGGACGCGGGCGACGAAGCGCGATGACGCATATGTGCTTTCGGGTGAAAAGATGTTCATCACCAATGGGCCCGTGGCCGACGTGTTCCTCGTCCTCGCGACGCTCGATCCTGGGCGGGGTGCTTTCGGTTTGACCGCGTTTCTCATCGAGCGAGGGGCTCCAGGGCTTCGGGTCGGCGAGTGCATCGACAAGATGGGGCTCTCGACAGCGTCGATGGGCGAGGTCGCGCTCGACGGATGCGCGGTGCCGGCGCGCAACCGGCTCGGCCTAGAAGGCGGTGGCCTCGCGATCTTCAACCACATCATGGAGTGGGAGCGTGGGTTCATCATGGCGGTCGCCGCGGGTGCGATGGAGCGCCAACTCGAGGCGTGCCTGATCTACGCCCGCGAGCGGCGTCAGTTCGACCGGCCCATCGGCCAATTTCAGGTGGTTGCGGACCGCCTCGTCGAAATGCGCGTTCGGTGGGAGGCGTCGCGTCTCCTCCTCTACCGCCTTGCGTGGCTCAAGCGAGAGCCGCGTGCAGCATTCGCGGAAGCCGCCATGACCAAGCTGAGCGTCAGCGAAGCATGGGTGCGGTCGTGTAAAGACGCGATGCGCATCTATGGCGGCTACGGTTATTTGACCGGAACTGGCGTCGAGCGCGACCTCCGTGACGCGCTCGGCAGCCTCTACTACTCGGGAACGGCCGAGATTCAGCGCCAGGTCGTTGCGCGCTGGATGGGAATCTGACGGGCTTCGACGATGCTCCACCATCTCCTGATCGAAACCGCGGCCAGGTATCCAGATCGGCCAGCGGTCGTCGACCGGGCGGAGTCGATGACCTATCGCGAGCTCGACGAGTCGTCGGCCCGCCTCGCAGGCGCGCTTGCCGCGCGCGGCGCGGGACCGGGAAATCGCGTCGGCCTCTACCTGGACAAGTCGCTTCATGCGATCGTCGCCGTGTGGGGCGTGCTCCGAGCCGGGGCCGCCTACGTGCCGCTCGACGTCGCGTCGCCGATCAAACGGGTCGCCCGAATCGTCGAAAACGGCGAGCTTTGCGCCATCCTCACCACGCCGAAGCGATGGTCGATGCTCGCCTCCGCACTCGCGCTCCCACCGGCCTTCGTCGGCACTACGTACACAGCGTCTCGTCCGGTCGAGATCGGGTTCGTCTTCGAGACATTGGACCCCTTGCGCGTTCCGGCCGCGGACTTCGGCGCCCGCTTTGAGGAACACGATCCTTCGCACGCGGCGTACATCCTCTACACCTCCGGCTCCACCGGCCTGCCGAAAGGCGTCGTGCTGAGCCACCGCGCCGCGCTCTCGTTCGTCGATTGGGCGGCCGAGACCACGCAACTCGCCCCAAGCGACGTCGTGTCGAGCCACGCACCATTGCACTTCGATCTCTCGGTCTTCGACCTTTTCGCGACCTGCGGGGCGGGTGCCACCGTCACGCTTGTGCCGCCGGAGCTCAACGTTTTCCCCCGCAATCTCGCGGATTGGATCGCTGCGCGGCGAATCACTGTTTGGTACTCAGTGCCTTCGCTGCTCGCACGACTCGCGCTCGCGGGCGGACTCGAGCGTTACCACTGGTCGCACCTGCGAGAGATCGTCTTCGCCGGCGAGGTCTTCCCTGTAGCGCACTTGCGCCGATTGCGCGAGCAGATCCCCGGCGCGCGCTACTGGAACTGGTACGGGCCGACCGAGACCAACGTCTGCACCGCCTACGCGGTGGACGCGCTCCCGCCTGAGCAGACGGCGCCCGTGCCGATCGGAAAAGCATGCGCGAACAGCAAACTGTTGGTTCTCGACGACACGGGCTCGGTGTGCAGGCGGGGCGAAACCGGCGAACTCTACGTCAGCGGACCGAGCTTGATGACCGGATACCAGAGCATGCCCGAGGCCACCGCACATGCCCTCGTCGCTCGCGGAGAAGGGGGCGACAGCACCCTCTGGTATCGAACCGGAGACCTCGTGCGCGAGGATGCCGCCGGGTTACTTCATCTTCTAGGTCGACGAGACGGTATGATAAAGAGCCGCGGTTACCGCATCGAGCTGGGTGAAATCGAAAGTGTCCTGTACCAGCATCCCGGAGTGGCAGAGGCTGCGGCCATCGCTTTGCCCGACGAAGAGAGCGGCCACGTCATATGGGCGGCGGCCGTCGCCAGAGCCGGACAGTCGCTCGAAGCCAGCAAGCTCCGTGCTTTTTGCGCCGAACGTCTACCAACGTATATGATTCCGCTGTCGATCGTGGTGCGCGGGTCGCTTCCGCGCGGAAGCACCGGTAAAGTCGACAGGCTGCGGCTGCTCGAGGAGATTTCCCATATTTAGGTACCATTCATCGTACCCGGCCGACGACGTGAAGCGTTGCGTGGCCTCGAGTCGCGACCCTAGCCGCGTCGGAATGCCTGGTCGGCATGGAACGAAATGGGCAAGCCCGTCTCCGGACCCCTCGCCGGAACGCAGCTCGTGTATCCACAATCTGGGGTATGCGTTCGCGGCGTCCCACCCCGATACGGAAATCTTCGAAGCGATATGAGCTATACCGACCAGCAAATCTTTGAGACCCTCGCGCGGTTCTTTTTGAAAGAAGGAATGAGCCGCGAGGCGGCCATCGACATCACGCCCGATACCGACATCATCGGCGAAGGCTTGGTGGATTCGTTGGGCATCTTCAAGCTCATCGCGTTCGTGGAAGAGGAGTTTAAGGTTACTATAGAGCCCAACGAAGTCCTACTCGAAAACTTCCAGACGCTCCGCGCGCTCAGGAACCTGATCGCGGAGAAACTGGGTAGACAGGTCGCGCTGTAGGCTCCGGGAGGGTTACCCAGGATGAGTACGGTTCCGGAATGCTGCGACGTTGTCGTGATCGGCGGGGGACCGGCCGGCAGTCTCGCTGCAACCTACCTGACGGGAAAGGGTTACTCCGTTGCCCTGCTCGAGCGCCAGAAGCACCCTCGATATCAGGTGGGAGAGAGCTTGCTGCCGGACGTCTGGAAGTACTGCGACGCCGCCGGGGTGAGCGACGCGATCGCCGGCGAGGGTTTCGTGCAGAAGGCTGGTGGCAGCGTCGACTGGAACGGCGAGATGCGCCGCCTCTCGTTCGGCGACTTCGGCTACACGCGACCCGCACTGCACGTGGAGCGGGACCGCTTCGATCACATTTTGCTCGAGCGGGCGCGCGCGTCCGGTGCGTGGGTGGGCGAAGAGATCTCGGTCCTCGAAGCCGATCTCTCGCGGGCGGAGGAAGACGAGAGTGTAGTCTCGGTGAGCTATCGGCCAGTCGGCGAGGACAACGTGTCGTCGATTCGTTGCCGTTACGTTGTCGACGCCAGCGGACAGAGCGGAGTCATCGGCAGGCAATTGGGATTGCGGGTGTTCGACGAGGCTTTCCGTTTCATGAGCGTGTGGGGCTATTTCGAGAACTCGAGCTATCTTGCGGCCGACGGCCTGATCTACCCCGCGCAGTCCGTGTTGCAGGTACCGCCGACTACCTACGTCAGTGCGCTGCCGCAAGGCGACGGATGGGCATGGCTCTGGCACATCATCCTGCGGGAGACGACGAGCATCGGCCTCGTCATTCCTATAGCGTGGGTGCACGAGACCAAAGCAAGCACCGAATCGTGGGAGGCCTGGTATCTCAGGCAGTGCGGCACAATGCCGCTCCTGCAGCGGTTGCTGGCCGACGCGAGGCTCCGCCAGGGCTCGGTGCGACTCGTACGGAACTACTCCTACCGGTCCAATCGAGTCGCCGGGCCGGGATTCTTCCTGCTCGGAGACGCTGCGGGCTTTGTCGACCCGATCTTCTCGGTGGGCGTCGTGTTCGGCATGTATTCGGCCTACGCGGCTGCACACACGATCGACCGTTGCTTTCGCCAGCGCGCCCGGCGCGACGAGCATCGATCAATTTTCGCGTCGCAGGTACAGGCGAGGCTCGAGCTGAGCCGATCGCTCGCGCTGCCCTACTACCAGGCGCGAGATGCCGGGCATGCACAGGCGCGCGAGGCCATGGGATTCAGCAGCATACAGGCGCAGGCGCTCATGTACGCCGCCTCGTCGCTGACGGATCGTTCCGCAAACTTCGACTCGATGGCCGATAGTCCCGAAGCGCGTCGGGCTGCAATCGATCGGGTGCGCCCGCTGGAGATTCTGCGTAAGTAGCGCCGATGAGGATGTGAATCGCCCGTGGAGGATTTCCTAAGACCGATCGAACGCTATTTCAGGCCGCATCTCACCTCAGAGCTCGATCGGCAGCGGTTCGACCGCGCGAAGCAGTTCGTCGACGAGGCGAAGCGGTCTGGCGGAGGCGACCAGACGGCGTTCCTCGCCCACGCTCGGTGGCTCAAGTTCCTTTGTAGCCGGACGCCCGTCCAGCGGGAATTTTGGCCCAGGGACACCGATTTCCTGCATCACTTCGCAACGGTGTTCGGGCTGCCGCTCGTCGAGAGGCGCGAATTCGTCAGCCTAAGCTTGCTGGGACGGCTTTGGCGGGCTTGGTGTTTTGATGATCTCATCAAAGGGCCGCCCGAAGTCGTGGCGCGACTCACCCGCGTCACGGGATGGGAGCATTTCGATCGATGCCGGCGAGACGGGGTGGGGCTCATCCTCCTGCCGGTCCACGGCCAACTCTCCCGCCTGTTCCAACCTTACCTTCGCCATCGCGGGTATGACGGCCTCTTGGTCGGTGTCCCGAATTACGAGCTTGAGGCGAAGGGTTTTCGGACGCCGGCCGCGAAACGGTTCGAGCTCGCGCGGCAGATGCACGCAGCCAAGCATCTGCTTACCCGAGGTGGAATAGCCTACAACGCGCCGGACGCGCGCCAGAACCTCGACAATTACCGTTCGGTGGAGTTCTTCGGGCGGCAGCGCCGGCTCGCAGCCGGCTTCGCCGAACTCGCGCTCAAGACCGGAGCGCACGTTATGCCCATCGCCTTCCGATTTTCGCCGCGCGGGTTCTTCGACCTGGAGTTCGGGCCACCCCTTCACGGCGTGGGGGCGCATCCAACCCCCGACGAGCGCGTCGACTCGCTCGTCGGGCAGTACGCGAATTTCCTACGTAACGAGTGGCGCCGATATCCGTGGAATATCCGCTGGGATCATCTTCGATATTATTGCCTTCTACCCGAGGTCGATCCCGGCGCGCTCGGCGAGAAGGCCAATACGCCCGGTCCGTCGAAGGCGAGATCCGAACGCGCCCGCGAGGGGTTTGCGTGATGATTGGTTCCGCGCGATGTGCGGACCAACCGGCGCAGCCGGCACGCCCTGTCAATTTTCAGAGGCGACTGCTCGCCCGCGCAAGCCCTTCCGCAGCGATTTCTTCCAGCGTGCGTTTACGCGTCTCCACGCCGTAAAGCGTTGTGAGCAGGACGGCGAGCGCCATGGGGATTGCTCCCACGAGGGCGATTGCCGAGATGGAGGGCGTTGCGATCCCGAAAGCGACGAGCGCGATGATTCCTACGCCGCCTGCCTTGCTCGCGCCGGCAGCAAGACCCGTCCCGCGCGACCGGATGCGGGTCGGGTAAATCTCCGAGCTGTAGACCGATAAGACCGCCACAACGGAACTGATCCCCCAAATCGGCACAATAAGCAGGGCATAAAGCAGCCACCGATTCTGCACCACGGAATCTCCTGCGGCGACGAAGCCGAAGAGCGACGCCGCCGTCAGCGCCGAAAGCAGGATAATCGTCTTGCGGCTGCTCCAGAAGCCGTACATCCACGCGACGAGAAATGTCAGCGGAAAGCCCATCAGCGCGGCGTTACGCAGAATCGCATCGGCCTCCACGAAGCCGAGCTTGCGCAGATTGGTCGGAATCCACAAATTGAAGCCAAACAAGACCAAGCCCGAGCCCAGCGCAAGGCACCCCACGACAAGCGTCGGTCGCAGGAATCCTTTGCTGATCAGCGCGCTCCAGCGGTCGCTGACGTTGGCATCGACCGCGGTTTCGGGCTGCGTACCTTCGACGATGCGGGCGCCGTAGCGAGCCATGACCGATCGCGCCTCCCTCTCACGCCCGGTGGCGAGCAAAAACCTGGGCGACTCCGGTATCCAGCGGTTGAGAAGGATGAATAGCACACCCGTCGGCAGGCCGATAAGCCAAAGAATCCGCCAACTGTAGGTCGGCACCAACGCCACGGCGAGCCAGCTGGTGATGATGTAGCCGCCCGCGACGTCGGCGCCGATGAGTATCATCAGCCAGCCGCGGTGCCGCGCGGGGATCGCTTCGGCGAGGAGCGTGTAGCAGATCGGCAACATGCCACCGACGGCCAATCCCATCATGAAACACATCACCAGATTCCAGGAAAAGTCGGGCATTGCGCCGCAGATCGACGTCGCAATGAAACCGATGCCCGCGTACAGGATCGAGGCGCGCCGTCCAATCCGATCGCCCAGCCAGCCCCAGAGAAACGACCCCAGAACGGTGCCGACGATTCCGGAAAGGGCGACGTAGACCACCGGGATGCTGCCACCCGGATTGAGCGGCGACTTCAGTCCATATTCCAGCGTCATGCCCGGCATCACGAACGCAAGCGCAGTCGGTTTCATGATATCGATGATCACCGCCAGCGCCATCGCAAGCAGCAGGCCGACGTGGGTCAGGCTGATCGGCGCATCGTCGAGGGCGCTGATGCGAATCCGAGATGCAGTGCGCGCCGTTGCCTCTGCCGAGCGCGGATAGAGCCCGTAAAGACTCGCAACCAGGCCGCCGATGATCGCAGCCATCCCGATCTTCATCGGCATGTCCATCGGCATGCCGACCAGCCGATATCCAGTGTTCTTGCCCATCAGGTACATCGGAATATGCGCAATCACGCCAGCCGTCACCGCCACCACACCGAACCAGAACGCCCCAGCGTGATGAAACGTTACGCCACCCAACCGTTGTAGCCTTGCCACTTTAGGTCACCTCGATCTTGGCTTTGCGCACCCTCGCCCTCGCCGTCCAGACGCGTTACCCAGCGACACCTGTTTCCGCGCACAGTATGGCACGGGCATGAAGTGCCAAGGGCCGCCTTGCGGCAAGCCCCTGAAAAGTTTGGTAAGCCGCGCCGGGTTCGTCCCCGCGCGCAACGGATTAAGCGCCGCATTTTAACAACGTTTTATCTAGTGCGGAAACCAATTCAGCCTCGCCGTGTATGCGGTGAAGATGTACGGTTTCACGACCGTTTTTCCTTGGTTCGAAGTCACGCTGACTTGATCACCGTCACGGCGCACCTCGTTCTCGGCGTCTCCACAGCCAGCGCTTACAAGATGCTGGCGCAGTTGCAGTATGCTCGGACCCACGGTGCAACAAACGACCGTTAACGGGAGTCCGCAGCATGAACGAAATCGTCTCCAATATCTTCACCTGGGCGTGGTTTTCCGAACCGCACGGGTACAACTTCAACGGCTACCTGGTTCGGCACCCGGAAGGTAACCTGTGCATCGATCCGGTACTGCCGAGCGACAAGTCGCTCGCTGACATCGCCCAGATGGGCGTGGCAAGAATTTTGCTCACGAATCGCAACCACTCACGCGCGTCCAACGTGGTACGCGCGCGCACCGGCGCGAGGACACTCATTCACCTGGACGACGCCACCCATGCCCGAAGCCAGGGCGCGGAGATCGATGGAGAACTGAACGTGGGCGAGAAGATCGGTCCGTTGACGATCGTTGCCGATCCCGGCAAATCGCCGGGAGAGATCGCGCTGCACTGGCCAGAGCGGGGAGTTCTGATTGTCGGCGACGCAGTGATCGGCAATCCGCCGGGATATTGCGGGCTGTTGCGCGACAAGGTAATGGACGATCCTGCGCGCCTCAGGCAAAGCGTGCGCAAGCTCCTCGAACTGGAATTTGACGCGCTTCTGGTCGGCGACGGGGTGTCGATTCTCCATGGCGCCAAATCCAGGCTTAGGGAGCTTGTCGATACCTTTACGGCTGCGTGAAGGCAACTCGACTAGCAACGCAACGCTTGCTCAGAGATACGGTGGTCGCCGGTAGTGACTTGCTCGTATCAAGTGGGTGGCGTATGTTCCAATCAGTCTCGCAGCCTGCCGCCGTCGAACACGTGCGGCGTCATCTACAGGAGGTACGTCAATGAAAGCTATCATGTGGCCCATCGTCGCGATGGTGATGCTTGGCGGGGTCGATGCTGCCTCCGCTACCGACCTCAAGGACGCGGTCAAGATCGAGATCGAGAGCACGGAGTCGCATTCGGGGATGGAGCCGGGAATGTATGTCTGTGCGGGAGGACACCTGCATATCAAGGGCACCGTGCAGAACCTCTCCGGCGTACCCGTGGGACCGATCAAGGTCGCCGGGAAAGTGTTTGATGCAGACGGCAAGTTGCTCGGCACCGCGACGGCCTCAACGAAGGCATCGGTGCTCAACCCCAACGACAAGGCCGAGATCAATTTGGAATTCCTCACGGTCACCGGACCGCTGATCAAACAGGTGAAGAACCAGGAGCTTGATGTTGTAGCGGTCGGGCCCAAGCCGTAAAGACGGCCCCGTTGCGGGGACGCCGTAATAGCGCAATGAATTTCCAAAACCGACCGCAATTTCTTGGCTCGGATTGCGAGTTGTCGCAGACGCTGTCCACCCGCGGGTGGCCTTGATGACCGCGGCCGAGGACGTGCCGACTCGGCCCGGACAGTTTGGCGCGGATACCGTCCTGGCGATGGCCGAGCAGATCGAGCCGGCATGCGCCTCCCGCAATACTCTGAAGCAGTTTCCGCTTCGGCTGACGCATCGCTATACTCGACAAAAAGGTTCCTGCTACATAGTTACGGGCAGGCGATGTGGCTGCATCGATCTCAGGCGCATGGAAGAGGCCGGGGCGAGCCAAGCGGGCTCCGCGCCGTTCGAGCAGCGACTGAAGTCAAATTAACTGAACCGCTAGCGTCTTCAACGCTCACGAGACTACCCGCAACTCCGCAACTTGCGTTTGACCTTTTCACCGTCAGCGTTCGCCATTGATGTCGTCCCCGCTTGCACCTCAGGTACCCAGCCAGGAGTTAAGCGGCGGATGAACACCTTCAAGCACACGCTTCGATGACTCGTACGATCCAGAGTTTGGTACTGGTTCTGGTCGTAGTTGCCATGGTCGGGGTCGTCGCGAAGCGACTGAAAATCCCTCCCGCTATCCTCTTGGTACTTACCGGCGTCGTGCTCGCGCTCGTCCCCGGGCTACCAACGGTAAATCTCGCGCCAGAGTTGATCCTGCTTCTGGTGCTGCCGCCGATCGTTTATTCGTCCGCGGTCGCGATGAGTTGGCGAGAATTTCACTTCAATCTGCGTCCCATTTCACTGTTGGCCATAGGTTGCGTGCTCTTCACGACTGTCTCGGCTGCCGCCGCGACGCACTGGCTCATGGGAATGCCTTGGTCAGTTGGTTTTGTCTTGGGGGCGATCATTTCGCCGCCCGACGCCGTGGCGCCGCTTTCGATCGCCCGCAGAATGCAGCTTCCCAGACGAATCCTCGTCATCCTTGAAGGAGAGGGCCTCGCTAACGACGCCACTGCTCTTATCCTCTATCGCTTTGCGGTAGTGGCTGTGAGCGCAGGCGTCTTTTCGTTCGAGAAAGCCGCAGGAATGTTTGCCGTAATCGTTGCCGGAGAACTCCTGTGGGGAATCGGAGTCGGCTGGGCGATGCTGCATCTGCGCCGCAGGGTTGATGATCCGCAAATCGAGATCGTGCTCTCGATCCTGACACCGTTCATCGCCTATTGGCCGCCTCAGCATTTGGGCGGCTCCGGCGTGCTCGCTACGGTAGTCACCGGACTCTATGTCAGCTGGCACGGCATGAGCGTGATCAGTGCTGCGACCCGTCTCCAGGGTATCTTCTTCTGGGATGTCCTCGTGTACCTGGTCGAGGGCAGCATATTTCTCCTGACAGGACTCCAAGCACGCCCGTTGACCACCGGCATCGCTAGCTATTCGCTATCCGCGCTGGTCACCTCTGCCGCTGTTGTCAGCGTCGTCGTGATCTTGGCGCGCTTCGTTTGGATGTTTCCAGCGACCTATCTTCCTCGTCTGCTGATCCCAAGGATTGCGCGCACGGATCCTTCGCCGCCGTGGCAGTGGCCGTTCGCGCTCGCATACACTGGCGTCCGCGGGATCGTCTCGCTTGCCGCGGCGCTGGCCATCCCGCTTGCAACGGATAGTGGTGACCCATTCCCCGACCGCGATCTGATTCTTTTCCTCACCTTCTCGGTCATCCTGGTGACGCTGGTCGGCCAAGGCTTATTGTTACCGACCGTGATTCGCTCTCTCGGCCTTGACAATGCCGGCTGGCGCGAGCGCGGTATCGACAGACGCGAGGAATTGGCGGCGCGCCGACAGGCAATCGGGGCTGCCATTGAGCGTCTCAACCAACTGGCCGCTGAGCGCGAACTGTCGGAGGGCGTCGTTCAAACGCTTCGCGCCCAGTATCAGGAACGACTCAAGCATTTCGAGCACACATCCGATCCGGTGGACGGTCATCAGCCGTCGCCCGAACTCCCCGATGAAATCGAGTTGCTGCTGATCACTACCGAGCGGGACCGGGTCATTGAGTTGCATCGCCGCGGCACGCTGCAGGACGAGGCACGACGCCGAATCGAGCGGGAGCTCGACCTGCGTGAGGCGACACTTGTAAATCATCAGCACAAGGAATGAGCGAACCCCATTGCGCCGCGGCTCGGCGGTTTTAATAAGGGTACTTATGCGTATCAAATCGAAGAAACCGCAAACGATAGCTCACACCAGGCGAACCTTGGTACCGAGCATCCGACCGCTGTCGCAGAAGAATCGAGCGAAATGGCGACTTCATGGAACGCGCTATACGCGCTTGCGCGGTGGGGTGGGTGAAGGTATCTCCTCGATGACCTGCGTCTCCTCGGACTAACGCGATCTCGAGCTAGTCGAGTTGCGCGCCGTGTTCAACGAGGTAACGCTTGACTTCGTCGAAACCGACCGCGCCGGTCTTTTGACGATCGATCTCGTCGAAATGCTTTGCAATGAACCCCAGACCAGCGGCGATCGCCTGTTGTCGAGTCAGCAATCCGGTGTGGCTCACGTCGGCAGCGTCGAAATCCTGTTTCAGTTTACGCTCGACCTGCGCGCGCAGCGCAGCGCCTTCCGTAGGCGACGCCGTGGACGGCTTGCGTGCGTCGGGCGGCACCCACGGATCACGCAGCGGCTGTTCCGTCTTGACGGACATCGGTTCTGCAGCGGCGCCTTCGATCAACCCAATCAGGAGTTGAGCAGTGCCACCCAAGGCGACAGAAAGGAACAAACGTGAGATAGGGCGCTTAACGGGCTGTACCATTCCAAGGCTCCAGTCGATCCGGCTCACCGCGACGCGGTCGCACGCTGGTAGAACTGGACAAGGTCCGCCTTTTCCAGAACGCGCGACTGATCGTCAAGGTAGGTCATATGCCCGCCGCGGTAGAACGTCTTCTCGACGTTTGGGTTTGTGCCCAACCGCGAGAGATCCGCCTCCGTCTGGAAGAACGGCGTGACCAAATCATCGTATCCGTTCAGCGCGAGCACCTGCAACTTGGGGTTTTCGGTCATTGCGGCGGCGAGATCGGGGATAACGTCGGGCAACGCGAGTCCATCATGCGCGAAGTTCCACGTTAAGATCGCGTTGCTGAGGGCCGTGTAGGTAGACGGATTCGTGTATTGCAATTCCGACGTGAGGTAACTGGCGATCGCGGTGACGAAAGACGACGTAATGAACGTGCTCGACGGGTCACCCCCGCTCGCCAGCGCACTTCCTAACGGAGCAGACACCCGCCCGTCATACAGTCCGATCAACGTGCCCGGAAGCAGGCTCGTCTGGTAGAAACCTGGACCCAAGTTGAAGTTGGCCTGCCATTTCGAAAACGGAATGCCGGTCGTGTTCGATAACTGGACCAACAATGGCGCGCCCGGCGCGATGCCGGCAGAGAGAAACTGGGCGATGGCGGGATCATAGCCGTTGGTTGTAAGCATGCGTATCTGCGCGACGAAGGCCGGCAACATCGCATCCGGCGGGTTGGGGACGTCGAGGTTGTAATAGGCCCCGAGGGCGCCGTATGTCGGGACATAACCGGCACAACTGACCGCGGTGTCGGGGAGGACGCCGCAATTCGTGTTGTAGTTCAGGATGGACGATTGCAGGACCACGCCATTCAGGCGGACACCAGCGGACTCAAGTAGGAAGGCCAACACGGCGCTGCGCGTTGTGCCGTAGGACTCTCCGAACAGGAAGATTGAGGAAGCACTACGATTGTTCGCAGCGAGGTAGGCTACGACAAAATCCCGAAATACTGCTGCGTCGGCATCTACGCCCCAGAAGGTTTGATTGGTTTGTGGCGCGATTGCTTCCGATAGGCCGCTGCCAACGGCATCGACGAAAACCAGATCCGAGATGTCGAGCATGCTTTCGGCATTGTCGACGAGCGGAAACGGAACCGGCTCCGATGTAGCGGGATCGCCAGTCACAAGGCGCCTTGGACCGAACGAACCGAGGTGTAGCCAGACCGTAGATGAACCGGGTCCACCGTTGTAGAAGAACGTCACAGGACGCGTCGCAGGGTCCGTGTTGTCCAGTGTGTAGGCGACATAGAAAAATGATGCTTCAGGAGCGCCCGATATCGGGTTGGTGGCCGTGAGATGCGCCGTTGTAGCGGTATAGGGTAGCGTGGTGCCGTTAGCGACGATCTGGTGGTGGGTGACAGCGCCTAGCTCGTTGGCTTGCGCAAGTGAGGCGTCGGCCGCGCTCGAGTACACCGTTGGATCGAGAAAGCCAGGCGACGAATTGCTCGCGCTGGAACTCGAGCCGCCGCCGCCGCATCCGATAAGCGCAAGAGTTGCGGCTAAAGTAGCGGCCGCGGTCGTCAAATGCTTGAGTATCGGCATCGCTTAGGTCGGTACCTGTTAATCCCAGCCAGGGTGACAAGTTTAACCTGTCTCAGCGGGTGGAACGAATGCCGACGAGGGTCAATCGGCAGCGCTGATCGGCAGCGCGGGGTAAATACCATCGGGAGGAAACAGGGGCGCGCCCGCATCCTGCGGCGACGAGGCCAGCATAGACAATTAGCGATCCTACAAACGCTCTACAGCCTCCTACAACGAAATCGGATAGCGGCTGATTCCGCAATCCGTGTCGCAAGCCTAAGAATTGCATCACAGACTTGCGACGGGGGTTCCCCGGTGGCTGATTCCCGGGCATGCCCCCGTGATTCGCAAACTCCTTGCAGGAGAACTTACCGATCCAATCGATCCGTTTCTCTTTGTACCCTATGACTTTCATTCAACAATTGCTACTTCTGGCACCGCAGGCGCTCAGAGAGTTTGATCGGGCACACGCTGCACCGCCCGATGCCGCGCCACACGAGTCCACTCACGGATCGGTCCACTATGATTCCGGAGAGATCAGGGTCGGGGAGGCCGAGGCGATGAAGCTGATCGCCGCAAACTATCCGCTGACGGTCGAGGTTTCGCGGAACCGGCACGCCACTTCGCAGTCCTGAACAGCAGATGAGGATAGGCAGCCCCTTTCCTTCTGCAGCAGTCTTGTGGAGTCACGTCGTCTCAATCTGAGGCTTTTGGCGCGCAAACACGTTGGAACGCATCGGGTGCTAACAAGTAATGCCCTTAGCGCCTCATTGGCAGTGCGGCCGGTGAGTTGAGCGTCCGTTCGGTCAGTTCCTCGACTACGATGTCTGGCTTCAAGCGCTCGACCAGAGCAGGATCGAGTTGCGTCGACGATACGAATGTCGAACGCGCGAAGTTCTCTGCGAGCATCGGGATCAGCGGAATCGCGTTGGAGTCGTGATACACCATCGCAGTGAAGCGCGGAGCGTTGGCGCAGCGATAAACGTAAATCTCAATCCCCGGCGTCTCAGCGGCCGAATCGCGCTGCGCGCAGCGCGACTGCGGGGTGGCGAGGATCTTGCCGATCGGGGCGATGTCGTCCTCGCGCAGTCTCCCGGGCAGCCCAAGCATTTGCGCGAGGTCGCCGCTGTAGTAGTCGACACCGGCGACGAAAAGCGGCCGTTGCACCGGCGCGACCTTCATGCCGGGCAGAAGCCGAGTAATCTCCCGCATCACCACTGCGTAGCCGACGCTCGCTCCTACGTAGTTCCAGTGCGAGTCGGTCTGGTAGTAAAGCCTCTCCGCGCCCTTGGCTGCCTGCAAGGAGCCACGCAGGTCGATGAAGCGCAAGCGCGGATGCCTCGTGAGTTCCGCGTCAATACGATCGAGCGAACTCTGTGCTGTCAGGCGCACCGCCCAGTCCGGGAGAAATTCCGGATACACCGAATACTTCTCGGGCACGAAGACGATCACGAACGGGATGCTCATGCCCGCAAGGAAATCGTGCCGCCTCAGGAGCTCGTCCCGCAGCGAAGCAATCTCCGCATCGCTCAAGGGTTCGCTGCCGCGGTACCACTTGTCGAACGCCTTCGAGTCCTCGCCCTTGAAGTAGAGCCATCCCGAATTGCCGATGAGTACCTTCGAAACCGGAGAGACGCTGAATCCGATCACTTTGACGATATGGTCGAGACGCACGAGGCTGCTGCGCCATCCGAAGTGGTCGTCGAAATATTGTTCGAACCGCGTCGGGTAGGTGCGCAGCTCCGAGAGCGTGCGTGGCGGGTCGGGCAAGGGCGCTGTCACCCGGTTTTCGAAACGGGCGGGGGCCTCGCGCTGCGGGCGGAATGTGCCGGCGAGTGCGGTGCCTAGCAGCGCGATAAACAACGCGATGAGCGCGGTCCGGAACCAGGCCGGGCGCGGACGGTCAGGGAGGTAGCCAGGTTCGGGTGGCGACATGCTCAGAAGCGGAAATAGATGAACGGATTGTAGGTGCCTGCCGCCATATATGCGCACGAGGCGATCAGGGCGCCGGCAAGCCACATCCACTCGATGGCGAACGCTGCGGTGCCGAGTGCATGGTGTATGGTCGCGCGCCGGTCCACCGCCGCTCCCAGGACGCCTCCGACGGGCATCGAGCCGATCACGGCAACGGCCAGCGTCGTTGCCACCAGCGGATCGAGGTACATCAGCAGCGGATACCTGAGCTGAGTCGGCGCGCCGCCTCCGACGAGTGCGAGATAGAACGCACCGGCATGAACGAGCGTGTCACAGCGGAACAACACCCACCCAGCCACCACGGCCACCAGCGTGTACGCATGGCGCAGCGGCCGCCACGTCCGCTCGAGGATGCCGCCGAGCCCCGCGTGCTCAAGTATCAAGAACACGCCGTGCCAGATTCCCCAAATAACGAATGTCCAGCTTGCACCGTGCCAGAGGCCGCAGAGCAGAAACACAATGACTAGGTTCGCGTAGGCACGTAGCCGACCGCGCCGATTTCCGCCCAAAGGGATGTACAGGTAGTCGCGGAAGAAGTTTGACAGCGAGATGTGCCACCGTCGCCAGAACTCGCGGATCGACTGCGAGATGTAGGGATAATTGAAGTTCTCCAATACACGGAAGCCGAACATTCGCATCATCCCGATCGCCATGTCCGAATAGCCGGAGAAGTCGAAATAGATCTGCAGCGTATAGCAGACGAGTCCCAGCCAAGCTACGGGCGTGTTCAACTCGGCTGGCGCAATGCCGAATACCTGGTCGGCGACACCGCCCAGCGTGTTAGCAACGAGGACCTTCTTACCCAAGCCGAGGATGAAGCGACGGACCCCTTCCGCGAAATCGGAGCAATGCCGGTCGCGCAGCGCGATCTGCGCCGCGATGTGCTTATAGCGGATGATCGGACCGGCGATCAGCTGTGGAAATAGCAGAATGTAGAGCGCGAAGCTGGCGATGCGGGGCTGTGCCGTTGCATTGCGCCGGTAGATATCGACGAGGTAAGAGATAGAGTGGAAGGTAAAGAACGAGATGCCCAGCGGCAGCGGAATGGCGGCCAGAGAGAACGTGGTCCATGGAAACGGGTTCAGCGTGATCTTAGTCACGCCGAGAGCCCGCAACGCGGCATCGAAGTTGCCGGCGAAAAAGGAAGCGTATTTGAACAACGCGAGCAAGGCCAAGCTGCCGGTGACGCCGAGCGCGAGCCAGCGTCGGCGCGCGACAGGTTCGATAGCCTCGCCGATCTTCATGCCGAGCACCCAGTGGTACAGAACCGATACGAGCACCAGCGCGATGTAGCCGCCTTCGCCCCAGACGTAGAAAACCATGCTCGCGACGAGCAGCACCGCATTGCCCCAGGGGCGCGGCAACGCGAAATACGCCGCTAGCACCAGGGGCAGAAACAGGAACAGGAAGATTGGCGAGGCGAATACCATGATGTCGCGGCGGTTGCGACGCGGAGTCTACCAGCCTCCTGTGCTCAGGGCGGTATCGAGAAGCCGGTTGTGCCTTTGGCAGCTCTGCCGCACCACGCGCGTGCGCCGCGCAATAAGGGTCTTGTCGGGTGCTGCGAGACTGCACGCGATGCCCACGCGAACGGCGCTCATGTTGAACTGGCAATGGACAAGCTCGAAAGCAGCCTGGAGATCGACCTCCGCCCGATTGGTCGCCCAAGGTCTTACTTACATCACCACCTCGATCAGGTGAGGTCCGCGGGTCGCGAGCGTGCGATAGAACTCCGAAGCCAACGAATCCAGATCATCGACGCGCGAGCCCGCCACACCGTGGCCTTTGGCCAGTGCGACCCAATCCAGCGCAGGATGGTCAATGGTCAGCATCCCGCTCGCCTTGCGCTCTGGTATCCCCACGCCGACATTTGCCAGTTCGGCCTTGAGAATCTCGTAGCCACGGTTCGCGAACACGAGAATCTTGATATTCAGGCTTTCGCGAGCCATCGTCCACAAGGCCTGCAGTGTGTACATGGCGCTGCCATCTCCTTCAAGGACGACGACCGTTCGGTCAGGCGACGCGATCGCGGCGCCTACGGCTGCCGGCAACCCAAAGCCGATCGAACCACCCACGATGTTCAGCCAGTCGTGTGGCGGCGCACCAGCGGTTGGCAAGTCAAACCCACGGCCTGTTGAGATCGCCTCATCGACGACGATCGAATTCTCAGGGATCAAGGCGCCGAGCACGGCGCCGATACCTTTTGCAGTGATGCGACCGCTGGGCAGGCGAGGTCGCGCGAGCGCAGCCACCCCGATCGGGGCAAGCTTTCGAGCGCCGACTCGCTCGACAAGCGCCTCCAAAGCGGCCGCAATGTCGTCCTCGACCGCCGCCAATTCCGTGATCCGACATGCGTTCGACGGAAGGAAGCTCGGCTTGCCGGGATATGCGAAAAACGCGACCGGCCTTTTCGCGCCGACAAGCACTAGCGCCTTAAAGTCCTTCAGGAGCGCCAAAGCCGCATCGATCGGGTACGGAATGCGTCGGGTTAGCACGCGACCGGCGCCGCGTTGCAGACGCGAAAGGCCGGTTTCGCACAGCAACGTGCAGCCCGTTCCTGCGGCGATCTTTCCGGCCAGATGCAGTGCCCCCTCCCTCACCGCCGCGCCACCGAGCAACAACGCCGCCGGTTGTCCGGCGGTCAGAGCCTTGGCCGCCGCCTCGACCGACTCGTCCGATACCTCACGACGCCGCGGCAGTGCTGGCGCATGCGCGATGCCGTCGGCCGGTTCCCATCCCGCATCAGCAGGCACTACAAGGGTTACGATGCGACCAGGAGGTGCGCTGGCCACCGCAATTGCGTCAGCTCCATCGCGCGCAAGCGCCTTCGAACTCTTCGAGGTTCTTACCCAATGCGACACCGGGCGTGCAAGGCCCTCGATGTCGGCAGTGAGCGGCGCGTTGCAACGGATGTGGTAGCTGGCGTGTTCACCGACGATGTTCACGATGCCGGAACCAGCCTTTTTTGCGTTGTGAAGGTTGGCCAAACCGTTGGCCAACCCAGGGCCAAGGTGGAGCAGGGTTGCGGCTGGTCGGTCGGCCATGCGGTAGTAGCCGTCCGCCGCGCCTGTGGCCGCACCTTCGAAGAGACAAAGCACGCAGCGCAAGCCAGCGACCTTGTCGAGTGCAGCGACGAAATGCATTTCCGAGGTCCCGGGGTTGGCAAAGCAGGTATCGACACCGTTGGCCACCAACGTGCCCAACAGACTTTCCGCACCGTTCATCGGGTTCGAATCAGCATTCATGATGAAAGCTTCGGATCTGGCTACGCGCGCGTGTCGCCGTTGCCGTTGGCCGCCGACCGCCCCGGATCGTCTTCCGCCACCGGCACGTAGTGCTCACAGATAGGCTGCCGCGGCCTCTTCCTCGAATCGACTCGGCAACCCCTCCCACACGACCTTCGCGTGATCGAGAACATACACCCGATCGGCATGCGGCAGAGCGAAGGTGACATTCTGTTCGCCGAGCAGAACGCTGATAGTTGTCGTCGTGCGCAGCCGCTCCAGCGCCTTGGACAACGTTTCGAGAATCACCGGGGCTAGGCCGAGCGTCGGCTCATCGAGAATGAGGAGCTTCGGCTTCATCATCAGGGCGCGCGCAATGGCGAGCATCTGCTGCTCGCCTCCGCTGAGCGTCCGCACGACTTGCGACTGGCGGCTCCGCAGAATAGGAAACATATCAAACAGCCACTGAAGACGTTCCTCGCGGTCGGAATCGTCGAGGCCGTTGCCACCGAGGTCGAGATTTTCTCGCACGTTCATCTCACCGAACAATTCGCGCGTTTCCGGACATTGCACGACGCCGCCGCGTGCGATGGCCGCTGCGCTGCTCGCGCGCAGCGGCTCGCCTACCCAGTTGATTGCGCCGGAATACGGCACGAGCCCAGAGATCGCGTTGAACAGAGTGGTCTTGCCCGCGCCATTCAGCCCAACCAGCGATACGAATTCGCCTTCGTGCACGTGCAGCGAGACATCCTGCAGAGCGAGGGCCTTGCCGTAGACGACGCTGACGTTCTCAACCTGCAGCGCCCGGCACTTTCCGGTGAAACTGGCCTGAGGCCGTGCCGGGCTAGTCAGCGCGCCGCCAAGATAGACGCGTCGCACGGTATCGTCGCGCATAACGTCGCAAGCCGCACCGCCGGCAATACACTCGCCGAGATACATGGCAAGTACTCTGTCGACGAGGGCAGAGACACCCCTGACATTATGATCGACAAGCAGCACTGCACGACCCTCTGCGCGAAACTCGTCGATGAGTTCGGAAAAGGCGGCAACCTCCGAAGCGGTCAATCCGGCGAACGGCTCATCGACCAGCACCAGCTTGGGGTGCCTCGCTATCGTCTTCGCAAGTTCGAGGCGCCGCAAATCGGCAAACGCGAGCGTCGGCGGTCTGCGATCGATGACACCGGCCAGGCCGACCCGCTCGGCGATGGCGCGTGCCCTACCGTCAACATCCGCGCCAGCGAAAATCTTGGTGAGTTTGTCGGGCAACAGTGCGACCTTGATGTTCTCAAGCACCGTTTGACGATTGAGCGGGCGCGAATGCTGGAAAACGAGACCGACGCCTAAACGCGCTACCTTGTGTGCAGGCAGGCCGCCAATCTCGATACCGTCTAGTTTGACGGACCCCGCGCTCGGCTGCTCGACCCCCATGATCGCCTTCATCACGGTCGATTTGCCCGATCCGTTCGGCCCGATGAGACCGAGAATCTCGCCCGGTCTGATCGAGAAGCTGAGATTCTTCACGGCAACGAGACCGCCGTACCGCTTGGTCAGGTTGGATACTTCCAGCATCGGAGCGTCACTCACGCGCGAAATCTTCCGCGCAGCATCCCGAGGAAGCCGTCGGGAAAGAACAGGATCACCAGCAGCGCGATGACGGACACGATGAGGGTAGCCAGTTCCCCGAGCGGCCGCAGTAGTTCGCCCATGCCGATCAGGAAGACGGCACCGATGGCGGCGCCGATCACCGTCCGGCGCCCGCCGAGCACGGCCGCGATTATGACCTGTACGCCGACCGCGATATCGACGAAGGTGCCGACTGACGCGGTACCCATATAGAACACCATCAGCGCCCCCGCGAGGCCCGAGAAGAACGCGCTGACGACGAAGGCCGCGAGCTTGTGTTTGGCGACGTTGAATCCGAGAGCACCCGCTTGTACGGCGTCCTGGCCGCTCGCCTGTAGGATGAGCCCGATCGCGGATCGCGAGAGCCCGAAGAGGATTGCGCCGCTGATCGCCATGAAGCCGAAAGCGATCCAGTAATTCACGCTTGCATCGATCGATATGACGTCCGGAACCGGCAGACCGATTTCACCGCCCGTCCATTCGGCAAAGACGACCACGAAGCTCTGCAGTATCAGCACTGCGACGAGCGTCGTCAGCCCGAAATAGGGACCGCGCACGCGCAAGGCGGGCAGGGCCAGGACGACACCGCCGATGACAGCCGCCGCGGCGCCCGCCAGCACGCACAGCCAGATCGAAATGCCCGGCGAAAGGCGAGCGTCGAGAATCCCGGCTGTGTAGGCGCCGAGGCCAATGAGAAAGGTCGGGCCAAAATTCACCTCGCCTGCAAACCCGAACAACAGATCCCAGGACATGGCGAAGACTGCCGTGTAGTACGCGACCGTCAGCAGGCCGAGCACGTATGCCGACACATAAATCGGCAGGCACAGGCAGACGACGAGTGCTGCGATGCCAATCCAGAACAGGCGCGATGTGAGTGTCACCGGCATATTCACCTCCGCCCAAACAGCCCCTGCGGACGCAGATACATGACGACCACGAGCAGGAGTAGCGCCGGAATGGTTCGATAGGCTGGCGAAATAAGATAGGCCGTCAGAGTTTCGAGATAGCCGACGACATAGGCCGCGATCAGAGAACCAGACACGCTGCCGAGGCCGCCGAGCACCACGATGGAGAACGCGCTGGCCGTCAATGGACCGACGCTATAGGAGCTCACGCCCAGAAACATGCCAAGTAAGACGCCGGCGATCCCAGCAAGCAAGCCGTACACCGCCCATACGGTCAGATAGATGCTCGACAGCTCCATGCCGAGCAGCGTGACGCCGCGCGGATTCATCGATGCCGCAAGAACGGCCTTGCCTCTGCGCGTCCGGTTCACCAGCAGCCAAAGCAGCCCGATCGCCAGCCAGCACACGGCGGCGGTGAAGAACTCATTGGCCGGCGTCCGTACGCCCAGAATGGTCGTGACCCCCTGGACAATCGGTAGGACCGTCTTCGCGTTGTTCGTGAACAGATAGGCAACCACCTCCTGGATGATGATGCCCCAGAGAAGGGTCGCCGTGAGAATGAAGATTTCCTTTTCCGCTTCGGCGATCTTTCTCGATCGCTGGATCGGGCGCACGGTGATGAAATAGGTCGCGAACGCTAGGAGGGTCCCGACCGCCACGCCGACGAGCGCGGCCGTGTAGGCGTCGAGATGCAGCACTCCGGCTGCCGCCCAGGCGGCGACGGCTGCGGCCACCATGATCGCGCCATGCGACAGATTGAGAACGCCGGACACACCGAAGATAAGCGTGAATCCTGTCGCGCCTAGAGCGTACAGTGCGCTGATAGCGAAGCCATCGATCAGAATCTGCCAAAAGAGCATGCGCTTGCTACCGCCGACCTATCGAGGCGCGATGCATTAAAACGGGCCGCCTAAACCTGCGGCCCGTGACCACAGGTCAATGAAGCGCTAACTTAATGAAGGCCGGGAATTTTAGCTCCCCGGCGGCGAGTTGCTTTGGCCACATATTGAGCTGCTTACCATCTTGCCATTGCAACATGAGACCGGTAATGAAGCCGGGCCCGGTCCTCAGTCCGTGTACGTGAGGATCGCCTTTGGGCAGAAACTCGATACGACCGATCGTGCCAACATAGTCGGTTTTTTCCATTGCCGCGACGACTTTGTCGCTGTCAGTCGAGCCGGCGCGATGGATCGCGTCGGTAATCATGTAGACCTCGTCATAGGCCGTGTAGCCTGCATAGGACGGCGTGTTGCCGTACTTCTTCACGAAAGCGTCAACAAACGGCAGGGTTTTTGGCGAAACCGCAACGCCCGGACCGGCGACGGCGTTGTAGAGAACGCCTTCGGTCGCGCCATTCGTGTCTTTCCAGAACGTTGAATTGGTTGCCTGCGAGGAGATCCCGAACATTGGAATGGGCACTTGCTGGCTCTTCCATTGCGCCGTCGGCTGCGTGCCGACGTGCGATATGCCGGTGATCATGACATCCGGCCTCAAACCCTCGATCTTGTTGAAGATCGGTGTAAAGTCGGTCGTGTCCGGAGAAAATCGGATGTGATCCAACACCTTCAGCCCGATCTTCGGCAGGCACGCCTCGTAGCCCGCGTCGAGTGGCGTTGTCCAGGCGGCGTCTTCACTGACGATGACGGCCGTCTTCATTTTGTACGGCTCGACCAGTAGATCCTTTGCAGCGTCGCACACGAGGCCCGCGAGCGCGCTCGACGTCAGATAGCCGTGGAAGGTGTATTTGTTGTTGTCGTAGTCCTTGGCGATGTTCTGCGTGATCACGTCTGAAGCCGCGCCGGGGGTGATCATGAGCGTCTTGAGCCGTCCCGCCCACGGTTCAATTGCCAGCACGACTTCAGAGATGTAGCTCGCAATGACCGCGTTGACCTTGTCCTCGCTCACCGCGCGTTGAAAAGCTCGAACCGCATCGGCGGATGAGGAGTGGTCGTCATAGACGACAATCTCGACCTTGCGGCCGTCGACGCCGCCCTTGGCATTGATTTCGTCTGCGGCGAGCTGCGCAGCCGGCGCGATGGACGAGCCGGCGACTGCCTGCGCTTCGGAAATAACGCCGATCTTGATGGTATCGGCAGCGAACGCCGGGCTGGCCGAAACCATGGCCCCGCAGGCGACAACTGCGGCTACGTTCGATAATGCGCCGACATGCAGGAATTTGCGTCTCATGAGGCCTCCTTTTGTTGGTTTCATCGTTCTCCACACGAATCGTGCGGAGGCCCGCCGTCGCAGGCTAACTTGGCCCACCGCGACGGGCTCGCAATGCCTGGCACGCGAGGAAAGCGCTCGCGTGCCAGGCAGCCAGTGCCAAGGCTCGACGGCTCGTCTTGCACGCCACCACCTCCCAATACGGCAGGTTCGCCTCAGGTTATTGCATCCGACAAATGGTGCTCTTGGAAAATGTCCTTGTTCGTATGGTCACCAAGCAGCGCTGTCGCGAACAGGATCCGGCCCATTCGCCGCCGACCCCAATACCCTGGATGAAGCGAAGCAGGGTCAACAGGACGGCGCCCAATCCCGAGACCTTTCTACAAATCGCTCTCTCCGGAGTCACTGTAACGACCGATATCGTAAACCCGATTCCCGCCCGCTCAAAGATACCCGATTCAGCTCTCACCGGCGACCATCGGCTGTCTGGCGTGCATTCTACGCTTCGTTATGCTCCCTACTGGCCGATGAGCGCGCACACGAAGTCGGCGAAGACACGGCGCTCAATAGATGCGCATCCTGGACCTTCGGAAGTACTACTTCGATCGCAATCCGATCGGGCCCGCTAACGGGTAGGCGGAGTTGGATCGGTTTCACAACGCCCCGCGACGTTTTGCTTGCCCGCCGCGCGGACGTGCTCCAGCAGGTGCGCGTTGATTACGGCTGTCTGCGTTTTCCCAGAGGCGAAAACCGCCAACGAACGCGCTGGCCTCGTGACCTTCACGGCAGCCCAGAGGGATCTCCCTCAATTTGCGGCAGTTGCCGACCGCGAGCACGACGTCCTCGGGTTTCATGGCGCCTCCTGTTACGCATGACCCGCGTGCCCGTTCCCAAGCAGCGTGGCAGAATCAGCATTGACCAGATCGCCAATGCGCTCAATGGTTATGTCAGCCGGCGGATAGGCGGCGATCGCTCCGGGATCCATCGCGTAATGCCCCTGGCGGGGGAAGACGGTCGTTAGCCGTTCCTTCCAGGTCTTTTTCATCGCGGCAAGGACGCGCAGCTTGTCGTCGATCATGACGTGGCGCCCGGCCGGATAGCGCTCGGCGACCACGTCTAGCATCTCCTCCTTGTGAATAAAGATCAGCACGTGGCCTTCGACCGCTGCCCACAGCCCGGAGCGTTCGATCTTGCGGGGCTGAAAGACGACATCGCCATCGGAGAGAATGACCGTCAATCCAAGGACCCGAAGACGGCGGATAACGTCGAGCGCTCCCGGGTACAACCGGCTTGCAAACGGATAATCGACTAGATATGAAGACATCAATAGCAGGCGCGTGTCGCTCAAATCTCCGAGACGATAGCGCTGCAACGCGCCCAGATAGTCCGCGTAACCCAACTCGGCGCGCAGGGCTTCGAAAATGGCCCAGTACCGATCCCTGTTCGCGGCCCCGACCTCGCGTTCGAGGTGTTTCCTGAGATCGTCTTGCACCCGGTCGTTGTCGAGCAGCGTGTTATCCACGTCGAGCAGGAATACGACGTCGCCATTGGTTGTCATCCCTCTGCCCGGCCAAGGATCGGGGTGTGCCAGCTGCCGTCCGCTTTGGGGAGCGCGCCGGCCTCTTTCGGTCCCCAGCTATGTCGCCGGTATGGGCGAACCGGATAGTGGTGCTTGAGAACGGGGTCGACCACCGCCCAAGCGGCCTCAACGGCGTCCGCACCGGTGAAAAGCGCGCCGTTGCCGGCCATGGCATCGCCCAAGAGACGTTCGTAGGGCGCTTCCTCTCCGGGCTGTTCATCAAACAGGTAGAGCTCGCGCTGGTCGCCGACAAACTCCTTGCCGGCGCGCTTGACGCGCGCGGCGAGGGCGATTGCCGAGCTGGGGGAAAGACGGAAGCGCAGGTAGTTGGCCGCACCAGCCATGGGCGCTGAGTCAGCGAACAGCTGCTGCAGCGGGCCCTTTAACTCGACGAATACTTCGGCGACTGTCTCGGCCAGGAACTTGCCTGAGCGCAGGTAAACCACGGCACGCCGGCCCAGCGCCATGAGTCGATGAAAAGTCGCAGCGCGCAGAAAGTCTCGACGTCGGAATCCTCCGCGACGCCACGTTCATTGCGATACCCGGTGTACTGACCGCGGACGACGTCATCGGCCTTCAGAGGGCGCATGGCCTGGAAGACATTGGTAGTCTCACCGTGCATCGCTCAGAAGCCCCTATGGGTTGGGGGCTCCATGGCGAGCAGCGCGACAGTCTGGAAGAGGTGGTTCTCGATCACGTCACGCAGACAGCCGGCGGTTTCGTAAAACCTGCCGCGACCCTCGACGCCGAAATTCTCCGCCAGTGTTATCTGAACACTGGCCACGAAGTTGCGGTTCCAGATCGGTTCAAGGAACGAATTGGCGAAGCGAAAATAAAGAATATTCATGATCGCCTCCTTCCCGAGGAAGTGATCGATGCGGAAAATTCAGTCTTCCGGGAAGACCGATCGGGCGACGCGATTGAGTTCCCGCGCGGAGGCCAGGTCACGTCCGAATGGCTTCTCGACGATGACACGCGCGCGATCGACCTCGAATCCATAACACGGAGAGCCAGTTCGCGCGAGCTCCTGGTCGCTGCGCTGAACTCGACGCTGCGGACGGCGCCGCAGCGGCGGCGTCCGCGTTGCGCCCGCTAACCGTCGCGAGGAGAATTACAGGCTGGTCCTGTCCCGGGCACCATCGACTTGTAACTGGAGAGACAAATGTCTGAAGAAATCAATCATGAGCGCCGCCGATTCTTGGGCTCTGCGGTACTGACCATTGCTGCCGCCGAGCTCGCCATCGTCGGTGCCGCGTACGCACAATCCGGCAAGATGGGCCCAATCAAGCCTGGAACGAACACGTCATTCGGCCCCCTGAAGCAGATCGATGCAGGCGTATTGAATGTCGGATACGCCGAAGCGGGCCCCGCCAACGGTCCGGCGGTCATTCTTCTGCACGGCTGGCCCTACGACATCTACAGCTTTGTTGATGTCGCCCCTTTGTTGGCGTCGGTGGGGTACAGGGTGATCGTCCCCTATGTGCGCGGCTACGGCACGACGCGCTTTCTTTCGAGTGAAACGTTCCGCAATGGCCAGCCGTCTGCGGTCGCGCTCGATCTCATCGCTTTAATGGATGCTCTGAAGATCGAGCAGGCGACCCTCGCCGGTTTTGATTGGGGAGCACGGACGGCCAATATCATCGCGGCGCTTTGGCCGGAGCGCTGCAAGGCCATGGTGTCCGTGAGCGGCTATCTGATTGGCAGCCAGGAGTCCGGCAAGATGCCGTTGCCCCCAAAGGCTGAGCTCGAATGGTGGTACCAATTTTATTTTGCCACCGAACGCGGCCGGGAAGGCTACGACAAATACCGGCACGACTTTGCGAAGCTTATTTGGCAGCTTGCTTCGCCGAAGTGGAACTTCGATGATGTGACGTTTGATCGCAGTGCAGCGTCCTTCAATAATCCGGATCACGTCAGCATCGTGATCCACAATTATCGCTGGCGGCTCGCGCTGGCTGATGGCGAGCGGAAATACGATGATCTGGACAAGCGGCTTGCCGTAGATCCGGTCATCACCGTGCCGACCATCACGCTCGAGGGCGACGCCAATGGTGCGCCGCATCCCGACGCCAGTTCCTATGCCAAGAAATTCTCGGGGAAGTATTCGCACCGGACGATCACGGGCGGCATCGGGCACAATCTACCTCAGGAGGCCCCGCAGGCATTTGCCCAGGCTGTGGTTGACGTCAATAGTTATTGATCGGCCGTGAGGCCCTAGACGAACATGGCGACTGCGATCAGCTGACGAAAAACCTGCACGTGACATCGGGCTCGAGATGGCACGCTTGCTCATGGCGAGGGAGCCCAGGTGATCCTCACGGCGCGAGACCCATAAGGAGCTCGCGCTTCCACCGCTTAGGGAGCCTACATGAAATCGCAACTATTTCTAGCCGCCGCGATGATCGCAGCCTTAGTTGCGATACCGATCAAATCGCTAGCGGAGGAGCGCACGATGCACGCAATGACAGCTCGGCTGCCCGTCGAAGGCAAGTTGCCATCACTGGCCGGCGCGACGGCGTGGCTCAACTCGCAAGCGCTGACGCCCGACGGCCTGCGCGGCAAGGTGGTTCTAGTCGACTTCTGGACGTACACCTGCATCAACTGGCAGCGAACGCAACCATACGTGCGCGCGTGGGCCGAGAGGTACAAGGATCAAGGCCTGGTCGTGATCGGCGTGCACACTCCCGAGTTCCAGTTCGAGAAGAACGTGGACAACATCCGACCGGCACTCGAGAGGTTCGGTATCGCGTATCCTGTCGCGGTCGACAGCGACTACGCGATATGGGACGGATTCGGCAACCGCTATTGGCCGGCCGTTTATCTCGTCGACGCCAACGGTAACATCCGCTATCACCAGTTCGGCGAAGGCGAATACGACCGTACGGAAGCGGTCATTCGACAACTGCTGCGCGACGCCGGGTACTCCGGCATGGGCAACGACGGCGTCCAAGTGGACGCTCGCGCCTCGGAAGTTGCGGCGGACTGGGACAATCTCCGATCGCCGGAGGCCTATCTCGGTCGCGACAAGTCTCAGGGTTTCGCGTCCCCCGGCGGTTCACTAGTCGGCAAAAGTCGTACCTATGCCTCCCCGCAATCGCTGCGGCTCAATCAATGGGCGCTCAGCGGCGATTGGACCGTAACCATGGGTGACGTAGCTCTCGACAAGCCGAACGGACGCATCGTCTACCGCTTTCACGCGCGCGATTTGCATCTCGTGATGGGCCCGTCGTCTCGCGGATCGTCGGTACGTTTCCGTGTTCTCCTCGATGGACGCCCGCCGGGAAACGCTCACGGCACCGAGGTCGACGAGCAGGGCTACGGCACGGTCACGGAACAGCGCCTCTACCAGCTGATCCGGCAACCCCAGCCCATTGCGGATCGAACGTTCGAGATCGAGTTTCTCGATCCGGGCGTGGAGGCTTACGTGTTCACGTTCGGATAAAGCGAGTCGCAACAGAGGAGCTGTTCGGGAACAAGCGCGCTGCCATCATGAGTGTTGACGCTATCCGTATTGCTATCCAGATCGCGCTGATATCGCTCGCTTCGTATTGGGGCGGATTTCATTCCAGCGGCTTGATTGATGGCGCATCGGCAAGCATAGGAGGGCTCTGGTCCGCGATCTCCGGAATCGTGGTGCTCCAGGCGACACGGCGCGAGACGTGGTCGTCCGCCTGGCTCCGGATAGTCGGAACGGCCATTGGGTCGATCCTCAGCGCTGCTTACCTCACCATGCTGCCCTTTAGTCCCATCGGAATGGCCGTATCCGTGTTCGCAACAGTGATGCTCTGTCATGGTGCTCGGATTCCGGATCATGCCCGCCTGGCAGCGGTCACAGTGACCGTGATCATGGTGATTGCAAACCTTAACCCGACATTGAACCCGATTCAAAATGCACTGCTGCGGTTTAGTGAGTCATGTATCGGCACTGTCGCGGCGGTACTAGTGGTCCTAATATGGCCGGGTCCGAGCGAGCCTCCCGACGCGGCACTACCAGCAGCGCGCGATTCCAGTGCGCGCTCTTGAGCAGCTATTTCAGTGTCTTGAGATACGCAATCACGTCAGCGCGCTGCTTGGCGTCGGCGAACCCCGAAAATGGCATGACATTTCCTGGAATTACTCTTTGAGGGTCGGCGCCGCCGGAGCGACGCTCCCTGAACGAACTACCGCCGGCGGGCTTGAGCGAACTGTGCGATCCAGTTCTTGCCGTGCCCGCCCTCTAGCTTCCACGTATCCCGGTCCGGGTGCTCAAGGTCGGTGATATAGACGTTGTAACGTATCGTGTAGAGTCCGTCCGCCCCCGGCAGGTCGGGCTCACGACGTACCTCCGCTAAGAACTTGCTTGGGTCGAGCCCAAGACGGGACAGTTCGCGTTCGAAGTCCTCCTTCTCGCCGGACGCATCAAGCAACTTGTGATCGCCCTGCCATTCGACGCTCATCGAGTCTTCTCCTCATCAGCGCAACATGGGTCCATCATATTCCATCCATTATTCTGCCAGCTTGGCAACCCGCTGAGCGAACGCCTGAACGCCGCTAATTAGCTGGCTTGAATGCGGACCGCAAGGGCGATCCGATTTGGGTGGGTGGTCACCGGAGAACGGCGACACCAGCGCGGCCGCATCAAAGGTGGCTGGCGTTGTTGCACAGTTAACGCAATTCAGTTTGCGGCGATTTGGTGTTGCCCTTGACAACCGGCAGGCTAATGGGCGTCCGCTTTCGCGCCGGCATCGTCGCCCGATTAGAACAGCACGCGCTTGCCGCCGGATTCCGATGGCTCCGGCAACAGATTGACGGGGAGATGGTGGAACGCCTTGACGACGCGCGCTCCCGGGACGAACTCGCTTACCACCCGGGTGGAAACCCTGCCGCCGAGATCGATGGTCTTGAGGCCATAGTCGGCGAGCGGATTGCCCGGATCCTTTCGGTCGGGCGAACTCGGGTCCGTCTGTGCATTCAGTGCCGCGACCTGCGCCGCGGAGATCCCCTCGAGGGCGAGCCCATAGCACAATCTTTCCTGAAGCTTGCGCGGGAAGCAAGTTGAAGTGCCCACACAACGCGCGCGTAATCGGAGCGAAGGTACGGCATATCAGGACCTTTCGGTGAGGATCGGGACCGGTCACAAGCCACCGCGATTCAACCGCCGCTGCGCGGCTGTTGCGTCGCGTCTGTCGACGACGCGCGACAACACTGAGACAATTCAGGGCGGAAGAAGGCCGCGTAGTCGACCTGCCCTTGAAAGTCTGTCAGTGTCTCCCAAGATGGGTATCCAGGCCGCTGAGCCTGGCCCTACAGAGGACGAGCGGAAACGTGGAAACGATCGGCGGCGATTTACGCCAAATGCAGCGAACCCCGCTGTCCGCATCTCACGTGCAGGCGTTGCGCGAGGCGGGCAGGATAGCTACCTATCCTGCGGGTACGTTTCTTGCGCGGCCCGGCGAGCCGGTAGATCGTTTTGTCTATGTTGAAGAGGGCGAGATTGAGGTAGTCAATCCCTATACCGATAAACGCCATTTGCCATCTACCTTAGGTCCGACACAGTTCATGGGCGAGATCGCCTTTTTGAACGGCGGCCCCTGGTCGCTGGCGATGCGCACGGTTCGAGACACGCGAGTAATCGAGGTGCCGCGTGAAGCGATGCTGACGCTGATGTCTCAAATCCCAGAGATGTCAGACATCATCATCACAGTGTTTTCCGCGCGCCGTCGACGTCAGCTCGACGATCGTGACGGCGTTCTACGATTGATTGGCGAAGATGAGGACCGCAACGTTCGCCGTATCGCGGAGTTTGCCAGCCGTAACCGCATTCCCTACAGCTCGCTGCCACTGCGGAGTCCTGAAGCAGAAGCTACAGCCCGCAACTGCTCAATCGATCCGACCGTGCCCGCGGTGATCTTCGGGCAGAACGCTGTCGTGACTGATCCCACGCCCGACAAGGTCGCGCGGCTGCTCGGCCTGCATCTCGACTTCCGGAACGACGAGACGTTCGACGTGCTGATTGTCGGTGGCGGGCCCGCTGGGGTCGCTGCGGGAGTTTATGCGGGAGCTGAAGGTCTGTGCGCGCTGGTCGTGGAAGACGTTGCGATCGGCGGCCAAGCCGGGACCTCGAGCCGCATTGAGAATTATATGGGCTTCCCGACGGGCATTTCGGGTGCGGACTTGGTCTGGCGCGGCGAGGTGCAGGCGATGAAGTTCGGGACGCGCTTCGCGATGCCGCGAAGGGTGACTCTCCTCGAGAAGTTCTCGGATCAAAGCTTCTGCGCCACCTTCGACAACGGGCAGCGCGTCCGTGCCAGAGCAGTGGTGGTCGCGACTGGCGTGCAATATCGCCGGCCGCCGCTCGACCGCCTAGCCGACTTCGAAGGCGTCGGCGTTTATTATGCCGCGACCGAAATCGAGGCGCGCTATTGCAAGGGAACGGAAGCGGTCATCGTTGGCGGCGGCAATTCGGCGGGACAAGCAGCGATGTTTCTCAGCCGTTCGGCGAGTTGCGTGCGCGTACTAGTCCGCGGGCCTTCGCTCGCAGCGTCGATGTCGAGCTACCTCTCCAGCCGGCTCGACGCGGATCCCAAGATAACAATTGAGTATGGCGCCGAGGTAAGTGCGTTGCATGGCGGCGAGCATCTCGAGGCGTTGACCATTCGTGACGTGAAGACGGGAGCGGCCCGCCTCGTCAACACGCGCGCGCTGTTCATCATGGTGGGCGCTGCGCCGAATACCGAATGGCTCTCTGGCCTAGTGAAACTCGACGGTAAAGGTTTCGTGATTACCGGTTCCGGCGAGGGCTCGGCATCGTCGCCCTTCGCCACCTCGCTGCCCGGCATCTTCGCGGTGGGCGATGTGCGCGCGGGCTCGGTCAAACGCGTTGCATCCTCGGTCGGCGAGGGATCGGTCGTGATCTCTAAGGTGTGGGAGTTTGTCAACAGCAAAGCCTGACGATGGGGCGCAAAGAACAATTCTCGGCAGACCAAAAGCGACACGACAGTTATATGCAGAGCAGAAGCCCACCTTGACAAGCTGTAGGTAGCCGACTGCGTCATGACTCTTGGTGGAGCTCTTGCCAAATTGGTTTCGCGACCGTGCGGCGTCGGATCGAACGGATTCCGAGTATGTAGTTGATACTTGCGACTCCCCTTTGGTTTTAACGCGCCGGACGAAAGGCCTTTCGCATCTCTTCGGTGAACAGCCCCCTAGATCTTGCCGCGCGCCGAGCATCTGGGGAGGTAGCGGAAACGGTAAAGCAGGAGCGGTCGGCGTGATAGCGCGACGCATTTCGATCAACGCGGCGGCAGGAAGCCCTTCGAGCAGCTCATATGCTGGCGCAAGTACGGCGGCAGGCGACGCCGAGCGACGTCGCTTGCGTAGCTCCGACCGGAGCCTGATCAGTCAATGTCCAGTCGAGTCCGCGCTCCGGTAGCTCTGGAAGGAAGACCGATGGATAGTCAGCCCAGGTCGAAGCGATCAGCGTTCATCACCTTGGCCCACGCCGCCACGAAGTCTTGCACGAACTTCTCCTTCGAGTCCGCGCACGCATAGACTTCCGCAAGAGCGCGCAGCTCGGAGTGCGAACCGAAGATCAGGTCGACACGGGTACCGGTCCACTTGACCTCGTTCGTCCTCCGGTCGCGCCCCTCGTATATGCCTTCAGCGGCGGAGGCAGGCTGCCACTGTGTGCTCATGTCGAGCAGGTTGACGAAGAAGTCGTTCGTTAACGTCTCGGGCCGCTTGGTGAAGACGCCGTGCCTGGACTGCCCGGCATTTGCGCCCAGGACGCGCAAACCGCCGACCAGAACCGTCATCTCAGGCGCCGTCAGCGTCAGCAATTGCGCCCGGTCGACCAGCGCCTCCTCAGGCGACATGAGTTGCTTGCCGCAAAGATAGTTGCGGAACCCATCAGCGGTCGGTTCGAGCGGCGCGAAGGAGACGACGTCGGTTTGCTCCTGTGCCGCGTCCGTCCGGCCCGGCGTGAAAGGAACCTTCACGTCCTGCCCGCCTTCTTTTGCGGCCTTTTCGATCGCTGCGCCACCGGCGAGGACGATCAAGTCGGCGAGCGACACTTTCTTCCCGCCTCGCTGCGAAGCGTTGAACTCCTTCTGGATCGCTTCGAGCGTCGAGAGCACCTTAGCCAGTTGCGCAGGCTGGTTAACTTCCCAATCCTTTTGCGGCGCGAGGCGAATGCGCGCGCCGTTTGCTCCACCACGCTTGTCGGACCCACGGAACGTCGACGCCGACGCCCAGGCCGTCGCGACGAGCTGCGACACCGACAGACCAGAGAAGAGCACCTTCGTCTTCAGTGCCGCAATGTCCTGCTCCCCGATCAGCGGATGATCCGCGGCAGGGATCGGGTCCTGCCACAAGAGCGTCTCGTTCGGCACAAGCGGGCCGAGATAGCGCGCGATCGGGCCCATGTCGCGGTGCGTCAGCTTGAACCATGCGCGGGCAAATGCGTCTGCGAACTGATGCGGGTGCTCGTAAAAGCGCCTCGAGATCTTTTCGTAGGCAGGGTCAAATCGCAGGGAGAGATCCGTCGTCAGCATCGTGGGCACTTGCTTCTTGTTCTTATCGAAAGCGTCCGGAATCGTGGCCGGCGCATTCTTCGCCTTCCACTGCTTGGCGCCGGCTGGGCTCTTCGTTAGCTCCCATTCGTACTTAAACAGGTTGTCGAAGAAGTCGTTGCTCCACTTCGTCGGGGTCCGTGTCCACGTGACTTCCGGACCACCGGTGATGGCGTCGGCACCGAAGCCTGTGCCGTGCCGGCTTTTCCAGCCGAGGCCCTGATCCTCGATGGCGCCGCCTTCCGGCTCCGGCCCGATGAGTGACGGATCGCCGGCGCCGTGGGTCTTGCCGAAGCTGTGCCCGCCGGCGATGAGGGCGACCGTCTCCTCGTCGTTCATTGCCATGCGCGAGAACGTCTCGCGGATATCGCGGGCCGCCGCAACCGGATCGGGATTGCCGTTAGGTCCCTCCGGATTCACGTAGATCAAGCCCATCTGCACCGCGCCGAGCGGATTCTGCAGTTCGCGTTCGCCGCTGTAGCGTTCGTCGCCGAGCCACGTCTCCTCCGGCCCCCAGTAGAGCTCTTCCGGTTCCCAGACGTCGGCGCGGCCGCCGCCGAAGCCAAAGGTCTTGAAGCCCATCGATTCCAGTGCGACGTTGCCGGTAAGAATCATGAGGTCGGCCCAGGAGATCTTCCGGCCGTACTTCTGCTTGATCGGCCACAGCAAGCGGCGCGCCTTGTCCAGGTTCGCGTTGTCCGGCCAGCTATTGAGAGGCGCGAAGCGCTGCTGGCCGGAGCCAGCGCCGCCGCGGCCGTCGGCGACGCGGTACGTGCCCGCGCTGTGCCATGCCATGCGGATGAACAGGCCGCCGTAATGACCGAAGTCGGCTGGCCACCAGTCCTGCGAGTCCGTCATCAGCGCACGCAGGTCCTTGATCACCGCATCGAGATCGAGACTCTTGAATTCCTTCGCATAGTCGAACGCCCGGCCCATCGGGTCGGACAGGGGCGAATGCTGGTTGAGAGCCTGCACGTTGAGCTGGTTCGGCCACCAGTCGCGGTTCGACCTACCTACAACAGTCGAGTGGACGACCGGGCACTTGCCGGCACTGGGGTCAGCGGTTGCGCTCATATTTCACTCCATTCATGGCTACGATACTGGTTGAGTCGTTCCGTCGTGTCGAATTATCGTCACGGCGTTGCCGGCGAAGCCCTCGCTGCTCGCCTCCGGCAGAACGTCGTCGCGAAAGCCGGTAGCGGCATGTCAATCGTCCCTACTTGGGCGGTTTATTACACATCCGATGGCCTTAATTTGTTTAGTCGTTTGATATGATCGTATCGATAGCCATGGACGATAGCTGGAGAGCAACCTGCGCGATCTCCTTTATTTCGTAGCGCTTGCCGAGGCCCCCAAGTCGAGCTCCGCGAGCCCGTCATCGCTAGGAATGCGGCCGAGGACCTTGCTCGGCGGATACCGGGTCTCGTCTACCGCACTTGGATCATCGCATCCGCGTACCTGTAGGCTTCTTTGGCAGCATTCTCTTCTGTCATGCTGCCTGGCTGACGAGATGTCAAACCGCTTAGCGCTGCCGCCGCGAAGTAGTCGCGCACACTGATGCCGTATTTCCCACCTGAAGTCGTTGTAGGGAATGCAGGGTCCCCAGCGGTATGTGACATGGACATCTTTGGCTCCCGATTGATTTACGATTGAGTCAGCACTAGCCTGGTTGAGACGGATCAGACGACATTCAAGTGATGCAGTGTGCCACATGCACCGGCGCGTCGCCCACCGCGGCCCCGCATCCAATTCGCTGGCACGACCTGCGCCATACGTAGCGCAGCTGGCATGTGCAGAGTGGAACGCCGTTATTCGCGCTGCATGAGCTCGGGGGTTGGGAGAGTCCGGATACGGTGCGGCGCTACGCGCATCTTTTCTGCGGAGCACCTGGCTCCTATGCGGAGCGCCTCTGTTCGTTGCGAGCCGTTGAGTCGACGGATTACGGCACAAATACGGCACAAGCCTAGAACTGCTAAGGGCCGGCCTTGCGGCAAGCCCTTGATTGAATGGTAGGCCGTGCAGGGATCGAACCTGCGACCAACGGATTAAGAGTCCGGCAAAAGGTACAGCAATTTCACTGCATCATCAACTGCTTGTACGGCGTCCGCGCATCTTCGCCACTGCAGTCGACTGCAGTGCAACACAGGGGCTAGCAAAATGGCGCTGCTACGTTTTGGTATACAGTAAATTCGTCTCGAAATTGCCGTTGACCGTCACCGTGAGTAGCAGACCCGTAATATGGCACAGTCCGAAGACCGCGAATCGTGGCCGGCGACACATCAGGCGAACGCGACCGAGACCCGTCCCACCGCCCGACGGCGAGGCGCTGCCTTCACGATGATCTCCACATCGCAGCCCAGGCGGTTAAGCAGTCCAATCAACCGCTCCTGCGAGTAGCCCTGAAAGTGCCCGTTGAGCAGAGCCGAAACCTTGGGTTGACCCAGACCGAGGATCTCTGCCGCCGCGGTCTGCGTTAGCCGCCGTGCCCGAATAATGCGTGTTATCTCCGCGACAATGCGTGCCTTGGCCAGCATCACTTCGGCATCCTTGAACCCGAGGTCCTTGTAGACGTTGCCGCTACCCGCCTCAATTTCCATGCCGGTAGTCAACCGGGCTTTGCGTCTCTTTGTCATAGTCACATTTCCTCATCTGTCTCCTGGGCAGCCTTGAGCCGTGAGCGCATCAGGTCCAAATCTGGCCGCGGTGTCTGTGTACCCTTGGTCGACTTCTTCTTGAAGCAGTGAAGTACGTAGACTGCTCGCTTAAGGCGCACTGTATAGACCGCTCGGTAGGTGTCGCCCTGGTAGTCCTCGATTACCTCTAATACTGCAGCCGACCCGAATCCCTTCAGCGGCTTTGTCGCCGGGTGCTTTTCGCCAATCTGCGCAAGGTAAAGGGCAAAGCCTACCTTCCTCTTCACTGGCCTCGGCATGGCCATGAGGTCCCTCCTCGCTGAGGCGACCCAGCGCAGTGGTCTTGGCGATTGCTGCCGCGGTATCTCCATGCGCCATTTTGTATTATCCCAGAAATAGGATAGGTGCGCAATGTCTATTGGCCACGGGCGTCGCCGGCGCAACACGAGCGTCGACGATCGGGCCGAGTCAGATACTACCCTTCAGTTGACACGGACCTGCGCCGCACGTTCCAGAGAGTGCGCGAAGAAAGGCGCCAGGCCAGCAAAGCACGATCCGAAGGTCGTCAACCTGCCGCGCCCAAGCAGATCGCTTCTGTCGCGGCGCCGCGCTTGCTGCGGATTGCGGACTGGCACACAGCCATCGAGACGGCTGCGTCGACCGAAGTCATAAAGCGAAACGTAGAGAATCCGGCCATGGGCATGGCCTCGAGCCAGCCCGTGTCGTCGCGAGTCGGACCACCTGATCGTGTACTGCATTCCGACCAAACACCGACCTTTTCCTTACGACCAGGGCATCGGATGCGACTACGCTTACCCCAGTTTCGTTGCGACGACTGTCATGACTCTTAATCCTGAATCCAAGTATCCGAACCGACGAGCCTACGTGCTCAAGATGCGCAGCGATGCGAAGCCCGGTGCGCTCGCCGGACGGCTGGAGAACCTTGTCACCGGCGAGCAACGCGAGTTTGCATCCGGTGACGAACTGCTCGTGTCGATCGCCATCGACCTGGAAGTGTACGCAGGTGGGCGATCGACCGATGCGACCCCGAAGTGACGATACAAAATCCTGCCGCAGTGTCATGGGCAAACAGAAAGAAGGACCAATGAGTAATTCAGCTAAACGACTTTCCCAAAGCCACGAGGTTTCGGAGAAGGTGACACAGATGCTTCAAACCCGCACGCGGACAGCGCTGGAGCGCTACGGCAAACGGGTTGAGCAGCAGGTCGCCGGGTCAGTGGCGAGTCCGATGTTGCCGTGGCAAGCCGCGACAAGCGGCGCGCAATACGCCGTCGACTTCGCGCAGCGCTCCATCCTGTTCTGGGACACGCTGCGCCAGCGGGGCAACAACTTCCTCGAGCACGAGCGCAGAGGATTGCCACCGGTCCTACACTTCGACTACGAGATGGTCATGGACGGACGCACACTCAAGCGTCCGGTCAATTACGCGCTGCTGCGCATCGTTCCGCCCAAGGGCGTGGCGGTGGATAACAGACTCCGTCCGTACGTGATCATCGATCCGCGCGGCGGGCACGGTCCTGGAATCGGTGGCTTCAAGGACGACTCCCAGGTCGGGATCGCGCTGCACGAGGGCCATCCGGTGTACTTCGTCATGTTCTTCCGCGATCCCGAGCCGGGACAGACGCTCATCGACGTGTGTAACGCGGAGCGCGAGTTCGTGCACCTTGTGCGCGAGCTCCATCCCGACGCCCCCAAGCCGGGAATCGTGGGCAATTGTCAGCAATACGCACGCAATCATTTGAATACTCATCGCAACGAGCGCGCTGACCGGAACACGACCAGCGGATTTTTGCTACGTTTTGGTATACACCCAGGAAAAGCAAAAGGGTCAGCAGCTAAGCTAACCCTTTGACTTGAATGGTAGGCCGTGCAGGGATCGAACCTGCGACCAACGGATTAAGAGTCCGCTGCTCTACCAGCTGAGCTAACGACCCAGGGTGTGTCGGGGCAATCGCACTTGCCGCCGCCGGAGGATGAATGTCCCGGCAGCGGAAGGCAAATTATACGCGGGCGTGGCCCGACGCAGCAACGGTGCTCAATCGTCCTGCGAAACGACACCCTGCGGAGCATTCGACGGGCCGACCACGTAAACGGTGTACGTGTGCCCGGCAATTATCACAACCCCTGGCAGCTTCAGCACGGGGGTGGTCGTACCGGCAACGTTGAAGTCGAACTCGTACGCGGTGCCGATCGTCGCATCGGCGGTCTCGTTGACGTAAATCGAGCCGGCATTTTGAGCCAAATTTGGGATCGTGTTGCTGAAATTGACGTAGACGTCGATCGGGCCGAGACCGGGGGACGCATTGACGAAACGGACGCGCGCGTTCAATGCCGGCGGCGGCAAATTGTTGTCGTTCAGCACGAGAGGGATAAGCCCCCCGGGGGGGCCGCTGAACACGAGCGAGGTGTCCGTGGCAGAAGCAAGTGTCGCAACCAGCGTGAGCAGATTCGCGCCTGGCGTCGCGGTTGCCTGCACAGTGAAAGTGCTCGAGCCGGCCGGCGTCGTAACATAATTCGAGACGCCTTGATACGGAATGTTCGAAAGCGCGATGGCCCCATTAACCAGGACGTTCAGTGCCGTGCCGGCCGTGGACGCATTAAGGACCTTGAACTCGGCCAGCAGATTGTCGTTGACCTGTCCGGTACCGGTGTTGTCTTCGTTGAGCATAGCGACGCTGACGAGCCTGGCGCTGCCCTTGGTAAAAACGACTGCCTCATAGGAATCCCCGTTGGCAAAAACCTGAGGCACGGTGTCGTAAATGACGTTCTTCGTGCCGGTCGCTGTCGCACGGACTTCCAACGTACCCGTATTGATGGCGACAAACGCACTGATAGCCCCGAGTCCCACGTCGGAAACAGTCGGCGACGTCGTGTTGAGATCCGTGCCAAGTGGCGTGAGGTATACGTCGACCGGCCCGATCCCGGCAGCAACATTGATCACCCGGAAGTTAAATTGCCCTGAGTTCAGGGTCGGGAGATTGTTTTCGCTGATCAGCTGTCCCGTGGCCGAGACCACCGGACCGTACACGACATACGTAAAGTTGCCAGTGCCTAGATTGAGCGTCTCGTTGATTGCGAACGAAGACCCGCCATTCGCACTGACCATGAAATCTTGGGATCCGCTGGGCGCGTTCAAGTACTGAGTGAGCTGCTGGAACAGCAGACCGGTTATCAGTGGCGGGTTGGTGCCGAGCTGCACACTGACCGCCGGCGCGTCGGGAATCGCGTTGAAGATGCGAAGGTTGGCATTGTTGCTGCTGCTTTTGCCGCAGCTCGCGAGGGCGAATGCAAGCGTGCACAGTAGTAGGGTCAGAGCGCGGTTCGAGTTCATCCATGTCTCCATGGGATGGTTATAAACGTTGTCACAATTAGACCAGAATCACTGTAAATTGTCGCTGACGACCACGCCCTGCGGCGCAGATGCCGACCCGACGACATAAACCGTGTAGGTCGTACCTGCGACAAAGGTCACTTTGGGCAAAGTCAATACCGGAGTCGTCGTGCCGGCAGTATTGAACCCGATGTTAAACGTGCTCCCGGTCACGTTGGCGACAAGTTCAGTGTAAGCGGATGCAGTGTTCGAGAGAACGTCGGCGAATGTCGGGACAAAATTGACGTAAACGTCGAGAGAGGGGAGCCCAGGGGACGCATTGACAAAACGGACTCGCGCGCGGCCCGTCGGCGACGGCATATTGTTATCGGTGAGGACCAGCTCCTGCAATGCGCCTGCTGGACCGCTGACGACAATCGATGAATCAGTCGCCGGCGAAAAATCCGCCGTGAACGTCAACAAGCTCGCACCAGGGGTCGCGGTCGATTCGATCGAGAGGGTCTGCGTTTTCGCAAGCGTCTTAACGTAGTTCGACACCCCGGCAAAGGGCACGTTGGTCAGTATCAGGGCGCCATCGACCAGGACGTTGAGCGGAGGACCAACTGACGAGGCGTTGACGAGCTTGAACTGCGCCAAAAGATTCTGGTAGATCTGTGCGGCACCCTGCGTCGTGTTGACGGTCAAGATATCCAGTCCGACCAGCTTACTGCTCCCCTTGCTATACGTTACCGCCTCCATGATCGACTGGTCGCCGAACGGGACAACGGTTCCGGTATCGAAGATGACGTTCTTGGTCCCGTTCAGTGCGAAGCGCACCTCGTAGCTTCCGGTCGTTACCGGAACGTAAGCCGTGATCACTCCGACGGCCACGCCGATGATCGTCGGCGCGGTAAACGCCAGATCCGCCCCGGGGGCGGTAAGGTACATGTCGACCGCACCTACGCCCTTGGCAAGGTTGGACAGGCGCACCGCAAAAGTCCCGCCTTGCGGAAGCGTGACCGTGGTCCCGTTTTGCGGAATAGTGATGGGGGTGTCGACCAGGAGCTGCGAACTTGCGGCATCCTGCGGCCCGAACACAACGAAGGTATTGGCCTGGCCATTGGCCAGGGTTTCCGTTACATCAACGAGCGTCGAGTTCCCGCCATCGGTCACCGTGAACTCGTGCGATCCCTCCGAAGTGTCAAGGTAGAGCGTCTGTTGCTCAAACGCCAGGCCGGTGACCAGCGGGGTGCCATCGACGGAAAACGTGACTGGCGGCGCGTTGGGAACCAGGTTGACAACGCGCACGGTTGTGTTGATCGGCAGGGCCCCGACGCCGTTGCCCGTGTTGCAGCCGGCGAGCGCGGCTGCCCCAAGGCACAGCAGTGCATACAGGGCGCGGCGGATGTTCATCGGCTCTTGGTGGGCGAGTGCTGACGTGCCGGAAGTCGCAGGCACGGTGGCGATACGAGCGGCGAAGTATACCTTGCCGGGCTTCGGCGCGGTCAATCTGCGGCCAACGACGGTCGATCAATCAGACGTCAACCCCGTCCGATCCACCCACGCCAAGGGTCGATCGGGCAGAGCGACAACGCAGAGAATGCTGGTAGGCCGTGCGGGACTTGAACCCACGACCAACGGATTAAAAGTCCGCTGCTCTACCAACTGAGCTAACGGCCCGCCGAAGGGCGCGAATTATAGCCAATCGGCTGCGGTCACGCAAAAAATCGTTACACCGTGTAACGCGATGTTTCGGCCGATTGTGCCAAGTAGGCAGATCCGGATGACCGCCGTCCTTCAGCTGCTAAGTCTGCAGCCGGACAAATCAGTTCAGATCGCGGGTAAGCGCGCTGGGCAACGATAGGAAGTCGATACCTTCGTCGCGCAGTTCCTCGGCCTCTTCCGGCGTAGCCTGTCCGCGAATCCCCCGCTTGGGCGCCTCGTCGTAGTGGATCTTGCGCGCTTCTTCGGGAAACGCGCGGCCGACGTTCTCGGTCTGCGCAATCAAACGCCGCACGTGTTTGAGTGCCTCGCCGTCGCCACCGGCGACCGCAACCTCGCTGCGTGCATCGCGAGGCGCAGCCTCGCGCGCAACCCGAATGTTCAAGGTCGGTCGGCGCTCGATCGCGGCATCGTCGCAGATCGGGCAGCGGATCACTGACTCGTTGCGCTGGCGTGCGTACTCCGCCGCCGATTCGAACCAGCCCTCGAACCGGTGTCGGTGTGCACAGATTAGGTCATAAACAATCATGGTCGTACTTGCACTTCACGCTCCGGCAGCGCGCCAGTATTGGTACCTGAGCGCCGCCACGGACCCCGCAATGATCGCACCCAGGGCGAGAAACGAGCCTAGGGCGAGGGTCGAGATCCCAGTCAGGCCCTGGCCGATCGTACAGCCGAGCGCACAGACGCCTCCAAACCCCATTAACACGCCACCGACGATATGGTTGACCAGATCTTCGGTGGATGCAAACCCTTCCCAACGGAACGTCCGGGTCGCCACTGCCACGGCCGCCGACCCGACCGCCATCCCCAGCACCCCTGCAATGCCGAAGGTGACAGTCCGAGACTGATCGCTCCACCACAGCAAGAGTTCCAGCAGATAGGCGACCGGCGCGACGAAGCTGTAGGACTCGGGTTTGCCGGAATTGGTCCCGATGAACGCCTCCTCCAGCGTACGCGGATCCTCGGCGACATGCCCGAGGTGGCCGGTAACGTACCAGCCCGCGACGATGATCACGCCGATGATGAGGCCCCCAGCAATCATTTCCCGGCTGGCCCGGAAGTCGCGGCTCCCCAGCACGAACGCGGCTACCACGGCGGCGAATGCGAACGGCAACACGGCCTTTACCGACTTGCCCCCCGAGAGCGCCGTGACGAGGCTGCCGAGATCCGAATGCTCGGCGCCGAACGCCGTCGTATCAAGGCGCATCGTGTCGAGCGTCTGTATGCGCCAGACCGCAAACAAGCCCTTCAGCGTCATGTACGCCGCGATTGCAAGCACGATCAGCGTGACCATCGACTTGAGATTGCCAGCACCGGCGCGGATGAGCAGCTTGCTCCCGCAGCCCGACGCAAGTGTCATGCCGAACCCAAACAAGAAACCACCCACCAGATGCGATAGCCATGCGACCCGCGGCGTCGTGTAAATCGACTTGCTGAGCTCTACCAGGCCGCTCGCGTCGAGCCAAGTCGCGCCCGCGATCGCCACTGCGATCGCCAGCAGCCACATGCGCATCCGCCGCCAGTCGCCCATGGTGACCAGGTCCGAGACGGCCCCCATGGTGCAGAAATTGACGCGGTTGGCGACCGCGCCAAACGCGACGGCAAGACCGAAGGCACACCAAGCAACGAGGGCGGGAAGTTCGGCGAGATCCTGCATGTTTGAAGTCCCGGCGCCGCGACATCCTTGACCCGGGAGGCGAATTATCGCACGCGAGTTAACCCCGAATTGGCTTCGACGCCGTTTACAGTCAGAAGCCACAGCGGGATTGCGGCCGAAAGGAACGAACCATGTCGCATACAGGTAGGTTCTTGGTCATTGGCACCGTGTGCGCCACGATGCTGGCCGCCACGCTGGTCGCCCGAGTTGGATACGCACAGGGCGTCGTTTCGCCGCCGCAGACGACGGTGGAGATCGTCGACCGCACCGAGGGGCGTACCCTGCCGATTTACTGGCACGAGGGCCGCCGTTATGTCATCGGCAAGCCGGGGAACGAATACGCGATCCGTGTCCGCAATTCCGGCAACAGTCGCGTTCTCGCGGTCATGAGTATTGACGGCGTCAACGTCATTACCGGCGCCACTGCTTCGCCGCAGCAGTCGGGCTATGTCCTCGCCCCTTTCGAGAGCACCGACATCGGCGGTTGGCGCAAGAGCATGTCGCGCACCGCAACGTTCTACTTCACCGCGTTGCCCGATTCGTATGCCGCGCGCACGGGTCGTCCCGACAACGTCGGCGTAATTGGCGTCGCAGTGTATCGCGAGCGCGTCCTGCCGATTGCCCGCGAAGAGATGCGGCAGAGGGACACCGCGCGGGCCGAAAGCGCGCCGGCACCAGCCGCGAGTCCGCCTGCCGGGGCGAACGCCGCTGCAAATGCCGTAGCTCAGGCTGGGGGAGAGCGCCTGGGCACTGGCCATGGACGCAGTGAATCCTCCTACGCGAGCTACACCCGCTTCGAGCGCGCGAGTGACACACCGGCCGAGACAGTCGCAATCTATTACGATTCCTATGAAAACCTGCTCGCGCAGGGAGTACCCGTCGCCCCGCCGCCACTGGCCCGGTACCACCCCAACCCGTTTCCGGATGCCGGCCGCTTTGTGCCGGATCCGCGGGCGCCGTAGCGCGCAACTGCCGCTTGCTTGCCAGCACATGGGCCGCCTCGCATACTGGCCGGGCGATGCCCGCCCCTGCCGCGTCTAGCGATGAAGATCTGATGCTTGCCTACGTCGCCGGCGATGTCGCGGCGTTCGATGTGCTTTATGGCCGACACCGCGGAGGCGTGTATCGCTACCTGCTGCGCCAGTGCGGCCATCGCGGCAGCGCCGACGAGCTGTTTCAGGACGTATGGATGAACCTGATTCGGGCGCGTGTCAGCTACGCTCCGACCGCCAAGTTCGCGACCTGGCTGTACCGCCTGGCGCATAACCGCCTAATCGACCACTACCGTGCGAGCGGGCATTTGACGCTGGTTTCCGCCGAAGACGAGGCGCACCAGGACGCTGTCGCTGCGCTCCCCGGAGCCTCGGGCGACGAACCTCAGGCCCGTGCCGAAAACCGCGAACTCGGCGAACGCCTGCGCGCCGCCGTCGCGGCGCTGCCACCGGCGCAGCGGGAAGTCTTCCTGCTGCAGCAGGAAAGCGGTCTGTCGCTTGCCGAAATCGCCGAGTTGACCGGCGTGGGCAATGAAACGGCCAAGAGCCGGTTGCGCTATGCGTTTGCCAAGCTGCGCGAAAGCCTCGTCGACCTCGACGACGAAATGCACGAGGGGCTGGGATGAGCGAGCGCGACCAAAGGCTCGACGCCGCATGGCGTGCGGCGAGTCTTGACGAACCGCCGCCGCAGCTCGACGCCGCAATCCGCGCCGCGGCCCGGCGCGCCGTCGGCGGGCTCCCCCGGCGCGGGCGGAACAAGCACTGGTGGTACCCACTCGCGGCGGCTGCGACCGTTGCCCTGCTCGCGGTCGGCATCGCCCAGCTGACACCGTCGGAGCGCATCGCGCCCGACGTGACCGACATGGCCGCCGCACCGGGCGAGGCGCGGGTGGACGCCGCGCTGCAAGCCACCGCAAAGAAGGCGCCCGAGACCGCTGCACCCGCGTCCGCGCTGTCACCGCCAGAACCGGCGACGTCGGCCGCGGCAGTGGCGGCAGGCGCCGGTAGCGCCGAGCGCGCTCCGGTGCCGGCAGCAAGGGCGCCGCAAAAGCCGGTAGCCGAAGCAAAACCGCAGTCGGTGGCGCAGGACAAGCTTGCCCGCGCTGCGCCCGAGATGGCGGCCGCGAGTAGCGTGCCGTCGCCCCCCGCAGCGCCGGCACCGTCCGCGCGCCCGCTAAGCGAGCCTTTCCCCGCGACCGGCGCGGCGGAATCGAGCCGCAATACGAAGCTCGAGCAGGAGAGCCCCGCCATAAGCACACCTGCCCGGCAGGCAGTCGAACCGATGCGGGCGCAAAGTCGTATGGCCGCGGCGAATGTCGCAAGCGCCGACAGCGCGACGCTCGCGCCTGCATCCGCGCGCGCCGTCGACGACTGGATCAAACGCATTCGCGATCTCAAGGTCGCGGGCCGACTCGATGAAGCCGCGAAGGAACTGGCAGCGTTCCGCTCAACCTACGGCGAGCGCGCCGATGCCCTGCTACCTGAGGACCTGCGCCAAATCAGGCCCTAGCGACCTTACCTGCGTTTCCGGCGCCCGCTGGTGAGGGCCGCGTATGCTACCCGAGCAGGTTTTGAGATATTTTGGGTTGTTCTTCTGTTCAATGCCGCCATAGGCGGATCAGGCGGTGACGCGTTGCCGCAGCAGTTTCTTGATCGGCGCAGGCAATGCGGCGCCCCCGACATCGGGCAGAGGCACCCACAGCAGGCCTGGCTGGGCGCGACGTGGCCACGCGTGCACGGTGCAGGGCTGCGGATGCAGCGTCAGACGAAAATGGGTAAAGCCGTGCTCGATCGCCGGCAGCGGCGGCAGCGCCGCGACCCGGGCTGTGAAGCGTTTCAGGCAATGCGCGACTGGGTCGGCGCCGGTATCGAGCTCCGGCAAGCTCCACAATCCGGCCCAAATCCCGTTTGCCGGTCGCCGTTCCAGCAACACCTCGCCGTGCCGCTCGAGCAGAAGTAGCGTGAGCGTCCGGTGGGGCAGTGCTTTTCTCGGCCTGGGTGTCGGTAACTCGGCGACGCGATTTTCGCGGCGCGCGACGCAATCGCCTGCGACCGGGCATGCGGAGCAGCGCGGCGCGCTGCGCAGGCACACCGTCGCGCCGAGATCCATGAGCGCCTGCGTGTAGATCTCGATCCCGCTCCGGGGCAACAGTGCCTCCGCGCATCGCCAGAGAGCATGCTTGACCTTCGCCCGGGAGGGCGAGCCCGCAATCGCGGCGTGTCGTGCCAGAACGCGTTGGACGTTGCCGTCGAGAATTGCGCCGCGCGCGCCGAACGCGAACGCCGCGATCGCCGCCGCGGTCGAACGCCCGATGCCTGGCAATTTCGCGATCACTGCCGCATCGCGCGGAAACTCGCCACCGTGCCTGGCGACGAGGGTCCTGGCCGCGCGATGCATCAGATGCGCGCGGCGGTAATAGCCCAGACCGCTCCAGAGCTCGAGCACCCGTTCGATCGGCGCAGTGGCGAGGCGGGCCACGTCGGGAAACGCGGCCAGAAAGCGGTGATAGTAGGGGGCGACCGTTGCTACCTGGGTCTGTTGCAGCATGATTTCGGAAAGCCAGATCCGGTATGGGTCGCGCGTGCCCTGCCACGGCAGATCACGTCGGCCGTGCGCTTCCTGCCAGGCGATCAGTCGCGCCGCGAAGGACCGTCGCAAAGCGCTTATCGCCCTGCGAGGCGTTGTCGCGCCTTCCCCGCTGCCTCGGAGACAGGGTACTTGGCGACCAGATCTTCGAGCGTGCGCCGCGATCCCGCGGTGTCGCCGAGCTCGACCTGGCAGCTCGCAATGTTGAGCATTGCGTCCGGCACCTTCTGACTGTCCGGATAGGTCGCGAGCAGTTGTCGCTGCGTCGCGATCGCGCCACGGAAATCCCTGAGCGCGTATTGCGCATTTCCGCTCCAGTAGATGGCGGAGGGCGCCAACGGACTGCGCGGATAGGCGCGGACGAACGCCTGGAAGCTTGTCACCGCCGCAGCGAAGTTGCCGCTCTTGAATTGGTCCAGCGCGGCGTCGTAGGTGCGTTGCTCAGTGGCGACGTCCGCTGGCCCCGGCTGTGCATGCGCTGCAGCGGTCATCGGCGCGGCGCCACCCGTCGCCGCCGTCGCTCCGCTGTCAGGGCCGGAGGGTACAGCGTTCGCCGCGGGCGCGCCGGCGGTACCCTCGAGCTTGCGCAGACGCCCATCGAGATCCAAATAAAGATCGCGCTGCCGCTTCTGCGCCTGATCGAGCTCGTAGGTCAATACCTCGTACTGGCCGCGAAGCTTAGCGACATCGGCCTTGATGTCTTCGACGTCGTGCAAGAGGTCGACCAAACCTTGGCTTTTGATCGTCGACTCGAGCGCGCCGAGGCGCTGGTTGAGCGAGCTTTCGAGTTGGTCCACGCGGCCCTTGAGCACGTCGATACGATGGCGCGCCTCATCGTCGTCAAAAACCCCCGCGCGCGCCGGCACCCCGGCCAGTTGTGCGGCGAGGACCAACGCCAAAGCAGCGGGCGCGAACGCCGCGCCCACACGACCGCGCCGCATCCGCTATTCGCCCGCGTAGACCACGTCGTCGCGCCGGTTCTCACCCCAGGCCGCCTCGTCGTGGCCCAGATTCTTCGGCTTCTCCTTGCCGAAGCTAACCGTTTCGATCTGCGCATCCGTGGCGCCGTAAAGCTGCATCATCCGCTTCACGGTGTCGGCGCGTCGCTGGCCGAGCGCGAGGTTGTACTCGCGGCTGCCGCGCTCATCGGTGTTGCCTTGAATGGTAATCCGCGCGCTGCGGTTCGTCTGTAGGTACTTGGCGTGCGCCTCGATCAGCGGCTTGTATTCGTCCTTCACGACATAGCTGTCGTAGTCGAAGTACACGCTGCGCTTGGACAGTACGCTGTGCGGATCGTGCAAGGGATTGCCCTGTGCCCCCGTTCCGGTGACGCCGCTCCCGGTTGCTCCCGCGGTCGCGGCGCCGGTACCGGGCGTCGTCGCCTCCACGGTCTGACCTTCGGCCGGAGTTTTTTCCGTGCTTGGTGGACTGGCGCAGCCTGCCATGAGCAGAGTCAAGAGTGCGGTTGCCCACAGCATCCGCACGCTGCCGACCAGGTCTAGTTGCTTCATAAGCTATCTCCTCTTGTCGTTACTTGTGCAGCGGACCCCAGGCGGGTTCGCGCACGTCGATTGCGGCGGCGGTGAGCCGCTGCTTCACGCGACCGTCGCTGGAGACTGCGGCCAATATACCACGCCCTCCAGCCTCCGACGCGTACAGTATTAGCTTACCGTTCGGCGCAACCGACGGCGATTCGTCAAGCGTTCCCTGCGTCAGCACCTGCACCTGCCGTGTCGCGAAATCTTCGATAGCCACGTTGAAGTTGCCGCCGTCGCGACGCAGGAATACGAAACCCTTACCGTCCGGAAGGTGCCGCGGAGAAACGTTGTAGTTGCCGTCGAAGGTCATCCTCTCCACCGCACCGGTCGCGAGCGTCAAGCGATAAATCTGCGGACTGCCGCCGCGATCCGAGGTGAAGAGGATGGACTTTCCGTCGGGCGCAAAGTTCGCTTCGGTATCAATGGCGGTGGAGGTCATCAGCCGTTGGACGCCGCTGCCGTCGGCATTGATGAGGTAGATTTGCGACCCGCCATCACGCGACAGCGTCACCGCAAGCCGGCTGCTGTCGGGCGCCCAAGCCGGTGCGCTGTTGCTGCCGCGAAAATTGGCCAGCACCTGGCGCTGCCCGGTGGCGAGCGATTGCACATAAATGATCGGCTTCTTGCTCTCGAGCGAGACGTACGCGATACGTGTGCCGTCGGGTGACCAGGTGGGCGAGAGCAGCGGTTCGTTGGACGTAACGATCGTCTGCGCATTGTAGCCATCGGCCTCTGCCACCTGAAGCTCGTAGCGCGGACCCTGCTTGGTGATGTAGGCGATGCGGGTGCTGAAGACGCCGGCGTCGCCGGTCAGCTTCTCGTAGATGATGTCTGCGATCTGATGCGCCGTCGCCCGGAATTGCGCCGGCGTCACCACGTAGGACACAGCCGCGAGCTGCGTTTGTTTGACGGCGTCGAGTAGAAAGAAACGCACCTCGACACGTCCGTCCGACTGTGGCGTGACGCTGCCGACGACCACTCCATCGGCGCCGCGGCCGGTCCAATCGGCGAAGCGGACGTCCTCGGCCCGCGCTGGCCGCGGTGTGACACCGGCCGGATCGATGAGTCGAAACAGGCCGCTTCGCGCCAGGTCGGCGCCCACGATCGCGGTGAGCGGATATGGATAGTTGGCTTCGCCGGCGAACGGGACAATGGCTAGCGGTACCGTCGTCGCGCCGCCGCCGATGATCTCGATCGTGAGCTGGGCCCGCGCGGTGCCGGCCAGGCACAGGGCGATGGCCAGCAGAAACAGGGGACGGAGGCGTCGGGTCATCGCTTTGCGGGGCCCTTCGGATTCAACGTGTCTTGACCATGGTTTCGAGGCCCAGGGCGTCACGCAGACGCTCACCGGTGTGTTTCGCGTCGTCGCGTGTCGGATACGGTCCTACAACCACACGATACAACCCGCCTGTCTCGTGCACCTTCGCTTCGACGCCGAGCGTTGCGATTTGGTTCGCCAGATGCGAGACAAATGCCTGCGCGTTGGCATTATTGGCGAAAGCACCGAGCTGGATGACGTAACCGCCAGCCTCTTGTCCCACGGGCATTGGCCCGCCGGCGACCGCCTCGCTCGCCGCGACCGGTGGCAGAGGCACCATGGTCGGCGTTGACGGCGCTTCGCTCGGCAACACACTTTCGACCTCGACTTCGCCGCTGCCCCGCTGCGCGACCCCAATGCGGTACGCCGCCGCATACGAAAGATCAATGACCCGCCCGGGATGAAAGGGACCGCGATCGTTGACCCGGACAATGACACTTTTGCCACTTGCGAGATATGTGACGCGTGCGTACGAGGGCAGCGGCAGCGTTGGGTGCGCGGCGGTCATCGCGTACATGTCGTAAACCTCGCCGGTCGCGGTCTTTTGGTTGTGAAACTTGCGCCCGTACCAGGAGGCCAGCCCGCGTTCCCGGTACGGGCGCAGAGTCGTTGCCGGGACATAATCAACACCGAACACCGAATAGGGTCGATTGGCAAAGCGGTTGAGCGCCTCGAGCTTAGGCACCGCGTCGGGCAACGCATCGAGGTTGGCCGGCGGATGTTCCCCCGGGCCGTCGTCCTTGTAGTAGCCGCCGGCGCGAGATGCCGGGGCCGACCCAGGCGAAGGGGTGAGATCGGTCGGCGCTGATGCAGGTGGTTCGAGCCGCGTCGTCGACGTGCACGCGACCAGCGGAAGGATGACAACGGTAAACAAGCCCCGCCTTACCGCGCACTTGCCGCTTGGACTGCCCCGAGTCAACCCCATAGAGATGGCAATTATACGGTCAATGCTCGCCCCTTCGCGTCCACGGCGCCGATGACAAGACAGCCTCATTCGCTGATGGCAGTGCTTCGGACGCCGGTACATGCGGTTTCAAGTTTTGATCAGCTTGCGATTTGCCTGGATGTTCATCAGGATCCCGAGCCCGATGAACGAGCTGACTAGCGCCGTTCCGCCGTACGACACCAGCGGCAAAGGTACCCCTACGATTGGAAGCAGGCCACTGACCATCGCCATGTTGACGAAGGCGTAGGTGAAGAACATAAGCGTGATCGCTCCGGCCAGAAGACGCGTGAACAGCGTCGAGGCATTTGCCGTGATTACCAGCGCGCGGCCGATTAACAGCAGATAAAGTACGAGCAGGATCGTATTGCCGATCAGCCCGAACTCCTCCCCGAACACCGCAAAGATGAAATCCGTGTGCCGCTCCGGGAGAAAATCGAGGTGCGTCTGCGTGCCATTCAGCCAGCCCTTGCCGATGACGCCACCCGAGCCGAGCGCGATCGACGCTTGTGTGCTGTGATAACCCGCGCCGAGCGGGTCGCGGGAAGGATCGATGAAGGTGAGAATTCGCTCTTGCTGGTAATCGTGCAGAAGCGGCCACACCAGCGGGGCTGCCGCGCTGGCAAGCGCAGCGAGTCCGACGATGATCTTCCATGACAATCCCGCAAGGTAGAGCACGTAGAATCCGCATGCGCCGATCATCAGTGCCGTGCCGAGGTCGGGCTCTCGCTTGATCAGCCACACCGGCAAAGCGATGAGCAACGCGGCCAAGACGAAGTCGATCAGGCGCAGTTGCGCTTCGTGCCTCTGAAAGTACCAGGCGAGCATGAGCGGCAGTGCGATCTTCATCAGCTCAGACGGTTGAAAGCGACCGATGCCGAGGTTGAGCCAGCGGCGCGAGCCATTGACGACGGTGCCCCCGAGGGCTACCGCAACGAGCAGCAGCACCGACACCACGTACAACGGGAGCGCGGCGCGCGCGAGCTGCCGCGGCGCGACGTTGGCAACAGCCCACATCAACACCAGCGCGCAGGTGAGCGAGAGCGCTTGGCTCATGACCCGCGGGACGCTCTGATCGGACGCCGAAAACAGTGTCACCAGGCCGACCCCGACGATCGCCAGCGCGGCGGCCATGAGAACGCTGTCGATGCGACGCGCGAGCACCTCCCAAAAATTGGAAAGCAAGGCGAAGAATCGGTCCATGGCGCGGCCTCTTAATCGCTCTCGTCGTCGGTCACGGGCGGCGATTCAGGCGGCATGCCGGCCGGCGGAAGGCCGAGCAGATAGTAGTCGAACACCGCGCGGGCAATCGGTGCGGCGGCCTGCGCGCCGAAGCCGCCGTTTTCGACCAGAACGGCGAGCGCGATGCTTGGATGATCCGCCGGCGCGTAGGCGAGATACCAGGCGTGGTCGCGCAAGCGCTCGTCAAGGTGGCCCGGCTGGTACTTCTCGCCTTTGAGGGAGAACAGCTGCGAGGTGCCGGTTTTTCCCGCAGATACGTACTGTGCGCCAACGAAGGCGCGCGCGCTGGTACCCTCGCGTGGCACGCCAACGAGCGCGTTCTTGATCAGCGCCAGATCCTCAGGCTTGACCGCAACGATGTGACTCACCCGCGACGGCATTTCGCGCACGGCGCCGGTCTTGATATCCTCGATGATCTTCACCAGGTGGGGCTGGATGCCGACGCCATCGTTGGCGATGGTAGCGATCGCTTCGGCCTGTTGCATGGGCGTGAACGCGTTGTACCCCTGGCCGATACCCGCGGAGATCGAATCGCCGAGGTACCACTTGCGCTGCTCCTCGCGATAGTTCTTGGCGGAAAAGCGCTCGCGCTTCCATTCGCGCGACGGCAGAACGCCCGGTAGCTCGCCTTCGATGTCGACGCCTGTCTTGCTGCCAAAACCGAACTGCGCCAGGAAATCGTGGGTCACATCGATGTCGGTCTCGCCGGCAAGCATGTAATAGTACGTGTCGCAGGAAACAATGATGGACTTGGTCATATCCACGTAGCCATGTCCTTCCGGCTTGTCGTCACGAAACCGGTGCGTGCTGCCTGCGAGCTGGTAATAGCCGGGGTCGAAAATGACCTGCGTCGCCGTGCGCTTGCCCGACGTGAGCGCCGACAGCGCCAGGAACGGCTTGATGGTCGAGCCCGGCGGATAGGCGCCGCGCAGCGGGCGATTGAGCAATGGCTTGTCCGGCGAGTCGTTGAGCGCGTCCCAGCTTGCCGGATCGATGCCGTCGACGAACAAATTGGGGTCGAATCCGGGCTTGGACACGAATGCCAGCACTTCGCCGGTCGAGGGATCGAGAGCCACCATCGCGCCGCGATGCGTGCCGAACGCCGTTTCCGCGGCCTGCTGCAAGCGGATGTCGAGCGAGAGTTTGAGATTGTTCCCCGATGTCGGCAGGGTGCGTGAGAGCGTGCGCACCGCGCGCCCCGCCGCGTCCACTTCAACCTCCTCCACGCCGGTCGTGCCGTGCAGTTCGCGCTCATAGGAGAGCTCGAGCCCGATCTTGCCGATGTAGTCGGAGCCCTTGTAGTTCGCGGTCTCGCGCCATTCTTCGATGCGGTCGACATCGCGATCGTTGATTCGCCCGATGTAACCGATGACATGCGAGGCCATTTCCCCGAATGGGTATTGGCGAAACAGCCGCGCCTTGATTTCCACACCTGGAAAGCGGTAGCGATTGACGGCGAAACGGGCCACCTCTTCGTCGGACAGGCGGTTGCGAAGGGGAACGCTCTCCAAGTTCTTCGATTCCTCGAGCAGCCGCTTGAAGCGCTTGCGGTCGCGCGGCTGGATGTCGACCAGCCCGGCAAGCCCGTCGATCGTCTCGTCGAGGTTGCGCACGCGGGAGGGCGTTACCTCCAACGTATACGCCGAGTAGCTCTGGGCGAGGACGACACCGTTGCGGTCGGTAATGACGCCACGGTTGGGAACGATGGGAACGATGGCGATGCGGTTGCTCTCGGCCAGTGTTTGATAGTGGCGGTGCTGAATGACCTGCAGATCGACGAAGCGGCCGAGCAATCCGCCGAAAACGAGGAGGATCAGGGCCGCCGCAATGGTCAGCCGGCGGCGAAAGTAGTACAGCTCGCGTTCGGGGTTCTTGAGCTCAGGCGAGGAAAGCACCGAGGACGAGCGACCGCGTTTGAGAAACAGTGAGCGCATCGGCGTCCTAGCGCTCGGCCGGTGATCGCGGCGGCCGCTGCGGCCATTGCAGCAGTGCGCTCACGGCAGGCCACAGCAGCGCGCCAACCAGCGGGCCCACCGCATAGGTCCAGCGAGGCAACGGCGCCCCGCCAACCACGCGCACCAGGAGCACCAGCGCGGCGCACAGCAGCAGCAGCGCCGCGACCTGAGCGGCCTGCTGCCACGGCGGAAAACGCAGAACCCGCCGGCGAAAATACTCGGCCGCATAGGCGAGGACCGCGTAGGCCAGCGCGTGCTGACCGAACACCGTCGCGTCGGCGACGTCCATGAGCAGGCCGAGCCCCCAGGCGATCCCAACGCTGATCAGCCGCGGCTCCTGGATGCACCAGTAGAGCAACGTCAAGGCAAGAAAGTCCGGCTTCAGTGCCAGCGCCACGCCAGTCAGTGGAATCAGGTTGCCGATCAGGCCCAGGAAAAGCGTCAACACAACGAACCACGGCTTGACCGGGGACAGGATCTCCTCGGGTCGCGCGGGGGCGAACGAAGTCAGCTGCGGCATGTGCTCTCGCGTTATTCGCGGATTCGGTTGCGGGCCTTGCGCGGAGGCTCGACATCGGTAGCCTCTTCCGGCCGCCGTGGCAACGCGGCAACGCGGCCGAGGATCAGCACGTGCGTACTTTTGTCGACCCCGGCAAGCGGCCTGCAGATAACGCGCGCGAAGATCTGTCCGGTCTCGCGCTCGACCGAGGCGACCTGCGCGACCGCGAGGCCGGCGGGATAAGTACCGTCTATTCCGGACGTCACCAGACGGTCGCCGGCATGGATCTCCGAATTCGGCGAGAGGAAGCGCAATTCCGGCAGGCGCCCGGTGCCGGCTCCGTACATCACCGAGCGCACGCCGCTACGCTCCACTCGAACCGGCACCGCATAATCCTTGTCCGTCACCAGCGTCACCTCGGCCATGTACGGAAAAACGCGCGTAACCTGTCCGACCACACCGACCTCGTCGATCACGGCCTGGCCCGGCTGTACGCCGACGGACTCCCCCTTGTCGACGAACACCTTCTGCGTGAACGGATCGCGCCCGGTGTAGAGCACCTCGGCTGCGGTCGTGGCACGCGGAATCCGCTGTTCGACCTCGAGCAAGGCGCGCAGCCGCGCATTTTCCTGCTGCAACAGCTGGTAGCCTTGCACCGCGGGCGCCTCGGCAAGCAGATCCTGCTTGAGCGTCGCGTTGTCGTCGGCGAGCGTACGCTGCGCCGTGAGGTAGGCCGTAACATAGGCTACTGCCTCGCCGGGCAAGAGCACGACCCGCTGCAGCGGATAGAGCGCGCTCGCCACAGCCTGTCGCGCATCTTCAAGATAGCGGTAACGGGTGTCGGCGAACAACAGGGCCAGCGAAAGTAAGCCAAAAAAGGCGAGCCTGGCAAGGGGCGAGGGTCCGCGGTGGAAGAACGGCGGCGGCTCGACCGAGAGATGGCGCATTCCTGCGTCAAGCGTTGCGCGTCAGTCGGACGTGAAGATGGTGGAGAGCTTGTCCATGTTCTCGAGCGCCTTGCCGCAGCCACGAACAACGCACGTCAACGGGTCGTCGGCGACGACGACGGGCAGCCCCGTCTCTTCCATCAGCAGTCGGTCGAGGTCCCGCAACAGGGCGCCGCCGCCGGTGAGCACCATGCCGCGTTCGGCGATATCGGCGCCAAGCTCCGGCGGCGTGCGCTCCAGCGCGCTTTTGACCGCGGAAACGATGCTGTTCAGCGGATCGGTAAGCGCCTCAAGGATCTCATTCGAGGAGACGGTGAAGCTGCGCGGGATGCCCTCGGCCAGATTGCGACCCTTGACCTCCATTTCCTTGACTTCCGACCCGGGAAACGCCGAGCCGATCGTTTTCTTGATCGTCTCGGCCGTGGTCTCCCCGATGAGCATGCCGTAATTGCGACGGATATAGTTGACGATCGATTCGTCAAATTTGTCGCCGCCCACGCGCACGCTGCCCGAGTAAACCATTCCGCCGAGCGAGATCACGCCGACCTCGGTTGTGCCACCGCCGACGTCGACGACCATCGAGCCGGTCGCCTCCGAAATCGGCAGATCGGCGCCAATCGCCGCGGCCATCGGCTCCTCGATCAGATAAACCTTCGATGCCCCGGCGCCGAGTGCCGACTCGCGTATCGCGCGGCGCTCGACCTGCGTCGAGCCACAGGGCACGCAGATGATGATGCGCGGCGAAGGGCTGAAGAGTTTGGAATCGAGCACCTTCTTGATGAATTGTTTCAACATCTGCTCGGTCACCGTGAAGTCGGCGATGACGCCATCCTTCATGGGGCGAATGGCAGTGATGTTGCCCGGCGTGCGGCCGAGCATCTGCTTGGCGGCAAGCCCGACTTCCTGAATCACGCGCTTGCCGTTAGGGCCGCCTTCCTGGCGAATCGACACGACCGAGGGCTCGTTTAGCACAATACCCTTGCCGCGGACGTAAATGAGTGTGTTGGCTGTCCCCAGATCAATGGCGAGATCGCTGGAGAAATAGCCCTTGAACGATTCGAACATGAAAGCTTTCTGGCCGTGCGAGCAACCCCGGCGGCTGCTCAGACAATCCGAATATGATAACCTAATATGCTTAGCCTCTAACCGCTTCTGGCGTCAAAAACGGCTAAAGGTCCCGAAAATGGCACTTTCCACCGAAGACGTCGAGCGCCTCGCCCATCTGGCCCGCATCGAGATCACCCCCGCCGAGGCGGCCGAAGTAGGGCAAAAGCTTGACCGCATTTTCGATCTGATCGGGCGCCTGCGCGCCGTCGAAACAACCGGCATCGTGCCGATGGCGCATGCCCAGGACGTATCCCTGCCGCTGCGCGAAGATATCGTCACTGAAACCGACCAGCGCAAGCTCTACCAAGAGTCGGCTCCAGCCGTTGCCCATGGCCTTTACCTAGTGCCCCGGGTGATCGAATAGAGCGCGTGGTCACCGCCCCGATTGCTGGCCTCGCGCAAGCGCTTGCAACCAGGCGTCTGTCGAGCGTCGAGCTTACGACCGCCCTGCTCGACCGAATCGAAGCGCAGAACCCGCGGCTCAACGCCTTTCTCCTCGTCGATCGCCAGCGCGCCCTGGCGCAGGCTCGTTCGGCCGATGCACGCCTCGCCGCGGGAGAGGCGACGCCATTGACCGGCATCCCGATTGCGCACAAGGACGTCTTGATGACCGCCGGCTGGAAGACGACCTGCGGTTCGCGCATGCTCAAGGATTTCGTTGCGCCCTACAGCGCCTTCGTCGTCGAACGTCTCGAGGACGCCGGCATGGTGCTGATCGGCAAGACCAACATGGACGAGTTCGCGATGGGCTCTTCCTGTGAAAACTCGTATTTCGATCCGGTGCGAAACCCCTGGAATGTCGATTACGTTCCGGGCGGCAGCTCCGGTGGCTCGGCTGCCGCGGTCGCGGCGCGTCTGGTTCCGGCCGCGACCGGAACCGATACGGGCGGTTCGATCCGCCAGCCGGCATCGTTGACCGGCGTCTGCGGCATAAAGCCGACCTATGGGGTTTGCTCGCGCTACGGCCTGATCGCCTTCGCCTCGAGCCTCGACACCCCGGGCCCGTTCGCGCAGACCGCCGAGGATTGCGCCTTGTTGCTCAATGCGATGGTCGGTCATGATCCGCGCGATTCGACCAGCCTTGATCGTCCAAGCGAGGACTACGCGCGCCTGCTCCGCGCCGCGGCGGGCGCCAAGCCGCTGGCGAACCTGCGCATCGGCCTGCCGACGGAATACCGCGCCGCGGGCATCGATGCCGATGTCGCCGCTGCCGTCGACAGTGCGCTCGCCGAGTTCCGCAAGCTGGGCGCGACGACGGTCGACGTGGCGCTGCCCAACGTTGACCTGTCGGTGCCGGTCTACTACGTCATTGCGCCGGCGGAGGCGTCATCGAATCTGGCGCGCTATGACGGAGTGCGTTACGGCCATCGCGCGGCAACATACAACGACCTCACCGACATGTACAAAAAAACCCGTGCCGAAGGCTTCGGTGCCGAGGTCAAGCGCCGGATCCTCGTCGGCACCTACGTCCTCTCCCACGGTTACTACGATGCCTACTACCTGAAGGCGCAGCAGGTGCGGCGGCTGATTGCCGAGGACTTTCAGCGTGCCTACCGGGAGTGCGATCTGATCATGGGTCCGACCGCGCCGACTGCGGCATTCAGGGTCGGTGCCAAGTGTGATGATCCGGTGCAGATGTATCTGAACGACATCTTCACGGTGGCCGGCAACCTCATCGGCGCGCCTGCGATTTCTATCCCCTGCGGTTTCGATCGCAACCGCCTGCCGATCGGGTTGCAGATCCAGGGCAATCACTTCGCGGAAGCGCTGATCCTCAACGTCGCGCATCGATTTCAGCAGGTCACCGAATGGCACAAGCAGGAGCCCGCGTCGATGGCCGGAGGGGCGCCGCGATGAGCTGGGAAGCGGTGATCGGGCTGGAGACGCACGCGCAGCTTTCCACCCGGGCAAAAATCTTTTCTGGCACCGCCACGGACTTCGGCGCGGCGCCGAACACGCAGGCCTCCGCGGTCGACATCGCACTGCCAGGCGTGCTCCCCGTGCTCAACAAGGGTGCGGTCGAGCGTGCTATCCGGTTCGGCCTCGCTGTTGGCGCCACGATCAACAGGCGCAGCGTGTTCGCACGCAAGAACTACTTCTATCCGGACCTTCCGAAGGGCTATCAGATCAGTCAGTACGAGATCCCGGTCGTGCAGGGCGGATCGATCACGATCACGACCAGGGCCGGCGCCAAGACGGTGCGTCTGACACGCGCCCACCTCGAAGAGGACGCGGGTAAATCGCTCCACGGCCTCGAACTGGTTGAGGAACCCCGTGGCAGGGCGCCCTGGGCATTAAAAGACCAAACCGGCATCGATTTGAACCGTGCCGGGACCCCGTTGCTCGAGATCGTCTCCGAGCCGGACTTGCGCAGCGCGGAGGAGGCCGTCGCGTACGCGAAGACGCTGCACGCACTGGTGCGATGGATCGGCATCTGCGACGGCAACATGCAAGAAGGCAGCTTCCGCTGCGATGCCAACGTCTCCATACGCAGGACAGGCGACATGAAGCTCGGGACGCGATGCGAGATTAAGAATCTGAACAGCTTCCGCTTTCTGCAGCACGCAATCGAATTCGAAATCCACCGCCAGGTCGAACTGATCGAGGATGGCGGCAGTGTCGTGCAGGAAACGCGGCTCTACGATCCGGACAGGGGCGAGACGCGTTCCCTGCGCACCAAGGAAGACGCACAGGATTACCGCTATTTCCCCGATCCGGATTTGCCGCCGCTGGTGATCGATGGGGCCTGGATCGAACGCGTGAGGGCCGAGCTCCCCGAATTGCCGGAAGCAAAAAGACAGCGCTTCGTCCGCGATTACTCGTTGTCGCCAAGCGACGCGTCTATGCTTTCATCCACCCTGCTGCTCGCCATTCCGTACGAGGACGCTCTGCGCGCGGGCGCCGATCCGAGGCTTGCAGCCAATTGGATTCTTGGCGACTATTCCGCCGTGATCCATCGCGACGACCTCGATCGGGGTACGGCGCCGATATCCGGGCAGCAGTTGGGCGGGCTGCTCAAGCGCATCCAGGATGGAACCATCTCCGGCAAGATCGCCAAGGAGGTTTTTGACGCGATGTGGGCCGGGGAAGGCGACGCCGATTCGATCATAGAAAAGCGTGGATTGCGGCAGATCTCGGATGCAGGCGCGATCGAGAAGGTCGTCGCCGACGTGCTCACCGCCAACCCGGCGATCGTTGCCGAGTACCGCGCCGGCAAACAAAAGGCGTTCCAGGCGTTAGTCGGCAAGGTGATGGCCACGACCAAGGGCAAGGCGAATCCGGCTCAGGTGAACGCGATACTGACGAAAAAGCTGTCGGCCTGACCGCCGGCGTCCAGCAAGGGACCGGCTAATGCATTAGCGGCCTATAGCGCGGCCGGTGCGGCCGGGCACCTTCCTCGCCTAGTCGCTTCCTCTTGTCGGCCTCGTAGTCCTGATAGTTGCCCTCGAAAAATGCCCATTTGGACTCGTCCTCTGCTGCGAGGATATGGGTCGCGATCCGGTCGAGGAACCAGCGGTCGTGAGAGACGACAAGGGCACTGCCTGCGAATTCGTTCAATGCGTCCTCGAGGGCGCGCAGGGTTTCGACGTCGAGGTCGTTGGAGGGCTCGTCAAGCAGCAGCACGTTGCCGCCCTTGAGCAGTGTCGCAGCGAGATGCAGCCGGCCACGTTCACCGCCGGACAGAGCCCCCACGTTCTTCTGCTGATCGGGACCCTTGAAGTTGAAACGGCCGAGGTACGCTCGTGACGGCATCTCAAACTTACCCACCGTCAGGATGTCCTGGCCGCCGGAGATTGCCTCCCACGCGGTCTTGTCGTTCGGTAGCGACTCGCGCGTCTGGTCGACGATCGCGAGCTTCACCGTTGAGCCGACGACAATCTCGCCGGCATCCGGCTTCTCCGTTGTCGCGATCATGCGAAAGAGCGTTGTCTTGCCGGCACCATTCGGGCCGATGACGCCGACGATCGCGCCCGCCGGAATGATGAAGCTGAGGTCGTCGATAAGCAGTCGGCCCCCATGACCCTTGCTCACGTGCTTGAATTCGATGACGGCGTCACCCAGTCGCTCGCTGACCGGAATGAAGATCTCCTGGGTCTCGTTGCGCTTCTGATGTTCGTATGACGACAACTCCTCAAAGCGCGCGATGCGCGCCTTGTTCTTCGCCTGTCGTGCCCTGGCGTTGGTGCGCACCCACTCAAGCTCCTTGTGCATTGCCTTGATGCGCGCGACCTCCTGCTTCTGCTCGATCGCAAGCCGTTGTTCCTTCTGCTCTAGCCAGGAACTGTAGTTGCCCTTCCACGGAATGCCATAGCCGCGGTCGAGCTCGAGGATCCATTCCGCCACGTTGTCGAGAAAGTAGCGATCATGCGTCACCGCGATCACCGTGCCCGGGAATTTCTTCAGGAACTGCTCCAGCCACTCCACGCTCTCCGCATCGAGGTGATTGGTCGGCTCATCGAGCAACAACATGTCGGGCTTCGACAGGAGTAGACGACACAGCGCGACGCGACGCTTCTCCCCGCCGGAGAGCTGGTCGATCTTCGCCTCCCACGGCGGGAGCCGGAGCGCGTCGGCCGCGATCTCCATCTGCAGGTCGGAGTCCGCTCCCGATGCGGCGATAATAGCTTCGTACTTCGCCTGATCGGCGGCGAGTTGGTCGAAGTCGGCGTCGGGCTCGGCGTAGGCGGCATAAATCTGCTCCAGCTTCGTCTTCGCGTCGAGCACTTCGCCCATTCCTTCCGCGACGGCCTCGCGCACGGTTTGGGTCGGATCGAGCTGCGGTTCCTGGGGCAGAAAGCCGATGCGCAGATTCGGCATCGGTGTGGCTTCGCCGTCGAACTCGCGATCTTCACCCGACATGATCTTGAGCAGACTCGATTTACCCGAGCCGTTGAGCCCAAGCACGCCGATTTTCGCGCCAGGAAAGAAGGAAAGCGAAATGTCCTTGAGGATCACTCGCTTGGGTGGCACCAGCTTGCCCACCCGGTTCATGGTGTACACGTATTGCGCCATCGGGGGCCCGCAACCGGAAACAAACGAAGGGCAAGATTATCGCAGGTCTTGCCGCTGTCTCGCCACTCGCAATTCGCAGGCCGACTCCGTGGGTCCGGCGCGCAGTTACTGCCGCCTAGCCATGGCTGGGCCGGTTACTTGCTCGCAGCGCTTGGCGTCGTTGCGGAGGCTGCTGGCGGCGGCTTGGAGCCGCTCTTCGCGGACTTTGCCGCCACCTGAGCGTCGGACGCGGCTGCACGCTCCGAGTCGGCCATAATTTCGTGCCAACGCTGCTTGATCGTGTCGTACTTAGTCGCGGCCAGGTTCCGTTCTTCCTGTTTTTGCCGGATTAGGATCGCCTGGCGCGACAACTCGGCGTCGATCGTGACAGACTCGTGGTCGAGTTCGGCCGGAATAGGCTTGCCGGCGTATTTTGCCTTCTGCTTGGCTATGCTCTTTTGCCGGCTCGTCAGGTCGGCGCTATAGTCTTCAGCAGACTTGATTTGCGAGTCAATGGTCGAAATCGCACGCGTCCTGGCGATATCGATTTCGTCCTCGCTGGTATAGGATTGCATCAGCGCCTTGTCCTTGCGCGCCTGATCGTCCTTCACCTTGGCCAGTGTCCGCTGGCGCTCGTCTTCTTCCTCCTTCGCCTTAATCTGTGCCTGGGACGGAGGGGGTTCAATTTTCTTCACTTCGCGGCCCTGTTTGTCGAGCACGCTCTCGCCTTTCGGGGGCACATCGGCGGGCGCCTTGTCGCTGTAATGCACGACGCCCTGGTCATCGACCCATTTGTACATACCGGCGCCCGATACGCTCGTAGCCAGCAACATCGCCGCGCCGGCTACGATTCCCAACCCAAGATCTCGAATTGCCTGCTTCATGCCCATTAGCCTCGCCTCTCTCGGTACCAAGCGTCGTCGTGCGGCCGGGTCATGCCGTCGACCCGTATTGTTCCCGGTACGCGCGCACTGCCGTCGCGGCCGCCGCCAACTCGGGGCGCGCCGCAAGGAACGCCAGCAAATCCTCCAGTGTGGCGATGGCCATAACCGGCAGGCCGAATTCATGCGCCAGCTCCTGCACTGCCGACCGCTCGCCGCGGCCCCTTTCCATCCGATCGAACGCGATCAGGATGCCGACCGGATTGGCACCCTCTGCACGGATAATCTCGATCGCCTCGCGCTTTGCCCCGCCATCGGTAATCACGTCGTCGACGATCAAGATGCGACCTTTAAGCGATGCGCCAACGATCGTGCCGCCCTCGCCGTGATCCTTGGCCTCCTTGCGATTGAAGCTGTAGGGCAGATTATGACCTTTTTCGGCCAAGGCAATAGCCGTCGCCGCGGCCAGGGTTATGCCCTTGTAGGCCGGACCGAACAGTTGATCGCAAACGAGGCCCGAGACCAAGTACGCCTCCGCATAATACTGGCCGAGGCGGTGCAGGCTTTCGCCGTCGTTGAAGCGTCCCGCGTTGAAAAAATACGGTGTCTTGCGCCCCGCCTTGGTGACGAATTCCCCAAACCGAAGCACGTCGCGTGCCAAGGCGAAAGCGAGGAAATCCTGGCGAAACTGGGTCATCGGTAGAATGGAGCCTGGTTAGGATTCCTTTGTGGCCGCCCGCAGCCGCCTTGGCCCGCGCCATTCTACAATGCGCATCGTCACGCTGAACGTCAACGGTATCCGCTCGGCCGAGCGCAAGGGCCTCTCCCGTTGGCTCGCACGCGCCGAGCCGTGGGACGTAGTCTGCCTACAGGAGATCAGGGCCGAGGTGGACGACGTTCCAAGCACCCTGCTGGCGCCAAGAAAGGCGCACGGTTTCTTCCGCTCCGCCGCGCACAAGGGCTACGCTGGGGTCGCCTTGTACGCCAAGCGGCTGCCCAAGGTGTCCGTCGGCTTCGGTTGCGCCGAATTCGACGACGAAGGCCGCTATCTCGAAGCCGACTTCGGTCAACTAGCCGTTGCCAGCGTCTATCTGCCTTCAGGGTCCGCGGGACCGCATCGCCAAGCGTCCAAATTCCGTTTTCTGGAAACCTTCCTGCCGCACCTGCTCAAGCTGCGCCGCCAGAAGCGCGAGATCATCCTCTGCGGCGACTGGAATATCGCGCACCATCCGATCGATCTGAAGAACTGGCGCAGCAACCAGAAGAACTCGGGCTTCTTGCCTGAAGAACGGGCTTGGCTCACGCGCGTGTTCGACGAACTTGGCTTCATCGACGTTTTTCGGCGCATCAACCTGGAACCCGGGCAGTACACCTGGTGGTCGAACCGCGGCCAGGCTTGGGCCAACAACGTGGGCTGGCGCATTGATTACCAGATTGCCACGCCAGCAATCGCGGCGACCGCGCGCGCGGTTTCGATCTACAAGAACCGGCGCTTTTCGGATCATGCGCCATTGATCGTCGACTATGACTTTGACCTGCGTTGATCCGCACCACTAACCTCACCCTCGCGCGCGGCAACAAACGCCTGCTCGAAGGCGCCACGCTCACGGTCCATCCGGGTCACAAGGTCGGGCTGATCGGGGCCAACGGCAGCGGCAAATCGTCGCTGTTCGCCCTGCTGCGCGGCGAAATCGATGCCGACTCGGGCGACGTGTCGCTTCCACCGTCGTGGGTCATCGGGCACGTGGCGCAGGAGACTCCCGCAGTGGCCATTCCGGCGATCGAGTTCGTGCTCGACGGCGATGCGCAACTGCGCTCGGTGCAGCACGCACTGGCAGACGCCGAGGCCAATCCGAGCACCGCCGGCGAGCTGCTCGCGGAACTGCATCAACGTTACGAGGCGATCGATGGCTATAGTGCGCGCGCGCGCGCGGCGATGTTGCTCTCCGGCCTGGGTTTTCCGGCGTCGCGCCATGGCCAGCCGGTGGCGAGCTTCTCGGGCGGGTGGCGCATGCGGCTCAACCTGGCGCAGGCGTTGATGACGCGCTCGGATCTGCTGCTGCTCGATGAGCCGACCAACCATCTCGATCTCGACGCCGTGCTCTGGCTCGAGGAGTGGCTGCAACGGTATCCCGGAACGCTGCTGCTCGTCACCCACGACCGCGATTTTCTCGACGCGGTCGTGACATCGATCGTCCATCTCGACGGGCGCAAGCTGCGACTGTATACCGGTAACTACACTCAGTTCGAGCGTGAGCATGCGCTGGCTCTGGCGCAGCAGCAGGCGGCATTCGCCAAGCAACAGCGACAGATCGCACACCTTCGCTCATACATCGACCGCTTCCGCGCCAAGGCGACCAAGGCCAAGCAGGCGCAGAGCCGAATCAAGACGCTCGAGCGCATGGAGCTGATCGCCGCCGCACACGTCGACAGCCCGTTTGCGTTCGCGTTTCCGGCTATCGAGATGCATGCACGACAGCTCGTCAAGCTCGACCACGCGACACTTGGGTACGCGGCGGAGCCGGTGCTAACCGAGGTCAACTGGGCGATCCTGCCTGGCGAGCGGGTCGGGCTCCTCGGCCCCAACGGCGCCGGCAAGTCGACGCTTTTGCGCACTATTGCCGGCGAGCTTCCGTTGCTCGCCGGCGAACGATTGACGGTGCAAGGCCTGCGCATCGGTTACTTTGCGCAGCACCAGCTCGAACAGCTGCGGCTGGAAGAGAGCGCATTGTGGCACATGCGCCGGCTCGAACCGGCCACACGCGAGCAGGAGCTGCGCGATTTCCTCGGCGGCTTCGATTTTCGGGGCGATCGCGTTGTTGCGCCGGTGGCGGAGTTTTCGGGAGGGGAGAAGGCTCGTTTGACGCTGGCGTTGCTCGTGCGACAGCGTCCGAATCTCCTGCTACTCGATGAACCGACTAACCATCTCGACATCGAAATGCGCGAGGCGCTGACCGAAGCGTTACAGGATTACGAGGGCGCGCTGATCGTCGTTGCGCACGACCGGCACTTGCTGCGTGCCACGGCGGACGAGCTGTGGCTGGTTGCCGAAGGTTCGCTCGCACCGTTTGACGGGGATCTCGACGACTATCGCGACTGGGTACGCTCACGGCGCACACGCGAGGCCGCCGCCGCACCAGACAAAGCTGCGGATGGCGACGGCCCCGATCGCAAGGCACAGAAGCGAACCGAGGCGGTCGAGCGCCAGCGGCTGGCGACCCTGCGCAAGCCGTTGCAACGCAAGATCGACGACCTTGAGTTGGAAATGCAGGCACTGGGGATGGAAAAGCGCGACTTGGAGATGTGGCTCGCGTCGACGGATGCATACGAGGAGGGCAACAAGGAACAACTGCTCGCCATGCTGGAGCGCCAGGGCGACCTAACCTGGCAGCTCGCGCGCGCCGAAGAGCAGTGGCTGGAACTGCAGGGAAAGCTCGAGCAGATCGAGTAATTACTCCGGAGGGAGCCAGATATCCACCGCGATGCGCCAAGCAGCCTTCTCATCGCGTTGCCAAACATGGACGTAATAGCCGGCTGCCTCGTCGGCGCCCCCGTGCTTGCGCTCATAGCGCCCGTAGGTGTACCCGAGATCGTCACTTGCGGCCATACCAGCGCCGGAGGGTGTCCACTGCACGCGCCGCATGGGTGCCGCGAGCATCTTGCGCGCGGCGTCGGCTCCGAGTACCGCATAGCTTCCGTCGCGCAGCACTCTCACCGAACTCGCCAGCAACTCAAAGTAGGACGGCGCGTCGACAGGTTCTGGATCGAGGCTTCGCGGCTCGCGCTCAAGCGCCAGGAGCGCCTCCTTGCCGCGATCGCGCCCGTTCACCGGCGCCATCCCCAATCGGCCTGACTGATTCGGTTCGCTCACAACCGCAGCTCCCGCTGCGGACTCCGGCGCGGCCGGCGTCGACACGCCCGCGTCGACCGCGACCCGCCATACGCCGCTTTCGCGCTTCCACACCGAGAAGAAATAGCCGTAGTGGGTCGGACTGTTCGGGTCGCGCTGATTGCGCAGCGAGTAAGGGCCGGTCGTGTACCCCAGGTCGTCGGAGCGGGCGACCGCGCCTGCCTGCGGTGACCAATCGAGGAGCAGCGCCAGCGGATCCGTCGACGGCGGCCGCGCAAGCAGTCGTTCGCGCATCAAGCCCGGACCGGGTGCGAAATCGATGCCATCCTGCGCGAAATATTCGAGAAACGAAGCGCGGATGCCATGCTCGGTCGAGGCACGGGCAAAGGAACGCTCGACGGAGAACAGCTGCTCGAGCGCAGCGTCCGGCGCAGGTGCAGGGGTGCCTGCACAGGCGGCGAGCAGCAAGGCGGCGCTGGCGCAACCCAACCTTGAGCTAAGGTCCATGCAACCCTCCCTTGTCGCCTGCACGCTAGTTAGTCCCGGCGATCGCGCAAGCGCCGAACAAATTTCAACCCGACCACGTCGCGTCGATGGCGCAGACTTTGACGTCGACCAGCCCGGCGTCGAGCCCGGCCCGGCGCACGACATCCCCGGTCAACTCGGTCGCCACGCCCGATGTCTTCCTGGGCCATGCGATCCAGATCATACCGGCGTCGACGAGTTTTGACGGAAGCTTGGTGAACACCGCCGCGAGCGCGCGCTCGGTCGTCGCGAAAGCAAGCGCACAATCAAAGTACGTAACGCGTACCAGGCGTTGCAGGTCGAGCGCGCCGGCGAGTATCCCCTCGAACTCCGGCGGTGCATTCAAGGCGAGGAACCGCATCCCCGATTTGAGGCCCAGTTTCTGCGGCAAAGGCGTTCCCGAACAACCTGCACTGCCAGTTTTCATGGCCCGTTCATCGGGCATCGCCAGGACGATGGAACAGATACATGCCGAAGCCCAGTGTGTCGCGGCCCCAGCGCAAGTAAGCGTCGCGCCAGCGGCGAATACGTTCGAGCATCGCCGGAACGTCGGGGTCCCCCGGCTGTTCGAGGGCGTAGCTCTCGATCGAGCGGCTGTACTTCCATTCGTATTCGTCCCATTCATCAGCGGAGGCGACGACCGCATGCAGCGGAATCAGGCCGGCATCGATACCTGCCTGGACGTTGCCCCGATGGTCCAGAAATTCATCCGCCACCGCCTCCAGATGCGCCAGGTACTCCACCGCCGGCGCCTTGGCCCAGAACCCGTCACCGATAAGAACATAGCCGCCGGGGCGAGTCCATCGTGCGAGCCCGCAGCAGATGCCGGCAAAGCCTCCCGTGATGCCGCCAGCGCCGAGCATCACCGTGAGGTCGAACGAAGCAGGTTCGGGTCTGTACTCCGCAACGTCGAGCTTGAGCAGCCGCAAGCGCGGGAGCGCACCACACCACTCTGCACGCTCCCGCGCCGCGTCGAGCATCGGCGAAGAAATGTCGATGGCGGTGACCTCCGCCTGGAAGCGCTCGATGATGCGCAGCGCCAACTCGCCGCGGCCGCAGCCTAGGTCGAGTACCTTCGCGTCCGTCTGCAGCGGCAAGAGATCGAGCATGCGCTCGATCTTCGCCGACGCAATCGGGTTGCAGTAGTCGTGGTCACGGTGCGCAATGGCGCTGAATTTGTGCCGGTTCATTCGACTAACTCTGGGCTAGCAGGTTCTGGTTCGTTCCATGGCGCGACGCGCAACAGCAATACCATACCAGGCAGGGCCAACGCGGTGCAGAGGAGAAAAAACGCGAACCAACCGGTCTGCTCGACGAGCCAGCCGGTCGTTGCATTGACCAGCGCGCGCGGCACGGATGCGAGGCTGGTAAAAAGCGCAAACTGCGTTGCCGTGTAGCGGCGGTCGGTGCTGCGCGCGATGAACGCGGTAAACGCCGCCGTACCAAGCCCCACGCCCAGCGCCTCGAAGGCAATCACCGCAGCCAGCAGCATGCGATCGGGTTCGTGTACGTACGCGAGCCAAGCAAAACCCAGGATCGACACCACCTGGACGATGCCGAACAGCCACAACCCGCGATTGATGCCGACCTTGAGCATCCACAGACCGCCGAGCAGACCGCCGACCACGCTCGCCCACAGTCCGGCGTTCTTGGCGATCAGCCCGATCTCGGATTTGGAGAATCCCATGTCGAGATAGAAAGGTGTGGCGAGGGCCGTAGCCATCGAGTCGCCGAGCTTGTAGAAGAAAATGAATGCAAGGATGAGCAGGGCCTGCTGCCAGCCGGCACGGCTGATGAACTCGTGGAAGGGCTCGATGACCGCCTCGGCGAGGGTGCGCGGCGCGGGCCGAACCAGCGCCGGCTCGCTGACGAGCAGGGTGTTGACAATGCCGGGCAGCATGAATAGCGCCGTCACGACGAAGACCGATTGCCACGGAAAATGATCGGCAAGGACCAGTGCGAGCGCACCGGGCACGAGGCTCGAAACTCGGTAGGCCTGGACGTGGATCGCGTTGCCGAGTGCAAGTTCGGCATCGGGCAGTAGCTCGCGCCGATACGCGTCGAGAACGATGTCCTGGGTCGCTGCGAAGAATGCGACCGCCGTGGCGAGATATGCGATCGTCCACAGGTCAAGTTGCGGCCGCAAGGCGCCGAAGGCCGGAATGGATATCAGCAGCAACACCTGCGTGGCGAGCATCCAGCTCCGGCGGCGACCGAAGAAAGGCGGAGCGTAACGGTCGAGCAAGGGAGCCCAGAAAAACTTCCAAGTGAACGGGAGCTGGATAAGCGCGAACATTCCGATCGAGCGCAGATCGACCCCTTCCGAGCGCAACCAGGCGGGCAGGAGGTTGATGAGTAGGTACAGGGGCAATCCGGAGCTGAAGCCGGTGAAGACGCAGATCAGCATGCGCCGGTTGAACAGCGCCTGCCGCAACCCCGGCTTGGTGTCGCTCATCGGCCGCATTGTAACGGCGACGGCGGTTCAGTTGCGGCGAAAGCGATAAATCGCCAGCGACCCAAACAGGTTCGGCCAAACCGTCACCTGTCGCGCGTCGTGCAGTACGACGCGTTCGAGGACATGAAAAGCGTGCCCGGCACAGAACTCGTCAAAGTCGGCAACCGTGCAAAGGTGGATGTTCGGTGTGTCGTACCACTGGTAGGGAAGGCTCGACGAAACCGGCATGCGGCCGCGGAGAACCTGCAACCGGTGGGACCAATGGCCAAAGTTTGGAAACGTGACGATCGCTTCGCGTCCGACACGCAGCATCTCCAGCACGATTTCCTCGGTGTGGCGCACCGCCTGCAGTGTCTGCGACAGGATGACGCAGTCGAAGGTCTGGTCATCAAAGCCGGCGAGTCCGCTTTCGAGGTCGCTCTGGATGACGTTGACGCCGTTGCCGATTGACGCGAGTACGCCGGCGTCGTCGATTTCGATACCGTAGCCACGCACTCCGCGCGATTCGCGCAGATACGCGAACAGGCTGCCGTCACCGCAGCCCAGATCCAGCACCCGGGCATCGGCAGGGATCCAGCCGGCGATGGTCGAAAAGTCGGCGCGCAGAAGCGGTAACGGGTCCGATCGCGTCTCGAGCGCGAGCGCGGGCGCCGTCCGGGCCTGGACAGCCGAGGCGAGCCCATTCTCCGGCGGCGCGAGGTACCTGCGTACGACGGCGTGATATTGCGGCGTGTCGAGCAGGAAAGCGTCGTGTCCGTGCGGTGCGACGATCTCGGTATACGAGACATCACGGCGGTTGTCGACCAGCGCCTTGACAATCTCACGCGCGCGGGCGGGCGAGAAGCGCCAGTCGGTGGTAAACGAAATAACGAGAAAGCGACTCGCTACTCCCGCGAGTGCGCGCGCCAGATCGCCGCCGGCGGCCAGCGCCGGATCGAAATAGTCGAGCGCCTTGGTGATGCGCAGATAGGTGTTAGCATCGAAGTATTCCGAGAACTTCTCGGCCTGATAGCGCAGGTATGACTCGATCTCGAATTCCGGCGCAAACGAGTAGTTGATACCTTCGCGCAAAGTGCGCCCGAATCTCTCTCCCATCTGCTCGTCGGAGATGTACGTGATGTGGCCGACCATGCGCGCCACGCGCAGCCCGCGCACCGGCTTGACGCCGTGGGCGTAAAAGTGACCGTCGTGGAAATCTGGATCAGTCAGGATGGCCGCACGCGCGACCTCGTTGAAGGCAATGTTTTGCGCCGAGAGATTGGGTGCGGCGGCGATGACGAGCGCCCTAGCGATGCGCTGCGGATAGCGAATCGTCCACGACAGCGCCTGCATCCCGCCCAGGCTGCCGCCCATGACAGCCGCAAAGCGTTGAATGCCGAGGTGATCGGCAAGCCGCGCTTGGGCGTCGACCCAGTCCTCGACCGTAACGATGGGAAAATCCGCGCCCCATGGCGCTCCGGTCGCCGGGTTGATCGACGCCGGACCGGTCGAGCCGAAGCAGCTGCCCAGATTGTTGACGCCGACGACGAAGAAGCGCGTGGTGTCGACGGGCTTGCCCGGCCCCACCATGTTGTCCCACCAGCCTTCGCTATCGGGCTGGCCGGCATACGTGCCGGCGACGTGATGGGAGGCGTTAAGCGCGTGACAGATCAGGATCGCGTTGGACCGGTCTGCATTGAGCGTGCCGTACGTTTCGTACACGAGCTCGAACAAAGGCAGCGTCGCGCCTGAGGAGAGCGTGAGCGGCTCCGCAAACGTGGCGCGCAGCGGTTGTACGATACCGACTGAGGTGCGTGATTGCGTCACGATGAACAATAAAAAACCCGATCAGCTCGCGCTAATCGGGTCGGCATATCAAAATCCTCACCGCTTTAGCCGTATTTGTTGGGCTGCATCCGTCTCCGGAGTCCCTTCGCGCCCGCAAGGTCGGGTAGGGACAGCCCGTTGCCGAGCCATCCCCCCCTAAGAACCGAGCGTGCGAGTTTCCCCGCACTCGGCTCAAGCCTCTACCTAGCTTAGCAAGCCAAGCTGGCAATTATACCGACACTCATCCAAAGTGCACCTGCCTATGACAGTTCGGATGCAGGAGAACCAGGTTCGACAGTTTGTCTGTTCCGCCCAACTGCTTTGGATGGATATGATGCGCGTCAAACGCTTCGTCCACTGTAATGGAACGATCGCACACCGGACACTGCCCAGCCTGGCTCAACCACAGGCGAAGAAGCCGCTTGCGCTCCTTCAACTTGCTGATCATCTTGAGCGTCGCTCGTGCTTCAAGCTTCGGCTCCCACTCGGGCAAGAAGGGATTCAAGTCCCCTTCAACCTTTTTGTGGATGATGATCTTGGTATCAATTGCCGCGTAAAGCTTGACGACAATCTTCCTGCCTTCCCTTGTGACGGCAAAGTCGTTAAGCACCCACCGACGGGGTCCTAGCCGCGCAAAGTAACGATCCTTCACCCAGCGCAGACCTTTCCGCGGATGCCTCCGCCTCGTCCAGTGCCACAGTAGCTGCCATATGCGGTGATCCACGTACGAGTATGTCGTCTTGGCGTTGATCGTCTTGTGATACTCGGCCCAGCCCTTAACAACCGGATTGAGCAGACCTATCAGGTTGACGGTCTTAGCTCCTTTGTTTTGACGGATGATTCCCCGCACCGTGTCCAAGAAGTTACGAATGTTTTTCTTGGCTGGCTTGATGATCAGTTTGCCTTTGTATTTGCGGACATTCTGACCAAGGAAATCAAAGCCCGTCGCAATATGCGTGATCTTCGTCTTCTCAGGCGCAAGACTAAGACTCCGTTCTGCCAGAAACGCCTCCACCAGCGGCTTCACCTTCATCTCCAGCAACTCCTTCGAGGCGCCAGTGATGACAAAGTCGTCAGCATATCGAACCAAATTGACCTTGTTGCCGCGCTTGCCAAAATGCTTCTTCAGCAGCACTTCCAGCCCATCAAGGGTAAGGTTCGCCAAGGTCGGCGAAATGACGCCGCCCTGAGGTGTTCCAGCTTCGGTCGCATACCGCATTTGTGACTCCATATACCCGCACTTCAACCACTTCCGGAGCACCTCTCGATCCATTGGAATGTGATCGAGCAACCACGGGTGGCTGATGTGGTCGAAACAGCCCTCGATATCCGCCTCCAGAATCCACACTGCACTCGTCCGCTGCGACAATGCCGTTCGGCACTGTTTAACCGCGTCCGCCGCGCAGCGGTAGGGTCGGAACCCATAGCTGTTCGGATCGGCAAGCGTTTCAGACACGGGTTCCAATGCGAGAAGATAAAGCGCTTGCATCGCGCGATCCTTCATCGTCGGTATTCCCAATGGCCGCAGCTTGCCGTTGGACTTAGGGATGTACACGCGCCTGAGCGGTAGGGGTTGATACCCGCGCCGCTTGAGCTGTGCGATCCCACGGGCCTTCGAGACCGGAGTAGACCATAAGACGTTGTCTACGCCCGGCGTCTTGTTCCCGCGATTCTCGGTCACCCGTCTCACGGCTAGAGCTTTGCCGCAAAACGAGCGGGCGAGGAACCGTTGCAAGGCTTTCACCCTGCGCCAGTCCCGCTCCTTGGTTGCCTTGGCGATTCGTATCTGCAGGTTTCGAACATTCCTGTTCACCCTGGCCCAGTCGATGCCGTGCCACTCGATCAGGTCTGCCGAAGACGCAGATGCCGGTCTTTCGACAAGACATTTCTTGTCGTCAAACTGCATTCTCACTTGCTGTCTCCTTAAGTAATCCCGCGCAAGAAGACGCAAGTCTCCCCCTGCGGGGATATTGCGGCTCCTGCAGGGGCAACTATCGAAACTTCTACAGGCGAATCGCCCGTAGAGACCATGTGGAAGTTGGCCCGCTTTCGCGTGGGGTAAGGTTGAAACCCCTATCCAAGCCATTACAGCTCGGCGTTCGCTTTCTCCACGATCCTCTACCCGCACTCCCGTCGGCTTTTCTTGCGATCGGCCTGCCCACGCGCAAACGGCCTACGTGGGCGAAAATACGGGCTTACCCAGTTCCATGCCAGCAACAAGAACAGGTTAGGTCCTGCCTCTCCACCGGTGGCGCTTACGTCGACGTGTCCCTGTATCAGAAAGAGACAACCCGCCACATACCATTTTGGTCGGGGCTTACTCCGCTGCTTAAGCCCTGCTTTGATAACGGTGTTTATCGGCAATTCACTTGCGTTGACCTTACTGTTCAGCCTAACCCCTTGTCCGTATGCAGCAAACGAACGCATCCCAATCCTTCGCAGAATCGAGATATCTCTATCGATGAGGCATTGTCGGGGCGCTTCGCACGCGACCGTCGCCAGTCACGCACTGCCCGTAGGCTACCGCTAGTCGAATAGCGAGTTCCGTGCCGACCTAATCAGTCGGTGGAACCATTGCTGACATGGCTTACGCCACGCCAAGTCTGGCCACAAGGGCCAAACGCTCAGAGGGCTGCTTTTTTAGAATCAACCGGTTATACCGGAGGAAGCAGCTTTCCCCGCCTTGGCGCGACCGCTGGTCGCACCTGATCGTCAAATCGGCGCGTGAGCAGTAGTTTACCGGGCTGCTTCCGGATGTCAATTCAGGTGTTGAGCTTCTCCAATAGCGCGATGAGCCGCGCTGGTTCGTCGGTGCGTCGCATCCGTTCCACGATCGGCTTGGCGACAGCGGTGTCGCTCGCGATCACGCGCTGCTTGACGCTCAGCAGGTGCGCCGGGTGCATGGAAAAGTTGGTCAAACCCATGCCGAGAAGCAATCGGGTCAACCGGGCCTCGCCTGCCATTTCGCCGCAAACTGCGATGGACACCTTCGCCCGGTTAGCGGTGCTGATAGCGAGCGCGATAAGTTTAATCACCGCGGGGTGCAGCGCGTCGTACAGCTGGGAAACGGCGTCGTCGGAGCGATCGACGGCCAACGTGTACTGGATGAGATCGTTGGTGCCGATCGAGAGGAAGTCCAGCCGCGACGTGAAGGCGCCCATTGACAGCACCGCAGCGGGGATTTCAATCATGCCCCCGACCTCCACCCCGGGATTGAATTTCACCCGTTGCTCGCGCAAACTTTCCTTCGCCTGCGCGATCAGAGCCAGCGCCTGCTCGATTTCGCTTACCGAGGAGAGCATCGGGAGCAGGATCTTCACCTCGCCGTAGTGCGACGCACGCAGGATGGCCCGGAGCTGGGTCAGGAAAAGCCTTGGCTCGGCGAGACAAAAGCGGACCGCGCGCAGGCCCAACGCCGGGTTAGGGGCGACACGCGACAGGCCGGCAAGCCCCTCCTTGTGCTTGTCGGCGCCGAGGTCGAAGGTGCGAATCGTAACCGGATGACCTTTCATGCCGGACGCAACCGTTCGATACGCCTCGAACTGCTCATCCTCGGTCGGCAATCCGTCCCGGTTCAGGAATAGAAACTCGGTGCGAAACAGGCCCACGCCGGCTGCACCGTTCTCGCGTGCCTGCTCCAGATCCTCCGGCAACTCGATGTTGGCCAGGAGTTCGACGTGGCAGCCATCGATTGTCGTCGCCGGCGTCGTGCGCAGGCGGCGAAGCTTCTGTCGCTCGAGTTCTAGTTCGTCCTGCTTCAGCCGGTATTCGGCGAGCACCGACCGATCCGGATTGACGATGACGACGTTGCGCCCGCCATCGACGATGAGAAGCTCGTTCTCGCGAATCAGCGCCCGCGCGTTGTGAGTCGCGACGACCGCCGGCACGTTGAGACTGCGTGCAACGATGGCGGTGTGCGAGGTCACGCCGCCGAGGTCGGTCAGAAAAGCCGCGAAATGGTGACTCTTGAACTGGATGACATCGGCCGGCGACAGGTCGTGCGCGACCAGAATCGTCTCCTCCTCCGCCGCGGTTGGGCGCACGACGCCGGGACGGCCGAGCAGCACCTTGAGGACGCGCTCGACCACCTGAACCACGTCGGCCTTGCGCTCCCGCAAGTACGGATCCTCGATCGAGTCGAACTGCTCGATCAGAATGCCGAGCTGCTGGGTCAGCGCCCATTCGGCATTGCAAAGCTGTTCGGCAATCGTGCGTTTGGGCGTCTCGTGCAGAGTCGGATCGGTCAGGATCATCCAGTGCACGTCGAGAAACGCGCCGAATTCGGCCGGCGCGTCGCCGGCGGTCATCGCACCATGGAGATTCTCGAGCTCCTTCTGCACGGTATGCAGCGCCTGGGTCAGGCGCTCGACCTCCGCCGGGACCTGTGCGGGCGTGATCGAGTAATGGGCGACTTCGATCGTCGCGTGCGAAACGAGCTGTGCCCGCCCGATGGCAATGCCGCCGGAGACGCCGATGCCGTGGAGGACAAGGCTCATCGCTTCACTTCACCGCGGTTCGCCAAATTGGTCGCTGATGAGCTGCACCAGCGCCGTCATCGCCTCGGCCTCATCCGGACCCTGGGTTTCCACTCGGATCGTCGCACCGACGCCAGCCGCGAGCAGCATCACCGCGACCATGCTGCGCGCGCTGGCCCGCTTGCCATTCCAGATCAGCGATACATTGCAGCGAAATTGCGAGGCTACCTGAACCAACTTGGCGCACGCGCGCGCGTGCAAGCCGAGGCGGTTGGTCAATCTAACTAGACGTATTTGCATGATTGATAGGACCTTTGTCAACGGAGCGCGTCGGGGCGAAGGCCTCGCACGCTTCGCATTGAGCAGGTCGGCGGTGCATTGGTTCCATGCCCCGTCACTGACCCTCGCCGAAATAGTCTCCGATCAGGGTGACAATTGCGTCCAACGCTTCGCCCTCGTCGGGGCCGTCGGTCTCGAGCACGATCCGGCTGCCTTTGCCCGCAGCGAGCATCATCACCCCCATGATGCTCTTGGCGTTTACCTTGCGCCCATTACGGGCGAGCGAGACCTCGCACTGATAATGGCTTGCCAGCTGGGTGAGCTTGGCCGCCGCCCGGGCGTGAAGGCCCAGCTTGTTGATGATCTCAACTTCTTGCTGACGCATAGATTGGATCGACGTCGACGTGCAGCACGCCGTCGCAGCCACCACTGATGGCCTTCTTGATCATCGTTTCCATTCCCTTGTCGCGGTAGGTGAAGGCCCGCACCAGCATGGGCAGATTGACCCCGGCGATGGCCTCGATGCGGCCGGAAACGAGCAGCTTGGAAGCGAGGTTACACGGCGTTGCGCCGTAGATATCGGAAAAAATCAGTACTCCGTCACCGGTATCGAGTTCGTTCACCAGCGCCCGGGCCTTCGGCAGCAATTGCTGCGGGTCGTCGGTCGCGGCGACCTGCAACGTTTCGAATTGCAAAGGACGGGCGCCGAGCACGTGCGTCACCGCACCGGCAAGGCTGTCGCTCAACGTGTCATGAGCGACGATCAGAATTCCGATCATGAAGGCCCTCCCGTAGCTATCTTATCAGAAGGGATCAAACCCAAGTGCGACCTCGACCCTACTTCACGGCGTCAGTCAGGGCGTCCGCAAACCGGCCTGCGACATCGAAGCCGGTCTGCGTGGTGATCTCGACGAACCCGGTGGGGCTGGTTACGTTGACTTCCGTCAGGTAATCGCCGATGACGTCGAGACCGACGACCAGCATGCCATCCGCCCACAGCTTGGCGCCCACTGTCTCGGCTATCAAGCGATCGCGCGGCGACAAGGGCCGCACGACGCCACGACCCCCCGTGGCCAGATTGCCGCGCGTCTCGCCGGGCTTGGGGATGCGCGCGAGCACCTGCGGCACCGGTTCGCCCGCGATGAGCACGATGCGCTTGTCACCCTCAACGATCTCGGGGATGAAGCGCTGCGCCATCACTGTGCGTGCACCATGATGCCCGACAGTCTCGATGATGACGTTGCGATTGGCGTCGTCTTCACGGACGCGGAAGACGGAGGTTCCGCCCATGCCATCGAGCGGTTTCAGTATGACGTCCTCGTAATCATCGATGAACTCTGCGAGCAGCGCCGCGTCGCGGGTGACCAGCGTCGGAACGATGAATTCCGCAAATCGCGCGATTGCCAGCTTTTCGTTGTAATCGCGCAGCGCGCGGGGACGATTAAAGACGCGCGCGCCCTGCGTCTCGGCGATCTCCAGCAGATAGGTCGAATAGATATATTCCATGTCGAACGGCGGATCCTTGCGCATGACGACCGCTGCAAAGGATTTTAGCGGGCGCACAGCGGTGGCACCGAGTCGAAACCATTCATGGTCGTCGGCGGCAACCTGCAGCGGGCGCACCGAGCCCAGCGTCTGCGTTCCGTCCCAGAACAGATCGCCTTGCTCCATGGCGAACAGAGAATGACCGCGCGCGTGCAGGGCGCGCATCATCGCGACGCTGGTGTCCTTGTAGGCCTTGAGCGAATGCAGCGGGTCGAGGATGAACGCGAATTCCATGTCCAGCATGGAGGCGGGCGGGAGCGCCATCGTACCGCAATTCCGCTCCGGCGCCTGCCGCGCTAATCGAGTACGTTGATGCCGACCGCCGTACCCGCCGCATCGCGCCGATACCCAGCCAGCCAGCCGGCCGGCGATGCCTGCAACTACTGCGGCCGCGCGCCAAGCCCGGTGCGTACGCTGGGGGAAGTCGCAGCCCAGGCGCCGCGCCTGGCTAGGGCTTGGGCTCATGCCGAGCGGGGCCCAGGAGATCCTGGCGCCGCACGGCCTTACCCCTGTCGCGACCCCTCAGGCCCGCCGCCCCTGTGCTGTCTCCTGTGGCGTTCTTTTCAAACGCCTTCGCTACGCCTACTCGACCGTTACGGATTTCGCGAGATTGCGCGGTTTGTCGACGTCGGTTCCCCGAAGAACGGCGGTGTGATATGCCAGCAGTTGCAGCGGAATCGTGTGCACGATTGGAGAAAGCAGTCCCGCGTGCTCCGGCAGACGCAGGACATGCACCCCGTGGCCGGACTGTATATGGCTGTCGGCGTCGGCGACGACATAGAGCTCGCCGCCGCGCGCCCGCACTTCCTGCAAATTGGATTTCAGCTTTTCGAGCAGTGCGTCGTTGGGTGCGATCGCGACCACCGGCATGCTGGCGTCGACCAGCGCCAATGGCCCGTGCTTGAGCTCGCCGGCGGGGTAAGCCTCGCCGTGAATATAGGAAATCTCCTTGAGCTTGAGGGCTCCTTCGAGCGCAATCGGATAGTGCAGGCCGCGGCCGAGAAACAGCGCGTTTTGCTTGCGGGCAAATTGCTGGGCCCAGGCTACGATCGTCGGCTCGAGCGCCAGCACAGCCTGGATCGCCGCCGGAAGATGGCGCAGACCACTCAGCCAGCGTGCTTCGTCCTGTGTCGATAGTCTGCCGCGCAGCTTCGCCAGCGTTAGCGTCAACAGGAACAGCGCGGTGAGCTGCGTCGTGAACGCCTTGCTCGACGCGACACTAACTTCGGTGCCCGCGCGGGTCAGGAACGTGAGCGCAGTATGCCGCACCATCGAACTCGTCGCCACGTTGCAGATGGCGAGCGTATGGCTGTGGCCCAGCGCCTTGGCATGTTTGAGCGCCGACAGCGTGTCTGCCGTCTCGCCCGACTGGGAAACGACGACGACCAGTGCATCGGGGTGTGGCACGCTGTCGCGATAGCGATATTCGCTCGATATTTCTGCCTGCGCGGGGACACCTGCGACAGCCTCCAGCCACAACCGGGCCACCAGACCCGAGTGATAGCTCGTGCCACAGGCGAGGATGTGGACCGCGTCGACGCTGCCGAGTACGTCGGCGGCATTCGCGCCGAACAGCTCCGGCCCGATGCCGCCGACGCTCTCCAGCGTATCGGCGATGGCACGCGGCTGCTCGAAGATCTCTTTCTGCATGAAATGCAGATAGGGGCCAAGCTCGACGGCGCAGTCAGAGGTTTCCACGTTCACAACGGGTCGCGATACGGCCGCGCCGCTGGCGTCATAAACGGTATAGGCCTCGCGGGTGACATCGGCGAGATCGCCTTCCTCCATGTACACGACGCGCTGGGTCACGGAGCTCAGCGCGCTCGCGTCCGACGCGAGATAGTGGTCGTCGTCGGCGATACCGACCAGCAGCGGACTACCTGCGCGCGCGCCAACAAGTCTGTCGGGCTCGCGCGTGCTGATGGCGGCAATCGCATAGGCGCCGCGAAACTCCGCCACCGTTTTCCGCATTGCCTCGAGCAGATCGCCATGATAGTTGGCGTGGATCAGATGGGCGATGACCTCGGTATCGGTCTGGGTGACAAACCGGTACCCCTGCTGCTGCAAGCGTTCGCGTAAGGATTCGAAATTCTCGATGATTCCGTTATGCACCACGGCGATCTCGTCGTGACTGATGTGCGGATGCGCGTTGGTCGCTGTCGGCGCGCCATGCGTCGCCCAACGCGTGTGCGATATTCCGGTCGTGCCGCTGATATGCGTCGCATCGGCCTGCGCCGCCAAGTCAGCGACGCGGGCCGTGCTGACCAGTCGTTGCAGGCTGCCGTTGATGACGGCGAGCCCCGACGAGTCATAGCCTCGATATTCGAGCCGGCGGATGCCCTCGATCAGAATGGGTACCACGTTCACGCGCGCGACCGCGCCGACGATGCCGCACATTGCTAGCCTTTCTTCGGTCGTTTCCAGTCACTCCGGGCGACTTGTGTCTTTGTGTTCACCGTTAGCGCTTCCGGCGGCGCATTCTTCCACACCGTGGTGCCGGCGCCGATGGTCGCGCCGCGCCCAATGGTGACCGGCGCCACAAGCAGCGTACCAGAACCGATGTGCACGTCGTCCTCGATTACGGTGCGGTGCTTGTTCGCGCCATCGTAGTTGCAGGTGATCGTGCCCGCACCCACGTTGACATCGCGGCCAACCGTTGCGTCGCCGACATACGTCAGATGATTGGCCTTGCTACCCTCGCCGAGGACACTTGCCTTGACCTCGACAAAGTTTCCGATGTGGACCTCGTCAGCGAGCACCGTGCGGGGCCGGATGCGCGCATAGGGCCCAATGCGACACTGCGCACCAATCTGCGCGTCCTCGAGGTGCGAAAACGGTGCGATGACGGTGCCTCCGGCTACGCTGATATTCCTGAGCACGCAGTGTGCGCCAATGGCGACGTTGTCGCCAAGCGTCACATGCCCTTCGAAAATGCAACCGATGTCGATGGTCACGTCGCGCCCGCAGGCCAGTGTACCGCGAACGTCGATACGCGCCGGGTCGGCCAGGGCCACGCCGGCGTCGAGCAGCGAATCAGCTTGTGCACGCTGATAGCGGCGTTCCAGCTCGGCGAGGTCGCGCTGGCTGTTCACGCCCAACGCTTCGGTGATACTCGCTGCGCTCGTCGTCGTCACCTTCACGCCATCGCGCACGGCCAGTGCGATGACGTCCGTCAGATAATATTCGCCGCTTGCGTTACGGGCCTCGATCGTTGCCAGCCAGCGGGCGAACGCGGCCGTCGGCGCCGCCATTACACCCGTGTTGACCTCGCGAATTTTCTGCTGTTCGGGGGTCGCGTCCAAATGTTCAACGATCGCTGCGACGCGGCCGTCGGGGAGACGAACGACGCGACCGTATCCCTCGGCATCGTCGAGATCAACCGTCAGCAAGGACAAAGCCCCAGTCTGTGCGTGCGCGACGACCTCGCGCAACGTCGCCGCGCGCGCGAGCGGATCGGCGCCGAACAGCACCAGCGTGACTCCGTCGCGGGGCAATGCAGCCAGCGCACAGCGCAACGCATCGCCGGTTCCGCGCGGCGGATCCTGCCGAGCCCAGACGACATCGGCGTTAGCGAAGCGCGCGCGCACCGCGTCCTCGGATCCCTCGACAATGCAAATAGCGCGCGGGTTCAAGCTCTGCGCGGTCGTGAGTACGTGCGCGAGCAGAGGCTTCCCGCCGAGCAGATGCAACACCTTGGGCAGCGCGGAGTGCATCCGCTTGCCCTTCCCAGCGGCGAGAATTGCGATTTGCAGCGGTTGCATGAGGCCCGAATTATCGCATTTTTGTCCAAAGGATTCGCCCCGGTGGGGCGCCGTCACCCCGTAGCGACAGGGCACCATCAATCTGTGCGAAAATGCCGCCCGCAATAGCCGCCGTCCGCGGCCTCAAGTTCACGCCAAACAAGGATTGCAACATCGTTCTCTCCGGCCAGCAGGCCCTGGCAACGCCGAGCCTGGTTTGCGTCTGCCAAGGCACGCGAACTGGCCTTCCCAAGCCAGGCGGGCGCGCCCGGTGTCAGCATGGCGCTTGGTGCTGCGCCCCCGGTTGCGGTCGGACGGCGTTGCGGTCATCCTGCACGTGATATTCGTCGCTGTCTTTCATCGAGATGTGTGTCTCGCGGGTTCGTGGGTGGGTTTTTTAGATTAGCGGGTCGTCATGTCGGTCATCGCGGTATTCAACCAGAAGGGTGGCGTCGGCAAGACAACGACGACCCTGAACTTGCTCGCCGGCATCGCGCAACGGGGCCAGCGGCCGCTTGGTATCGACCTCGACCCGCAGGCGCATCTTTCCGGCGTCTTCAACGCCCATCCGCACCTTGCCGACGATTCGATTTATGCATTCTTCGTTCGCCAACGGCCATTGGCCGACCTGGCGCAGATCACCGCCAGCGGTGTCATCCTCTGCCCCGCACATCTCGAGCTTACCAAGCTTGACATGCTGCTCGGCAAGGGTGTCAACGTCGTCACGCGCCTGCGTGTGGCACTGCGACAGACCGAACAGGCTTCCGGCCCGGTGGCGATCGACTGCTGCCCGTTGCTCGGAGTCCTGTCGCTGAACGCGATCTTCGCCTGCGATCTGCTGCTCGTTCCCGTATCCGCCGATTATTTGGCATTGCAAGGAGCGCAGCAGGTCGAACGCGCACTGCACGCGCTCGAACCGGTGTTCAAGCGCCGGCTGCCGCGGCGTTATGTGCTCACGCGGTTCGACGCACGCCGCAAGATGAGCTCCGAAGTTGCGGATTTGATGGCGAGCGCATTTCGACCCGAAGAGATCTGCACGACACGGATCGCGGAAAACGTGAACCTCGCCGAGAGCCCGGCGCGGCACCTAGATATATTCCGCCACGCACCCCAAAGCCGCGGCGCGCGCGACTACGGGGAATTGGTCGACGAGCTAGTGCGTGCCGGTTTTATTACGTAGCATCGAGCGCGCAACCGAGGGGATCGAGGACGGCTCGTTGCTGATGATGCCGATAACGCCTTCAAGATCGAGCGGGTCGCTGCGTCGGCTTACCGCTTCGCTTTGGCAGTGCACGATTTCGCAATGCAGGTACATCTGGCGCAGGCGACGCTCTGCTTCGGCTTGGTTCGCAGCCATAATGCAGATATTGTCGACGCGCTGGCCGCTGCGCGTTCGGATATTGAAGCCGAATCGAAGCATCGCGATTTCCTCCTTCCGCCCCCAAGACAGCTGCATGGCGCGCGAACTTTCGCAACACATTAGGCGGTTGGCGAAAGAACTTGCGATGGTAGCTGAAGTCTTGTATGCAAATATCGTACCGGCGGGCGATTCCGGCACCGTGACACAGCGTCCACTAGCCGACCCGCGCCAAAGCCCACAGCCTTCCTAAAGTTGCCCGCTAAGCTTTCGCAGGGAGTTGGCCGCTAGTGGCCACTCACTTATCAAGCAACCCCATTGTGCTGGGGTGGTTCGACATGGCCGCCGGCGCCGGCAACGGATTGCCGTGGTACGTCTTTGTGTGTCCCGATTTTGCGCCCGAGATTCCCCGTCCCGTCGCGACATGCCGTGCGGTTGAATACGTAGCGGTCCTAGCGCAAAATTTTAGGTTTGCGCTCGGCCGCGGGCGCCAAGGTCGAGGGGAACAGCGACATGTTCTGTGCGCAATGCGGCAAGCAGCTCCGGGACAGGGCCAAGTTCTGTAATTTCTGCGGCGCGTCGGTCGCCGACCCGGCGCAGCCGGCGACAGTGCCCACCGATCCGGTATCTGCGTCCGCGCCAGCGATCGGGCCCCGACCCGAGCCGGCACCGGGTCCTGCAGCCGCCCCTGGGAATGCGGCGTCGGGCCCGGGCGGAGACTTCGCCGCGGCAGCATCGGCAGCAGCGGCGCAAGGCCTGATCGCGCGCGTCAAGAATATCCTGCTCTCGCCTTCGGCCGAGTGGCCGGTTGTCGCCGCCGAGTCGACCTCTACGGCTGCAATCTACCTCGGTTACGTCGCGCCGCTGGTCGCGATCGGGGTCATCGCGACGTTGATCGGCCACAGCGTCGTCGGTCTGCCGTACGTGGGCCGACTCGGCATCGCTGTAAGCCTCGTACATGCAATCGTCTCCTTCGTGCTGACGTTTGTTGGCGTGTTCTTGATCGCTCTCATCGTCGACCTGCTCGCCCCGAGTTTCGGCGGACAGCGAGACTCTCTGGCCGCGCTCAAGGTCACCGCCTACAGTTTCACGCCGGGCTGGGTCGCCGCGGTGCTGAACATCATTCCAATGCTTGGCATTCTGGGCATCATCGCCGCGTTCTATGGCCTGTACCTGCTTTATCTGGGCCTCCCGGTGCTTATGCGCTGTCCCCGGGACAAGTCGCTCGGGTACACGATCGTGACGGTTATCTGCGCGATCGTAATGTGGGTTGTTATCGGTGTGCTCACAACCTGCACCATCACCGGCCTTGGCCCGGCGGGTATTGGCGCACTCGGCGCAATGAACCATTCGAGCGCGCGCGACAGAGATGTCGCGGCCAATGTGTTGTCAAGTATCTTTGGCGCGAAGTCCGACGCCGATAAGGCGCGCGTCAACGACGCGCTCAAGGCCCTGGAGAAAATGGGCGAACAGGCGCAAACGACCGAAAAGATAGCCAAGGCCGGGGGCGCGACGAACCCATCGCCCGGGAGCAGCGGACAGGTCGACCCCAACGCCACGCTCGGTGCCGTGGGCCAGATCGTGGCTGGTGGCAAGAACGTACAGCCGGTCGACTTCCACAAACTCAAGGACATGTTGCCGGAATCGTTGCCGGGCATGCAGCGCAAGGAAGCGTCGGGGCAGAGTGGTGAAGCAATGGGGCTCAAAGCGTCGAGCGCGACGGCGCGCTATAGCGATGGCGCCAACGCCAGCATCAGCATCGAGATTGTGGACCTGGCCTCGCTGTCCGGCATCGCAGGGCTGGCGGCAAAGTTCAACCCGAACATAGAGAAGGAAACCGACACCGGCTACGAGCGTACTACCAAGGTTGACGGCCAACTCCTACACGAGCGCTATGACCGCCGGGCGCGCAGCGGCGAGATGAGCATCATCGTCGCCGACCGGTTTGCGGTAACCGTCCGCGGCGACGGCATCGAGCCCGCCGCGCTGACCTCGACACTGAAGCAAATCGATCTCGTCACGCTCGCCGCGGCGCGCTGACCCGGCTGCCTCTCAGCGCCCAGCCAATATACAATCCGCGACTTCCGCGAATCCGGCGCCGAACTCCCGCTCGGTGACGTACTTCGGCGGCGCCGCCAGGCGGTCGGCGAACCGTCGCACGTTCGCGACCCCGATCGAAATCGGGAAGAACTCAAACATCGGCGCGTCGTTGGGCGAATCGCCGACAAAAGCAAAACGCAGGCGTTCGGCGTCGAGATCGATGGCGAACACCTCCTGCAGTAACGTCCGCGTCATGGTGAGCTTGTCGTGGGCTCCAAACCAGCCGTTGACGTGGATCGATGACACTTTGGAATTCATGCCCTCGGCGCGCAATAGCGCGGCGATCCGATCGACGGTCGCTAGCGGAAGCGGCGCGACGTCCTCACAGTAGTCGATCGCGAGGTCGGTGTCCCGATACGGCTGGTCGGATGCCAGCGCACATCCCGGCACCGCGAGCAGGACTCTTGCCGCAATGGCGCCGATTCGCTCGCGAGCAGCCCGGCGGTCGGGACAGCTGTTGGCGTAGCGCTTCTTGAGCAGCTTCGATCGCTCGTCGTGAAACATGTACAGCGCGCCGTTCTCGCCGACGACCGCGTCCACCGGCCACATGCGCGCAATGTGGTCGCACCATCCTGCAGGCCTGCCGGTCACCGGGATTACCAGTAGACCCGCCTGGCGCAGGCGCTCCATCGCCGCGTACGCTGCGGCCGTGACCCGGCCGCAGGTCGAGACCGTGTCGTCGATGTCGGTCAATACGCCGCGGATCGCCATCCGCGCCGTGTCGGACAGCGCCTCTAACGGTTGCATGGAGAGGATCCTTCCTGGCCGTACTGCTCATGCAGGTACGCCGCAACTGCGCTGCGTTGCGCCGGCGTCAGGTGCAGTCCGCACTTGGTCCGTCGCCACAAGACGTCCTCGGCGTCACGCGCCCATTCATGCGCGACCAAATAATCGACTTCCGCGGCGTAGAGCGTATGACCAAAATGGGTGCCCAGATCCTGTTCCGTTCTGGCCTGCCCCAGTATGCGTGGCGTGCGCGTGCCGTGGCGGTGCAGCAGCGCCGTGCGCAGCTCGGTCGACAGAGCGGGATAGCGCGCGGCGAGATCGCGCGCGTAGGCGCCCAGGCGGCCCCGCGGCATGTCCCCTCCCGGAAGCGACTTGGCGCGTGTCCATGATCCCTTCATGTGCGGAAAAAAGGGGGCGAGTTCCGCCAGGGCCGACTCGGCCAGCCGACGGTAGGTCGTGATTTTGCCCCCGAAGATCGACAGCAACGGCGCGCGCCCCCCTTCGTCGGCATCGAGCTTCAGCACGAAATCGCGCGTCACTGCCGAAGGGTTGGCCGAACCGTCGTCATACAGCGGCCGCACACCACTGTATGTCCACACGACGTCGGCGGCGGCGATCGGCCGTGCGAGGTAGGTGTTGGCGATGCCGCACAGGTATTCCACTTCGTCGTCCGCGATTGCCGGTGCCTCGAAATCATCGACCGGGATATCCGTCGTACCGATGAGCGAGAAGGCACCCTCGTAGGGAATGATAAAGACGATCCGATGGTCGGAGTTTTGCAATATGTAGGCGTGGTCCTCGGCGTGCACGCGCGGCACGACAATGTGGCTGCCCTTGACGTGGCGCACTTCAGCCTTTATCGGCACGGTGCCCAGATCGTCCAGTACGCGTTTGACCCACGGTCCGGCTGCGTTGACGAGTCCTCGCGCCCTCTCTTCGTTCGTCGCTCCGCGCCGGTCGGCAAGCGTGAGGCGCCAGAGCCCCTTCTCCCGGCGCGCACCGACGAGCCTCGTGCGTGTACGTATGTCGGCGCCCAACTCTTTTGCTGCCATTGCATTGAGGACCACGAGTCGTGCATCGTCCACCCTGGCATCCGAGTAGACAAAGCCCCGGTCAAAGTGGCTCTTGAGGCCAGCGCCCCACTTGCTCGGGTGCAGGTGCACGCTGAACGACGAGCGCAGGGTCTTGCGCCCCCCGAGATGATCGTAGAAGAAAAGTCCGATGCGGATCATCCACGCCGGTCGCAGGTGCGGCTCGTGCGGCAGGACGAATTGCAGCGGGCCTATGATATGCGGTGCAGCGCGCAGCAGGATCTCACGCTCGGCGAGTGCTTCCGCGACGAGCCGGAAGTCGTAATACTCAAGATAACGCAGGCCGCCGTGGATCAGCTTCGTGCTCGCCGACGACGTGTGCGAACCGAGGTCGTCTCGCTCGACGAGCAGCGTCTTGAGTCCGCGTCCCGCGGCATCGCGCGCAACGCCGACACCGTTGATCCCTCCGCCGACGATGGCGAGGTCGTAAGGCGAGGCTGCTGGGGTGGGCATTCGGCAGGGCTGACGCGCAGCGTCGATTCTACCGCAGCCCGCGCGAGCGTTCTGCGCTAACATCACGTCTTCAGCACAACCTTGGCTTGGCCTCGAGCTCACGCATGAACATCCTGCCCGAGATTGCCGCGCTTGCTCCCGAGATGAGTGAATGGAGGCACCACATTCATGCCCATCCCGAGACCGCGTTCGAGGAGGCGGCGACCGCAGCCTTTGTCGCCGACAAGCTCAGATCCTTCGGCCTAGAGGTTCACACCGGCCTGGCAAAAACCGGTGTCGTCGGGGTACTCCGCGGCGGCAACGGGGCTCGCCTGGCGCCCGACGCAATCGGGCTGCGCGCCGATCTCGACGCTCTGCACATCCAAGAGAATTCCGGCGTGCCGTATGCCTCGCTCCACGCCGGCCGGATGCACGCCTGCGGTCATGATGGCCACACGACGATGCTGCTTGGCGCCGCCAAGGCGATGGCTCGCCGCAAAGCGCTCACCGGCAGCGTTTACTTCATTTTTCAGCCCGCCGAGGAGAATGAAGGCGGCGGCCGGGTTATGGTCGAGGAAGGATTATTCGAACGCTTCCCGATGCGCGCGGTATACGGGATGCACAACTGGCCCGCCATGCGCGCGGGCACCTTCGCCATGCGCGCGGGTCCCTTGATGGGAGCCTACGACATCTTCGAAATCGTAGTCACCGGCAAGGGGGCGCATGCGGCGATGGCCTACGCGGGCAAGGATCCAATGCTCTTTGCCGCCCAGGCGATCAATGCGCTGCAGACGATCGTCGCGCGGAACCTTCATCCCCAGGACGCGGGTGTTGTGAGCGTTACCCAGGTGCACGGCGGCGACACCTGGAACGTCATTCCCCAGGAGGTCGTTCTGCGCGGCACGGTACGTACCTTCAAACCCGATGTCCAAGACCTAATCGAACAACGGATTCGAGGCATCGTCGCCGGCGTCGCGGCGACCTTCGACATGAGCGCGACCGTTCGCTACGAGCGTCGCTACCCGGCGCTCGTCAATAGCGAAGCCGAGACACAATACGCGATCGCCGCGGCGAGCGCGGTGGTCGGCAAGCAGCATGTCGATACCGACCCGACGCCGGAGATGGGTAGCGAAGATTTCGCCTTCATGCTGCAGGCGAAGCCCGGCTGTTACGTATGGCTCGGCGCGGGGCACGACGCCAACACGCCGAACATCCATAGCCCCCAATATGACTTTAACGACGCCGTGTTGCCGATCGGCGCTAGCTACTGGGTCACGCTCGCGGAACAACAGCTGGCAGGGCGGGGACTCTAGCCTCTTGGCGGTCCGTCTGGGGCAAGCGGCCGATTGCGCCGCAGGCGGCGGATAGCGGCGAGTTGCGCCAGCGCGCCCGAAAGCTCGGCTTCAGTTCTCGCAACCTCTTCCTTGGACATTTTGCTCTGCATGGCTTCCTCGGCCCGGCTCTTGGCTTCGATCGCCTTCGCCTCGTCGAGATCAGCCGCCCGGATCGCGGTGTCGGCAAGCACGGTGACCACGTCGGGCTGCACCTCGAGAAAGCCACCCTGGACAAAGACGATCTGCTCCTCGGCCTGCCCGGGGACCTTGATGCGCACCTCGCCAGGCTTGATCTGGGTGATCAGCGGGGCATGCTTGGGATAGACGCCCAGCTCGCCCATGACCCCCGGCAGCACGACGAACTCCGCCTCGCCGGAGTAGATCGACTCGATGAGACTGACGACATCGACGTGAATGGTGTTGGCCATGGAATCGTTCCCCGTTACTGCACCGTCTTTGCTTTCTCTGTCGCCTCTTCGATCGCGCCGATCATGTAGAACGCCTGCTCGGGTAGGTGATCGTATTCGCCGTCGACGATCGCCTTGAAACCATGGATCGTATCCTTGAGCGAGACATACTTCCCGGGTGTGCCGGTGAATGTTTCCGCTACATGGAAAGGCTGCGACAGAAAGCGCTGGATCTTGCGCGCCCGGGCAACAATGAGCTTGTCCTCCGGCGAGAGCTCGTCCATGCCGAGAATCGCAATGATGTCGCGCAACTCCTTGTACCGTTGCAGCGTCTGCTGCACCCGGCGTGCGACCGTGTAATGTTCCTCACCGACAACATGCGGGTCGAGCTGGCGCGAGGTCGAATCCAGCGGATCCACCGCCGGATAGATGCCCAGCGAGGCGATATCCCGCGACAGCACCACCGTCGAGTCAAGATGGCCGAAAGTCGTTGCCGGTGACGGGTCGGTCAAGTCGTCGGCGGGCACGTATACCGCCTGAATGGATGTGATCGAACCGGTCTTGGTCGACGTGATGCGCTCCTGCAGCTGGCCCATCTCGGCGGCCAGCGTCGGCTGATAACCCACAGCGGACGGCATGCGGCCGAGCAGTGCGGATACCTCGGTGCCGGCAAGGGTGTAACGGTAGATATTGTCGATGAACAGCAGCACGTCACGGCCCTCATCGCGGAAGAATTCGGCCATGGTGAGCCCGGTCAACGCCACGCGCAACCGATTGCCGGGTGGCTCGTTCATCTGCCCATAAACCATCGCCACCTTCGACTCCGGCAGGTTGTCGAGCTTGATCACCCCGGCTTCCTTCATTTCGTGATAGAAGTCGTTGCCTTCACGGGTGCGTTCGCCCACGCCGGCGAATACCGACAGCCCGGAGTGCTGGGTGGCGATATTGTTGATGAGCTCAAGCATGTTCACCGTCTTGCCCACGCCCGCACCGCCGAACAGCCCGACCTTGCCGCCCTTGGCGAACGGGCACACGAGGTCGATGACCTTGATGCCCGTCTCCAGAAGCTCGGTTGAAGGGGAGAGTTCCTCGAAGGTCGGGGCGTCGCGATGAATCGGCATCGTGATCTCGGCCACCACCGGTCCACGTTCGTCGATGGGTCGGCCGAGGACGTCCATGATTCGGCCCAGCGTCGCCGGCCCGACCGGCACTGAAATGCCGGCGCCCGTGTTCTTGACTTTCATACCGCGTCTCAAGCCATCCGCCGACCCGAGGCAAATCGTGCGCACAACGCCGTCGCCGAGCTGCTGCTGCACCTCCAGCGTCAGCGCCGTCCCATCGAGCGTCAGCGCGTCGTAGATCTGGGGCAGGTGCTCGCGCGGGAATTCCACGTCGATCACTGCGCCGATGCACTGGACAACCGTTCCTTCGTTCATGACATTTCCCTGTTCTTAACCCACGCTGCCGTATGGCGCGCGCCTAAAACTCCGTCAAACCGCTGCGGCGCCGGCGACGATCTCGGATAGTTCCTTGGTGATCCCGGCCTGGCGCGTCTTGTTGTAGACCAACTGTAACTCATCGATGATCGTTTGCGCGTTGTCGGAGGCCGCTTTCATGGCAACCATACGCGCGCTCTGTTCGGACGCCATGTTTTCGTTGATGGCTTGGTAGACGACCGATTCCATGTAACGACGAAGCAACTCGTCGAGCACGCTCTTCGCATCCGGCTCGTAGATGTAATCCCAAGGATAGGCGCGCTTCTCGGCTTCGTCACCGAGATCCGTGACGGGCAGAATCTGCTCCGCGATCGGGGTCTGCTTCATGGTGTTCTCGAAACGAGTCGAAACCAGGTGCAGCTCGTCGATCTTGCCATCGAGGTAAAGATCGAGCTGGATTTTGACCGGGCCGATCACCTTGTCGAGCGACGGACGATCGCCCAAATTGGTCACGTACGAAGCGATATCCGCCTGCAGGCGTTGCATGAATCCGAGTCCCTTGCCGCCGATCGGCGTCACCTTGACGCCGATACCTTGCGCCTGCCACCCCTTGCACTTAGCCAAGGCCAGGCGCAGTGCATTGGTGTTGAGCCCCCCGCAGAGCCCCTTGTCGGAAGTTACGACGATCAGCCCGACATTCCTGACGCCCGGGCGCTTCACCAGGAACGGGTGGCGGTACTCCGGGTTGGCCAGCGCCAGGTGCCGCGCCAGAGCCAGCATACGGCCAACGTACGGTCGTGACGCGCGCATCCGGTCCTGCGCCTTTTTCATCTTCGAGGCGGCGACCATCTCCATCGCTTTGGTGATCTTGCGCGTGCTCTGCACGCTCTTGATCTTGCCGCGGATTTCTTTTGGACTGGCCATCGCACCGTTCCTACCAGGTTCCGTTCTGCTTGAAGTCCGCGATGGCAGCGGCGAGTGCCTTCTCGCCTTCGCCATCAAGGTCCTTCGTAGACTCGAGCTTGTCCATCAACGCAGCGTACTTGCTCTTTAAGAACGCGCGTAGTGCGCTCTCGAATGCAAGCGCCTTTTCCACCGGCACGTCGTCGTAGTAACTCCGGTTAACCGCAAACAGCGTTACGGCCTGATCGGCTACCGAGAGCGGAGCATATTGCGGCTGCTTCATGAGCTCCGTAACCACGCGCCCGCGATCGAGCTGTTTGCGCGTCGCTTCGTCCAGGTCGGACGCGAATTGCGCGAACGCGGCGAGTTCGCGATACTGGGCCAGCGACAGGCGCACCCCGCCGCCGAGCTTCTTGATGACCTTGGTCTGTGCCGCCCCGCCTACGCGAGACACCGAGATGCCGGCGTTAATCGCGGGGCGGATGCCGGCATTGAAGAGATCGGTTTCGAGAAAGATCTGGCCGTCGGTAATGGAGATGACGTTGGTTGGCACGAACGCCGTCACGTCGCCCGCCTGCGTCTCGATGATCGGCAGCGCGGTGAGCGAGCCGGTCTTGCCCTTGACCGCGCCCTGGGTGAACTTCTCCACGTATTCCGCGTTCACCCGCGCCGCCCGTTCGAGCAGCCGCGAGTGCAAGTAGAACACGTCGCCGGGGTAAGCTTCGCGGCCCGGCGGGCGGCGCAGCAGCAGCGAAATCTGCCGATAGGCCCACGCCTGCTTGGTCAGGTCGTCGTAAATGATGAGCGCATCCTGGCCGCGATCGCGGAAGTACTCGCCCATGGTGCAGCCGGAATACGGCGCGATGTACTGCATCGCCGCCGATTCGGATGCGGTTGCGACCACGACGATCGTATACGCCATCGCACCGGTTTCCTCCAGCTTCTTCACCACGTTCACGACCGACGAGGCCTTCTGCCCGATCGCAACGTAGATGCAGGTAAGCTCCTTGCCTTTCTGATTAATGATCGTATCGATCGCAACCGCGGTCTTGCCGGTCTGGCGATCACCGATGATGAGCTCGCGCTGGCCGCGGCCGATTGGCACCATGGCATCGATCGACTTGAGCCCAGTCTGCACCGGTTGCGATACGCTCTGGCGCCAGATCACTCCCGGCGCGACCTTTTCGATGACGTCGGTGGCCTTGGCATTGATCGGGCCCTTGCCGTCAATCGGCTGGCCCAAGGCGTTGACCACGCGTCCGATGAGCTCGGGGCCAACGGGCACTTCCAGGATGCGCCCGGTGCACTTGACCGTATCGCCTTCGCTGATGTGCTCGTACTCACCGAGAATAACCGTGCCCACCGAGTCGCGTTCGAGATTGAGCGCGAGGCCGAACGTGTTGTTGGGAAACTCGATCATCTCGCCCTGCATCGCGTCGGACAGCCCGTGAATGCGGGCGATACCGTCGGAGAGCGATACAACCGTGCCCTGCGTCCGGACTTCCGCGCCAATGTCCAGATTCTGGATCTTGGTCTTGATGAGTTCGCTGATTTCCGATGGATTCAGCTGCATGATTTTTCCTCGTGCGTACTCCGGATGACCGCAGCCCGGAACCCGCGGCAATGAATTGAGTTAGGTTCGCAAATGGTTGGCCATCGCCCGGAGCTCGCCTTGCATCGAGGCGTCGATCACCTTGTCGCCGACGACGACTTTCGCGCCGCCGATGAGCTCTGGGTCGATGCTCACGGTGGCCTCGATCTTCTTGCCGAAGTGCCGCTCCAGTGCCGACTTGAGCCCGGTAAGCTGCGCGTCGTCGATTGGGAAGGCGCTGATGATCTGCGCCCGTGCGACGCCGTCGGCTGCATCCTTCAAAGCATCGTAGAGTTGCCGGATTTCCGGCAGCAGGCCAAGCCGATCGGCTTCGAGCAGCACGCGGACAAAACTTCTGCCATCTGCATTGAGCTTGTCACCGCAGATGGCAAGGAGGAGAGATTCCTTCGCCGCGACTTCCAGTCGCGGGTTGTCGAGCGCAGCCCGCACGCGTTCGTCGCTCGCAACGCCGCTCGCGAGCCTCAGCATTTCCGCCCACACCGGCAGCGCGTTCTGTTCCCGAGCCAGATCGAACACGGCTTCGGCGTAGGGGCGGGCAACGGTGATCTGCTCGGCCATGCGCGAGTCCTAGAGCTGCTTTTGCAGCTCTGCCAGAAGCTCGGCGTGCGTTCTTGCGTCCACCTCGCGCTTCAGTATCTTCGCCGCCCCCGCCACGGCGAGTTCGGCAACCTGTCCACGCAGCGCCTCTTTCGCGCGCTGGACCTCCTGCTCGATCTCGGCCTTCGCCGCCGTGATGATGCGGTCGGCCTCCGCCTGCGCCTCGGTCTGCGCGTGCTCGACGGTGTCGCTCTTCAGCTTCTCACCTTGGGAGACGATTTCCGAAGCGCGTGTCTTCGCCTCGGTCATCATTTCGGCGATGCGCTTTTCGGTGCGCGCCAAGCTCTGCCGTCCCTCCTCGCCAGCCGCTAACCCATCGGCGATCTGTTTTTGCCGGGTCTCGATCGCGCGCATCAGCACGGGCCAGATATACGTCGCGCAAAACCAGATGAAGATGGCGAAGATGACTGCCTGCATCGCCAGCGTCAAGTTGATGTTCATGAGCGTCCCTTGGTAACGAGAGCCACAGTGCAGGCTACTTGAGACCGGCGGGGATCAGCGGGTTAGCGTACGCGAACAGCATCGCGATGCCCAGCCCGATGATAAACGATGCGTCAATCAATCCGAGCAGCAGGAATACCTTGGCTTGCAGAGCTGGGATCATTTCCGGCTGGCGCGCCGCGCCCTCGAGAAAGCGTGAGCACATGATGCCGATGCCGACGCAGGCACCGAGTGCACCGAGGCCGATCATGAGTCCGATGCCGATACCGGTGTAGGCCTGAATCTGGGCGACCAGTTGCAGCTTATCCATTTTGCTTTCCCTTTCTGACGGAGATTGGACGGTGAGTCGATCGTGGTAAGCGGGGTTCTAGTGATGCTCGTGCGCCATAGCGATGTAGGCAACGGTCAGCATCATGAATATGTACGCCTGCAGTATCGCGATAAAACCGTCGAAGACGATCCATGCAACTTGCGCCACTCCCCCGCCGATCGTGCCCAGGTATCCGCTGGACGCCAGCAGAGCGATCAGCAGGAACATTATTTCGCCCGCGTACATATTGCCGAACAGCCGCAGCGAATGCGACAGCGGCTTCGAGATGTATTCGATCAGGTTGAAGAGCAGATTGAACGGGATCAGCAGCGGCGCGGCCCACCGCGGCCGCATTCCGAACGGCGACCCATACAGTTCGTGAAGCCAACCGCCGAGGCCCTTGATCCGGATGCTGTAGAAGACCATCAGGCCGAGCACCGAGAGCGAAAGCGCGAATGTCGTGTTGACGTCGGCGGTCGCCACCGTGCGCCACGCGTGCAGGTGGAACACGTTGGCGTAGATCCAAGCCATGATATCGACCGGCAGAAGGTCCGTCAGGTTCATGAGCAATACCCACAATCCGACGGTAAGCGCGATCGGGGCGACGATCTTATAGTCGTGGTGAAACATGCTCCGAACCTGATCGTTCACGAACTCGATGGTAAGCTCGACGAACGCCTGCGTCCTCGAGGGAACACCCGAGGTCGCCCTGCGCGTGACCAACCAGAGAAAGCCCAGCGCCAGAACACCGAGGATGCCCGCGGTGATAAGGGTGTCGTAATGAATGGTCCAGAAACCGCCCGTCTCCGAAGGCGGTTGGGCAAAGAACGTGAGATGGTGCTGGATGTAGGACGCCGCGTCGAGTTCGTGTTCCGCTGCCATCGCTGGTTCCTGCGCTTCGATCAGTCTCGAATCAGAATCGCCGCCTGCGCGACGAGCACCGTAATCACGAAAGCGGCAATGAATGCGCCGGGCACGATGTCAGGGTAGTTGGTAAAGACCAGCCCGAGCTGCAGCACAATCACCGTTATCTTGGCCGCGTCGGCCCGGATCATCGTCCGGACGGTCGCGGCCGCCGTCTGTGCGCCACCGAAGCGCACCAGCGTCGCGAACACGACGCCGGCGGACACGTTAACACCCCCCCCGAGCAACGCAGAAAGAACCCCATTCCAACCCGCCAACAACCCCCCGCCGCCCGCAACCACCGCGCTCGCCAGCAACTGCCAGAGTGCGATTCGGCCGGCTGGATAACGCGGGGTAGGAATCGATGCGAAGCGGGACACCGAAGGTCGAGCAAACTTTTGGATTGTAAGGTTTCTTGCCGCACTGCGTCAACGAATGCTGCGTTGCAGCCGCGTTGCCGCATCGTGCGGGCGGCGCCCCGGACACATCACTAGCCTCCTGACAGGGCGCAGACGATCATCACCTCATCCGACTCCGAAAGTGGCGCAGCGAGGTTTCGCGTTTGCGCGCCGTTGACGAAAAACCGGATGTGGGGGCGGATCTGGGCCTGCTCGTCGATGACACGAAAACGCATGCCCGGGTAGCGACGGTCGAGATCGAGCGTAAGTTCGCCCAGGGTGTTGCCGACGGCACAGACGGAGGCAGCATTCGCGGTATAGGAACGCAAGGGGCCGGGAATGAGTACGCGCATCGCCCACCGACCCGCGCCTGCGCGCCTATGCCGCTTCCACGGCGTAGATGTGCGGCAGATGCGCAGCCAGGCATTTCCAGGTGCGGCCCTCATCGCGACTGCCCCAAACCTCGCCGCCGGTGGTGCCGAAGAAAACGCCGACCGGCTCGCCCGTGTCGGCGGTCATCGCCTGGCGCTTGACGGTAAGCCAGGCTTGCGTCGATGGCAGCCCGGTCGCGTGGCGCTGCCAAGTCTTGCCGCCGTTGACCGAACGGTAGACGGCGGGCTTGCCGCCGGGCGAGACACGCGGCCAGACGCTCGAGCCATCCATCGGAAATATCCACAGCGTTTCCGGATCGCGCGGATGCAGAACCATCGGAAAGCCAACATCACCCACGCTCTTGGGCATGGTCGCGCCGATGTCCTGCCAGCGCTCGCCCGGGCGATCGAGGCGATAGATGCCGCAGTGATTCTGCTGATAGAGGCGGTCGGGCAACAACGGATGCATACGCACGCAATGCGGGTCGTGCCCATAATCGGGGTCGGGATTGGGCAAAAAATCCGCACGCACGCCGCGATTGAGCGGCCGCCAATCTTCGCCACCGTTGCTCGATTCGAACACACCGCCGCTCGACATGCCGATGTAGAGGTGATAAGGGTCGCGCGGATCGACCAGTACCGAGTGCAGCTTCGGTCCGTCGGGCGTCCCGTCCTGATCGCCCCCGCACCAGGCTTTGCGCTCCGAGTGATCATTGAACCCCTCGACGCCGCTCCAGGTCGCGCCTCCATCGTCGGAGCGGAACAGCCCCTGGGGCGAGGTTCCTGCGTACCAGACCCCTGGCATCGACGGATGTCCAGGGGTCAGCCAGAACGTGTGGTCGACCACGCGCCCGCTGCCCTCGCGATACGCGGGCGGCTGCTTGGCCTCGTGCCACGTGCGCCCCCGGTCCGAGGAACGGAAAATGGTGGGTCCCAGATGACCGGTGCGCGCCGCAGCGAGCATAGTCTTACGATCGCGCGGATCGGCGACCGCGTGATGAACCACGTGGCCGAGGAACTGCGGGCCGGCAATCCGCCAGCTTCTGCGCGTTGCATCGCTGTGCAATTGCCACAGCCCCTTCTTGGTCGCGACAAGGAGCGTTACACCGCGGCTCCGTGGGCTCTTTGCCTGCACCATATGTTTCCCCTGATTGCTTTCCGCCCAGTGACCGGAGTGTGGAAGTTACGCCTTCGCGCAAATGTCGACAAGACCGTCACGCCCTGCTTGCGCGGCGAGCGCGCTACTGCCGCGCGCATGTTTTCCGCTACAATCTACGTTCACCTTTGCGGCGCCGGAGCACGGCGCGGGTGAGCGCCCAGCGTCGAGGAGAAAACCATGACCATCAAGGTTGGCGACCGGCTACCCGCCGGCAGCCTCAGCGAGTTCATCGAGATCGAAACTGCCGGCTGCACGCTCGGGCCGAACGACTTCAAGGTCGAGGACCTTACGCGCGGGAAAAAGGTTGTTCTGTTCGGCCTGCCCGGCGCCTTCACCCCGACCTGCTCGGCCAAGCACGTGCCGAGTTATATTGCCAACTACGACAAGCTCAAAGCCAAGGGTGTGGATGACATCCTTTGCATCTCGGTCAACGACGCGTTCGTTATGGGCGCCTGGGCAAAGGAGCAGAAGGCGGGAGGCAAGGTTCGAATGATGGGTGACGGCAGCGCGTCATACACCAAGACGCTGGGTTTGGAGCTCGATCTAACAGCGCGCAACATGGGTGTACGCTGCCAGCGTTTTTCCGCGCTGGTCGAAAACGGCGTGGTGAAGGTGCTGAACATCGAGGCACCGGGAAAGTACGAGGTTTCTGGCGCTGAAACGATGCTGCAGCAGCTCGGCTAACGCAGCTTGGCCAGGATGCCGTCGAGCTGATCGAGGCTCGAATAGCGGATCACCACCCGTCCTGCGCCTTTTCTTGTTGGCTCGATTCGGACCGCGGCGCCCAGCGCCTCGGCGAGTTCGCTCTCCAATCGCGCAAGGTCGCCGTTCGCGGCGCGCCGCACGCCGCGTCGGCTCTTGCTCACGCCCGGGTGAAGCATCGTTTGCACCAGCCGCTCGGCCTCGCGTACCGACAGCCCCTCCGCAACGAGCCTCGCCGCCGTCGTCACCTGCTGCGCGGGCGGCAGCGCGAGCAGCGCGCGTGCGTGCCCCATGTCGAGTTTGTCGCCAAGGACGAGCGCCTGGACAGGCGCCGCGAGCTGGGTAAGGCGCAGCAGGTTGGTGACCGCGCTGCGCGAACGGCCGATCGCAAGCGCGGCCGCTTCGTGCGTCAGTCCGAACTCTTCGATCAGGCGCTTGAGACCCTGTGCTTCTTCAAGCGGGTTCAAATCTTCGCGCTGGATATTCTCGATCAGCGATAGCGCGAGCGCTGTCTGATCGGGTACGACCCGCACCAGCGCCGGGATTTCCTTGAGGCCTGCGCGCTGTGCAGCGCGCCAGCGCCTTTCCCCGGCGACGATCTCGTACCGGCCGCCATCAATCGGGCGCACCAGGATAGGCTGCATCACGCCCTGCGCCTTGATCGATTCCGCCAGTTCCGCCAGCGCGGCCTCGTCCATGCGGGTACGCGGCTGGTAGCGGCCGGCGCCGATTCGATCGAGCGCGAGAGAGTGCAACGCGTCGCGATCTGCTCTCTCCTCAGATCCGGACAACAGCGCATCGAGCCCGCGTCCGAGCCCCTTAAGCTTAGCCATTGGCCACCCCCATCGCGGGCGCCGTCGCCCCGGCTGCCTCGTCTCGCCGCAGGATCTCGCCGGCGAGCGCAAGGTATGCCTGCGCGCCCTTGGAGCTTTTGTCCAGATGCAACGCCGGGATGCCGTAGCTCGGCGCCTCGGCGAGACGGATATTGCGCGGGATCACGGTGCGGTAGACCTTGTCCCCGAAATGCTTCTGCAGATCAGCCGACACATTGAGCGCCAGGGTGCTGCGCGGGTCGTACATGGTGCGCAACAGGCCTTCGATCTCGAGCGTCGGATTGAGGTGCGCGCGCACACGGCGGATCGTCTGCACGAGGTCGGACAAGCCCTCGAGCGCGTAGTACTCGCACTGCATCGGGATGAGCACGCTGTCGGCTGCGCACAGCCCGTTGAGGGTGAGCAAGGACAGGGAGGGTGGGCAATCGAGCAAGATGAAGTCGTAGTCTTGGGCGACCTGCGAAATCGCGGCACGGATCTGCGACAGCGCCTCGGCAAGAGCGTCCTTGAGTCGCATCTCCCGTTCCGGCAGATCGACCAATTCGACCTCGGCGCCGGCGAGTTCGCGGTTGGAGGGAACGAGGTCAAATCCACCCGAGGGAGAGATCGTTCGAACGTCCGCAATCTTCTTCTCCCCAAGTAAAACTTGGTATATCGTGTGTGTAAGTGCACGCTTGTCAATTCCGGCGCCCATCGTCGCGTTGCCCTGAGGATCAAGATCCACGAGCAACACGCGGCGCTTCATCGCGACTAGGCTGGCGGCGAGGTTAACGCTCGTCGTCGTTTTGCCCACGCCGCCTTTCTGGTTGGCAACGGCGATGATCTTGGTCATCACGACCCGCCGGCTACCTGGACGACCACCAGATGTCGCGCGCCATCGAGACCCGGCACGGCGAGCGCCGGCCCCGCGACGACGCGCACATCGGCTGGCAGGTGGGCGAGTTCCTCCTGCGGATAAAGCCCCTTCATGGCGACCAGGCAACCGTCGGCGCGGACGAGATGGCGCGCCCCCGCCACGAACGGAGCAAGCGCGGCAAAAGCGCGGCTGATGGCCACATCAAACGACCCCTCCGGCGCATAGTCTTCGACCCGCGAGACCGCCACCGCGACATTGCGCAGATCCAACTCGGCGGCAACCTGGCGCAGGAAGGTTGCCTTCTTGCGCTTGCTGTCGAGCAGGGTGACGTGCCAATCCGGACGCGCAACGGCCAAGGGAACACCCGGCGAGCCGCCTCCGCTGCCCACATCGATCAGCCGCAGCCCGGGCGCTTGCGGCAAGTGAGGCAGCGTCGACAAGGCATCGAGCACGTGGTGCGTGAGCATCCGGTCCGGCTCTCGAATTGCGGTCAGGTTGTGCGTGCGGTTCCACTTTTCGAGCAGCGCCACATAGGCGAGCAGCTTCGTCTGCGCCACCTCGTCGAGGTCGAGGCCCAGCGCGGCAATACCCGCGGCAAGGGCCTGGCTGAGCCTCATGCCGTGAGTTTTTCCGGACTCGCCTGCGCGTCCTTGAAGCCTCGTTTGAGGTGCACCAGGAGCAGCGCGATCGCGGCCGGGGTCACGCCGGAGATGCGCGCCGCCTGCCCCACGGTCTCCGGTCGATGCTCATTGAGCTTCTGCTGGACCTCGACCGAAAGCCCCCGCACGCGACAGTAATCGATCGCGGCAGGCAGGCGCTCGGCCTCCCGGGCCGCACGCCGACCGATCTCCTCGTTCTGGCGCTCGATATAGCCAGCGTATTTGGTCGCAATCTCGACCTGCTCGGCCACTGCGGCAACGGTGACCGCATCGCCAGCGCCCGGCAGCGTCATAAGCTTCGCGTAGGTGACGCCGGGACGTCGCAGCAGTTCCGCTAGCGTGGCGTCGCGCTCCAGTGCCCGGCCCAGCACGCGCTCGGCATCCGCCTGCTCGAGCTGGCGCCGGTCCATCCGGGTCGATTTGAGTCGTTCCAACTCGCGCGCGACTGCATCGCGTTGGCGACAGAACGCCTCCCAGCGAACATCGTCGACACTGCCCAGACGGCGGCCGATCTCGGTCAAGCGCAAATCGGCATTGTCCTCGCGCAACTGGAGTCGATATTCGGCCCGGCTGGTGAACATGCGATAGGGTTCGCTGACCCCGCGGGTGACCAGATCGTCCACGAGCACGCCGAGATAGGCTTCGTCCCGACGCGGCGCCCAGCTCCCCTCCCCGGCCGAGAAACGGGCGGCGTTGATGCCGGCAAGCAGGCCCTGCGCCGCGGCCTCCTCGTAGCCTGTGGTGCCGTTGATCTGGCCGGCGAAAAACAGCCCGTGGATCGCCTTGGTCTCGAGGCTGGCCTTGAGGCCGCGCGGATCGAAGTAGTCATACTCGATCGAGTAGCCTGGACGCAGGATATGCGCCTGCTCGCAGCCCTGCATCGAGCGCACGAGCGCAAGCTGGATATCAAAGGGCAGCGAGGTCGAGATGCCGTTGGGATAGATTTCCGTCGTCCCGAGGCCCTCCGGCTCGAGGAAGATCTGGTGGCTCTTGCGCTCGGCGAAGCGCACGACTTTGTCCTCGATCGACGGGCAATACCGGGGGCCTGTGCTCTTGATCACGCCGGTATACAGCGGTGAACGGTCGAGGCCGCCACGGATGATCTCGTGCGTGCGCTCATTGGTGTGCGTGATCCAGCAGGGCAACTGCCGCGGATGCATCGCGCGGTTGCCCAAGAATGAAAATACCGGCTCCGGCTGGTCCCCGGCTTGCACGCCCAGACGCGAAAAATCGATCGTCCGGCCGTCGAGGCGAGGCGGCGTGCCGGTCTTGAGCCTCCCCACGGGCAGGTTGAGCTCGCGCAGCCGCGCACCGAGCGTGGTGGCGGGGGGATCGCCGGCCCGGCCGGCGGCGTAATTGCGCAGGCCCACATGGATCAGGCCCGACAGAAACGTCCCGGTGGTCAGTACCACCGCGCTGGCGGTGAAGTGCACACCAATCTGCGTCACCACGCCGACGGCGCGGTCGCCGTCGAGGGCCAGGTCGTCGACGGCTTGTTGGAACAGAGTCAGATTGGGCTGGTTCTCGAGGCGGGAGCGGATCGCCTGCTTGTAGAGAATTCGGTCAGCCTGGGCGCGCGTGGCGCGGACGGCGGGCCCTTTGCTCGAATTGAGGGTCCGAAACTGGATTCCCGCCGCATCGGTGGCGAGCGCCATCGCGCCGCCTAGCGCGTCGATCTCCTTCACCAGATGACCCTTGCCGATGCCCCCAATCGAAGGGTTGCACGACATCTGGCCGAGCGTTTCGATGCTGTGGGTGAGCAGCAGAGTCTGCCGGCCGATACGGGCGGCGGCCAGCGCCGCCTCGGTACCGGCGTGGCCACCACCAACGACGATGACGTCAAAGTGCTTGGGAAACTGCATGGGTCGCGATCGAAAAAACCGCCCGGAATCGAGGGCCGATGATACGGCAAACCCGGGATCGACAGAAGCCGCGAAGGATGTCGGGCGGGTTGTGTTCCACGTGGAACCAAGTCTCTTGTTTCACGTGAAACATGGCTCGGCTACGAGGTTCAAGAGACCTAGCGCGCCGCTGGTCCGGTCGATTCCCGAACGACCAACTTGACCGGTGTGTCGAAGGTCAACGGCGCCCCTTCTTGCTCCAGGCAGGCGAGCAGGCCCTCCGCCAGGTGGAACCCGAGGCGAGTCGCAGGAACGCGCACGGTCGTGAGCGCCGGCACCGCCCGGCGTGCGAACTCCGCGTCACCGAAACCAACGATTGACACGGCGCGCGGCACGGCGACCCCTTGACCCAGGCACGTACGCACGGCGGTCAGAGCCTGCAGGTCGCTGCCGCAGATCACAGCGGTCGGAGGGTCGTCACCGTCCAGGAGCAGGCGCATGGCCGACTGGGCCGCGTCGAGGTCGCGCACCAAGGGGGTCCCCACGGCAGGCAACGCAACGTCGCTGCCCGCAAGCGCTTCGGCGACTCCGGCGAGCGTTGCCGCGGTAGGGGCTATCACACCAATATGGCGGTGACCCAGGGAAAGAAGGTAGCGGCCGGCAAGCTCTGCCCCGCGGCGGTGGCCGTCCGCGACGGTGAACTCGACGCCGTCCGCTTCGGCCGCCATGCCAATCCACGGCAGCCCACGCGCGCGCAGCACATTGGCCAGCTCGCGCGCATGGGCCGGCTCAGCCAGGACGAACCCTTCCGCACCACGGCCCAGCAGCCCACGCAGCGCCGTGAGGCTATCCCCCGGCGATCCATGGGTGGCCACGACCGCTATCGCGTAGCCCGCCTCCGCGAGGCGGTGCTCGAGCGCCGCCACCACTTCCGCAACCAGCGGCTCTGCCAGGGTATTGACCAGGACTCCGATCACGCCCGACCTCCGCGCCGCTAACGAGCGCGCGGCAAGGTTCGGCATGTAGCCAAGCCGCTCCGCCGCCGCCAGGATGCGTTGCCGGAGATTGGCGCTGACCGTTCCCTTCCGAGCCAAGGCGCGCGACGCGGATGCGGTCGAGACACCCGCTGCACGCGCGACCTCGCGCAAGGTAACGAGCGGTGGAGGAGGGATCAAGAATGAAATCGATTACCGAACGCGTTCTCTGCAAACGATTGCAGCAATCGATTGCTGCTCAGATCATTCTAGCCAACGCAAGGTAAAGGCACAAGGCCCGCTGCCAACGACGCACGACCCAAGAGGCCCGAGAGCTCAGGCAACGAGCTTCGCGCCGAGGTCGCGTCGCATTGCCGCGAGCGCGCCCGGTTGCTTGGACCCGAGCTGCGCCAGCAGCTGGTCGTGCGCAGCGAGTTCGCGCTGCCAAAGCTCCCGTTCCACGCACATCACCTGGCGGAAGCGATCGGCGCTGAAATCCAGACCGTCCCAGTCGAGGTCACCGTATTCGGGTTGCACGCCCAGTGCGGTTTCGACGCCGTGCCCGCGCTCGTGACAGCGATCGACGATCCATTTGAGCACCCGCATGTTCTGACCGAAGCCCGGCCATGCGAACTTCCCGTTCGCGTCGGTGCGAAACCAGTTCACGTTGAAGATCTTCGGCGGCCGCGGTACGGCGCGCCCCATGGCCAGCCAGTGCTGGAAGTAATCGCCGATGTGATAACCGCAGAACGGTAGCATCGCAAACGGATCGCGTCGTACTTCCCCCACTTTGCCCGTTGCTGCCGCGGTCGTCTCCGAGCCCATGGTCGCGGCCTTGTACACGCCGTCTTCCCAACTCAACGCTTCGACCACCAGCGGCAGCGTGTCGCTGCGTCGCGCGCCGAAGATGAACGCGGCGATCGGCACGCCATCCGGGTTATCCCACTCTGGGTCGAGCGAAGGGCACTGCGTCGTGGCGACGGTAAAGCGCGCATTCGGATGTGCTGCCTTGCGCCCGCAGCCGGGGGTCCATGACTCTCCCTGCCAGTCGGTCAGATGCGCCGGAGGCTCGCGGGTCATGCCTTCCCACCACACGTCACCGTCGTCGGTCAGTGCAACGTTGGTGAAAATTACATTGGCCCTAAGCGTTGCCATCGCGTTGGGATTGGACTCGTCAGACGTTCCCGGCGCGACGCCGAAATACCCTGCCTCGGGATTGATTGCATGAAACCGCCCATCGCTCCCGGCCTTGATCCATGCGATGTCGTCGCCGATGGTCGTCACCTTCCAGCCTTCGAGGCCCTTGGGCGGAATGAGCATGGCGAAGTTCGTCTTGCCACAGGCGCTCGGAAAAGCGGCGGCAACGTAGGTCTTCTCCCCCTGCGGCGAGGTAACCCCGAGGATCAGCATGTGCTCGGCAAGCCAGCCCTCATCGCGACCCATGATCGAGGCGATGCGCAGCGCGAAACACTTCTTTCCCAACAGCGCGTTGCCGCCATAGCCGGAGCCGAAGCTCCATATTTCCCGCGATTCCGGAAAATGCACGATGTACTTCTGCTCCGGGTTGCACGGCCACGGCACGTCGCGCTGTCCCGGTTGCAAGGGCGCCCCGACCGAATGCACGCAGGGAACAAACGCACCGTCGCCGCCGAGCGCCTCGACGACTGCGCGCCCCATGTGCGTCATGATGCCCATACTGGCCACCACGTACGGACTGTCGGTGAGCTCAATCCCTATATGGGCGATCGGACTGCCCAGCGGACCCATCGAAAACGGCACGACGTAAAGGGTGCGCCCGCGCATGCAGCCGTCGAACAGCGTCTCGAGGGTCGCGCGCATTTCGCCCGGAGCGACCCAGTTATTGGTGGGCCCCGCATCTTCCTGTCGTTCGCTACAAATGAAGGTGCGGTGCTCGACCCGCGCTACGTCTGCCGGATCGGATCGGGCCAGGAAACTGTTGGGGCGCTTCGCCGGATCGAGCCGCAGCAGCGTTCCGCACGCCACCATCTCCGCGCACAGCTGCGCGGACTCCTCGCGCGAACCATCACACCAAGCGATGCGGTCTGGATGAGTTCGCTCAGCGATTTGTCGTACCCAGGCGACGAGCCGGGGATGGCGCACCCATGCGGGAGCCTGCACCGCGGCGGCCGCGATGGCGAAACTGGATTCGGACTGATTCATGGTATCGGCTATGACGTCAAAGGCACGCCCACCGTTCCGCAGCGTGGACCGCGCTGCCGAGGCGGAAGGACGATAACTCTAGCACGCGGCGAGTGCCCGTCGTAACCCCGAGTAAGGTGGCACGAGATCGGTCAGGCCACTGGGCCGCAACGGGCACCCGAACTTATCGTGCCCGGTGGCGCCAATAACGGAGCCAGCGGAACAGCGGTGCTGTACAAGTAAGCAGCAGGACAACGCGCGCAACGTGGAAAGCCGTCACCACCGGGACGCCGAGCTCGAGCACCTTGGCCGTGATCGACATCTCGGCGATACCTCCGGGCGCGGTGGCCAGCACAAGCGTTCCCGGATGCAAGCCCGTCAGCGCCGCCAGCGCCAAACCGAACACCGCCGACAAGACCATTGCACCGGCGACGCTGAGCACGACCGCGGCGACAAAGCGCGGCGCGCGGCGCAGAAAGCTGCGCTCGAAGCGCGCGCCGAGTGCGCAGCCGAGCAGCACCTGCGCGACATTGGTCAACCAGCGCGGAACCGCCGACAGGTTGACCCCGGCCACGGTGAGCGGGATCGCCACCGCCAGCGCGCCGAGCACGAAGGCGTTGGCGACGCGCGCCCGTTGCAGGACGCAGCCTCCGACCAGCGTCACCGCCAGCAGCAACATGAGCCCCAGCGGCTGCACCTCGGTCGTGCCAGGGCGAAAGGTGTCCGAGCCATGCAGCTTCAGAATGGCAAAGATCCATGGAATCACCACCACCACCAGCATCATCCGCAGGGATTGCGCCGCCGCAACTTCGTCCACGCGCGCGCCAAACCGCTCGCCCAGCACCGACATCTCGGCAGCCCCTCCGGGAACGCTCGCAAACACCGCGGTCGTGCGGTCGACGCGCCCTATTCGGGCCAGAACGAAGCCCGACAAATATCCCAGCGCAAGCGCGAACAGCGCGCCCAGAAGCAGCAGCCACCAGATGCGCGTCACCCATTCGGCGACCTGTGGCGTGAAGTAGAGGCCGAGCGTGGTGCCGATTACCCATTGTCCGGCTTGCCGGCCTCCCGGCGCTGCGCCGCATTCGATGCCGAGGAAGCGGCAGGCGGCGATGGCCATGAGCGGCCCGATCATCCACGGCAACGGCGCGTGCAGTGCAACAAAAATGACCGCGGCGGCGAAACTGATCGCCAGGCCCTTGGCGGCGGGCAGCGCCGCAGCCAGGCGCAGACTCGTCTGCCGAGCCTGGACGCGGGCGCGGATGATCAGCCTTTCGGCTGCAGCGCGCCGTCGGCGGTCGCCGGCGCTTCGCTCCAGCCGCCGCCCAGCGCCTTGATCAAGGCCGCGCTGTCGGTGAGCCGCTGGCCATGAATCGTCAGCGCCGTGCGCTCGTTGTTTAATAGCGCGGTCTGAACCACCACGACGGACAAATAGTTGACGGTGCCGGCGCGATACTGGTTCAGGGTGATGGTGACCGACTCGCGGGCAGCCTTGACCGCCTCATCCTGGACCGCAGCCTCCTGCTCGAGGATGCGCAGCGCCGCCAGGTTGTCTTCCACGTCTTGAAACGCAATCAGCACCGTTTGCCGGTAAGTCGCCACGCTCTGATCGTAAGTCGCGATGGCCTGATCGGTCTGCGCGCGGCGCAACCCGGCGTCGAAAATGACTTCCACCAGATCGGGCCCCAGCGACCAATAGCGGCTCGGCGCGGTGAAGAGCCTGGACAGCAATGTGCTCTGGTAGCCACCGGCTGCCGACAGCGTAAGCGACGGGAAGAATGCCGCCTCAGCCACGCCGATCTGCGCATTCGCGGCCGCCGCCTGGCGCTCTGCCGCCGCGATATCCGGGCGGCGTTCCAAAAGATCCGATGGCAACGCGACCGGAATGTCGGGAAACGTGGTCGCCAAGGGCTGAACCGCGATGGAGAATTCCGCCGGTGGCTTGCCTACGAGAATCGCGATGGCGTGCTCCAGTTGCGCGCGCTGAACGGTGGCGTCGATCGCCTGCGCCTGGGTCGATTTGAGCTGGGTTTCCGCCAGCGCCACATCGGACTTCCCGGCCACGCCGACGGCATACTGGTTGCGCGTTAGCTTCACCGCTTTCTCGTATTCGGTGACGGTGTCGTTGAGCAGGCGAATCTGCGCGTCCTGCGCGCGCAGCAGGAAGTAGTCTTCGGCGAGTGTCCCCTGCGCGGAGAGTATTGCCCCACCGAGATCAGCGACGCTCGCCTGTGCGGTTTCTTCGGAGGCCTCGACCGTGCGCCGGATCTTTCCCCACAGGTCGATTTCCCAGCTCGCGTCGAGCGAGGCGTTATAGCTGTTTGCTCCTCCGGCCCCGCCGGTCGAGTTGACGCTGCCCCCGGAAACGCTGGGGCGCCCCCCGCTGCGCGTCAGGGCCGCATTAGCGGACACAACCGGGAAGAATGCCGCTCGGGCTTGGTCGGTCAACGCCCGTGCCTCGCGCACCTGCGCTTCAGCGGTTTTGATCGTCTGGTTGCTGATCGCGACCTGGGCCACCAGAGCGTTGAGCTGCGGATCGTTGAACGCTTCCCACCAATTCCCGCGCGGCTTCTCGTCCCGCGGCGCCGCCTGCTTCCATCCTTGAGTTTCCTTGTATGCTGCAGGTGTCGCAACCGGCGGGCGCACGTAATCCGGGCCTGCAGCACAGCCGTAGAGTAAGACGGCAGTCGCTGCGATCCAGCGCGTGCCCTTGAGCCGCCGCGTCGAAGTTGCCAGACAGTTCACCATTCCCATTAGTCTCCCGTTTGCGGCGCAGGGTTCGCCACACCATGCCGGCTCTCCCGCCCGCGCTCCAGCCAGAGTCTGAACCGATCCAGATAGAGGTAGACAACCGGCGTCGTGTAGAGCGTCAGCAGCTGGCTCAAAATCAGGCCACCAACGATGGAAATGCCGAGGGGTTGCCGCAACTCGGCGCCATCCCCCGTGCTCACCGCCAACGGCACCGCTGCAAGAAGCGCCGCCATCGTCGTCATCATGATCGGCCGGAAGCGCAACAGGCAGGCCTCGAAAATGGCCTCCCGCGAGTTCTTGTTGCGCTCGCGCTCGGCCGCCAGCGCAAAATCGATCATCATGATGGCGTTTTTCTTGACGATGCCGATGAGAAGGATCACCCCAATCAGGGCGATGATGCTGAACTCGGTGCGAAACACCATCAAGGCCAGGAGGGCGCCAATGCCCGCCGAAGGCAACGTCGACAGGATCGTAATGGGATGCACATAGCTCTCGTAGAGCATGCCGAGCACGATATACACGGCGAGCAAGGCGGCCAATATGAGCCAGGGCTGGCTGTTGAGCGAATCCTGGAAGGCCTTTGCCGTCCCTTGAAAGCTGCCGTGGATGCTCGCCGGAACGCCAATGCGCACCATGGCCGCCTCGGTCGCGTCCGTCGCTTGTCCCAGCGAGGTTCCCTCAGGCAGGTTGAAGGAGATGGTCGAGGCAACGAACTGTGATTGATGATTCACCGCCAACGGCGTGTTCGTAAACGCGTAGTGTGCAAACGCGGACAGCGGCACTTGTGCCCCGGATGAGGTCTTCACATAGACTTGATCGAGCGCGGCGGGCGACTGCCAGTATTCGGGCGCTGCCTCCATGACGACGTGATACTGGTTCAGCGCCGAATAGATCGTCGACACCAGCCGCTGCCCAAAGGCATCGTCCAGCGTCGCATCGATCAGTGCGGGCGAGACGCCGAGTCGTGACGCGGTATCGCGGTCGATCACCAGCGATGTCTGCAACCCCTTGTCCTGCTGGTCGGTATTGACGTCGACCATCTCGGGGAGCGCACTCATCGCCTGCCTAATGCGCGGCTCCCAGAGGCGCAGTTGGTCCAGGTCGTCGGCCTGCAGCGTGTATTGATACGTGGCATTGGATGCGCGACCGCCGACGCGTATATCCTGAACCGGATTCAGGAACAGGCTTGCGCCGGGCTCGTTGGCGAGTTTGCCGCGCAAGCGGGCAATAATCTTGTCGATCGACTCCTTGCGCTCGGACAGCGGCTTTAGCTGCACGAACATCCTGCCGGTATTGCGCTGCGCGCCGCCGGTGAACGCCACCACATTTTCCACCGCGGGGTCCGCCCGAACGGTGTCAACGAAACCGGCAAGCTTGGTTTGCATTGCCTGGAAGGAAATGCTTTGGTCCGCCTGAATGAAGCCGATCAGTCTGCCGGTGTCCTGCGTTGGAAAGAAGCCCTTGGGAATGATCACGTAAAGATAGACATTCAGGCAAACTGTCGCGAACAGGACAAGCATAACGATTGCCCCGTGATCGAGCACCCACGCAAGGCTTCGTTCGTAGCCGTCGAGCAGCCCATCGAATGCCCGAGCACTCCACGCATCCATCCGCCCCTGCCGCCGTGTTTTCTGGGGGCGCAGCAGCCGCGAGCACATCATCGGTGTCATCGTGAGCGACAGCACCAGCGAGATCATGATCGCCACCGACAGCGTTACCGCGAACTCGCGGAAGTAGCGTCCGACGATCCCCCCCATCAGCAGAATCGGGATGAACACTGCAATCAGCGACAAGCTCATCGACAGCACCGTGAAACCTACTTCCCGCGCGCCCTGGAGTGCCGCCTTCATCGGCGGCATGCCTTCCTCAATATGACGCGAAACATTCTCCAGAACGACGATCGCATCGTCGACTACAAAACCGGTAGCGATGATCACCGCCATAAGCGACAAGTTGTTGAGGCTGAAGCCGCAGAGATACATGACACCGAAAGTCGCGATCAGCGACACGGGCACGGCAACACTAGGAATCAATGTTGCCCGCCAATCCCTGAGGAACAGGAAAACGACCAGGACCACCAGACACACTGCCACGATCAACGTTCGTTCGACATCGCGCAGCGAAGCGCGAATGGTCGTCGTCCGCTCCACCACGACGTCGAGCCTGATCGCGTTTGGGATAGATGCGCGAAGCTCCGGCAGCATCGCCGAAACGCTGTCGACCGTCTCAATGATGTTCGCGTTCGGCTGCCGGAAAATAATGATCAGTACCGAGGGCTTGCCGTTGGACGAGCCCGCGTTGCGCAGGTCCTGCACCGAGTCAACGATCTGGCCCAAGTCGGCCAGTTTGACTGCCGAGCCATTGCGGTAGGCGACTATTAGAGGCTCATACTCGGCCGCGGTCTTTGCCTGGTCGTTGGCGTAGATCTGCCAGTGGCGGTCGCCCTCCTCAACCGCTCCCTTGGGGCGGTTGGCGTTGGTGGCCGCGAGCACGGTGCGGACGTCCTCGAAACCGATGCCGTACTTGTTGAGTGCCTGCGGATTGAGTTCCACCCGCACCGCAGGCAATGAGCTGCCTCCCACAATGACCTGTCCCACGCCTGCCAATTGCGACAGTTTCTGGGCAATGATGGTCGAACCGGCATCGTACATCTGGCCCCGCGTCATCGTGTCGGAAGTCAGCGCGAGGATCATGATGGGCGCGTCGGCCGGATTGACCTTGCGGTAGGTAGGATTGCTCGGCAAACCCGTCGGCAGCAGGCTGCGCGCCGCGTTGAGCGCAGCCTGCACGTCGCGCGCCGCCCCGTCGATGTCGCGGCTGAGATCGAATTGCAAGGTAATGCTGGTTGAGCCGAGCGCACTGCTCGAGGTCATCTCGGTGATGCCTGCAATGCGTCCAAGCGAGCGCTCGAGCGGCGTGGCGACCGTCGCCGCCATGGTTTCCGGGCTCGCGCCGGGGAGTTGCGCCTGCACCGATATCGTCGGGAAGTCCACCTGGGGAAGGGGCGACACCGGCAACAGCGGAAACGCCGCTGCACCTACGAGCGCAAGACCGATCGTCAGCAACGTGGTCGCCACCGGACGCTCGATGAAGGGCGCCGACAGGTTCAGTTGCCCATCGTCCTTCTTGGCATCGCTGTTCGCCATCTCAATCCCCGGGCATCGTCGCGGGCCCGGCCTCCGCCCTGCGGGCGCGGCGGTCCTCGACCCGGCGAGCGAGCCGGTCGAAGGCGAGGTAGATCACCGGGGTCGTGAACAGGGTCAGCATCTGGCTCACGATCAGTCCACCGACCATCGTGATCCCGAGCGGGTGCCGCAGCTCGGAGCCCACTCCCCAGCCAAACATCAGCGGCAACGCGGCAAGCAGCGCCGCCATCGTCGTCATCATGATCGGGCGGAACCGCAACAGGCACGCCTGGTATATCGCCTCGCGGGGTGGCTTGCCTTCCCTGCGCTCCGCGTCAAGCGCGAAGTCGATCATCATGATCGCATTCTTTTTGACGATCCCGATGAGCAGGACGATGCCGATGATGGCGATGACGCTGAGGTCCTGACCGAAGAGCATCAGCGCAAGCAGCGCGCCGACGCCGGCCGACGGCAGCGTGGAAAGAATCGTGACGGGGTGAATATAGCTCTCGTAGAGCACGCCGAGGACGATGTACATGGTGATAATCGCGGCGAGAATTAGCCAGATTTCGTTCGCCAGCGCGGCGCCGAACGCGGCCGCCGCACCCTGAAACTGGATCTGCATGCTCGCGGGGAGCCCCAGCTCCTGCTGAACCTTCTGGATCTCCTTCACCGCGGCGCCAAGCGATGCGCCCGGCGCGAGATTGAACGAAATGGTGGCCGATGGGAACTGGCCAATGTGGTTGACGACCAGCGGCGTAGGGTGCTCGGAGATCGTGGCAATCGCGCTCAGCTGGACCTGCGGCGTCGCCGTCGTGCTGACCGTGGTGATGGATGAGCTTGTGAGTCCCGCGCCCGGCGAGGCCAGCGCCGCGGAAGCGTTGCCGCCGCTCGCACTGGCCGCGGGCCCGCTCGTGGTCGTCGATGGCGTTCCCGGATTCGCCGCGGGAATGTAGATCTGCGCCAGTGCCTCCGGCCCGACCTGAAACTCCGGCTTGACCTCCAGAACGACGCGGTACTGATTGGTCTGCGTGAATATCGTCGACACCAACCGCTGTCCGAACGCGTTGTACAGCGCGTTGTCCACCGTGGCTGGCGTTACCCCGAAGCGGCTCGCCGTGGCGCGGTCAATGTCGACAAACACCTGCAGGCCACCGTTTTGTAGATCGGTCGCCACGTCGGCGAGCTCGGGTGTCTGGCGCAGGCGATCGACCATCCGCGGCACCCACTGCGCGAGTTCGTCAGGGTCGACATCCTCGACCGTGAATTGGTACTGCGTCCGGCTCACGCGATCCTCGATCGTCAGATCCTGCACCGGCTGCATGTAGAGCGTGATCCCCTCGACGTCGGCCAGCTTGGTTTGCAGATTGCGGATTACCTCATCCGCCCGGGCACTGCGCTGGGCGAGCGGCTTGAGGTTGATCAGCATGCGGCCGCTGTTCAGCGTGGTATTGGTGCCGTCGACGCCGATGAACGACGAAAGGCTCTCCACGGCGGGGTCCTGAAGGATGATTTGCGCCAGTGCTTGCTGCCGCTCGGCCATCGCCGCGAACGACACCGTTTGCGCTGCCTCGCTAATGCCCTGGATCGCGCCGGTGTCCTGAACTGGAAAGAAACCCTTGGGAATGAAGATGTAGAGCACGATCGTGAGCAGCAGCGTCACGATGGCCACGATCAGGGTGGCGCCCTGCCGATCGAGCACCCACGTGAGCGCCCGGCCGTAGCGCTCAATCAGCCGCTCGAAGAGCTCGCCGCTCTTGCGATAGAACCGGCTCTGTTGCTCCTTCTCCGTGTGGCGCAGGAAGCGCGCGGACATCATCGGCGTCAGCGTCAGCGAAACAACCGCAGAAATCAGGATCGAAATGGCCAGCGTAATCGCGAATTCGCGAAAAAGCCGGCCGACGACGTCGCCCATGAACAAGAGCGGGATCAATACCGCGATCAGCGAGATCGTCAGGGAAATGATAGTGAAACCGATCTGCTCGGCGCCCTTGAGGGCCGCATCGAGCGGTTTGTCTCCCGCCTCGATGTAGCGCGCGATGTTCTCGATCATGACGATCGCGTCGTCGACAACAAAGCCGGTCGCGATGGTCAACGCCATAAGCGTCAGGTTGTTGATGGAAAATCCGGCCAGATACATCACGCCGAACGTGCCGATCAGCGACAGCGGAACCGCGACGCTCGGGATGACGGTCGCCGATAGACTGCGCAGGAAGAGAAAAATGACCATCACCACGAGCGCGATGGCGAGGAAAAGTTCGAACTGCACGTCGTGTACCGACGCCCGAATCGTCACCGTCCGATCAGTGAGCATCGTGACCTTGATCGCGGCGGGGAGCGACGCCTGCAGCTGCGGTAGAAGGCGTTTGATCCGGTCGACGACATCGATGACGTTGGCACCGGGCTGGCGCTGGATATTAACGATGATCGCCGGCTCCTCGTTGGCCCACGCGGCGAGTTTGGTGTTCTCGGCCCCGTCAATGACATCGGCCACGTCGCTAAGGCGGACCGGCGATCCGTTGCGATAGGCGACGATCAGGTTCTTGTACTCGGCGGCGGTTTTCAGCTGATCATTGGCATCGATTGTCGAGGCCTGGGCGGGGCCGTCGAAGCCGCCTTTTGCCTGGTTGGTATTCGCGTTCCCGATCGCCGTGCGCACGTCGTCCAGAGACAGCCCGTACGAGGCCAGTGCGGTTGGATTGGCCTGGATACGTACTGCGGGGCGCTGGCCCCCGCTGATACTGACCAGGCCAACGCCGGGTAGCTGCGAGAGCTTGGTCGCAAAGCGCGTGTCGGCGTAATCCTCGAGCTTGGGCAGCGGCAGCGTTTGAGACGTCAGGGCAAGGGTCATGATCGGCGTGTCCGCCGGATTGACCTTGTTGTAGATTGGCGGGGTCGGCAGGTCGGCCGGCAGAAAGCTGCCCGACGCGTTGATCGCCGCCTGCACCTCCTGTTCGGCGACGTCGAGGGACAGGTTGAGGTCGAATTGCAACGTGATCACCGAGGCGCCCGCAGAGCTCGTCGACAGCATCTGCTTGAGCCCCGGCATCTGCCCGAACTGGCGTTCGAGCGGCGCTGTAATCGACGAGGTCGTTACGTCCGGGCTGGCCCCCGGGTAAAGACTTACCACCTGGATAGTCGGATAGTCGACCTCGGGTAACGCGGAGATCGGTAGCAGGCGATAGGCGATGATCCCGGCCAGCACGATGGCGAGCATCAGCAGCGAGGTCGCCACCGGTCGCAAGATGAACGGTCGGGACGGGTTCATCCTCGATCGATCAGGTGCAAGCCAAGCAGGGCTTCAGCCGCCGCTCTTGGCGGAGCTGCTTGGACTTGATCTGCTTGGGCTTGGGTTGCTTGGACCGCCCGACGACTTGGTGCTGCCGGACGACCCCTTGCGTGACCCCGCTGTCGGCCCCGCCTGGCGAGCGTTTGCATCGACGAGTTCCACTTTTGCACCGTCGCGGAGCTTGTCCGTGCCGTCGACCACGACCTGGTTCCCAGGGTCGAGCCCGCTCGTCACCTCGGTCGTATCGCCCTCGACCGCCCCCAGCTTGACCTTCGTCACCGCGACGCTCTGGTCTGGCTTGACTAGGAACACGAAGGTGCCAGGTGCGCCACGCTGAATCGCAGCGGACGGAACTAAGGTTGCATCCTGCCGCGTCTCGACGAGCATGCGCACGTTGACGAACTGGTTCGGAAAGAGCGCCCCGTCTTGGTTGGGAAATTCGGCCTTGAGCTTGACCGTCCCGGTCGTGGTGTCGATTTGGTTGTCGATCGTGAGCAAATGGCCGGTCGCGAGCTTGGTCTGGCCGCTGCGGTCGTACGCCTCGACCGTCACGGGCTGTCCGCTCTGCATGCGTTTGACGATGCGCGGAACGTCGTCCTCGGCCACGGGATAGATAACCGTGATCGGTTGTTCCTGCGTAATCGTGACCAAACCATTGGCATCGGCCGCATGCACAATGTTGCCGGGGTCGACCAGACGCAAGCCGACGCGGCCGGTAATCGGCGAGGTAACGCGAGAATAGACGAGCTGGAGCTTGGCGTTGTCGATGGCGCCCTGATCGGTCTCGACCTGGCCCTGGTATTGGCGCACGAGCGCTTCCTGCGTATCGACCTGCTGGCTGGCAATCGAATCCTGCTTGAGCAGGGTTTGATAACGCTCGAGATCGATCTGGGCGTTCTTGAGCAGGGCCTGATCATGCGCCATCGTTCCGTTGGCCTGGGTCAGCATCACCTCGAACGGCCGCGGGTCGAGCTGGGCGAGCAGGTCGCCTGCCTTGACGTTCTGGCCCTCACGGAAGGCCACGCTCATCAGTTGCCCGTCGACCCGCGTATGCACGACGACCGTGTTGCGCGGCGTTACGGTGCCGAGCGCATCGATATAGACGTCGATGTTGCCTTTGTGGGCGGGTGCTGCGACCACGGGCAGCGCCGCGTTGGGGCCCGGGCCGCCGCGGCCCTTTCCGGCCGGGGCGTTTCCGGACGTGCGCGCCATGTACCAGACGACCGCGCCGGCGACGATGGCGATGACGAGCAGGCTCGCCACCACCAGACGCCAATGAACCCGCCAGGCGGCCTCCGCGCGCACGGTATTCGGCGCGTGGACTTCGGGTGGCAGCGTGTCGTTCATGGCAGCGGGGCGAAGCGGTGCGGGAGGAAGGGTTAGTCCGATTCTAGGGGCAACGTTCGCACCCAGTTGTAAGCAATTATTATCGGCCGCGGCGCTGCTGGGTCGCAAGCGGACACTATCCTACGCGAAGCGACCGTCTAGCGGCATGCCCCGAGCCACGGCCGTCGACCAGAAGGCCTATTGCCGCCGACCGCCAAAGCCTCGCTACTTGCCGATGCAGAAGCGGCTGAATATCACGCCGAGCAAATCGTCGGCGGTGAACTCGCCGGTGATGGCCGTGAGCGCTTCCTGCGCCGCGCGCAGTTCCTCGGCGAAGAGCTCCAGCGGCGGCGTGGGCAGTTCGAGGTGTGCGCTGGCGAGCGCCAGATGCGCCGTCGCAGCGTGCAGCGCGCGCAAATGCCGCGCGCGCGCGAGGAACGTTCCCTCCATGTCCTCCTGCGCCCCGACCGCGCCGAGAATCGCCTCGCGCAGCAGATCGATTCCCGCCCCGGTCTTGGCGGACAGGAAGACTTCGCTTGCGCCATTTTTCGGCATCCGTTTCGCGTCCAGGCCTGCAAGATCGATCTTGTTGCGCACCACGACGCGCGGCAGCAGCGCGGGAAGTCGCGCTGCGATCTCGGCATCGGCCGGATGATCGGGCTCGCGCGCGTCGGTAACGATTAACGCCAAGTCGGCCTGCGCGATCGCCGCCCAGGTGCGCTCGATGCCCAGCTTTTCCACCACGTCGGCGGTTGGCCGCAACCCCGCGGTATCGATGACGTGCAGCGGAATGCCGCCGATCTCGACGCGACTTCGAATCGCGTCGCGCGTGGTGCCAGGCTCCGCGGTGACGATGGCGACATCTTCGCCCACGAGTTGGTTGAGCAGGCTCGACTTGCCTACGTTGGGCTGCCCGATCAGCACCACGCCGAGTCCTTCGCGCAGCAGGCTTCCCTGGCGCGCGCGCGCGACGATAGCGGCCAGGTGCTCGCGCAGCGTGCCGAGCTTGCCCTCGGCGTCGGCCTCGCGCACGAACTCGATGTCTTCATCGGGAAAATCGAGCGTCGCCTCGGTGAACATCCGCAACTCGACGAGCGCGTCCACGGCCAGGTTGATCTCACGCGAAAAGACGCCGGTTAAGCTGCGCGCGGCGGCGCGTGCAGCGGTGGTCGTCGCTGCTTCGATCAAGTCGGCGACGCCTTCCGCCTGCGCCAGGTCGAGCTTGCCGTTGAGAAACGCGCGCTGGGTGAATTCGCCCGGCGCGGCCAGCCGGGCGCCCAGATCGAGGCAGCGGTTAAGCAGCAGCAAGAGCACCGCCGGGCCGCCGTGGCCATGCAACTCCAGCACGGTCTCGCCGGTGTACGACGCCGGAGCCGGGAACAACAGCGCGAGGCCTTGATCGAGGGCTTCGCCGTTCTCTCCCCGAAACGTGGCGAGGGTCGCTACCCGCGGCGCGAGCGGGCGCCCGACGAGGCCCGCAACGATGGCCCGCAGATCGGGCCCAGAGACGCGCACGACGCCGATGCCGCCCCGGCCGGCCGGCGTGGCGATCGCGGCGATGACCTCAGCCGGCGCCGGCGCCACGGCTGCCCGCGCTCAGCGGCGCTTAGCCGCCGCGACCGCGGCTTCGCGCGTGAGCAAGCGGTTCATGTGCCACTGCTGGAAGATCTGGATCGCGTTGTTGACCAACCAGTACAACACCAGACCGGAGGGAAAGAAAAGGAACATCACCGAGAACGCGATCGGCATGATCTGCATCACCTTGGCCTGCACCGGATCCTGGATGGGCGTGGGCGAGAGTTTGACCTGCAGATACGCCGTGATGGCGTAGACGACCGGCAACACGAAGTAGGGATCGGGCGCGGAAAGATCGTGGATCCAGCCGATCCACGGCGCGTGCCTAAGCTCCACCGCCCCTAAGAGGACCCAGTAGAGCGCGATGAACACCGGGATCTGCACCAGAATCGGCAGACAGCCGCCGAGGGGATTGATCTTCTCGGTCTTGTAGAGCTCCATCATTTTTACCTGCAGCTGCTGCTTGTCATTCGCGTATTGTTCTTGCAGCGCCTTCATCTTCGGCGCGACCACTTTCATTTTTGCCATCGATCGCGCACTGGCATGATTGAGCGGGTAGAACGCGCTCTTGATGAGCACGGTCATGGCGATGATCGCCCAGCCCCAGTTGCCGAGCAGCGAGTGCAGCCATTTGAGCAGCAAGAAAAGCGGTGCGGCGAGTATGGTGAAGATGCCGTAATCGACGACCAGATCCAGGCCGGGGGCTAGCGACTTCAGCGTGTCCTGCTCCTGTGGCCCGACGTAGAGCGGCACGCTGGCGGTCGCCGTCGCTCCCGGGGCAATGGTGCCGAGCGGAATCTTGACCCCGGCGTAGTACAGGTTGTCCAACTTGTTGACGTAGAACTCGCGCGTAAGCTTGGCCACATCGGAGGGAAGCCACGCCGCCACGAAGTAATGCTCGACCATGCCGACCCAGCCGTTGTCCGTCTTGTCGGTGAATTTCGCCTTGCCCTTGTCGATGTCCGAAAACGCGAGCTTCTTGTACTTGTCGGTCTCGTTGTAGAGCACCGGACCGGTATACGCCGTCGGCGCACCCCAGCTCTGGACCCCTGTCGGCTTGCTGTCGCGGGCGAGTTGAAAGTAGGCGACAGGCGCGATCGGCGCAGTACCAGCGTTGACCACTTCGTAGCTCACGTCGATCACGTAACTGCCGCGATGGAAGGTCAGCGTCTGCGTCACCTTGACGCCGGTGGGTGTGGTCGTGAAAAGCTTCAGGTCGAAGCGGTCGGCGCCCGGCAGCAGCTCACGCGGGCCGGGAAGTACCTGCCATAGCGTGTGGTGGTTGGGCATGCCTTCGCCGATCAATCCGCTCTCGGCGAGAAAGGTGCGGTTCTCGTTCTTTTGCAGCAGGACGTAGGGCTTGTCCGCGTTGTTGGTGTCGCGATGCGCGGTGAGCGCGACCTCGGTGATGACGCCACCCAAGGTATCGACCTCGGCCATGTAGCGATCGGTCTTGATCGGGATGATTTCGCCGTGCGCGGTCGCCGCAGCGCTGGCGACGGGAGCGCCCGGCACGGCCGCGGTCGGCGCGGCACCCGGAACCGTGCTGGGCGTATCCGCGGCGCTGGGCGCGCTTGGCGCCGATACAGGCAGCGGCGGCCTGTGTTCGCTCTGCCAGCGTTCCCACAGGAACAGCGCGGAGAACGAGAAAATGACGAACAGAATCAGACGTTGGGTATCCATGGACGCAGGTACGAGGTGGGAGGCGGGCGCAGGGTGAACGTGCTAAGGCACCGGGTCATAGCCGCCGGGATGATAGGGGTGGCAGCGCGCGAGGCGCCGCGCGCTGAGCCACGACCCTTTACCCGCACCATGGCGTTCGATCGCTTCCCGGGCGTAATCGGAGCAACTCGGATAGAAGCGGCAGTTCGCGCCGAGCAGGGGCCGGATCGCGTACTGGTACGCACGCAGCAGCACAAGCAGCACCGCTCTCATCGCTGCCGCGCCGGGAGTCCGGAGAGAATCCCGTCGAGCAGCCGCCCCGCGTCGGCGGCAACGGCGCCAAGCTCGGCGGCGGCACAGGGCTGCCGCAGGCGGATGATGAGGTCGAACGCATTCATCGCCGGTCGGCGCCCGCGGATTGCTTCGCGCAACATGCGCTTCAGGCGGTTACGGTCGACGGCGCGCCCGAGTAGCTTCTTGCCGATCACGTAGCCCACGCGGCCGCTGGCAACCGTGGTCGGCATGGCGAGGATTTGCAGCCGGCCCGCTTCGAAGCGGCGACCGCCGCGGAAGACCGCAGCAAAAGCCGCGGCACCGCGTAAACGATGGCGGCGGGTCAAGCCGAAGGGGTGTCCCGAAGCTGGTCAGACGGCCAGCCGGGCGCGCCCTTTGGCGCGGCGCGCACGCAGGACCTTGCGGCCGCCGACGGTTTTCATCCGGGCGCGGAACCCGTGGGTCCGCTTGCGCCGGACCACCGAGGGCTGGTAAGTGCGTTTCATGGCTGTGCCTTGCTGGGAAAAAAAGCTTTGTATTAGAGCGTTTTGCGCACCATCCTGTCAAGGCAAATCGCGCCGCGCGCGCTGTCGAAGCGGAGCATCAACCGCTGTGGATAACTCGCACCGAATGCGCGTACAATTCGCTTAGTAACGGGCTCCCTCGCGGTGCCCGCGTTTTTTCTCGAAGCCCCGGACTCCCTGCCTCATGTTGACTGCCTCGTTCTGGCCGAGTTGCCTGGAAGCATTCCGGCGCGAGCTCACGCCACAGCAGTTCAACACCTGGATCCGGCCGCTGCGCCTTGAACACGTCGGCGAAGGACTGGTGTTGATCGCGCCGAATCGGTTCGTGCTGCAGTGGGTCAAGGAGCGCTTTGCCGGTCGCATCGAAGAGCTCGCCACCGTTGCACTTGGCCGTCCGCCACAGATGGCGCTCGTCGTCGCGGAGGAGCAGGATCGGCCGGCGCCCGTTGCGGTGGCGGCGCGCACGCCGCCGCCGGTGCAGGTCGGCCGGCGTAGCGAACAGGCGAGCCTGAATCCGGGGTTTTCCTTCGCCTCCTTCGTCGCCGGCAAGGCCAATCAACTGGCACGCGCCGCCGGGATGCAGGTAGCCGAGCATCCGACTTCCTACAACCCGCTGTTCGTCTACGGTGGCGTCGGTCTTGGCAAGACGCACCTGATCCAGGCCATCGGCAATCACATCCTCGACGCCAGCGCCGAGGCGAAAATCCGCTACATCCACGCCGAGACCTACGTCTCCGACGTGGTGCGGGCCTATCAGCACAAGGCCTTCGACGACTTCAAGCGTTACTACCGGTCGCTCGATCTGCTGCTCATCGACGACATCCAGTTCTTCAGCGGCAAGAGCCGAACCCAGGAAGAGTTCTTCTATCTGTTCAACACGCTCATCGAGGCGCACAAGCAGGTGGTGATCACCTGCGACACATACCCCAAGGAAATAGCCGGCATCGAGGAGCGGCTGATTTCCCGTTTCGGGTGGGGCCTTACGGTGGCTTTGGAACCGCCGGAGCTCGAGATGCGCGTAGCGATTCTGCTTTCCAAGGCCGCCGCCACCGGCATGAAGGTCGACGAGCAAGTGGCATTTTTCATCGCCAAGCATATCCGCTCCAACGTCCGCGAGCTCGAAGGTGCGCTCAAACGCGTCCTTGCGTACTCGAGTTTTCACGGCCAGGAGATTACCTTGTCGCTGGCCAAGGACGCGCTGCGCGATCTGCTTGCGGTGCAAAACCGCCAGATCTCGGTGGAGAACATCCAGAAGACCGTTGCCGACTATTACAAGATTCGCGTCTCGGACATGCACTCGAAGAAGCGCTCGCGTGCGGTTGCGCGGCCGCGCCAGGTCGCAATGGCGCTGGCCAAGGAGCTGACCCAGCTGTCGTTGCCGGAAATCGGCAGCAATTTCGGGGGCCGCGACCATACCACCGTGCTGCACGCTTGCCGCCAGATTGCCAAGCTCCGCGACTCCGTCCCCGAAATCAGTCACGACGTGAACTTTTTGCTGCAGGTGCTTCGAAATTGAGCAAGCCACGGCCGACGTCCGCGCGCGAAGATGGAGGTATGAATCGTGTGCGAAGCGGTCTATAATTTGTGCATTGAGCGTTCTGTTTTGAAATCCGCGTTTTTGTCCCCAAATAACCCACAGGCAGCACAGCAGTTGTCTGCGTGGTTGTCCTTGCTTTAAGCCGCGGATCGAATGGACGTTTTTGGCGTTGTGACGACAAACCGCTCTGCTCTATTAGCTATTCTTAGGTTTGAATAATGCAATTAAAGCAAATACCCAAGGACGCACTGCTCAAGCCTTTGCAGGCCGTTTCAGGCATCGTCGAGCGCCGGCAAACGCTGCCCATTCTGGCCAACGTCCTGCTCGAGCAAAAGGACGGTCGTTTATTCGTCACCGCGACCGACCTCGAAATGCAGATCACCGCGCACAGCGAACTGTCCGGCAAGCAGGATCAGGCAATCACGGTTGCCGCGCGCAAACTGCAGGATCTGCTGCGTGCGCTGCCGGAAGACGCCGCGCTCACGGTCGATACGGCGGGAGGCAAGATGACGCTGCGTGCCGGGCGCTCGCGCTTCAACCTGCAAACACTGCCAGCGTCGGATTACCCGCGCATCAGCCTTGCGCAGGAGCAGTTGCAGACCATCGCGCTGCCGCAGCGCGACTTTCGTGGGCTGCTCAAGCTTGCCGAATTCGCCATGGCGCAGCAGGATATCCGCTATTACCTAAACGGCATGCTGCTCGTCGTCGACAAGGGATCGCTGCAGGCGGTCGCGACCGACGGTCACCGCTTGTCCTATGCTAGCCTCGCCGTGACAGGGGATTATTCGCGGCAGGAGGTGATCCTGCCGCGCAAGACTGTGCTCGAACTGGGCAAGCTGCTCGAGGACAGCGAGGAGCCGGTAACGATCGATATCCTCGCCAACCAGGTGCGCTTCCGGTTCTCGAAAATCGAGCTGGTCAGCAAGGTGGTCGACGGCAAGTTTCCCGACTACAACCGCGTGATCCCGAGCGGGCATTCCAAACAGCTGGAGCTGTCGCGCGCGGAGTTTTTGCAGGCACTGCAGCGTGCGGCCATCCTGTCAAACGAGAAGTTCCGCGGCGTTCGCCTCGTGCTCGGCACCGACCAACTGAAGATCATCTGCACGAACAGCGAGCAGGAGGAAGCCGAGGAAGAGCTGGAGGTCCCATACAAGGGCGAGGCGCTGGACATCGGCTTTAACATCACCTATCTGCTCGACGTGTTGCACAACCTGGCCACTGACCAGGTTGTACTGGCACTGGGTGACGCCAACTCCAGTGCACTCATCACCATGCGTGAGCGCAGCGACTACAAGTATGTCGTCATGCCGATGCGGATCTGATTTGGAACGAGTATTCGACCCGCCCGAGCGCCGACTCCGAGTCGGCGTCGGCGTTTAATGGACTGCAAGATTGCGAGATAACCGCGAATGAGTGTGCCCAATCCTAAGCCGCAAGACAACAACGGCGGCGAGTACGATTCGAACAGCATCAAGGTATTGAAGGGCCTCGAGGCGGTGCGCAAGCGGCCCGGCATGTACATCGGCGACACGTCCGATGGCACGGGCCTGCACCACATGGTGTTCGAGGTGCTCGACAACGCGATCGACGAGACGCTCGCCGGCTACTGCGATGACATCAAAGTCGTGATTCACGCCGACAACTCGGTGTCCGTCGTCGACAACGGGCGCGGTATCCCGACCGACATCAAGGATGACGACGAACAGAAGCGCTCGGCGGCGGAAATCGTCATGACCGAGCTCCACGCCGGCGGCAAGTTCGACCAGAATTCGTACAAGGTCTCAGGTGGATTGCACGGGGTCGGGGTGTCGGTGGTCAACGGACTCTCCGAGTGGCTCAAGCTGAAGATCTGGCGCGACGGCGTCGTGCACCAGATGGAATTCCGGGACGGTGTTCCGGTTGCGCCGCTCGCGATCGTCGGACCTACCGAGCGACGAGGCACGGAGGTGCATTTCAAGGCTTCGCCGGCGACGTTCAACAACATCGAATTCCATTACGACATCCTGGCGCGACGTATCCGCGAACTTTCGTTCCTCAACAATGGTGTCAAGATCGAGCTCATCGATCAACGCGACGGCAAGAGCGAGAACTTCGCCTTTACCGGTGGCATCAAGGGGTTCGTTGAATACATGAATCGCAGCAAGGCCGTGCTCCACCCGAAGATCTTTCACGCCACCGGAGAGAAGGAGGGTGTCACCGTCGAGGTCGCGATGCAGTGGAACGATTCCTACGTCGAGTCGGTGCAGTGCTTCACCAACAACATCCCACAACGCGACGGGGGCACGCATCTCACCGGCCTGCGCCAGGCGATGACGCGGACACTCAACAGCTATATCGAGAAGGAGGAGTGGGCGAAGAAGGCAAAGGTCGAGACGACCGGCGACGACATGCGCGAAGGGTTGACCTGTGTGCTGTCGGTGAAGGTTCCGGAGCCGAAATTCTCGTCCCAGACCAAGGACAAGCTGGTTTCGTCGGAAGTGCAGCCGATCGTGCAGGAAGTCGTTGGCGGCAAGCTCAACGAGTTCCTGCTCGAGAACCCTGGCGACGCGCGCATCATCTGCGGCAAGATCATCGAGGCGGCTCGGGCGCGGGAAGCAGCGCGCAAGGCGCGCGAACTGACGCGGCGCAAAGGCATACTCGACGGTATGGGTCTTCCGGGAAAGCTTGCCGACTGCCAGGAGCGCGATCCGGCCCTGTGCGAGCTCTATCTCGTCGAGGGTGATTCCGCAGGCGGGTCTGCGAAGCAGGGCCGCGATCGGAAGTTTCAGGCGATCCTGCCGCTGCGCGGCAAGATTCTAAACGTCGAGCGCGCGCGCTTCGACAAGCTTATCAGCTCGCAGGAGATCGTCACACTGATCACCGCGCTTGGGACGGGCTTCGGCAAGGCCGCAGGCGACAAGGAGGACAAGGATGCCTTCGACATCGCGAAGCTGCGCTACCACCGCATCATCATCATGACCGATGCCGATGTCGACGGATCGCACATCCGCACGCTGCTGCTTACGTTCTTCTATCGCCAGATGCCGGAGTTGGTCGAGCGCGGGCACATCTACATTGCCCAGCCGCCGCTGTACAAGGCGAAGCAGGGCAAGCAGGAGACCTATCTGAAGGACGACCACGAGTTGAAGCAACACCTGCTTCGGGTCGCCATGAACGGCGCAGAGCTCACACCTGGCGTGGGCAGGCCCCCGCTCGCCGCGCAAACGTTCGAGAACGTGGCGCGCGAGTATTTGCTGGCGGAAGCGGTGGTCGAGCGCGTCGCGCGCGTGGTTGACCCCGCGGTGCTCTATGCCATGCTCGGCGGCGTGCGCGTCGAGCTCGGGACCGAAGCAGCCGCGACCCGCAGCGCACAGGCGTTGCAGGGGGCGATCGCCGATCCGGAAGTGCGGGTCGAGGCGCGCTACGACGCCGCGGCGGAGACGCGACGTCTGGTCATTGTGCGTACGCACCACGGCACGCCGCATCTGACCGCGCTCGATGCCGATTTTCTGGCGAGCGGCGACGGGGCGCAAATCCGGGCTGCCGCTGACGTGTTGCAGGGCCTGATTCAACCCGCAGCTGTGATCAAGCGCGGCGACAAACAGTTGGCAGTTAAGTCGTTCAAGGAAGCTCTCGATTGGCTGTTCGCCGAGGCGCGAGCGAGCGTCGCCATCCAGCGCTACAAGGGGCTCGGGGAGATGAATCCGGGGCAACTCTGGGAGACGACGATGGATCCCGATGTGCGCCGGCTGCTCCGAGTCCAGATCGAGGACGCCGTGGCGTCGGAGGAAATCTTCTCCACGCTCATGGGCGACGAGGTCGAGCCGCGCCGTGCGTTCATCGAATCCAACGCGCTCGGCGTGCGCAACCTCGACGTCTAGTCGGCCGCCTTGGTTCGACGATGGCGATAATCGACGCCGCGTTGCTTTCGCGCCTTGGCCTGAAGGCGCACAACGCCGGCGCCTGTGCCGGCCCGCAGGCGTGGCTCGGCGGCGGCCCGCTACTGGCCTCGCACAACCCCTCCGACGAGTCGTTGCTGGCCGAGGTCACGACCGCGACGGCAGCTGACTACGACGCCGTGCTTGCGGCCGCCGTCGCGGCGGCGCAAGCCTGGCGCACGGTGCCGGCGCCCAAGCGCGGCGAAGCCGTCCGCCTCCTGGGCTTGCTCCTGCGCGAGTACAAGGACGCGCTGGGGACCCTCATCGCGCTCGAAAACGGCAAGATCAAGGCCGAAGGCGACGGCGAAGTGCAGGAAATGATCGACATCGCCGACTTCGCCGTCGGTCAGTCACGCATGCTCTACGGCAAGACCATGCATTCCGAGCGGCCCGCGCATCGGATGTACGAACAGTGGCACCCGCTGGGCGTAGTCGGCGTGATCACGGCTTTCAATTTCCCGGTTGCGGTGTGGGCATGGAATGCGCTCCTTGCCGCGGTGTGCGGCAATGCGACCGTCTGGAAACCCTCGCCCAAGACACCGCTGGTCGCCATCGCCGTGCAGCATCTGTGCAACCGGGTCGCAGTGGAGCTCGACCTGCCGCCTATATTCACACTGCTCATCGACCCGGGGCGCGAGGCCGCGGCTCGCCTCGCCGGCGACCCGCGGGTCGCGCTGGTGTCGTTCACCGGATCGTCGGCGGTGGGCCGGCAGATCGCGCAGGTCGTGGCCGGCCGCTTCGGACGCTGTCTGCTCGAGTGCTCGGGCAACAACGGGATCATCGTCGCCGAAGACGCCGATCTCGACTTGGTCATTCCCGCGGTGGTCTTTGGCGCGGCCGGCACGGCGGGCCAGCGCTGTACCAGCACGCGGCGGCTGCTGGTGCATGAAGCGATCGAAGCGGAGATGGTGCGCAGGCTCGCATCGGCATACGCGCAGCTGCGCGTCGGTGACCCGTGTGAACCCGGGATACTGATGGGGCCGTTGATCGACGCGGCCGCAGTGGCCGGGTTCCGGCGCGCGGTCGAGGAGGCGCTTGCTGCCGGTGGCGTGCTCGTGTGCGGGGGCAAGGCGCGCGCGGGACCGGGATTCTTCGTCGAGCCGACGGTCATTCGCAATGCGCGCAACGACTGGCCGGTCGTGCAGCGCGAAACCTTCGCCCCGATTCTCTATGTCATGCGCTACCGCGACATGGGCGACGCGATCTCGCTGCACAATTCGGTACCGCAGGGCCTGTCGTCGGCAATCTTCACTCGCAGCCTACGCGAGGCCGAGGTGTTTCTGTCCGCGACCGGCAGCGACTGCGGCATCGCCAATGTCAACCTCGGGACCTCCGGTGCCGAAATCGGCGGCGCGTTCGGCGGCGAGAAAGAAACCGGGGGCGGGCGCGAGGCCGGATCGGACGCCTGGCAGGCCTACATGCGCCGGCAGACGAACACGATCAACTGGAGCCGCGAGCTGCCGCTCGCGCAAGGGATCAAGTTCGGCGGCAGTCGCACTGCGGATTGACGCAGTGGACGGCCATGCCGTCAGCGCCTAGGCGGCGCGTTTGCGCTGGGCCGGTTTCGCAGCCGGCTTCGCGCTCTTCGGTGCCTTGGCGGTCTTGGTTTTTCCGGCTTTGGCCGCGAGCAGCGCGACCGCTTCGCCAAGGGTCACCGCGTCGACTCCCTCCCGGTCCGGCAACGTCGCGTTGATGGCTCCGTGTTTGACGTACGGTCCGTAGCGGCCGGAGTGTACCTCGACCGGCTTCTTGTCCTTCGGATGCGGCCCCAGCACGCGCAGCGCGGTGGCGCCGTGCGCGGCCTTTGCGCCGCGGCCCTTGCCACCCTGCCTGGCCTCGAACTCGAAGCCGATCTTGCCGTCGGGCTGGCGCACGAGGTAGGCGGAAAAAGGCCGCCGTGTCCGCGCCGAGACAAATTGCAGCAGGTCGGTCTTCCCGGAGGCAAGTAAGCGCTGCATCTGGGCGCGCTCGATTGGCCGCTGCAGGATGACGCGGCCGGAGCGAAAGTCGCAGGTCTTTGCCGGGCCCACCGCACGCTCACAGACATAGGCCGCGGGCAACTCGAAGACCCGTCCGGCGCATTTGGGGCAGGCGCCAAGCGACTCCTGGCCGCTGAAATCCGGTGCTTCGGCCGACGAGCCGCCGTCGCTGCCATCGCCAAAATCGAACTGGACCTCGTTGGCGTCATTGAGCTTGAGGCGGGCGGCGAAGGGTCTACCGAGCTTGCTGCGGAAGCCCTCGAGCGGGCCGACCGTGCGGGTGGTAAGCAGCGTCTCGGCTTCCGGAATTTCAAGCTGGCGTCCGGCGAGAATCTTCCACATCCCGAAATCACAGTTCTGGCACTGGAATTTCTTGTAGTTTTCGTGCACTTCGCCACCGCATTTCGGGCACCGCGCCGCCAGGGTGGCGAAGTCGCCCGGAATGGTGTCGCTCTCGTAATTCCCCGCTTGGCTCACGATGTGCTTGGTCATGCGCACGATCTCGCGCATGAACTGTTCACGCCTTAGCTTGCCGTGCTCCATCTGCGCCAGCTTGAACTCCCATTCGGCCGTCAGCTCGGGCGAGAAGAGTTCCGGAATGCCCAAGCCGTGCAGCAACGTCATGAGCGAGAAAGCTTTCGCAGTCGGCGTGAGTTCGCGTCCATCGCGGTGAACGTACTTTTCCGAGATCAGCCCCTCGATGATCTGCGCTCGCGTGGCCGGGGTGCCCAATCCCTTTTCGCGCATCGCGGCACGCAGCTCCTCGTCCTCGATGAGCTTGCCCGCACCCTCCATCGCCGAGAGCAGCGTCGCTTCGTTGAAGCGAGCCGGCGGCTTGGTCTGGCTACCGACCGCCCGTACTTCCTCTGTGGCCACTTTTTCCTGCGGCAGGACTTTCGCCAGCATCGGCTCGTCGTCGGACTGCGCCTCCTTACCGTAGACCGCCAGCCAGCCGGGATTGACCAGAACCTTGCCCTCGGTCTTGAACGGCTCGCCCGCCACGCGGGTGATACGGGTGGTGACGAGGTATTCAGCGGGCGGGTAGAACACCGCCAGAAAGCGCTTGACGACCAAGTCGTAAAGCTTGGCTTCCGCCTCGGTCAGGCTCTTCGGTTTCTGCAGCGTGGGAATGATGGCAAAGTGGTCCGAGATCTTGGCATTGTCGAAGATCCGCTTGTTCGGCCTGACCCATTTGGCCTTCAATACCTGGCCCGCAAAGCCGGCGTACGCGTTCTGCTCCCGCAGTGCTTCGAGCGTGTTCTTTACCGTCGGGAGGTAGTCCTCGGGCAGCGCCCTCGCGTCGGTGCGCGGGTAAGTGAGCACCTTGTGCCGTTCGTAGAGCGCCTGCGCCAACGACAGCGTGCTGCGCGCCGAGAAGCCGAAGCGGCCGTTGGCCTCGCGCTGCAGGCTGGTCAAGTCGTAGAGCAGCGGCGGGCTTTGGGTCGACGGCTTGGACTCTTCGGAGACCGTGCCGGGCTGGCCCAGGCAGGCAGCGACGATTGCATGGGCTTTTGCTTCCTCCCACAGGCGCTCGGGCCGGGCATCCGGATCGTCTTCCGCCTTGCGGAATTTCTCATCGAACCACTTGCCATCGTACTCGCCGCCCGCGGCGCGAAACCTCGCCAGCACCTCCCAATAGTCGCGCGGTTTGAAGGCGCGGATTTTCTCCTCCCGCTCCACCAGAATCGCCAGCGTTGGCGTTTGCACGCGTCCAACCGTGGTGAGCTGGAACCCTCCCGATTGGGAATTGAACGCAGTCATTGCGCGCGTGCCGTTGATACCGACCAGCCAATCGGATTCGGAACGGCACACCGCGGCGTCGGCGAGCGGGCGCATCGCTTCGTCGCTGCGCAGGGCGGCAAAGCCGTCACGGATCGCCCCCTGGGTCATCGATTGCAGCCACAGTCGCTTGATCGGCTTGGTCGTCTTGGCGTACTGCACGATGTAGCGAAAGATGAGCTCGCCCTCGCGGCCGGCGTCGCAGGCGTTGATCAGCTCGTCGATGTCCTTGCGGCGGATCAGGCGCAGCAGCAGCTGCAACCGCGACGCGGTCTTTTCCAGCGGCCGCAACGCAAATTTGGACGGTATGGCAGGCAAGTGAGTGAATGTCCACTTCCCCCGCTTGACCTCCTCCTCCTCAGGCATGCCGATTTCGAGCAAATGGCCAATCGCGGAGGAGAGGACGTGACGCTCGCCCTCAAAATAGTCGTCGTGGCGCGCAAGCCCGCCCAAGGCGCGCGCAATGTCCGTGGCGACGGAAGGTTTTTCGGCAATGATGAGGGACTTGCCCATCGGGCCTCAGGGTCGGGGGGCGTTACCCCAAAAGCAAGGGGGTGAATGATAAGCAAGGACTGTTCGGGTAACAAGGAAGCCGAAAACGGCCCCCGGCTTCGAACGCCGGCCGCCGCGCCGGCTAGGCCCTCACGCTGCAGGCGGTCGAAGGCGGAGCTCGTCGAGCACGTCGTCGACCGTTTCGACGAGCTTGGCACCGTCCTTGATCAGGCGATGGCTGCCCTTGGAAAAGGGCGAGTGGATCGATCCGGGAATCGCGAATACTTCGCGTCCCTGGGCAGCGGCAAGCCGAGCCGTGCCAACCGCCCCGCTGCTTAACGTCGCCTCGACGACCAGCACACCTCGGCAGAGCCCGCCGATCAAGCGATTGCGACGGGGAAAGTTCGCCGCCAGCGGCGCGGTACCGAGCGCAAACTCCGATAACAAGCCTCCTTCGCTGGCGAGCCGTTCGGCCAAGGGGCGGTTGCCTGGGGGGTAGATGCGATCGAGCCCGGTGCCTACCACCGCCACGCTGCTGCCGGCGGCGGCGAGGCCGCCACGATGGGCGGCCGCGTCGATGCCGCCGGACAGTCCGCTGACGATGGTAAATCCCGCCGCCGAGAGCGCGGTGGCGAAAGCTTCGGCGTGGCCGACTCCCTCCGGGGTCGCATTGCGGCTGCCGATGATGGCGATCGCCGGACGAAGGAGCAACTCGCGCCGGCCAACGTAGTAGAAGGCCGGCGGCGGGTCGGCAAGGGCAAGCAACGCCGCCGGGTAGTCGGTATCGTCCCAGGCAAGCAGCGCATGCCCGGCAGCCGCGAGCCACATCAGCGTGCGTTCAAGCTGCCGGGGCTCGGGTCCCTTGCGAAGCGCCGCCGCGATGGGGCCGGAAACGTAGTGCGAAAGGGTGGCCTGCGAGGCGCCGCGCACCGCAACGGGGCCGCCCAAGGCCTTGAGCAGCGAAACGAGTGCATCGGTACTCAGCCCGGGAACCAGTTGCAGCCACGCCCAAGCCTCGACGCGGCCGTCGATATCCATCGCTAGACGAGGACTGGCTAGGGCTTGCGAACGACGTCCCCGGCGACGATCGGCTCAGTCGTGTTGAGCACGATGCCGTAGGCGACGCGGTCGAAAACCCGGAACACGAACAGCAGGCCGGTGCGCTCCGGTGGCAGCTCGAGGTAGCGAGTCGGCGGCAGGATGGGTCGGGTTTGCTCGGCCAGCTTGGAGATGACGTCGGGACCCTCGTAGGGCCGTGGATCCTCGATCACCGGCGCGGCGTGATAGATCGCCAAAACGCTGCCGGTATCCAGTCCGTCGTCCGCCCCGCGGTCGACCGTGACGATATAGCCACGGCCGGTCTCCGTCGCATCGTTGGCGAGGAGGATGATTCGTCCTTCGACCGCTCGCACCGGTGCGTGCGGCACAAAGTTGATGACCGGCTCCTGCGGTGCGGGGACGAGCAGGTCACCCAGAAGAATGTCCTCCCGTGCCGTGGCAATCAGCATGGTACTCACCGGGCCAAAGTGCTCGACCGTGGCGGTACCCAGAAAGCGCATCTCGTAGCCGAGAATCTCGCCGCTGCCATAGGACCGCAACACCGCGCCCGGGCGGTACATGTACCACAGGTTGCCTGCCCTTTCGTCGATGCCGACGGCGTAGAGATAGTCGCCGGCGCCACGGACAACACGGGAGTCCCGTCCGGCGACAAACTTCGCTGCGCCGGGCAGACCGTCTTTGCCGGTGACCAGCGGGTGGGTGAGATAGGGTTCGATGTCGCCCGGGGGAATGCTCGGAATCGCCGTGGCCTCGAGGGGCTCCACCCGTACCCTGGGCTCGAGGCGGTTGCCGTTGCTGGACTCCAGCGACAGACGCGGCTCACCGCCGCTGCGATCGAGGACGATGACGTCACCCGGATAGATCCAATGCGGATTCTTGATCTGGTCGCGGTTCATTCGCCAGATATCCGGCCAGCGCCAGGGTTGTTTTAGAAACTTGCCGGCGATGCCCCATAAGGTATCGCCCTTCTGCACGGTATAGCGGTCCGGCGGGTTGTCTTGGAGCTCGATGCCCTGTGCGCGCAGCATTCCGGACGCGAGCAGAAGCGGCAGCACGAAGGCCGAAAGCAGCAACGACGCTGTGATAGACTTCGCGCGCATGACGCCTCTCCGCAACGAAAGGTTGAGCTTGCTAACGTCCTAAATCGCCGCAAAATAAGGGCTTAGGCGTGATTCTGCATCCCGAACCTGCATTTTGCAAGCAATTATGCTCCTCCGCATCCTTGAGTACCCTGACCCGCGGCTGAGAAAGATCGCCGCAGCGGTGCCCGTGGTAACGGCAGACGTCCGCAAATTGGTGCGCGACATGGCCGAAACCATGTATGCGGCAGCCGGATTGGGACTTGCGGCGACACAGGTCAATGTGCCCAAGCAGGTGATCGTGATCGATGCAAGCGGGGCCCGCGACACGCTCAAGGTTTTCATCAACCCGGAGATCGTCGCCGCCGAAGGCGAGGCGGAGGGCGAGGAGGGTTGCCTGTCGGTGCCCGGTTACTACGAAAAGGTGCGGCGGGCCGCCCGGATCGTCGTCCGGGCGCAAGACGAGAGCGGGAAGCTGTTCGAACTCACGACTGAGGGTATGCTCGCCGTGTGCGTCCAGCACGAAATGGATCACCTCATCGGCAAGGTATTCGTCGATTACCTGTCGCCGCTCAAGCGCGCGAGGCTCGCCGCGAAGATGGGGAAAAAGCAGCGAATCGCGAGCTAGGGCGGGGCGGGTCGATGCAAATCGGGTTCGCGGGCACACCCGCGTTCGCGGCAGTCGCCCTCGCGGCAATCCTTGACGCCGGCTGGGCGGTAACCCTGGTACTCACCCGTCCTGACCGAGCGCACGGCCGTGGTATGAAGGTCGAGCCGGGGCCGGTCAAGGCGCTTGCTTGCGCGCGCGGCTTACCGGTGCTGCAGCCTGCGGGCCTTAAGGACTCGGCCACGCGCGAGCGAATCACCGCGGTGCCGCTCGACGTGCTCGTGGTCGCCGCCTTCGGCTTGATTCTGCCCAAGCCGCTCCTCGATTGGCCCCGTCACGGTTGCATCAACATCCACGCTTCGCTGCTGCCACGCTGGCGCGGGGCGGCGCCGATCCAGCGCGCGCTGCTCGCCGGTGACCGCGAAACGGGCATCTCGATCATGGGCGTGGATGAAGGCCTCGACACCGGTCCGATCGTCGCCCGCGCGCCGGTGCCCATCGCGGCGCGTGAGACCGCGGGCAGCCTGCACGACAAGCTCGCCGTCGCAGGTGCACGTGCGATCGTGACGGTGTTGCGGCAGTTGCAGCAGGAAGGGCATCTTTCCGCGCAAGCGCAACCCGAAGCGGGCGTTACCTACGCGGCGAAGATCGACCGGGCCGAGGCGCGCATCGACTGGCAGGAAAGCGCGCAGGTCATCGATCGCCAGATCCGGGCCTTCAATCCGACGCCCGGCGCGCAAACGACGCTCGCGGGCGAAACCATCAAGCTGTGGGAGGCCGCGCCAGTGCCCTCGCCATCCGGCGCACCCGGAAGGGTCCTGCGTGCCGACGCCACGGGTATCGTCGTAGCGTGTGGCGAAGGCGCGCTCAAGCTGATCTCGATGCAGCGCGCCGGGGGGAGGCGACTGTCCGTGTCGGCGTTTCTCGCCGGCCACCCCCTTGCGTCCGGGACCCAACTGGGCGGCGCGAACGGTTGAATCACTGGCCGCCGCCGCCATCTAATTGGACACAAACCCCGCTCCGATCGGGGTGGAGAAAACAAGCAAATGCTGGGCAACACCTTCAAGACCGGATTATTGATGGCGGCGATCATGGCGCTTTTCGGCATGGTCGGCGCGGTGCTCGGCGGAGCCCAGGGCATGCTCCTCGCGCTGGTGCTCGCGGTGGCGATGAACCTGTGGGCGTACTGGTTCTCCGACACGATGGTGCTCAGGCTCTATCGCGCCCAGGAAGTCGATGCGGCCAGCGCACCGCAGCTCTACAGTGCAGTGAGGGAGCTCGCGGGCCAGGCCGGCCTGCCGATGCCGAAGGTCTACCTCATCGACGCGGCGCAGCCGAACGCCTTCGCAACGGGACGCAGCCCCGAGCATGCGGCGGTTGCCGCGACGACCGGCATCCTGCAGCTCTTGACCACGCGCGAGTTGCGCGCGGTGCTCGCGCACGAGCTCTCGCACGTCAAGCACCGCGATATCCTAACCTCGACGATCACGGCATCGATTGCCGGGGCAATTTCGACCCTGGCCAATTTCGGTATGTTTTTCGGCGGACGCGATTCCGGCCAGCGCAACCCGCTCGTTACCCTTGTCGTGCTCATCCTGGCGCCTATCGCGGCGTTGCTGATCCAGCTCGCGATTTCTCGCAGCCGCGAGTACGACGCCGATCGCAGCGGCGCGGAACTCTCCGGCGACCCGCGCGCGCTCGCCGACGCGCTGGCGAAAATCGACCGCTACGCAAAGGGACTGCCGCTCGAGACCGCCGAGATGCACCCGGCCACGGCGCACCTGATGATCATCAATCCACTTTCGGGCGGAGGCATCGCCGGCATGTTCAGCACCCACCCGCCGACCGCGGAGCGCATCCACCGTCTGCTCGCCATGGCGGCATAGGCGGCTTAAGCTCCCTGCGATGGAGCGAGCGCAGCGCGTCGCAGCGAAGGTCGTAAGGCGAGTCCTGGCAGGCGCGACGCTGCCGGCGGCACTGGCGGAGGCGCATGATCCCTCGGCGGGCGATCGGGCGCTTGTGCACGAGCTTGCGTACGGCACGTTGCGCTTCCTCGGGCAGCTCCGCGCGAGCGTGCGCTACCTGGCCGACCGACCGTTCGCCGATGCCAGCGTCGAAGCCTTGCTCTGGGTCGCGCTGTACCAGCTGATTCATACCCAAGCACCGCCGCACACCGTTGTCGACTGCGCAGTGCGCGCCACCGCCCGCCTCAACCGGACTTCGGCAAAAGGCCTGGTGAACGCCGTGTTGCGCAACTTCCTGCGCCGGCGGGAGGCGGTACTCGCCGAGGTCATGGCCGTGCCGGAGGCGCGTTTCTCCTATCCCGGGTGGTGGATCGATCGCATCCGGACGGAACAGCCAGCGCGCTGCGCGGAGGTGCTCGACGCTGGCAATGCGCGTCCGCCGCTGTGCCTGCGCGTCAACATACGGCGCATCGCTCCCGACGCCTATGTCGACGTGCTTGCGGGTGCGGATACGGCTGCCGAACGCATCGGCGCCGCCGGGGTGGTGCTGGAAAGGCCGCGTCCGGCGGCCGAATTGCCGGGCTACGCCAACGGATGGTTCTCGGTCCAGGATGCCGGCGCACAGCTGGCAGCGCCGCTGCTCGGGGCGCGCGATGGCATGCGCGTGCTGGATGCCTGCGCGGCGCCAGGCGGCAAGACGACCCATCTTGCCGAGCTTGCCAACCTCGACCTGACCGCGGTCGACATCGATGCCGAGCGACTCGGGCGCACGGCCGAGAACCTTGACCGGCTCGGTCTTGCGGCGCGGCTCATCGCCGGCGATGCAGCCGATCCCGGAGGATGGTGGAACGACCACCCGTTCGACTGCATTCTTGCCGATGTGCCCTGCACGGCGTCCGGTGTCGTGCGCCGTCACCCCGATATCAAGTGGCTGCGCCGCGAGACCGACCTCGCCGGCTTCGTTGCGCAGCAACGCCGGATCCTCGATTCATCGTGGATGATGCTCGCGCGCGGTGGCAGGCTGCTGTATTCGACGTGCTCCATCTTCCGGGCCGAGAACGCGGCGCAGATCGATACTTTCCTCGCCCGCCATGTGGATGCGACACGCTTGCCCCTGCAACTGTCCGCTGCACTGGCTTGTGCCGACGGGCAACTCTTGCCAGCCGAGGGTAGCGCAGAGCACAATCACGACGGGTTTTTCTACGCCCTCCTGCAGAAAAGCTAATCTCTACCCGGATCGTGCGGCTCGCCGCCGCCCGTGGCATGTCGTCAACGAACCGATTTCTCGGCCTGTTGTGCCTGACCGCGTCCCTCTGGCTTCCGTTCGCGCCGGCCGCGCGTGGCGACACGATCGCGGTCAAGTCGGCGGAGCTGCGCGCCGAGGACGAGAACTATGTGCTGAACGCGCAGTTCGACGTCGTCTTCAACCCCACCCTCGAGGAGGCGCTGCAGAAGGGCGTATCGCTGTACTTCGTGCTCGAATTCGAGCTGTCGCGGCCGCGCTGGTACTGGCTCGATGAAAAAGTCGTCACCGAGTCAGTCCAGTACCGGATCAGCTACTCGCCGCTGACGCGCCAATATCGCGTCGCCACGGGATTGCTGGGCCAACAATTCGAGTCGCTCGAGGAAGTCGAGCACCTGCTCTCGCGGGTCGTATCGCGACCGGTGATCGCGATCGATGCGCTCACGAAGGGCGCGCGCTATGACGCCGCGGTACGGCTGCGGCTTGACGTTACGCAGCTGCCCAAACCGTTTCAGATTAACGCGCTCGCCTCGCGCGACTGGTCGCTGCAATCCGAGTGGTACCGCTGGAGTTTCGCGCCATGAGCGGCGCCCTCTCGCCGCGCGTGATGCGCTACGTCCTGCTGGTTTGCGCGTGCCTGGGCGTCATTTTCCTGTTTCTGCTCGCGACCGCGAGCGCCAACAGCGCGTTGTTCGCGCGCAGCTACAACCTCCTGCTTGCGCTCAACGGCACGATGCTGGCCGTGCTGACCGGGCTCGTCGGCTATCAGCTGCTGCGGTTGCGCAGAAACCTCAAGGCCGGCGTATTCGGCTCACGCCTGGCGATGCGGCTGGTGCTGCTGTTCGCCCTGGTTGCGGTGCTGCCCGGTGCGCTGCTGTACGGGGTTTCGGTGCAGTTCATCAGCAAGAGCATCGAATCGTGGTTCGATGTGCGGGTCGACCGGTCGCTGGAGGGCGGGCTCAATCTCGCCCGCAGCGCTCTGGATTACCTGCTCAATGAAACCACGAACAAGGCAACGCAACTCGCGTTGACGCTGCAGGAGACCGAGCCCGGGAGCATCGCCTCACGGCTGAACCGCGCCAGCGAGCAGGCGGGCATCTACGAGGCGGCGCTGTTCTCGTCCTCTGGCGGCGTGCTTGCCGTCGCGGGGATCTCCGGGTCGATGCTCACACCGGAGCCGCCGCCGCCGCAGGCGCTGCGGCGGGCCCGGTTGCAACAGCCCTTTTCGGTGATCGAGCAGATGGGTGACCAGGGCCTGATGTTGCGCGTCGTTGTTCCGGTCAACAGCTCCGACCCGCTGGAGCCAGTGCGCGTGCTGCAAGTCATGGAGCCGGTTCCCAAACAGCTGCAGCTGGAGGCCGACAAGGTCCAGGCGGGCTATCGCGATTACCAGGAGATCTCGTTTTCGCGCCAGGCGTTGAAGCAACTGTACACATTGACCCTCACCCTGACCCTGCTACTGGCGCTGTTGTCGGCGCTGGGGCTGGCGGTTGTGCTCTCCGAGCGGTTCAGCCGGCCGCTGGGGTTGCTCGCAGAGGGAACGCGCGCGGTGGCGCAGGGGGATTTCAGCCGACGCCATCCGGTGCAAAGTCGCGACGAATTGGGCGTGCTCACCGAGTCTTTTAACACCATGACGGCGCAGCTTGCGGAAGCGCAGCAGAAGGAGAAGGAAAATCGCAGCGCAATCGAAACCACCCGCGCCTATCTAGAGAGCGTGCTCGCCAACCTGTCCGCGGGGGTGCTCGCGTTCGACAACGCGTTTCGGTTGCGCACCGCCAATCCCAGCGCGGCGGTAATTCTGCAACAGCCCCTGGTCGATCTGATCGGGGTGCCGCTTGCCGACTGGGGGCGCCGGATGCCGGCGCTCTCCGCGTTCGCCGACCTCGTTGCTGAGGGCTTTCACAGCGGACGCGACGGCCAGTGGCAGAAGCAGGCCGAGATCGCGGTATCCAAGCAGACGCGAGTCCTGTTGATGCGCGGGTCCGGGCTTCCCGGCGAGCCGGCTCCGGGGTGCGTGGTCGTGTTTGACGACGTTTCCGAACTCGTGCAGGCACAGCGTGACGCTGCGTGGGCGGAGGTCGCGCGCAGGCTCGCGCACGAGATAAAGAATCCGCTGACGCCGATTCAGCTCTCCGCCGAGCGCCTGGCGGTCAAGCTCGGGGGCAAGCTCGCCGGCGCCGACGAGGAGACGCTGCTGCGAGGGACGCATACGATCATCGCGCAGGTGACCGCGATGAAGCACATGGTCGATGACTTCGCAATCTATGCCCGGCAGGCAGGACCGGGCAAGATGCAGTCGGTCGACGTCAATGCCCTCTTGCTTGATGTACTCGCCTTGTACGAAAATCTGCGGCCCCACCTGTCGTTGAAGCTCGCCGAGTACGGTGCCGTCATCCAGGGTGAGCCGACCCGCCTGCGCCAAGTGTTCCATAACCTGATCCAGAATGCGCTCGACGCCCAGGCAGATGTCGCCGAGCCGCTGTACGAGTTTGGCACCGAGGTACGAGGCGACGAGCTGATACTGTCGGTCGCCGACGCGGGCAGCGGGTTTCCCGAGGACATGATGCGCCGCGCGTTCGAGCCCTACGTGACCACCAAGGCCAAGGGCACCGGTCTGGGGCTCGCGATCGTCAAGAAGATCGTCGACGAACATCGCGGCCGGGTCACGATCGAGAATAGACGACCGCGCGGGGCGCGGGTAACTCTGCACTTTCCGCGGGAAGGGAGCGAGACGTGATGGCGCAGCCGAAGGAGATCCTGATCGTCGACGACGAGGTCGGCATCCGCGAACTGTTGTCCGAAATCCTTCAGGACGAAGGATATCGCGTGAGCCTTGCCGAGAATGCGGGCGAAGCGCGGAGCTACCGTGCGCGCAGCCAACCCGCGCTCGTTCTGCTCGACATCTGGATGCCCGATACCGACGGCGTTACGCTGCTGCGCGAGTGGGCGGCGGCCGGCCAGCTCACGATGCCGGTGGTCATGATGTCAGGGCACGGAACGATCGAGACGGCAGTCGAGGCGACCAAGATCGGCGCCTTCGACTTCCTCGAAAAGCCGGTGGGCCTGCAGAAGCTCCTGGCGACGGTAACCCGGGCGCTCAAGACCGGTGCCGGGCAAGGGCCCCGCCGCATCACCCTCTCCCCGCTGGGAACGAGCACGCCTGTGATCGAGGCCGAGCGGGCGATCGAGCAACTGCTGCGTGCGGCACGGCCGATCCTGGTCATCGGCGAGGCAGGTACCGGCCACGAACTCGTTGCGCGCGCGGTGCACGTGCCCGACACACCGTTCGTCGCGTTGCAGGGAGGCATCCGCCTGGTTGCCAATCCGCTGCAGCTGCTCGAGGAAGCCCGTGACGGGCTGCTCTACTGCGGCGAGATCGGCAGCTATTCCCGGGGTGAGCAGAAGGGACTGGCATTTCTGCTCGCCAAGCTCGAGAAGCACAATACACAACTCGTATGCACCAGCAGCGAGCAACTCGGCAATCTTGCCGCCGACGGCCGCTTTGACCCGGCGTTACTGGCGACTCTTTCGGCCGGCGCGGTCATGCTGCCGCCGTTGCGCGAGCGGCGCGAGGACATTCCGGCCCTGGTGGAGCGGTTCTGGCGCGAGATATCGTCGAGCCAACGCACGCAGGCCACGCTGCACGGCGGCGCGGTCGTGGCGCTGACTGCGGCCTACTGGCCGGGCAATCTCGACCATCTGCACAGTGTCATCGCCAACCTCGCACTGACCGTGAACGGCGAGATCACGGGCGAGCACGTGCGAAGACTCTTGGGCGACAGCGCCCTCCTGCCGCCGGCGGCAGTCGCGCCCGAGCTCACCGCCCGCTTCTTCGAAATGCCCCTGCGTGAGGCGCGCGAAGCGTTCGAACGCATCTATTTCGAGCAGTTGCTTGGCAAGGAACAGAGCAACATGAGCCGCGTCGCGGAACGGGCAGGTCTCGAGCGAACCCATCTGTACCGGAAGCTAAAGCAGCTCAACATTCGCTTCTCGCGCCGTACCGACGAGGGGGCATTGTGACGGCGCCCACCGGTGCGGGACGGGCCATTCGGGGCTGACAACGCGACAAAAAAACGCCGGCCCGCGGCCGGCGTTGCCGCTGCGCGGTGCAAGGCGTTACAAGGCGCCCATCTGGCCGCGCATCATCTTCAAGGCCTTGCTTTCGATCTGCCGTATCCGCTCCGCCGATACGCCGTACTGGTCGGCCAGCTCCTGTAGCGTCGCCTTGTCGTCCTCGCGCAGCCAGCGCGCTTCGATGACGTCGCGGCTGCGGTGGTCGAGCTTCGAGAGCGCGACATGCAACCCATCGCTGCGGGTGCGCGCCGACTCGGCTCGTTCGAGAATCTGCGCCGGCTCGGCCTCGGTGTCGGTCAGGTAGGCGATCGGTGTCAGCGCTTCGCCTTCGTCGCCCGGTTGCGGCTCGAGCGCGATATCCTTGCCTGACAATCGGGTCTCCATTTCGAAAACCTCTTCCGGCTTGACGCCGAGGTCCTTGGCGATCGCCGATGCCTCCTTGCGCGTCAGCGCGCCGGGACCCGCCTTCATGCTGCGCAGGTTGAAAAACAGCTTGCGCTGCGCCTTGGTCGTCGCGATCTTGACCAGGCGCCAGTTGCGCAGGACATACTCGTGAATCTCGGCCCTGATCCAATGCAGCGCGAACGATACCAGTCGGACCCCGCGCTCCGGGTCGAAGCGGCGCACCGCCTTCATCAGCCCGACATTGCCTTCCTGGATGAGGTCGGCTTGGGGCAAGCCGTAGCCCAGATAGTTGCGGCTGATCGCGACCACGAGCCGCAGGTGCGATAGCACCAGCTGCCGCGCGGCATCAAGATCATTGGAGTCTCGCAACCTCCGGCCGAACTCAACCTCCTGCTCCGCCGACAACAGCGGAAAGCGATTGACCGCCTGGATATACTGATCGACGCTGCCCAGCGAAGCCGGGGTCGGGAAAGCCAGCGTAGTCCTAGTGCTCGCCATCAAGTGAGTCTCCTTTGTGCGCTTGGAAAATATTCTAGCACTCGAGACTTAAGAGTGCTAAGAGCGCGGTAAGTTCCCAGCTGGCGGCCGCCAGCACCTCTTCTATATGCCTTATGCAAGGGGCGTTCAGAGACAGTGAGTGTCCGCTACGGTTGTTCCGCTGGGGCTATCCCAGAAGTGCCTCGGCGAACTCCGAGGCGCGGAAGGGGCGTAGGTCGTCGATCCCCTCCCCGATGCCGATGAAGCGCAGAGGGACCGGCCTGGTCCCGGCGATGGCGGCCACGACGCCACCTTTGGCCGTGCCATCGAGCTTGGTCACGATCAGGCCGGTGAGGGTGAGGGCGGCGTCGAAGGCCTCCACTTGGGCGAGCGTGTTCTGTCCGGTGTTGGCGTCGACGACGAGCAAGGTTTCGTGCGGGGCGCCAGCCTGCGCCTTGGCAAGTACACGGCGAATCTTCTTTAACTCGTCCATCAGGTGGCCTTGTGTCGGGAGGCGGCCGGCGGTGTCGGCGAGCACGATGTCGATGCCGCGCGCCCGGGCCGCGGCAATGGCGTCGAACATCACCGCCGCCGGGTCGCCCCCCTGCTGGGCGATGACCGGGACCCCGTTTCGTTCGCCCCATATTTCGAGCTGCTGCCGCGCCGCCGCGCGGAAGGTGTCGCCGGCGGCGAGCAGCACCGACAGGTCCTGCCCCTGCAACCATTTGGCCAGCTTGCCAATGGAGGTCGTCTTGCCCGTGCCGTTAACCCCAGCAAGCATGATGACGTATGGCCGCTCCGGCCCCACGACGAGCGGCTGTTCGAGAGGAAGCAACAGGGCGGTTAACGATGCCTTCAGCAGAGACCTCGGATCGGCATCTGACTCTGCGCGTTTCCAGCGCAGGCGCAGATCGGCGAGCAGGCGCTCCGTTGCCGGCACGCCGACGTCGGCCGAGAGCAGGGCCGATTCGAGCGCTTCGAGGTCGGCTGCGGCAACTGAGTTGCGCCCGACCATCGCCGCCAGCGGTCGCGTCAAACGCTCCCGCGAGGCGCTCAGACCGGCGCGCAGGCGTTCACTCCAGGAGCGCTCATCGCCGTCGGGCTTGCGTTTGAATAGGTCGAGCATCGGCATGGGGTACGAACGATATAATTCTACCGTCCCGCGTTTGCTCGCTCCTCCCGTCCATGGCCGCCAACGCAATTCGCATCATCGGCGGCCAATGGCGCGGTCGCAGGTTGCATTTTCCCGACCTGCCGGCGCTTCGTCCGACGCCGGATCGTGTGCGCGAAACGCTGTTTAACTGGCTTGGCCAGGATCTGACCGGCCGCACCACGCTCGACCCGTTCGCCGGCAGCGGCGCGCTCTCCTTCGAAGCCCTGTCACGCGGGGCAGCACTCGCCGTCGCGGTCGATCGCGACCGCGCGCTCGTGCGCGCGCTCGTCGCGATGGCGGAGAAACTCGGCACGCGCGCCCTTGAGGCGCACTGCGCCGAAGCGCAAAGCTTCGTGCTGCGCGACGCACGTTGCTATGACGTGATCTTCCTCGATCCGCCGTTCGCCGCCTATCACTGGGCGCGGCTGCTTCCGATGGCCGCGGCGCGGCTCGCGCAGGGTGGGTGCCTCTACGTCGAGGCGCCGGAGCCCATCGCTGCGCCGCCGGGCCTGGCGATATGGCGCAGCGACAAAGCAGGGCAGGTGCATTATCATCTGCTGCGCCACGCCGGCTCAATCTGAACGCAATGCTCAAGGTCGTCTATCCGGGAACGTTCGACCCGTTCACGCGCGGGCATGAGGACGTGGTGCGCCGGGCCTCCAGGCTCTTCGGCGAAGTCATCGTCGGCGTTGCCGCTAGCGAGAGCAAGGGCCCCCTGTTCACCGCGGCCGAGCGGCAGGCGATGGGGCGCGAGGTCTTTGCCGGCTATGCCAACGTGCGCGTGATGGGATTCGCCGGATTGCTCATGGAATTCGTGCATTCGGTCGGCGCGTCGGTGGTTCTGCGCGGTCTGCGCGCGGTGTCGGACTTCGAATACGAGTTCCAGATGGCGGGAATGAACCGGAACCTCTACCCGGAAGTCGAAACGCTGTTCCTGACCCCGGCCGAAGAATACCTGTTCATGTCCTCAACGATCGTGAGGGAGATCGCCCGCTTCGGCGGCGACGTCAGCAGGTTCGTGAGCCCGCCGGTTGCCTTGCGCCTGGCGACCAAGTTCGCCGCCCGCCCGCCTGCCGCGCGGGCCGGGTGAGGTGGCTGCGGTGGCTCTGATCATCACCGACGAATGCATCAATTGCGATGTCTGCGAGCCGGAATGCCCCAATGGCGCGATTTCCCAGGGTGTCGAGATCTACGTCATAGATCCCGCAAAATGCACCGAATGCGTTGGCCATTTCGAGCGCCCGCAATGCGTCGAGGTATGCCCGGTCGATTGCATTCCCGTCGATCCGGACCGGGTGGAAACGCAGGCGCAGCTACGCGCGAAATATGAGGGCTTGATGGCGGCTAAAAGCGCCGTGGGCGCGCGCTAGGCGTTTGCTGCCAGCGGGAAGAGCTCCGGCTGTTCGATCACCGCGTCAATCGCCGCGATTTCGCGCGCAAGCGCGTCGGTCTGGCCCCTGACACCCGCCTCCGCATGCTCGAGCTCGGCGATGCGTTCCTCGAGCTCGTCACTGGCACGGTGGATGCGCTTGACGCTTTCCAGCCTTCGCCGCAACTGCAGGTGGTGCTCGCGGACCTGCGTCTCCAGCGGCGCCATCACCGCTTTGAGCCACGACTCGAGGTCGCGATTGGCGATATCGTAAACATGCTTAACGCGGATCGCGATCGTCTCGAAAAACCGCTTCATCAACGTGAACTTCGCCTTGCTCACCATGTTCCACAGGGTGTTGAAGTGAACGTTGTAGGCGCGCTCGAGACGGTCGACCTCCTTCTGGTACTTGAGCATGGAGAACGGCGGCGGCGCGAACGGCTCGAGCCCGTGTTCCTTGGCGAAGCGCGTGTACATCGCCTCCATCAGGTCGTGGATCTCCAGCGTCCCTTGCGCACTGCGCTCGATGTTGCCGCGAATCGCCGCAAAGAAGTCGCTCATCGCCATCCGCACCCCTTTGGTGAACGGGCTCGCCTCGATGCGCTTGCGCGTTTCGCCCGCGGTTTCGCGCAGCGTCTGGAGGCCGATCGAATCGTGGAGCGCGTTTGTCTGCTGCGTGAACACCGTTCGGAGCGCGGTGTAGCGCTGCATCCCGCGCTCGAACAGATCCTTCTCCTGTTTGATGCGGTCCATCATGTGCTCGACGACGTCCTGATTCTTGCCGCGCAGGCCACGCAGTTCGGCCAGCTGCTCCTGAATCCCGGCGCTGCGTGCGTCGAGAATCGCGCGCACTGATGCGGCGAGCGTGCGGATCTCGGTTCGAGCCGCCGTGCCGACGATGTCGCGTTTGGCAGGAATGAGTTCCTTCGACAGCGCCTGCTCGAGCTGCGGCAGGCGGCTTTTGGCGAGCAGGGAATCGTCGCCGTTGACCTTCGCCAGCAGGGCCTTCTGCGCGGATACGGCGAATACTTGGGCGGGCGGGATGGCCAGAAGCTGCGCCGAGGTCCTGACCTGGCGCGCAATCTCCGCATCGATCTCCGCCTCGCTCTTCAGTTCGTCCCATAGCCCGTCGATCTTGTTCAGAACCACGAGCCGGCCCTCCTTGGTCGCCGGCTCGACGCCGACCAGGTGGTTCTGCCACACTTCGATGTCGGTCCGGGTGACGCCGGCGTCTGCCGCCAAGAGGAACAGGATCGCGTGCGCGTTGGGCAGCAGATTCAGCGTGAGCTCCGGTTCGGTGCCGATTGCATTCAAGCCGGGCGTGTCGAGGATGACCAAGCCTTGTTGCAACAACGGATGCGGAAAGTTGATCACCGCATGGCGCCAGGCGGGAATGTCGATGGCACCTTCGTCCGCAGGCGACAGTGGCGCGAGCAGCTCGGCGTCGTCGTAGAGGCCGTACTTGCGCGCCAGAGCGATCGGGATGCGCTTGGTCTGAGACACCTGTGAGAGCACCTGGCTCATCTTGTCGGCCGAGGACAGGTCCAGCGCCAGGGTGACCCATTCGTCGGCGTAGTTCTTGAATTCCGCGACTGAGCCATCGCGCGCGCGGGTCTCGATTGGAAGCAGACGAATCGACGGCGGCCGCGCTGGGTCGTAGAGCAGCTCCGTCGGGCACATCGTCGTGCGGCCGGCCGAGGATGGCAGGAGGCGCTGGCCGAAATCGGCGAAGAAAATCGCGTTGATCAGCTCCGACTTGCCGCGGGAGAACTCGGCGACAAACGCGATCACGAGCTTGTCCTGGTGCAGGCGCTCGAGCAGATGCTGGAACTTGACGTCGGCTTGAGCGTCGGCCAAGTCCTGCCGCGACAGCCATTCGTGCAGCCCGGAAATTCCGGCCGACAACCGCCGGCGCCAGTCGCTATAGGCCTCGAAGCGTGCCGCGAGCTCTCTCGATTGGTTCATTCCCCTGCCTTCCCTGGGGCATGGCTTTCGCCCGTCCTAAGGCACTCTAGCATAAATCGCGCCAAAACAAGGGCCTAGCGCCCATTCCGGAGCGCCGCGGCTTAGCGCTGGCAGCGCGGGCAGTAGAAGCTCGCCCGTCCGCCCTGCCGAATCGACCGGATCACCGCGCCGCAGACGCGACAGGGCTCATGTTCGCGGCCGTAAACGTAATACTCGAGCTGGAACGAACCCGGCTCTCCGCGGCTGTCGACATAATCTCGCAGCGTGCTGCCGCCCTTGGCAATGGCGTCGGCCAACGTAGTGCGTACCGCGTCGACCAGGTGCGCCAGTTGCGGGCGCGATACGCGCTTGGCCGCGCGACGCGGGCGGATGCCGGCTCGGAACAGGGCTTCGTTGGCGTAGATATTCCCCACCCCGACCACCAGATGGCTGTCCATAAGCGTGAGCTTGATCGCGGCCCGGCGGTGACGGGTCGCCCGGTAGAGGTAATCGGCGTTGAACTGCGCCGAAAAGGGCTCGACTCCGAGTTTGGACAGCAGCGGATGCAGCGCCGACGAACCGGGTGACCACAGCATTGCGCCGAAGCGCCGCGGATCGCGGTAGCGCAACACCACGCCGTTGTCGAATTCGAGTTCGACGTGGTCGTGCAGCTGTTTGGGCGGGGGCGTGGTGAATACGCGCAGGCTTCCGGTCATACCCATATGCACGATCAGGGTATCGGCGCCGAGCCGGAAGAGCAGATATTTGCTCCTGCGGTCGACGCGATCGACCGTCCGTCCGACCAGGCGACGCGGCAGATCCGGTGGAACCGGCCAGCGCAGTCGGCGGTCGTAGATCCTTACCGCGGTCACTTTGTGCCGCTCTACGTGCGGGGCGACGCCGCGGCGTGTGGTCTCGACTTCAGGGAGCTCGGGCATGGAACGCGCACGAACGGGTTTGTGGCCGTGCCGACTATACCCTAAGATATTGGGTTTCCCGGGCGGTGATTTACTCCCGCGCCGGGGTCTTGAGAAAGCGATTGGCAACGTGCGTATTCCCACCGAACTGCGCAATACCCTCGCCGCGTTCCTGGCGCTGGCCTTAATCGCCCTCGGGCCGCTGGCGGCAGCGCAGACCGCGCCGGAAACGGCGGCTCCGCAGGCCACCGCGCCGGACTCCGCGCCGGCCGACTCGGCGGAGTTGAGCGCCGAGATCATGTACAAGATCCTCGTGGGCGACATTGCGCTCCAGCGCGGTGAGCCCGCGCTCGCTGCCCGGGCCTATTTTGAGGCGGCGCGCGAAGCCCAGGATGCAACCCTGGCGCGCCGGGCGACGGAGATCGCGTTGTTCGCGCGGCAGCGGGCCATGGCCGTGGACGCGGCCCAGTTGTGGCAGCAACTCGATCCGAGCTCGGACCGAGCGCGGCAGATGGTCACGATGCTCGGTCAGCCGGGCGCAAGCGGCGACCTCAAAGGGGATCTGGAGCGCCTGCTGGCCGATGCGGCCGCGAGTGGCAAGACCCTTGGCGACGCCTTCCTGCAGCTCAACCGGGCGCTCTCCGCGCAACCGGACAAGGTGGCGGTATACCAACTGGTCACCGACCTGGCCAAGCCCTATCCGGGCGTGCCCGAGGCCCAGCTTGCAGTGGCGGTTGCGGGCTATAACACGGGCCTTACCGATATCGAAATCGTGGCCGCTTCTACGCGCGCCGTCGACCGGGCATTGGAACTGAGGCCCGGCTGGGAACGTGGCGTGTTGGTCAAGGCGGATATTCTGGCCAAGGGTTCGAGTTCGAGCGCGATCGATTACCTTAAGGCCTTTCTGGTCGAGGTCCCGAGTTCGCGCGCGGCGGCCAGCGCACTCGCGCAACTCTATATCGAGCAAGAGCGCTATCCCGACGCGAGAGCGGTATTTCAGCGCCAGCTCGACGCCGAACCTTCCGACCGCGAACTCGAATACGCCGTTGCCGCGCTGTCGCTGCAGATGCGGGACTATGGCAACGCCGAGCGGCTGTTCGACGAACTGAAGAAGGTGGGTTTCGGCGAGCCGGGAGCGGTCGCATTCTATTTGGGTGAGATCGCGGAAGAGACGCACCGCTACGACGAGGCGATCGCGCGCTATCGAGAAGTGACCGTGGGCGATCGCGCTTGGCTCGCCAAGCTTCGCATCGCTTCGGTCATGGGCAAGCAGGGGCAGGTGGCGTCGGCTCGGCAGTACCTCAATACGCTCGAAGCCGACGGACGCGACCAGGAGATCGAGCTCAAACAAGCCGAGGCGCAGCTGTTGGAGGATGCGGGCGACTACAAGGGCGCGTATGCGGTACTGAACAAGGCGCTGGCGGACGAACCCGATTCGGCCGACCTCCTCTACGATGCGGCAATGGTTGCCGAGAAGCTCGATCGGCTCGACGAAGTCGAGGCGCGCTTGAAGCGCGTGATCGAGCTCAAACCCGACAACGCCCAAGCCCTGAACGCGCTCGGCTACACGCTGGTCGATCGTACCCCGCGCGCCGTCGAAGGCTTGAAGCTCATCGAGCAGGCACATGCGCTCGCGCCATCAGACCCGTTCATCCTCGACAGCATGGGCTGGGCGCATTTCCGTCTCGGCAACCTGGGCGAATCGGAGAAGTTTCTGCGCCGCGCCCTCGCCGAACGTCCCGATCCCGAAATCGCGGCGCATCTCGGCGAGGTGCTCTGGGCCAAGGGCGAACGCGCTAACGCGCAACAAGTCTGGCAGTCGCAGCTCAAGGAAACGCCGGACAACCCGGTATTGCTCGATACTGTTCACCGCCTGGCACCCTGAGCGTAGCGGGCCGTGATGCGCGCATTCCGCGGCGCGGCTTCGCAGGCGGTCGTGCGCGCGGTTGCGGCCGCGCATTGGGTCGCCCTGGTAACTGTCCTCGGCGGTTGCGTCCCCGCGGCGCTCGAGCGGGCGGGGCAGCCCGTTGCGCAGCCCCCAGTGCTCACTGCGTTCGAGGTCGACGGGCGACTTAGCATGCGCCACGGCAGTGATGCGCTGGCGGCGAGCTTTCGCTGGCGGCATGCGGACGAACGCGACGAACTGCAGTTCGCGTCGCCACTCGGGCAAACCATTGCCGTGCTGTCGGGCGACTCGTCGCAGGTGCGGCTGCAGGCCGCCGATGGCCGGGTGTCGGCGGCCGGCGACTGGGGAACTCTGACCGAGCAGGGCCTCGGCTGGCCGCTACCGGTGCAGGGACTTTCATTCTGGATTCAGGGGACCTCACGCCCGGGCACACCGTTTACGCCGGAGGCGGGCGAAGACGGTCGGATCGCGGTGCTCCGCCAGGATGGCTGGACCATCGTCTATCAGGCCTATGCGCCGGCTGCCGACGCGAGCTGGCGGCCCTCCCGACTCGTGCTCACCTATCCGGACGTCGAGTTGCGCATCGCAATCGACCGCTGGCATTGAGCAAGCGATGAGTTCATCCAACGCATGGACGCTGCCGGCGCCAGCGAAGCTCAACCTGTTCCTGCATGTGATAGGACGCCGGGACGACGGCTATCACCGGGTCGAAACCCTGCTCGTGCCGATCGATCGCGGCGATCGCATCACGCTCGGCCTGCGCGACGACGGACAAGTGCTGCGCGCGCGCGGCCCTGCCGGGGTTGCCGCAGCGGACGACCTCTCCGTGCGCGCGGCACGTCTTGTGCAGAGCGCCTGCGGCATCTCGCGCGGTGTCGACATCGACGTCGACAAGCGAATTCCGCTGGGGGGAGGCCTCGGCGGCGGCAGCTCGGATGCGGCGACGGTCCTGCTCGGGCTCAACCGGTTGTGGCAGCTTGGGTTGACGCGCCCCGCCCTGATGGCACTGGCTTTGGAGCTGGGCGCTGACGTGCCGTTTTTCGTCTTCGGCACCCCGGCGCTCGCCCGCGGCATCGGCGAGGTGCTCGAGGCGGTGAGCCTGCCGCCGACATGGTTCGTCGTCGTCATGCCGCCGGTGCAGGTTGCCACGGCGAAGGTTTTCGCGGCACCCGAATTGACACGCAACAGCCGCTCCGCGAAAATGTGTGTCTTTTCCGAAGGCTACGGCCGCAACGATCTGCAGGCGGTTGCAACTTCGCGGTTTCCGGAAATCGCCGCCAGTCTCGATGCCCTTTCAAGCGAGGCGGCCGGTGCAGCGTCGATCGCCATGTCGGGCTCCGGGGCGTGCGTGTTCGCCGCGTTTTCCGCCGAGCAGGCCGCGCTGCAGACGCTCGCTCGGGTGGAGCGCGCGGGCCACGCCGGGTTTGCGGCGCGGGCACTTAACCACCATCCGCTGTTGCATTTTGCGGCGTCCTGACGCTTCGGGCGCGACCGGTTTTCCCTTGGGGAGTCGCCAAGTGGTAAGGCACCGGATTTTGATTCCGGCATTCGTAGGTTCGATCCCTACCTCCCCAGCCACCCACAGCCATGGGCGGGCCGCCGGCGAGTTCGCTGCGACCGGCCCGTTCGATTGACTTCCCAGGACGCGGCCATGGCCTTCGAACGGATGCGCATCTTCACCGGCAACGCCAACCCGCAACTCGCGGAGGCCGTCGTCCGCCACATGCACATCAGCCTCGGCCGTTGCATCGTCGGACGCTTTTCCGACGGCGAGATCATGGTGGAGCTGCTCGAGAACGTGCGCGGGCGTGATGTGTTCGTGCTGCAGTCGACCTGCGCCCCGACCAACGACAACCTGATTGAGATATTGGTGATGGTCGACGCCCTCAAGCGCTCCTCGGCCGGACGCATCACCGCGGCAATTCCCTACTTCGGCTACGCGCGCCAGGATCGCCGCCCGCGCTCTGCACGCGTGCCGATCACCGCTAAAGTCGTCGCCGATATGCTCTCCTCGGTTGGGGTCAATCGCGTGATGACGATGGATCTGCACGCGGATCAAATCCAGGGGTTCTTCAACATCCCGGTCGATAACATTTATGCGACGCCGGTGCTGCTGGGCGATCTGTGGAAGCAGAATTACGACAACCTGCTCGTCGTCTCGCCCGATGTCGGCGGCGTGGTGCGCGCCCGGGCGATTGCCAAGCGCCTCGACTCCGATCTTGCGATCATCGACAAGCGGCGACCGAAGGCGAATGTTGCGGAGGTCGTGAACATCATCGGCGACGTGGAAGGCCGGACCTGCGTGATCATGGACGATATCGTCGACACCGCGAATACGCTGGTCAAGGCCGCCGCGGCGCTGAAGGAGAACGGCGCGCAGAGAGTGTTTGCCTACTGCACGCATCCGGTGCTCTCCGGTGGCGCGGTGGCGCGCATTGCGGAATCCGAACTCGACGAGATCGTCGTGACCGATACCATTCCGCTCTCCGAGGAAGCCCGTGCCTGCAAGCGCATCCGCGCGCTCTCGTGCGCGCAGTTGCTTGCCGAAACGATGACGCGCATCTCCAACGAGGAATCGGTAAGCTCGCTTTTTACCGAGTAGCGTCTTCCCCTTGGGCCGAGGGCTCGGGTTGCATCCGGGCATCGTTTCCGCATATAATTCAAGGCTTTCCCCGCATCGGCGCCAAGGCGGCGCGGGGCGTCGCCATCGCGGACGACCGACCGGCTTTAGCTAACGGGAGGCCGCAGACAAAGGAGTCGCACCATGCACTACGAATTCACCGCATTCCCGCGCGGCGTGGAAGGGCGCGGCGCAAGCCGGCGCCTGCGGCGTTCGGGACGGGCGCCGGGCATCGTCTATGGCGGCACGGCGAACCCGCAGCCAATCGAACTCGACCACAATGCCCTCATCCACGCACTGAAAAACGAGGGGTTCCACTCGTCGATCCTGACCATGAAGCTCGGGCCGGAGTCGACGCAGGTACTGCTGCGCGACGTGCAAATGCATCCCTTCCGCAAGGAAGTGCTGCACGTCGATTTCCAGCGCGTCGATGCCAACCGCAGAATCCACATGAAGGTGCCGCTGCATTTCACCAACGGCGAGAATTCGCCAGCGGTGAAGGTCGCCGGTGCGATCATCAGCCACGTGCTAACCGAGCTCGATGTTTCCTGTCTGCCGAAGGATCTCCCCGGGTTCATCGAGGTCGACCTGTCCGATCTCGCGCTCAACCAGTCGATCCACCTCACGGATCTCAAGCTGCCTGCCGGCGTGACCGCCGTGACGCACGCCGGAATGAATCCGGTCGTCGCGACGGCGATCATTCCGAAGATCATCGCCGAGGTCGAGGAGGTCGCACCCGAGGCGGAGGCGGAAGCTGCCGCCGTGGAAGGGGAGGCGGGCGCCGCCGCAGAGAAGCCGGGCGAGAAAGGCGCGGAGAAGGGCGCGGAAAGAGGTGGGGACAAGGCGGCCGAGAAGGGCGCCGAGAAGGGTTCCGACCGGGCGTCCGGCAAGAAGGACGAGAAAAAATAGGCGGATGCCTACGCGAAAGAGCCCGCCAGGCACGATCCGGCGGGCTTTTTTGTTGTGCGCCCAGCATGGGCGCGATCTTGGAGGTGCAAGTCCTCCCGTAAGCTGACCACAGCGAACGAAGTGAAGCGCAACTGCGTGAGGGTGACCGAGCGTGGGAAGGAAGCGTGAAGCGAAACCGTGAGCCGATGGACAAGAACTGGATACGAGGCGGTGCCGAGCAGGGCGAGCGGGCAACATACCGCAAAGCTCTTGTGGTCAAGGCTCAGGCGGCGTAAATCCGGCGGTTGCGCGGGGATGGATCGCGCTCTTACCTGGGGAGACCTCGCCTTATGGCCGAAAGGCCGACGTGGGGACACGGAGCGAGGAGTCAGCAGAGGCCGTAGTAGCTGCCTGAATGGGGCGAAGGGCCAAAGGAATAGGAGACGGCGCCCTGTGATTCTCGGCAATGGAATGTCTCAGATGTTCGCAATTGCGAAGCTCGCCGATACGGTGAATAGGGTGAAGCCCGACGCACTCTGGCAGCGAGAAACCAAAGCTATTTCAACCGCCCGGTGCGGACCCGCATGCCGGGTGGTGTGGGAGGGGTCCGATCAGCGATGATCGGCCCCTATCCCGATACCCCAGCTGCCATGGCACTCCCCTTGCGCCTGATCGTCGGGATGGGCAACCCCGGCCGCAACTACGCCGCGACGCGCCACAACGCGGGGGCTTGGTTTGTGGAGCGGCTCGCCCGCGCGCTGGGATTGCGCTTTGCGGCGGAAGCACGCTTCCACAGCCTGGTGGCCAGGGATGGCGCGGCCGCCGGCGGCGATATCCGTCTGGTACTGCCGCGAGACTACATGAATGAGAATGGCTACGCGGTGGCCGCACTGGCACGCTTCTATCGCCTCTCGTCGCCGGAGATACTCGTCGCGCACGACGAGCTCGACCTGAAACCGGGCAGCGTCAAGCTCAAGCTCGGCGGCGGCAGCGCCGGCCACAACGGGCTCAAGGACGTCATTGCACAACTGGGCGGTGGCGAATTCTGGCGCTTGCGCCTCGGCATCGGGCATCCCCGCGACGCTGCGCTCGGGCAGCAGGAGGTCGTCGATTACGTCCTGCACCCCCCGCGCGCCGAGGAAGGGCCGCTGATCGACGATGCGATCGGCCGCGCGCTTGCGATCTGGCCGCGGCTGGCTTCAGGGGAGATTGAGCGTGCGATGCACGAGCTGCACACGCGACCGGTGAGGGACGAGCCGCAGGGATCGGCGCGCAAGGAACGGGGGCCGGAGGAATGAGTCTGCGATGCGGCATCGTCGGTCTGCCCAACGTCGGCAAGTCGACCCTTTTCAACGCCCTCACCAAGGCCGGCGTCGCTGCGGAAAACTATCCGTTCTGCACGATCGATCCCAACGTCGGCATCGTCGAGGTTCCCGATGCGCGACTTGCTGCCCTGGCTGCGATTGCGCGACCCGAACGCATCGTGCCGGCGACCGTGGAGTTCGTCGATATTGCCGGTCTGGTTGCCGGGGCGTCGAAAGGCGAGGGACTGGGCAACCAATTTCTGGCGACCATTCGCGAGACGGACGCGATCGCCCACGTGGTTCGCTGTTTTGCCGACGACAATGTGGTCCATGTCGCGGGCGCGATCAATCCCGAGTCGGACATCGAGACCATCAACGTCGAACTCGCCCTGGCCGATCTCGCCACGGTGGAGAAGCAACTCGGCAAGCACGCGAAGGCTGCCCGGACGGGAGGCGACAAGGAGGCGCAACGCTTGGTCGCCGCACTCGAAAAAGTCGCAGTGGCACTAAACGAGGCGAAACCGGCGCGCACGGTGGATCTGTATCCGGAAGAGCGGGTGGTGCTGAAACCGTTGTTCCTACTCACGATGAAACCCACCATGTATGTCGCCAACGTCGCCGAGCACGGGTTCTCAGGCAACGCGATGCTTACCGCGGTCGAGGACCGGGCCCGCCGCGAGGGCGCCCCGGTGGTCGCGATATCGGCCGTGCTCGAGGCCCAGATTGCCGACCTCGAACCTGAGGATCGGCAGGTGTTTCTGGACGACATGGGGTTGGTGGAGCCAGGGCTCGACCGGTTGATTCATGCCGGTTACAAGCTGCTCGGATTGGAGACATTCTTCACCGCGGGGCCGAAGGAGGTCCGCGCCTGGACCCTGCCTCGGGGCAGCACCGCGCCGCACGCGGCGGGTGTCATCCATACCGACTTCGAAAAGGGCTTTATCCGCGCCGAAGTGATCGCCTACGCGGACTACATCACCTGCCGGGGTGAGCAAGGCGCAAAGGAAGCCGGCAAGATGCGCCTCGAAGGCCGCGAGTACGTTGTCAGAGATGGCGACGTGATGCATATTCGCTTCAACGTCTAAGCTGGTCAGGTGGCTTCACGGCGCGAATAATTTGTCCTGACCGGGATTGGACCTGACAATAAATGTCCGCTGCAATTGCAGCGCATTTCATTCAACGACTGGGTCGAGAGCGGACTTGGTCCTGCGTAAGTCAAAGCCCCGAAACGGTCGTCTGGTGGGGGCTCTCAGGCTGCTCTAGGCCACAGCGATTCAACCTCGCGGCAGCCCAGCAATCTCAAGGCCGTCCGCGAGATGAGACATGAAGGATGGAGTAAAGGGCCACGCTCCTTGAGCCTCCGAGATTGTTAGATCGGGGTCCTTCCGCATCAGCGCGCGGCCCATCCGGCGGGCTTCCCCTCGCGCGCCCGTCAGAGCAGCTGCGGCTACCGCAATCCTTTCCGCCCAAAAGGATTGCGGAGAAGCCTCCACACCGCTCCGTACCCATAGCGCCGCCCGATCGTAGCGCTCGGCGGCAAAGTGCGCACAACCCATTCCGATGAAACTGATATGCCGCAGTGGTTCGAATGGCATCAGATGAAGCGCGGTTCTCAGCTCACGAATTGCACCCTCGCTATCGCCAAAATAGGCCGACATCCACCCGCGACGAATCCACGCATACGCCAACCATGGCTCAAGCGCCAACGCACGCTCGAGCCGCCGGTCGGCTTCTTCGAGGCGATGCAGCAAAACGAGAGCACCGCTGCTTAGCGTCAGCGTCAAGGCATCGTGCGGGGCAAGAGCGTAAGCCTCTTCGGCGAGCCGGTAGGCCCGCTCTCGATCGACATCGGGAGTCGAGCTGAAGCGGTGGGCCGCACGCTGCCCCCAACACCAGGCAGCAATCGCCTTTGGCAATCCGTAGGTGGGAGCCAACTCCTGGGGACGGCCGAGTTCTTCGAGAGCCGCGTTGCATTGCTTAGGTGCGACGGCAAAGGCCAACGGTAGGGCATTCATCGTCAATCGGAGCGCCTCATCAATGTTCGGGTCAGCGCCATTTGTCGACACGTTTCGAATCCGCTGGATGGTCGTCGACGGAAGCTCTCCAAAAGCCTTGCAATACTGACCCGCGAACCGACCTAACTGGCTGAAGCCGCTAGCATGCGCAATGTCCGTGACGGTGGCCTGCGAAGCGGCGTGGAGCAGTTCTTGACGAGCACGAGCGAGCCGCATCCGACGCACCCAGCCGAGCGGCGTCGTACCCAAAAACATCTTGAAGTGTGCCTCAAGCGTTCGCGGACGGACGCCGCCGACCTGAGCTAGCAGTTCGAGTTGGATCGGCTCCGATAGATGTCCGCGGAGCCAGCCAAGAGCCCGTACCAAGTCCGCTGGCAAGGCCGACGAGGTATCTTGAACTTCCGTCGGTTCACCATGCGCCTTGGAGATCGGTTCAGGTGTCAACATACCTCAGGGCGAGCGGATTGGAGCCACTCGACACGACAGTTTACTCTCGGCGTACTTTGAATAGCGGTGCGGAAAGCGCATAGACGGGCATCAAGTAATGGGCACAGACTCCGACGCGCTCGGACAAATTTTTGATGCCATATTACGGAAAGGCAAATGATGAGCCATTGGCGATACCTCCCCTATACCCTGGCATCGCTCTGCTTCCTGATGTTGGCATCGGCAGCGCTGGCTGCGAGTGATGCCATCCCTCTGAATCAAAATGGACTCACCGGGTCGTGGTATGACCCGCAGACCAGCGGTCAGGGCTTTGAGGCGGAGGTGTATCCCGACCTGTTGTCGCCCGGAACCGGTCTCGCCTTCGTCACCTGGTTCACGTATGACAGCGTGGTCGGTGGCGCGGAACGCCAGCGTTGGTACACGCTGAGTGGCCCGGTCGTGAGCGGGCAGCCGAATGCTTCGCTGACGATCTACCAGAACACTGGCGGCAACTTCAATGCGCCGCCAATCACCGAATCGGTTCCAGTGGGGACGGCGACATTGAGCTTCGATTCGTGCGTTAGCGGTCAGCTTTCTTATAGCTTCACCGACGGATCCGGTCGATCGGGAACCATACCGTTGCAGCGCTTGACGCCGAACGTGACCTGCTCGCCCCTTGGCGAGGCTCACGAAAATGTTCTGTTCATTCTCTCCGGTAACTGGTACGACCCCGCCACGGCAGGGCAAGGGATCACCGTGGAGGTTAACCCAGTTTCGAACGTGCTCTTCTTTGCCTGGCAGACGTATGCGCCAAACGGAGCTAACGCCGGGCCGGCCGGTCAACGCTGGTACACGGGGCAAGGAGCGTTTGTCAATTTCCCTTCGATTGCCGTGCCGCTCTACGAGTCCACCGGGGGAATGTTCAACACTCTGCCGCCCGTTCCGAGCACCGTGGCGGTTGGAAGTGCAACACTAGCGTTCCAGAGCTGCTACGACGCGACGTTGAGCTACAGTTTTACCGGGGGAAGCAACAGCGGCGCCTCGGGAACGATCAAGTTGAGCAAAAGCTTCCTTGCATATGGCGGCTCGGGCTGCCCGTTGGATTAAGACTGACCACCGAAAGGCAAATGATGAGCCATTGGCGATACCTCCCCTATACCCTGGCATCGCTCTGCTTCCTGATGTTGGCATCGGCAGCGCTGGCTGCGAGTGATGCCATCCCTCTGAATCAAAATGGACTCACCGGGTCGTGGTATGACCCGCAGACCAGCGGTCAGGGCTTTGAGGCGGAGGTGTATCCCGACCTGTTGTCGCCCGGAACCGGTCTCGCCTTCGTCACCTGGTTCACGTATGACAGCGTGGTCGGTGGCGCGGAACGCCAGCGTTGGTACACGCTGAGTGGCCCGGTCGTGAGCGGGCAGCCGAATGCTTCGCTGACGATCTACCAGAACACTGGCGGCAACTTCAATGCGCCGCCAATCACCGAATCGGTTCCAGTGGGGACGGCGACATTGAGCTTCGATTCGTGCGTTAGCGGTCAGCTTTCTTATAGCTTCACCGACGGATCCGGTCGATCGGGAACCATACCGTTGCAGCGCTTGATGCAGAACGTGAGCTGCTCGCCCACCGGCGTGGCTGGCGAAAATTTTGACTTCATTCTCTCCGGGAGCTGGTACGACCCCGCCACGGCAGGGCAAGGGATCACCGTGGAGGTTAACCCAGTTTCGAACGTGCTCTTCTTTGGCTGGGAGACATATGCGCCCAACGGAGCTGAGGCCGGAGCGGCCGGTCAACGCTGGTACACGGGGCAAGGAGCGTTTACGCCCGAGAACCCCCAAACGATCACCGTGCCGCTCTACGAGTCCACCGGGGGAATGTTCAACGCGCTGCTGCCCACTCCGAGTCCCGCGGTGGTTGGAAGCGCAACGCTAGCGTTCCAGAGCTGCACCGACGCGACGTTGAGCTACAGTTTTACCGGGGGCAGCAACAGCGGCGCGTCAGGAACGATCCAGTTGGTCCGCGACTTCGTTCCGTATGGCGTCACGGACTGCTTTGGCTTTGGCTATTACTGATTCGGCTCTCCCCATTGCTGTCTGGATTGCCGCGCAGCGCGGTCTTCGACGGAAGCTCTCCAAAAGCCGTGCAATACTGACCTGCGGACCGACCCAACTGGCTGAAGCCGCTGCTAAAGCGACGCTTTTTGCTTCTCTGCTCATAGGCGAGCACATGGGCGGAGTGACGAAGACCCCCGTGCACGAGCTGGTCGTCACTCTAGTGGCCCAGCGGCCGCTCCGAACCTGCATGTGCCACCGGCCTATTCGAAACACCATAATGGCCTAGTTCCCTACTCGAGCGGGTTCGTACTACGGGACCTGTAGCCGCCAGCGCGGCGCGAATCGAGCGGCCCTAGGGCTACCGAATGATTGTCATTTAACAGGATTAATCTTGCCGCACTCAGCCTCGCGCGCCGACGAAAGCAGATGCAGTTCGTTGATGCCCCGACCGCGCAGATAGCGCGGCGGGGCGCGAGGGGGCGGGACATCCAGACCGCAGCGGCCCTGCACGTCGCCTTGCCACCCAAGCAAAAAGGAGCGCGACGGGACCGGCACGCGTACCAGCAGGGCTAGCGGATCCTCTTGTTGACGCCTACCCGGCCTACGCGGGGGAACAAAGGCAAGAAGAGCGAGTGCGTAAAGTGTTCCGCGAATGGAATCCAGGACGAACCGACCGATATGGGGCAAAATGCACAGTTGGCCGCCAGGATTCGTGATCGGCTGTCCGCGACCGAGGCGGGGATGCTAAAGGCGTTGAATCTGCGGCAGGTAGATTCTAGTCGGGAAAAGACGACTTTCGTCAGTATAACCCGCTGAATGGAAAGAGACTTCTGGAAGTGAGTTGAGGTTTTGTGAAACCTTGTGGTGGGCAGGCGCGGGTGGTTGGCGCTCGCTTTGCGACGCCAAGCGTGACGGCAACGGGTAGATTCGCGGCGATGTTTCGTTCCTTGGCGGGCGCCAGCGGCGTCTTGATGGCGCGCGCTCGCGGCACCTTGGCGGTCACGGTGTTTGCCGCCGCAACGCTTGCTGCCGGGTGTTTACCGACCCGGCCAACGACTGAGGCACCTGAGGCACCGTCGGTCACCGTGCAGAGCGTGCGCATCCTGGGCCTCAGTGAGGCGAAGGCAAACCTCTCCCTCACCCTGGTGCTTGCCAATCCGAATGATTTCGACCTCCCGCTCGAGGCCATCGCGTGCGAAGTCACTCTGGACGGCCGTCCGGCGGCCAGTGTCCGGAGCGTGCATATGGAGCCGTTGCCGGCCCACGGCGAGGCGAAGGTGGAACTCGCGGGGCAGGTCGACGTCGCTGCCGTGGCGACTTCGCTCATGACACTGGGTGCGCAACTGCCCGTCACCTATACGCTCAAGGGCACCGCCACGCTGCACAACGGAATCGCACTGCCGTTCTCGCGCAAAGGTGACATTCCCGTCGCGCGTTTCGAGCGGGCGCTCGGCACGCACCCGTAATGGCCCGGCGATTGCGCTTCACCAAGATGCAGGGTCTCGGCAATGATTTCGTCGTCCTCGACGGGGTGCGCGAGAGGATCGAGCTGCACCCATCCGAAATTCGTCTCCTGGCAGACCGGCATTTCGGCGTTGGCTGCGACCAGATACTGGTGGTGGAGAAGGCGACGCGCCCCGACGCCGACTTTCGCTACCGGATCTTTAACGCCGACGGTGGAGAGGCCGAGCAATGCGGCAACGGAGCGCGCTGTTTCGTCCAATTCGTTCGCGCGCGCGGCCTCACCGACAAGTGCGCCATTCGCGTGGAGACCACCGGCGGCGTGATCGAGCCGGTGCTGACAGCCGACGGCGAAGTCACCGTGGACATGGGCGTGCCGCGGTTTGCCGCCGTCGACGTCCCGTTCCGCGATGGCACCGGAGCGATTGTCGAGGCGCTGGAAGTCGACGGTGCGACGGTCACGATTTCCGTGCTGTCGCTGGGCAATCCGCATGCCGTTCAGGTCGTCGCTGACTTAGACCAGGCCCCCGTCGCGACGCAGGGGCCACGGATTGAGACGCATGAACGCTTTCCGCGGCGGGTCAATGTGGGCTACATGCAGGTCCTTGATCGCGCTAACATTCGCTTGCGGGTGTGGGAACGCGGCGTAGGCGAGACGTTGTCCTGTGGCACGGGCGCATGCGCCGCGGTTGTGGCGGGGATCCGCCGCGGAGTGCTCGATTCGCGGGTGCACGTGGCGACACGCGGTGGCACGTTGACGATCGCTTGGCGAGGCGATGCGGCGCCGGTGAGGATGACCGGACCGGCGGAAACCGTGTTCGAAGGCGAGTGGAACGTTCCGGAGCGATGATGACCATGGACAGGGACGGAGAGATGGATGCGAGCGCTGTCGCCGACTATTTGAAGGAAAACCCTGGCTTCTTCGAGCAATACGCCGACCTGCTCGCGGAGATCTTCGTCCCGCATCCTCACGGAGGTCGTGCGATCCCCATCGCAGAGCGCCAGATCGTCACGTTGCGCGAGAAGAACGTGCAACTCGAAACCAAGCTGCAGGAGCTCATCCAGTTCGGCAGTGAAAACGATGCGATCAGCGAAAAACTGCACCGGTCGACGCTGGCGTTGTTTGCGGCCCCCGACCTGGAAACGACACTCGGGGTGCTCTACCATAGCCTGCTGGACGATTTTCGCGTGCCGCAGGTTGCACTGCGGCTCTGGGGCAAGGTGCCCGAGCAGTCATACCTGCCGGAGCTTGCGGCGACCAGCCAGGAGCTGCGCGAGTACGCCGCCGCGCTTGGCGAGCCGTACTGCGGAACGCACGCACCGTTCGAATCACGCGAGTGGTTCGATGCGCAAGCGCCGCTGAAATCGTTCGCGTTTCTGCCGCTGCGAACACATCACACCTTTGGCCTGCTCGGGCTGGGGAGCGACACGCCAGGGCGGTTCTACGCCGGCATGGGCACCGTCTACCTTACGCGGCTGGCTGAGCTCGCCAGCATGGCGACGGCCCGTTTCCTCCCTCAGGCCTGAACGCGATGGGCGCCGCGCGCAACGAGGCCGCACCGGCGTCCTCGGGCGCGGGTAACGCGCTGCTCGACGCCTTCGGCCGGCATCTGGCAACGCTGCCGGTGCGTACCCGCGAGGCTTATCGGCGGGATATCAACGCACTCAAGGCGCTTGCGGGCGAGACGCCGCTGACGGCGCTCTCACCGGCTATGGTGCGGCGTTTCCTCGCGGTGCTGCACGGGCGTGGACTCTCGGGCAGGAGCCTCGCGCGCGTGCTTTCCGGCTGGCGCTGTTTCTACCGCTTCGCGCTCGATCGCGATCCGTCCCTCAAGCAGGACCCCTGCGCCGGTCTCAGGGCGCCCAAGTCGGTGCGCCGGCTGCCATCGACGCTCTCGCCCGACGAAGCGGTGCGCCTGGTTGCAATCGAGGGTAGTGACCCGCTCGCGCTGCGCGACCGCGCGCTGTTCGAGCTCGCCTATTCGTCGGGACTGCGCGTGTCGGAATTGGCCGGACTCGACCTCACCGCGGTCGACCTCGCGAGCGGCGAGGTGCGCGTCTGGGGCAAGGGCTCCAAGGAGCGCATCGTTCCCGTCGGTGGGCCCGCGCGTGAAGCCATCCGGGCGTGGCTTGCCGTGCGCGCCGGCCTCAAATGCGCCGACCCGGAGGCGATGTTCGTCTCGCGGTCGGGTCGGCGCATTGCGCCGCGCGCCATCGAGCGACGACTCGCAGCGTGGGCGCTCAAACGCGGTCTGCCACGACACGTGCATCCACACATGCTCCGCCACTCGTTTGCCTCGCACCTCCTGCAATCCTCCGGTGACCTGCGCGCCGTGCAGGAGATGCTCGGCCACGCGAGCATCTCGAGCACGCAGGTGTACACCCACCTCGACTTCCAGCATCTGGCGAAAGCCTACGATAAGGCCCACCCGCGCGCGCGGAAGAAAAGCTGAGCCACGCTCAGCCGACGAATTCGATCCCGGCCTCACTCCGGCGCGAATACGCGAGGCGAAAAAAGCGGGGCGCTTTGGGGCGCCCCGAAAGCCACTGAGGAGAAACTAGATCCGAACGTGCTTGCCGACCTACTCCACCCGTTCGCCGTGGAGACTTACATCCAGGCCCTCGCGCTCCTGTTCTTCCGAGACGCGCAGGCCGATGACCGCGTCGATGATCTTGAGGATGATGAAACTGCCCACGCCGCTGTACACCAGCGTCGTTGCCACGGCGCCGAGCTGCACCAATGGGTTAGCTTCGGTGCCGCTGATTTCTGGGACGTTGAAGAAACCGGTAAGGATTGCACCGACAATACCGCCGATGCAATGCACGCCAAAGGCGTCGAGCGAGTCGTCGTAGCCAAAGGCCTTCTTGACACTGGTCGCGGCGAAGAAGCAGGCCACGCCGGCGGCTATGCCGATGAACAGCGCACCTGTCGCGCCCACGAAGCCCGATGCAGGCGTAATCGCTACCAGGCCCGCGACCGCGCCCGAGGCGATGCCAAGCACCGACGGCTTGCCCTTGACCCCCCACTCGGTGAACATCCAGGCCAGCGCGGCGACGGCGGTCGCGAATTGGGTGACGAACATCGCCATGCCCGCGCGGCCGTCGGCCGCGACCGCCGAGCCGGCGTTGAACCCGAACCAGCCCACCCACAACAGCGATGCACCGATGAGCGTCAAGGTCAGGTTGTGCGGTGCCATCGTCTCCTTGCCGTAGCCCAGGCGCTTGCCAAGCACCACGGCGCATACCAGGCCTGCGATGCCGGCGTTGATGTGCACCACGGTGCCACCGGCGAAGTCGAGCACGCCCCGGGTCGCCCAGAAGCCAGTAGTCGACTCCCACATCATGTGCGCGATCGGCGAATAGATCAGCACCGACCACAAGCCCATAAACCACAACATGGCCGAGAACTTCATCCGGTCGGCGAAGGCGCCAGCGATCAGCGCCGGCGTGATGATGGCGAAGGTCATCTGGAAGGTCATGTACACCGACTCGGGAATCGTCGGCCCGAGGTGCGACACAGTCAGCTTGCCGGCATCCTTCATGAACGCCATGCCGTGGAGGAAGAAACGGCTCATGCTCCCGACGAACACCCCCCCGGGCGTGAAGGCTATGCTGTAGCCGATGATGACCCAGAGCACGGTAACCAGGCAGGTGATCGCGAAGCTTTGCATCAAGGTCGCGAGTACGTTCTTCTTGCGCACCATGCCGCCGTAGAACAGCGCCAGCCCCGGTATCGTCATCATCAGCACCAGCGCGGTGGAGGCCAGCATCCACGCGGTGTCGCCGCTGTTGATCTTGTCGACGCCGACGAGCACCGGCGCATCGGGTGCTGGCGAAGTCGCAGGCGGAGTCGCGGCGGGGGCCTCGATTGCTTTGGCCTCCGGCGTGGCCGCGGCCGGCGCCGTTGCGGTTGTCGCGGCTGCAGCGGCTTTTTGATCCGCGGCCTTATCCTGGGCCGCAACGTCGCCAGCTACGACAAGGACGCTGATCAGGGCGATCAACGCGAGCAGTCGCTGCATGCTGTTCCCCTTAGAGGGCATCCGCGCCGGTCTCGCCGGTCCGGATGCGCACGACCTGTTCGAGATCGAAAACAAAGATCTTGCCGTCGCCGATCTTGCCGGTGTTCGCGGCTTTTTCCACTGCCTCAATAACGCGGTCGAGCAAGTCAGTTGCTATCGCCGCCTCGATCTTGACCTTGGGCAGAAAATCGACGACGTACTCCGCGCCCCGATAGAGCTCGGTGTGCCCCTTCTGCCGGCCGAAACCCTTGACCTCGGTTACCGTGATCCCCTGCACGCCGATCGCCGATAACGCTTCCCGGACCTCGTCGAGCTTGAACGGCTTGATGATGGCTGTAACCAGTTTCATGTGTTCCTCGCTGATTGCGGACCGCAGACGGGAAGCGCCCAGCAATCGCGCTAGAGCGCCTTCAGCATTGAGGTCGCGGCTTGTCTTGCGGCAATCTGCTTGCCCCGGGCGTCGGTGTACGGTCCTTTATTTTCGTCGCTGGCGGTGGCGTGCACGCCGCGGTTCGCATCGAGTGAACCGCCCGGTCTTGACCGAGCATTTCCTGTGCCATCGGGCAAAGATATTATTATTCAGGACCTTATAGCGAGATGCGCACATGCATAGGAGCCGAAGCTTGATCGGCAGCACCAACTGTGTGCAGCCGCGGGCAGGCCGGGCACGAAATTGGCGCGCCTGCCCCGATCCGGTTCCGGCGCGCGGCTTCGTCCCGCCGGGGAGACGACCGCTTTGCTAGACTGCCCCATGGTGATGGCGCCAACCGTGGCGGATCCTTTCCGTGACTTTTGAGGATTGACGATGCTGAACAAGGACGGCCTGGACGATCTGGCGCGCATGATCGGCCGAGTAATTGAATCGTCCCCGGTCCGGGACATCGAGAAGAACATCAAGGCACTGCTGCAAAGCGGTCTGCAACGCCTTGACTTGGTGCCACGCGAAGAATTCGAAATCCAGGCCGAGGTTCTGCTTCGCAGTCGCGAGAAGCTCGAAGCGTTGGAAACGCGCGTGGCAGAGCTGGAGGCGCGCCTGGCGGACCGTACCGGCGCCAAATAGCAGCGGCGTCCGGGCGACGTTCAAGCCGCCGGCGCCGACCCGATCGGATCAGAAATTGAACCCGCTTGATCGTTCTGCGCTCGGCAAGGCGACAGCCTATCCGAACCGATACGACCCAACCTTGCTCTTTCCGGTCGACCGGGAAGCGCAGCGCAGAGCCATTGGCCTGCACGGCCGAGTTCCGTTTGGCGGCGCCGACCTGTGGACCGCGTACGAGATATCGTGGCTTGATGCGCGCGGCAAGCCCCAGGCGGCAATCGGGGAGTTTCGTGTCCCCTGCGACTCGCCTGCGCTCATCGAGTCGAAGTCGCTGAAACTCTACCTCGGCTCGTTTGCACAGGAGCCGATGGGGACGGGCGATGAGGTGACGCGGCGAATCCAGGTTGATTTATCCGCCGCCTGCGGAGCGTTTGTCGCCGTCACGCTTTCGCCGCCAGGCTGGCGTGCCGCCGGCGCCGATTTGCCAGGAGATTCGATCGATGCGACCGCAATCGCGACCGACGTCTATGAGCCCGATCCTGCCGCCCTGGCTGCCAGTGGCTCCGGCATTGAAGAAACGCTGCGCTCCGCGCTATTCCGCTCCCGCTGCCCGGTGACCGGCCAGCCGGACTGCGCGGACGTCATGGTCCGGTATCGGGGGCCGCCCATCGACCGCGCCGGACTACTGCGCTATCTGGTCTCGTACCGTTGCCACGCGGCGTTTCACGAAAGCTGCGTCGAGCGCGTGTTTGTCGACCTCCTCGAGCGCTGCGCGCCGCAGGCACTGACCGTGTACGCGCGCTTCACGCGCCGCGGCGGCATCGACATCAATCCATTCCGCAGCAACTTCGAGTCCGGCCCACCATCCGGCGTCCGCACCCGGCGGCAGTAGCGTCCTTTAGGACCCTACAAACAAGCCGCGAGCGCCGTCGTCGGGCCAGGTCAGTCGGTGTTCCCTCTTCGCATACGGCTCAGTGCGCGGCCTCCGGTTCAGCGCTTCGGCTTGAGCCGGCTCGATCCCTCAGAGTCCGGGGGCGAACAGGAAGGGCGCCGCGCGGGTGGCCGAAGCAAGCAGCTCGGGGCCGGCGTTACCAATGCGGGCCACGGCGTCCAACGCCGGCTGGGCGAAGTGGGCGCTTGCGGCGATAGTCAGCGTGACCACCGCGATGTACGCGGCAGTCGAGATCCAATGGCCGAGGCCGGAGCGCCAGCGGCCGCCGGAAAAGACCCCGCGACTGCGCGCGGGACGCGCAGCGCGGGTTGGAGGAAAGCGGCGAGCGGGCGGTCGCCCTAACGGGCTCCCGGCGGCGGCGAAGCGTGTCCGCAGTGCGGTTTCGGCGGGCGGGCGTTCGAATGCGCGTTGCATGGCGTCCTCGGGTCTGGGCATGGAGTTCGTTACGTCTGTGGGCCACAGTGTGCTCCGGACAGGTCTCCAAGCCAGGGGAGGATTCAGCACCGGCGGGCGTGAATATTCGGCAAACCCTGGTTGGCCGGAAGGCACGGCTGCCGCGCCGGACGGGGCCCCGGCGGGCGTAGCGTTTGTGCTATAAGAACGGTGGGACCCCGAGGCACCGCTCGCGAGAAGCGCTTGACCCGGGGAACGGTGGGGATCCCGGGTGGCACGGAGAGACGGTGACCAACGAGTTCACGCTCACTCAGACCGGCGCTGAGCCGACGGCGCTAGCATTTGCTGATGCCGACGGTTGCGCACGCTGGTTGCGGGTGCTCCCGCTATCCAACATTCCCAAGCATTACGACGCCATTCGCGGCCAGCTGAAACGGCTGTCGGAAGCCGATTTCACGCCTCGCGAGCGCGCACGCATCGCCGAAGTATTGCGTGAGCCGGTCGCCTACCTGCACACCGAGCTCGCGCGCCGATATGCCGGCAAGCCGCATCCGGCAACCGAGCGCGAACACGAGGCCGCGGAGCAGGCGCTCTCGCTGTGGCAGGGACTGTGGAATCAATATTCGGCCTGCCTGAAGCCGCTACTCGAGGGCGATCCCGAACTGCAGGGCGTCAAAGCCAAAGTCCTGCAGCGGGGCCTGTGGGTCGGCAAGCAGATAATCCTGGTCTACGGTCTCGCGCGGCGAGTGCCGGCACCCAACGTGTGGCAGGAGCTGCACGCCTATTACCGGCTCGCCGAGATTCTCGAATGTTCCGTGAGCGCGGTGTCCGACGAGCTCATTCCCAACGCGATCGGTGTGTCGTGCTATTCGACTTACTCGCACGCGCTGCTGTTGCAACTCGCCGATCCGTGTGCGATGACGGTGCGCCAGGTCGAGTTGACCGACCGCTGGCTGTCCATGTGGTCGCGCAAGGTCTTTCCGTATGCGCAGCAGCGCGAGACGGAGGGACCGGTGATCATTGCGGACCTCGATGCACCTGCCGGCGCGACACTGGCGCAGGTGGCGCCGCGCCACGCGAGCGAAGCAACGCGATTCGGCTACCCTGCGAAGCTGGCAACCAGTGTGAGGGGACGAATGAAGCGGCTCGCCACGGGCGCCAATCCGGCGGAGCTGCAGCTCGGCCACGACGTCTCGGTCGAAATCAGCTCCGCCCTGCTATCGTACCTCGATGCGCACTGGTACGCGCTGCCCAAAAAGGCCGCGAACGCTGCCCAGACCGGGCTCGACTTGTGCGTCGGTGGCCTGGGCGCCGCGTATTTCCGCGTCGCCGGACGCACCTTCAATCGTCAGGATCCCGTTGGCCGACTCTCGTACCAAGGCACCCAGCACCTCGCCACCCTAGGCGCGCTGACCGACTACGACCGCAACAAGGACGAGGCCGAAAAGAGCTGGGCGTGGGAGCACTGGCAGGGAGCCTACGAATGGGACGAAGCGAATCTGCGCCGCATCAGCCATGCGCAGCATCGTTGGCACCTCGAGCAACTGGTCATTCTCCGCGACGACGAGCGGGTACGCTGCGGCTATGTGACCCGGGTGGCGCTCGACAGCCACGGCGAGTTGTCGGTGACGCTCAAGCTCTGGTCGGGTTCTCCGACGGCGCTCGCCGTGCGGCCGCACACATCGATGCTGTCCGAGGACCCGCCGGTGCCCGCGATACTGCTCGGCGCCACGCCCGACGAAAAGGCGTCGATCATCACCCCACCCCGCACCTTCAACCCGGGTCGTATCCTGCGGACGCTCGACTCAGGTCCCGAGCGCCGCTTCCGCCTCACGCGCCTGCTTCAGCGCGGGGCCGATTTCGAGCGCGTGGCCTTCGAAGATACGCGTTCGTAGCGCGGCTGCCGAGGCGAGGCCGCAAGTGCCCAATCGTTTGGCGGGCGAAACCAGTCCGTATCTTCGCCAGCACGCGAAAAACCCGGTCGACTGGTATCCGTGGGGCGACGAGGCGTTCGCCTACGCGCGGCGCGAGGACAAGCCGATCCTGCTTTCGATTGGGTATTCGGCCTGCCACTGGTGCCACGTCATGGCGCACGAGTCCTTCGAGGACGAGCGCATCGCGGCCTTGATGAATGATCTGTTCGTCAACATCAAGGTGGATCGCGAGGAACGGCCCGACATCGACCAGATCTACCAGATGGCACACGCGATGCTCACGCAAAGGAACGGCGGCTGGCCGCTGACGATGTTTCTGCGGCCTGACCAGGCGCCATTCTTCGGCGGGACCTACTTTCCCAAGACATCGCGCTACGGCCTGGACGGCTTCGCCGAGCTGCTGCCACGCGTCGCGGCGGCCTATCGCGGTCAGGGGCCGGCGATCGAGGAGCAGAACGTGCGGCTCAAAGCGGCACTGGCGCTTACCAACCCCGATCCGCAGGACCCGGGTGCTGCCTTGCCGGTGGCGGCACCAAAGCTCGCATTGGCCGCGCTTGCACGGTCGTTCGACCCGGTGCACGGCGGCTTTGGCGGGGCGCCCAAGTTCCCGCACCCATTCGAGCTCGAGTTTTGCCTTCGGCGCTATGCGGCGGACGGCGAAAAGAACGCCCTCGAGATCGTCGCGGTGACGCTCGCACGGATGGCCGACGGCGGGATCCATGATCAGCTCGGTGGTGGATTCTGCCGCTACAGCGTCGATGCCGAATGGACGATCCCGCACTTCGAAAAGATGCTCTACGATAATGCCGCGCTGCTGGCGGTATACACCGATGCTTGGCGGGTGACGGCGGATGCGGCGTTCGCGCGTGCCGCGCGTGGGATCGTCGCCTGGACGCTGCGCGAGATGCGCGCAGCCGAGGGCGCCTTCTGTTCGAGCCTCGATGCCGACAGCGAGCACGAGGAAGGGAAGTTCTACGTCTGGATGGCGGCTGAGGTCGAGGCGCTGTTGGCTGAGGACGAGTGGGCCGTCGCCCGGCCTCATTGGGGGCTCGACCAGCCACCCAATTTCGAGCACGAGGCGTGGCACCTGCGCGTTGCCGTTCCGCTTGCCGACGTCGCGCGTCAGTTGGGTATTCCCAGCGAAGTCGCCGAGTCGCGCCTCGAGCGGGCGCGGGCCAAGCTCTTTGCCACGCGCGAACGACGCGTGCACCCTGACCGTGACGACAAGCTCTTAACGTCCTGGAACGCCCTCATGATCGGCGCGCTCACCCGTGCCGCACGTGTATTCGGCAACGCAACATGGCTGGCCGCAGCGCGACGCGCAACCGATTTCCTCCGCGGCGCACTGTGGCGCGAGGGTAGGCTGCTCGCAACCTACAAGGATGGCCGCGCCCATCTGAACGCATACCTGGATGATCACGCGTACCTCCTGGCGGCGTTGCTGGAGTTGATGCAGACATCGTTTCGGCCTGACGACCTGAAGTGGGCCATCGACATCGCCGATGCGCTGCTGCTGCGGTTCGAGGATGCGGCCAACGGCGGTTTCTTTTTTACGAGCCACGACCACGAAACGCTGCTTTATCGTCCCAAGCCGGCCCACGACAACGCGACGCCAGCCGGCAACGGCATCGCCGCGCAGGCGCTGCTCACGCTCGGCCACTGGCTGGGTGAGCCGCGCTACATTGACGCGGCCGAGCGCACGCTGCGCGCGTTCGCGCGCGAGCTTGGCGAGCGGCCAACCGGTGTGTCGTCGCTGCTGATGGCGCTAGAGGATCTGGTCAATCCACCGACGACGGTGCTGCTGCGCGGTGACGCTGCAACCTGCGCCGCCTGGCAGCGGCAACTCGAACGGAGGTATCGACCGCGCGTGCGCACACTCGACCTATCTTCGGCGGACGCCCTGCCGGGCGCGCTGGCGCGGCCGCACCAGGGACACGATGCAGCGACGGCATGGGTCTGCGCCGGGACCTCGTGCTTGCCGCCAATCCACTCGCTCGAGGCCCTCGAGGCGGCGCTAGCGGAGCCGGCCTAAAAGAGGGCCTGCCCCACGCATCGCCAGCGTTCCCGCACGCCTGGCAGGGCGAAGAGAATAGCCACCCGTATCTTTGACAACCCGCACCGGCGCCGGTAACCTTGGCGCTCCCGTGCAGGAGAGCGCGGCTTTAGGGCCGCCGCCGAAGGCGCAACTCCCGCAATCGCTCAGGTACCCAGGACTGTGCGGGCAGCAACAATCAATCTGGAGAGCGGCCGGCCCCTCGCAGGGCGGCCCACCGAAGGGGCATCCGGCGCTGCGTGCCACGCAGTGCCGCAATCTCTCAGGTAAAAGGACAGACGGGGCGGAATCGCTTGGACGGTGCCGCCCCTTTTTTCGTCCGGGAGAAGCCATGCTCCGCCAGACTCCGCTCAACGCCGTGCACCGCGCCTCCGGGGCGAAGATGGTCGATTTCGGCGGCTGGGACATGCCCTTGAGTTACGGCTCGCAGATCGAAGAACATCACGCGGTACGGCGCGACGCAGGCATGTTCGACGTGTCGCACATGCTCGCCGTCGATCTTTCGGGGGCCGAGGGACGCGCATTCCTGCGTTACGCGCTCGCCAACAACGTCGACAAGCTTTCCGTGCCGGGGAAGGCGCTCTACTCGTGTCTTCTCAACCGCGCAGGCGGTGTGCTCGACGATCTGATTGTCTACTTCCTGCGCGAAGACCTCTTCCGCGTCGTCGTTAACGCCGCCACCGCCGACAAGGACGTTGCCTGGCTCACGGCGTTGAACGCACAGCGCGCGGAGGCACTCTCGCTTAGGCCGCGGCGCGACCTGGCCATGATCGCCGTCCAGGGACCCAAGGCGCGCGAGAAACTGTGGCAAGCGCTGCCCGAGAGCCGCGCCGCGTCCGCCGCGCTCAAACCGTTCGTTGCGACGCAGTTCGGAGACTATTTCATTGCCCGCACTGGCTACACCGGCGAGGACGGCTTCGAGATTACGCTGCCGTACGCAGAGGCAACGGCGTTGTGGAATGCGCTCGCCACCGTTGGCGTGCGGCCGTGTGGGCTCGGCGCACGCGACACGCTGCGCCTCGAGGCGGGCATGAATCTCTACGGCCAGGACATGACGGAGGTGGACAGCCCGCTCGAATCGGGCCTCGCCTGGACGGTCGATCTGTCGAGTCCGCGCGACTTCGTCGGCAAGGCAGCACTTGCCGGCGTACCCGCGACGCGCCAACTGATCGGCTTGCTGCTGCTCGACAAGGGCGGCGTTCTGCGCGCCCAGCAGAAGGTTCGGACCGCGCAAGGTGACGGCCAGATTACCAGCGGGACGTTCTCGCCAACGCTCGGCCAGTCGATCGCGCTGGCCCGGCTCCCGGGAGGCGTCGCACCCGGTGACACGGTCGAGGTCGAGATTCGCGCCAAGGCGCATGCGGCGTGCGTGGTCAAGCCACCTTTTGTGCGCAACGGCAAGGTGCTCGTTTCGTAATCGCTTTGGAGACTCGCCATGGAACTTCCCACGAACCTCAAGTACACCGAAAGCCACGAGTGGGTCCGCAGCGAAGCCGATGGAATGCTGGCCGTCGGCATTACGGATCACGCGCAGGAAGCGCTGGGCGATCTCGTGTTCATCGAGCTGCCCCAGGTCGGCCGGAAGGTCGAGGCTGGCGAAGTCGTCGGGGTCGTCGAATCGGTGAAAGCCGCATCCGACATCTACGCACCCGTGGCCGGCGAGGTGATCGCGGTCAACGCCGGGGTCACCGAGGCCCCGGAGCATGTCAATGCCGATGCCTATGCGAACTGGCTCTACAAGCTCAAACCGGCCAACGCGGGCGACATCGGCAAGCTGCTCGACGCCAGCGCGTACGCGAAGATCGCCGGCGACGCATAGGAAAACTCAGATGAAGATCGAGAAGCTCCCTGGCGCGGTCGCGCGCGCGCCGCTGTCCGAGCTGGAGCAGCATCGCGGCTTCGTCGATCGGCACATCGGCACCACGGCTGCCGATCAGGCCGAGATGCTGAAGGCGCTTGGCTACCCGTCGCGGGCGGCACTCATCGATGCCGTCGTTCCGCCGTCAATCCGCTGTCGCGAGCCCCTGGCGTTGCCCGCGGCAAAGGGCGAGGACGAAGCGCTCGCCGCCTTGAAGGCACATGCGCGCCGCAACCGCGTGCTGAAATCCTTTATCGGGCAGGGCTATTACGGCACGCTCACCCCTGGAGTGATCCTGCGCAACGTGCTTGAGAACCCGGCGTGGTACACCGCGTATACACCCTACCAGGCGGAAATATCGCAGGGACGGCTCGAGGCGCTCATCAACTTTCAGACCATGGTGTGCGATCTCACCGGTCTTGCGGTTGCCAACGCATCGATGCTCGACGAGGCCACTGCCGCCGCGGAAGCGATGGCGCTGGCGCGGCGGGTCGGCAAGAGCAGCAGCACGACGATCTACCTCGCCGATGATGTTCTGCCGCAAACGAGCGATGTAGTGCGCACTCGCGCCGCTCCGCTTGGCCTTTCGGTGGTCGTCGGCCCGGCTGCGGCGGCTGCGGACGCGGACTGCTTTGCGGCGTTGTTCCAGTACCCGGGCGTCAACGGCGACGTGCGCGACTATCGACCGCTGGCCGACGCATTGCGGGCGCGCGGCGCGCTCGTCCTCGTGGCCACGGATCTGCTGGCATTGACGCTGCTCGTCCCGCCGGGCGAGTGGGGTGCCGACGTCGTAGTTGGCTCGAGCCAGCGCTTCGGCGTGCCGATGGGCTTCGGCGGCCCGCATGCGGCATTTTTCGCGACCCGCGACGAGTTCAAACGCAGCCTTCCGGGACGGCTGGTCGCGGTGACGCAGGACAGCAACGGCGCGCCGGCGTACCGGCTTGCGCTGCAGACGCGCGAGCAGCACATCCGACGCGAGAAGGCGACGTCCAACATTTGCACTGCGCAGGTCCTGCTCGCCGTGATGGCGGCGATGTACGCCGTCTACCACGGGCCGCAGGGACTGGCGACGATCGCGGCCCGGGTCCACCGCTTGACCGGTGTGCTGGCCGCCGGGATAGAACGGCTCGGCCTGAACATCGTCAACGACACGTTTTTCGATACCCTGACCGTCGCGACCGAAAGTCGCACCGCCGACGTTCACGCGCGCTTGGCGAGGATCGCGAATCTGCGCCGTGTCGACGCCGCGCATGTCGGCATCTCGCTCGACGAGACGTCGACGCGCGCAGACGTCGTGCAGCTCTGGCGAAGCCTCGCGCCCGAGGGAGTGCAGCCGCCGGACTTCGACGCGATCGAAGCCCCGATGGGCATCGGCTACCCGGCCGCGTTGCAGCGCAAGTCGGCCTTCCTCGCGCATCCGACATTCAACCGTTACCATTCGGAAACCGAGATGCTGCGCTACCTGCGGCGCCTTGCCGACAAGGACATTGCGCTCGACCGGTCGATGATTCCGCTCGGGTCGTGCACGATGAAGCTCAATGCGACAGCCGAGATGATTCCGGTTACCTGGCGCGAGTTCGCGCACCTGCACCCGTTCGCGCCCGCAGACCAGACCGAGGGCTATCGCGAGATGATCGCGGAGCTCGAGCACATGCTGTGCGCGGTGACGGGCTACGCGGCCGTATCATTGCAGCCGAACGCCGGATCGCAAGGTGAATACACCGGGCTGCTGATCATCCGTGCCTATCACGTCGACCGTGGCGAGGCGCACCGCGATGTTTGCCTGATCCCGGCGTCTGCCCACGGCACCAATCCGGCGTCGGCGCAACTGGCGGGCATGCGGGTCGTGGTCGTCGCCTGCGACGATCAGGGCAACGTCGATCTGGCCGACCTGCGCGCCAAAGCGGAAGCGCATCGTGAAGAGCTCGCTGCGATCATGATCACCTATCCGTCGACGCACGGCGTGTTCGAGGCCGGCATCGTCGAGATCTGTTCCATCGTGCACGCGCACGGCGGGCAGGTCTATGTCGATGGCGCCAACCTGAATGCCTTGGTGGGGCTTGCCGCGCCGGGCAAGTTTGGCGCTGACGTATCCCACCTCAACCTGCACAAGACGTTTTGCATCCCGCACGGTGGCGGGGGCCCCGGTGTCGGGCCGGTCGCGGTTGGCGCGCACCTGGCAAAATTTCTGCCCGGTCACCGCATGCTTGAGGCGCGACCGGAAGCGATCGGCGCAGTGTCAGGCGCTCCGTACGGCAGCGCGGGCATCCTGCCGATTTCTTGGATGTACATCGCGATGATGGGCGGCGACGGCCTGCGCGCGGCGACCGAAGCGGCAATACTCGCCGCAAATTACGTTGCCAGACGACTCGCGCCGCACTACCCGGTGCTCTATTCCGGTCGTGGCGACCTGGTTGCGCACGAATGCATCCTCGACCTGCGGCCCCTGAAAGAGACGAGCGAGGTCACCGTCGATGATGTCGCCAAGCGCTTGATCGACTATGGTTTTCACGCACCGACCATGAGCTTTCCGGTCGCGGGGACGCTCATGATCGAGCCGACCGAGAGCGAGTCGAGGGCCGAGCTTGATCGCTTCATCGAGGCGATGATCTCGATCAGGCAAGAGATCCGCGCGATCGAGGAAGGACGCATGGATCGCGCTGACAATCCGCTCAAGAACGCGCCGCACACGGCTGCCACGCTGCTGGTATCCGATTGGAAGCATGCCTACGGCCGCGAGCAGGCCGCCTATCCGGTGGCCGCGCTCAAGGAGGCCAAGTACTGGCCGCCGGTAGGCCGGGCCGACAATGTTTACGGCGACCGCAACCTGTTCTGCTCCTGTATTCCTATCGAGGCGTACGCTTGAGCGTGTGTCGCGCATGAACGTTCTCGTCCTCGGCGCCGGGGTCATCGGCACGACCTCTGCCTGGTATCTGCGTGCGGCCGGGCACGAGGTCACGGTCGTCGAGCGACGCAGTGCCGCGGCGGAGGAGACTTCGTTCGCCAACGGTGGCCAGATCTCGGTGTCGCACGTCGAACCGTGGGCCAACCCCGCCGCGCCGCTCAAGATCTTGAGGTGGCTGGGACAGCCCGACGCACCGTTGCTTTTCCGGCCGCGGCTGGATTGGAGGCAGTGGCGCTGGGGCCTGCAGTTTCTCATCGAGTGCCTGCCGTGGCGCACCCGGCGCAACATGCTCCGGATCCTGGCAATCAGCGCCTATTCGGGGGCAACGCTACGGGAACTTCGCGCCGCGACCGGAATTGCTTACGATGATCTGCAGCGCGGCATCCTGCAAATCTATACGGACCGTCAAGGCTTCGATGACGCGGTGCGAGCCGCCAAGCTGGTTCGTCACTATGGAATCGCGCGCGAAGTGAAGACGGCCGAGGAATGCGTGGTGCTGGAACCTGCGCTTGCCGCGCGCCGCGACTGGATCGTCGGAGGGACGTACACCGCGACCGACGAAACCGGCGACGCATGCAAATTCACGCAGGCACTCGCGGCGCGTGGCGCCGAACGCGGCATCGCGTTTCGCTTCGGCGTGACAGTCGAATCGCTTGCAGTCGCCGATGGCGCGATCCGCGGTACGCGCCTGGTGAACGAAAACGGGCGCAAGGAAGTGGTCGCGGCCGACGCCTATGTCGTCTGTCTTTCCAGCCACAGCCCGAAGTTCCTCGATCCAATCGGCGTGCGGACCCTGGTCTATCCCGCAAAGGGCTATTCGGCGACGCTGCGGATAGCCAACCCTGCCCACGCCCCGACGATCAGCATCACCGACGATGCGAAGAAAATCGTCTTCACCCGTCTCGGCGACCGGTTGCGCGTCGCGGGCACCGCCGAGCTGTCGGGCTACGACCTCGGGCTCAATAAGCTGCGCTGCGAGGCGCTGACGCGGCGCGCAACCGACTGGTTTGGCGATGCCTTCGATCCCACGCGCACGGTCTTTTGGGCAGGATTGCGCCCGGCAACACCGTCAAGCGTGCCGCTGATTGGCAGAACGCGCTATCGCAATCTTTACCTCAACGTCGGCCACGGCACGCTGGGGTGGACGATGGCAGCGGGCTCGGGTAAGGCCCTGTCCGAGATCGTGTCCGGGGGCAAGCCTGCGGACGCATTCGCGTCGCTCGGTAACTGAGGCAACGCCAGCCGCGCGCCGGCAGTTCTTCCGATCACGGCGCGCGACAAAGAATGAGCGTTGTCGTTGGATTGAAGGCCGTGGAGGTCATCGGCGCAGCGCCGACTTACCCCTGGTAGTTGGCTCGCCGCGGGCCGCGATCCGGCGGCGGTCGCAGGGGCCTGCGAGGGGCGGAACTGGGGCTGTGGCGCGACGGTATAATGCGACCCTTCGCCGCCATCGTCTTCGCATGTCCTGGTCCCCATTCGCATCGCTGGCGTACCTGTTCGCGATCGTTGCTGCGACGGCGGCAGCCCAAACGGTTACGCCTGCCGCTGTACCACCCCCCGCGATCGCCGCGAAATCGTATCTGCTCGTCGACGTGCTGAGCGGGCAGTCGCTTGTCGCCCAAAATGCCGACGAACTGCGCGAGCCCGCGTCGCTGACCAAGCTCATGACCGCCTACTTGGTGTTCGGTGCGCTGCGGGACAAGCAGCTCCTGCCCTCGCAGATGGTGACCGTGTCGCAGAAAGCATGGCGCGCCGAGGGATCGCGGATGTTCATCGACCCGAAGAAGGCGGTGTCGGTAGACGAGCTCTTGCACGGCGAGATTGTGCAGTCGGGCAACGATGCCGCCATCGCCTTGGCCGAGGCAGTTGCCGGCTCGGAGGAAGGCTTCGTCGCGCGCATGAACCAGGAGGCGGCCAGACTCGGCATGAAGCACACCCGATTCGTCAACGCGACCGGCCTGCCGTCGCCGCAACAAGCCTCGACCGCGGCCGATCTCGCACTCATCGCCATGGCGATCATCCGAGATTTTCCGGAGTACTATCCGCTGTACGCGCTCAAGGAGTACCGCTACAACAACATCACGCAATCCAACCGCAACCGCCTGCTGTGGACCGACCCGTTCGTCGACGGCATGAAGACGGGCTTCACCGAAGCGGCGGGATACTGCCTGATCGCGACCGCAAAGCGCGGCCCTCGACGACTCCTGTCGGTCGTTATGGGCGCAGGATCCGATGCCGCGCGTGCCAGCGAATCGCAGAAGCTCTTGAACTACGGCTTCCAGTTCTACGACACGATTCAGTTGTATCAGAACGGCCAGACGATAAGCACGCTGCGCGTGTGGAAAGGTGCTACCAACTCGGTTCCGGTTGGCTTTGTTGCCGATCAGTACGTCACGCTTCCGAAGAGCCAGGCGCAGAACCTCAAGCTTGCGGTGGAGGCGGTCGAACCCCTGGTCGCGCCGGTGGCGCGCGGGCAGAGCGTCGGTGCCGTGGACGTCACGCTCGAGGGCAAGCCGGTGGGCCAGTACCCGCTGGTCGCGCTGGACGACGTCGCGCCGGCGGGCCTCTTGGGCAGGCTGTGGGACACGGTGCGGCTGTGGTTCAAATAACGGCAACCTAAAGGAATAGGGGCAACGATGACGGTGTATCTGAACGGAAAGTTCCTGCCGCTCGACGAAGCGAAGATCTCGGTGCTCGATCGCGGCTTCATTTATGGCGACGGCGTATACGAGGTGGTTCCCGTTTATCAGCGCCAGCCGTATCGTTTGCGGCCGCACCTCATCCGCCTACAGCACAGCCTCGACGGGATCCGACTCGCGAATCCGCACCGCGAAGCCGAGTGGGAAGCGATCATCCACAATTTAATCGCGATGCAGCCCTTCGACGACCAGGGGGTCTACCTGCAAGTCACGCGCGGCGCGGCCAAGCGCGACCATGCCTTTCCGCCGGACGCGATCCCGACCGTGTTCCTGATGAGCAACCCGCTGCCGGTACTGTCGCGCGGGCAGATCGAGGGCGGCGTCGCCGTCGTCACGGCCGCCGACGAACGCTGGTTGCATTGCGATCTGAAGACCATCTCGCTTCTGGGCAACGTGCTTGCGCGCCAGTTCGCCGTCGACCGCGACGCAGTCGAGACGGTCATGTTCCGCGACGGCCATCTGACCGAAGCCTCGGCATCGAACGTGCTGATCGTCAAGGGCGGCACGATTTTCGCCCCGCCCAAGGATAATCTCATCCTTCCGGGCATCACTTATGATGCTGCCCTGGAGTTGGCGCGCCAGGGCGGGCTGCCGTTCGCGATCCGGCCGGTTACCAAGGAAGAAGCGCTTAGCGCCGACGAAATGTGGCTCTCCTCGTCGACCAAGGAGGTACTCGCCGTCTCGACGCTCGATGGGCGGCCCTTCGGCAGCGGCAAGCCCGGGCCCGTCTACCGGCGCATGTACGCCTTGTTCCAGGAGAGCAAGCCGAAGCCGCGCCGCGCGGCGTGAAGCGTGGAGCCGAACTCAATCACCACGACCCTCAGGATGCGGCCGGCTTACGCGATAGCGGCCGCTGTGCCAGACCAGGGGCGGCAAGGGCCGGTGCGCAGTGGAAATGACCTCGCCAATGAACAGCATGTGATCGCCGGCAGGATGCAAAGCGTGATGCCGGCACTCCAGCCATGCCGCACAGCCCTCGATCAAGGGCGCGTTCGAGGCTCCGAGTCGAAACGCCACGCCCGCGAAGCGATCCGTGTGTGGACGCGAGAATCGTCGCGCCAGGCCGATCTGGTCGTGGGCCAGGACGTTGACGGCGTATTGCTCGACGCCTTCGAAGATCGCCAGACTGCGCGAGCGCCTGGCAAGGCTCCAGATGACAAGCGGCGGCTGCAGCGACACGGAATTGAACGAGTTGGCGGTGAACCCGACAAAACCGCGCGCTGCAGACGCGGTGATGATGGTGACCCCCGTTGCGAATTGCGCCAAAGCGTCGCGAAAATGTCGCTGCGCGACCGCGGCCTGCGGTTGGCGGTTCATGTCGGCATCTTCTGCTAGCGCGGAGCCTGCGACGCGGCTGCCGGGGCGCCGCATCTTAGGCAGCAACATCGCCAGGTGTCAAAGCAGGTGCGGGCCCAGGTCAGCCGTCCGCAGGGGCACGACGGCGTTCTTGTCCCGTGCTCGGCGGCCCCAAGGGCTGCTAAACTGTACTTAAGCCACGTCCGTCCATTTTCCGCCACGCGCATGAACGCAGCGCTGCAAAAGATGATCGCCAGCCGCTACCGCGGCCGCAATATCCCGGTTGCGCTCGTGCTGCCCGATGGCGGGCGTGTCCCGCTGTCAGAGACGCCCGAGGTCGATGTCTATGCCCGCACCTGGCAGGGCTTGAAGACGCTTGCATCGCCTGAGCTCGGGGCGTTGGCGCGAGCCTACGTCGCGGACGATCTCGATTTCAGCGGTGGCGCACGACGCGTCCTCGGCATTGCCGAAGCTCTCGTCGGCAGCGTCAGCCATGGCCGCGACCGACTCGTAGCGCGTGGCCGCTCCTGGTTAAACCGCCAGCGCAGCAACCGGTCAAACGTCCAACACCATTACGACGTTTCGAACGCCTTCTATCGTCTCTGGCTCGACGAGAACCTAGTCTATTCGTGCGCATATTTCAGGACCGAATCGGATTCGCTAGACCAGGCGCAGGTGCAAAAGGTCGACCACGTCTGCCGCAAGCTGCTGCTGCGACCGGGCGAAGAGTTTCTCGACATAGGCTGTGGCTGGGGTGCACTGATCCTTCGCGCCGCGCAGGCCTATGGTGTCAGGGCGACTGGCATCACCCTGTCGCAGAATCAGTTTGATTACGTTAGCGCGAAGATTGCCGAGCTTGGACTGGGCGATCGCGTCCGCGTGCGGCTATGCGATTACATCGATTTGCCTGAGGACGAGCACTTCGACAAGATCGCCAGCATCGGCATGTTCGAGCATGTTGGCGTCCGTAACTACCCGCGTTACTTCGGCAAGATCGAGCGCATCCTAAAGCCGGGCGGCCTGGTGCTTAATCACGGCATCACGCATAACGGCATTGACGTCGAGAGCCTGGGCAGCGGCATTGGCGATTTCATAGAGGAATACGTGTTTCCCGGCGGGCAGCTTGCGCACGTGTCGCGAGTGATCCAGGGTTTCGCCGCGGCGGGGCTCGAGTTGATCGACGCGGAGGCGCTGCGGGAGCACTATGCACGCACCTTGTGGCACTGGGTCGACCGGCTGGAGGCCAATGCCGACACGGCCCGGACCGAGGTCGGCGAGGAGAAATTCCGCATCTGGCGCATCTACCTCGCCGGATCGGCGCATGCGTTCGAACGCGGCTGGCTGTCGATTTTTCAGCTGCTCGCGGGTCGGCCGTTTCCCGACGGCCGGCTACCGCACCCGGCGACGCGCGAATACATGTATCGGAGTGCTGGCGTCTAGGCTTGCCCGGCCGGCACTCCGGCCCCATATTGGGCCGATGGATATGACCGAGACGCTCCTCGAATTCCCCTGTGCGTTCCCGATGAAGATTGTCGGGCGCACCGAGGACGGATTCGCGCAGGCCATTCTCGCGGTCGTGCTGCGTCACGCGCCTGATTTCGACAGCGCCTCGATGGAAATGCGCGCATCAAGAGAAGGGAAATACCTCTCGCTCACCTGCACCGTCAACGCCACGTCGCGCGAACAGCTCGATGCCCTGTATCGCGAGCTGTCCTCGCATCCGATGGTAACCATGGTCCTGTAGGCGAGGCGCAATGACGGTGCGCGCTGAGCCGGCCGGCGCCTGTGTTCACGGCGAGCTTGGAGCCGAATCCGGGATGGCATGGTCGGTGCCGACGCGACGGCTCGGCCGCACCGACTATGCCGCCACGTGGCGGGCCATGCAGGCATTCACCACGGCGCGCGCGCCCGACACAGCCGATGAGATCTGGCTCACCGAGCACGAACCGATTTACACGCTGGGACTGGCAGGCAGGCGCGAGCACTTGTTGCGCGATAACGGCATTCCGGTGCTCAAGGTCGATCGCGGCGGGCAGGTCACTTATCACGGACCGGGGCAACTCGTTGTCTATCTGCTCTTCGATCTCAGACGCGCGCGGCTGAGCGTACGCGAGATGGTCCGGTGCATCGAGGCGAGCGTGATAGAATGGCTCGGCCTGCTCGGCATTACCGCATTCGGCAAGCCGTCAGCGCCGGGTGTCTACACGTCGAGCGCAAAAGTCGAGGCAAAGATTGCCGCGCTCGGATTGAGAGTACGCAATGGCAGCACCTATCACGGCTTGAGCGTCAACGTGGCAATGAACCTCGCTCCGTTTTCGGATATCGACCCCTGCGGCTATCCCGGCTTGGCCGTTACGCAACTCGCCGACCATGGCGTGATCCGGACCGTTGAGCAGGTAGGAACGGAATTGGCGCCGCTACTCGCCTCGAGGCTGACGGCGCGCAAGTCGAGATGAGCGACACCGCCGCTTCCGTGCCCGACAACGCCGCCGGCGTCAAGCATACCGGGGCCGCAAAAACCGCGCGCCTGTTTGGAAACTACGCCATCAAGGTCGTCGCGACCGAGCGGTTGCCCAAGCCGCCCTGGATTCGCGTGCGCGCCCCGTCGGGTTCGCGCTTCTACGAGATCAAGAAGATCCTGCGCGAACACAACCTGCATACGGTATGCGAGGAAGCATCGTGCCCCAACATTGGCGAATGCTTCGGCAAAGGCACCGCGACGTTCATGATCATGGGCGACATGTGCACGCGGCGCTGCCCCTTTTGCGACGTGGGTCACGGCCGGCCATTGCCGCTGGACGCCGAGGAACCGTCGAATCTGGCCAAGACGATTGCTGCGCTTAGGCTATCGTATGTCGTCATCACCAGCGTGGACCGCGACGACCTGCGTGACGGGGGCGCCGGCCACTTTAGGGATTGCATACGCAAGGTGCGCGAGATTTCGCCCGCAACACAGATCGAAGTGCTGGTGCCCGATTTCCGCGGTAGGCTGGAGCGCGCACTGACGGTGTTGTCGGAAAGTCCACCCGACGTTATGAATCACAATCTCGAAACCGTCCCCCGGCTCTATCGGCAGGTGCGGCCGGGTTCCGACTACGCGCATTCGCTTCGGTTGCTGAAGGAATTCAAGCACCAGTTCGCAACCATCCCGACCAAGTCTGGCTTGATGGTTGGACTGGGCGAGACCGATGAGGAGATCCTGGCCGTGATGCGCGATATGCGCGCGCACGAGATCGATATGTTGACTATCGGTCAGTACCTGCAGCCTACTTCAAGCCATCTGCCGGTGGTGCGGTACGTCCACCCGGACACCTTCGCGATGTTCGAGCGCGAAGCGAGCACGCTCGGATTTCGTCACGCTGCCGTCGGTGCCTTGGTGCGCTCGTCGTATCACGCCGATCGCCAGGCGCACGGTGTCCTCGAAGCGTCGGATTGACGAGATCTCGCCGCCACGAAAGAAAGATTTCGGCGGAGGAAATCGGCTGCGGGAAACTGATCGGCTAGCGGGGCGGTGGCGCGCCCTTTGGCCACAGCAGCCACAGGCGCGCTGCCTGCTTCATGCGCCCTGCTTCACGCGCAGCATCGTCGCCGAATCCCCAGAAGAAATCGACTCGCAGCGGCCCACGGATCGCTCCGCCGGTGTCCTGTGCGAGCACGAGGCGCTGCAGCGGCCGTGTCGACAGCGGCCAGGTGGTGGACAGGAACACGGGGGCCCCCAGCGGAATCGAGCCGGGATCGACCGCGATCGCACGGCCCGCCGCGAGCGGCACGCCGAGTGCGCCGATCGGGCCATCGATGGGCGTCGAGGAGTCCAGAGTCAACTCGCGAAAGAACACGTAGCGAGGGTTTTCGTCTAGCAACGCCGGCAGGGCATCCGGATGCTGCCTAGCCCAATGCTTGATCGCCTGCATCGAGGCTCCATCGGGGGAAAGCTCGCCGCGGTCGATCAAGACGCGCGCGACCGAGCGGAATGGCTGGCCGTTCTGATCGGCGTAGCCGACGCGCATGATACCGCCTTCGGCAAGTCGTACCCGACCGGAGCCCTGGATTTGCAGAAAGAACGCGTCGATCGGATCGTCGACGAAAACGAGCGCCTTGCCCTCGAGTGCCGCTCTGCCCGCGTCGATGTCTGCGCGGGACCAATACGGGACCACGCGCTTGCCGTCAACGCGACCACGCAGCCGTTTGTCCTTGAGTTCGGGATAGAGGTCGGATAGATCGATGGTCAAAAGATCGTCCGGGGGTGCGTAGAGGGGATAGCGGTGGCGCTCGCTGCGCACCCGGCTGCCGTTGAGCAGCGGCTCATAATAGCCCGTGACCAGACCGCTATCCTGACCGTCAGGGGCAAGTACCTGGTATGCGGTAAAATGGCGCTCAAAGAATTCGCGCACGGCCGCCGCTTCACCTGAATCGATAAGCGGCGCAGCGGCGCAGGGTTCGCGCCAGATCATTGCCGTTGTCGCCTGCGCGAGAAGCGCCGCGCAGCCGGCGGAAAACGCAGGCCAGGCGTCCGCGAGCGTGTCATCGGCCCAGCCAGGGAGCTCTTGGAAGGCGACCGGTCGCAGCAGCGCACGCTCCGGCTGGGTCGTGACGGCCGCGGAGGGCGCTGCGCTGGGAACGCTTGGCGGCGGTGTGCTGCAGGCGGCGCACAGTGCGCCCACCGCGGCCCAAGCTGCTTTGGGGAGAAGCTGGGTCATGGTTTGGTTCTTCATCGAGGTACTCGTCGCGCTGCTGCTCGCGGTATTCATCGTCTGGTATACGATGGGCGGGAAGCGCAAGCCATCGCCGCCGTCGGCGGACGGCGACCAAGAGGAGCAGGACTAGTGCAGGACGCGCGGGACCGACAAGGTGAACGATGGAATCGGCGCGTCGAAGTGTTGTCCGTCCTCGGCGAGCATCTGATACGTTCCGCGCATCGTACCCACCGCGGTCTCCAGATGCGTGCCGCTGGTGTATTCGAAGCTCTCGCCGGGCTTGAGCAGTGGTTGCTGGCCGACGACGCCCAGGCCCTTGACCTCGAGCACCTTGCCGTTGGCATCCGTGATGACCCAATGCCGGCTGACGAGCTGTGCCGGCACGGTGCCGGTATTGCTTATCGTGATCGTGTAGGCGAACACGTACTGGTTTTTCGACGGATCCGACTGGTCCTCGACGTAAGTCGCCTTCGGCGAGACGGTAATTTCGTATACCTTGCGCTCGGTCATCCGTACGCATCCCACTGATCGACAGGCAAGATTATAGCGCCATGACTGCCTGCTTCATTGCCCCGTCGATACTCTCTGCTGATTTCGCGCGGCTCGGTGAGGAGGTGCGCGCGGTCGTGGCTGCCGGCGCCGACCTGATTCACTTCGACGTCATGGACAATCACTACGTGCCCAATCTCACCATTGGCCCTCTGGTCTGCCAGGCGCTCAAGCCGCACACAACGGTTCCGATCGACGTGCACCTGATGGTGAAGCCCGTCGACCGCATCATTCCCGATTTCGCCAAGGCGGGCGCGGCGATCATCAGTTTCCATCCCGAAGCGTCCTATCACATCGACCGGACAATCGGCCTTATCCACGACTGCGGCTGCAAGGCAGGATTGGCCCTGAACCCGGCGACGCCGCTTGCCTGGCTCGACCATGTGCTCGAGAAGCTCGACCTTGTCCTGGTCATGTCAGTCAACCCTGGCTTCGGCGGCCAGTCGTTCATCGCCGAGGCGCTTGCCAAGCTCAAGCTCGCTCGGGCCCGGATCGATGCGGTGCGTGCGCGCACCGGGCGCGATATCCGCCTCGAGGTCGATGGAGGCGTCAAGGTCGACAACATTGCGGCCATCGCCAAAGCGGGAGCCGATACTTTTGTCGCCGGCTCGGCGATCTTCGGCACACCCGACTATGCCGCCACAATTGCGGCGATGCGTGCGGCCGTAGCGGTTTGAGCCGGGATGGTGCTATAGTGAGTCTGTCGCAACCGAACGACACCAACCTACTGCTCCTGCAGCGATGATGTTCAACGCTTTCAAACGCAACGGCCGGCCCCCGGCGATTCGGGTGCGTGGCGGCGATTGGCGTTGGCGACGGCCCTTCTAGGCCGCGCCCGCGTCGCGCGCCAAGCGACGCCCAGCTTTCGTTGCATTCCTTGAGAGTAGCGTTGAAGCATCATGACCGAAGCCGAATTCCGCGCGCTCGCCGCGCAAGGGTATAACCGCATACCGCTGGTCCTCGAGTCGTTCGCGGACCTCGATACGCCGCTGTCGCTGTACCTCAAGCTCGCAAACCGTCCGTACAGCTTCCTGCTTGAATCGGTCGTGGGCGGCGAGCGCTTTGGCCGCTACTCGTTCATCGGTCTTCCGGCGAAGGTCCGAATCTGCGCCAGTGGCCACGCCATCGAGGTCGCGAATGGCGGCATCGTCTCCGAGCGCCACGAAGGAGGCCCGCTCGACTTCATCGCCGCGTTTCTACGTCGGTACCGCGCCGCCCCGGTAGCCGGCTTGCCGCGGTTCTGCGGCGGCCTCGCCGGCTATTTCGCCTACGACACGGTGCGCTACATCGAGCAGCGACTCGCGGCCTCGTCGCCGCCGGCGGGCGATGTACTTGCGGCAATCCCCGACATCCAGCTGCTGCTGACCGAGGAGCTTGCCGTCGTCGACAATCTTCAAGGCAAGATCTACCTCATCGTCTACGCCGATCCGGCGCAGCCTAATGCCTATCGCGACGCGTCTGATCGTCTACAGGCGTTGCTTCGAGCGCTGCGGGCTGCAGTCGACATACCGGTCGCGAGCGCCACGGCCAGGACGACGGCGGAAAGTGAGTTCGGTGCGGAAGAATTTCAGCGCGCGGTCGCACGGGCCCGCGAGTACATCGCGGCAGGCGACATCATGCAGGTCGTTCTCTCCCAACGCATGGCGATGGCGTTCAGCGCATCGCCGCTCTCGCTGTACCGGGCGCTACGCTCGCTCAATCCGTCGCCGTACATGTTCTACTACGATTTCGGCGACTTCCACGTCGTCGGTGCATCGCCTGAAATCCTCGTGCGCAAGGAGGGGGATACGGTCACCCTGCGCCCGATCGCGGGCACACGCCCGCGCGGCACGGGCCGCGAGGCTGACGAGGCGCTTGTCGCGGAGATGCTCGCCGATCCCAAAGAGATTGCCGAGCACGTGATGTTGCTTGATCTCGGTCGCAACGACGTCGGACGCGTGGCTGCGATCGGCAGCGTCAAGGTGACCGAGCAAATGGCAGTCGAGCGGTACTCGCACGTGATGCATATGGTATCGAATGTCGAGGGAAAGTTACGACCCGGGTTGAGCGCCATCGACGTTCTGCGCGCATCATTCCCGGCGGGGACGGTGAGCGGGGCGCCAAAGGTGCGTGCCATGGAGATCATCGACGAGTTGGAGCCGTCGCGCCGCGGCATTTACGCCGGCGCGGTTGGCTACGTGTCGTTCCAGGGCGATATGGACCTGGCCATTGCGATCCGCACCGCGGTATTGAGGAACGGCATGCTCTATGCGCAGGTCGGTGCAGGCATCGTGCACGATTCGATTCCCGAGAACGAGTGGCGGGAGACACTTTCCAAGGCGCGGGCCGTGCTGCGCGCGGCCGAGATGGCCCAGGCGGGTCTCGACACGGAAGACCGGGAACGAGGCGGATCATGATTCTGATGATCGACAACTACGACAGTTTCACCTACAACCTCGTCCAGTATCTCGGCCAACTGGGCGCCGACGTCCGCGTATACCGTAACGACGCAATCACGCTCGATCAGATCGCGGCCTGGAAGCCGTCCAAGATCGTCCTTTCACCGGGGCCCTGCACGCCGTCCGAGGCTGGCATCTGTGTGCCGCTCATCGAGCGTTTCGCCGGCGCCATCCCGATCCTGGGCGTATGCCTTGGCCATCAGGCGATTGGCCAGGCGTTCGGCGGCCGCATCGTCCGCGCGGGGCGGATCATGCACGGTAAGCTATCCGAGGTAACGCATCGCGGCCGCGGTGTGTTCGCCGGCCTGCAAAGCCCACTGACGGTTACACGCTATCATTCACTGGTCATCGAGCGCGCCAGCCTGCCGTCTTGTCTTGAAGTCACCGGCGAAAGCGAAGATGGAGAGATCATGGGCGTCCGGCACAAGGACCTGGCAGTCGAGGGCGTGCAATTCCATCCGGAAGCAATTCTCACGCGGCAAGGCCATGAGCTGCTCGCCAATTTTCTAAACATTCATTGAAGAGGGCCGGTCATGCCCATTACGATGCAGCAGGCATTGCAGCGCACGATAGAGCACCGGGAGATATTTCACGACGAGATGCTTGATTTGATGCGCAAGATCATGAGCGGCGAGGCGACCCCGGTAATGATCGCAGCGCTGACCGTGGGACTGCGCGTGAAAAAGGAGACCGTGGGCGAGATCGCCGCGGCAGCACAGGTGATGCGCGAATTTGCAACCAAGGTCGAGGTGCCGGATCGCGAGAACCTGCTCGATGTCGTCGGCACCGGCGGCGACGCGGCGCACACTTTCAACATATCAACCGCGGCAATGTTTGTTGCGGCCGGTGCCGGCGCCCGCGTCGCCAAACACGGCAACCGCTCGGTGTCCTCGAAGTCCGGCAGCGCCGACGTGCTCGAGGCGCTCGGCGCCAACATCATGCTCACGCCTTCACAAGTTACCCGATGCATAGCTGAAACCGGGGTCGGGTTCATGTTCGCACCCAACCATCACGGCGCGATGAAGCACGCAGCATCCGTGCGCAAAGAGCTGGGGGTGCGGACGATATTCAACATCCTCGGACCGCTCACCAATCCAGCCGGCGCAGCAAACCAGCTGGTGGGCGTCTTCCATCCCGACCTGGTCGGGATTCACGCGCGCGTGCTCCAGCGCCTCGGTGGCAAGCACGTGCTAGTCGTGTACGGCAAGGATGGCATGGACGAGGTATCGCTCGGGGCGGCGACCATGGTGGCCGAACTCAAGGACGGGGAGGTCCGCGAGTACGAAATCCATCCGGAGGACTTTGGACTGCACATGAAGTCCAACCGCGCTCTCCGGGTTGCCGGCGCGGACGAGTCGAAGACCATGTTGCTCGAAGCGCTCGACGATGTCGACGGTACCCCGCGCGAAATCGTCGTGTTCAACGCGGGTACGGCGCTCTACGCCGCTGGGATTGCCGATTCGATTGCCGAGGGCATCGCCCTGGGACGCGAATCGATCGCCTCGGGGGCGGCGAAGAAAAGGCTCGATGCCTTTGTCGCGGTGACGCAGAAGCTCGCAGCGTCGCCGTGACCCTGGCGCGAACATGACTCAAGGTACGCCGGCGCACGCAGATATACTCGCACGGATCCTCGCCACCAAGGCGAAGGAGCTTGCCGCCGCGCGCAGGATTCGATCACTCGCCGCGCTGCGCGCGCAGGCGCGAGACGCGCCGCCGGTCCGCGACTTTGTCGGTGCGTTGCGCGGGCGATTGGCATCGGGCGCGCCCGGTGTAATTGCCGAAATCAAGAAAGCGAGTCCCAGCCGCGGCGTGTTGCGCCCGATCTTCGATCCGGCCGCGATCGCGACTCGCTACGAGGCCGGGGGCGCGACTTGCGTTTCGGTGCTGACCGATCGCGAGTATTTCCAGGGGGGGCCGCACGATCTGGTTGCGGCGCGAGCGGCGTGCTCGCTGCCGGTGCTGCGCAAAGATTTCATGCTCGACGAATACCAGATCGTCGAATCACGGGTGCTCGGTGCCGATTGCATCCTACTAATCGTTGCGGCGATCGACGACGCCCGACTCGCCGCGCTCGAGACTGCGGCGCGCGAGCTGGGGATGGCGGTGCTGGCGGAAATCCACGACGCCGTCGAGCTCGAGCGAGCGCTGCGGCTGGTAACGCCGCTTATCGGCATCAACAACCGCAACCTGCGCACGTTCGAGGTCGAGCTAGAGACCACGCTCGACCTGCTGCCGCGTGTTCCGCGCGAGCGACTCGTGATCTGTGAAAGCGGCATACTCGCGCCCGCCGATGTTGCCCGGATGCGTGCGGCCGGCGTGCATGCCTTCCTCGTCGGCGAGGCCTTCATGCGCGCCGCCGATCCGGGAGCGGCGCTGCGCGCTTTGTTTGCTTGACGACAGCCTGTCGACGCAATGGTTTGGTATCATGGCCGCCCGGTAGCGCTTAGCAACATGGGCATGGTTACCCGGTCGCCAGCGGTTTGAGGAAGTCTGCAAGCGAGTCCATGGGGTCATTGCCTGTTTGTTCGTGGTTGCACCTGCTCACCGCGAATTTGGTTCAGCAAGGATTGCCAAGAGGTTTTCCGTGGCGGCGATCGTCGTCGAAAACATGAGCAAACACTGGACGGGTGCCGGGGGTCAGGTCCGCGCCGTAGATGGGTTGTCCTTCACCCTTGACGAGGGAACCCTCAACGTCCTGCTGGGCCCATCGGGCTGTGGCAAATCGACTACGCTGCGGCTGATCGCGGGACTCGAAGCGGCAGACCACGGGCGCGTTTTCATAGGCGGGCGTGAAGTCACGCACCTGCCGCCGGCGCAGCGCAATATTGCGATGGTGTTCCAGTCCTACGCGCTATTTCCCCATATATCAGTCGCCGAGAACATCGTCTTCGGTCTGCGCGTGCGCAAGGTCGCTGCGACCGAACGAGAGCGACGCCTGCAGCGTGTCGCCGGCCTCCTCGGCTTGTCCCTGCTCCTCGAGCGAAAGCCGTCGCAGCTTTCCGGCGGCCAGCAGCAGCGCGTCGCGCTGGGTCGCGCGATCATCGCCGAAGCGCCCGTGTGTCTTATGGACGAGCCGCTGTCGAATCTTGATGCGCAGTTGCGCCAAGAGATGCGGCAGGAAATTCGCAATATTCAGCGGGCGCTCGGAATCACGATGGTATACGTTACCCATGACCAGGTGGAGGCGATGTCGATGGCTGATCGCGTAATTCTGTTGAACGCCGGGCGCATCGAGCAGAATGGCGCCCCCGCAGATCTGTACGACGCACCAGTCAATGTCTTCGTCGCCCGCTTCATCGGCACACCACCAATGAATCTGCTTTCGCTTGAGTCAGGAAGCGGCGGTGCGGTGATCGCGGGAACGACGGGACCGATTGTCGCGTCCGCGGAGCGCGCGACCGACATGCTCGGCGTGCGACCGGAGCACATCACGTTCGGACAGGATGCGGGTGTCGATGCACAAGTCGAGGGCTTGGAATACCTTGGTGCCGACTCATTGCTGACATGCCGCCTCGGCACGCAGGCGATTGCGCTACGTGTTTCCGGCCGGAGCGGATTATCCCGGGGTGACGTCACGCGCTTGTCATGGGCGCGCGGCGCGCAGCATTTCTTTGACGCAGCGTCCGGCAGGCGTAGCGAAGACGAAAGCCGTCACCTCGGTGCAACGATGTTTGCCTAGATTCGCAGGACATACGGGAGAAGGCGATGACGCGCAAGGGATGTATTCGAGGGTTGACCGGCACCGCGGCAGCATTGCTCTCCGCGATCGGGTTCGCGCAGGCGCCGGTGGAGATTTCGTTCTACTACCCCGTGGCGGTCGGCGGCCCAATCACCAAAATCGTAGATGGCCTGGCCGCGGATTTCGAAAAGGAAAATCCAGGGATCAAGGTCAAGCCGATCTATTCCGGCTCTTACCAGGAGTCGATTACCAAGGCGCTGACCGCCGTCAAGGGTGGCGACGCGCCGACGACGGCTGTGCTCCTGTCCACCGACATGTACACGCTGATCGACGAAGACGCGATCGTGCCCTTTGACGACTTCATCAGGACGCCCGACGAGAAGTCGTGGATCAAGGCTTTCTACCCGGCGTTCATGGAGAACAGCCAGACCGAAGGCAAGACCTGGGGCATCCCCTTCCAACGTTCGACGATCGTGCTCTACTGGAATAAGGAAATGTTCAAGGAGGCGGGTATCGATCCGGGCAAGCCACCTGCAACCTGGACAGACATGGTGGCGTATGCACAGAAGCTTACCAAGCGCGACGCCTCGGGCAAGGTTACGCAATGGGGTGTGCAAATTCCGTCGTCTGGCTTTCCGTACTGGCTCTTTCAGGGACTGACGACCGAGAACGACGTCATCCTGATGAATCCTGCGGGCACGGAGACTTATTTCGACAAGGCCGGTGTCATCGCGGCATTGCAATACTGGGTTGATCTGGTCGAAAAGTACAAAGTGCATCCCCAGGGCATCGTCGAGTGGGGTACGACGCCGAAGGATTTCTTCGAGCGCAAGGTGGCGATGATGTGGACGACGACCGGCAACCTAACCAATGTGCGTAGCAATGCCAGGTTCGATTTCGGTGTTGCGATGCTGCCGGCGAACAAGCGGCGTGGCAGCCCGACCGGGGGAGGTAACTTCTATCTTTTCAAGCAGGCCAAACCCGAGCAGCAGGCGGCGGCGGTGAAGTTCATTCGCTGGATGACCTCGCCTGCGCGTGCCGCGCAATGGGGTATCGACACCGGCTACGTCGCCGTGCGCCCGGACGCGTGGGAGACGCCGACGATGAAGCAGTACGTTGCTGATTTCCCCGCCGCCGCCGTCGCCCGGAACCAACTGCAGTATGCGGTCGCAGAGTTGTCGACGCACGACAATCAGCGCGTGACCAAGGCCCTCAATGACGGCCTGCAGGCTGCGCTGACGGGGGCCAAGTCGCCCGAACAGGCCATGAAGGACGCACAGCGCGAGGCGGATCACCTGTTGCGACCGTATAGGAAATAGTCGCCGGACGGATCGGCTTTCCGATGCGCCACGTGCCAGGCGGGGTCGTCCTGTCCCCCGTAGCCGGGGAAAGCGGGAGCAAGCCGTGAGTCGGACCGTGCAGTGGGTCCACGGCTGGCTGTTGCTCCTACCCGCTGCAGCGTTGCTTGCGCTGTTTACGCACTATCCCACCCTTGCCACACTGTGGCAGAGCTTCCATTCGACACCGCGGGCGGGGCGGAGCAGTACGTATGTCGGCATCGATAACTATCGAGCGCTGCTCGACGATCCGATCTTCTGGCAGTCACTGTCGAACAACCTCTGGTACGCTGCCGTGACGATTCCGGTATCGATTGCGTTGGCGCTGCTGATGGCGTCGTGGGTCAACGGGAAAATTCCCGGACGCTCACTGTTGCGGCTCGCATACTTTACGCCGACGATCCTGCCGATGATCGCGGTGGCCAACATCTGGCTCTTCTTCTATACGCCGGAGTACGGGCTGCTGGAGCAGTTTACCGGCGCGCTGGGATTGCCGACGCATAACTGGCTTGGAAGCAAGAACACGGCCCTCGGCTGCCTGATGGTCGTTGCGGTATGGAAGGAAGCGGGCTTTTTCATGATTTTCTATCTGGCGGCGCTGCAGCAGATGTCCCCCAACTTGGCGGAAGCCGCAGCGATCGAAGGGGCATCGCGGTGGCATTTCTTCCGTCGGATAACGTTCCCATTGCTCATGCCGACGACACTGTTCGTCCTTGTTAATGCCGTCATCAACGCGTTCCGGCTGGTCGATCACATCGTAGTGATGACTCGGGGCGGGCCGGACAATGCGACCGAGCTGCTGCTGTACTATATTTATGAAATCGGCTTCCGATTTTGGGACCCGGCCTACGCCGCCACACTGACGATCGTTCTGTTGTCCATCCTGGCCCTGGCTGCGCTCGCCCAGTTCGGATTTATCGAGCGCAGGGTGCATTATCGATGAGCGCTTTCGTCTACCGCAGGGGCGGCTTGGGCCGAGGCCTCGAGACGGCCGAGTGCCTGGTTGCTCGGCGCGCTGTGGTTCCTGCCGCTCGCCTACGCCTTCTGGACTGCATTCCATCCAGGCGAATTCTCCACCCGGTTCGTCCTCGACGCTCCGGTTACCCTGGAAAACTTTGACAGGGCGTGGCATGCAGCCCCGTTTGCGCGCTACTTTCTGAACACGATACTGTTGTGCGCAATGATCCTCGCCGCGCAACTCGTGCTGTGCACGCTGGCGGCCTATGCCTTCGCCCGTTTCGAGTTTCCCGGGCGCGCGCTGCTTCTCGCACTGGTCCTGCTTCAGCTAATGGTCATGCCCGACGTACTCATTGTGGAGAATTACCGCACGATGACTGCGCTGGGCCTACGCGACACCATCATCGCCATCGGGCTGCCCTACATGGCAAGCGCGTTCGGCATCTTCCTGCTGCGGCAGACTTTCAAAACCGTGCCCACCGAACTCGACGAGGCGGCGCGGATCGAGGGCTGCACGCCGCTTCAGGTGCTGTGGAAAGTCTATGTGCCGCTGGCGCGGCCGGTATATATCGCCTATGCGCTGGTCAGCGTGAGTTATCACTGGAACAACTTTCTGTGGCCGCTGATCATTACGAATTCGGTTGAGTCGCGACCGCTGACGGTGGGCCTGCAAGTCTTCTCCGCCACCGACCAGGGCATCGACTGGTCGATAATCACAGCGGCGACCTTGCTTACGACGGCGCCGCTGCTGGCGGCGTTCTTGCTGTGCCAGAGGCAATTCGTGCAGTCTTTCATGAGGGCAGGAATCAAGTGAAGCTCATTACCTGGAACACGCAGTGGTGTCGTGGCGTCGACGGGCGCGTCGATCCAGCACGCATCGTCAGGGAGTTACGAGCGATCGCGGATTTTGATGTCCTCTGCCTGCAGGAGATCGCCAACAATTTTCCCGATCCGCGACTAGCTGGCAGCCGAGGTGAGAACCAGTTCGCCGAGCTGTCCCGTCTGCTGCCCGGCTATCAGCCAGTGCCCGGGGTCGCGGTCGACGTCGATGCGGCCGATGGCGGGAGGCGTCATTTCGGCAACATGATTTTCTCGCGCTACCCCGTCGGCCAAGTGTTCCGACAGCAGTTGCCGTATCCCGTCGACCCGGGTGTCAACGGGATGCCGCGCATCGCCTTGGAAGCGGTCATCATGGCGCCGTTTGGGGGGGTGCGCGTAATCACCACACATCTCGAGTACTACGGCAAGCTGAGGCGGACGGCGCAGGTCGAGGCGCTGCGGACGCTCTATGCCGAGGGCAGCGGCCATGCACGCCTCGGAACGATCGTCGATCGTGAAGGCGGGCCGTTCGAGACCCGATTGCGCCCTACGGCCACCGTTATCACCGGCGACTTCAATTTCGAGCCGGATGACCCGCTGCATTTGCGCATGGGCGAGGCCTTTGCCGACGGTACACCGCGGCTCGTCGACGCGTGGGAGGTTGCGCATCCGGGCCAGCCGCATGCGGCGACCTTCAGGATCTACGAGAAGGAAGAGCCCAGCGAGCCCGAGCAGCACTGCGATTTCATCTTCGTGTCCGTCGACCTGGTGCCGCGCGTGAAGGCGTTGCGCATTGATCGGAATACACAAGCATCGGATCATCAGCCGGTATACTTTGAACTCACGTGATCCCGGGTTGATGGGTGTGGTTGCTTCCCTACGGTGCCAGAAGGAGAGGCATTGCTCGTGCGATCGGCACAACGGCTAAAGGCATTCGTCGGCAGGGTAAGCGGGAATTTCGCGCAGCAGTTCGCAAGCACAGCGCGCTTTCTCGCCGAACCGTGGTTCATCGACGCGATCGATACCTCGGGATCGTTGACGGTCCAAGGCTGGGCGTTCGTCGATGAGCCGCGCCCCGGCGGCGACTATTCCGAACGCTTTAGGTTCAACGGCCGGCGCTTCGATCGAGTCGACTATCCTCTTGAGCGCAAGGATGTCGGGGATTGCTTCCGCGCGCGACAGGGCGCGAAGGACTGCGGCTTCGTGCTGGTCGCAAACGACGTTGCGAATCCGTATCCAGGCGGCACTTTGGAGGTAGTGTGCTCCGATCGGGCGACGCCACCCGCCGCTTCGGGCCGCGACAGCTGGTTCATTCCTGATCCGGACTTGCATAGGGACCTGCCCGATGAGGACCGGCGCTTTCGCGTCATCGGCAATCGCGACCCGAGCGGCTTTCTTATGTCGGGGTGCACCGATTTTCATCGACTCGATCGCGCCTGCTTCTCCATTAGCGGGAGACACATTGCCGAGCACGCAAGCGTTCTCGACTGGGGCTGTGGATGCGGCCGCATTGCGAGGCATTTGCCTCGACTTCCGCACCGCTTCTGCGGTTGTGATATCGACGCCGATAACGTCGCGTGGTGCACGGGGCACCTACCAGGGCGCTATTCGACCTCGTCGCTACGCCCACCCCTGCCGTACGAGGAGGCCGCGTTCGATCTAATCTACGGCGTCTCTGTCTTCACGCACTTTCGACCCGAGCTTGAGGCGCTCTGGCTGGCTGAATTGAAACGGGTAGCCGCGCCAGGAGCACTGCTCATGATGACCGTACATGGCCGGACCACGGTCGACTATGCGCGCCATGGTGTTGCCGCGAGGTACGCATTGCTCAAACGGATCGAACATGAAGGTATCCTCTGCAGCGCTCGAAATGCCCAGCTCGATGGTCATGCGGTGCACGAGGACGAATACGTCAACGTGTATCATTCCCGGCGCTATATTGATCGCACCTGGGGCCGGCATTTCGAGATCGTCGAGGTGCTTCCCGGATACCTGTTCACGCACGACTTGGTGATCATGCGTAGCCACTAACCGGGATTCTAATCTGCGGGCAGGTCGCCTAGTTTGGTCGCGGGCGCCGAGGAGGGAGTGACGGGCTTGGGGATCGGGACGCGCCGGGGGCCGCGCATGAATGGCTGCTCGATCCAACGGAACGAAGCCGTTGCCACTATGACCATGGCGGTGAAATAACACGGGAATGCCAGCCATGCGAACGCAGGCGGCGCGAATTTGTTGAATAGCAGCAACACGGGCAAGTGATAGAGATACATCGAATAACTGACGCGACCGATAAAGGTGAGAAGGCCAAAGCCCAACAACCTTGCTCCCCATGGCGGATGTTTCGACACCGCAGCCCAAAGCACCGTTGCCATCAGTATCGGTATCAAGAGCCATCCGTGCTCGCCGACTGGCGCAGCGTAGCCGGCGAGCACGGCGTATAGACCAAGCAGCGCACATGCGGCGAGCAGGCCCAGCAGTGCCGAGTTCATGCGACCGGGCGACCTTGTACGGTGTATCAGCCATGCGCGACCGCATAAGATGCCCATCGCGAAGTGCCCGAGGTACGCGGGCAGCTGCGTCGCGGCCAATTGCCGCAAGTTGGCTTCGGGTACGTTCCAGCGCGCGCCGATCGCGGCATAAAGCGAAATGAGCGGTTGCAAATCGTGCGCTGCGAGTGTTTTCCACAGGACGGAAACTGCGAGAAATGCCGCTGCCGCGATCGAGGGCGCGCGCAGGAACCATAAGGCGATCAGTGGCAGCAGGAGGTAGTACTGCATCTCCAGCGCCAGAGTCCAGAGTGGCCCGTTGATGGAAAGGGACGCCGAAGAGTAGGGCGTCGAGTAATGCAGGAACAGCGTGTGCAATCCGAGGTTGGCCAGGACGAAACCCCGCGCTGCGGTCCAGAGCGTGGGGTTGAGCAACGGCAGGAAGACGAAGAAGAGTAGCGCGAGTTGCACGTAATAGGCAGGCAAAATGCGGCGGGCGCGGCGGATGTAAAATTCGCGCGCAGACGGGCGGCCCCGTCCCTGCAAGGCATGCTTGAACCAGGGCAGGGTCAGCAGGAAGCCGGTAATCAGGAAGAATAGATCGACGCCGAGGAAGCCATTGCGGACGATGATCCTCGGAACCGAAATCGTGTCGATCCACATGACCAACGGGTCGGCGAACCCGTCGGTACGCAATGTCACATAGTGAAATATGACAACCCAAAGCACTGCCATGCCACGCAGTCCTTCGATCGCCGGAATGTAGCCGACCTCGCTGCGTACGCTCTCCGCAGCGGAGTTGGTGTCTGCGTTAGCTTGCGTCAGGGGGGGGCCGCGGGCTAGCGACCGTGAACTTGCATTGGTGGCTCTACGCACCTGGCAGTACTCGCCGCAGCGCGACCTGCAATCTTCGCCAGGGCAGCGCAAACCACCAGCTCAGCCTCGCCCGGCGCTCGATCTCCTGCTGCTGCACGGCTATGCGTTCAACCTGGGCCGTCAGTTCGGTGGCCATTACATCACGCTGCTCGGCGACTTCGCGGAAATGGCCCTGCCACTCGGCGACGACGCCATCGAGCGTGTTGCCACGATCCCACTGGATTTTTTCGTTGACAAATGCTTGCGCATAATCCGCATATACCCACTCGTCTCGATCGGCGAGCACCGACAGCCGCGGCGTGACGGCGGTGATGGTTCCGACGCTTCGGCTTGCGGCGACAATGAAATAAAGGGGCCGGCCGTGCCCCGGCGCGGCGTCCGCCGCGGATGCTTCCGCAACCTCGAAGACCTCGGCCTCACCGCTTCCCTGCTCCGGCCAGACCACGGAAAAAAAGCTCATGCGCTGCCCGAACCATTTCGTGTATGGGAAACGCGGCGCAAGAAGCGACGCCAGCCCATCACGATAGAGTTCTTGCCGATGGTGCGGGTTGACGAAGCCGCGGCGATCGGAATACTCGAGCTTGTTGGGGCTCGACAAAACGAACAGCCCCTCAGGACGCAGTACGCGTCGGACTTCATCGAGGAACTTCACCTGCGCCTCGATATGTTCGATTGTCTCGAAGGAGACGACAGCATCAAACGTGGCGTCGGGGAACGGCAGCGCCGCGCAGTCGGCGCAACGGAATTCAAGATTCGACACGGGGGCGTAGACATTTCGGGCGTGCTCGATCGCCTCGGTGGAAATGTCTGCGCCGACAACCTGCCGTGCATGACGGGCCAAGAGCGCGCTGCCGTAACCGGCACCGCACGCGACGTCGAGCACGTCGAACCCGGTGACAAGCGTTGCCGCGAAGTGATAGCGGTGCCAATGCTCGTACCAGATCTCGCCGTGGGCTCCCGGAAGGAATCGCTCGCCGGTGAACTTGAGCTCTTCGCTCACAGTGCTGTCCGGCCCCGGCGCAAGCGGCGCATGATCGGTCCGCGCCAGGCGACGAGCCGTGCGAGCCACGGCCAGGAGCTGATGAAGCGGCGCATGACAGGCGGCCCGGCCACCAGGGGAGAATAGCTTCGCATGTGTGCATCGGCCATGCGCCTAATGTCGTGCGGCGACACGAGCAACCGTAGTGCCTTCTGGCGCTCGACCGCATCGCGGTAGGCTCCGTCGAGTAATGTTTGTCGCGCTGCGGCTTCGCGCGCGCTCGCCGGTACGCGGTACTTCGAGGTCGTCTTTTCTACCAGAACAAACTCGTCTTCCAGCGTGTAGCGTGTCCACAGATTCCAATCCTCGAGCTGGTCCATGTCTTCGGCGAAGCCGCCGTAGCGCTCATAGAGACTGCGATGGAATAGCACCGCCTGGATGGGCAGAATGTTGTGATGCCACAGCGTCAGCCGGTCGAACGGATGGCGGTGACGCGTGAAGTAGGCAAGCTCTTCGTATTGCGCCGTGTTGCGATGGTTGATCCGGGTCGGCGTCTCCCACGCGAGCCCATAGGCGCCTTTGCTGCCGACTTTCTGGACCGCGTCGAGCAGGATTTCGACGTGATCGGCAAACAGAAGATCGTCGTCGTCAAGGAAGTTGAGCCACTCGCCGTGCGCCTCGGCCAGCGCGATATTGCCGGCGCGCGCCCGGCCCACTTTCGTGCCCGTCGCGCGGTAGCGTACATTGAGCCGGCCTCGGAAGTTCTCCACTATCGCCTCGGAGCGCGCCGGACCGTCTTCGATAACCACCGCCTCGATATTGCGCCAGGTCTGGTTGGCTACGGTTGCCAGCGCCTGCTCCAGCCATGCCGCGCGATCGACGGTGCGGATGAGTATCGACACCAGCGGTGTAGCGGCGCGCGGCGACTCGCGCTGCGAGCGCAGAGGCAGGAATGCGCCGTCGCGTCTTGTCTCGTAGTTCCAGCCCGAGAATAGGGGGGTGAATTCGGCCGTGGGTACGACGCGTGTGGAATAGAAATAAGGCCATTGCCAAAGGAAGCGCAAGCCGGCGCGCAGCAGGCCTGTCCTTCGACCCCGGAAATCCTCGGGTGCAAGCGCTTCAGCGCCCAGCCGCAACAACCCTTGCAGCGTGCGCCTCGTGCCGCCGAATCGCGCGCGCAAACACAGATTGGTTTCGACGCCACCGAGGATTTGTAACGGCTTGACCTCGCCGCCGACTTTGTACGTTCGATGCACGACGGCGTGGCGCGGCAGGTAGCGCAAGCGAAAGCCTGATGCGCGCAGCCGCCAGGACAGGTCGACGTCCTCGCCATACATGAAAATTCTCGGCTCGAAGCCCCCGACGGCATCGAAAGCGCTGCGGCGGAAAAGGGTCGCTGCACCACTAACCCAGGACGTGTCGAGTGTCGCCGGGTCGTACGCCTTGGGGTGCTCATACGGCAGTTGTCGCAGTTCCCAAGCTGCGACGCGCACATCGTCGCTGCCCGCTTCCGCGAGCAGTGGCGCAAGCACGTTGGGCTCGAGTACACAATCTTGATTGAGCACAAAGAAGAGTGCTGCGCGCCCTCGTGCCGCATTCGCATTATGTCCGCGACCGAAGCCGAGATTGCTACCGGAACGTTGCACGTCGATCTTGGCGAATGACTTTTCCGCGGCAAGGTGACGTTCGATCTGCACAGTCGTCTCGAGATCCGGGCTGTTGTCCTGGATTAACAGCTGCGCCTGGACACCTCGCATTTGCTCGTGAAGGCTGCCGACGAGCTCGTCGAGTGCGGCAAGGTCCGGCGCGTAGGTGACGATGCTGATGTCAACGACGGGCACGAAACGCCTTCTTGAGCAGCAGCTTGCGCACACTTGGCGGCAATTGGTCGAACGCGGCCTTGTCATCGAGAAGATGTCGATTTTCCTCGAACAACTTCTTGCCTTCAGCCGTGAGGACGGCGATGTCATGCTCGAGCTTTGCCGCCCAAAGCTTGGCCTCTTCGAGCGTCTCTCTGAGCTGTACCGCTTCCCCGGTAAGTTTGGTCAGTTCCCTGCGGAACGCAAAACCATCGAGATTGGCTGCCAGCAACGGCCGCAGTGCCTCAGCGCCGGTCGCCAGATCGTTGTCGGGTGAGGGCGGCTTGAGCCCGAAGCGTTCGTAAAGCGCGTCGATATCGCGGGCCATGGAGGCAAGTGTCGGGATGCGCGCAGGATCGCGCGGATCGATCTGGGATTTTACGCGAGCGCGCTCGACCGCGCTGGCTGGCGCGAACAGGCGCCGCAGCAGCTGCGCAGCATCCTCGGCCGAGAAACCCTCGGGCAAGAGCCAGCCTCCGCCGTACTGGGAGACGCGCTCGCCGAGCGCGCCCTGCGCGGGCACGATGACCGGGATCTCCGCCGCCCAGACCTCGGAAAGGGTGTAGCTGAAACTTTCCGGCAGACGGTTTGGAAATAGCGCAGCGTCTACGCCGTATGACGCCATAAGCCCATGTAACTCCGCGTCGACGTACGGGCCGTGCACGTAGCAGTGGCTCGGCACACGCCACCCGGGCGACAATTGGGAATCGAGGTAGCCGATGACCACCACGCCGATGCCGGTCTCCAGGAGGGCGTTGGCGAGTGTATCGAGCAGGCCGCTGCCTTTGTGCGGGCCGATCGCGCCGACGACTGCCACCACGTGCTGCGGCCGATGCGCGGCGAATTCGGCTCGGACGCTCACCGGTTCGTTCCGCGGAGTGGCAATGCCTGGCTGGATCAGCTCAGGCTGGAGGGCGGGGAAGTGCCGCTGGGCGAGCCCACGGATATACGCCGAAGGCGCGATCACGCTCGCCGCGCGCGCCAGCGTGTCCGAGATTTCGGCGATCCAGGCAATATCAGGCTCATGCATGTGTCCATCGAACGCGCGTGGATCGATGAAAGTCACATCATGCAGCGTCACGACCCAGGGTGTGGCCCGTACGCTCTGAAGACGGGAGAGTCGATCACGACATCGCTTGCCAAGACCGTGCAAGTGGATGATCCCAACGGCGTTGGAGCGCAACCACTCCGCCAGTGGCGCCGCCGCGGCAGAGTCTTCGATCGCACGGGAAAGGGACAAAAACTGCTGCACCGACAGGTCCTCGATGACATCGATGCCTGAGCTGGTGTGCCACAGAAAATGGCGACGCTGCACGCCCTTGGCAACGTCGCGAATGTAGCGATCGACGCCGCCGCCTTCCGCCGAGCTAACGTGCAGCACGGAAGGACGCGGCAGGGAAGGCGCAGTCGCGTTCACGCAACTTTCTCTATCCAGAGGCTTCCGCCGCCGTAATACGCCCCGTCCGGGTCGCGCAACGCCTCGCGCAACAGGTCGGGATGCGCGGCAAAGGCATGGCCACTGCCAAACAAAACGCGGAAGTGACTGCTGTACATCAGCAAGCTCCGGACGACGTATTGTTCGTTCCAGCTCCGATTCTCATCGAGAACCCATGGCTTGGGATAATCCTCAGGCAGGAAGATGTCGTGGAAGTGCACGCGAACGCCCTTGCGCAGGCGAGGAAGCACCTCGAAGCAGAGGTGATTTACATCGCTACCCGTCTTGGCAACGTGCGACGAATCGATGAACAGTACGTCCCCGGCTTCGAGCGCGTCGAAGAGTCCAAAGCCGATCTCCTGCACTTTGCTCGCGATAAGCTGTTCAATCCCCAGCGTCGGTGCAAGAAGGGAAGCCTGCGGGTACGGCTCGACACAATGGATTTTCATCGCTGCGCCCAAAAACCTGCGCTTGACGTCTGCGACGAGAAGCGTCGAGAAGCCAGAGCCCACTTCGACGAAGCGCCGTGGTCGCCAGGCCCGGAGAAGAACAAACAGCGCGCGGCAGTCGAGCCAGCTGAATTGGTCATTCTCAACGTAGAACGTCAACGGATTGCCGTCGAATCGCAGCGGGTATGCGAAGTCCGGATAGAACGCCGGGAAATACTCCCGTAACACCTGCTCGTGGTAGGCATCGTTGAAATCGATGCCGAGAACCTTCGGTTTGGCCGGCCAGACCCGCGCTTGCTGGCTGCGCAGCTCGGCGACGTCGACGATCGGCGAATAGAAATGCCCTGGCGGGAAAAGCGTCTTCGGCGCTCCGGCCACCCGGAGCTGCTTGCGGAAAATGTTTCGCAACCTGTGCATGGAGCGCGTGGGTTATGCCGCGCCGGCTGAGGGCTTATCGCCGGCGAAATATGACGTCCCACACGCCATGTCCGAGTCCGAGGCCGCGGCGCTCGAACTTGGTCAGCGGACGGTGCGCGGGTCGCAAGGCAAAGCCGCTGGCGGAATTTTCAAGCAGGGTTTCCGCCTGGCACGCGGCCAAGATCGCCGCGGCATATTCTTCCCAGTCGGTCGCCGCGTGCAGGTAGCCGCCTGGCGCCAGGCGCAGCGCCAGCGCACGCACGAACGGCGGCTGTAGCAGACGCCGCTTGTGATGCCGTTTCTTCGGCCAGGGATCGGGAAAGAAGACATGGATGCCTGCAAGCGACGCCTCAGGGATCATCTGCGCCACGACTTCGGCCGCATCGTGCTGAACAACACGGACGTTGGAGAGCCCGCGTTCATCGATCAGCTTGAGCAGACTGCCGACGCCCGGGGCGTGAACCTCGACGGCGAGAAAGTCGCGCTCGGGCATCGCTTGAGCGATCGCCGCCGTCGTCTCACCCATCCCGAAGCCGATTTCCAGAATGCGCGGCACCTTGCGCGGGAAGACGGCATCGAAATCGACTGGCGCGGGCGTGAAGGGTACGCCGAAGCGCGGTAGCAGGGATTCGCGGGCACGTTGCTGTGCCGGTGAGAATCGACCCTGACGCAACACGAAGCTGCGGATTGGCCGGCGAATTGTTCCGATGCGCGGTTGGGTCATTGCACGCGCTTCCAGCTCGCGTCGCTGAGCGGGCGCTCGATTTTCCCGCTACCACTCGGAGTCGTGTACTCGATCGAAAGTGTATCCGCGTCCTTCCACTTTGCACCGGCATCGATCCATGCTGCGCCGGGTGACCACTTCAGCTCCTTGCGGATGCCCTCGCGGGTAACGCGCCAGATGGCAATTTCATTGCTGCAACGCGTTTCGCACACATCGGCGGTCACCAGTCGCTGACGATCCGGCGCAAGCTGCGGTTCCGTGGGCAGCTCGATGCGCCGGTTCGTCGTTCGTTGCAGGAGGATGAAGGTCGTGTTCTCGCCCGCCGTGGTGTAGAGCAGCACGGCGTTGAGCCCGTCGAGGTAATCCCAGAGACTATAAAATCGACCGTTGACGGGATCATCGCTGTCGGTGAAGGACGCCGTACCCGACGGATACAGTGATACGGAAAGCACCCCGCCGTCGCGCAGGGCGAGATTGGGCAAACGTTTGAGCTGCATCGCTTCAACCAGCCGACCGCACTGCTGGGCATCGTCGGCTTGCGCGCAGATCTCCTGGAGCTCGGCGGTGGTCGGTGGTGCGGCGAGCGCAAACGTTGCGGCAAGGGTGATCACCGCGGCGAGCGCGCGCAGGGCCTGCATCATCGACCGGGTGTCAGCCGATCAGACCGGAGGTCGGCGAGCTGGGGGCCGCTGCGTAGAGCTTGCGCGACATGCGACCAGCACGGAAGGCCTCGCGCCCCGCTTCGACCGCTTTTTTCATTGCGCCGGCCATGAGCACCGGGTGCTCTGCCAGTGCAATCGCGGTGTTCATCAGCACGCCGGCACACCCCAGTTCCATCGCGACCGCGGCATCCGACGCCGTACCCACGCCCGCGTCGACGAGCACGGGCACCTTGGCCTGCTCGATGATGAGTCTGAGGTTCCACGGATTGAGTATGCCCATCCCCGAGCCGATAAGCGAAGCGAGCGGCATGATCGCCACACAACCGAGGCCTTCCAAGTCACGGGCAACGATCGGGTCGTCAGAGGTGTAGACCATGACTTCGAAACCGTCCTTTACCAGCGTCTCGGCGGCGCGAATTGTCTCGCGCACATTTGGGAACAGCGTCTGCGGGTCGCCAAGCACCTCAAGCTTGACCAGCGTCTGCCCATCGAGCAGCTCGCGCGCGAGTCTTAGCGTCCGCACCGCATCCTCGGCGCTATAGCAACCGGCAGTGTTTGGCAGCAGCGTGAAATGCGACGCCGGCAGGTGATCGAGCAGCGACGGCTCGTCCGGGTTCTGGCCGATATTGGTGCGGCGGATCGCGACGGTCACGATTTCCGCGCCCGAGGCATCGATCGCCGCGCGCGTGGCGGCGAAATCTTTGTACTTGCCTGTGCCGACGAGCAAACGCGAGCGATACGCGCGGCGGGAGATGACCAGCGCGTCGTCGTGCGCAAGCACAAGGTTCTCGTTGGGCGCGTTCATGAAGGAAGCCTATCAGCCGCCACCGACGGCGCGGACCACCTCGATGCGATCGCCATCCGCCAGCTGCGTGTTGCCATGACGGCTCCTGGGCACGATCTCGCCATTGCGTTCGACCGCGACGCGCTTGCCTTCGAGCGCAAGCTCACGGATCAGATCGGCCACGGTTGCCTGGTCAGTACACCGGCAACAGGAGCCGTTGAGCACGATCGAGAGCACGGCGGATACCGTCTATAAGTACGATTGATTTTACCACGCAACGGCGGTCAGCCGCGGGGCCGCTTCCCCGGAGCGCACTCGGCCAGGTCGGGATGCAGCGGGCTACTGCCGGTAGTGCTGCATTGCCTGGTGCAAAAAGCGTATCTGCCGCGCAAAGCGGGTGCACGCCTCGCACAAGAGCAGATGCAGCCGGATGCGCAGATACAGCGGGAAGGCGACCTCGCCGTCCTGCATCTGCGAGAGCGCCCGACTCGCCTCCTTGCATGTGATCAGTAGGCCCAATTTGCGCAGCACCTTTGCGGATTACCCGGCTCGGCTGGCCTGCCCAAACCAGTTTTGCTCCAGGCATTGGCGGAGCGCCACTCTGGCCCGGTACAGGATCACCCAAAGGTTGGTCGAGGTGATGGTGAGTTCCTTACAGATTTCGTCGCCGGTCAGCTCCATCACCTCGCGCATCATAAAGACTCGAGCGGTATTGGGAGGCAGTTTCTCTAGGCAAAATTGCACTATGTCGAAAAACTGCTGGCGCGAAAGCTGGGACTCCGGATCACCCCAATCGGCAGGCGGGTTCTCCCAGTGGCCCGTGTCGTCGAACAGCGCGTCAAAATCGTCAAGCTGGGATTCTTCTTCGAAGGTCGCGAACGCAGGTTCGCGGGCTTTGCGTCGGATCGCGTCGACGATTTTGTGTTTCAGTATGCCAGTGAGCCAGGTCTTCAGGCTGGAGCGACCAGAGAAGCCTGTCGCACCCTGGAGTGCTGCAAGCAACGTATCCTGCACGACATCCTCGGCAAGATCGTTGTCGCGCAGCTGCAGCATTGCGACGCGCAAGAGATAGCCACGATGCGTGTTGCAACTCGACGCGAAGTCAGGCTCGGTCATCTGCGCGGGGTCGGCGGACGGCAGATATCATAAGCGCAGAAAATGGCGAAGCCTAGTGCTGGCCCGCCGCGCCAGCGCCGTCAGCTCCAAACGGGGCAAGTTCAACCGCGGCGCTGCAAGTGACTCTTACGGTGAATGGTCATGACTCGACCATCGCCGAATGGGCCGGACTACGGCTGAGTCTTTGACCAGCTCGAATCCGGGTCAAAGCGCGTCATCCGCGAGGCGACTGCGGTCGTTGAGTTGCCCAGATTTCGCTCGTACACGACGCCGTCATGATTGACGACCAGTGTCATAACACCCGAAACGCCCCAGCGGGCCGGGTAGGCGATCAGGGCGAAGCCGCCGATCATTCTGCCGCCGACAATGTAGTCGTAGGCGCCTCCCGGAGCATTCGGCCCCTGGGCGGTGAGCATCCGATACAAATATCCATGGTACGGCTCGTGCACGGCGTTTTTGCTCTTGCCGTAGCCCTCCTCCTTTGCCTCCTCGACGAGCGGGCCGAGGGGGCTGAGCGGTTGACCCTCCCTTGTCGGCCAGTACAGGCCATTCCTCTTGCCAAGCGTGCTGACAAGTTTCATGGCGTATTCGTGCATACCGTCGCGGTTGCCCTGCGTCAGCGCGTATTCGCGCTGCGCATCCACATAGGCGAGGCAAACCTGGATTGCGGCGCGCTCGTTGCGCCCGATGCGACGGTTGACGATTTCCTCCGCGCCGGCCTCGGTGTCGAATCTCCAGCCGGCGGCGTCCTTCACCAATGGAAACGGGAGGGGCCAATCGTTCTCGCCAACGACCAGAATCGCCTTGGCATCGTCTTCGGGTTCGATCTTCGAACGCTTGTCGTAGGCGGCGACGAAGCGCGCTCGTCCCTGCCGGTCGGCGATGGGATCGCCGGAATTGATCAGCGGGTCACTGCCGGGGCCGAGCACTGCACGGAGACGTCTGCGATCGTCAGCCCGCAGTGCTGCCACCAGTGCTTCGGTCGCGGCCTGCGCGGTCGGGTAGCGGTGCTGCACCTGCGCTGGGGCCTTCACCTCCGCCAGGTCCGTGGCCATCGCTGCCGGCGCGAAGGCGATGACACAGGCGGTCAGCGCGCAGCCCAGGCCTATCGAGTGGCGGTACGTAAGCAACCTCATGGGGATCTCATGCCTGTAACCGGGCAGGTTCATGACTCAGTGCCGAACGGTTCCGCCTTGCGGAGCTCGGCCCGGCGCCGGCCCCGGCGCCGGGGCGCGTCCGACCGGCGCCTGGAAGACCGGTGCCGGAGCCATTGGAATCGACTGCCGGCTCTGGATCCCGCGCTGCGCGTCGATCTCAGTTTGCTGACGTGAGTACATCGGGTCGAACGGGGGCGCGTGGACGGTCGCGGTTGGCGCACGCGGTACGCCATTCGGCGCCGGTGGGATACGCTCGTAAGCACGGAAATCCTGTCTCGAGCGCACCGCATTGGGGTCAATGTTCGTGTAGCGATCGCGTGTCGCCGCGTCGGGATAGGCGACGCCCCGACGCTGCGACGGCGAATGCTGCCAGGTCCCATCCGGGCCCATATGGGGTTCCCGCGCCTGGCTCCAGAAGCGGTTGTTGGAAGTGTTTATCGTGATGCGACGCTCGTGCCAATACGGATTCACCCAGCCCCAGTGGTTGTACCAGATCGGCCACGGGGCGCCGAATACGATGCCGATCGTATCGACCGGACAGAACGGATAGCCGTAAACCGCCGGTGGGCACCAGAACAAGGGCGGATAGGCTGGCGCCCACCATGGGCCGTAGATAACCAATGGATTGTAAACCGGCACGTAGACGGCGTCCGGTTGCGCCGTATCGATGGCTATGTCGCCGTCCTGCGGCATCACCGACAGTTCCGGTGTGGACTGCAGGTTACCGGCGGCCAGCGCCTTTTGGCGCAGCGATTGCACCGTGTCCATGACCCGCCCCTGGTCGGCGAGAAACGCGTCACCCAATCGCTGCATCCATTCGAGGCTGTCGTTCATCATCGCCAGTACCTGCGGATACGCCGCGAGGGACTGCAAGCTCGGATCCCAATTCTTCGCTGCCACTGCCTGGTCCAGTGCATCGCCCCGAAGATCGGGATTCTCTTGCACAAAGCGGGCGGCCTCCACCACCTCGAGCGGATACGTTGCCGCTATGAGGATCTGCATCAGCAGTTGATCCGGGTAGAGGGCAATGGGCGCCAGCAACTGATCGAGTTCGTCCTGGCTGTGAGACGGCGCGGCAGCGGACTGGGCGCCGACCGGGGTCACGGCAACCATCAAAGCGGCGAGCGCACCGATCAGCGCGCAGCGCATGCGTCGGAGCGCCAGGCTCGAAGTATTAGGTGCAACGCCCATGGCCGAGGCGATTCTGCATAGCAAAAGCATGACACTGCAAGTATGCGCTGGCGCGCCCCCCGGCGGCGATTTGTAACAAATTGATGGCCGCCGCTGCCGAATTGCCTGGCTCAGCCGGTGGTCCGAGCGCTGGACCGGCCCGTGGTTTGCGGCACGACGGGCAACTTCCAGGCACGCGTCGTTTCGTAGGCGCGCGCAGCACGCAGCACGAGCGCATCGGCGTGCATCGGGCCGACAATCTGCAGCGCGATGGGCAATCCCAACCGGGTCAAGCCGCAGGGCACGACGGCTGCTGGCTGCTGCGTCAGATTGAACGGGTACGAAAACGGCGTCCAGCCGAGAAAACTCTCGACGCTAAGCTCCCACTGGTCGGGCGCCTTTGCTTCGAAGGCCGGCACCGCAACGCCCGGCGTGAGCAACAGGTCATAGCGCTGATGGAACTGGCGCATCAGAGAGCCGAGTTCACCGCGCCGCGCCACGAGTCGCTGCAATTCCAGGACCGATACCTTGCGTCCCTCTTCAGCTTGCCATCGCAGGGCCGGATCGGTGAGCGCCACCTGTTCCGGCGTCATAGTGTGAATCAAGGTTAGCGAGCCGACGAACCAGAGTTTGGTCGTTATTTCCTCTGGGTTGGCAAAGCCTGGCACCACCTCCTCCACCTGTGCGCCGAGCGCGGCAAAAGAATCCGCAGCCGTGCGCACAGCGGCGGCCACCTCCGGATCGACGCTCTTGACGTAGCCTAGGTCGGGGCTGAATGCGACACGCAAGCCACGCACCCCGGCGGAGAGATCTTGGCGATAATCGCGTGGATCGTAGGGGAGGGAAGTCCAGTCGCGCGCGTCGGGCCGGGTCATGACCGTGAGCAGCAGCGCGAGGTCTTCGACGCTGCGTGCATGGGGTCCGATATGCGCCACCGTACCCATGGGCGAGAGCGGAAATGCAGGCACACGGCCAAACGAAGGCTTGATTGCCGGAATGCCGCAGAACGACGAGGGGATGCGCACCGAACCGGCACCGTCGGTACCGATGGCGACGGGCCCCATTCCGGACGCGACTGCCGCCGCCGCCCCACCTGACGATCCGCCCGGTGTCATTTTCGTGTTCCACGGATTCCGTGTGACGCCGGTAAGCAGGCTGTCAGTCGTGCCCTTGATGCCGAACTCAGGCGTGTTGGTCTTGCCGAACACGACTGCTCCGGCTTCGCGCAATCGCGCGCTGACCGGCGCATCGACGTCCCAAGATTGCCGCGGATCAATGGTGCGCGAGCCGCGTAATGTCGGCCAGCCGCGCGTCAGCAGCAAGTCTTTGATCGAAACCGGCACCCCGTCGAGGATGTCGGCCGGTGCACCAGCCTGCCAGCGCGCTTCGGACTCCCTGGCGCTTGCAAGGGCTTGCTCTGCATCGACGACGCAAAACGCGTTGAGCCTGTCGTCGAGTTCGGCGATACGTGCCAACACGGCCTTTGTTGCCTCGACCGGCGAGGCCTGCCCCGATCGATACAGATCCAAGAGCTCCGTGGCAGTATAGTCGGCGAGGCTGGTTGTCGACAATTGCACCGGTGTCCCTTCAGCGCAGGGTGCCCGAAGGCCGATGGGGGCGCCCGGCGCGGCAGCATTCATGGAACGTCGGCACCTCGTATGGCTTGGCGCGGGAAGCGATGGTCCGAAGCTGGGGCCGATTGATGGTTGGAATGATCACCGAGATCAGCGGTTCGGATGGCATCATTCGAGTGGTAATCCTGTTTAACTCAGCATTGCCCCAATTCTCTCATGCGCCGACGCGCTGAACCAACGGCGGGCAAATTGATCCACGTGCAACGGACCTCGGGGGCCACGATTTCCGAGCAATCCTCGCGTGGCATCAGCCGTCTTCGCCAGCATGTCGGGCGAGGGCCGACGTGATAGCATGGAGCCAGTGACACATCGATCGCTTACCGATGCGGCATTAAGGGCCGCCCGTTGGTTGCAAAACGGCAAGGGCGCTCTGCTGTTGCTGGGCTGGTGCAGTCTGGTGTTCGCGGCAACAGAGGGCCAGCTCGCGCCTGCGATACAGGCAAAGCTGCTCGACGGCACGACCTTCAATCTTGCCGACAACAAAGGCAAAGTTGTCATCGTGAACATGTGGGCGACTTGGTGCGCGCCTTGTCGCGAGGAGATGCCGGCACTCGACGCGTATTATCGTAAGCATCGCGACCAGGGCCTTGTGTTGATTGCCCTGAGCATGGATGATCCGAAGGACGCAGCGAAAGTGCGCGAGGTGACGCAATCGTATTCGTTTCCGGTCGGGCTGGAGCCCGACACGTACTTGAAAGGTTACGGGCGCATCTGGCGCCTTCCGCTGACCTTTGTCGTGGACCGTGGAGGTATCCTGCGCAAGGACCAGTGGTATGGCGACCCCGGTCTCGACATGCAATTGCTGGAAAAGACCGTTACGCCGTTGCTGCACACACCTTGAGGAGCTGCATCCAGAGAGCGACATTGCCTGCCGGTTCGTGGGAGGGGAATTTGCGCTACTCATGCCGGTGGTGTTCCCGACCGAAGGCCCGTTGTTGGAACCTTTACTTCGCGTCGCCGATGCCCACCTGTTTCACGCCAGGCAGGCGCGCCGGGCGTGTAGCGTGGGCGTTCGATAGCGCCCCGAAAGCTGCCGAACCGCTGGCGTGACCCTGCCGCCAGGCGTGAACCGCAGCCTCGGTCGCGGGCAAATTCGCACCTTCTGCGCGCAATGGTCCATCTCGCCCACGGAACCTGGCCCGAACCCTATGCGTCTTCGGCCTGGCTGGAGTAACCTCCGTCCAAGCTCTAAGGGCGACTTGACGCCCGGTCGCCATTGCGAAAACGACGTGGCGCTCGCCCTGCTGAGTGCTCTCATCTCAGGTCAGATTGCAAGGCCCAAAATGCCAGGATTCAATGCGCCTTTACCGCTTAGGGCTGCCACGCTGCTTGGCGCGATCGCTTTCGCCGTCACCCTGCAGTCGGCCATTGCCCAAGGCGCGCCTGACGACGGCTTAACGGCCTATCGATCCGGGGATTATGTGAAAGCGGTCGGGCTGTGGCGCCCGCTCGCCGAGAAGGGGGACGCCGTGGCCCAATATCGGCTCGGCACCATGTATGCCGATGGCAAGGGCGTCACGCGGGACGACGCGACGGCGATAATGTGGTTCGAACGCTCCGCCAAGCAGGGCAATGCCGATGCACAATACAACGTTGGGGCAAGTTATGCGGAGGGCCTGGGTGTGGTCAAAAGCGAGGAGCAGGCCGCCGAGTGGTTCCGCCGAGCAGCAGACCAGGGAATGCCCTTTGCGCAGATCAACCTCGGGCTCTTGTATGCGGCGGGCCATGGCGTTCCGCAGAGCAATACGCAGGCGATGAAGTGGCTAGGGCTCGCGGTGATCGCACTGCCCCCCGGCGAACCCCGCTCCGATGCCGCACGCGCCATGCAGGATGTTGCGGAAAAAATGACTCCCGAGGAGGCGCGGGAGGCCAGGGAGCAGACTAGGATGTGGAAGGCGAAGCCGGAAGGAAAGTGACCGGCGATGCCGCGATCGGCGTGGCGAATGGACCGGATATGCCGGCGCGCTCGAGTCAGGCGTCATGCGAGCCTTCGCTGGACCGGCGAGCGGTATCCACTGTTGGGCTACTGAAAACCGATGCTGCATCACCTCTCACTCGGTGTTGCCAGCCTCGAGCGCGCTGCCGCCTTTTACGACGCCGCGCTCGCTGCGTTGGGCTATGGGCGTGTCTGGAGCGACGCGACGGCGATCGGCTATGGGCCGGCGGGCGCGGGCGACAAGTTGGCCATCAAGCTTGTCGGAACACCTGCTGTCGCGCCGGGACCGAGATTTCACGTCGCGTTCGCTGCGCCGTCGCGGGAGGCGGTAATGCGCTTCCACGCCGCCGCAGTGAAGCATGGTGGACAAGATAACGGCGCGCCCGGTTTGCGTCCGGCTTACGGGGAAAATTACTACGCCGCGTTTGTCATCGATCCGGATGGATACCCCATCGAGGCCGTCGCCGACCGCTAGCAACTTGCGTCAACAACCGGCTGCCCGTGCACGGGGCAATCGGCCCGCGTGCTGTCGAACAAGTGCCTTTGAAATTGCGCGTATTATTTCCCGTGACCGTACACCTTCGCGATCCAATGAACCGGCATCTCAACCATGGGTTGAGTCAAGAGGCCAGCACCGCCAGCCCTCGCGACCCTGCAACGCGCCACGCGGCGCAAGCTCTTGGCGCACTCGCCCTGGGCGCGGCAGCGATCGGCGCGTTGGCCATCGGGGCGGTTGCGATCGGTCGACTGGCAGTTGGCCGCGCTCGAATCCGACGCTTGGAAATTGACGAGCTTGTGGTGCGACGTCTTCGGGTTATCGAGGCGCTCGAGGCACCACCGAAACCCGATTCTGAAAGCTAGGCCCGGGCGCCATCCGTGACACTGGGGATCCACGACTACTGGTTATTCGTTGCCACCGGGGTGTTCCTGAATCTCACTCCGGGCCAAGATACGCTCTATATCATCGGCTCCAGCATCGCCTATGGACGACGCGTGGGTATCGCCTCGGCACTCGGGATTGGCGCCGGCTGCGTTGTGCATACACTGGCCGCGGCAGTCGGGCTCTCGGCCATCCTTGCAACGTCGGCAACCGCCTTCATCGTGATAAAGCTGGCCGGTGCTGCGTACCTCATCTATCTCGGCATTCGCGCGTTTGTCGCACCGGCCGCCGTCCTTTCGCCCTTGGAACACTCTGCTTCGACGCCCACTGGATTGGCCTTTCGCCGCGGTGTTCTGACGAACGTCCTCAATCCGAAGGTCGCCCTGTTTTTCCTCGCGCTTTTGCCCCAATTTATCGATTCCGATAGCCCGATGAAAGTCGGGGCATTTCTCGCTCTTGGCCTTACTTTCGTGGCGACCGGAACTGCGTGGTGTCTGTTCTTAGCTGTGAGTGCGTCACGCATTCGCAGCTACTTCGTCGAGCATCCACGCGCCCCAGGTCACATTTCTCGCGCGGGCGGCCTGCTGTTCATCTTTCTTGGATTGCGGTTGGCGGCGAGTGAGCGATGACCGATGGGTGCGCAGCGATAAGGGCGGTTCACCAACGCGAGGCGGTGGAAATGTTTCTGCGCCAAACCGGGTATATCGCGTACATAGGACGTAAGGCGCTTCACCCACAACCCACGGAGAATCCGGCATGAAAAAATGGACGAGCGCAATTCTGGCCATCTTGAGCAGCACTGCCTTCGCGCAAAGCCCCGGCCTGAAACCGGGGTTGTGGGAAGTGAAGCCGATCCGCCAGGTCGTCGACGGCCATGATATGACCGCCCAGATGGCATCTGCCAATGCCAAAATGGAGCAGGCGATGGCCAACATGACACCTGCTCAGCGCAAGCAGATGGAAGCCATGATGAGCGGACAAGGCATGCCCAACCAAAGTGCTGCCGCGAGCGGCGCGCGCATCTGCATCAGCCCCGCCATGGCCGCCCAGGACAAGCCTATGGTGGATCCGGAGGGTCGCTGCGAACCTGCCAAGGTGAGTCGCAACGGCAACAAAACCAGCTTCGAGTTTCATTGCGCCGCGAATGGGCGGACCGAAGTAGGCAAGGGCGAGACGACGGTTAACGGCGACACGGTAACCACCCAGGTGGATATGACCACGACCGACGCTCAGGGCCGCCACGCCATGCAAACCGAGTCACAAATGAAGTATCTCGGCCCCGAGTGCCAAGGTATCAAGCCTAATTACTAGCCGCCTCAAGAGATGTCGGCCTCCATCCCGCTGCCCAACGCGGTTTTGTCGCGGAGATCGACCTCTTGCGCTGCACTGTCTCCGGCTTTGCCAAATGAACGGCTGTGATGAGTAGAAAAACGCCATCGGATGAGAAACAGTCGTGTGAACTCGAGGGCAATGAATTCGGCCCCGACGCAAAGTGCCACGTTCGCGCAATGGATATCGCCGATTACCAACACGTCTTGGCTCTTTGGCAGCGAAGCGAAGGTGTTGGCCTCGGCGAATCCGACACCAAGGAAGGCGTGGCGGCCTTTCTTCTGCGCAATCCGGGCCTCAGCGCCGTAGCGGAATCGTTGCAGGGCGAAATCGTGGGGGCCGTCCTTTGCGGCCACGATGGCAGACGAGGGTACCTGCATCATCTGGCGGTCGCCGCTACCCATCGCCGGCGCGGCATTGCCCGACGCCTCGTTCAGCATTCCTTGTCCGGTTTGGCGAACGAGAAAATACCGAAATGTAATATCTTCGTTTTTCGCGAAAATCCCGGAGTAGTTGCCTTCTGGACACACAATGGTTGGAGCGCGCCAACGTGGCAGATAATGCAAAGGCGGGTAGATACTTAGGCGGTGGTTCCCGGAGCGCCGACGATGCCGCTTAACTTGCTGCCGGACCCGATCGCGCGTCGGAGGGGCCGCGCGCTGTCCGGCTCGCGTCGCCAAGCTTGTGCCTTCACGCCCCATGGCCCCACACGGAGCCCAATTGAGTCGCGCTCACTGCGTCTTGAACCACTTCTCGCTGCGCACGCCGAAGAGATGTTTGGGCCGATGTCGGCCGCAGCGGTCTACGATTACATGCCCGGGCGGCCGCCGACTTCCATTTCGACTCTGCGGGAACGGTATGCGCAACTCGAGAAGGGGTGGTCGGCAGATGGCAGTGAGCGGTGGCTCAATTGGGTCGTCCGCCTGAATTCCAGGGAGTGCGTTGGGTTCGTGCAGGCAACGATCTATCCTCAACTCAAAGCGGATTTTGCGTTTGCTTTCGCGCCCGCGCAGTGGGGACGCGGCGTGGCATTTGAAGCCTGTTGCGCGGTCCTGCCATTCATCGGTCGTGATTTCGCGGCGCGAGAACTGTTCGCGACGGTCGATCCCAGGAATTTCCGCTCGATTCGCCTGCTCCAACGGCTCGGGTTCCTCGGGGTACAATCGGTACGCTATCGGCACGGCGAAGTTGCGCCCAATGATCGCGTGTTCATGCTTTCCTGCACCTAGTCTCCGATTCGGCCCGCAAGCCTCGCCCACGCTTGCGCGCCACCCGTTGGGCCGCGGGTAGCGTTCGTCCGGGAACCCCATTCTGGAGGCCTGTGATCGTGGATCGTGTACGAATCGTCGGTCTCGTCGCGGTCCTGCTCTCGGTTGTCGGCTGTTCGACGCCGGATATTCGCCCGTCCGATGCAGTTTTCGATGAACTGATGCGCAAGTCGGGGCTCTGGATTCAGCTTGCCCAAGTCGAACCGATGATTCAGGCCGGGGTCTCTCAGTCTCGGGCAAGAACGACTGCGCTAGCCGAGGAAGATCTGCCACACCTGCAAAAGGCGATCGCCTCGGCATACGCTGCTGATGCCCTCAGGACCACAGTGAGGGCCGGGTCGAGGGCAGTTTAAGAACTGTTACGAAGGAGTGCATCGTGAGTGAAGCAACGGCATACCCATACGCAACGTACGTCAATATTCAATTTCCCGCACTAAGCGTGATCGATGTTCCGGCGATGGTCGAGGCGTGCACCGACCGTTGGTACAACCAGACCCTTTGCAAGGTGAATGACTCCGTCATTCGGCTTGGGGTGTTGCAGGGCGAGTACCACTGGCACAAGCACGATAGCGATGATGAGTTCTTCTTCGTCCTCGAAGGACACTTCGTCATTGATCTGGAGGGCCGGTCCATCGACCTTGGACCGCAACAAGGCTTCGTGGTACCCAAGGGGATTGTGCACCGTACGCGTGCGCCTGTGCGTTCGGTCATCCTCATGGTCGAAACTGCGGCAATCATCCCCACCGGCGATATCTGAACCGAGCGACTCCAACGGCCATCCTCTGCAATCCGAGCAGCGGAAGGCCCGCCCATGGGTTGATGTCATATCGCCTATGCCTCCATGGTGACGTTGCGGAAAGCCTGGCCTCTCCTGCTTTCCCTGGCGTTGATCGCACTATGCGGCGTTGCTGCCGTTCGCACGGTTGTCAATTCCGGGCCAGCAGCCATCGCGCAAATGAACGCGGAGGAACGCATGCTTCTCGCCAAGCTGGATGCCTTGCGGAAGGGGATGTCGCTTGGCGAGGTGACCGCCATACTGGGAGAGCCGGATGAGTCTGGCCCGCTCGGCCTGCGCCCAAAGTGGCAAGTTGCAGGAAACCTGTTCAATGCAATCGTTGTATATTTTCTTCCTGATGGGGCGCATCGCGTACTTTGGCTTAGCGCCGGCCGCTTTCATTACGAGCGCGATCTTTGAAGAGGCGGTCCCGTGAGGCGGGGAGGGGTAGTGACGGAGACGGGTAGCCTGCTGCAGCTTGTGCGCCCGACGTTGGCTTTTCTTCCAAGCTATGTCGCCGCGTTGAAGCGTGGATGGTCGCCGGACAACGTCAAGGGCGCTGCGGCCGCCATCGAAGAACTCGCTGAGGTCGACAAAGACGCCCAAATATTCGTCGACCGGCTCACCGACAGGGAGGCCAAGGGTCCGCCCATCGTGTTGCCGGACGGCTCATCGGTAAAGCGCTTGCCGGGCTTTCGCCTCTGGATGTGGGACGGCGAATTTTCTGGATCGATAGGGCTACGTTGGCAACCGGGCACCTCGTCCCTGCCGACGCATGTACTTGGGCACATTGGCTACGGTGTAGTGCCTTGGAAAACAGGCCGGGGCTACGCAAAGTTGGCGCTCAAACTGATGCTGCAGTACGCGCGGGACGAGGGATTGGCATACGTTGAAATCACCATGGACCCCGAAAACGTCGGATCGAGAAAAGTCGTCGAAACGAATGGAGGAGTTCTGGTCGAGCACTTCCAATACCCGATTCAGTATGGGAGAAAAGATGGGATTCGATTCCGGATCGACCTTTGATTCACATCGGGTGACGGGCGGTCTCATCGAGAGAGTGTATAAGGCCCGAACAAGCCGTGCGGCCTGACCCGTCCAATCCAATGCCGCCGGCCCGCGGGACCACAATGCCCGAAGCCAGCGCCTCGACGGTAAAGAGGTGGTTGCCCTGGGTCGTCGCGACTGCGCTGTTCATGGAGCAACTCGATTCCACCATCGTAAATACTGCCATTCCTTCGATGGCAGCGAGTCTGGAGGTGGCGCCGCTCAGTCTCAAGGCGGTCGTAACGAGCTACATTCTCAGCCTGGCCGTGGGTATCCCGGTAAGCGGGTGGATTGCCGATCGCTACGGCACGCGCCGCGTGTTTGCGCTGGCAGTCGCGATCTTTACGTTGGCCTCGGTACTATGCGGGTTGTCAGTCGATGTCCCGATGCTGGTGGCCATGCGCATTATGCAGGGCCTTGGCGCCGCCATGATGACGCCGGTGGGCCGCCTGGCGATCGTGCGCACGTTTCCCAAGTCAGAACTGTTGGTGGCATTGAACTTTGTCATCATACCAGCGCTGATAGGACCGCTTCTTGGGCCAACAGTCGGGGGGCTCATCGTACACTGGCTGTCGTGGCGCGAGATCTTCTTCGTCAACGTGCCAATGGGCATCGTGGCATTGCTGATCATCTATCGCCACATGCCAGACTATAGCGGCACGCCGCAGCCGCTTGATGTCGTCGGCCTCGTCTTGTTCGGCAGTGGTACGGCACTATTGTCCTGGCTGCTGGAGATCTTCGGCGAGCATAACATCGACGTGACATCGGCCGGTGTGCTCTTCCTTTTGTCGCTAAGCCTGCTGGCGGCCTACGCATGGCATGCACGTCAGGTGGCCTATCCGCTGCTTCGCCTTTCGCTGTTTCAAACGCGCACGTTTCGAGTTTCGGTTGTCGGGGGATTTGTCACCCGTCTTGGCATCGGTGGTATGCCGCTCCTGCTCCCGCTGCTCTATCAACTTGGCCTCGGGATGCCACCATGGGAGTCGGGCCTGCTCATGATGCCAACGGCTGCCGCAGCAATGGGCATGAAATTTCTCAGCGCGTCGCTCCTGCGACGTTATGGATTTCGCCAGGTGTTGATTCTGAATACGGTCATGGCGGGGTTGACCATCTGCCTATTCTCGCTCGTGACGCCGAGCACTTCGTTGGCGATGATTGTGCTTCTGGGGCTGGCGCAGGGCCTCTTCAACTCGCTGCAATTCTCGAGTATGAACGCGATGGGCTACGCGGACATTGGGCCTGCCGACTCGAGCATGGCGACATCCATCGCCAGTACCTTCCAGCAGTTGTCGATGAGTTTCGGATTGGCATGCGGCTCGCTCATTGCCGCCTGGTATCTGGGCGGTGTGCCGCAAACCGAACAGGTGGCCGTGACAAGCGCGTTGCATCGAACGTTTCTGATGGTCGGGGGCCTGACGATACTTTCATCGCTTTCTTTCTGGACCCTGCGCCCCGACGACGGGGTTAATGTCAGTCGAGGAAGCGGGCCGCCGCAGCGTAATGCACGCTAGCGCGGAGTCGCGGCGCCGCAGCGCCGGGAGTCGTGCGGGTGTTCGCGGGGTTCGCGGAGATGCCTACGCCCTCAGCGACGCGTGTCGCTGACGCGCGCCGGATGCGGGGCGCTCACCAGCAGCTGGCGACGCCGGGGCTGCCGGTAACGCCCTTGACGCCCTGATCGGTGTAGGTATAGCTCCCGCACGGATCGGCTGCCTGCGCGCCGGTGGGAGCTGCGTTTAGGGTGTAACTCGTCGCCGTCAAGTTGGTGAGCGAGAGGTTATAGTAGCCATTCTGGCTAGTGCTGGGATAGACGCTAGTGCTGCTGCTGCCCAGCGTTGCCGTGGCATAGGTGCCCTGCTCGGTGAAGTAGCGTTCCATTTGCCCGGCCGCGCCGGTCAGCGCTGATGTCGCGTCGGAGCGCCGGCTTTGCTGCATCGCGCTGACATAGCTCGGAATCGCGATTGCGGCCAGGATCGCCACGATCAAACATGTGATCATCAGCTCGAGCAGCGTAAATCCGCGTTGTCGCACCTGGTTGTTCTCCGCTTCAGTCAAGGTAAATGACGCCGACCCGCCGCTTCAGGGGGTCTGCCGGATCCATCGTGAAACGCACGTCGCCGCCCACGCGCAGCTGGGAGACGCTCGCGGGCTTGCCGTTTTTGAAGACTTTCACGCTCTTCGCGTCAAAGGTCAGGCGCTGGCCATAAACATGGAACGTGCTGCCGGCCAGGCTGACCGCGCCGACTTTGCCTTTGCGCAATCCAGAACTGTCGTCAGCGTCGGACTTGCCAGCGGACTTCATGGAGGGCGCCGCTTTGGCACCCGCTGCCTTCGTCCACGACTTCACAACAGCCGGGCCGACGTAAGCGTGTGTGGATGCCGGAGCTAGCGAGCCACGATTAGCTGGCGCGACCGAGCCACCATTGGCTGGCGCTACCGAGCCATGATTGGCCGGCGCCGCCGAGCCGCGATTGGCCGGCGCAGCAGTCGCCCCTGCGCCCGGCGCAGCAGCAGCGCCTGCGCCCGGTGCGGTCGTGCTGGTCGTTACCGGAGGTGGCATGTTCTGCGGCGTGACCGCAAACGTCGGGGCCCCGAGGGCGAGCAGGCTGATGAGGAGAAAAATGCGCTTCATGGGGTGCCTTTCACTGGATCTGACGCCACGACAGGCGACCCTGGTTGCCTGCGCCGATGCCGGCGGTTTCGCCAATAATGTTCACATTGCCCGACGACGTGTTGATATATTTGTTCTCGTAGCCTGGCTTCATCGAGAGGTAACCTGCGGCCGCAGGGATGCTCGAGATGCTGCGCCCGCTCGCGTTGTCCGACGCGCCTGCGAAATCAACCAGATCGGCCGCGGAGATCTGTAAGTTCCCGTCGGTGTCGAAGGTCGGCGAGTCGTAGCGATTGCCTGTCATGACGTCGACTTCCATGACCCAGCCGCTGCCGCCATAACCGCAGGGGTCGGTGTTGGGAATGAGCGTATTGAATACAACGCGACCGGATCGTATAGCCGGGTCCGTGACGACACGCTCGCCGGTTGTCGGCAGGTTCAGGTACCAGCCATTGTCGCTGGCGTTGTAGGTAGCCGTCGCGACGGTATTGTCGCCGTTGACTGGTGTGTCAAGCGTTGGCGGTCCGACCGCGTGTGTGGAAATGCGATAGGTGTTGCCGTCCGCGCCGGTTGCGAGCCCGGCGACGCTCTGCTGGACGAGCGTCGTAAGACCGCTGACCGGATAGCCCTGGTCGCGAATGCCGTAGAAGGTTTGCATGTCGGTGGTCAAATTGTCACCGGTATCGATGTAACGTCCGGTCCCAAAGACGACCAGGTAGCCGCCCTGTGAAAACTTCGTCACGTCGGGGCGAACGGTGATCGGCTGACCCGCATTGCTGAATAGCGGTGCGCCGCCAAGCGCCACTTGCCAGGAACCAGCGTTGGTCGACGACAGGTCGAATTTCCAGAGATTGCCGTTCAGGTCTCCGGCGTAGACGACGTCGGCGGTACCGTCGCCATTGAGGTCGAGCGCAATCGGTCCGGACAGTCCATCGGGGTTCGACGGCGTGCCGGCGTTGGTGTCGATCTTGGCCGTGACTGCCCCCGTCTCGGCATCGAGCACAAACAGCACCGCATGCCCCGTGCTGCTGGCGTTAGCATCGGCTTGCGTGTTGTTGTAGCCGTTGGCGACGATAACCGACCAGCGCCCGTTGTTGGTCTTGACGAGAAGCGGCTGGCCAAACACGTAACCGAGGTCCGCATCGTTGGCATCGGTAAACTCCCAGCGCACTATCGAAGTGGCCGCACCGGGCGCGAAAATGTTCGGGTTGGTGATATCCAGCGCGTAGACACCCTGTCCGCCAGCGGCTAGCCCGCCAACGAGCATCGTGTGCCATGCACCTGTATAGAAAACATCGGCGACCGTGGGGGAGCCGTCCACGTAATAATTGTGCGCGACAGACGAGCCCGGTGCAGCGGACAGATTTTGCGTGCTCAGTGCGCTTAGGTTCTGGTAAACCGAGGACGGAATATACGCCAGGGTCTCGGCCCCGGTAGCGGCGCTGAATGCGTGCAGCATTCCGTCATTCGCGCCAACATAGATCGTCGGTGTCCGGTTGGCGTTGGCGGTGGCAAAGCTGCTGTACGGCACCGCTTCGATGGTATCTGGGTAACCGGATGCAGGCGCGGCGACGTAGAAGGGCGCGGAGTGAACGATGTCGCCCAGGACGCTCGTTGGCCGGTTGCGAAACGAGGGTGTGCAGTTGCTGCAATTCCCGGATTCGTTCGCCGTGTTGCCGCGGATCCACTGCAGCCGCTGCGCACCAAAACCGTCCGTGTTGCCGGTCTCATCGGCATTGAGAAGCGAGCTCTGGGCGATGTCCATTTCGGAGGCAAGTGGCGTCCCGGGGTAGCTCCCCGGCCAGAGGAAGGAAATGCCGCGGCTGCCGAGGCCCGCCGACGGCTTGTAGGTGAGAATCGTCCGGCCTGTATCCCACTTCAGCGTGTTGATCACCTGCCCCGCGTCCCAGATCTGGCCGCCGAGCGATCCATCCTGATTGACAGGGTATTTGAGCAGCTGTCCGGACCAATCGCCGCTGCTGAAACGTGCCTGATAGAGATCGGTGGCGGTGCCCCACGATCCGGTATTGAGCGAGACCGCGGATGCCGCCGCGGTCTTCGACTCAATGTCAACCGCGATCGCCTGGAACGCGGAGGCGAGCGCACCGGCATTCTGTGCGAGATAGGCCTGGTTGGTACCGCCGAGGGATGCGAATTGATTCAAATTCGCAATGTAGGGCGGGTTAGCCACCGTGTCGCCCAGTCCGACGACGTAGGTCTGGATGTCGTGCGTGAATCCGCCCACAGTGGTCGCGCGCAGGTTCTGTATGTACGGGAAGACATCTTGGGCCGCCGGCGAATACGTCCACGTCAGCGAGACCGGATCTTGGACGGTCTGCTGCTCGGAAAGCGGCCACATCCAATCCCAGCCGCCAATCTGCGCGGTTGGCCTGCCGTCGGTGGCGAGCAGCACGAAACTGCGCTGACAGGTGAGCGAGATGGGCGAGGCGTATCCGTCAGCGCCGGTGAAGTATTGGCTGGCGGTAAGCATGCTTCCGGCGAGCGGGGTGAACACCGCGGCGTTCTTGATCTCCGGACTCCACGGGTTGCCTGTTTCCGGCGCGAGTGCGGCCAGCAGGTTGCTGAAATGCGTGGCGTTGCCCGATGGCATGACCGGCTCGACGATGGAGCCCATACCCGTCACGTCGGCATAGTAATCCCAGTTGCGATAGATGAAGATCTGCGACGGGTACGGTGGCGTCGACGGCAGAAAACCGGCATCGGTCGGTGAGAAGCCCCAGTCGCCCATGTAACCAGACATGTCAGCCCGTGCCGGCACGGCGGCCCCGGTCGCGCTGTGGTTGGTGTACATGTTGTAGTTGGTCGATCCATAGTCGCCGAACGCGTAGGCCTGCGGGCCCCAGTACCAAGCGTACAAGACGTCGTTGACGTCCGGATCGTCGCCGGTTCTGTCGTAGGTGATGGAGTTGTATCCGTTGGCCGGTTCTGGATTTGGAATGCAGCGCAGGCCGCTGTTCGACGCCGAAATTCCGTTGACACAGTCGTTCGTGTACATCATCGTTACCGGACCACCGTCGGAACCATTGTCACCCATGTAATACGCGTAGGTGGTGTAGACATTGGGCCAGCTTGTCTGAAAGGTTTCCAATCCCCAGTTGAACAATCCAGCATACTTGTTGATCTCGTTGGTGATGATTCCGCGCGCGATATTGCCGCGCGTGTTCGGATCGTCGCCCTCGATCAGCTTCCCGGCCATCGTCCCGTCCATCGACTCGGAGTTGTCGTAGACGACCAGGACATTAGGCAGCGTTTTGCGGGTAAGAAACAACGGATACTGCGAGATTGAGAGTAGCGACGCAGACGCAGATGTGGCTACTGCGCATAGTGCAACCGTCAATAGGGCCAGCGTGTGGCGATGCGTGTTCATTAATTGCTCACGATATAGGTTGACTGCAGGATCACGCGGGTTTCCGGACGGATGCCCGTTGCGAGGACGGTGAGGCGATAGTAGTTGGTGCCGCTCCCGGCGTTTTGCGCGCATGGCGCGCCACAGCCTGTTCCCAGGCTCTGGCCGGCTCCGCTGGATGGGATATTGGATACGCGCTCGATCACGTACAGTGGCTGCGCCGCGACATCGGGCAATGCGGGAGCGCCCGTATTGAGCCCATAGGCGCGCGTAAGTGCCGCGTTGGTCCAGTCGATCGCCGTGGAGATATCGGCCGAGTTGGGCGGCGTCCAGTCGGCAGGTGGCGTGCACAGTCCGTTGGCACAGGCCCCCGTGAAGACCGTCGCGCCGGTTATGTTCTTGGTGACATCCGACTCGGCATCGCGCAATCCGGCCTCGGCGGCTTGGAAGGCGATGTTCGTATCCTTGGTGCTCGAAACCATTTTTTCCTGCATCAGCGTACTGCTGAGCGCGCCGATGCCGATGACCGCCAGCACGAGCAGGAACATCAGCGCCGGGAACAACGACATCCCGGACTGCCGCCGTATCGGGGACTTGACGGTTGCGCGTGGCATGATCATGGCACCCTGTTGCGCAAGGTGATAACCGATGACAGCGCAGTGCGTATCTTCGTGTCGGTAGGCGTCGTCGTTACACCAGCGAACGTGTAAGCCTGGGATGACGTCGCGACATGGTCGCGTACGGTGGCGAGCAGTAACTGCGCCTTGACACTAACGACGTTGCTCCAGTTGGTGACCGCATCCGCGGTGACGTAGCGGTTTGCGGCCCGCTGCCCAGCAAGGGCCTCGCCATACAGGAGCGAGAAGTTGTCGATGCCTTCGACCAACTCTTCTGGTTGAGGCTGCCCGTCGTAGGCGGGCACACTGTTGACCCACATCGAGTTGGTTCCAGGTCGTTTCACACTGGGCGCAACGTAATAGGTCTTCGTCACGAGGCGATAGACCGATGCGTTCGAGGAAGGCGTGTTGCCGAACACGTTGCCGAGGTCCTTGGTCGAATTGCCCGGAACTCCCGCGCCTATCTCGTGGGCGATCACGCCGGTGCCGGAGTTGAAGCTGGTCGCGTTGAAGATCGCCCAATTAACACAGTCGGCGAGCAGCAACACGTCACCTGCCGCCAGCGGGCTGTTCGGGGCGACCGTGACGTTGTCCGTTGAAGTGAGCATGGTGGCGACCAAGGCCTCGCCCGGACCGTTGGTCTGTCGAATCGTCACGACGTCGGTGTTGGCGAGCGGTGGCGGCACTAGCGCGCTAATGCTCGGGTCGAGCGCCGGGGTCCAAGCGCCGCCGCTGCCGTAGTAGCCGACGATAGAGATGTCGAATCGGTACGGATACGCGTTCGAGTTGAGATCGTTCGGTGGGGCCGGGGACGGGACCGCGACCGGGGTGACCACGGCGCCGTTGCAACCGCGAAAGCCCGCCATCCGCATGTCGTGGTCCAACAGGAAGATCGCAAAGCGTCCGTTCTCCTGCAACCTCGAGACGTCGTCATTGACCCGCGTGAGCTGCTTGCTGTTGACGTACAGTGTGCCAATCACGGTCACAAGGAGCAGGCTGACGGTGATCCACACCATCAGTTCGACGAGACCCACCCCGCGTTCACGCGCCGCCCTCATGGCCGAAACGTGCTAACGAAACGGTGTTGTTTCCCCTGCTCCGTCCACCACAGCTTAATGGTCAGTGCATCGCCGATACCATCGCATGCCGCATTGGTCGGAGTGCCGTCATCGGGTGTGCTGTCGACGCAGATCACCCCTGCGCCCGAAGGGAGCACCGACGACGATTGCACTTCGGCAAGCCACTCGGCGAAATCGTTGATCGCCATTTGCGCCGGAGTACAGTCGCCAGTGACCGTGCAGCCGGAATCTGGTGCCAGTTGGGTCGTGAAGTTGTTGTAGGCCCCGGTGGTGGCAGCTGGGAGATTCGCGCGCACGCGGTCGGCCATCTGATACGACAGGTAGACCGCCTCGCTGCGAAATAGCGAATCCTTCGTTGACGCAAGGCCCTTGATCTGAAGACCGGCAAAGCCAATAAAGCCGATCGACACGACCAACATCGAGATCAAAGCCTCGATCAGTCCGGAACCGCGTTGCCCAAGCTTGTTCATGCTCCGTTGCAAGGCGTGGTATTGGCCGCGACGTCGGCTACGTCGACGATGCCGTTAGGCTGGACGGTGATGTTGAAGCCGGGAACTGAGCCATCGTTGGGGCATACCTTGATATCAACGGTCGTACCTTGGGTCAGGAACCCCATCGAGCTAAAGCCGAACGCCGTGGTTGTGCCGTCGCCGACCTGAATCGTCGCGGGCAGCGGCTCGTGACTGCGCAGCACGGGGTCGGAGTGGGCGTCGAAGACGCCGGTGCCATTGGTGTCGACCCACACGGTCCATCCGCCGCCGAAGGCGTTGCCAGCTGCCGGGCTGGTCGCACCGACCACGACCGGGAGCCCCCGACGAGCCGCTTCGCTTCTCGCCAAGGCCAGGGAGGCGACAAACTCGGTCTGGGTCGCATAGATGAAATTGTTGTTGAGCGTCGAGCTCATCGACGCCGCAGTGAGAGTGGTCAGGATCGCTAATACCGATAGGCTCGCCAGCAGCTCGACCAGAGTGAAACCGCGCGCGCCGGTAGGCCCTCGCGCAGGACTCTCGATGCAGCGCATCGGAGAGGCGACTGCGGCAGCGTTCGATGCAAGTTTCATGTTCGAATCCCTCAAAAGTTGTTCAGTTCAACCGCACGTTGTGCAACGTGCCTTCTCCGGGCTTTGCCTCTCGACGCGGTACTGCCGCCGGACAACAGGCTTCGTTGCGCAAGACCTAGTGCAAGTCCCATGCCCGTCTGGGATTCGCCCTTGCGCACCGGATATACGGTCAAACAAGACCGATTGCAGGTCGACCTCCCGAACCGATCGCCACGCGCCGGACCGAACCTGGCTCAAGGCCTGCCGAAACGGCGCTGGATGTGACCTAACGCGTCGTTTCGGTCGGCGGGAATCGCACCAGCTTGTCGGCTACACAAGGCACCCTAATGCGGGCGGTATCCCTGGCGCCGGACCAAAGCCGCAGTGGCAAGGATCGGCCAAAGTCGGAACCACGGTATGTCGATAGCGCCTTTTGAGCCCGCGCCCTGGTGCGGCCTGAAGGATGCATGCCTGGGTGGGATGACGCTCCCGGTGACAAGATCAGTCCATGCTCCAAAGAGATTGCGGGAGTGACCGGTCTCAAGGGGCAGGAGGCATAGCCCATGTCGCAAGCGCAGCGAGTGATCTCCAAAGCAAACGTCAAAGATTGGTGACGGCCTGCTAGCGTCAAATGCTGAACGACCGTCCGCTAGTTAAGGAATCGAAGTGGCACAATCGACCCTTCTCGGTCATACGCCCGACCAACCCGACTGTCCGCTTCGCCGCCAGCAGTCGTTAAGTCGCGGCTCGTCAACTGGCGAACGTTCATGATCAATGGCTCTTCCGGGCTCTGGCGGCACCCGAATCGCGGCGCAGGGGATACCTGGCGCCGACGCGCGAAGCGCCGTCCAACCGAAAGGCACAATCCGACCCAAGCGGGCGCGGGCAGCTGTTCCAAAGGGTAGAATGCGCCGAGTTAGCTTCATTGCAGGAATGCACACTTGCCGTAGACTCGTTTTGCAGTGCGGCGCCAATGTGCCAGGGGAATACGCTGTTCGCGTGTGCTGTACACCCGGCTCCAACCCTAGGAGGCTTCGATGAAAACGAACAAAGGCATGGTTTTGGCGGCAGTCATCGCTCTTGCGCCCTGCATAGCCGGCGCGCAGGCCATGGTCACCGAGCGCAGCATTTCGCTCAACGCGGCGCTCGACGCGGCCAAGGCAGGCCTGGAGCGCTGCCGCGCCGACGGCTACAAGGTAACGGTGACCGTTCTAAATCGTCATGCCCGCACGGCAGTCGTGCTGAGCGACGATGGCGTGAATCCGCACACCATCGAGAACAGCATGCGCAAGGCGTATACCGCGTTCACGACGCGCTCACCGTCGGTCGAAATGGGTAAGCGGCCCCAACCCGTGCTTTCCGGGTTCCTGCAACTGGATAAGATTACGACCTTCGAAGGCGGGCTGCCGATCTTCGCCGGCAAGGAACTCGTCGGCTCGATCGGTATTTCCGGCGCTCCGGGCGGTGACAAGGACGCGGCGTGCGCGCAGGTTGGCATCGAGAAGATTGCCAAAGACCTCGGGGGTTGAATACCGCCGCTGCCGCAGCATTAAATGACCGCGTTCAAGCGAATTGGAAGGCGGGCTGCTTGCGGCCATACTCGGCCTTGCTCAATCGCCGCCATGCGGTTCGGGACTATTTTCTCCCCATAGACCGGCAAGGCATAACACTGCGAGCTGGAGACTGGAGCGAACATCGGGTATGGCCTGATTCGCTGACCCTGGATTGGACCGCCGGTCTCGACCAGTCCTTATGCACCGGAACGGCCAGCAGGTTCCCCAGTGCGCTCTCGCCAGCGGCGGGCTTCCCCGGGGTCGCGGGCAGTAATTGAGTTCTTCACCCACCGCCGCTGCGTCAATTGGCTCGCGGCGCCCGGCCTCCCGCGCGCCTCATTGGCGGTTGCCCTCCTGACCCGGCCCGCACGCGCAGCGGTGGAGAGGATATCAATTCGTTGATATTGGCTTTTGCTCAGCTTCTCCATTAAGGGCGCGTAGTGCCTTGCAGGCGCTTTCGTAGCCCTTGTTGCCGGCCGCGCATTCGGAAGCCAAGCGTTTCTTTTCTTCCGAGTTATTTGGCGTGGGCGTCGACGCAGTAATCGCCCCGGGAGCCTGCCGCGCCTCCCCTGACTTCCCGGCGATCTCTCGCGGTGCGGGCTTGCCATCAATGTTCGCGCTTTCGGACCCCGAGATGCAGGGTGTTCCACTGTAGGTAACGCTTTTGGTCTTTTCGTCGATGCATTTGTACAGCCCAGCGTGAGCAAGGGCAGGAAACCCAATCAGCAGGACGACAGCAATCAGTAAGGTTCCGAACGATTGTTTCAATGTTCTCGCCAATTCCGTTGGACGTATCAATGTAGTAGGGTCAAATCATCGCGTAGCTGTCGCTGGCGGGCAGTGGCCGCCGCTGGGCGTCTCAAATCTGACGTCCCCCACGGCTAGGCGCCCGTTCGCCTGCGCCAATCCGGATATAAGCGATTCTCATGCCACGGCAGCGCTGAATCGAAATCTTGACCTAATAAACCTGCCAGATCGAGCGACACCAAATCCGCTCAGGCAGGCATCTTGCTTGGGCCGGTCTGTACCGACGGCGACTAGGTCACCCTTCAATGGAAACCTTTCAGGTCATACTCGAAGGCGAATGCTTGGAGGGGTTCGATCCAGCCGAAGTGCGTACGGCGGTTGCGGAGCTGCTGGGCGAAACCGAAGCCGCAGCGGGACGGCTTCTGGCTGGGCGTGAGGTCGTTGTGAAGTCCCGTGCGGACATCGTTACCAGCACGCGCTATGTAGCGGCTTTGAGGTCCATCGGCGTCGCCTCATGGGTGGTTCCAGAAAGGCTTGACCTAGACATTGATCTGGCTGTGCGCCTGATGAGCGCCGATCCCGAAATCGCGGTCGTAGGCCGTAGCCCCTCGAAAGGCTCAGACACGGCGCAACCACATAGGCCTGTCCTGCAATCTCACAGAGCGGCTTCCAAAGCCACGACCGTATTTGGATGGTTTGTAGTGGCCGGAACGGCGTTCGTGCTGATCGTCGGTGGAGTTGCGTTATTGACCTCCTCAGGCCGGGCGAGAAAAGATGTTTCAACGCCAACCTCAGTCCCTGCTCCAGTCCAACAGGTAGCAACTGGTCGACCGCCAGCTTGATATCGCAGTTGTCGCTGAACGGATGCGTACGCAGCAGCCTCGGCGCCGGTCGTAGGCAAAACACCAGCAAGCGAACGAACACACGTTCCTAAGGGAAAGTGTGTTCGTTCGGAGAGACCGACCGAGAAGGTGCGCGAGAAAAAGCTCCTTGCGTAGTGTTCCTAGGTCGCGGCGACACGTCTCGCCTGGAGCAGCGCGGACAAATGAAGCACGAACAATACGGGCACAAGGAACGCCGGGATTAGGACCAGAGGCATCTGCGCCATTGCGCCGGTCGTTACGCCCGCATCCGCTCCGGCAACCAAGATGCTGCCAAGGGCCCCGGTGCCCATAGCCACGACGAGATCCAGGATTCCAAGCAGATTCCAGATCACGAAGGTCCTGCTCGCGGCGAAATTCGGCTGACGCATGAGCACCGCGAGCAGCCACGGCGCAGTCACGCCAATTGCCATATCGCCCAAACCGGCGGGCCAGGCAAAGAAGCCCGGCAGAACGCCATACGCGTAAAGGGCGAGAAATCCGAGCCCGGCAAAGCGCCATGCCTGGATTGCCATCATGAGGCGAGGGTCGATCGCCAACGTGTATTCCCGGATCGGTCGCGATAGCAGGTACGCGGCGAAGAACACTGCGAGGGGTGCCAAGAAACCGAGCAGAATGGGCAGCGGTGGAGTACCGGGCGGTGTAACGAACCGTCCGCGCGTGCCAAGAATAGCGACGATAGCGAACCAGGCTGCGACTGATACTGCCACGAGAATCGTTGTTTGTGAAGAAACGGTGGATCGCGGCTGCGTGGGATGCGAGAGGGTAAGGTTGGCCATGGTTTCTCCGATGTAAGTCACTTGCAATATGCAAGCTACTTGACACCGTACCATACTAACTTGCAATATGCAAGTGACAATTCTTCATATCCACGATCGAAGTAAAGCGAACATGGAAAAGCCCGCCAACTTTAAGCGCTCCGCCTGTGCGATTGCCAACACTCTCGACCTAGTCGGCGACAGGTGGTCGTTGCTGGTCATTCGGGATTTGCTAAGCGGCAAGCGCACCTATAGCGAACTCCTCGCATCACCCGAGCGAATTCCAACGAATATCCTCGCGGATCGTCTGAAGCGGTTGGAAGGAGCTGGGATCATCGTCAGCGCCGTCTACCACGAGCATCCCGTTCGCTATGCGTATTCGCTAAGCGCAAAAGGATTGGCTCTGGGCGACGTTCTGCTCGCGTTCGTGCGCTGGGGCAAGCAGTACATTCCCGGGACGAAGGTTCTTAAAACGCTTGCGCGGGCGTCGACAAAGTGAAAAATGCCGCGCGGCCCCAGGAACAGTTCGTTGCATGCATGACGAGCTCGGTCGTTTCGTCGAGCGTGAAGTGGCTGCATAGAAAAAGTGACCCCACCGCAAGCGGCGGGCAAAGTTCAGATAGACGCTGCGGGACGAGGATGCGTCATCCGAGGCCGGCTGCGCGCGCGATCAGAAACAACCCTACCCCGACGGCGACGGCCCCGGTGGCTCGCGCGACGCGTTCACCGGTCGGTACGATACGCTCGACGGTGATGGCTGCCGCCACGGCAGCCATTGTGCGAAGGTCCATGACCCCGATGACCAGGAGGATCGCCGTCAGACCGACGCAGCACTGGCCGCAGTGGAGGCCGAGGCGCAGCCCGTCTCGCCAGGCCGTGCCGGCGTCGGCCGGCAGCGTACGGTCGCGCCCGGGTGCCTCCCGGCAACAGGCGAGGTGACGCACTTTCCACACGGTGAACTGAAGGGAGCCGGCCATTAGAACGACCACGCCGACCGCGATCGGTACGGCGCGCGCTAACGCCGGCAGCTGCGTTTCGACCGCCGCCAGCATGACGCCAAGCGGAAAGACGGCTATTCCGAACAGGGTCCACGCGAAGAAGTACCCCGCGCCCACCAGCGCGGTCAGCCGACCGAGCCGCGTCTCGCCTGTCCTGTCGACTGCCTGGCGGTAGCGCCACAGCGTTGGCACTAAGGACGGCAGCATCATCGCTACCATCATCACGACCCACATGCCGATGAATGACGCCGCGGCGCCGGGCCACGTCTGTCCGGGCATCCGCATCCACGCCGCCGACATCGTCCAGCCGCCGGGCATTGGCATCTCGCCCATCGCCGACATGGACGCGCACCAGACGATCGTACCGGCCATGGCGGCGGCGAAGAGCAGCGCCGAGATGCCGAAAAAGGCTCGCTCAGAAGCTCGCCAGGACACCATGCCGGTCCCGATCCTGCGGGAGAGGGCACGCTCGTGGTCGTTGCCGGGGAATATCGCGTGAGTCATGGTTTTGGTCGAGAGCACGAAGCTTAGCTTCGGCGACGGCGAACGGGGAGTAACAACTGTGACGGGTTTTGGTGGCGCCCGATCGCGGCATAAGATGCGACATGGATTCGATCGTGACGGCTGCAGCGAGGGCCCTTAAGGCAGGCGACCCCTTGGGCGCGCTCAAGCGGATCGCGCTTCGGGATGACGCGCCGGCGCTCGCCCTACGCGGGATCGCCATGGCTCAGCTCGGCGAGTTTGCGAAAGCCAAGGCGCTCTTACGACGCGCGGCGCGTTCGTTCGGCCCGAGAGAGCGCGTGGAGCGCGCACGATGCGTCACGGCCGAAGCCGAGGTGGCACTCGCGTCGCGCGACCTCCGATGGCCGACGCGGGCGCTCGACGACGCCCGGCGGACGTTCGACGCCTTGGGCGATCACGACAACGGACTTCATGCCGCGCTCCTTCAGATCCGCCGGCTGCTCTTGCTCGGTCGGGTGACCGAAGCGGGCGACTCGCTCGACAAGCTGGACCTTCTAGCCGCCTCGGCCATGCTGACAGCGAGGGGCGAGCTCGTCGCGTTCGAGATCGCGTTGCGCCGCGGACACACCGCACCCGCTCGGGCGGCGCTTGCCCGCGCCCGCGCCGCGGCGGATCGTTCGGGCATCGACCCGCTCTACGTCGAAGTCGAGCGGGCCGAGCGTACGCTCGCACTTCCAGCGGCACGGCTCATCGCGGGAGGCGAGGAACGACCGCTCGTGCTGGCGGAAGTAGAGACGGTGCTCGCTTCGCAGCACCTGATCGTGGACGCGTGTCGGCGGGTTGCACGCTCGGGGCGACGTGAAGTGCGGCTCACGCGACGCCCAGTGCTGTTTGCACTCCTGCGCTCGCTGGCCGAAGTATGGCCCGGCGAGGCGACCCGGGAGATGCTCTGCGAGCGCGCGTTCCGTGCCCGGCGTCCGAACGAGTCGCATCGCGCGCGCCTTCGCGTAGAGCTCAGCCGCCTGCGCAAGGAGCTCCGCTCGCTGGCCGATGTGCGGGCAACGCCGGCTGGCTTCGCGCTCCTGCCCCGGTCGGGCGAAGTGCTGGTCCTGGCACCGCCGATCGAGAGCCCGGATGCTGCGGTGCTCGCACTCATGGCCGATGGCGAGGCGTGGTCCACGTCGGCGCTCGCTCTGGCGCTCGGCTCAAGCCAGCGAACGGTGCAGCGCGCGCTCGGTGCCCTCGAGGCGTCGGCCAAGGTGCGCGCGCTCGGTCGCGGCCGAGCGCGCCGCTGGCTCTCCGCACCGATCGGCGGATTCGCGACGACGTTGTTACTCCCCGCGTCGGCTGCCATGGGCTAAGCTGATCGCGACATTCGGCAAAGGAGAAAGCAATGAAGCGAACGAGAGGAGGGGACGCAACGACTGGCGCGCAGGCGGCCGAGATTGTCCGCGAATACGGACCGTTCTCGGATGCGCCGCAGGTGCACGGGGTGACATTCGACGGCACCCGCGTATGGTTCGCCGCAGGCGATGCGCTCCGCACGTTCGATCCGTCCAATGGGCGGGCCCTGCGCGCCATCGACGTCGCATCCGACGCCGGCACCGCGTTCGACGGCCGGTACATCTATCAACTCGCCGAAGATCGCATTCAAAAAATAGACCCCGCGACGGGCGCGGTGGTCGCGACCCTTCCGGCGCCCGGCAAGGGCCACGACTCCGGCCTGACGTGGGCCGAGGGCACGCTCTGGGTCGGACAATACCGCGACCGGAAGATCCACCAGATCGACGCCCAAACGGGCGCGATCTTGCGGACGATCGAGTCAAACCGCTTCGTCACGGGAGTGACGTGGGTCGACGGCGAACTCTGGCATGGCACATGGGAGGGCGACCAGAGCGACATCCGCCACATCGACCCCGACAGCGGCAAGGTTCTGGCCCGGCTCACCATGCCCGAAGGCGTGGCGGTGACAGGCCTCGAGTCCGATGGTGCCGACCTGTTTTACGCGGGCGGTGGTTCGAGCGGCAAAGTACGCGCCGTGCGCCGCCCCAAGCGCATGCGTTAACGTTCCTGCGGTGCCCGCCACTGCGACGGGTAGCTTTGCTGCGAATCAAACCCGGTAATTTCTCCCGTTGCACAGGGGTCACGCTGACACAGCCTGCCTCGTTCCTTACCATCACGGCTACCACTCAAAGTCACGGTACGCCGCTAGATGCGCATAGACGCTGATGCCCCGAAGGCGCGACATGCGCCACGGATCTCAACTGCCGGGCAGGTTGTGAATCTCTTCGAAGAAATAGTCTTGCCACGAATTCGGCTTGGTTTTGAGTGCTCCGATCCGATACATGAAATCGGCGAATTTCATCGTACCAGTGGGCGTGAGCGTGAATTGCACCAACGGATCATCCAGGATAGCCACGATCTCGCTGACCGATTCCTTGCTGTTTGTCATCTCAATGTACGTCCTGGCGGCTCCGACTTTGTCGCGATTGATAATGGCGACCGCCTCCTTGATTGCGGCAAGGAACGCCTGGTAGGTCTTGGGATTCGCGTCATGAAACCTGCTAGTCGTATAGACCATGGTAAAGGTGTGCGGGCCGCCCATGATGTCGTTGGACGATGCGAGCGTATGGATGCCGGGAACCTTGAGCTCGGCGTACTGAAACGGGGGCAGGCTGAAGTTGGTGTCGACCTCGCCCACGCCCGAACGCAGCGCGGCGCTCGCATCCGGGGAGTTCATGCCGACGGTGAGTGGATCGAAGCGGGCGAATTCGGTTTCACCGAATGCCTTGGCAGCGGCCATCTGCAGGAGGCGCGCCTGGATGGAGACTTTGACCGCGCCCACAGCGATTTTGTCTTTTTTGGTCAAATCCTTCACCGTGTTCAGATTGGGGTTGCGGGTATTGAGCAACAGCGGCATCGTCGCTTCGGCACACACACCTTTCACCTGGATGCTCGAGCGGGTCTTGTCCCATAGGGTGAGCATGGGTGGCGGCCCGCCGACGCCGAAGGAGAGGGCCCCCGAGATCAATGCATCGTTCATGACGCTGCCGCCGCCAATTTGCGAATAAACGACCTTGATCTCGTCCAGGCCCTCTGCCAGCGCATGCTTCTCTAGCAGCTTGTCGTGCTCCATGATCATTATTGGCAGATGCGGAATCGCGAAGCCGCGGGCGATCTGCACTTCTTTCACCTCGGCCCACGCCGCCTTGGGCAACCCGAGCGTGGCAACGACGCACGGCACAGCGAAGGCGGCAATAGCGGCAATTGGCCGCCGAAAACGCTTAACCTGTCCCCGGAGCCTCTGCCGTCGACTGGCGGCGGGTCTCGCTACCCGGTCTAGGGGAGAGACATCTTGCGCTGGGGCGGAGTCGGTCATAATTGGTGCCAACCCTCGTTTAATGCGGGCGTGGGCTCGACCGCGCTAGGTACTCTAGCACCGTGCCCTATCGGTACCGCGATCCGCCCATTCCGGGTCTCACGCTCCATTCATCAATGTCGTCTTACCTATTCACTGAACGGTGCGCGCTCGACGGCGTCACAAATATTGGCGGGCTTGAAGCCTGGGACATTGCGCTCGCCAATATCCCGCATGAACGTCCGGGCGGCGCCTGCCGGATGTTGCCTCACGACATCGGCACATGTCGCCACGAACTCTGATTTGAATCCAAGTCGTGGAAACGCGTGAAGCACAGCGTCGCGGTCGGAGGCGGTAACGTCTTCCAGTCCGGCACCAACTACGTCAGCACCCGCACCCGCACCGACCAACGCAATCTCGGGCTTCCTGTATTGCGAAATGGCGAGAGGATGCATGGCGATGCCATCCCAGACGACTGCTGCTTTGATGACCGACAGACCTTGCTGCCGCAGGAAGTTTCCGGCCGCAATGGCTCCTTCGATTTCAAATGGTCGGTTACCCATGAATCGCTTGGTCAGACCGAGGTCGTGCAGCACGCATGCCAAATAGAGTAGTTCCTCGTCAAACTTCAACTTTGCCGCTCGCCCGATCAAGGCACCGAATAGATAGGTTCGCAGCGCATGGTTGTAGAGGTATGGCGGCGACGCGCTCAGTGCGAGTTCGTTCGCGGCCTTGGCGATCATCGTATCGACCATGGGGATCCCGGCAACCTTGCGCGGCGCAGCATTGCCAGCGGCGCGTGCATTAGCCATTCCCCCGTTGACTAGCAACGACTCGAAGGCTACCGCACCGAGTCCTAACGCAAGTCGTCTCCTCATTCTATGTCCTTTCAGGAACAGCTAGCTTCTCGCTTGCAGTTCAGGCGATCGTAGGCAGCCATCAGTCAGGCTGGATTCCGGTGGCCCTGATGACGCCCGACCAGAGTTCGGTCTGCGCCTTGATGAAGGCGGCGAACTGGTCGGCCGTACTCGGCGTCACGACCACTCCGAGTTCGCTCAACTTGTTCGCGGTCACGGGATTCGCCAGCGCTTTGTTGGTCTCGGCATTGAGCTGTCGGACGATCTCCGGAGGCGTCTTCATCGGCGCGACCAGGCCCCACCAGACGGACGCCTCGTAACCCGCGAGACCGGCCTCGGTGGCCGTCGGCACATCGGGTAGCAAAGGGAATCGCTTGTCACTCGCGACGGCAAGCGCGCGCAGGCGGCCGGCGCGGATATGCGCGATCACTTCGACCGGATTGATGGGCATGAACGAAATGCGCTCGCCCAGAAGATCGGTGATGGCCGGCGCGCCCCCCTTGTACGGGATATGCAGTACGTCGATTTTCGCCGTCGACTTGAGGAGCTCGCCTGCCAAGTGCCCTGAGCTGCCATTGCCCGCAGAGGCGTAGGTGAGCTTGCCGGGTTCGGCTTTCGCCATCGCGATCAATTCCTTCAGCGATTTGACCGGCGACGAGACGGGCACGACGATTACCAGCGGCGCGTAACCGATCTTCGCGATCGGTGCAAAATCGCGACGACCGTCGAACGGTAGACTCGGGAACAGCGCCATGTTGGTCGCGAGGCCGTTCGAGGCCATCAGCAACGTGTACCCATCGGGCGTTGCCTTCGCGACCATCTCCATGCCGATGTTCGCGCTCGCACCCGGGCGGTTGTCGATTATCGTGGGTTGTTTCAGCGCTTCCGCGAGCGGCTGTCCAATGGTCCTCGCGACGATATCGACGGCACCGCCGGCCGGATACGGAACGATGATCTTGATCAGCCGATCGGGATATGCCTGCGCGTGTACGGTCAATGGAGCGAGCAGGGCCACTCCCAGCAGCACCGCGGCAAGTACATCGATTACCCGTGCCACACGCTCCTCGAACATGAGTCCCTCCGGACTGTTGGGTTCCCGATGACCAAGCCTCAGATCGGTGCTCATGCCGCGAGTCCTTGCGCCGGCTCGATTGCGATGGTCTTGTGGAAGGGTTCCGGTTGTGTGCAATTTATCGAAATCACGACCCGAAGCCAAACAATCTGTGCGGCGTATCCCACAGAAGCCTGCGACGATCGGTGGTATCCGGGAACAGCGTGAGCGCAAGGTGCAGCAGCACACCGTAATCGACGTGCACCGGTGCACGAAGGTAGGGCCAGTCCGACGCCCACAGGCAATGGTCCAGTGAGAAAGCCTTGACCAGCGCCGCGACATAGGGCCACGTATCCTCGTGCGGTGCCGGCCTGCGCGAGAACTTCACGAAACCCGAGAGCTTCACGAAGGCGCGCCTCGTTGCGCCTAGATCAAGCAACGCTCTGAAGCCGGGTTCATCGAGTCCCGCATCCGCAGTGGGACGGCCGCAATGATCCATAAGGATGCGTGCACCGGAGTTGGTTAGGAGCGGCATGAGGTGTATGAGTTGGTCGTGTTCGACCTGGATATCGACGAACATATCGAGCGCGACGAGCTTCTGCAGGAGTGGCTCCGCATCGCGGTAGTAGTCGACGCCGTAGTGCGTGACGTTCCATGCCACGCCAACGACGCCCGCGCGCTTGAGCGCCTGCAGAGCGTCCAAGGTCGCGTCGTTTGCGACCACGGCGATGCCCTTGTAACGCCCCGCACCGCGGGCAATCGTATCGAGCATGCAGGCATTGTCGAGGCCATAGCCTGAGTTGGGACCGACTAGCAGCGCGTAGCGTGTGCCGTATGCGTCCATAACCTGAGCCAGTTGCGTTGGCGTGCCGATTTCCTGGCCCGTCGGTGCGTAGTGCGTGTTCGCGCCATATGGGAAGCGAGCCGGGTCGAACACATGCACGTGGCAGTCGATCTTCGGCTCTTCGAAGATGGCGACGTCCACGACGAGACCCCTAAAATGTGGCGGCGATGGCCTGCCGCAGTGCCGGCGTGATCTCCGGCATGACGCCGAACCACGCGTTGAACGCCGGCCGCGCCTGGTTGAGCAGCAAACCGAGGCCGTTAACGGTGATGTTTCCGCGCAAGCGCGCCGCCGCAAGCAGCGGCGTCTCGGGCGGGAGATAAATGAGGTCGCCGACCAACGCGTTCTTATGAAGGCGATCGAGCGAGATCTCTAGCGGCGGTTTGCCGGCCATGCCAAGACTCGTTGCGTTGGCGAGGAGCGCGATGTCGTCGAGTGCATCCGCGCGCTGGTCCCATGGCAGCACCCTCACCACCGGACCGACGGCATCGGCGATTTCCTCCGCTTTGTCGAGCGTGCGATTGGCAACGCGAATCTCCCTTGCACCTTGCGCCGCGAGGCTTGCCACAACCGCCCGCGCCGCACCGCCCGCGCCAAGCACCACGATTGGCCCGCTGTCGGGACGCCACTGCGGGCCGGCGTCACGCAGGCTCTGGATGAACCCGTTGCCATCGTTGTTGAATCCGGTGAGCGTTCCATCCTTTTCGACGACGACCGTGTTCACCGCGCCGATTTTGCGCGCCAGGTCGTCAACGCGGTCGAGGAGCGGAAAGATCGCCTGCTTGTGCGGCGTGGTGACGTTGCAGCCCCTCATGCCGAGCGTCGCGATGCCACGTACTGCCGCCTCGAGCCTCTCCGGTGGTACAGAAAACAACACATAGCGCCCGGAAATGCCGTAGTGCGCGAGCCAATGGTTATGGATAACTGGCGAGCGCGAGTGCGCCACCGGCCAACCCAGAAGGCCTGCAATACCGAAGCTGTTTTGATCTGCCATCGCTTAGTCTTCCCATTCGATTGACGTAAATTTGCAGGCGCTCCGGCAGTGTGGCAATTACCGTCAACTTGCCCATGGTGCCTCTGCCTGGGTGCACCGCCTCCAGACGGCAGCGGTGAAGGGCAGGCGCAACTTTGACGACTCGCCGTTACTTGCCGGTCGACAGCGACGGCAACGTTGCGATCACCTCCTGCTTGCCGTTCACCACCTTCGTCATGAAGCTTTCGCGATCGAGATCGCCGTTCTTATCGAAGGTCACGTCCATCAGGATGCCGGGGTACTCCTTCGCGGACAGCCTGACGCTGTGCATGGCATCGGCGAAAGCCTTTGGATCGAACTTGCCGACCCTCTCGGTGACCGCCTTGACGATGTACATCCCCGTATAGCCCTTCAGGCCGTTGTGGTCGGGCTTATAGTTGTATTCCTTCTCGAATTTGGACGCGAACGCTCGGATGCCGGGATCGGGCGCGTCCGCGGTGAGGCCGACGTGCGCGACCGCGCCGTTCGCGGCGTCGCCCGCGAGCTCAATCACCTTCTGGCTCGTGAGCACGGTCTCACCGACGATCGGCTTGTCGTAGCCCTGCTTGCGGAGCTCGCGCAGCGCCCGAGCGGCCTCCTCTTCGTTGGTGTAGACGAACAGCGCGTCTGCGTTGGCCTGCTTGGCCTTGAGCACGGCGCCGGAGAAATCGACCTGCCCAGGGTCGGTCGAGATGTCCGCGAGTACCTTAATGCCGTACGGCTCGAGGGCCTTTATGAATATGTCGCGGCCACCCTTGCCGAAATCGTTGTTGGTATAGATGATGGCCACCGTCTTCGCTTTCAGATTGTCCAGGTAGCGGCCAACCTTGGGCATGGCCGTGGACTGCGTAAGCGACGTACGGAAGATGTACGGATTGCCCTGCTGGGTGATCGCCCCGGCCTCCCCACCGGTGAAGTTGGGGATCTCGGCGCGCCGCGTTTCCACCATGCTGACCATGATCGAGCCCGAGAACACCGGCCCCATGACGACGTAGGCGCCGTCGTCGATGGCCCTGACCGCCAGCGCCTTGGCAACCTGCGGCTGCGACTGCGTGTCGCTGGCCGTGTACTCGACCTTGTGGCCCAGAATACCGCCTGCGGCGTTGATCTCCTTCACGGCGAGCTTCACGCCGTCGTTAAAGTTGGTGCCTGACGTGGCGCCCGTACCAGAAAGCTCAACCAGTCCGATTATCTTGACCGATTGCGTCTGGGCGAGCAGCGGCTGCGCCAGTGCCAGGCTGAGGCCAAAGACGGAAATACATGCAATAGAGCGCATGGGATTGACGATCCTCCGGTATCTGAATAGCTTTATGGGTGTAACCGTCTCGAGCCAGCCCGAATTCTCTTGCTATTTGCGCGTACGCAGGTGCAAGAACGCGGTCTCAAGCTATCGAAAATACCTATCGAAGCTCAGGAGGGTAGCATGTGGCACTCACGCGCCGGCGCGTGCTGGCTCCATGCCATGGTAGCGCTTCGTCGCATCGGCTTCTGGTGAAGCAAGGAAGGAGAGCAACGCCCGGGCGGCCGCGGAACAGTTCGATGCGGTGCATACCGCTCCGGAGAACACGGTTGCCACCTGGATCTCCGGTGGAAGCAGGCCGATGACGTCGATTCCTGGTAGGTGCATGAATTCGCTCAATTGCTGGAAACCCAGCTCTACATCGCCGCGTGCCAGGTACGTGCCCACGGGGATGCCAGGTGAAGCTTGGACAATGCGCGGCGCAACCGCCTTGGCGATGCCCCAGCGCTCGAACAAGCGGACAAGGTGCGCTCCGCTCGGACCCGTCGAATACCCGATACTGCGGGCGCGCAGGACGGCGTCGCGAAGCGCCGACTCGGTAGAGACGTCAGGTCGCGTCGCGCCCGCGGCTACCGCTATCGCCACGGCGGAACGAGCGAGATCAATTCGACTCCCCGGATCGACGCGGCCACCGGCTGCCAACTGCTCGATCACATCGGCTGTCAGCACGACGAAGTCGAACGCTTCGCCAGCGTCGACCCGGCGAGCCGCATCAACGCCACCCACCGAAACGATAGTGACGGGTTGACCTGACTGCTGGTCGTAAGCGTCGCACAACTTAGCCAACACGTGACGCATCGCCATCGAGGAAATGCCTGTGATGCAGTCAACCTTGTCCGACCCGACGGCCATGTCTCGCGCGGCTCGATCAATCGAGGTACTTTAATCCGGCCTTTTGCAGCGGCTCGCGCATGCTGTACATGTCCAGCCCCAGCGCTCCGGCGGCCAGCTTCGCGCGCTTTTCGCCTTCATTCGCTTCGCGCGCCGTCGCAGCCTCGAGCGTTTTCTGCGCGAGGGCCGCCGGGACCACCACCACACCGTCCTGGTCGGCCACAACGACATCACCTGGTGTGACCAAGGCACCGGCGCATACGACGGGGATGTTCACAGAGCCTAGTGTGGCCTTCACCGTACCCTTGGCGGAGATCGCCTTGCTCCAGACCGGGAACTTCATCTCGGTGAGAACGCGCACGTCGCGCACTCCAGCGTCAATGACAAGCCCTTGCGCCCCGCGCGCCTTGAAGCTTGTCGCGAGCAGGTCGCCGAAATAGCCGTCCGTGCAGTCGGCGGTGACCGCGGCAACGACGATGTCGCCTGGCCGGATCTGCTCGGCCGCGACATGCAACATCCAGTTGTCGCCAGGGTGCAGCAATACCGTCACGGCCGTCCCAGATGCCTGCGCGCTGGCATAGATCGGACGGATGTATGGCTTGAGCAGGCCCGTACGTCCCATCGCCTCATGGACGGTCGCACTCCCGAATGTGCCAAGGCTGGCGGCGACGCCGCTGTCGGCGCGGTGGATGTTGCGATAGACAACTCCGAGTTCGTACATGGTCAACGTCCTTTCGCTTTCAGCGCGGCGTCGAGGCGCGGATAGAGGCGCCGCGCGTTGGCTTCGTAGATCTTGTGCCGCTCCTGTGGACCGATGTGCGCAGCTTCGATGTAGCGCCTGGTGTCGTCGAAATAATGTCCGGTTTCCGGGTCGATGCCGCGTACAGCACCGATCATTTCGCTCGCGAACAAGATGTTGTCCGAGGGAATCACGCGGGTGAGCAGGTCGATTCCAGGCTGGTGGTACACGCAGGTGTCGAAGAAGATGTTGTGCAGCAGGTGGTCCTTGAGCAGCGGCTTCTTGAGCTCCTGCGCCAAGCCGCGAAAACGGCCCCAGTGGTAGGGCACCGCGCCGCCGCCGTGCGGAATGATGAAGCGCAGTGTTGGAAAATCATTGAACAGATCCGACGTGAGGCACTGCATGAAAGCGGTCGTGTCGGCGTTGAGGTAGTGCGCTCCGGTGGTGTGGAAGCACGGGTTGCAGCTCGTGCTCACGTGGATCATCGCCGGGATGTCGTACTCGACCATCTTCTCGTAGATCGGGTACCAGTGGCGATCGGACAGCGGCGGGGAGTTCCAGTGCCCTCCGGACGGGTCGGGATTGAGGTTGATCGCCACATTCCCGAGCTCCTCGACACACTTCACGAGTTCGGGAATGCACATCGCCGGATCCACGCCGGGACTCTGCGGCAACATTGCGGCCGGGATGAAGTGATCCGGGAACAGATCGCTCACCCGGTAGCACAGCTCGTTGCAGATCGCAGCCCACGTGCTCGAGACATGGAGATCGCCGATGTGATGCGCCATGAAGCTTGCGCGCGGGCTGAATATCGTCAGGTCGAGTCCGCGCTCGCGCATGAGCCGCAGCTGGTTGCCCTCGATCGATTCGCGCAGCTCGTCGTCGCTGATATGCAGCTCGGACACCTTCGGCATCTCCGCGGGACTCGTGATGCCGGCGATCTGGCGATTGCGCCACGTCTCGAGCGCCTTGGGCGCGGTGGTGTAGTGGCCGTGGATGTCGATGATCATCGAGTCACTCCCGCTCGAACGCCGTTTCGTGATCGCATACTAGGTGCCTCGATGGTGGTTCAGCGGTGCGCCGCCGAATCCGACGGCTGGTCCCAACCCAGATTCCCGGCCCCTTTGCCTGCTACCGAGTACAGTGCGCTCGGCGCATTGCGCGTGAGTTGGAAGGCTTCGAGCGTTTCGCCGCGCATCGCGGCATAGATGTGCAGATTCGACACGCCGGTCACCGCACCGAGCTTCTCCAGGACGAAGAAGATGGCGCCGTAGTGCATTAGGCCTCGCCAATCGCGTCGACGGATCAAGTCGCGTTCTTCTGCAGTGAGGTCAGCCGCCTCGAAGCTTGCCTCGGGATCGCGGAGAAACGACTCGCGATGCCTCGGCTCGACCATCCGATGCAAGTAGTCGTTGATGCGGTACGCCTTGACGCTGCGCTCGAGCGTGAACGGGTAGGTGCCCTGGAGTCTTTCGATGCCGCTCAGCTGACCCGCCGCATGGCCTCGCTGGCGCTCGACGACGGCCGGGTCGGGCGCGTCGTCCAGCCCCTCGTAGATCGCCGTCGCGATGCCGGCCATCGAGGGCAGGTAGTAGCTGCGGTGTTTGCACACCACGTTCGCGGACAGCGCGCCGCGCATGGTCAGCCACATGATGACTTCGGCCCCCTCGCACCCACCCAGCTCCGCGTACTCGGCGATGGTCATCGCGGCCAACCGTTCCGGGTCACGCTCGAAGAGATCGAGGAACCGACCGTCCCAGGTCGGGTTGTTGAAGCCGGCGCGCTCGCCGTGCACCTGGTGCGACAGGCCACCGGTCGCAGCGATCGCAACTCGCAGGTCGTCGGGATAGCTTTCGATCGCGCGCCGCAGCGCTTGCCCGAGCTTGTAGAAGCGTCGTGCGCTTGGGACAGGGAACTGCAGCACCCCCATCTGGAGCGGGACGATGCTCACGGGCCATTCAGGCGCGTGCGGGCAAAGCATCGACAGCGGCGAGAAACAACCATGGTCCAGCGCCCGGTTTTGGAAAAAAGACATGTCGAACTCGTCCGCCATCAGCGAGTGGCCGATGTGCGAGGCGAGCTGCGGATGCCCCTTCACGGGTGGCAAATCGCGCGCACCCGCACCTTCGTCGGCAACCTGCCACTCGGAGCCCACGCCCAGCACGAACGCCGAGTAGTGGTCGAAGAAGAACGACGTGACGTGATCGTTGTAGATCCACAGCAGAACGTCTGGACGCTTGTCGGCAAGCCAGGCGGACAGCGGCGCGAAGTTCTCGAAGATCGGCGCCCAGGCTGGGTCGTCGCGCTTGTTGCGGTCGTACGCGAAGCCGATGGTCGGCGTGTGCGACGCGGCGATTCCGCCGATGATGCGTGCCATGTCTTTGTTCCCTCCTTACAGTTGATCGAAGCTAGGCGTCGCCACACATTGGAATCCCATCCGGAAACGAGCGGGGTGACCCGCAAGCGCCGCCGGCGAGGCGTCGGGGTTGAGCAACAAAGTTAGGCGGGATGCCCGACGGCAACATAGAACACCGCTACACCGAGGACGAAGCAGAGCGGAGCATAGAGCGCGCTGTCCAGTCGCGCAAAGCGCGTGCCGCGAACCCGCTTGAAGAAACCGACCAGACGAAAGTCACCGACTGCGCGGGCTACCAGCGCCAAGGCCAAGAGGAAAGCGAGCCAAGTGACCCATAGGGCAGGAACTTTCGACACAATAAGCCCGGCGCTTGCCGCGACGAGTACAGCACATAGGGCGAGACCGATGGCGACAGCGAAGGTGGAGGCTGCGGACGGAATAAATACAGGACGGTTGTCGAGTTCGGGCACTGCGGCGACCTTGCCCGCTCCGCCACCGAGCGCCCAATACACATGAACGGCGGACAGGGCGACAAACACTCCCGTGACGATAAGTGCGATGAGGTCAATCATGCGCGTAACGAACCGGCTAACCGTCGCCGAGCTGAGGCGCACCGCCAGTGAGGCGTAAGGGCAGGGTCACGGGTTTGGCATCGGAGCAGGCGATTGGCCGCTGCGCCGACGCTACGCGGCGCGCGCCTTGATCATCTCGTCGGCGATGAGGTAGGCGACCTTCGCGTATTCGGTCGCGCTGTTGCCCGTCTGCTGCAAGACTGCGAGAGCGCCCCCAGCGCAGATGCCCTGTAGCGCCGCGGCAGCGAAATAGTCGCGAAGAGTCATACCCGGGTCGCCGCCGCGGGACGAACTCGGTGTCTCGGGTCTTGGGAATGCTTGGCCGCCGCTTTGCGTGTTCATCCTGCCTCCGGTTCGACAATGTACCGAAGAAAAAGTATACCCGGCCGGAGGGAATGAGCGGGCCGCAGAAGCGGAAGGGATAACGTTCGAGGGCTGGCGGGCTAGAGACAACCCGGATCAGACGCTTTACCGACGATGCTCTCGCCGGAAAGAAGCTGACAGTCAAGGTCGAGTGACACGTCCAGCTGCTGAATGCGATTTACAAGCCAGCCTGTGGAGTCGAGCGAGAAATGGAATACCCGACACTGCGGAGCAAGGTCTCGCGTGCACGCCGACTGACGATTAGCGCGAGGTACTCAGTGATCTTCGCGTCGGCCTTCAGCCGGACGAATTCGCTTTCATAGACGGCCTTAACACCAACAATTGGTTGGTCGACCTCTTGGGCAAGTTCTTCGATCGCACGCCGGTGAAGTGTTTCGTCATCCCGGTTCTCGTAGAGGCTCCGCATTCCCTGCCGTCCCATATTTGTGTCGCTAAAGGTTCCGCCACGTTTTCGCGGGTATCTCAAGGAGATCGACTACCGCGGCCACCACCGCCGCGTCTTGACGGTAGTCGAACCCCAGGGCCAGATCGGATACCGAAAGTTCTCACCGGTTTGCGCAATCGCTTAGCGCAAGAAAAGCACCGCTAGAATAATAATCAGTAAGAGTGCACCACCGCCAATGTACATTTTCAACACCTTTTGGTTGCCCGCGCTCCCGGTATTAGGAGCGCAGAATGCATTTAAGCACTCCTTTGAGATGCGGTCTGTTCGCTGGCGCACGTCTCCACTCTAGAAGGGTCGAATCTCGTGACCGAGTAGCCGCGAACGATCAGTTCGCACACACCCTGCACTGGCAGCCGGGAGGTTACTGCCGATCGACCGGTGGCGAATTTTGCCCGCAACGGCCACGGAGACCCGGCGCCCTGACCGACGCTAGAGACTCGAAATAGCCGGAGCGATTCAGGTCGCAGTTGCCGTGGAGGCCAAAGCCCGTGGTACGGCGATAGCAGAAGGACTTTGGCGGTGCCGCACGTCGGATAGCAAACGGCCGAATTCTTTTTTTACTACGCCGTAGCATTCGCAAGTGCCGGCCTCCAATCCTGACCGCTCAAGCACTGCAACGTGACCACGGCGGAAGCGAACGAAGCCAGCGCGCTGCAGTTTCGCGGCCGCCTCCGTAATGCTTTCGCGGCGTACGCCGAGGGCGCCGGCAATCAATTCCTGCGTCACAATCAGCTCTTGCGATGGCAATCGATCGAGTGTCAGTAACAGCCATCGGCACAGTTGTTGCGATATCGAATGGTGTCGATTACAGGCTGCTGTCTGCGCCATCTGAGTAATCAGCGCTTGCGTGTACCGTAGCAGAAGATGCATCGTCGGACCGAAACGCCCAAACTCAATCTTAAGCAGCTCTGCCTTGAGCCGGAAGCCGTGCCCGGCAGTCTGCACGACAGCCGAGCTTGGGGTGGACTCGCCCCCCATAAACAGGGAAATACCGAGTACGCCTTCGTTGCCAACTCCAGCGATTTCGGCCGATAAGCCAGACTCGATGATATAGAGCAGTGAGACAATAGCAGTCGTTGGAAAGTAAACGTGCTGCAACCGGACCCCGGGTTCGTATAGGGATTCACCGAGCAGCATCGGGACCAGTTCCAGATGAGGAGCTAAGCGCTCAAATTCCGCGGTGGGCAGGGCGGCGAGCAGATGGTTTTGATTGGGGTTATGTGGTAACGACATGGCGAACTATCGGTACACAGTGCTCTACGTTTTTGCGGTAAGTTCCACGCCGATTCCGCGGTAACCGACGAAGCGGCAGGACTGGTTAAACATCGGTTCCCCGCTTACCTGAAATTTCTGCCGCGAGCCGTCGACATTGACGCGACTGAACACGAAATCCAGGAATGGCTGCCGGTCTGCAATCTTTGCCCGGAGCACTTCTCGCTCCGCCTCATTCCAGCCAGTTACCTCGTCGTCGCTACTTTGACCTGAAAAGGCTTGAACCCGGATTCCTAGCATTTCCAGGACTGGGCCAGAAACCTTGGTGAAGCTGCCGGTCTCGTCCTGTTCCCAGTACCAATCGGAGGCCAGCTCGGTCAGGCTGCGATAGCGTGCTTCACTTTCGCGCAATTCGGCTGTCCGTTCCTGGACCAACAGTTCCAGCGTCTTGTTGTAACTGTCTAGTTTCTTGTACAAGAGCCGAACTTCGAGCATGTTGTAAATGCGCGTCTTAACTTCGACCAGATCAAACGGCTTGCTGATGAAATCCTTTGCACCGACCTGCAATGCGCGAAGCTTGTGGCCCGGTTGGGCGGTAAGCACGATGACCGGCAGATAGCTGTCAGCATCGTTTGTCTTTAGGCCTTCCATCACTTGGAATCCGTCCATGCCAGGCATTTGCAGGTCAAGCAGAATCAGATCGTAGCGGTTCTTGCGATGCAGCGCAGGGACCTCGTGTGGACTCATTGTTGAGGCGACGCGGGTGTAGCCGGTCTCATTCAGCAATTGCTCAAGCAGACGGACATTAGCCTCCTGATCGTCGACAATCAGGATGCTGGCGTTAAGAATGTCGGGTGCAACGATCATGCTTGTTTCTCCACCTTTGCGCGATCTGATTCCACTTTTGCAAATCTCATGGCCACGTCCAGCGTTTCCATGAATTCATTAACCTTAATGGGTTTGGTGAGATAACGAAAAAATCCTGCCTCCAAACCCTTTTCAATATCACGGGGCATTGCATTGGCACTGAGCGCCACTATGGGGATGCGCGCCGTCTTCGGGTCTTCAGCCAGAATTCTCATCGCCTTGATGCCGCTGATGCCAGGCAGATTAATGTCCATCAGGATCACATCTGGCAGAGAGGCTCGCGCCGTCTCGATGCCGCGGCTGCCATCACTCGCACTCAACAGGCGGATATCTGGCCGGCGCGCGATGAGATCCTCGACGAGCATCAGGTTGGCCGGGTTGTCCTCGACATAGAGCAGTGTGCGCAACGGCGCGTGGCTCTTAACGTGCGCTTGGGCGACCGCCCTGGGTTCGGCCGCCCCAACGGCAAGTTGAGGTTCAGCCGACAGGTTCAGCTCAATCCAGAACCCGCTGCCCTTTCCGACAGTACTTTCCGCGCCTATGGCGCCCCCCATCAGGTCGATGAGCCGCTTGCACACGACCAGGCCGATTCCTGTGCCTTCCTCGCCGTTAGCCTCCTGTCCGAGACGATTGAACGGTTGGAAGAGCTGCGCAAGCTTTTCCGACGACAATCCCGCGCCGGTGTCCGTGACACAAATGCGAATCCGGCCCGGTGTGTTCTCGTCGCAGCCCACGACGACCTTGCCACCCACCACGTTGTACTTGATTGCGTTGGAAAGAAGATTGATTAGAACCTGCTTCACTCGCGTTCGGTCAGCTTTGACAAAGTACGGGATTTCGAGCTTGGGAAAGGTTACGCTTATGTCGCGCTTTTGCGCCTGCGGTCCTATCATGGCCTCGCATTCGAGGAGGACATCCGCGAGCGCGCTCGGTTCCAGCGACAGCGATAGCTTCCCGGACTCGATCAGCGCGAGATCGAGGATTTCGTTGATCAGTTCCAGCAGGTACCACCCCGCCTGGAGAATCTGATCGATGCTTCGCTTCTGGGAGGGCGTTGGCAGCGGCGAACCGGTTTCCATAAGTTGGGCGAAGCCGAGAATCGCGCTGAGCGGCGTTCGCAGTTCATGGCTCATGCTGGAAAGGAAGTCTGATTTGGCAAGGCTAGCTTTTTCCGCAACGGCCCTGGCGTTTTGCAGCTCCAATTCGACCTGTTTGCGCGCGGAATTGTCGGTGCCGATCAACAGGTACCCAATAACAACGCCATAGTCATCGCGCAGCGCCGTGATCGATACGATTGCTGGAATGCGGCTTCCATTTTTGCAGATATAAGTTAATTCGTAGATGTCTTCGATTTCGCGCGAGGCTTTGAAAGCCAGCGCCTCGAAGCCGGGCGTAATCGTGGTGGCTAGTTCGAGGCTCAATGCTTGGGCGCGCGCAGTAACTTCCTGCGGATCATGCATATCGCTGGGGCTGATCTTGTTGACGACTTCGCTGGCCAGATAGCCCAGCATGCGCTCGGCGCCGACGTTGAATAATTGAATGACGCCCTTTTCGTCGGTAGCGATGATCGAGAAGTTGGCGCTGTTTAGGATCGCGTTCTGCAAGGCTCCCGTTTTGAGGAGTGCTTCCTGCCGCCGCGCTTCGATGACGCCGTTCGCGTCGCCAGCACCATTCAGAATGACGGAATCGATTCCCTTTTGGGACATGGTTGGCCTTGATGCAAAGCGTGCAGTGATGTGAGTGCCGAACTCGAAAGGCAACCGGTGAGAAGCAACTCACCTTCGCGCCGTCAGCAAAGCTCTTTGCCTAGTCCGAGCTAGCGGGAAATTGTCCCGCTTTTCCTGACGGGGCATCTGTGCGCTAGTACACATAGGGGAACCACAGCGTGGGGTGCGGGCCCTAATTCGTGTCCCTTTTCTTGATGTTTGCCTCTTTTGACCAATTCGCGACGGGCAACGCGCGTGAGAGGCATCTGATGCTGCATGGCGGGGCGCGCCAAACGCTAGCCGTCGGTGAGAGTATCTAAACCCAGCGCTGAGCCGCGGTTACCGGTGCCGCACACCGGTATAACTCGTTCGCCTCCGCAAGTACCCGATTCGAAGCGGCCTTGCACAAAGTCTTCGGGCATGTTTACTGCACGCCATGGCTCCGGATACGTCTGCCCTCGGTACTTTGGGCCGATGACGATTTGTGCCTTGTCCGAGACCGCGCTTCGCTAGGACATGGGCGCTTGGATTAGGTCAGGTTGATCGTCCAGCAAACTGTGAGGTGCAAAACTGGGTCGTTCAGGTCACGTTGCTCTGGCGCACTGTACTTGCGCTCTCGGGTTCTACTAGCTAATAGGTCGCGTGGTCGCTTCACTTTCCATGCTTCACGTACGAAGGGCTACCTGCCGGACCAGAATCAGTTTGAATTTCGAGATTCTGGTAAATGAACGTAGCATCTTCCCCCGTCCATTCAACTGTATGAAACCTCGCGTAACGGATTCCGGTGAAGTTTTGTTGAATGAAAAGCAATTCGTTTCCATTCGCAGCACAGTCCACATATACCCCTGGCTCCGTGTCGAAATTAGGAACGATTTCCCCCACTGTCCATGTGACGTCCTGTCCCTGATCGTTATAGCATTGCAAGACAGCATTTGCGTTTCCGTTGAAAGCCAAGAGAACGAGAAGTAGTAGTTTCTTCATGAAGCATCCCTTTGGCGAGTGATTCGCCGCAAGAGCGGGCTCGGCGAGCTCGCACTATCGCTAGGCTGATTGTTCCTCCCCACACCAAACCTGTGCGTACGTCATCGTACACAACGCGCAGACGAAGTCGCGGCGGACGCGGTATTCAACGAGGCAATCGCTATCTGTGCGCTAACGCACAGCGCTCCATCGCGAGCCAAGGCAACATGACCGTAGCCGCTTGGCGCTAAGACGAGAAAATCATGACGCACGCTAGAAGTCTTGAGGATCACAAGAAGCTCCAGCAGGAAATGACATTCTCCGAGACCGGCGCGAAAGGCTCCAATGCCGTGCCAGCCGCCGCGAGTGCGTGCCTGGAGGAGTACCAGCGCGACAATCGCTGGGGCACTGATGGGCCGGTAGACGGCCCCGAGTCCCGGCGTGGGCTCCGAGCGCCTGGTATACGCCGCCCCACATTGACGTTGCATCGCCCAACTCCGCAGGGTAGTACGAAGCAACGCACTCAACGGGACGCGGTTTTCCCCGGACTAATTGCAGTCAATGGATTGAAGCTTCGTGACCCAAACCGAGGTAAACAATGAGCTACATCGATGGCAATCTTCTTGACGGGGAACATGTCGTTTATCGCACCCGCCTCCACTGGCTGCTTTTCGTCATCCCCGTTCTCTTCACTGTCTTTGTGTTGTTGCCACTCGCCTGGATAATGGCCAACGGAACGTGGAAGAGCTTCGCCTGGATCCCCCTTTCATTTGGCTTAATTGTCTTGGTTGCCACCTTCATCAAACGACAAAGCTCTGACTTCGCTGTTACCAACAAGCGCGTAATGATGAAAGTGGGAGTGTTCGCTACGCGTTCCATCGAGCTTCTACTCAACAAGATCGAAGCCATTGCCGTAAACCAAAGCCTTATGGGAAGAGTCTTCGGCTATGGGGACATCGCGGTAACCGGTAGTGGAGGAACGAGAGAAACATTTTCGCGCATCCAGGGACCGCTCGAATTTCGTCGCGCAGTGCAATCGGTAACGTGACACCTCGACGACCGGACGATCGGCTCAACAGGGAGCCGAAAGGGTCAGGGGTAGCGGTACTTCCGCGAGTTTAGACCGAATGATTGCTTCGCGCGCCTGGCCCGCTACGCTGGACGACACGCCACACGACCGGGCGTAGACGCATTATGGTCAATAGGTGAAAGGCGTGGGATCAATCTCCTGGCTATGTAAGATGCCGCACCGACGAACATCAGCAGTCGATGGTTAAATAAAGTATAGGTTCCTGTCCTCCTGCCAACTAGCTTTCGGGGAAATGGGCCGAGTCCAGATCCAATTGATCATTTTCAAACGGGAAACAGACATGAAATACATCCTCATTCTTGCTATCCTCGCCGCCTCGCTCGGAGGCTGCGTGCTTGTTCCGGGAGGGTACGACGATAATCGCGGCGGGTACTATCATGACCACGGCCATGGCGACGGAAATTTTCGCGCCGACGCTGACCGGGGCCACGGTAGTTGACTAAACGCTTCAGGCTCGGACGGCGGCTAGGTAAGTGTTCGGCACTACGGGCATAACGAGAAAATTTATGACGGAAACAAGAAACGGTCTGCACCACACGAAGTTACGCCAGGAAGATGCGTACCCCGGTGTAACCTCTACGAATGGCGGTGTGTGGGCAGTCGCGGGCAGAACAGCGTATCGCGAGGAGTTCCACCGAGATTATGGCCCGGACGCTGACGAGCGACTCGACAGTACCGAATCGGGGCGCGAATTCTGAGTACCCGGATGCACCCTGTGGCGTTCCGAGACGAGGGTGAATTCGATCGTGATTCGCAAGGCGAGCGCCGGCGCTTCATTCAGTGATTCGGTCCACAAGGCCGCATGATTGACAGTCAAATGACTGTTTGCAGGCTAGCTTCCCCTGTTGAGCACATCCCGCTTGCGCTCCTCCAGGTGAACGCCCTATGAGAATCAGCAAACGCCGGATCCTGCTGCTCGCCGCCACGGTCAGCGCTGTGATCAGCACGGGCTTCGCCACGCGGTCTCGCGGCCGGCACCATCGCGCTACCTACGACGCGCAATACAAGTCCAGTCTCCAGATCTGGGAAAATGAGGGTGGCCGCGTTCCACTCATTCGGGCCTCCAATGTAGGCCCGTTATCACAAGGACCTCCGCTGGCTTCATTCCAAAAGTGCGTTACTCCTTTCGCGATTTCTAATTGTGACTATGGACGCTGGAATGTTCCGCGTCGGATAACTAGCAAGTTGGTCTCGCGCTTGGCACCGGCTTCGGAAGGCCTTTCGACGTATGTCGCCCGAGCTTACGAGGCAATCCTAACCGGTGCGCCATACCAGGGAAGCCTTAGTGTGCGCTGGCGTACCGACGGCAAATGGAAAATCTTCCAAAGTGTTACTGTTTCGAGACGGACTGCGCCGCATGATGGCATGTCGTGTGTGCCTTGCGAAATTCGGCAGGCCCTCGAGATTGGACCGGGACTGGATGGCGTTCGAGGCAACGTTAACAGCTACGTCAACTAAAGAACCGGAAAACCGAACAGCGAAAGAGTGAAAGGTGAATTCCATGCTCTATACGATTGCAGTCGTTCTGATCATATTGTGGCTCCTCGGGCTCGTTACGTCCTACACCGTGGGTGGTTTTATCCACATTCTTCTTGTGGTTGCCATCATCATGATTCTCGTTAATCTCATCAACGGGCGTCGCATGCTCTGACACACCTGGCCGATGCCCTGGCGCTCGGTTCGCGGCACCACCGCGAGCGTTGCGCTATTGCAAGTTGAACTTGCGGAGTTCTTCCGCATATCGCGGATAAGCGCAATGAACAAGAACCAAATCGAAGGCAACCTCAAAGAGGTCGCTGGCAAGGTACAGCAAAAGAATTGGCAAAGCGACCGGCAATTCGAATCAGCAGATGAAGGGAGTAGCGAAGCAGATCGAAGGCAAGACTCAGAAGGGCTTAGGATACGTTGAGCATGCACTCAAGACTGCAATCAGGAAGGCTCGCTGAAAAGCTCCGAGAACATACTGCATTGGCGGCCATCGCTCAATGGTCGAGGCGTGAGGAAAGGGACAAGCAGCTGTATTGGCAGGTGGCTGGTTGCGCGATGTCGACGCAAGACGAGAATACGACGATTGGGGCCGGCGGTGCGTGCGGTAGGCGACCGGTGGCAGTGCCGTGGGAATCGCCGGTGGTGCTGCCGTACGCAACGTCATCGCGGCAATTCCGGAAATTCGCGTTTGCAGACGACTGCCACATAGGACTACGTTCTCGGCCGCCCAGGAACAGCCTTCGCGGCGCGACCACCGTGCGGAACTTCTTAGCCGCCTTTGAACCGCACGCGCAGCACTTTCTTATCGTATTCCGTTTCGGTCTCCATCGTGATTTCCGTGCCGCTGGTCGTGTAGATGCGACCGCCGTCGCGTCGGCACGCATTGCGTTCGTACTGGCATGGGCCCATTTCCGGATGCTTGGCACAGACCTGCCCGACCTTGGGCGCGAACCCGATTGCAGTCTGCTTACGAACGCCGCCGGCGTCCACAACGCAGACGTAGAGCGTGTTCGGTGGCACCTCTATCGCGGGTTGTGCCGCGGGCGCGAAAGGGCCGCCCGGTACAGCAGGCGGTACGGCAAGCGGCGGGAAGTCCGGCAGCGGCCGGCGTTCGACTGCGGCGGTATCGACATGGCTGGTCCCAATTGGCTGTCCTGAATCCAATGCGGGTGCAGCGGCACATCCCGCCAGGGCGAGAGGAAGCGTTACAAGGAGACCAAGGTGTTTGATCATCTGGGATACCAGCTCGCTGAGGTGCGGCGACCCCGCCCCCTGAACGCACGACATCGCGTGATCAATTCTGGCATCAAGTCCGACGAAATCAGGATTAGATACCTTGCAGCCTACTCTGTTTACAGGGGCTTCCCTAGCGAGTCAAGATCGACTTTGGTGGTAATGTCGGCGTGAGTAGGTCTGTTACCGGAGGCAACACGATGGCTAAGAGAAGGGGCGCGAAGAGCACGAGCGCCGGTGTGTCCAAAAATACCGGCGGTGTGGCCTTGCGCAATGATGCAGAAGAGGTGTTGCTGAAAGCAGGGGCCCTACAGCGCGCGATTTTCAACAGCGCCAACTTTTCAAGCATCGCCACCGACACGAAGGGCGTCATTCAAATCTTCAATGTTGGCGCTGAGCGAATGCTGGGTTACACGGCCGACGAAGTGATGAACAAGATCACCCCCGCCGACATTTCCGATCCGCAAGAATTAATCGCGCGTGCTAAGGTATTAAGCATCGAATTCGCAACCACGATCATGCCAGGGTTTGAGGCGTTGGTATTCAAGGCCTCGCGCGGCATCGAGGACATCTATGAGCTGACCTATGTCCGGAGGGACGGGAGCCGCTTTCCAGCGGTCGTGTCGGTGACGGCACTGCGCGACGCCCAAGACACCATCATCGGCTACCTGTTGATCGGCACTGACAATACCGCGCGTAAGCTGGTCGAAGCCGAACAGAAGAAGCTCGATCAACGCCTGCGCGACCAGCAGTTCTACACGCGCTCGCTGATCGAATCGAACATAGACGCGCTGATGACCACCGATCCCTCCGGCATCATCACGGACGTCAACAAGCAGATGGAAGCGCTCACCGGCTGCACGCGCGACGAGCTGATCGGCGCGCCGTTCAAGAGTTACTTCACCGATCCGGAGCGAGCCGAGGCAGGGATTAAGCTCGTGCTGAGCGAAAAGAAGCTTACCGACTACGAGCTGACGGCGTGCGCCCGCGATGGGAAGCAAACGGTCGTGTCCTACAACGCGACCACCTTTTACGACCGCGATCGCACGCTGCAGGGCGTCTTTGCCGCGGCACGCGACGTCACGGAGCGCAAGCGGGTGGAGGCAGAACTGCAGCAGGCCAAGGCCGCGGCCGAGAGTGCGAGCCAGACGAAGTCTGATTTTCTGGCGAGCATGAGTCATGAAATTCGCACGCCGATGAATGCGATCATCGGTATCGCGGACCTGCTCGCGAAGACGCCACTCTCGCCAGAGCAAAACAAGTATGTGCAGATCTTTCGCCGTGCGGGCGACAACCTGCTGAACCTCATCAACGACATCCTCGATCTATCCAAAGTCGAGGCCTCGCAACTCGAGCTGGAGCGGACCGGATTCTCGTTAAACGATCTGCTGGAGAAAGTGAGAGAGATGGTAGCGGTCCGGGCGCATGAAAAAGGCCTGGCCTTAGTGTGCGAGATCGCGCCAGAAGTGCCCCGCGACTTGGTTGGCGATCCAACACGATTGCGGCAGGTGCTGCTCAATTTACTTGGCAATGCGATCAAGTTCACGGAATCCGGCGAAGTGGCTTTGCGAGTAACACCGGATGCGAACTCAACCGTTTCGGGTTCGTTGCGGTTCACGATCTCGGACACCGGCATCGGTATTCCGAGCGAGAAATTGGGCGCGGTTTTTGAGCGATTCACGCAGGCCGATTCGTCCACCACGCGCAGGTATGGGGGCTCTGGGCTAGGGCTCACGATTTCGAAGCGTCTGGTGGAATTGATGGGCGGGTGTATCCGGGTCGAAAGCGACGTCGCTAAGGGCAGCGTGTTTTCTTTCACGGTGCCACTTGAGATCTGGGCGGAGGCCATGCGACGGGCGACCGTGTCGGTTGGCGCGGATCCCGAGCCGCCGCTGCCGGCGCTACGTATTCTTCTGGTGGAGGATTCGCCCGACAACCGCACAATCACGGTGGCCTACCTGCGGGACACGCCGTACCAGGTCGAGATCGCCGAGAACGGGGCCATAGCCTATGAAAAATTTACCGCTGGACACTATGACCTTCTCTTGATGGACCGACAAATGCCCATTATGGATGGCTTGACCGCGACGCGGGCGATAAGGGTGTGGGAACAGACGAACCACCGGCCGCCTACGCCGATCATCGCACTGACGGCATCGGCCTTGAAGGGGGATCAAGAAAAATGTGTGGCAGCGGGGTGCACAGCCTATTTGACGAAACCGATCAAACAAGAGGTACTGCTGCAAGCGATTAAGGAGCATTCCATAGGCGCGTCTATGTCATCGGAAGAAGAGAGTAACCGGAAGGAAATGATCCTTGTGCATCCGAATCCTAAGTTCGCAGACCTGATCCCCGGGTTTCTGCTGAACCGTAGGCATGATGTCATCGCGGTGCTGGACGCCCTGGATCGGGGTGACTTTGAGACCGTGGAGAGCCTCGGGCACGGGATGAAAGGCGCCGGCGGCAGCTGGGGATTCCAGCGCATCACTGACGTCGGCGCCGGCCTTGAGCAGGCGGCGAAGAGCATCGACGCCGACGCGTCGCGCAAGTGGGTTAGCGAGTTGTCCAGGTACCTGGATCACGTCGAGATCGTGTACGACTAGCCGGTCACTCGATTAAGGGAGCCTGGTTCTGGCGAGGCAGGCGCGGACGCGTGCGGTGAGCTGCGGGATCGAAAACGGCTTCGTCACATAGTCCGTCACCCCCGCTTCAAAGCCGGCACGGGTGCTGGGTTCGTCCGTCATGGCTGTGAGCATCAACACGGGTAGCGGTTGTGTCTGGAGCTTGGCGCGGAGCGCTTTCGTTACCGCCAGGCCATCCATGCCTTCCATCTTGTAATCCAGGACCACGAGGTCCGGTATGTGCTCGTCGATCATCCGTAGCGCCTCCGGGCCGCTTGTCGCCTTGCTGACCGTGTGCTGATCCTCCTCCAAAGCGCGAACGATCATCGTCAGCGTGTCCGGCTGGTCGTCAACCACCAGGATGCGAAAGCGGCGCTGCGCAACGGACGCCTGGAAGAGTTCCGCGGTGATGAACGGCTTCAAAGTAGAGCGCGGCTCTAGGACGAGTTCGCAGCCTTCGTATGCGCAGAAAACATCGAGTTCGGTCCCGAGTTCCAAAGCCAGGATGCGGGCCCTGCGCTCGATGTCCGCGACGAATTGGTCGTCGTGGCTCGGATCGTGGTGGGTCAATGCAACCCGCCGCACGCCGGCCGCCGCGGCAATTTGGACCACGTAGTCGTAGGTGCTGTGTCCCCAGGTTTTCTTTGAGGGATACTCCTCCGGCGTGTATTGGGCGTCGTGGATTACGAGATCGGCGTCGGCCATGAATTTGGCGTGCCGACGGTCTCCCTCGTGCAGGATAGACTCGACGCGGCCTGGCTCGGCACCGGCGCGCCAGAGCTCATCGGAGAACGGCTCGTGGTCCACCAGGTACACCAACGCCACGCCGTCAGCTTCGACTCGGTAACCTACCGTCATCGCCGGGTGATTGAGAAACTGCGTCGCGATCCGCGCACCGCCGATCATATGGATGCCCTCGGTCAGGTCGTGGTAGGTGATCGCTGCCGGCAGCTGATTCAAATCGATGGGAAAGTAGGTGAACTCCATCTGGCCGGCCAGCACGTGGTGCAACGAGCCCCGGCTGCCTTCCGGGCCATAGATCGCAACGCAGTTCCCTTTGACAAAGGCCGGGCCGAAGAACGGAAAACCTTGAATGTGATCCCAGTGCGTATGTCCGAGGAGAATGTTGGAGCTAATAGCTCTCTTTCCCTGAGCCATCAACTCGGCGGCCAGCTGGCGCGCCCCGGTGCCGCAGTCAAGAATCAGAAGGTCGCCATTGGCAGTGGTCAACTCGACGCAGGAGGTATTGCCGCCGAAATGGTTTGTGCCCGGCCCGGGGGTGGCGATCGACCCTCTCGTTCCCCAGAAACGTACTTTCATGACTTTGCGCCTCCTTCGCGTGTGACATCGGTCGACAGCAAATCGACTCCGCTGTTCTCGCACGTCCCACGTGAGTAAAGCAACACTCCTGGATTGGCGGATTCCGGCATCTGGAAGTCGCATCCTCGTTGCATTGAGGATTGCGCTGACAGTGTGATTGGGGTAACAGTTCCGCAACCGTGGTCACTCCTCTGGATATCAGATATTCGAAAAGGTAGTGGCGTAACGTCCGCGAAGCTATGACGTAGCAAACCACTCCACAGAGGCGCCGGACACCATGAGCTCTTCGGCGTAGGACGCATCGCTACGCGAAGTTCATTTGTGGAACCGGACGCCTGGACGCAATGTGCACGACGACACGGTGCTCCTGTTGATCGTCGACAAGAAGAGCGAAGGCGCCCTCTTGCGAAGCGCCGTCGACCGTCACTCTTGCCGCATCGACGTCGTCGTCGCTCACCTTTTCGGTTCGCTGTATCACGATGTCGTAGTAGGTCTCGCGATATCGGTAGCGCAACGCAAATTCGTTCCACTGCGGAGGTAGGCACGGCGTGAACCGAAGTCGATCCCCTTCCAGCGTGACTCCCAACAGCGACTCTAGGACAAGGCGGTACATCCAGCCCGCAGACCCGGTGTACCAGGTCCAACCGCCGCGGCCCGTGTGCGGCTCGAGCGCATAAACGTCGGCGGCAACGACGTAAGGTTCCACCTTGTACGTTGCAACACCCTCCGGCGTGCGCGCATGATTTAGCGGGTTGATCATCGCCGTCAGTTCCCAGGCGCGCGCGCCGTCGCCCAGCGCCGCGAATGCCATTGCAGCCCAGATTGCGCCATGGGTGTACTGACCGCCGTTTTCCCGCACGCCGGGTACGTAGCCACGAATGTATCCGGCTTCGAGATCGGACAAATCGAACGGAGGATCGAGAAGCTGGATCAGCGCATCATCGCGACGAACCAGGCGTGCATTCACCGCGTTCATCGCGAGGCGCGAGCGTGCAGCGTTACCGGCGCCGGACAGGACTGCCCAGCTCTGCGCTACCGAATCGATCTGACATTCAACATTGCTGAGGGAACCAAGCGGTGAACCATCATCGAAGTATGCGCGGCGATACCACTCGCCATCCCAGCCATTCTGCTCGATCCGTTGGCTCAATTGCATCGCCTCCATCTCGCACCGGTCCGCGAACGATGGATCGGCGCGCAAACGCGCCACCTTGGAAAATTCTCCAAGGACGTGACAAAGGAAGAACGCGAGCCAGACGCTTTCCCCCTTGCCGTGTCTGCCGACGAGATTCATGCTGTCGTTCCAGTCGCCGGACCCGATCAACGGCAAACCATGCGTCCCGAATCTGAGACCATGCAGAATTGCCTTCACGCAGTGTTCGTAGATATTCGCGCTCTCGTCAGACCGGACAGGCAGGTCGTAGTACGAGTCGTCCTCCGCATTGACCGGGCGCCCCTCGAGGAAGGGGGCGATTTCGTCAAGAATCGACGTGTCGCCAGTGGTCAGCACGTAGCGGCAGGTTGCCAGCGGCAGCCAAAGATAATCATCCGAGCAATGTGTGCGCACACCTCGCCCCGACGGCGGATGCCACCAATGCTGGACGTCGCCTTCGATGAATTGGCGGCTCGCGCAAAGCTCGATGTGTGCGCGCACGAGGTCCGGATTAGCGTGAACAAGTGCCATCACATCCTGCAATTGATCGCGAAAACCGTAGGCACCTCCCGATTGGTAGTAGCCGCTGCGTGCCCACAGCCGGCAGCCCAGCGTTTGGTACACGAGCCAGCCGTTGGTCAAGATGTTGATGGCTACATCGGGCGTTTGCACCTGGACGGCAGTCAGTGTGTGTCGCCAGTGCCGAGTCACCGCATCAAGCGCATCGCGGGCGGCCGCGGATCCCCGAAAACGCTTGACCAAACGCCCGGTGGCTTCAGCGTCGCCTGCGGCGCCAAGCCGAAAGACGGTCTCGCGCTGCTGGCCTTCCGCCAGATCAAAAGCGACTTGGATCGCGCCGCAGGGATCCAATGCGGCGCCGACGTTGCCGGAAAGGTGCGTGCGGTACATGGCTGCCGGATCGCGCAGCGTGCCATTGCGACCGAGAAATTCGGTGCGGTCTCCGCTTACCGTTCGAGTGGGGTCGTCGACGTCGAAGAACGCGACCCAGTCCGAGAATTCGCTGTTGTACGGGTTACGAGCATACAACGCACCATGATCGACATTGATCTCGGTCGTCACGTGCATCGCCGATTTCGCACGCATATCACCCAACACCCACTCGACGTATCCCGTGGCGGTCAATCGTCGGGTGCGGCCTGAATCGTTACTCACTTTCAAGGAAAAAAACTTGACCGCTGCGTCGAGCGCCACAAAGATTGTAAGCTCGGAGCGAATTCCGTCCTCCGTGTGTTCGAAGATACTGTAGCCGAAGCCGTGTCGGGTAACGTAAGGAGCAGCTCCTCCGCGAGGAGACGACGTGGGTGACCAGAAGTGCCCGGTTTCTTCATCGCGAAGGTATAAAATTTCTCCGCTCGATTCGCACACCGCATCGTTCTGCCATGGGGTGAGCCGAAATAGGTGGGCGTTCTCGCTCCACGTATAGCCGAGACCGCTTTCCGACGCGACCGTGCCAAAGGAAGGGTTCGCCAGCACATTGACCCAGGGCGCGGGTGTCGCATTGGCCACACCTTTGGCTATGACATATTCGCGCCCATCGCGCGTGAATCCCCCCGTTCCGTTGAAAAGGATCAGATCCTCTCCTGTCGCTTCGATGTCCGTGAAGGCCTTAGGCCGATGAGCGCGGGTCGGCGAAAGGCGCGGAGGTTGTAGGCTAACGGGTGTACGACGGTTGATTTGTTCGCTGAGGGTACCGCGGCTGTCGGTTATGATCGCTCGAGCGACGGAATGGAACAAAACGCGGTCCTCCGCGGATATCTGTTCCGCATGCCGGACGAAAATGCCCCCGGGTCGATCGACTACATGTGCCTCGATACCCGCCGCGATGAGCCCGATGATTTGTTCCTGAAGCTGCTGCCGATAGCCGTTGCGATCCTCGTTCCAGATCACCAGGTCCACGGCCAGCCCCTTGAGGCGCCAATAGGCATGGGCTTGCACGAGCTGGCGCACTAGTTCGATATGGGTGGCGTCGGCAATTTGCAGCAGCACAATCGGCAGGTCACCGGAGATTGCATAGCCCCAGAGGCCGGATTGCCCGCGGTGGTTTTTTACCAGAACGCTAGCGGCCGCACGCAATGATGCGTTTGCATAAATGACCGAGCTGGCGAGGCGACCGTAGAGTTGCGAATCGGCCTCGGAGGCGTTGAGTTGCCGGAGCACCACCTGGCTGTGCGTCCAGCTCAACTCGAACACGCGATCCGCAAGCCGGGGATCCTGGTACTTGTCGACGAGGTGCAGCACGGCATCTCGCGTCTCACCGGCACCTGAAACCATGTCGATCGTTACCGTCGCACCGGCGTCGATGTTGATTCGATGCCGGATCGCAGCTATAGGATCCAAAACAGAGCCCTCGGTCCCTGACAACGCTCCGGGGATAGACATCGCGAGTGGTGCCGCGACCGAATGGCTGCGGCCGATGAAACGCAAGCGATCCGTCTCGAACGAGATCTCTGGGGTGTACGCTCCGCGCACGGTCATCAGATGAAACATCCACGGTACGTTCTCTTGGAGGGAGCGCGGGCGGCGTGTACAAAGAATGGCGTGCCTTCCCTCGATGATCTCGGTCTGCACGAACAGATTGCTAAACGCCGGATGCAACGCGTCCGCGGCCGGCGGCGCGAGAACGATCTCCGCATAGCTGGTCACTTCGATTGTTCTGGAGATCCGGGACCGATTCGTGATATGGACTCGCCTGACCTCGATGTCATCTTCGGGGGAAACCACGATTTCGGTATGGGTCTCGAACTCGAAATCCCGACGTCGAAACTCCGCTCGGCCCTCCGAAAAAAGCGCCTCGTAGTGTTCAGCTTGCTTGAGCGTGGGCTGATACGCCGTGGACCAGAACTCGCCGCTCGCTTCGTCGCGTAGGTAGCAGAAGCTGCCCCAATTGTCGGCAGTGGTATCTTCGCGCCAGCGGGTCACGGCCAGATCCTTCCAGCGACTGTTTCCGCCTCCCGCGTTGGTGACCATCACGTGATAGCGGCCGTTCGACAGCAATTGCACCTCGGGAATCGCTGTGTTCGGGCTGCTAAGAACGCGCACCGGCAATTCCGGACCGCCTTCGGCGGCACGCAGATTGGATAGATCGGGTGTATGCGAGTGAAACAGAGTAGCCCTCGGGATTCGCTCCTGGAGCAGGAGCAATGTCGCTTGGAAGAGCGGGTCGGACTCGAAGCGTTGTTGCATTGGCCGCTCCAGGAGCACGTAGGCGAAAGAAAGCAGGCTCATCGCCTCGTGGTGCGCCATGAACGACCGGACCACGGCGCTCGACTCGCCGCGTCGTAGCCGCGACGGCGTGTAGTCGATGGCCTCGTACAACCCCAGCCTGCCGGACAGGCCGGCGGCGGCGAGACGTTGCAAGTTGAGACACGCCGCGTCGGGAGCGACCATCAGAGCGAGCGCTGAAGCGTACGGCGCCACGACCAGGTCTTCGCCGAGCCCGCGTTTCAAGCCCAACCCGGGAACTCCGAAGGCGCGATACTGATAATTGAGATGAACATCCACGGTGTTGTGACCGCTCTCCGACATTCCCCATGGCACGCCGCGTTGTCTTCCATACTCGATCTGTCGCTCCACCGCGGCCAGGTAGGTCTGATCGAGCAAGGTATTTTCATAGGTCGGCATCACCAGCAGCGGCATGAGATATTCGAACATCGATCCGCTCCACGCCAGCAAAACCGGCGCGCCACCCACGGAGGTGAGCAGACGCCCGAGCGCGAACCAGCTTTCCTGCGGCAGTTGGCCCTGCGCGATGGCAACGAAATTGCACAATCGTGCTTCCGATGCCAGAAGGTCGTAATAGCTCGCGTCACCGCGCCGTTCTTCGACGTTGTAGCCGATCACGAGCTGCCGACGCACCCTGTCGAACAGGAAGTCGTAATCCATTGCGGTCAGTGCACCCGCCTGCAGCGCAAGTCCGTCGATTTCGGCCATGCGGGCCTTTGCCCGCTCCGCGCTTCGCGCCAACAATGGCTGCAGCATTTCGTAGTGGTCTTGCCATTCGCTTGGCAGGTTGTTGTCGTGTCGGCTCATCGGCGGCCATGCCGCGCCGAGTGCCGCAAGTTCGCGGAGCGTGGGGATATTGCGGGTACCCGGCAAGTCAAGACCGGTTCCCGGCGGTGTGCTTAGCGCGAGCCACGGCGCGAGCAGAATCAGTTCGTCTCGCAGCTCGGTGCTTTGACGCGCGAGCGCCCGTGCCCAGAAGGTCGCCTCGCTATCGCCGTCTGGCACTTCGCCGTCGGTGAGTTCTGCGGCCACCGCGGCAGCGCAGGCAACCAGTCGCTCCACTTGGACCCAGGCGCCAATCAACGTAAGCGGCCGAGCCGCCGCCGCCACGGTGAGCGCCCGTTCGAATTCTGCAATGGTGGGTGCCAAGTCTTGGCCGACTGTATCTGCCAGAATCCGGAACGTGTCACTCAAGCCCTCGAGCCATCGTTTGTTGAGGATGGCAGCGTCGACCAGGGCCGTGAGCCCGGGGCGCAAAGTCAGCAGGTGGCCCGCGAGGTTGCCACTGTCCACGGTCGAGACATAGCGAGGCGCGAGCGGCTGCCGCGTTTGCGTGTCATACCAGTTATAGAAGTGTCCCCGATACCGTTCCAGCGATTCCATCGTGCGTAGCGCATTGGCCGTACGCACGACGAGTTGTCCGGTCGACAAATAGCCGAAATCATGCGCTGCCAGATTGGCGAGCAGCGCCAGGCCCATATTGGTCGGTGACGTCCGGTGCGCAACCCTGACCGTCGGATGCTCCTGCACGTTGTCTGGTGGCAGGCCGTTGTCGTCCGGGCCGACGTGGACCTCGAAATAGGCCCATGTCTTGCGTGCCAAAAGGCGCAGGAAATGGGTCTGGTCAACGGTAAGTCGGGCATCTCGCCGCGGCAAGGGACGACTTATCCACCAGGCGATGGCGGGCGACGCGGCCCACAGCAAAAGGATCGGCCCGGCCACGGCCAGCACCGCAGGATCGGTGAGAAACAGGCCAATCCATGCAAGCGTCGCCACAATCGGCGCGAAAGCCATGGAGCGATACGACGCGAGCAGGTGTGTACCGCCACGCTGTTCCACCGCGCGTTCCACGTCACTCGACGGGTTCCATTCCAGTAGGCGGCGGCGGGTGATTAACATCCGCCCGATCGTGCGCAAGATCGCATCAAGGCAGAAAAAAGCTTCATACGGCAGAAAAGCCAAGGCGAGAAGGGCCTGTAAGGCGTGCCGACGCGCGGCGAGCTCGACGGCAGCCAGATGTTGTCGGAACGGTACCTCGGCCGGCCGGTCGGCCAGATCGGAGAGCGACGCAATGAGGGAAGGCAGCAGGAGGAGTCCGACCACGACGTCGCTCCAGAACCACGCGGGCGAAAGCACATTCCACCCCAGCAACAGCAGCAACGTGAGCGCGGCGGGGACGAGGCTGCGGCGCAGGTTGTCGAATATCTTCCATTGCGACAACATCGAGAGCGGATTCGCTTCGCTGCGCCCATCGGATCTCTTGACGCGTCGCCGGAGCCAGCCGACAAGTTGCCAGTCGCCACGGACCCAGCGCCGCCGCCGGGCCACATCGGCGCTATAGCGCGCCGGAAACTCTTCATACAACTCGGCGTCGCTGAGCAGTCCGGCGCGGGCGTAGCAACCTTCCAGAAGATCATGGCTCAGGATGCGGTTTGCGGGAAACCGTCCTTTGAGTGCACGCTCGAATGCGTCGACGTTGTAGATGCCTTTGCCGATGAACGAGCCCTCGTCGAAGACGTCCTGATACACGTCCGAAACGGTGCGTGTGTACTGATCGATGCCTGGCTCCCCTCCGTACAAACGCGCGTAGCGCGACCGGTTGGTCCCTGGCAGGCTGACCGACACGCGCGGCTGGAGGATGCCGTAACCCGAGGTCACGACTTCCCGGCCGGTGTCCTTCCCGGGTTCATCGAAGCAAGCACTGTTCAACGGGTGCTCCATGGCGCCGACAAACTGCCGTGCCGCATCACGCGGCAGTTGTGTGTCCGTATCCAGGGTGATGACGTACTTCACCTGCGAGAGGATGGCTGTCTCTCCGACGATCAGGGAAAAACGGTCCCGTGCACCGCCGCGAAGCAGCGAGTTCAAGTCGGCGAGCTTGCCGCGCTTGCGCTCATTGCCCATCCAAGTCCGTTCCTGCGCGTTCCAGCGGCGAGGGCGATGAAAAAGATAGAACGCGCTGGCAAGTGCAGAATCGGCGTCCGTGCCGCCGTTGAAGCTGCCGCCGTGCGTTGCTGACGCAATCTCGGCACGGCCGTACTTTCGATTCAACTCGTTGATCCGCGTTTCGGCCAGTAGGAGCAGCAGGTCATCCCCAGGCAGCGTTTCCTCGCATGCGTCTGGAAAGTCAGTCAGCAGGCCGAAATGCAAGTGGGCGTCGCGATTGGCCAGGTACCGGACTTCGAGTGCCTCGACCAGATCCTCGATGGCGCGAGCGCTGGTGAGCATAGATGGGACCACGACCAGCGTGCGTGCATACGCAGGAATGCCGGCGCAGAAATCCATTCGGGGCAGTGCGTGTGGTTTCACCAGCAACGTCGCCAGCCAGTTGACGACGGTGACCGCTGCCTGGCTGGTAGCCAGCAGGCACAGCACGACGACCAGGGAGAGCGTTTCCCGGCTCACTCCGGCGCCATGGGCTGCGGCACCAAGCGCTGCGGTGCAGATGCCCACGATCACCGCGATGGCACCAAGATACACAGGCAGTGGAAGCGCGCTGCCCATGCCGCGCAAGCTTCCGGCCAAGGACACGTCGACCGCAGCGGCGCGTTCGAGTTCGGGAAGGCCCTTTTCGATCAGATAGAAGCCGACGTGCGCCGCGCGATCGGCGCGGCCTTTGCCGGCCGCGCTGGCTCGCGCCAACCCGATCGCTTTCGTGGCCACCTCGGCTTCCGTTAGGCAACCCTCTTTGGCGATGCGCTCGGTTGCGTGACGATAACGGTCCCGGGTTGCGAACTCCATGGCGCCATAAACGCCCTGTGGATCCTGGCGCAACAGCTTCTCGACCACGGCGTTGGATTCGACGAACTCGCGCCAGTCGATTGCGCTCAGCGAGCGCAGGCTGCCGATGCTGTTGCTGATCGAAACCTGGTCCGACGCCTGTTGTTGGTTTTCTGATTGCACCAACTGTTCGATCGTCAAATGCGATTCCGCGAGCCACTGCTCGATCCATGTCAGCGCCAGAGCCAGCGCCGCGGTTTGTCCTTGCGAGCGGCGCGCAAGCTCCGCCACAAACGCGCTCCTCATGGGTGGCGTCGACCGCGCCATGTCAGCAATGACCAGGATGAGGCTCTTGGGGTCCCGCTCGGCGGTTTGCATCATTCGGTCGGCCCAGGTATTGGCCAGGTCACGTTCGCTTCTGCCGGAGGCGATCCGCATCCCGACGCGACGCAAATTCTCGATCAAGGCGAGCCGCAGCATGATCGGAATGGCCCAAAGCTCTCCCAGCTTCAGCGTGGTAACCGACTGGTAGGCGGCCACAAAGCGACTCAGGCTGTCGGCATCGACCCGGCCGTCGCCGTGCGCAATAGTCTCGAGCGCGATGTCGTACACGCGCGGTAGGCCCGCCGAGGGACCGAACTCCAGGCGTGGCAGCTCGCGGCTGTAGCCGCGCGGCAGATGCCTCTTGGCGATTCGGATCTGTTCTTCGACCAGATGAAAATTGTCGAGCAGCCATTCGCCTGCCGGACTGATGCGTTGGTTTCCCGAGACCGCTGCGGTCAGCTGCTTGCAGACACCGATTAGCACGTTTTCGTTTGCGGCCAATCGCGGGAGGAGCTGGTCGCGCGACCGAAGTGGCGTCAGCCGATGCTCCTGAGCCAGAGTCTTGCCGTACCGCTCCATCTGCTCGGCACTGAACAACTCCGATCGAAGCGGCAGCTCCTCCGCCAGCGACTTGCGCGGCAATCCATGGCCGCGCAAACGCGCCCTGAATTGAGTCAGGTGCCCGAAAATCGACGTGCTACTCGTCACCAATTGCGCTATCCCCTTTCACACTGCGAGCGCCAAACTGCCGCGCTCAATTTGCGGCTTGCGCGCCTGGTGACGTGGACGATGCTTGGCACGGCGTATGTTCTCGGGGCTAGCAAAACGGCACGGCCACCGTCGGACTAATCAATCCCCGAGCAGTTCCGCTAATGGGTGCAATTGCTCCACGTGCTGCGACACGACTTTAACGATGACGATAATGGGAATGCTGAGCAGCATCCCCCACACGCCCCACAACCAGCCCCAGAACAGCAGCGAAATGAATACGGCCGCCGAATTCATGTTAGCGATTCGTCCGGTCATCCAGGTGGTCACGAACGTTCCGACGAGGGTAGCGATCGCCAGGAATGCGCCCGAAACGAGGAGCGCCATGGCGAACGATTCGAACTGCATGAAGGCAGCCATTCCCGTTGCGATCGCCGTGACCCCGGGGCCCAGGTAGGGAACGACGTGCAGCAGCCCAGCCGCGGCGGCCCAGGCGCCTGCGTTCTCGAGACCAATCCACTGAAACGCGATCCAGCTGAGCAGTCCGACCAGCACATTCGTCGTCAGCAGCATGAGCATGTACTTCTGGATCGAACCGTTGATGTCGTCGAGAATATGCACGGTGATCTTTCTCTTTGACAGCGACGGCCCTGTCAGCCGCACCAGCTTCCGCTTGAATGTGTCGCCCCCGAGCAGCAGAAAGAAGATCAGGAACACGACCATCGCCGCCTGGCCCATGGCACCGAGGGCACCCATCGAACTCTCCCACAAGAAACTGGTGAGCTTGAAGGTGGGCTGGTCCACGATGACGTGGGTGGCGGACGGACGCGGCGCGGCGGAGCCACCGGCCGCCTGAGTCGTTGCCTTTTCCACGGCGGTTGCCGCGCTTTGCATTTTCTGCATATTGCCAACGTGGCCGATCTGCACGCGCCCAAGCGCGGTGGCGAACCTTGTAGCCGCCTCGGGCAATTGTTCGATGATGGTCTGCATTTGGCTGCGCAGCGAATACGTACCGAGCGCAAGCGCGGCGATCACGCTCGCCATTACGATGACCGTGCCGATAACACGCGGAATTTTGATTGCTTCCAGCCACACGACGAGCGGGTTGAGCGTGTAGGAAATGACGATGCCGAGCAACAGCGGCACAATAAAGTACTGGGCCCATGACAGGGCGAAAATGCAGGCGAGCGCCGCCAGAACTCCCAGCGCCAGCCCCCGCGCATCAACCGCAGTCCGAGTTGCGGGAAGCGTGACAAGCGACTCATCGGCGGCAAAGCCGGGCTGGTCGACGACGCGCGCCGAGTCAGCGGTGACGATGGGAACCGGAACGGCCGCGGAGGTCATAGCGTACGGACACGGTGGGTGGGTGCATGGAACTTGCGGTGGGTGCAGTCACCAGGTTTGCACAGAGCAACTCTCAGCGCCAGCAAGCGTGCGCACGGGCGGTCTGTGCGCCCGCGCACACACAGGCCCGACCGCACGCGCTGGGCAACGGTTGATCCGCGAATACGCTGCGCCGGTTCGGCTCCTAGCCTTTCTCGTGGCCGTTCTCCTGGTCCTGCTTGGGTTCCTGTGCCGGCGCCTTGTTTTGCGGTGCTTGCGTCCTGGGTGCCTGCTCCTGATGCTGAGCCACCGCAGCCGTTGGCCGCTGCGTCGGGTGCTGGGCCACCGCTTGCCGGGGTGGCTGCGCCACATGCGCGGTCTTCGCTTGCGGAGCAGGACCCTTGGACTGAGTCTGCGCGCTCGAAGCCTGTGGTTTGCCCTGGGCTACCGCTTGTTTTGGCGGCTGCTTTGCAGGCTGGTTGGTCGGGCTGCCCTGCTGCGGAGAGACCTTGGCGACGGCGGACTTCCTCTGCACGTCCCCAACTGCCTGTTGCGGTGGCGCTTCGTGGCGCGGCGTTGCCGCGCTTTGCTGGGCTGGAGAGGGCGGGATTGAACCGTGTTGGGTCTGTTGCGGGGAATTCTTTGCCTGAGGCACTGCCTGCCTTGCAGGCGGCACTGCTGGTGCCTGCGCCGCCTGGTGCACGACGACGTCGTGCGGCTGATAGCGGTAGTTCTGGGTTTGCAGCAGCTGCTGCTGCGCTGCGGCCGGATATGAATTGCCTGTGTATTGCCGCTGGTATACCGGGAGCGGGGCCGGCGCGGGTACCGCGGCGCGATCCCAGGTGTCCCATCCGTGTCGACGCTGATCCCACGCGTCGCCCCAATGCTCACCCCATCGCGGTGCCGCGTCCGAACTCCACCCATGGAAATATGCGGGCGGCTCCCGGTAGTAACGCACCGGGATGCGCAGGATGAACAGTGGCACGGCCTCCGGCCCCACCAGTCCCCACGGCCCGTTATACCAGGAGCTCGCGTACCAGTTGTCGCGGTGGTAGACCCAATACATGCCGTCGTAGAAGAAATAGTTTGAGTTGATTTGCGGAGCGTAATAGACAGGGTAGCCGGGCACGGCAACCAGCTCCGGGTACACCGGCTGGTTGATCCCGATGCTTGCTCCAGGAAGATTGACCTCGACGCTCACCTGGGCAGTCGCCGAGGGGATCGCACCAAAAAGCAACCACAGTACAAAGAGTTCGCTGCGCATTTTCTGTCCTTCAGTTCAACAATGGTCGATCGAGCGACGCCGCCCGGTCTTTAGCACCCGATCGCGAACGTAAGCGTTTCGCCGCCTAGCGTCGTTCTCGGTCGGTATCTTCATTTCAGATGAAAGCTGCCGCCGAAGAGCCCGAGTAGACCGATGACGATCAGGTAAATGGCGACGATATAGTTCAACAGCCGGGGCATGACCAGAATGAGGACGCCGGCGATAAGTGACACGAGGGGGCCGATACTCAAGTTCAGATTCATGGCGCAGTCTTCTTTCTCGGAGTCGAAATGGGAGCAAGCAACGTGCGATCGTCGTTCCAAGGCTTAGTATCCTCGCGTCCGCGGCACCGGTCTGTACGATTCCGCACATACCGGTTGCCCCGCTACGCAGTTTCGAATGCCTGTACGATCGCGAGATCAACGCCTGCCGTTGCGAGATTGCGACCATGCAGGCGCAAAAAAGTGCGGCCGAGGCCGCACCGTGCTACTGCCTGCCGGAGCCTGTCAGCGCGCTTATTTGCCGTATGCGGAGTTGGCCGAAGTCACGCAGGTGTCTTTTTCCGATCCGGACATCGCGTCACACTTGGCCAGCGCCACCTTGTATTGCGCGTCGCGCGTCTCGGCGCGGGCACCGGCTTGGGCATCAACGGTTGTCTTGTGTACCTTGGCGTCGGCAACGAGCCTTACCTGCGTGGCTTGCGCTTCCTTCACACAGACGTCCTTTTCCTGGGCGGCCTTGGGCTCGCAGGCGACCTTGGCGACCATGAGATCGGCATCGGCATTGGCAATCCTACTGTCGGTGCGCGACTCGGTAGTGCCCTTGTAGTTTGCCTCGGCCAACGCCTTGGCGCGCTTTTCCGCCGCTTGGGCCTCGACCACGCACATGTCCTTTTCGTGCCCGGCAAGCGGCTCGCATTTGGCACGGGCGTCCTTGTACTCGATCGAGGCGCGGTCAACCGCTGCAGTGTATTCGGCGCGTGTCTGCATCGTCGCCGCGCTGGCCAATTGGCCGAAAGCCAAGACCACTGTGCCCCCCATTAGCGCAACCCATAACTTGGTTCTGTTCATTTTGCTGTTCCTCTTCATTATCGTGATGGATGCCGACATCAGCCTAGCGAGTGGCTCTGGGCATGACCGACCGAGCTACGCCGAGATTTTCGGCTGATAGTCTCTGTGAATCTCCTCGAATGCCTTGACCTGCCGCTCGGCCTGGTCCTTGGTGATGCCGTAAGTTTCCTGGATTTTCCCCGTCAACTGATCGCGCTTGCCGGCGATCGCTTCGAGATTGTCATCGGTGAGCTTGCCCCATTTTTCTTTCACGTGCCCTTTGAACTGTTTCCAATTACCCTCGATCACGTCCCAATTCATGGTGCTTCCCTTCAGCGATGAACTCGTTGGCAAGATTGCCAACGGAGATAGGTGGCAGCGGACCTGGAGTTCGCTCGAGGATCCGAGCGCGCGTACCGGCGCGAGAACGGCGTAGACCCCTACGGTGATCGCATGCTCTCGCCTAGATCGGCGATGGAGGCTATCAGCATCACCGTCCGACAGCCTCTAGAGTCGCATTCGAATGCGAGTGAAACGGACGTGTTACATCTTTTGTTGCGCGTCCTTGGCCGTGTCGTGAATCGCTTCGCCACCTCGTTCGACGTCCTTGCCCGCACCGGCTACCGTGTTACAACCCGTCATAGTGCTAAACGCGGCGAGCAAGCCGAGCATCATTAGTACCGCCAGGACCGTTCTTGTCATGATTCATTTTCCTTGTATGAAGAGTTCCAATCACTGACCGTGGCGTTCAAATATTTGCTTCGCTGCTACGCAAGCCAGTTTAGATCCAGTCCTCTTCGTTGAACTGTTGGGGGCGAGCAACGCTTAATGAACGCCGAAAGCGAATCTTGCGTGAGGACGGTGTTTCAAGTCGAGTCAACACTTCAGGGGCAGTCTGATTGCATCAGCTGGCGAAGTCGGTGCGGTAGCCCACATTGACGAACGTGGTGCCTGCCGCAACGTGTCACGAGGGCGTGCGGCCGTCTTCGTACGTCGCCGCACCAGGGAGTGGCCTTATGGTCTAAACTGTAGCAATGACGGCAGCTGGCAGACCCGGCCGTAGCGTTGGGCAAAAATCGTCCTCGCCCGTGACGGACGCGTCGAGTATGGCCGTAGCTGCGCGACGCAATCGTCATCAAAATCACCTGCTCGAAGCCTTGCCAGCCGGCGACTTCGAGCGGCTGGCATCCCATTTGGAAGTGATCCGGATGGAGCTGGGTGAGGTTCTGTACGAACCCGGTGCCCGCCTGCGACACGTTTATTTTCCCACGACGTCCATCGTTTCCCTGCTGTATGTCATGGAGGACGGCGCGTCCGCAGAAATCGCCGTCGTAGGAAACGAAGGTATGCTCGGTATATCCCTGTTCATGGGCGGCGAGACCACTCCCAGCGACGCCGTCGTGCAAAGCGCAGGCTATGGCATTCGGCTGAAAGCCCAGTTGCTTAAAGACGAGTTCGCGCGTTTCGGGCCCATGATGCATCTGTTGCTGCGTTACACCCAGGCGCTGATCACGCAGATGGCGCAGACGGCAGTGTGCAATCGGCACCATTCGGTCGACCAGCAGTTGTGTCGATGGTTGCTGCTGAGCCTGGATCGTTTGGCGACGAACGAACTTTCCATGACGCAGGAATTGATCGCCAATATGCTGGGCGTGCGTCGCGAAGGGGTTACCGAGGCCGCCGGGAAGCTGCAGGAAGCCGGGTTGATCATCTACCGCCGTGGCCGGATCACCGTGCTTGATCGCCGGGAGCTGGAGGCGCGCTCCTGTGAGTGCTACCGGGTTGTCAAGACGGAGTTTGATCGCCTCCTGCCCTACGTCGCGTGGTAGCTGTCCGGGCGTCTTTCCGCTTGCGCCAATCGCGTGGTGCAGAGCGCTTGTGTGCGCTAGCGCGCAGACGGGGCTACCGCACCGCATTACGCTCGCGCCAAACACGGTGGGTGAGACCGCAGGTACATCGGCAGCATCGGGCCCGGCAATCGCGCCTGCAAGTCCCTAAGTACTGACTGCGTTGGTCTCACCGCCTCCCGAGGAGACAAGCGGTGCCATCAACCCAACGCGCCCCAGTTCTCAATCGCCTGCTGGAAGCACTGCCAAGTAACGACCGGCGCCGAATGCTGGCGGAGTGCGAAACCGTCGAGCTGGTGTTCGCCGATGTGTTGTACGCACCCCGGGAGCGCCTAAGCCACGTCTATTTCCCGATCAGGAGCTTCATCTCGCTGATCATGGCGGTCGACGAGTCGACGTCCCTCGAAGTGGGTCTTGTCGGAAACGAAGGCATGTTCGGGATTCCGCTCGTGCTCGGCGTGGACGTGTCGCCGGTGCGAGCGGTGGTACAGGGGGCCGGCCTTGCGTTACGAATGGATACCCCGGCGTTCTGCCGCGAACTCGGACGCAGCCAGGCGCTGCAACGTGAGACCGACCGCTATATCTTCGTCCAAATGACCCAGCTCGCGCAGACTGCGGCTTGTACGCGCTTCCACGTGGTCGAGGCGCGGCTTGCTCGCTGGCTATTGATGACACAGGATCGCGCGCACGCGGACAACTTCCATGTGACACAGGAATTTCTGGCTATGATGCTGGGCGTCCGCCGAGTAGGCGTCACCAAGGCGGCGAGCGCGCTGCAGGCGCGCCATCTCATCCGTTACAGGCGCGGCGATATCACGGTTCTTGATCGACGCGGGCTTAAAGCTGCCTCGTGTGGGTGTTACAAGGCCGATCGGGAGTCATACGATCAGATCCTGAGTTAGCCATTCCTAGGTGCGCCCTAGTAGGGCACGGGTCCGTTAATAATTCACGACGGCCGGTTGCCTTTATGTGTACCAGCGCACAGACCTTGTACTAGGGAAAAGAATATGGTGAGCCGGTATGCGTGGCGCTGACGTTCGCCGAGGGTGCACGGGCTCCATGGTTTAACAAGGAGAACGATCATGAATCAACGCAAATTTCAATTCAGGCATGCGGCACGCGCTATGGCAGCCGCGGCGATTGTGGCAACGACCACTTTCGTTGCGGTCCCGGCAGTTACAGCCGCGGTCCCTGCGCCCGCGGTCGCCGCAACAAATGCCTCGGATCACGTTCGCATCGAAGCACGCATCAAAGACATGCACGGCAAGCTTAAAATCACGGCGGCCGAGGAAGATCAATGGGCAAAGGTCGCAGACGTAATGCGCGACAATGCCCAAAAGATGGACGAGCTGAACAACGCGAGGTTGGCGAACGCCAATACGATGAACGCGGTTGACGATCTCAATTCCTATGGCGAGGTCGTTGATGCCCATGCCGGCGAAATCAAGAAATTCGCTGCGGCCTTTTCACCCCTCTATGCCAGCATGTCTGACGCGCAGAAGGCGGAAGCTGATGAGCTGTTCCGCCATGGCGACGCGCAGCATAAGTCAACGCAGAAGAAGTGATCGCGCGCACGACAAAGCCAGAAAATGCGAACTCTCGCTTGGCTGTTGCCAATCGCTCGCGGCATCCGAACAATGGAAGGTTAAATATGAATATCTCGATAACTCAATCTAGACATTTCAGGCCGAAGGTCGGCAGGGTCGCTATGGCCATTGCCGTCGCATCGGCGGTGGCTGGATTCAGCATGACACCGGCGTACGCCGATGAACACCGCGATCGCGGCCACCATGAGCGTCATCGCGCTCCCCACTACGCGCAGCCTTTCTACGCGCCGTCTCCGGTCTATTATGCCCCGCGGCCATCGCCTGGCGTCAGCTTGTTCATCCCGATCGTCATTCGCTAGACCGATTCGGTCCGTGGTCCGCAAATAATAGGACAACGGGCCGAGTTGACGAGTCCAAGGTCGTCCGTTGCATGATTGCACGAGAGTGTGCCTGATGGGATCGGCGCGCACCTCACTTAGTGCACTTTTGCCAAAGGAAATTAAGATTAGGATGTACTTCAAACGACCGGTCCGCTTACCGATGTGGATTGGCGCAATCTCCATCTGCTTATTGGCGGTCCTGGGAATCACTGCGATCGTACGTTCGATCCCGCTCTCATATGCCAACATTCCAATGGAGAATGCGCCGTCCAAGGGTCGAACAGCACCAGCCCCGTCCGAGGGCGTGACCGCCGAGGAGTTGCTATCGCCCCTCGCGGCGGCGCGCGCTACAGTAAAGCGCAGCACCCGGGCCTCGTGCGCGGGATGCGGGGTCATCGAATCGATGCGACAAACGGAACCGCCCGAGAACATGGATCGGCAAGGTGCTCTTACCGTCAAGGGCCCGGGAACTAATCCTGGGGGCGCATCCGGCGGCGTAATCGCCGGTAGTGGCGCAGCGCGGAAGGGCTATGAATTCACAGTCCGTTTTCGCGATCGTTCGACGATGATCTTCAGGGAAGCAAGCCCGCGAGCCTGGGGTTTGGGCACACCAGTCATGGTGATCGGCTCGTTGAATAGTACGAACCACTGATACCCGCCCGAATTCGACCGCGAACCGTTCGATTGTCGATTGTCGCTTGATGTGTGTTGAGGCAGAGGCGACGTTTGCCCGCGCAGGTCGATTTTTCAGGCCTCTCGGTTGAAATAACTTCTGCTCTACGATTCGCTTAAGCGCCTTACCGTACAGACATCCGTGCGCACGACGAACATGCTTGTGTTGTACCAGAACAATCAACCAACCGAAAAGAAAAGGAGACACCGTGAACATGAAAACTGCTGCAACTTGTATCGTGGCGGGTGCCTTAATGTTACCGATCGCGGGCTACGCCGCAGACTCCGATAGCTCGTCTCCTACGGCATTTGTCAAGGACTCTGTAATAACTACCCAGGTCAAGACCAATATAGCCGAGACGAAGCTGTCGACCCTGGTGGACATTAGCGTCGATACCAACAATGGCATGGTCGTGCTGAGCGGCACCGCGCCGAGCCACAACGCAGTGGATAAGGCCGTTTCGATTGCTCGCGCCGTGAAAGGTGTTACGTCGGTCGAGAGCCACATTCGAATCGCAGTCGACAAATAGTCGGTTGCGATCGTTATTCCTCTCGGTGTCATCGGTCGAACAGATTGTCGGACGCTCCGATGATCCCTGTGGACCTGTTACCGACCAGCGCAGTAATTGCTGCGGGTGTCGACGGTGAACGACAGCGCTATCCGGTCACGTTCGGCGATTAGGCATTCTTGTTACGTGCCTTGAAACTGGCGTGCCACTGGCCGGAAAAGAGGAAACGCCAGAAGTTGCAGAATTGCTCTGCATAGATGCGCCTCAGAAAGTCACGTGAGCCTGCGAAGGGAGGCGCTTGTTTTCGTTCCAGCGAGTGGCCGAATTTCTGTAGCGCTAGAGACACCACGATACATAGGAATCCTGCGATAAGCAGCCATGGGTCGATGACGATGCCTACAACAAGCAGGACGTGTCCGAACACAAACAGTGGTACGGCGAACATATGAATCAGCAAATTCGTGACGTTCTCGTGCACGGGAGGTGTCTCTCTCCAGGCCCATGATAGAAGCTCCGGAAAGGACATCGCGTTTCTGTCTTCGGACCTATCCTGCGCCACTTTGGACCCTCTAGGCGCCTAAATCTAATATATGGCGACAGTCGGGCTGCGCGAGGCCTTTGCCAGAATGCTGGCGTAGGTTACGGCGGCGCAGGTGATTTGATCGCACGGATACCAAAGATCACGTAAGCAATGGACGGCTCATGCCGCTGGGCGTAACCTTGTCAATGGAGTGTTCCAGCCGGAACGACAGGAGGACGCCATGGATTCGCTACGCGGCGTACTTTGCGCGTTAAGTCTTGTCTTTTTCGTGTCTGCTGTTCCTGCTCTGGCAACGTCCTTCAGCACGGATCAGAGCGATCTCTATTACATCGCTACGGAATCCGGTTGGGGGATGCAGCTCGTCCAGCGAGGAAATGTCATTTTCGCCACGTTGTTTGTCTACGGACCGGATGGCTCGCCAACGTGGTATTCGGCAACGATGAATCCAGCTGCGGTCACGTTGAATTGGTCCGGCGACCTTTACGCTACGACAGGACCGTGGTTCGGAACGGTGCCATTTAATCCGGCCAACGTGGCGGCGACAAAGGTCGGAACGATGACTTGGAACGGCGAAGAACTAGACATCGGGACGGTGACCTATTCCATAAATGGCGTTATGGTAACGAAGAATGTCGTGCGCCAGACGCTCGTCATCGACAACAATACGGGCACCTATCTCGGAGCGATAAAGTACACTGCTGCCGCCTGTACCAATCCTGCGACGGACACAACCGTCGAGCAGTTCGCAGTGATTGATGTCACCCAACTTGCCGACTCCACAATCATCATTACCTCGACAGACGGTACCGGCACCGTACTTAAGTTTTCTGGCACGCTGACGCAGGCAGGCCAGTTTGGGACTATTTTTGGCGAGTACAGTTCTAGTACCGGCGACGCCGGGGGATTCGCTATGGCGGAAGTCAACGCCCAGGGTAACTACTGGACGGCTCGCGTTCTCTTGAACAGTAGCAACTTCGGCTGCCAGTCGAACGGATATCTTGGCGGCATGCGCCGATGACTTTCGGGCACTCCCCTTGCGCGTTAGCTTCACAAGAATATGAACGGGCGCTCTCGCGGCCGTCAAGAGTGAATAGGTGGTAGCGAGCGAGGGACTCGAACCCCCGACCAAAGGATTATGATTCCTCTGCTCTAACCAGCTGAGCTAGCTCGCCGAAGGGCCAACATTATCTGGGATCGACCAATGCGCTGTCAAAGTCCTTTGCGCCAGGCTTCGGCGGAGGAAGCGCAGTACGGGGCCGATCAGCGGCAGCTTGGCGTAGAGCTCTTCGGCCGCGTCCCAATAATCGCGGTGATAGCCGACCTTGCCGTCGGCGGTCAATTTGATGAGCGAAGTACCGTGAATGGTCAGCAATCGGCGCGGCCGCCAGCGCCGGATTCGGAAAGTAAAATCCCAAACGAGGAACGCGCGCTCGCCGTCGGCGACGGTTTCGGTAATTACGAAGTGGCAATCGTCGAGATGCTCGAACATATGCGCATAGACGCGCGCGATTGCGTCGAGGCCTCGCACCTCGTTGAATGGATCGCGGAAATAGGCGTCGGCCGAGTAGATCTCGCCGATGCGCGCAACGTCGCACGGCGTGATGTGCTCGAAGAATGCGACGATGCATGCTAGTGCGCCGGCGTCCGTCACAGCCCGGTCGCCCTGCGGATCAGCGCGAAGTACCAGCGATATGGCAGGATGCGCAAGCACTTGAGCTGCCGCGTGAACGCTTTCGGAAAATCGATCTCGAACTCGCCCGCGCGAAGGCCAGCGACGATTGCGGTCGCGGCCTGTTCCGCCGTGATCAGGTGCGGCATGCGGAACTCGTTCCGATCGGTTAGCGGGGTTTTGACGAAACCCGGATTGATGAGATAGACCCCGAGGCCTTTCGGGTGCAGGTCGAGGTAGAGCGTTTCGGTGAAATTGATCAGTGCCGCTTTCGCTGCCCCATAGATCAAGGCCTTGGGCAAACCGCGATAGCCGGCGACGCTGGACACAATGCCGAGGGCACCCTTGCCTTGCATAAGCAGCGTGGGCAGCACGACGGCCGTCGATTTGATGACGCCATGGAGGTTCGTCTCCAGGAGCGCCATGGCGTTTTGCTCGGTCAGTTCCCACGCCCGAATCTCCGCATGCGTCCCGGCGACAATGAGGACCAGGTCCGCGCCACCCCATGCGGCGCGAATGCGTTGCCATGCCGCGGCAATCTGCGCGCTGTCGGTGAAGTCGAGCGGCTCGACGCGCGCGTTGGCATGTCCGTTGGCAACTTCGGAGAGCCGATCCACCTGCCGCGCCGAGATTGCGACGCGGGCGCCCGCGCGGAGCAGTCGTCGCGCGGTGGCGGCGCCGATGCCCGTGGACGCGCCGATCACCCAAATACGGCAGTCGGGCCATGCAGGAAGCGGTGGGTTCAGGGCCATGATCGGATCAAGCCAGTCTGCGAAACCAGAGCACGGCCACGCCGGCGCCAAGTTTGAGGACGCAGGGAACCAACGCGAGGTTACCTGGCAGACAGCGTGTATTGCGCGACATCGGTCGTCTTGCTCGCGAAGCCTGCGACGCAGTACGCCAGGTAGAATCGCCAGCAGCGGATGAATCGATCATCAAACCCCTGGGAACGCACGGCGTCGACGTTGGCATCGAACGCGGAGAGCCAGCGCTTCAGTGTTTCCGCGTAATCCTGGCCGAAGCGGTGGACGTCTTCAACCTGGAGACCAGCACGATTCGCTTCTTCGATGAAACGCGCAGGCGACGGAAGCATGCCACCGGGGAAAATGTATTGCTGAATGAAGTCGCTGCTTTGGCGGTATTTGGGGAAACGCTCGTCGGCGATGGTGATCGTCTGGATGCAGGCCCGCGCACCCGGCTTGAGCGCGCGCCGCACGGTGCGGAAAAATGCCGGCCAATAGCGCTCGCCGACGGCCTCGAACATTTCGATCGAGGCAACGCCGTCGTAACGACCGATCACGTCACGGTAGTCCTGCAGGCGCAAATCGACACGGTCGGCGTAGCCGGCTCGCGCCACGCGATCACGGGCATGGGCGGTCTGGGCGCGGGAAAGGCTTACGCCGGTGACGCGGCAGCCTGCCCGCGCCGCGGTTTCCGCGAATCCACCCCAGCCGCAGCCGAGTTCAAGCAGTTGCGCATTCTGAGGCGGGGCGATCTGACGCAGGACGCGGGCGTATTTGGCTTGCTGAGCCGCTGCAAGCTGACAGGTCATGTCGCCGTCGAAGAGCGCGGCAGAATAGGTCATCGTTGGATCGAGCCAGAGATCGTAGAATTCGTTGCCCAGATCGTAGTGCGCCGCGATGTTGCGCGGTGCGCGACGCTTGCTGTTGCGGCGCAGTAGATGCCTCAAGCGCATTACAACTCGCCGCCAGCGACGACCGTAAAACGCGTGCTCCAGCGCGCGCTGGTTGCACGCCATCAGGGTGAGAAGCGCAACCAGGTCGGTCGTGTCCCAACGGCCGTCCATGTAGCTTTCCGCGAATGCGACGTCGCCGCCGACGAGTACGCGGCGACACACCGACCAGTCGCGCAGATGAATCTCGGCGGCGCGTACGACCGCGCTAGCTGGCCTGCCGGAACCGAAACGGTGCGTGACACCATCCGGCGTCGTGAAGGCGAGCACACCCCACTCGATGCGATCGAGCAGCGCCATGACCAATCGGGCAGCGGCGGGGGTTGCCGCGCGGCGTGGGTTTGAGGCGAGGGAGGTCCCGAGCGAGCTCATCGCGTCGTGCGTTGCAGTGGTGGCGCGGGTTTGGCGACATAAGGCACCTTTTTCACCCACAGCTTAACCGCCTGCCAGTGCATGCGCAGGATTACGCCGACGGTAAACCAGCGATAACGCCACAGCAGCCCGTGCACAGCGGACGGCGACAAGGGCTCGGCGATGCCCGAAACCGACGTCTCGAGCAGTGGCTCCGGGTCAGCAACGTCGCTTTCGCCGCCGGCATCGTGATAGTCGATGCGCGCGAGCCAGCGGTCGGGGCCGAAGTGGAAGCGAAAACGGTAACCGCCCTTTGTTTCGCAGAATGGCGAGACATGAAAGACCTTGCGGCAGGCCACCGTCTCTCCCGACACCAGAGGGCGATTATCGGGATGGGCGAGCAGATAGTTGTGGCACTCGCCAAATGTGTTGCATACCTCGCACAGCACCGCCCGCACCTGGCCATCGCGATCATGGCAGAGCCAGAAGCTGACCGGATTGAACACATAGCCGAGCATGCGCGGGAACGCGTAGAGAACGATCTCGCCATTGGCGACAATGCTCTCGGCGGCGAGCAACCGCCGTAACCACGGTTCCAGCGCCGAACCATCGCGTTCTCCGTGGTCGCGATCGAAGAAGCTGACCAGTGCGCGCCGATTGTGCGCAAGGCCGAGCCTTGGCAAATCTCCGATCTGCGCCAGGGGCAACGCCAGGCAAAGCGAGCGATACGTGAAAGCATTGCCGACCGGGCGATGGCGGCGATGCATGACTTCGCCATGAATCAGCGAGGGCGTCGCGATTTGCATGACCAGTTAACCAGGTTCACGCCGGAGCCAGCTCAGCGGCGACGATCTTGGAGCTCGCGGCGATGCCCTGCGCGACGACGTGCGCCGAGGCGAGGCCGTCTTCGTGGAAGCCGTAACCGAGCCAGGCTCCGGCGTACCAGGTGTGCCGCCGGCCCTGTAGATGCGCAAATTTCTGTTGCGCCGTGACGGCAGCGGATTTGACGAGCGGGTGCGAGTACTCGAATTTGGCGATAAGCGCCTCGGCACGCGGTGGGAACGGTGGATTGAGAGTGCACAGCAAAGGCGTCTTGAACGGTAGCCGTTGCAGCTCATTGAGCCAGTAGCTCACGGCCACGGGCCGCTCTCCGGCCGCATCGTCGACGGCGAGATGATTCCACGCCGACCATGCGCGTCGGCACTTTGGCATCAGCCGGGTATCGGTATGCAGCGCAACACTGTTGGTCTGAAAGCGAACGCTGCCCAACAGCGATGCTTCTTCGCGCGAGGTATCGGTGAGCAGAGCAAGGGCCTGGTCGCTGTGGCAGGCCAGGACGACCTCATCGAATCGCTCCGCCGTCGAGACGGGCGTGTCGACCTCAACGTGGCTGCCACAGCGGCGGATCCGGCGAATCGGCGTCGCGCGCCGCACGTCGCTTAATCGGGCCGCGATCCGGTCGACATAGTCGCGCCCACCGCCGGCCACCGACCGCCACTGTGGCCGGTCGAACATCCGCAGCAGGCCATGGAGATGGCAGAAGCGCACCAGCGCTGGCAGCGGGAAGGCCAGGACTTCGCGTGTGGAGGAGGACCAGATCGCAGCGACCATCGGCAATAGGTACCACTCGCGAAAGGGCAAGGAGTAGCCCCTGTCGTCAAGGAACTCTCCCAGCGTCACCGCGTCGACGCGCCGTTCGCGCTGCATCTCCGTCGTCTCGCGGTTGAAGCGCAGGATGTCGATCAACATGCGCCAGAACGCAGGCCGCAGCGCGTTCGACGGCTGTACGAAGAGCGAAGTGAAATCCGTGCCGGACCACTCGATGCCGGCGGCATCGTTGCGCACCGAGAAGGTCATCGTGCTCGGCGTCGACGCGACTTCCAGTTCGTCGAAAAGCGCGACAAGCTTTGGATAGGTACGGTCGTTGTAGACGAGGAAGCCGGTGTCGACGGGTGCGGTTGTGCCGTCAAGAGTCACGTCGATCGTATGGGTGTGGCCACCGAGGTAGTCGTTGGCCTCGAACAGTGTGACCTGCCTGCCCTGGCGCGTAAGCAGCCAGGCACAGCTCAGACCGGCGATGCCGGCACCGATGATCGCGACGCGCAAGCTCCCTCCCTGAAAGGATCGGCGCGGGCGGCGGGAGCCGGTCCCCCGCGCACAGTACCCGGTGGCGGGTCAGTCGATGAGCCCCGCGCCTACGCCCGCGATCTCTGCATACGCAGAATGATTGTGGATGGATTCAAAATTCTCGGATGCAACGCGGAAGCGTCCGATCCGCGGATCGCGCTTGAGCCTGAGGGCGATGTCGCGCACCAGGTCTTCGACGAACTTGGGATTGTCATAGGCGCGTTCGGTTACGAACTTTTCGTCGGCGCGCTTGAGCAGGCCGAAGAGCTCGCAGGACGCTGCCTCCTCGGCGATCCGCGCAAGCTCTTCGAGGTGCAACTCGCCCACGGTGACCTCGACCCGGACGGTAATATGCGAGCGCTGATTGTGCGCGCCGTAGTCGGAGATCTTCTTCGAACAGGGGCACAGGCTGGTAACCGGTGCCATTAGCTCCATGCAGAGGCGGGTCGCTCCGTCGCTGCCCGTCTCCGCCACGAGACTCGCGTCGTAGTCGAGCAGGCTTTCGACCCCCGAAACCGGGGCAGCCTTGCGCATGAAGTAGGGAAAGCGCATCTCGCTGCGGCCCGTAGTGGCCCCCAGCCGGTCCAACATGCGACGATGCATGGTGCGCAATCCGTCAAGATCGAGCGGGTCGCGGTGCTCTTCGAGGATCTCGACGAAGCGCGACATGTGCGCGCCTTTCACGTCATGGGCAAGGCCGACGTACATGGCGAAGTCGGCGATGGTGTTCTGCACGTCGCCCGCAGCCGTACGCATCGCGACCGGATAGCGCAGTCCTTTGACCCCCACGCGCTCGATCGGCAGCTCGCGCGTATCGGGCAGCGATTGCGTGTCAGGCAGCGGTAGATACTCGGGGGCGTTCACCGTCAACCCTTTGCTGGCGAAGGCTTAGCGGCAAGCAGCTTTTCGAGCTGCGCGACGAACTCGCGGTCGTCGGGCTCGACCTTGCTGGCGAAGGTCCCGGCCGGGTTGCCGTCGCGGTCGATTAGGTACTTGTGGAAATTCCATTTGGGCGTGTCGCCGGTGCGGGCCACCAGTTCGGCGTAAAGAGGGTTCGTCTGTAAGCGGGTGACGCTGGATTTTTCAAACATGGGAAACTGCACGCCGTAGGTCAGACGGCAGAACTCCGCTATCTCGTGATTGCTCCCCGGTTCCTGGCCACCGAAATCGTTCGACGGAAAGCCCACCACCACGAGGCCGCGATCCTTGTACTTGCGGTATAGCGCCTCGAGCCCCTCGTATTGGTGCGTGTAGCCGCAGTAACTGGCGGTATTGACGATGAGCAGCACCTTGCCGCGATACTGACACAGCGTCTCGGGCTTGCCCGTCTGCAGGCGGTTGAATTGGTGATCGAGCAGCGGCGGGCACACGCCGGCTTCAGCGTCAGGGCGCTGCGCCGAGGCGGGCCCGGCAGAAACCAAGGCCGCGACGAGCAGGGCGAAGACGAGGGAGGGCGTGGTAGAGCGGCGCATCGGCGGCATTCGGTTCGACGACGGAGTGGGCAGTATATCAAACATGTTTGTCCATGGACATTTCTTGCTTAGCCTCACTTCCAGAGACGGTCGCGTCATGATATGGTCTTCTTGTCCAGGACGAAACTGAAGTGGAAACCCTAACCTCCTCGCTTAACATCAGCGCGGTCGAGCGTGAGACCGGGCTGTCGAAGGACGTGCTGCGCATGTGGGAGCGGCGTTACGGTTTCCCCGACCCCCAGCGCGACAATAACGCCGAACGGCAGTATGCCCCGGGCGAGGTCGCGAAGCTGCGTGCGATCAAGCGTCTGATGGACACCGGCTTGCGGCCGGGGAAGCTCATCCGGCAGTCGCTGGATGAACTCAACGCGCTGGCGGAAAAACGGGTTCATCCGCGACGCGAGGCGCTTGCCCCGGCGATCGAGCGCGACGTGCTGGCCCTGCTCAGGGCGCACGACGGCGCAGGCTTGCACGCGACGCTTGCCAGCGTCCTGCTGCGCCACGGCGTCCAGCGCTTCGTTATCGAGACCGTCGCCCCGCTCAATCGCGCGGTCGGCGAGGCGTGGATGCGCGGCGAGCTGCAGGTTTTTGAGGAACACCTGTATACCGAGCAGCTGCAGGTCGCGCTACGCGGCGCGCTCTGCGCCTTGCCCCGGCAAAGCGGCTTGCCGCGAGTGCTGCTCACGACGGTGCCTGGCGAGCAGCACGGCATCGGTCTGCTGATGGTCGACGCGCTCGTTTCGCCCGAAGGGGCGCAGTGCATTTCGCTCGGTACGCAGACACCTTTCGAGGATATTCGTCGCGCCGCGGCGGCGCACAAGGCGCATGTGGTTGCGTTGTCGTTCTCGATGGCCTATCCCCTGCGCCAGGTCGGCGAGGCCCTGGCGACATTGCGGCGGCAGCTGCCCCCTGCGGTGGCGCTATGGGCGGGCGGGGAAATCACGCGCCGGCTGCGCAAGAGCCTGCCGGGGGTGCAGCTTTTCGCCGACATCGGCGAGACGCTCGTCGCAGTCAAGAACTGGCGTGCGGAGATTGGGCCAAGCGGTTCTCGCTAGCCGATGTGCCGCGCTGCGGCGGATCGATTGCGCTTCTCGACCGGGGTGGTACCATCGCGCGCCTGCCCTGCGTCCGCAGCCGCCGCTGGGACGTATAAGAAAGCGCGGCAAGCCAGGCTTCGCAGCAGGAACCCACCATGCTCTATCACGAGTTGTTCAAGGCTTTTGAGCAAATGCGCTGGAGTCTCCAGGACGACGTACCCTGGGATCGCTTCGACGCGGCGCGTCTGTCGGACGAGCAGGCGCGTACCATCAAGATGAACGCCATCACGGAGTGGGCAGCACTTCCCGCGACCGAGATGTTTCTGCGTGACAATCACGGCGACAGCGACTTCTCGGCGTTCATGTCCATATGGTTCTACGAGGAGCAGAAGCATTCGCTGGTGCTCCAGGAGTACCTGCAGCGATTCCGTCCCGACTTGACACCGACCGAAGATGAGTTGCACGCGATACGCTTTGAGTTCGATCCGGCGCCGGCGCTGGAAACGCTGATGCTGCATTTCTGCGGCGAAATCCGGCTCAACCACTGGTATCGTCGTGCCGCCACGTGGCACACCGAGCCGGTGATCCGGCACATCTACCGGCTGATCTCCCAGGACGAGGCGCGTCACGGCGGCGCGTACTTGCGTTTCATGCGTCGTGCGCTCGAGCGCTCCGGCGTGGAAGCGCGACGGGCGTTCGCGAAAATCGGCGTGCTTATGGCCAGCCCCAACCGGGCCGGCAAGCCGCTGCATCCGACGAACCTGCACGTGAACAAGAAACTCTTTCCCAACGACACGATACAGAGCCGCCTGCCCGATCCGGCGTGGCTGGAGCGGTGGCTCGATCAGCAGATCCGTTTCGACGGTGAGTGGGAGCGTCGCGTCTCGCGCATGATCCTCAAGAATCTGTCGTCGCTGTTCGGCCAACCGCTGGAGACGGTGCAGGAGCTCAACCGCTTTCGCAAGACGCTCGCGGCGGCCTGAACGAGTGCTCGGTGGAGGCGGGCGCCGGCGGAGACGCGCGTCGAACTCGCACCAAACTTCGCCCGCGCGCGCCATGCCATGATCGCCCTGCTGCTTTTTATTGCGCTCGTCGCCGGCACCGCCGGGTATGTCTCTTGGGCATCGCACGCCATCGCTCACGGAGCGGCCGCATGGTGGTTTGTCGCCGGCGCACCGCTTGCCTACTTCGCGCCGGCGCTGGCACTGGTCCCAATTTGGTTCACGTTGGCGTGGATCTGGCGCACGCCGCGGCCTGCGGAAAGCCGCCTGGATTTCGCTGCCACGCTGCGTCTGTTCCTGACCGAGATCTGGGCGGTCGCGTCGTCCTGGCCGTTGATGGTGTTGCACCGGGTGCTCATTCGCGATCCGGAGCCCGCACCGGCCGCACGCCCCGTGCTCCTGGTACACGGGGTCCTGGTAAACGACGGCGTGTGGCTCAGGCTGCGGCGCTTCCTTCGGCGGCACGGCGTCGCGCCGGTGTACACCCTGAACTATGGGCCGCCCCTGGCCGATATCCGGCGCTTCGCCGAGCAGCTCGCCGCCCGGATCGAGGAAATCCGCGCCGCGACCGGCGCCAGGCGCGTGGTGCTTGTCGCACAGAGCATGGGCGGTCTGGTGGCGCGCGCGTATTTGCGGCGCTTCGGGGGCGAGCGGGTCGCCTTGCTGGTCACGATCGGAACCCCCCACCACGGCAGCATGCTTGCCTACAGCTTTCCCGGAACGTGTCTGGCGCAGATGCAACCCGGCGATCCGTGGCTGGTGGACCTCAACCGCGATGAAGCGGCGCCGGCGGCGCCGATCATATGTATCTGGTCACGGCACGACAGCCTGGTTGCGCCGCAGGCGAACGCGACGCTCGGCTGCGCCGAGAACATCGCACTCATCGGAGTTGGCCACAACGCCTTGGTCAGCGACAGGCAGGTAATGGAGTTGGTCGTCACGCTGGTGGAAAAGGTCGGCGGGACCTAAGTCGAGCGCCGGGCTGGGCGCCCGCGACGGCCGGCCGGGTATATTCCCTGCGCTCTCTGAACCTGGGCGAACACTTTGCATACGCAGTTTTCGCGCGCGCCGTTTGTGGAACCCCGCTACACCTTGCCAAAGAGCGCGTCCAATTTCTTCTCGATCTCGCGCTCGATCGGGCCCTTAAGCGGCGTGAGCAACAACGAGAGTTTCACCTCAAGGCGCACGTCGCTCTCGCCGACGTGCATGCTGCCCGACAGGCCTGGCCGCTCGAAGGACACGTCATCGCGGTCCCATTCGTAGGCGAGATCGAAGCGCTGGTTCAAGTCGCGCGCAATCGTGTCGGCGGCGGCTTTCGCCTGGGCGTGGCCGAGCGTGTGACGGCGCTTGATCGAAATCGTCGGCATCGTCGGCCCCCACGGAATCGGCCGCCAGTATAGCCAACCTGGCGGCGGCTCGGACGCGCTCGGGGCGAAGCCATGGACCCGCCCTGCCAAAGGCGGCAGAATCAGGGCGGTGGCGTGTCGCGGCAGGAGGGCACCGTGGCCAACATTGGTGAGTATTTCCAGCGGCAGCTGACCGTGCGCGACAAGCTGCTCTACCGCCATTTCGACGGCGGAGAGTGGCGCGACGTCACCGCCGCCACCGTCGCGGCGCGCATCGGGCGTTGGCAGGCGGCGCTCAGAGCGCTTGGCCTGTCCCCCGGTGACCGCGTTGCGATATGCCTCCGCAACGGAGTCGAATGGGTCGCACTCGATCTGGCCGCGCTCGGGTTGGGGCTCGTCATCGTTCCGCTGTACGTCGAGGACAACCCCGACAACATCGCGTGGTGCGTAACGGATTCGGAGGCGCACCTGCTGGTCGTCGAAGGCACGAAGATGGCCAGCGCGCTCAAGGCCACCGGCAGCGCGCTGCCGCCTGTCTACGTGCTGCATGCCGATGCCGGCGATGCGACGGCGACGGTCGCTTCCCTCCTGCCTGCCGCGGCGGACGAACCGCAATTCCGGTCGCTGCCGGAGGCAACACTGGCGACCATCTGCTACACCTCGGGCACGGCGGGCCGCCCGAAAGGCGTGATGCTGTCGCACGGCAACATCATCGCCAATGTGACGGCATGCCAGCAGACGGGCATGGCACGGCCGACCGACCTGTTTTTGTCCATTCTGCCGTTGTCGCACATGTTCGAGCGCACCGGCGGTTACTATTTGCCGCTCTCGATTGGCGCCCGGGTCGTCTATGCGCGCAGCGTGGCGGATCTCGCCGAAGACCTGGCCGCGCAGGCCCCCGACATCATATTCGGAGTACCGCGCATCTTCGAACGATTCTACGCCCGCCTCGATCAGGCGCTCGCCGCGTCGCTGCTGAAGCGGTGGCTGTTCAAGCAATGTGTCGCGCGTGGCTGGCGCGTCGAGAGCGGCCAGGACGGATGGATTGACCGGCAGGCAACGCCATTCTTGCGCGCCCTGGTTGCCAAGCCGGTGCTCGCCCGTCTCGGCGGCCGGATGCGACTCGCCATCGTCGGCGGAGCCGCCCTCGACCCGCAGATCGCGCACACATTTATCGGCCTTGGGCTGACCATGCTGCAAGGCTACGGCATGACCGAGGCCGCGCCGGTGATCTCGGTCAATCGCGAGAATGACAACGACCCGGAATCGGTGGGGCCACCGCTGCCCGGGGTCGAGGTCAAGCTCGGCGAGGGCGGAGAGCTGCTGGCACGCGGAGGCAATGTCATGCTGGGCTACTGGCGCAACGACACGGCGACCCACACGGCGATCGATGCGGACGGCTGGCTCCACACTGGCGACGTGGCCGAGATCCGCGGGGGCAAGATCTACATCCGCGGCCGCATCAAGGACATCCTGGTGATGTCGAACGGCGAAAAGCTGTCGCCGCAGGACGCCGAATTTGCGCTGTTGCACGACCCGGCGTTCGAGCAGGTAATGCTCGTTGGCGAAGGACGGCCATTCCTTACGCTGCTCGCGGTGACGAAGGCGCGCGATGAGGAAACGTTGATCGCGCGCGCCAACCAGCAGTTGAGGGCCTTCCCGCGCTGGGTGCGCATCCGCCGCGTTATCGCAACGCCGGAAGCATGGAGCGTCGACAATGGACTATTGACCCCGACGCTCAAGCTCAAGCGCCCGCTGGTTGTGGCCAAGTTCAAGGACGCGATCGATGCCGTGTATGGCGCGGAGGCCGCGGTCGGAACCGGCAGCGCGCCTCACGCGGCATAACACGGCGGCAACGCCGAGACCAATCGGATTGACAGGGCGTAGCGGCCGCCGTAGCATAATTCAAACAAACGTTTAAATGACTCCCGCGCTGGACGCGGGAGCGTCTGCAAATTGGGAGATCGGTGATGGGGGGAAGAGTCATTCCATTTGATGCGCCAAAAAATTCGGCGACCAAGGCCAGAATCCTCGACGCCGCTGAAGAGTTGTTCATGGAGCACGGCTTCGAGGCGACGTCGCTGCGCCAGATCACGGCGACGGCGCGCGTCAATCTCGCCGCGGTCCACTATCATTTCGGCAGCAAGGAGGATCTGTTCGAGGCGGTGCTCACGCGGCGACTCGATCCGATGAATCAGGAGCGCCTAGCGCTCCTGACCCTGTTCGAGCACGCGTCGGCGCCCAAACCGCTATCCTGCGAGAAGATCCTCGCCGCCATGTTCATCCCGGCGTTGAAACTCGCGCGCGATCGCGAGCGCGGGGGCAAGAATTTTTTGCGCCTGCTGGGGCGCGCCTATGCCGATCCGGCGCCGTTCATCCGCCATTTCCTGTCGGGGCAATACGCGGTGATGATCGCGCGCTTCAAGGCCGCCTTTGGGCGGGCCCTGCCGCATCTGCCGCGCAAGGAGCTTGCCTGGCGGCTGCATTTCGTCATGGGCGCGCTTTCGTTCACGCTCGCGGGCACCGACGCGCTTAAGCTGATGGCAGCGCTGCGGGGCGAAGCGGGGAACGACGAGATGCTGCTGCGGCGGCTGGCGCCGTTCCTGATCGCGGGTCTTAAGGCTCCGCTGCCCGATCTTTCCGAACTCGATGGCGAGGCCGCCCGCGAGTTCCTCACCCGGTAGGAGTGCTTATGTTGACGCTCATTTGGATCGCGGTGGTCATCGTCGGCTTCTTTGGCCTCGCGTACATCAATGCGACGGGCTGGCTGTGGACAGGGGCAATCGCGGCCGCCCTGGCCATCGCCTGGCTTGCGCACCTGGTTCCGTCGCTGCTGCTGATCGTGCTTGCCGTTGCGCTCGTGGTGCTCGCGATCCCGCTCAACACGCCGCCGCTGCGGCGCAGCCTGATCAGCGACGGCGTGCTGGCGTTGTTTCGCAAGATCCTGCCGTCGATGACGGCGACCGAGCGCGAAGCAATCGAGGCCGGCACGGTTGGCTGGGATGGCGAGCTGTTCTCCGGCCGGCCCGATTGGAAGAAGCTGCTCGCGCTGCCGCGGCCGCAGCTTAGCGCCGAGGAGCAGTCCTTTCTCGATCACGAATGCGAGGAAGTATGCGCCATGGTCACCGACTGGGAGACCACGCATGTCTACCGAGATCTGCCGCCGCCGGTCTGGCAGTACATCAAGGACAAGGGCTTCCTCGGCATGATCATCCCCAAGCAATACGGGGGGCTCGGATTCTCGGCTTATGCGCACTCGCAGGTCGTGGCCAAGCTCGCGACACGCTGCAGCGCGCTGGTCGTTACCGTGATGGTGCCCAATTCGCTGGGACCCGGTGAGTTGCTGCTGCAATACGGCACCGACGAGCAGAAGCGGCACTACTTACCGCGCCTCGCGAAGGGTGTGGAGATTCCCTGCTTCGCGCTGACCAATCCGCATGCGGGCTCCGACGCGGCCGCGATCCCCGATGCCGGCATCGTCTGCATGGGCGATTATCAGGGCAAGCAGGCGCTCGGCTTGAGGCTCACTTGGGAGAAACGCTACATCACGCTCGGGCCGGTGGCGACGCTTCTCGGGCTAGCCTTCCGCGCGTTCGATCCCGAGCATCTGCTGGGAGACCAGGAGGATCTGGGTATTACCTGCGCGCTGATACCGACCAACCATCCCGGCGTCCACATCGGCCGCCGCCACATGCCACTGTCCGCGGTATTCCAGAATGGGCCGAACTGGGGCAAGGATGTTTTCATTCCGCTCGACTGGGTGATCGGCGGCCGGCCGATGCTCGGTAAGGGCTGGCGGATGCTGATGGAGTGCCTCGCCGCGGGGCGCGCGATCTCGCTGCCATCCCTCAACACCGGCATGGCCAAGATGGTCGTTCGCGCCACCGGCGCGTATGCGCGCGTGCGCAGTCAGTTCAAGACGCCGATCGGCAAGTTCGAGGGCGTCGAGGAACCGCTTGCACGGATGGGGGGATACCTCTACTCAATGGACGCGACGCGCGTGCTCACTGCCGGCGTGGTCGATCTGGGCGAGAAGCCCGCCGTGCTCTCGGCGATAAGCAAGTACCATCTTACGGAGCGCGGCCGGCAGATCGCGGTCGACGCGATGGACATCGCCGGCGGCAAGGGCATCTGCATGGGACCGTCGAATTTTCTCGGTGCCGCCTACATGCAGATCCCGGTGTCGATTACCGTGGAGGGCGCCAACATCCTCACCCGCAGCCTTATCATCTTCGGCCAGGGTGCCATTCGCTGTCACCCGTACGTCCTCAAGGAGATGGCCGCGACGCAGGAGCAGGACCGCCACGCCGCGTCGGTCGCCTTCGATCAGGCGCTGTTCGGTCATATCGGTTTCGTGCTGTCGAACTTCGCGCGGACGTTCGTGATGGGCATCATCGGTTCACGTCTGGTGCCGGTGCCGGATGTGGCACCGGAAGCGCGCCACTACTACCAGCAACTGACGCGCTTCTCGGCCGCGCTGGCATTCCTCGCCGACGTATCGATGGGGGTGCTCGGCGGTGCGCTCAAGCGGAAGGAGAAACTCTCGGCGCGCCTGGGTGACGTGTTGTCGTATCTGTTTCTCTGTTCGACGACGCTCAAGCGCTTCGAGGATGACGGCCGGCCGGCCGCCGACGCGCCGCTCATGCACTGGGCAATCTGGGACGCGATGTTCAAGACGCAAACTGCGCTCGAGGGAGTGATTTCTAATTTCCCCAATCGGTTCGTCGCGACGGTGATGCGGCGAACGGTGTTTCCGCTTGGCCGGCCATACGTCATTCCCTCGGACCAGCTGGGCCACGAGGTCGCGAGGCTGCTGATCGAACCTTCCGCAACGCGCGACCGGCTGACTGCGGGCATGTACCTGCCGCAGGCAGAGCAAGACGTCGTTCGCGCGCTCGAGTCGGCGCTCGAGGCCACCATGGCTACGGAACCGATCGAGGCGCGCATCCGCGAGGCGCAGAAGGCCGGCCGCGTGGGGATCAAGGGCGGCGAGGACGGCCCGGCCGCGGCGTTGGCGGCGGGCGTTATAACCGCTGACGAGCTTGCCGTGGTGCGCCGCGCGAAGCGTTTGGTCGAGGAGGTGATCCGGGTCGACGACTTTGCGCCGGACCTAGGCCTGTCCGAAACGCGGCCTCCCGCCGTGACGCCGGCCGCGCCCGACGCGATCGAGCGCAAGGCAGCCGCATAGGTCAGACGGGCGTCGCGCAGTCATCCTTCCTTGGCATCGAGAGGTGGCCATGACGCAACCCATCTACGTTGTCGATGGCGCTCGAACGCCGTTTCTCAAAGCGCGCAATCGTCCCGGACCATTCGCCGCGTCCGACCTCGCCACCCAGGCCGGGCGCGCCCTGCTCATGCGCCAGCGCTTCGCTGCCGACGAACTCGATGAAGTCATCCTCGGCTGTGCCAGCCCTTCCCCTGACGAGGTCAACATTGGACGTGTGGTCGCGCTGCGCATGGGGTGCGGGCAGAAGGTGCCGGGGTGGACGGTGATGCGCAACTGCGCATCGGGCATGCAGGCGCTGGACTCTGCCATCGCCAACATCCGCTGTGGACGTTCGCACCTGGTGCTCGCGGGTGGCGTCGACGCCCTCTCCCGGGCACCCCTGCTTTACTCCGACAAGATGGTGCTCTGGTTCGCCCGCTTCAGTTCCGCGAAGGGCTTCGGCCAGAAGGCGCTGGCATTGCTGCAGCTCAATCCGGCGGAGGCGCTCACCCCGGTCATCGGCATCATGAAAGGGCTCACCGACCCGATGGTCGGACTGCTGATGGGCCAGACAGCCGAAAACCTGGCGTCTCGTTTTGGCATCACTCGCCGCGAAATGGACGAATTCGCGGCGCGCAGCCACGAGCGCGTCCTCGCGGCGCAGAAGGCGGGCCATTTTGCCTCCGAGATCGAGCCGCTGTTCGATCGCGACGGCAATCTCTATGACAAGGATGACGGGGTGCGTGAGGATTCGACGCCGGGAAATCTCGCCAAGCTCAAGCCGTTTTTCGATCGTCGATACGGTACCGTTACCGCCGGCAACAGCTCGCAGATTACCGATGGCGCAGCATGGCTGGTGCTCGCTTCGGAAACCGCCGTGGCGAGATACCAGCTGCCGGTTCTGGGCACGATCGTCGACAGCGAATGGGCCGGACTCGATCCCGCGCAGATGGGGCTGGGGCCGATCCATGCGGCGACGCCGCTGCTCAAGCGCCAGGGACTGCAGCGCGGTGACATCGACGCCTGGGAGATCAACGAAGCGTTCGCCGCGCAGGTGATCGCGTGCCTCGATGCCTGGGCTGATGAGGCGTATTGCGTCTCCGAGCTGGGTTTGGAGCGCGCCTTTGGCGAAGTCGACCAGGCGAAGCTCAACGTCGACGGCGGAGCGATCGCGCTGGGGCACCCGGTCGGCGCCTCCGGCGCGCGCATCGTCCTGCACCTGCTCAACGTGCTCAAGCGCGACAACGGCAAACGCGGCCTTGCGGCAATCTGTATCGGCGGCGGGCTGGGCGGTGCCATGCTGGTTGAAAGAGCGTGACGCCATCATGGCATCGACGATGAGCACGACCGCGCGCAACTGGCGGCTTGAGCGCGACCTCGATGGCATTGCCTGGCTCATCTTCGACCGGGCGGGGGCCTCGACCAATACGCTTTCGGCGGAGGTGCTCACGGAACTCTCCACCATCCTCGCGCAGCTGGCGACCGCGCCGCCCAAGGGCCTGGTGATCCGCTCCGGGAAGGACAACGGCTTTATCGCCGGCGCCGACATCGAGGATTTCGAGCGTGTCAAGGCGGTCGACGATGCCATCGCGATCGTCAAGCGCGGCTGGGACCTATTCAACCAGCTTGCAGCGGTGCCGTACCCAACGCTGGCGCTAGTCCGGGGATTCTGTCTCGGCGGGGGCCTCGAGCTCGCCCTTGCCTGCCGCTACCGGGTGGTCGTCGACGAACCCGCAACCCGCCTCGGACTGCCGGAGGTCATGCTCGGCATCGTGCCCGGCTGGGGCGGCATTCGCCGTCTGCCGCGACTCGCCGGCGCGCCGGCGGCGCTCGACCTGTTGTTGACCGGGCGCACGATCGATGCCCGTCGGGCAAAGAAGCTTGGCGTCGCCGACGAGTGCGTGCCGGCACGCATCATGATGAACACCGCGCGCGGGGTGCTTGCCGCCGCGCCACCGCCGCGGCGCTTGCCATTCCCGCTGGCCCTGACGTTGAGCCCGCTGCTGCGGCCGTTGATCGCCGCGCGGGCGAGGAAGCAGGTCGCCGCCCGCGCGCGGCGCGAGCATTACCCGGCTCCGTACGCGATTCTCGACATCTGGGTCAAATACGACGGCGACACGCTTGCAGCACCGGCCTCGGATCCGGCCTCGATCGCGCACCTGATTCAGACGCCGACGGCGATAAACCTGATTCGGGTGTTCCGGCTGCAGGAGCGCCTGAAGGCATTCGGCCGCGACGACCCGTTCGAGGCACGGCACGTGCACATCGTCGGCGCGGGCACGATGGGCGGCGACATCGCGGCGTGGTGCGCGCTGCGCGGTCTCACCGTGACGCTGCAGGATCAGTCCGCCGAGCGGCTCAAGCCCGCGATCGAGCGTGCCGGCAAGCTCTTCGCCGAGCGCCTAAGGGACGCCCGCCGCGTGCGCGACGCGTTCGATAGGCTCGTTCCCGACGTCGCCGGTGATGGCGTGGCACGCGCGGACGTGATCATCGAAGCGATCTTCGAGAATCTTGACGCCAAGCAGGCATTGTTCAAGGCGCTGGAGGCGAAGGCGAAGCCCGGCGCGCTGCTCGCCACCAACACCTCGAGCATCCCGCTGGAGAAGATCGGTGCGCCACTTAAGGATCCGGGTCGCTTGATTGGGTTGCATTTCTTCAATCCGGTGCCCAGGATGATGTTGGTCGAGGTCGTTGCCGGCGCTGGCACGCACCCCGAGCTCTTGCCGCGTGCGGCGGCATTCGTCCGGCAGCTCGACAAGCTGCCGCTTCCGGTCAAGAGCGCGCCCGGGTTCCTCGTCAACCGCATCTTGGCGCCATACCTCATGGAGGCGATGCGCTGCGTCGACGAAGGCATGGCGCCGGAAACCGTGGACGAAGCGGCGCTCGCTTTCGGCATGCCGGTGGGACCGATCGAACTTGCCGACACCGTCGGGCTAGATATCTGTCTTGCGGTCGGCAAGATGCTCGACCCGCAGGCCGAGCCGCCGAAGAAACTTTCCGCGCTCATGGCGGCGGGCAACCTGGGACGGAAGACCAAGCGCGGCTTCTACGACTGGTCGACCGGCAAGGCGGCCAAGGGCGCGCCCGGCGCGGTGCCGCCAGGTCTCGCCGACCGGCTGCTACGCCCGTATGTGACCGAAGCAAAGGCGGCTCTCGCCGACGGCATCGTCGCCGACGCGGATCTGGTCGATGCCGGGGCGATCTTCGGCACCGGCTTCGCGCCTTTCCGTGGCGGGCCTCTGCACTACGCGGCGAGTTCAAGCGACCCGGCACCCTCTGCTAGCATAGGACCGAAATAGAACGGTGGATCGCAGGGGATGATCGTGGACAGGATCTGGCTCAAGTCGTACCCGAAAGGCGTACCTGCCACGATCGACGTCAACGAATACGCGTCGCTGCGCGATGTATTCGATCGCGTCATTGCCCAGTTTGGTCCACGCCCGGCATATACCTGCATGGGCAAGTCGATCACCTTCGCCGATCTCGACGCCGCGTCCGCCGCGTTCGGCGCCTTCCTGCAGGGCCGGGGGCTCAAGCCGGGCGCGCGCGTGGCGCTGATGCTGCCCAACATCCTGCAATACCCGGTTTGCCTCTTTGGCGCGCTGCGCGCCGGTTACACGGTGGTTAACACCAACCCGCTGTATACGCCGCGCGAGCTCGAGCACCAGCTGAGCGACAGTGGTGCCGAGGTGCTCGTGGTCGTGGAGAACTTCGCGCATACCGTGCAGGAAGTCGTGCACCGGACCCCGGTCCGACAGGTCGTGGTGACGAGCATCGGGGGGATGCTTGGCTGGAAGGGGCTGCTGGTCGATTTCGTCCTGCGCCACATCAAGAGAATGATTCCGGCGTGGAGCCTCCCGCGGTCGATGCCGCTCGCCGAGGCGCTCGACGAGGGGCGCCGGCGCGAGCTCGAGCGCGTCCCGATCACGCATGACGACATCGCGTTTCTGCAATACACCGGGGGCACGACCGGCATCGCCAAGGGTGCGATGCTCTTGCACCGGAACATTGTCGCCAACCTGCTGCAGGCGAGCGCCTGGGTGAAGCCGTCGCTCGGCGAGGTGCGGCATGTCATTCTCACGCCACTACCGCTCTACCACATCTTCTCGCTGACGGCGAACTGCCTGGTGTTCATGACGCTCGGCGCCCAAAACGTGCTGATCACCAATCCCCGGGACATCCCCGGCTTTGTCAGGGAAATGAGCCGACACCGCTTCACGGGAATCACCGGCGTCAACACGCTGTTCAACGCGCTGTTGAACAACGCCGCCTTCGCCCGGCTGGATTTTTCCTCGCTGCGCCTCACGCTCGGCGGCGGCATGGCCGTGCAGAAGGCGGTCGCCGAGCGCTGGAAGAAGGTGACCGGCGTGCCCCTGATCGAAGCCTACGGCCTGACCGAGACTTCGCCCGCGGCAACGATGAATCCGCTCGATCTTCCCGAGTACAACGGTGCCATCGGGCTGCCGATCCCGTCGACCGATGTGGTGCTGCGCGATGACGCGGGCCACGACGTGCCTCTCGGAGACCCGGGAGAGATCTGCATCAAGGGGCCGCAGGTGATGGCCGGCTACTGGCACCGCTCCGACGAGACCGCCAAGGTGCTCGACGCGGACGGCTGGCTTGCGACCGGCGACATCGGGGTGATGGACGAACGCGGCTTTGTGCGCATTGTCGATCGCAAGAAGGACATGATCCTCGTATCCGGATTTAACGTCTATCCGAACGAGATTGAATCAGTCGTCGTGATGCATGCGGGGGTGCTCGAGTGTGCCGCGATCGGGGTGCCCGATTCGAAGTCTGGCGAGGCGGTCAAGCTGTTTGTGGTCAGACGCGATCAGAGTCTTAGCGCGGAGGCGCTCCTTGCGCACTGCCGGGAACAGTTGACCGGCTACAAGTGCCCGCGCTACGTGGAGTTCCGCGCCGAGCTACCCAAATCCAACGTCGGCAAGATTCTGCGCCGCGAGCTGCGCGATGAGGCGCGAAGAAAGGCTGCATAAGCATGAGCGACGACGCCATCCTCCCCGACAAGAACCCCACGCTCCGCGTGGTGCCCATGCCTGCCGACGCAAATCAGAATGGCGACATCTTCGGCGGCTGGGTGATGTCACAGGTCGACATCGCCGGCTCGGTGCCTGCGGCGCGCCGCGCGCGCGGCCGTGTCGCGACGGTGGCGGTGAACTCCTTCTTGTTCAAGCAACCGGTCCTCATCGGCGATCTGGTGAGCTTTTACGCCGAAATCACGCACGTCGGACGGACGTCGGTGACCGTGGACGTCCAGGTCTATGCGCAGCGCAACCCGGGCAAGATGGTCTGCGTCAAAGTCACCGAAGCGAGCCTGACCTACGTCGCGGTCGGGCCGGACCGGCGATCGCGGCTGTTACCTGAAGAATAGTTGCACGGGTCCGCCGGATGCGGCCCGCGTGCGCCGGGTGTATAGTTGCCCCCAGTCGCGAGCGCAGTGTCGCCAAGCGCAGTGTCGGTCAAAAGAATTCGACCAAGCGATGACCATCAGGCGGCAGGAGGAGATCATCATGAAATTCGCTGCATTCCGTCGTACGCGCCTGGCGGTTGCCTTGGGCGCCGCCGTCCTGTCGCTGGCGGCAGGCCAAGCGCTCGGTTCCAACTTCGCCTTGCAGGAGCAAAGCGGCAGTGGCGTGGGTAACGCTTTCGCTGGCGGTGCCGCGGTCGCAGAGGATGCGAGCACGATCTTTACCAATCCAGCAGGGATGTCGCGGCTTCCCGGCATCCAGGGTGTGGTCGCCGGAGACGTGGTCTGCATATCGGCGAAGCTCAGCGACAATGGCTCGCTGCCCGCGGCATTCCAGCCACTCGGCGACAACGGGGGCGATGCCGGTACCTGCGCGGTCGTCCCCAGTGTGTATCTCGCCGTGCCGATCAACAAGCAATTCGCGTTCGGCCTGGGCATTGGCGCGCCGTTCGGGTTGAAGACCGAGTACGACTCGAGCTGGCTCGGCCGCTTCCAGGCGATCAAGTCGGAAGTCAAAACGCTCAACATCAATCCGGCGCTGTCATGGAAGGTTAACGACACAGTGACCTTGGGTGCCGGCGTCGATTGGCAGCAAATCAAGGCCACCCTCACCAACGCGGTGAACTACTCCGGGGCACTCGCCACTGCGGCCCAGCAGGCCGCCGAGACCGGGTTGATTCCCCCGAGCGTCATTCCGCCCATTCTGGCCGGAACCGCGGGGCTCGAATCGGCGGCAGCGGTCAATGGCAGTGACAGTGCCTGGGGCTGGAACATCGGTGTGTTGTTCGAGCCGGACAAGGACACGCGCATCGGCGCGCAGTACCGGTCGGCGATCAAGTACACCATCAGCGGCCAGGTCGACTTCAACAACCCGGCGTTGCCGTCGACCCTGCCCCCGACGTTGGCGCCGATTGCCGGGTTGCTGGCGATCGGCGTCAACCAAGTGCTGTCAAGCGGCGACGTGACGCTGGCGCTCAAGGTGCCGGACACGGCCAACCTCTCCGTGTTCCACACCCTCAACGACAAGTGGGACCTGATGGCTGACGTTCAGTGGACCGGCTGGAGCAGCATTCAGCAGTTGCAGATCGTACGCAGCACCGGAGTGACGCTTTCGAACACACCGGAGGATTTTCGCGATACCTGGCGGGGTTCGATCGGCGCCAACTACCACTACACCGACCAGTGGAAGTTCCGCATGGGCCTCGCCTACGACCAGAGCCCCGTGCGCGATGCGACGCGCACGCCGACGCTGCCGGATAACAATCGAACCTGGATCGCCGTCGGTGCACAGTATCTCGCCACGCCCCAGTTCGCGCTCGATTTGGGCTACACCTACATATTCGTGAGCAACCCAAGCATCGATCAGAACCAGGGCAGCACCGCTGCCAATGGCCTGATCAGCGGTTCGTATAAGAACACCATCCAGGTCGTCGGCCTGCAGCTAACCTATACATTCCAGTGATCGCTGCGCGCTGACATCCGCACGCTTCGCCGCGCCGCGAAAACTGCGGCGCGGAGCGTTTTCCGGGAATACCCACCGTTCTCGATCCGCCATGTCGCAGTCGCGCTTCCTCGTCCGCAGGGCCGCGGTGCTTGGCGCCGGTGTTATGGGCGCGCAAATTGCCGCACATCTTGCCAATGCCGGCGTACCGGCGCTGCTCTTCGACCTTGCTGCCAAGGAAGGCGACCCGAACGGTATCGCCCAGAAGGCAATTGAGAACCTGAGGAAGCTCGAGCCCTCGCCGCTGGCGGCAAAAGACCGTTCCAGCGCCATCACGCCGGCAAACTACGACCAGCATCTGTCGCTGCTTGGCGAGTGCGACCTGGTGATCGAGGCGATTTCGGAGCGTATAGATTGGAAGCAATCGCTCTACGAGAAGGTGGCGCCGCACATTGGTGCGCAAGCGATCTTTGCCACCAATACCTCCGGTCTTTCGATCGACGCGCTGGCGGAAGCCTGTCCGCCCACGTTGCGGCCCCGGTTCTGCGGCGTGCATTTTTTCAATCCGCCGCGCTACATGCACCTGGTCGAACTAATCGCGCAGCGGACCACCGAGACGCAACTCATCGACCAACTCGAGACCTTCCTGGTGACGGTGCTGGGCAAGGGCATCGTGCGGGCCAAGGACACGCCGAACTTCGTGGCCAACCGCGTGGGGGTCTTCTCGCTCCTGGCGACGATGGTGCACACGCAACGCTTCGGCCTTGGCTTCGACGTCGTCGATGCGCTGACGGGCCCCGCGATCGGGCGCGCGCGGAGCGCTAGCTATCGCACCAGCGACGTGGTCGGTCTGGACACGATGGCGCACGTGATCCGAACCATGCATGAGGCGCTGCCGGACGATCCATGGCATCGGTATTACCAGCCTCCCGTGTGGCTGCAAGCGCTCATCGACAAGGGCGCGCTCGGACAGAAATCGAAAGCGGGCTTCTATCAAAAGGTAGGCAAGGAAATCCAGGTCTTCGATCCGGCCGCGCAAGCGTATCGACCATTGCAGGGGGAGATCGATCCGGAGGTGGCCGCCATCCTGGCCCTGAAGGCCCCCGGCGAGCAGTTGGCGAAGCTGCGCGCGCATTCGCACCCGCAGGCGCAGTTTCTCTGGGCGATCTTTCGGGACCTGTTTCACTACTGCGCCTATCACCTGGCCGCGATCGCGGACAACGCGCGCGATGTCGATCTCGCGCTCCGCTGGGGCTTCGGGTGGAAGCTGGGCCCGTTCGAAACCTGGCAGGCAGCCGGCTGGGAGCAGGTGGGAGCGTGGCTCGGCGAGGACATCGCCGCCGGCAAGGCCCTCGCTGCCGTCGCGCTCCCTCCCTGGGTGAGCACCGGGCCTGCTGCTGCCGGAGTGCATACGCGCCAGGGCGCCTATTCGCCCGCGGCCAACACGTTTCAGCCACGTTCGAGCCTGCCGGTCTACGCGCGGCAATACTTTCCGGACCCGATCGTGGGCGAGGAGCCTCCTCGGACGACGACCATTCTCGAGACCGATGCGGTGCGCATGTGGCACACGGGCGACGACATCGCCATCGTTTCGTTCAAGAGCAAGCAGCACACGATCAGCGCCGCGGTGCTCGATGGCCTGCAGAGCGCCATTGCCGAAGCGGAGAGCAACTGGCGCGGCCTCGTTATCTGGCAGGCCGGCGAACCGTTCTCGCTCGGGGCGGACCTGGCCTCGCTGGTCCCGACGGTGCAGGCTGCGCAATGGGATAGCGTGGAAGCGATCGTCGCCAAGTTCCAGCAGACCTCGCAGCGCCTGCGCTACAGCCTGATACCGACCGTCGCCGCCGTGCGCGGGATGGCGCTGGGCGGCGCGTGCGAATTGATCATGCATTGCGACCGCGCGGTCACCGCGCTGGAGTCGTATATCGGCTTGGTCGAAGCGGGCGTCGGCATTCTTCCCGCTGGCGGCGGGTGCAAGGAACTCGCCGCCCGGGCCGCGCAGGAGGCCGTTCGTGGCGCCAACGGCAGCCAACTCGACCAGTTCCCCTTCCTGCGCACCTACTTCCAGCAGGTCGCGATGGCCACCGTGTCGAAAAGCGCACTGGAGGCCAAGGACCTCGGCTACCTGCGCGCTGCCGACGTGGTCATCTTCAATCCATACGAACTGCTTTGGGTTGCCAAGGCGCAGGTGCGCGCCTTGTCGGAGAGCGCCTATCGTCCGCCGCTGCCTCTCGCCGCCATCCCGGTAGCGGGCAAGACGGGTATCGCGACGCTGGAGATGATGCTGGTCAACATGCGCGATGGCGGCTTCATTTCGGCATATGACTTTGAAGTAGCCTTAGCCATCGCCCGCGTGCTGTGCGGGGGCGAGCTGGAGCCGGGCAGCGTGGTGGACGAGAAGTGGATGCTCGACCTCGAGCGCCGCGAGTTCATGACGTTGCTCAAGAACCCGAAGACCCAGGAGCGCGTCGTACATACGCTCAAGACCGGCAAGCCGCTGAGGAACTAGTCCCGAACGGAGGGCGCATGGCCAAGCAGTTGCAGGAAGCGTACATCCTCGCCGCGACCCGGACGCCGGTGGGCAAGGCTCCGCGGGGCGCGCTCAGGCATACCCGGCCCGACTCGCTGCTGGCCCATGTGCTGAAGAGCGTTTTGATGCAGGCGCCGCAAATCGACTCGAAGCGCATCGAGGACGTGATCGTCGGCTGCGCCATGCCCGAGTACGAACAGGGTATGAACGTGGCGCGCATCGGCTTGCTGCTCGCCGGGTTGCCGAACACCGTGGCGGGGATGACGATCAATCGCTTCTGTTCCTCAGGGCTTAACGCGGTATCGATCGCCGCCGACCGCATTCGCACCGGCGAGGCCGACATCGTCATCGCCGCCGGCACCGAGAGCATGAGCATGATCCCGATGCTCGGCCGACTCGCGCTCAATGCCGAGGTGTTCGCCAAGGACGAGAACATCGGCATTGCCTACGGCATGGGCCTTACCGCGGAAAGGGTCGCCACGGGCTGGAAGGTGTCGCGCGAAGAGCAGGACGCCTTCGCGCTGGCGAGTCACCGCAAGGCGCTCGCCGCGCAGGCGAGCGGCGAGTTCAGCGCCGAGATCTCGCCTTATCCGATTCGCGAAAACGTGCCCGATCTCGCCTCCGGCAGGATCGTCGCGCGCGCGCGCAGCTTCGATCGCGACGAGGGCCCGCGCAGCGACACGAGCAGCGATGGCCTCGCCAAGCTCAAGCCCGTGTTCGCTGCGAAGGGCTCGGTGACCGCGGGTAACAGCTCGCAGACGTCGGACGGCGCCGGAGCGGCGGTTGTGGTGAGTGAAAGGGTGCTGCGCGAATTGGGCCTCACGCCGCTCGCGCGCTGGGTCGGCTTCGCGGTCGGCGGTGTCGCGCCCGAGGTCATGGGCGTTGGCCCGCTGGTGGCAATTCCCAAGGTTCTGCGCAGCACGGGCATCCGCCAGGACCAGATCGACTGGATCGAATTGAACGAGGCCTTCGCTGCGCAGAGCCTTGCCGTCATCAAGGAGCTCGGTCTCGACCCGGCAAAGGTGAATCCGTTGGGTGGGGCGATCGCTCTCGGCCATCCTCTCGGTGCGACCGGCGCGGTGCGAACGGCGACCATCGTGCACGGGCTGAAACGGCGCCGGCAGAAATACGGCATGGTCACGATGTGCGTAGGGACCGGCATGGGCGCGGCCGGCATATTTGAATCCGTCTGATTGGCGCGCAGAAGGCCCGGGATGAAAGCGTGGCTTGGGTTCACCGTCGTCGGCGGGCTGGTGCTACTGACGGCCGGCGCCGCGATGGCGGCCGAAGTCGGCGGGGTGGCGCTCGAGGACAAGACGACGGTGGGCGGGCGGGAGCTCGTGCTCAACGGTGCCGGTATCCGGACCCGGGTGATTTTCAAAGTCTATGTCGCAAGCTTGTATCTGCCGCAGAAGGCGGGCGATCTGCAGGGCGTGCTGGCGGAGGGCCCGCGTCGCATCCAGTTGAACCTGCTGCGCACGCTCTCCGCCGACCAGCTCGCCGAGGCCTTGAACGACGGCCTGGCCGAGGCCAACGCCCCGGCTGATCTAGCGGCCGTTAAACCGCAGGCCGATCAACTCCTGGCCATCATGAAGGCCTTCAAGGAGGTCAAGGAAAAGGACGTGGTCACGCTCGACTTCGTCGACGGCGCCACGAAGGTGAGCTGGAACGGCGAGGTAAAGGGAACGATTCCGGGCGCGGCATTCAGCCATGCGCTGACGAAAATCTGGCTCGGCGACAAGCCGGTGCAGGCCGATCTGAAAAAGGCCTTGCTCGGCGGATAGCGCGTTGTCTTCGCTCGCGCCGGCGGTCACTTGTAGCGCGCCAGCTCCATCTTGCCGATCTGGTTGCGGTGGACCTCGTCCGGCCCGTCGGCCAGGCGCAACGTGCGCACGTGAGCATAGTGATAGGCGAGCGTGAAATCGTCGCATAGTCCGGCGCCGCCATGGGCTTGGATCGCCCAATCGATAACCCTGCAAGCCATGTTTGGCGCCGCGACCTTGATCATGGCGATCTGTTTCGCGGCGGCCTTGTTACCCACGGTGTCCATCTTGTGCGCCGCGCTTAGCACCAGCAGGCGCGCCTGGTCGATGAGAATGCGCGACTCGGCGATGCGCTCCAGTGTGACCGTCCGCTCGGCGATCGGCTTGCCGAACGCGACGCGGGATCGCGCACGTCTGCACATGTCTTCCAGTGCGCGCTCGGCCAGACCGATGGTGCGCATGCAGTGGTGGATACGCCCCGGGCCGAGTCTTCCCTGGGCGATCTCGAAGCCCCGGCCCTCGCCTAGCAGCAGGTTGGAGGCTGGTACGCGCACGTTCTCGAACGCGACCTCGGCATGGCCATGCGGCGCATCATCGTAGCCGAACACCGGCAAGTGACGCAGCACCGTCAGGCCCGGCGTAGCGCGCGCAATGAGGATCATCGACTGCCGCTTGTGCCGGTTGGCATTGCCCGGGTCGGTCTGGCCCATGAAGATGAAAAGCTTGCAGCGCGGATCGACGGCCCCCGAAGACCACCACTTGCGGCCGTTGATAACGTAGTCGTCGCCGTCGCGGGCGATCGAGCTTTCGATGTTCGCCGCATCGCTGGATGCGACCGCCGGCTCGGTCATCGCAAAGCAGGAACGGATGCTGCCGTCGAGCAGCGGTTCGAGCCAGTGTTTTTTCTGCTCGGTCGTGCCGTAGCGCACCAGCGTTTCCATGTTGCCGGTGTCCGGCGCCGAGCAATTGAACACCTCCGCCGCCCACGGTACGCGGCCCATGATCTCGCAAAGCGGCGCGTATTCCGTGTTGGTGAGGCCGGCGCCGTACTCGGAGTCGGGCAAAAAGAGGTTCCACAGGCCCTCTGCCCTGGCCTTCTTCTTTAGCGTATCGAGCATAGCGACGGGCTGCCAGCGATCTCCGCTCGCGACTTCCTCGTGGAATCGCTTCTCGTTGGGGTAGATGTGCGCGTCCATAAACGCGCCCATGCGTGCCTGCAGGTCCCTGGTTTTGGCTGAGTATTCAAAATCCACGCGGTTCTCCCGGTTACTGCGCTGGCGCCCGAGCGCTCAGCGCCGCGCCATGATGCACTCCACCTGTCGCCACCCAAGCTCGGACATTACACTCGCCCACCGCCCCACTTCGACGGCGTGCTGGCTCGCGGCGGTTCCGTCGACGACGCGGCCCATGATGCCCTGGGCGATGCCGGCGGCGCGGAACATGTTGTAGGCGATATAGAAGTCCCAGTGGTCTGGATCGATCGACTCGCGTCGGGCGTGTCGGCTGTAGGCTGCGATGTAGTCACACTCGTCCGGAATGCCGAGCGCGGCCAGATCGAGGCCGCCCAAGCCGCGAAACGGCCCCGGCGGCACATGCCAACTCATGCAGTGATAGGCAAAATCGGCGAGCGGATGACCGAGGGTGGAAAGCTCCCAGTCCAGGACCGCGACGATGCGTGGCTCGGTCGGATGGAAAATCAGGTTATCGAGGCGATAGTCGCCGTGGACGATCGCCGTCTCGTCGGCGGCGGGAATGTTCTCCGGCAGCCACGCGATGAGTCGCTCCATCGCATCGATCCGCTCTGTCTCCGAGGCGCGGTATTGCTTGGTCCAGCGGGCGATCTGGCGGCCGAGGTAATTGCCGGGCCTGCCGAAATCGGCGAGGCCGACCGCCCGGTAATCGACCCGGTGCAGTGCGGCGATCACACGATTCATTTCTTCATAGATCGCCTGCCGCCCGGCTCGGTCAAGCTCCTGCAGCGAGGGGTCCCACAGGACCCTTCCCGCGACGCAATCCATGACGAAGAACGCCGTGCCGATGACCGTCTCGTCCTCGCACAGCCAATAGGTCCGCGGCACCGGTACGCCGCTGTCGCGCAGCGCCGTTAGCACGCGGTACTCGCGCTCGACGGCGTGCGCCGACGGCAGCAGCCTGCCTGGAGGCTTGCGCCGCAGCACATAGCTTTTGCCGCCCGCGGCAAGGCGAAACGTGGGGTTGGACTGGCCGCCCTTGAACTGCTCGACTGCGACTGGCCCGACGAAGCCTTCGATGCGCTCGCGCAGATAGGGTTCGAGCCGCGCCGGATCGAATCGATGCTTGTCCTGCATCGGCATGGTACCGACGAATTGCTCATTCATGCCACGGCTCCTCTGCCTTCCGGGCCTCGCGCATTAGCGATAAGTGATCAGCCGCGTGTTGCCAGTCTGCTCGAGAAACGCAAAGTTGTTGAGGTAGCTGATGCTGACCCTGCCGGGTTGATAGAGCAGTGCCGTAACCGCGCCGTTGGCCAGCGACAGATTGAGATCGAGGGCGCGGTGGTCCGGCAATTCGAGCAGATTTTGACAAATTGCCGCAATCGGCCCGCCCGAGGTGAAAACGATGCTGGTGCGCGCCGGACCGGCCTCGGTGACCAGCCGGTTGAGTGCCGCCACGCAGCGATCGCCGAAGGCCTTCCATGACTCGCGGTATTCGGCATGGTGGGCACCCTGCATCCAGCGTCGCATGGCGGCGCCGAAAAGGTCGTAAAAGGCGCGCCCGGGGCGGCCGCCCTCGGCTAGGTAGCGCTGCAGTGTCGCCGGGTCGGCCAAATCCGGCCGTTCCCGAGCCACGATTTCGTCGGCGTCGTATTCGTCAAAACCTGCGTCGGGGCGCGATGCAAGAGGGGGCTTGAGCGCGGCGGGCAGGACCGCGCAGCACGCCTCCGCCGTGTCGCGATGGCGTTTCAGCCTTCCGCTCGCCGCCAGGTCGATGCGCCTGCCGCAGCGCGCAATCCAGGCCCCGAGTAGCCGCGCCTGCTCGTGGCCGAGGTCGGACAGCCGATCGTAGTCGGCGCTGCCAAAGGACGCCTGCGCATGGCGAACCAAGAGGATCTGTCCCATGGCGGCGGCAACGTTGCGCGGGCGCGTCAAAGTGCTACTTGCGCCGCACATCCATCTGCTCGACGGCCTGATTCCACAATGCCGAGCCGACCAGATTCGACCCGCCGTCGACGCAGAGCACGGCACCAGTGATATAGGCCGCCAGCGGCGATGCCAGAAAGACCGCCGCCTGCCCGATGTCGTCGGTCTGACCGTACCTGCGCAGCGGAATAACCTGCTTGTTGCGGGCATCGTTACCCGGCGTCGACAGGCGGCGCATGCCCTCTGTGCCCTCGATCGGGCCGGGAACGATGCTGTTGGCGCGGACGCCGTGCCTGCCCCATTCGAGCGCGAGATTCCTCATCATGTTGTCGATGCCGGCCTTGGCGGCGCCGACGTGCACCTGGTAGGCGTGTGGCACGAAGGCCTGGCCAGCGGAAATGAAGATGATGCAACCGTGCGTTGCCTTGAGTTGCTCGAACGCTTCGCGCGCCGCGTGGAAGGCGCCCAGAAGATCGATATCGATGACGGTCTTGAAGCCGTTCGGGGAAAGCGCCTCGGCCGGGCAGAGGAAGTTGCCTGCGGCACCGGCGACGAGCACGTCGATCGGGCCGAGCTCACCCTGCGTCCGGGCAAAGGCCGCGGCGAGTGCGGCAGGATCGCGCACGTCGGCGACGACCGCCAACACCTTGCCGCCGGTGCCGGCATTGAGCGTCGCGAGCTCGGCCGCGGCGAGGTCGAGCTTCGCCTGAGTCCGGCCGCAGATGGCAACGTGCGCGCCCAGCGCCGCGAAGTTGCGCGCGACGCCGAGGTTGATGCCGCTGCCGCCGCCGGTGACGAATACGGTCTTGCCCTGGAACAGGTCTTTGGCCAGATACTCGGTGACGATCATGGGGGGCTTTGCGCTTCGCCGAAGGCTTCAAAAGCGCGAGAAATCCGGAGGTCGCTTGGCCACAAAGGCGGACAGCGCTTCTCTCGCTTCGGGGCTGCCGAGTAGCTGGCTGAAACTCGCGACTTCCTCATGGATGGTATTCACGATCAGCGGCGCGAGCCGGCGCTTGAGCAGCGACTTCGCCGTTTGGAGTGCCGTCGGCGGTTTGGCAGCCAGGGCAAGGGCTCGTGCCTGCGCCTCGGGGATCGCCAACTTGTCCTCGACGACGCGATTGACGAGTCCCCATTCGCGTGCCTGCGCCGCATCGATCGCTTCGCCGAACAGCAGCAGCTCTGCGGCCCGCAGGTATCCGACTCCGAGCGGCAAGAGCAGGCTTGAGCCGCCCTCGGGGCACAGGCCGAGATTGACGAAGGGGACCGACAGCCGCGCGCTTTCGCCGGCAACAACGTAATCACAATGCAGCAACATGGTCGTTCCGACGCCCACGGCGGCGCCGGTCACCGCTGCGACCACCGGCTTGCTGCTCTGGCTAATCAGCGTCAGGAAGCGGACCACTGGACTATCCGCGCCGCCCGGCGGCAGGTTGAGGAAGTCGACCAGGTCGTTGCCGCTGGTGAACACCTCGGGCTGTCCATGGATCAGAATCACGCGCACCTGGGGGTCGTCTCTGGCACGCACCAGGGCGGCGGCCATCGCCTCGTACATTGCCACGGTGATGGCGTTCCTTTTGTCCGGGCGGCGGAGCTCGATACGCTGCACGCGGTCGCAAGTCTCGGTAATGATGTGTTCGGTCATCGCCATCCTTTCGCGCAACCCACGCGGCCGAGCTGCAACGCATTGCGCCTGCTAGTATGATCGTCGGATGCGTTGTCGCGACCGGCGCAGTCGATCGGCGTTGCTACGGCGCGTCGTCGCGGCGACGCCCTACCGAGGTACTCCGGGGCTGCAGAAGAGGATGCTATCCCCGCCCCGGTGAGTTGCAAAGCGGCGACACCACCCGAGGAGAAGCAATGCCCGATTTCTGGCCGTCGTGCGGCTATAGCCTGCTCGCGGCCGCGCCCGGGGGACGACTGGCGGTCAGCGACGAGTTCTTGCGCAGCTACCTGCTGGCACCCGAGCTCGCGCCCGTCCCCGAGTCGTGCGCGGCGGAAATGGCCGCGCACGCGCAGCTTCTCGCCCGGCCCCGAAGCGAGGTGCACGCGGCCGAGATTGCTGCGATCAACGAGGAGGAGGTCCGCGACAATTACCGCATCTGGCTGCGTTTTCGCCAGCGCTTGCTTGCCGCGCCGACATTGGAAGCCGCCTATACGGCGTTGTTTGCCGGCCAAGGCGTCGATGCCCCGCCACAGTTCGTGCACCAGCTCACGCAGATCGTGCTGCGCCACATCCTGGGTGAGGGCGCCGACCCGTTTGAGGTGCGCGCGGCGGAGATGCTCTTTCGCCCGCAGCGGGTCAGTGTGGCTCCCGGCCGGGCGCCGATGGCCGCCGACCTGCAGACTGTCGAGTTGTACGCGATGAGCGGCGGTTTCGGCAGCCTGGGCGAGTTGCTGGCGCAGAACCGCACGCCGGCTCGAACCATCGACCTGGACGTGCTGTCGGAGGACAACGCCGCCGCCTACTGGGAGCGGGATGAGCGCCATGACTTTGCCGTGAGCCTGAACCGGGGCGGCCGGACGCTCGATGCGCTGTGCCGCGTGCTCGAGCGCTGGATCGCGCACTTTCTCGCCGTCGAGGTGTCGATTCAACCGAGGCGCGAGATCGACGATGGACATTGGGTTTGGCACGTCGGACTCGACGCCGAGGCGAGCACACTGCTCAATGACCTGTACAATCGCGCCGAGGTTAGCGACGAGCGCATGGAACGGCTGCTGTGCCTCTTCGAACTGCGCTTCGCCGACGCGGCCGCGATGCGGCCTGCGCTCGCGGGTCGGCCTGTCTACCTGGCGATGGCCATCGATCGCGAGTACCGACTTAAGCTCAAACCGCAGAATCTGTTGTTGAACCTGCCGCTCGCGCGGCCACAATGAGGAACGAATGCCAATGAACCGATCGGCCCATCGGGTGCGCGTTGTCGTGGCGTGTGCCATGTTGATCTCGAGCGCTTTCGCGACCCCTGCGCAGGCTACCAACGCCATTCCTGTGACCCCCACCGCCAAGCCGGTGGCCGCACCGCCGGCGTCTCCGGAACTCGACCAGCTCGCCTGGCTGCGCGGTTGCTGGGCCGGTAACATCAACCGGCGGGACTTCGTCGAGCAGTGGCTGCCGCCGCGCGCCGAGATGATGGTTGGCGTCAGCCACACCATCGTGCAGAATCGAAAAGATGCGAGCAAGGCGAGCACCGAAGACTATACGTACCTGCGCCTGGAAGCGCGCGCTGACGGCGTCTACTACATCGCGGTGCCCTCCGGCAAAACCGAACTGCCGTTCAAACTCACCGGCGTCGAGAACGACAAGGGCATCACGGCTTTCACCTTCACCGGCCCGGGCGAAGGGTTTCCGCAGCAGATCGTCTACCGCCACACCGAGGGGGGGATGCTGTTTGCGGAGGTTGCGGGCAAGCTAGACGGCAAGGAAAAGAAAGTAATCTATCCTATGCATCATGTCGACTGCGCGACCGGCGAGTCCCCGCCGGGATGAGCATGGGCGATGCGGCGCCCGCCGCAAGCCAGGCGCTGGATAACCTGGAGCGCCTGCTCGCCCGCGGCAAGGACGGGGCGTTGCTTCGCTTCGGTCTCGGCAACGAGTACCTGAAACGCGGTGACGCCGAGAGCGCGATCGTCCATCTGCGACGTGCGGTGGCCGTCGATCCGAACTATTCCGCGGCGTGGAATCTGCTCGGAAAGGCCTTGGCCGCTGCGCACTGTGAGGAGGCTGCGCTGGCCGCCTGGGGCGACGGGGTTGCGGCCGCCGAGCGCCACGGCGACAAGCAGGCGATGAAGGAGATGCAGGTCTTCGCCCGTCGCCTTGCCAAGCAGCTTGGCCGAGAGTAAAGTGGCCTTGTGTTGCGGCGCAGCAACCTGTGCCGCCAGTCTTTATCACCTTCCCCCTCACCCGATCGTTTTCGTACCCGCGAAAACGTTGACCTGCGCCGCGCGCGGCAACCGCAAGGTTGAGTCCGCAGCGGCATCGCAACCATGACGGCTTACGAGAAACTGCGCCGCCTGGTCATCGGCGCGCCCCTCGATCCGCTAAGTCAGCAGACCCGTCAGCACATCGCCCTGATCGCCTTTCTTGCCTGGGTCGGTCTCGGCGCGGACGGTTTGTCATCGTCGGCGTATGGCCCGGAAGAGGCGTTTCGCGCGCTGGGTGTACACACCCACCTTGGCCTGTTCATGGCCATCGCCACGGCGGCGACGGTGTTCATCATCTCGCTCGCCTACAACCAGGTCATCGAGCTGTTTCCGACCGGCGGCGGCGGTTATCGCGTCGCGACCAGCCTGATCGGCCCGCACGCGGGCCTGGTTTCAGGCGCCGGCCTTATCGTCGATTACGTGCTCACGATCGCCATTTCGATCGCCAGCGGCGTCGATGCGCTGTTCAGCCTGCTGCCCGCCGCCGCGGGGGTGTTCAAGCTTTGGACGGAGCTGTCGCTGGTGGCGGTGCTGCTGGTGATGAATCTGCGCGGGATGAGGGAGTCCATCACCATCCTGCTGCCGATCTTTCTCGGCTTTTTCATCACCCACGTGCTGCTCATCGCCTACGGCGTCCTTGGCCACTCGCAGGGACTGGTGGTCGTGGTCCCCGACGCGCTCGAGGACACACGTAAGCTCGCCCACGACATCGGCTGGGTCGCCGCCATGTCGCTGTTCCTTCGTGCCTACTCGCTCGGCGGTGGCACCTACACGGGCATCGAGGCGGTGTCGAACAACGTACAGACTCTGCGCGAGCCTCGCGTGCACACCGGCAAGCTGACGATGTTCTACATGGCGAGTTCGCTCGCGTTCACCGCCGGCGGCATCATCCTGCTCTACCTGCTGTGGAAGGCCCAGCCGGTCGAGGGCCAGACGCTCAACGCGGTCGTGTTCGGCAGCATCATCGACAGCCTCGGATTGAGCCCAGGGTTGAGCCAGGGTGCGCTGCTGGTCGTCCTGGTGTTCGAGGCCGGGCTGCTGTTCGTGGCGGCGAATACCGGCTTCCTGGGCGGGCCCCAGGTGCTGTCGAACATGGCTGGCGATTCCTGGCTGCCGCACCAGTTCCGCCATCTGTCTACGCGCCTGGTCACCCAGAACGGCATCGTGATCATGGGCCTCGCGGCACTGGCCATCGTCCTCTGGAGCCACGGCAGCGTCGACCTGTTGGTCGTGCTGTATTCGATCAACGTGTTTTTGACCTTCTCGCTGTCGCTGCTCGGATTGTGTATCTACTGGTGGCGCGCCCGTGGCAAGGACTGGCGGTGGCTGCATCGGCTGGCGTTTTCCGGGCTGGGCCTCGCGGTCACATCAGGCATTTTGGCGGTGACCGTGATCGAAAAATTCAGCGAGGGCGGCTGGGTCACGGTGTTGATCACCTCGCTGGTGATCGCCTTGTGCCTGGCGATCCACCGCCACTATGACTGGGTTAAGGCGCGGCTGAAGGAAGTCGACCAGGTGTTCAGCGCCGCATCGTGTCCGAAATGCGAGAACCCCCCAGCGCTCGACCGCGATGCGCCGACCGCCGTATTCATCGTCGGATCGAGCCGCGGCGGCGGCATTCACACCCTGCTGTGGGTGCAGCGATTGTTTCCGAACCACTTCCGCAATTTCATCTTCATCAGCGCCAAGGCGGTCGATACCCAGAGCTACGGCGGCGGCGAGCAAAGCGACCGGCTGCGGGCGGCGCTCGACCGTGCGCTCGCGTTCTACGTCAACTATTGCCATGCCAATGGGCTCGCCGCGACGGCACACTACTCACTCGGTACCGACCGCATCGACGAGCTGGTGAAGCTGGCGGAAGGAGTCCAGAAGGAATTCTCGAACTGCGTCTTTTTCACCAGCAAACTGGTGCTCCACCATGAGAACTGGGCGACGCGCCTGCTGCATAACCAGACCGCGCTCGTCTTGCAGCGCAGGCTGCATCTGAACGGCATGCAGATGTTCATCCTGCCGATGCAGCTGTAGCGAAGGGGCGGGCCCGGCTGCGGTCCGCGCGTCGGCTAGCGCACCACGCTCGCGGCGCCGCGGTTGGCCAACTCGTCGGCACGCTGATTCCCTGCGCTGTCGGCGTGCCCCTTCACCCAGTGCCAGGCGACGCGATGGGCCGCGGCGAGACGATCCAGCTCAAGCCACAGATCGGCGTTCTTGACCGGTTTGCGTTGGCTGGTCTTCCAGCCATTGCGCTTCCAGACGTTGATCCAGGTCTCAATACCGTTCTTGACGTATTGCGAGTCGGTGTAGACCTCAACCGTCGCGGGCCGTTTCAGGCTCTCCAGAGCCCGGATGACCGCGAGGAGCTCCATCCGGTTGTTGGTGGTTCGTGACTCGCCGCCGTAGAGCTCGCGTTCGCGGCCACGGGACTGCAACAGTGCGCCCCAGCCGCCCGGGCCCGGGTTGCCTTTGCACGCGCCGTCGGTATAGATCACCACCGGCGCCGTCATGCGCCGCGGCTCAATCGGAGATGTCGGCGCACTCGCGTACCTGGCGCGCGGCCGAGGCCAACGCTTTCTTGCGCACGCGGCGTGACCACGCCGGGGTGATCACGCGCATACCCAGAATGCGCTTGGTCGCGCGCAGGAAGTACACGCCGCCGGCAATCGGCCACCAGCGATCGCCGGCCTTCTCGACGAAATCGAAGCGATGCAGCCATTTTTCCTGCTGGAACGGCGGCACGTAGCAGTCAAGCCTGCCGCCAACGACTTCGAAACCGAGCAGTGAGAGCCAGTCCTTGAGTCGATACAGGGCGATGAAGTTGCCCGTCCAGGGCATCGTCTGCTCGCGGCCGAAATAACGCTTCGCGCCGTAAAGGCTGAAGGGATTGAATCCGGCGATGATCAGATGGCCTTCCGGGCGGATCACGCGATGCACCTCGCGTAACAGCTGATGCGGTTCGTCCGTGAACTCCAGCACGTGTGGCAGCACGATCAGATCGACGCCGTTCTCCGCAAACGGCAGCCAGTGCGGGTCGGCGAGCACCTGCGCAGGTTCCTCCAGATCGACCGTCAGCCGCGTCGAGATGCGCGATCCGCGCAGGAACGGGTATTCGGGCAGGCCAATCTGCAGGGCGTGAAAGCCGAAGATGTCGGCCAGCGTGCGATCGAAATAGGCGCACTCGCGGTCGAACAGGTAGCGGCCCAACGGCGTCGCGAACCATGCCGCCAGCGTGCCCGTTGACAGGGTCGCCGGCGCTGTCGAAGATTCGGCCATGACGTCGATTATCCCGATCCCGGCATTCGCCGACAACTACATCTGGCTGATGCGGGAGGCCGGTAAAGCCGCCGTCGTGGACCCCGGCGATGCGGCACCGGTCATAGCCTACCTCGAGCGCGAGCGTCTCGAGCTCGCCGCCATTCTGAATACCCACCATCACGGCGATCACGTCGGGGGCAATCGCGCCCTACTGGCGCGCTGGCCGGTGCCGGTGTTCGGGCCAGCGCACGAAGCGATCCCGGGTGTTACCCAGCCGCTGCTTGAAGGCGATACGATCTCCATTCCGGCAATCGAACTCGCCCTGTCCGTGCTCGAGGTACCCGGCCATACCGCGGGCCACATTGCCTGCTACGGACAGCTTGCCGGCGCCCCGCTCGTTTTCTGCGGCGATACGCTGTTTACGGGCGGCTGCGGGAGGCTGTTCGAGGGTACCCCGGCGCAAATGCTCGATTCGCTTGCCAAGCTGGCGGCGCTGCCCGGTGACACCCGCGTCTTCTGCGGTCACGAATACACCCTCGCGAATCTGCGCTTCGCGCAAGCGGTAGAACCGGCCAATATCCCGCTCCAGCTGCGCCTGGTACGCGAGCAGGCGAAACGCGACCGGGGCGAACCGACCGTGCCTTCGACGATTGCCGAGGAGCGAGCGACCAATCCGTTCCTGCGGGTTGACGAGCCGGCCGTGCGCACGGCAGCGCAGCGCCGTGCCGGCCGTGTGCTCGCCGACCGCGTCGCCGTGTTCGCGGAGGTGCGGGCCTGGAAGAACGCCTTTTGACCCGGCCCGGGGCCGACTTGACGTGTTGCGGCGGTGGCCCCTACCATCGCCCCACTTTGCATAAAGGCCGATCAACCTTCACCGGTGCGGCGGCGCTCGTATTCGCAACGGCATGCGCTTTGACGCTCGCCGCGTGCGTTGCGGTGCCGAGCGCCGCACCGTCTGGCGCCCTCGTCGAGGCAACCGGTCCCTCCGCAGCGAGGGGGGCGGAACCCGCCGCCTCGCCCGAGGAGCCCATCACCGCCGCGGAAATCACCGCGGAACCGATGTTCTTCGAGGCCGAGCCACCGGTCGAGCTCGCCACCGGCGGCGACCCCGATGCGGTGACCAACGCGACGCTGCAGCTGCGCTCGGAATACGGCGATCTCTGGACGCGGATCCGGCAGGGCTTCATGCTCGACGACCTCGATACGCCGCTGGTCAGGACCGCGGAGGAGTGGTACGAGGCCCGGCCGGATTACGTCGCCCGCATGATCGAGCGCAGCCGGCGCTACCTCTACTACATCGTGGTCGAAGTCGAGAGGCGCAACATGCCGATGGAAATTGCGCTCCTGCCGATGATCGAGAGTGCGTACAACCCCATGGCCTTATCGCGCAGCCGCGCATCGGGCATCTGGCAATTCATCCCGTCGACCGGCAAGCTCTACGGCATGCAGCAGAACTGGTGGCTCGACGACCGCCGCAATGTGGTCACCGCTACCGAGGGCGCACTCGACTACCTGCAGAAGCTCTACGCGGAGTTCGGTGACTGGTATCTGGCGCTGGCCGCCTACAACTGGGGCGAAGGCGCCGTTCGGCGAGCGATCGCGTACAACGAAAAGCGCGGCCTTCCGACCAATTATTTGAGTCTCAAGATGCCGGCCGAGACGCGCAGCTACGTCCCGCAGCTGCAGGCGGTCAAGAATATCGTCAGCGATCCGGAAAAGTTCGATCTGGCGCTCGCCGATATGCCGGACGCACCCTATTTCACGGTCGTGCGAACGACGAAGAAGATGGACGTCAAGGTTGCCGCCGACCTCGCGGAAATGCCGTTGGACGAGTTCCTGTCGCTCAATCCGCAGCACAACCGGCCAGTCATCGCCGGGGCCGACGAGGCAACCATTTTGCTGCCCTACGACAAGGCCGAGCTGTTCGCCGCCAAGCTCGAGCTGACCGACCAGCCGATGGTGACCTGGCAGGCTTACAAGCTCAGGAGCGGCGAGTCGCTGCAGGCGGTGGCGTCCCGGTTCGGCTTGTCGCTGGAAACCCTGCGCAGCGTGAACGGCATCGGACCGCGTGCGAAGGTCCCCGTCGGCCATGCGCTGCTCGTCCCGACGCAGGCACCCTCCGACGCCACCGTAGCGAGCCTGCAAAACGCGGTGTTCACGACGGTGCCCAGCGGCCGGACCCTCTACCACCGGGTGCGCAAAGGCGAGACGCTGCAGTCAATTGCCGCGTACTACGATGTCTCGACGCAGGACCTGAAAGGTTGGAATGCCGGCGTCGCCACCAAGCTCACCGCGGGCCAGCGCCTGCGGGTGGTGAGCGATGCGGGGCCGGTACGTGCGAGGAAGTCCAAGCATGGCCGGAAGATCCAGGCGTCTGCTGCAAGTGCGGTGGCGGGCAACGGCGGCGGCCCAATCAGGCCCGCCTCCAAGACCCTGGGCCAGCCCCGGCGCCGCACCCATCACGCCAAGGCGTCCTGACGCGTCGCCCAAACAAAACAGGCGACACTTTCGCGTCGCCTGTTTTGGGGGCCATCGCAGTCCTGCGACGGCCATGTGGCGGGAAGCCTATAGCTTCTTCGCCTTCTTGGCCTTCTTCTTGGCCGGTTTGCGCTTGGTCGCTTTCTTCTTCGTGGCCTTCTTTTTCGTCGCCTTCTTGGCCTTCTTCTTGGCCGGTTTGCGCTTGGCCGCCTTCTTCTTCGTGGCCCTCTTCTTCGCCGGCTTCCTCTTCGCGGCCTTGCGCTTCTTTGGCGCCGCCTTCTTCTTCGCCGCCTTCTTCTTCGCGGCCTTCTTCGGCGCAGCCTTCTTCGCCTTGCGCTTCTTTGCTTTCTTCTTTGGCGCAGCCGGGGCCGCCGGAGACGCCATGGTCATCATGTCAGCCATCATCTTCAGTTCTCCTGTCTGAGTTGCTGAAACTGTTATGTGCTACTGCTTCAGCGCAGGTCTCGCCGGTTTCATCGCGGATCGCACTGTATTTCGATGACCCTTGACAAACCCATTGACACCTGCTGCCTGAATTCTAGCCAATTTTTTTTGAAATTCAAGATTTAATTGCAATTTTGGCCGATGCTGAAGCTCAGTGTTGCGAATTAGCACACTCGCGCAGGGAGCAAATTTGGCGTGTTTTGCAATTGGACCGGCGGCGCTGCGCTCGATCAAGGCAGGCGCGATTCGCGTGCGAAAAGCTCGCCGACGGTCTCGCGACGTCCGACCAGATGCATCGTGGCACCGTCAACAAGCACCTCCGCCGCACGCGGTCGCGAGTTGTAGTTCGAGCTCATGGCCATCGCATACGCGCCGGCCGAGAGGATCGCCAGCAGGTCTCCCTCGGCGAGCGTGAGCTCGCGATCGCGGGCGAGAAAGTCAGCGCTTTCGCAGATGGGGCCGACGATCTGCCAGACCCGGGGGCGTTCGTGGCGTGGACACACCGCCCGCACCTCGTGCCATGCGTCATACAGCGCCGGGCGCAGGAGGTCGTTCATTGCCGCGTCGACAATGGCAAAACTGCGCTCCGCCCCGGGTTTGAGGTAGCAGACCCGCGTCAGCAGTACGCCTGCGTTGCCGGTCAGCCGTCGCCCTGGCTCAAACAGAAGCATTTCGGATCGGCCACGGAAAAGCGCGCTGATCATCGCTGCGTATTCGGCCAGATCGACCGGGGTTTCATCGCGGTAGCGAATGCCGATTCCACCCCCCAGGTCGACATGCTCCAGGCGGATGCCTTCGCCGCCTAGCGTGTCGACGAGCTCCAGTACTTTCGTTGCCGCCTGGCGATAGGGCTCGAGGGCGGTGATTTGCGAGCCGATATGGATGTCGATGCCGCGCAGGGCGATAGCTGGCAGCTTTGCGGCGTGCCGATACAGCGGCAGCGCCTCGTCAAAGGCGATTCCGAACTTGCTTTCCTTCAGTCCGGTAGCGATGTAGGGATGCGTCTGGGGGTCGACATCGGGATTGACCCGAATGCTGACGGGCGCCACCTTGCCTGCGCCTGCTGCAATCCGGTCAAGGTGCTCGAGTTCGCTGGCCGACTCGACGTTGAAGCTGAGGATATCCAAGGCGAGCGCCTGATGCAGCTCCTCGTCGCTCTTGCCCACGCCAGAGAAGACGACTTTGCGGGGGTCGCCTCCGGCAGCGATCACGCGTGCGAGCTCGCCGCCCGACACGACGTCAAAGCCGCTTCCCAGCCGTGCAAATACATCGAGCACGGCAAGGTTCGAATTCGCCTTCATGGCGTAGCAGGTGAGATGATGCAGCGCCGCAAAGGCTGCGTCGAACTCACGGTAGGCGGCGGTGAGTGCCGCACGCGAATAGACGAAACAGGGTGTTCCGTAACGCGCCGCGATGTCGGTGAGCGGGACACTCTCGACGCAAAGCCCGCCTTCCCGAAGGGCGAGCACAGTCACTCCGTCCGGTCCTTATTTTCGTCCGGGGCAGGGCTCGCCGGTGCCGGCGGCGTATAGGCAGGCCTGTCCGACGACGTGGTCGTCGGGATCACACCGGGTGGCTGGCCGGTCGGCGCGGGCGCAGATTGGCCTGGAGGAAGCCGCAGCGGCCCTTTGACTCCGCATCCGGAGATCGTGACCAAGGCCGCGCAGGCGATGATCGCGGTGATGGAACGGCGTAACATCGGGAACACTGTGCACGACATCTTCACGCAAGTGCGCGAAAGTCTATCACGGCGCCGACGCTACCTCCGATGATCGACGAGAGCGCGTTCACCGCACTGACCGACCGTGTCCTAAAGATCATCGGCACGGCTCTCGACGCCTCCGGCAGCGATCTCGATTGGGCGGACAACGACGGCGTGCTGACCATTGAATGCAGCGATGGCAGCCGGGTCATCGTCAACCGCCACGTGCCCAATCGCGAGCTTTGGGTGGCGGCCAGATCCGGCGGGTTTCATTTTCGCGCCGAGGGTGGCGCCTGGCGGGATACGCGCAGCGGCGAGGAGATCGGCACCGCGTTGGAGCGGTTGTTGCGCGCGCACGCCGGCAATTCCGTCCGCTTGCCGGCGCTGCCGACGAGCTAGACGCTCCCCCGTCAGTCCAGCAGCGGCGTGAGCGCGTCGAGCTCGCGCCGGGCTTCGATGTGCCCGGGCAGCAGCGATTCGACCAGTGCCCAGAAGCGGGCCGAATGGTTGAGCTCGACCAAGTGCGCCACCTCGTGGGCCACGACGTAGTCGGCGATGCGCGGCGGCAGCTGCACCAGCCTCCAGTTAAGCCGGATCTCGCCGCGGTGATTGCAGCTCCCCCACTGCGAGCGCGCGTCGGACAGCTTGATTGCCGGCGTTCGCGCCCGAAGACGGCTGGCGAAGTGAAACGCCCGTGGCGCGAGCAGCGCCAGCGCCTGCTCCTTCAGCCAGCGGCAGCAAAACGCGGCGATCTCGCCCTCATCGCCTGGTGTCGGGTGCAGCACGGTCAGATTGAGCAGGTCCGCGGCAATGGCCTGCCTGCGTGCGGGGAACAAAGCCAGTGTCAAGGCTCGTCCCTGGAAGAGGAGCGGCGCGCCTTCCTGCCAAGCGCTCGGCAGCGAATCGCGATTGCGTCCACGCCATTCGGCGAGCATGGCGATGACCCAGCGCGCGCGTTCCTTCAAGGCCAGCTCGATTTCGCGGATCGACACCCAGCGCGGCGCACGCACAACCAGACCCGTGTGGTCGATGGTCATGCCGATCGACTGGCGGCGCGCACGAATGAGGCGGTAATCGACATCCTGCCCGGCGAGGATCAAGCGGCGCAGGCTGTCGTCCGCGGCGCCCTCGCGGCGCCGGATCAATCGTGCGCTGTCGGAGTCTCGCGCAGCGGGTTTCCGAGCCGCGCGACTTCGTTCTCGATCCACGATTCGACCTCGTTGGTCAGCCGCTGCATGTCCTTACCCTCGATACCGATCGGCGGACCGATCGACACGGTCACCGTTCCCGGCCGCTTCCCCAGCACACCCTTGGGCCACAAATAGCCCGCATTATGCGCCACCGGAACGATGGGTACACCGAGCAATAGCGCAAGCCGGGCGCCGCCGGACTTGTAGTGTGCACGCGTACCGGCGCGGATCCGGGTCCCTTCCGGGTAGAAAACGATCCAGAATCCCTGCGCCAGCCGCTGCTTTCCCTGCGCGGCGATTTGCTGCATCGCGTCCACGCCTGCCTTGCGGTCGATCGTGATGGGCGATGCGAGCGTGAACGCCCAGCCAAAGAACGGAATGGACAACAACTCCTTCTTGGCGACAAACGCGAGCGGCGGGAAGAAAAAATTGAGCGCCAGCGTCTCCCAAGTCGAGGAATGCTTGGACATGACAATGTGCGGCTTGTCGCGCGGCGGAATATTCTCCGCGCCGATAACCCGGTCGCGGATGCCGCAGATCCACCGTGCCGCAACCACGTTGAGCCAGCACCAGCCGATGATGAACTTGAAGCGCGGCAGCGGAGGGGCCCAGAATGACAGCAGGACGAGCATTGCGTAGATGGGGGTGACGACAAACTGGAACAGCGCGAACAGCAGAGAGCGCAGCGCGGACATCGGGTGCGGCTCCTTCAATCTCCGGCCAGGAGCGCCGTGGCGGCGAAGGCCAGATCCGGAAAGATGATCGTGTTCTTAGGGAAGTTGCCGTCGCGCAGCGTCTTTTCGCCCTTGCCGGTGAGCACCAGGATCGGTTGCGCGCCGCATGCTTCCGCAGCCTGCAGGTCGCGCAACGAGTCGCCGATGCAGGGCACGCCGGTTAGCTCGACGCCGAAGCGCCGCCCGATATCGGCGAGCATTCCCGGCTTGGGCTTGCGGCAATCGCAGTTGGCGTCTGCGGTGTGGGGGCAGAAAAACACCGCGTCGATCCGGCCACCGACCTGGGCGAGCGCCTTGTGCAGCTTCTCGTGGATCGAGATCAGCGTCGCGGTATCGAGCAGCCGCCTGCCGAGACCCGATTGATTGGTCGCCACGACCACGCGGAAACCCGCGTGATTGAGGCGGGCGATGGCTTCGAGGCTGCCCGGAATCGGGCGCCACTCGTCTGGCGATTTGATGAACTGCTCGCGCTCGTAATTGATCACGCCGTCGCGGTCGAGGATGATGAGCTTGACCTGGCGCGTTTGCGGAGCCGGTTCGGAGAGGAATTGGACCAAGGGCGCTCCGTCAGACAGCCAGCTTCGAAATGTCGGCGACCTGGTTCATCGCCGTCGCCAGACCCTGCAGCAGGGCCAGGCGGTTGGCGCGCAGGGCGGGGTCGTCGGCCATCACCAGCACCGTATCAAAAAACCGGTCAACGCTCGCCCGCACCGAAGCCAGGGCGAGCAATGCCTCTGGGTACTCGCCCCGATCGACGTGTTGGTGCACCACCGGAAGCAGCTTCTGCACGGCCATAAACAGGTCGTGCTCCGCGCCATTGGACAACAGCGACCGATCGATCGCCGCGGCGGCGTCGCCCCCCGACTTCTTCAGGATGTTGACGATGCGTTTGTTGGCGGCCGCCAGCGCCTCCGCCTCGGGCAGGGCCAGGAATGCTTGCACGGCCGCGAGCCGGTCGGATACGAGATCGATGCGCCGCGGTGGCGGTGACATCACGGAGTCGATCTGATTCGCGCTGTAGCCGCGCTCGCGAAGATAGGCGCGCAGCCGGTCGTGGATGAACGCTTCGACTTCGTCGATGGCGCTGCGCACCGCGGGGATTGCAGCGAAGGCGTTGAACGCGAGCTCGATCAGGTGGTGCAGGTCGACTGCGAGTTTGCCCTCGATCAAGATGCGCAGGATGCCAATGGCGCTGCGGCGCAGGCCGAACGGGTCCTTTTCGCCGGTCGGGGCCTCGCCGAGGCCGAAATGTCCGGCCAGCGTCTCGAGCTTGTCGGCGAGCGCCACGGCTCGGGCGACGGGGCCGGCAGGAAGATCGTCACCGGCGAAGCGCGGCTGGTAATGCTGCGCCAGCGCATCGGCGACAGGCACCGCTTCACCATCGTGCAGCGCATAGTAGCGGCCCATCGTTCCCTGAAGTTCGGGAAACTCGCCCACCATCAAAGTGGCCAGGTCGGCTTTGGCGAGCAAGGCGGCGCGATCGGCCAGGGATGCGTCGGCGCCGATCTCCTCGGCAATTTGGCGCGCCAGCGTGCGCAGCCGGCGCACGCGCTGTCCCTGGCTGCCGAGCTTGCGGTGATAGACGACCTCGTCGAGCCCGGGCACCCTGGATTCGAGCCGGACCTGGCGGTCCCGGTCATAGAAGAACTTGGCGTCGGCGAGCCGCGCGCGCAGCACGCGCTCGTTGCCGCGAATGATCGCCTGCGGATCGTGCGGGTCGAGATTGCTCACCAGCAAGAACCGGTTCTGCAGGCGGCCGTCGGCTTCGCTCAGGGCGAAGTATTTTTGGTTCTGCTGCATGGTCAGGATGAGGCACTCCTGCGGCACTTCGAGAAACGCCGCGTCGAAACCGGCGGTGTAGACTTTCGGCCACTCCACCAGCGCCGTCACTTCGTCGAGCAGGGCGTCGGGCATGAGGACCTTCGCGCCGCCCGCGGCGGTGACGAGCGCGGCCACGATCGTGTCGCGACGCGCCGCAAAGCCCGGCAACACCTTGCCTTCGGCCTCCAGCGTCGGCGCATAGGCTTCGGCGTGCGCAATGGCGATGTCCGGACGGCTCGCAAAGCGATGGCCGGCAGTGGTGCGGCCGGCGGCCAGGCCCAGCACGCTGACCGCGACGGCCTCGGTTCCGTGCAGCGCCATCAGCCGGTGCGCCGGCCGAACGAATTTCTCGTCGTTGTAGTAGCTACCCGGTCGCGCGTAGCTCATCACTTTGGGAATCGGGAGCCCGGCGATGGTATCGGAGAGCGCCGCCTGCAATGCGCCGACGAGCGGGCCGCCCGGGGCGACGCCGGCATAACAAAGCACCTCGGTCTTGCCGTCGAGTTCGCGCTGCAGCGAATCCGGCTCGATGTGCGTCAGTTGCTTTGCCTTAAGCTTTCCGCGCAGCGCCGGAGTCGGACGTCCCTCCGCGTCGAATGCCACGCTGACCGGCAGCAGGCGTTCTTTGAACGGCTTGTCCGGGGCGACGGCGCGAACATGGGTAATCGAAACCGCCAGGCGGCGCGGCGTCGCGTAGGCGGTCGCTGCGCTGTCAGGCGAGAGAAAATCGCGCGCCCGCAGGCCGGCGGTCAGGCTGGCCGCGAACGTATCGCCCAGACCCTTCAGCGCCTTTGGCGGCAGTTCCTCGGTCAACAGTTCGACCACGAGCGTTGCCGCGCTCATGCCGCGGTTTCCTGGTACTGCGCGGGAAGGTTGGTGCGCCACGCAGCGGACAGCATCGGAAAGCCGAGCCGCCGGCGCGACGCGACGTAAGCCTGGGCCACCAAGCGCGACAGGGCGCGGATCCGGGCGATGTAGCCGGCGCGTTCGGTCACCGAGATTGCACCCCGTGCGTCGAGCAGGTTGAAGGTGTGCGCGGTCTTAAGGATCATCTCGTACCCAGGCAGGGGCAGCGCGGCTTCGAGCAGACGCTTTGCTTCGCTTTCGAAGTAAGCGAACTGCTCGAACAGCTTGACGGCATTCGATTGCTCGAAGTTGTACGTTGATTGCTCGACCTCGTTCTGGTGGTACACGTCGCCATAGGTCAGCACCCGTTGCTCACTGCCCTCTTCCCAGGCGCTCCACACCAGGTCAAACACGTTTTCCTTGCCTTGCAGGTACATCGCCAGACGCTCGAGTCCGTAGGTGATCTCGCCGGTGATCGGGTCGCACTCCAGGCCGCCGACCTGCTGGAAGTAAGTGAACTGCGTGATCTCCATGCCATTGAGCCAGACTTCCCAGCCCAGCCCCCAGGCACCGAGGGTTGGGTTTTCCCAATCGTCTTCGACGAAGCGCACGTCGTTCATCGTCAGGTCGAATCCAAGGGCCGCAAGCGATCCCACGTAGCGCTCAAGGATATCCGGCGGCGAGGGTTTGAGCACCACCTGGTACTGGTAGTAGTGCTGCAGGCGGTTCGGGTTCTCGCCGTAGCGCCCGTCCTTGGGCCGCCGCGAAGGCTGAACGAACGCGGCGCGCCAAGGCTCGGGCCCGAGCGCGCGCAGAAACGTCGCGGTGTGTGAAGTGCCCGCGCCGACCTCCATGTCGTAGGGCTGCAGCAGAGCGCAGCCCTGCGCGCCCCAATAGTCCTGGAGCTTGGCGATGAACTGCTGGAAGGTGAGCATCAAGGCGTCGTGGCGGGCATGAAGGGCTTGATTCTAGTGGATGAACGCCGCGCCACGCCACCGGCTATCCCGAATCGTTTGCGCGTCGTCTCCCGATTGCAAAGGATGCTGCGGCGAGGAGCAATGCGCCAGCGACTGCGAGCGCGTCCCCGCAGCGAACGTAGGGCGTCGTGCCGGTGCGGCCGGCGATCGATCCTTCGAGTATGCCGCGCGTGAACCATGGCAGCCGCTCAAGCTCCACGCCGTGGTGATCGATGAGAGACGTGATGCCGGTGTTGGTCGCGCGCAACATCGGCCGCGCGGTCTCGAGCGCGCGCATGGCGGCGATCTCTTCATGCTGCTCGGCGGCCAGCGAATGCCCATACCACGCATCGTTGGTGACATTGATCAGCAGCGTCGCTGCCGGCAACTGGCGGATGAGCTCGGCGCCGAATGCGTCCTCGTAGCAGATGTTGACGGCGACACGCTGGCCGGCGACGTCAATCGGCGCCTGATCGGCCGGGCCCGGCGTCTGGTCGGCGAGTGGAATCTGCAGTACGCGGCGGATGAACCAGCCCACGATCGGCTTCGCCGGAATGGTCTCGCCAAACGGAACCAGATGGCGTTTGCGATAGACCTGCGTCGGGGCCGTACCGACGCTGACCACGCTGTTGAAGTAGCGGTCCTCGTCCTCGCCCGCGGCGCGGGGCTCGAAGAAAAAGAGCCCCACAAGCAGGTCGCCGCCGCGTTCTTTCGCGGCCTCCCGCAGCTGGGCGACGTAGTCGACCGGTACTTCGTCGGCGAACATCGGCAGTGCCGACTCCGGCAGCACGATCAATCGCCCTTTGGCCTGCGCGACCAGGGCGGCGTAGGCGGCAAGCGAGGCGTCGCGATAGGCAGCCTCGAATTTGATGTCTTCGGCGATATTGCCCTGGACCAGGCTCACGGTCAGCGGATCGCCGGTCGCGTGGCTCCATTCGATGCTGCGCAGGCCCCAAGCCGTGCCCCACACGGCGAGCAATACCGCCGCGGCGGCAACGCCACGGCGGCGGTTGCGCAGCGCCTGGGGCGCGTAGGCCACCACGGCGGCTGAAGTAGCGACAGCGAGACCGACCAGAAACACGCCACCGATCGGCGCGTAGGCGCCGAGCGCCGCGTGCGTCTGGGCGTAACCAACCGAAAGCCACGGAAAGCCGGATAAGAGCCAGCTGCGTAACCATTCGCTCAAGGTCCAGCACGCCGCCGCGGCAACGAGTCGCGCGCCGGTGCCCGCGGGTGCCAGGCGGGCCGTCACCCAGCCGACGAACGCGGGAAAGAGCGCGAGGTAGAGGCAGAAAGCCGCGGTGGCAAGCGCGGCCAGCGCACCTTCCATGCCGCCGAACAGCGCCAGGGCGATATAGACCCACGACACGCCGGCGCCGAACAAGCCCAGGCCATACGCGAACCCCGCCGCGGCCGCGGCGCGGGGGGAGCGCGCGCGTCGCCACAGCAAAAACAGGCCGGCGAGCGTGAACACCGGCAGCGCGGACAGTCCAAACGGCGCGAAACCGAGCACCGTCGCGACACCGAGCAGGGCGGCGGCGGCGACGGGCAGAGATGCGCGCATCAGGCAACGCCCGCGGGCGATTTTTCCTCCGCCTCGGGCGCGACACGCTCCACTTGCAAGGTATAGATGCGGCGGCTGTCGGCGCGCACGACCTTGAAGCGGAAGTTGGCGATCGTAGTCGCCTCGCCCCGCTTGGGCAGCCGCCCAAACGCCTGCACGACCAGCCCACCGATGGTATGAAATTCCTCGTCGCTGAACTTGGCACCGAGCGTCTCGTTGAAATCGGCAATCTCGGTCTGCGCTTTCACCCGGTAGCGCCCGCCCGCCTCGGGAATGATGTTGTCCTCGGCTTCGTCGAAGTCATACTCGTCTTCGATATCGCCGACGATCTGCTCCAGCACGTCCTCGATGGTGACCAGGCCCGACACGCCTCCATATTCGTCGACGACGATGGCGATATGATTGCGATTGGCGCGAAAGTCGCGCAGGAGCACATTGAGCCGCTTGGATTCCGGCACGAACACGGCGGGGCGCAGGGTATCGCGCAGGTTGAACGATTCCGGGTTGGCGTAATAGTTGAGTAATTCCTTGGCGAGCAGGATGCCGACAATGTCGTCCTTGTTCTCGCCGACGACGGGGAAGCGTGAATGGCGAGTCTCCAGGACAAAGGGGATGAACTGGTCCGGTTCGTCGTCGATCGAAACCACGTCCATCTGGGCGCGTGGAATCATGATGTCGCGCACCGTCATTTCGGAAACCTGCAGCGCCCCTTCGATAATCGACAGCGCGTCGGCGTCGAGCAGCTTGTGCTCGAACGCGCCGTGCAGGAGCGAGAGCAGTTCCTCGCGGTCTTCCGGCTCGCGGATCAGAAACGCCGAAAGCCGCTCGAGCAGCGTGGGTCGCTGAGGGTCTTTGCTGGGCGCGTATCCGCTCATCGGGAAGCGCGCCGGGAAGGGCTTGTACATGGCCCCGGCCCCATCTGGTATGGATTGCCAAAGCCCAGGCGGGCGAGGATGGCGGTTTCGCGCGCCTCCATCCGCACCGCCGTGTCGACGCGATCGTGGTCGTGGCCCTGCAGATGCAGCATGCCGTGGACGACCAGGTGCGCGCAATGCGCAGCCAGCGACTTGCCCTGTTCCGTGGCCTCGCGTCGCAGCACCGGCGCACAAAGAATGATATCGCCGCTCAGCATCGGACCCTCGGCGCCCCCCACATAATCGTACACGAACACCAGCACGTTGGTGGGGCGGTCACGGTCGCGGTAGTCTCGGTTGAGGGCGCGGCCCTCGGTTTCCTCGACAAAGCGCAGCACGACGGACAGCGCCGTGACGTCGGCACATACCGCGGCTCGTACCCAGCGCCGAAGCAAGGGACGTGCCGGCAAGTCATTGCCGGCGGCCGCGTATTGCACGGCCACGGCGGCCTGCGCTCGCGGTGAGCGCTTCGCTCCGCCCGCGCGCCGGGACGGCACCATCAGCGCACACGGCGTCGATCGCCGCCGGGGGCATCGATACGCTCGCTTCGGGTATGCTTTTCGTAAGCGCTGATGATCTTCTGCACCAACGGATGGCGTACGACGTCAGCGCTGGTGAAATCGGTAAACGCGAGGCCGCGCACGTCGGCGAGTACGCGTCGCGCCTCGATCAAGCCGCTCTTCTGGCCGCGCGCGAGGTCGATCTGGGTGACGTCGCCGGTAATGACTGCCCGGGTGCCGAAGCCGATCCGGGTCAGGAACATCTTCATCTGCTCGGGCGTGGTGTTCTGCGCCTCATCAAGGATGATGAACGAGTGATTGAGGGTGCGTCCGCGCATGTAGGCGAGGGGAGCAATTTCGATTGTGTTGCGCTCGAAGCTCTTTGCTGTCTTGTCGAACCCCATCAGGTCGTACAGGGCATCGTAGAGTGGCCGCAGATACGGATCGACCTTTTGCGCGAAATCTCCAGGCAGAAATCCCAGACGCTCACCGGCCTCGACCGCGGGGCGGACGAGGACGATGCGCTTGACCGCATCGCGTTCAAGCGCATCGACAGCACAAGCCACAGCGAGGTAGGTCTTACCGGTGCCAGCAGGCCCGATGCCGAAGGTGATGTCGTGATCCTGAATGTGCTGCAGATACGTGATCTGGTTCGGTGTGCGTCCGTGCAGGTCGGCGCGGCGGGTGCGCAAAACGGGCATGCCGCGGTCCACGCCATCGCCGGGGACGGCAGCGTCCTGCGCGGCACCGCGCAGCTCGACCAAGCCGAGCTGCACATCGTCCACAGTGAGCGGCTCCTGCGCCCGGGCATAGAAGCGATGCAGCGCGGCAGCGGCTCGCTCGACGCCTCCGCGCGCCCCGCGCAGCGTGAACGTGGCGCCGCGGCGGGCAATCGTCACGTCCAGGGCAGCCTCGATCTGCCGCAGGTTGGCATCGAGCGACCCGCAGAGGTTCGCGAGTGCCCGGTTGTCGAGCGGCGCGAGCGTAAGCTCGGCGCTATGCGGCTTCAAGCGGGACGCTTCCGGCAAAGAAGGCTCTCGCCGCGCTAGACGCCCTGCCGCTGCAGCGGGGCCTTGAGCGCTTCGTCGAGCGCCCCCGCCGATTCGATCAGGTGCGCACGCGTCACGGCATCGCGGTTGCCGTCGTGGGCGGCTGTCTTGATTTGCGCCGAAAGCAGCTTCCCCTCTTCGCGGAAGAGTGCAACCGCGTCTGCCGGCGTGCCCGCCGCCGGGTGGGTGAGGAAGGTTACGATGTGGCGCAGGTATTCGCGCTGCAAGTCGCGGCGCAGGGCCGGAATCGAGCCACCGGTTTTCAATTCGCTCCAGATCGAACCACGCAGGGCGGCAACCAGCTCGTTCAGAGTCAGGGCCTGGTCTGCCTTGTGCACCTTGATCTCGGAGTCGAGCAGCCGCAAGAGCACGGCGTCGCTCAAGAGCTGGTTTAGGACCGCAGCTTGCAGGCCCAGCACGCGGCTTCTGAGGCTGAAGTCGGGGTTGTACCGGGCCGCCGCGCGGGCACCGCCGCCGTCGCGGATGTTTAGGTAGTCGATCCCCATGCTGCGCAGGAATTCGGGCTTGAAGCGGAAACTGTCCGCCGAGAAGAGGCCCGTTGCGATGAGGTTTAGCGCCGTGCGCTGTTGCTCCGGCGAGACCGGCGTCAGCGGCAGGTTCGAGGTGCCGGCAAAGTCACGAACGTAGTAAACCCCGCCCACGTACTTCACGATCAGCCCCGCCGCGCGGCTGACCTGCTGGAAGCCGGCGTCGAAGCTACGCCGCAGCACGTCGTAGGATTCTCCCGGCTTGAGCTGCCGAGCCTGTAGACGTTGCCAGAGCTCGTGCGAGATGACGAGCCGCTTCGAAAGGTAGAGCAGCGGATCGGAACCCAAGTCGAACGCGCTCGCGTCCGGATCGAGGCCGGCGATTGCTTCCTCGTCGGACGAGAACGCGAGCAGCGGATCGGTCGCGCCGCGCGCGGCGATCTTGGCCAGTTCCTCGGTCTCCGTCTCCTTCGGCAGCGGCCGGTAGGCGTACTCGATTGCCCAGTAATCGTAGGGCCCGATCGTCGGATCGACATAAGCGCCTTGCGCCTCTCCCTTCACCGCGATGTTAAGCGGGTTGTAGTCCATGACCGAGCCGGAGATGCCATGTTCCCGGGTAAATGCCGGATCCTGGATTTGCGCCAGCGTATACACGGTAGAGGCGCGAAAGTTGTGCCGCAGGCCCAGCGTGTGCCCCACCTCGTGCATCACGATGGCCTTGAGCGACGCCGCGACGAACGCATCGGCCTCCGGGCTGCCTGGTTCGATTTCACCGCGCTCGATCAGCAGGTCGAGACCGAACTGCATTTCTGCGATCACCTCGGAGGCGTAGGTGCATTTGCCCTCGTCGAGGTTGAGCGACTCGTTGTCGGCGCCGAACGCCGACTCCGACGGTGCCTGCTCCGAGATGAACGTGCGGTAGAAGCGCGAGAACGATTCCGGGACGGCAACCTGGGCATCCAGGATCTCGCCGGTGCGCGGGTCCACCGTCGATGGCCCGATCGCGAACTCGGCACCCTTGGAGACAAACCAGCGCACGGTCGAATGCCGCGCGTCGTAGGTGTCGATCGGCGTGTTCTCATCCGCTTGCCGCACGACGATCGCGTCCTTGAAGCCGATTTTCTCGAACGCCTTGTTCCATTCGAGGATGCCGGCGCGCACTGCGGGGCGATACTTCTCGGGCACGGTCCGGTCGATCCAGAAAACGATCGGCTGCTTCGGCTCTGACAGCGCCGCGTCCGGGGCCTTCTTCTCCAGCCGCCAACGATTGACGTAATGCGCCCTGGGGGTAAAGTTGATGTCGGTGGAAAAGTCCCAGACTTGGCTTTCGAAATGCCCGATCCGGGGATCCGCACGTCGCGCGGGCATCGGCTCGGGCAGCTGGGCGAAATTGTAGGTATAGCCGAGGAACAGGCTGCGGGCGTCGGGGAGCGTCGTGAACCGCGGGAACGGATTGGGCGGCGGCGGGGTCGGCGTCGGCGCCGGCGGCAGCGTCGCCCGCGGATTGGAATAGTGCGCCGAAACGATGAAGGACGACTGCTCGACCGAGTTGTGCACGCCATCGAAACTCGAGTTCTTGGCGTCGAACGTATAGCTACGCATGTGGATGCCGGTCGTGAAGTAATCGCCGGCGGGGATGTCGGTTAGCAGCAGCGCATTGGCGTCGATCAATACCGTCTTACGCTCCGGGTGCGGCTGGCTCACGACCGTCGTCGCTCCCAGCAGGCTGTCGGTGAAGCCTTCCTTCACGCCCTCGGCGATCGCGGCGTTGGCGCCGCCGGTGAAGGCATAGTTTTTCGCGATCAGCTGCACGGTGTTTCCGATGCGTTTGAACACGACGATCTGGTCCATCAGCATCATGCCGCCGTACACGCCCTGCTCACCCACGCCGCGACTCAAGTTGGCGGTGAACAGGTAGGGGACCCCGAACTGCTCGGACGCGATCTCGATCCACACTTTCTCGTCCTTCTGCCAGACGGGGAACAACCCCGGTGTTTCCTTCGCATCCTTGATTACGTCGGCGAACGGACGTGGCTGGCCTGCGGCGGCCGGGGCGCCTGGCGCCGCGTCCGCCGGCTTGGCGGCTGCCGCATCGGGCGCGACGGGCGCGTTGGCGCAGCTGGCTAGCGCTGCGACGAGGACGAAGGGAAGCGCAAGTGTAAGGAGGGGCGGTCGCTGAAACATGTTCGGGCTCTTGCGGTGAGTGTTGCGGATGGAATAAAGAGTGGGTGTGCAACCGGCCGGAAGCAGGCGGGTCAGCCCGGATGCCATTCGCCGCGCAGCGAGTGCCGAAGCGCGGCGGTAATCGTGACCTTGGCGTAGCTGCCGATGAGCGAGTCGTCGCCGACGAAGTTGACGACGCGGTTGTTTTCGGTTCGTGCCTGCAATTCTTGCTTATCCTTGGCCGCGCGGCCGGTCACGAGGACACGTTCATCCGCTCCCAGCATGCGCTCGCTTTGCGTGCGGTACTGGGCGTCGAGAGCTGCCTGCAACCGAGCCAGCCGCGCCTGCGCCAGCGCACGCGGTACCTGGTCCGGGTAACTTGCCGCCGGAGTTCCGGGCCGCTGGCTGTAGATGAAGCTGAAGCTGCCGTCAAAGCCGATTTCGTCGATGAGGCACAGCGTCCGCTCGAAATCCGCGTCGGTCTCGCCAGGAAAGCCGACAATGAAGTCGGACGTAAGCGACAGTTGAGGCCGATTCGCGCGCAGCCTGCGCACGATCGCCTTGTATTCAAGCGCGGTGTAGCCGCGCTTCATCGCTGCAAGCACGCGATCCGAACCGGATTGCACGGGCAGGTGCAGCGCCGACACGAGCTTGGGAACCTTCGTGTAGGCGTCGATCAGGTTCGACGTCATCTCGCGCGGATGCGAGGTCATGTAGCGAATGCGCTCGAGCCCCGGCATCTCGGCGAGATACTCGAGCAGTGTTGCCAAGTCGCCGGTTTCGCCGCTGGCTTGTGCTCCGTGGCCGATTGCGCCGCGGTAGGCGTTGACGTTCTGTCCGAGCAGCGTGATCTCCTTGACTCCCTGGTCAACGAGGTCGGCGACCTCGGTGAGCACATCGTCGAAAGGACGCGAGACCTCCTCGCCACGCGTGTACGGCACCACGCAAAAGGTGCAGTACTTGCTGCATCCTTCCATGATCGACACAAACGCACTGGCGCCCTCGACACGGGCTGGAGGGAGCGAGTCGAACTTCTCGATCTCCGGAAAGCTGATGTCAACTTGCGCCTGCCCAGTGCTTCGCCGGCGCGCGATGAGGTCCGGCAACCGGTGCAATGTCTGCGGCCCGAACACGACGTCGACATACGGTGCCCGGCGCACGATCGTCGCGCCCTCCTGGCTGGCCACGCAGCCACCTACACCGATGATGAGTTTCGGGTTCGCCGCCTTGAGCGCGCGCACGCGGCCGAGGTCGTGGAAGACACGCTCCTGAGCCTTTTCGCGCACCGAGCAGGTGTTGAACAGGATTACATCGGCCTGGTCGGGGCGATCGGTGCGGTCGAGGCCATCGGTTTCATGCAGCAGGTCGGCCATCTTGTCCGAGTCGTACTCGTTCATCTGGCAGCCGAACGTGCGGATGTATAGCTTCTGGGTCACACAGGGCACCCCGGCGCCGGGGGTTATCCGGCTGAGGCTTGAACCAGGAAAAGGGCGAAAAGTATACCAGCCTCAGGCCAGAGGGGCGGGGCGCGCGCCCGCCGCCGCCGCCGGGGTCTATAATTCGCCCGCGGTTGCGGCCGGACGCTCTCCCGCACCGTGACCACACGCTTAAGCCCTCGCGTCGGCGGGCGCATTGCGCCGGCGTCCGTAACCGGTACCCAGTGTTGCGCTCTCCGCTTCCAAACCTCGCCTCAGCGCTGCTCCTGGCCGTGTGCAGTCAGGCGCTCGCCGGGCCGGTGGCGGTTGAAGATGCGACCGGCGCAACGATCGCGCTCGCCGCGCCTGCCAGGCGCATCGTCAGCCTCGCCCCGCATGCAACGGAGCTCTTGTTTGCCGCCGGTGCGGGCGATCGCATCGTCGGTGTCCTGGCACCCGCCGACTGGCCGCCGGAAGCGGCGCGGCTGTTTCAGGTCGGCACTGCCGCCGGCCTCGACCTTGAGCGCATCGTTGCACTCAAGCCCGACTTGGTCATCGTCTGGCCGTATCTTGCCCCGGCGCAGATCGAGCGCCTGCGTGCCATCGGCGCCACGATCTTCGTCTCTGATCCGCGGACGCCGGCGGCGATCGCGGCCGAGATCGAGCGGCTGGGCGTGCTCGCCGGCACCACGGCACAGGCCGCTGGCGCGGCTGCGAGTTTCCGTGTCCGCCTCGCCGCGCTGGAACGACGGGCGGTTAGCACGCCCAAGCTTGCAGTTTTCTACGAAATCTGGAACCAGCCGCTGTACACGATCGGCGGGGGACATCTGATCAGCGCCGCGATCCGGCTGTGTGGCGGCGAAAACGTTTTCGCGGACCTCTCGTCACCGGCACCCGAGGTCGGCGTCGAAGACGTGCTAGCGGCGCGACCCGAGGCGATCATCGCCGGCACCGACGACGCGGTACGGCCGGACTGGCTCGACGCTTGGAGACGCTGGCGCGACCTTCCTGCCGTTGCGCACGGCAACCTGTTCGTCGTCGACGCCAATCTGCTGCACCGCGCCGGGCCCCGGTTCGTCGCCGGAGCGGAGCAGCTCTGCGCGGCGCTTGATCGGGCGCGAGAGAACCGGCGCTGATCATTCCGGTATGAAGATGTTGCCGCGGGGCCCGGCAACGGCCTGGAGTCCAATGCCAAATACGGCCGATAGCCGCTCGGCGCGAAGCAGATCGGGCGCGGAACCCGGCAACGCCATGCCGTCGGCGAGCAGCAGGGCATGGTCGCAATAGCGCGCCGCAAGGTTAATGTCGTGCACCACCATCACCAGCGCTTTGCCACTGAGGCGCACCGCGCCGACGAGGCGATCGAGCAGCGCGATTTGGTGCGCGAGATCGAGATGGCTGGACGGCTCGTCAAGCAGAAACAGCTGCGGTTGCTGCGCCAGCAGTGCCGCCAGCGCAACGCGTCTTCGCTCGCCTCCGGAAAGCGTGCGGACATCACGTGCGTCGGTTCCCGGCATATCTGTGGCCGCAAGGGCCTCGCGCGCGATGCGCAGGTCCTCGGCGCCCTCCAGTTGCCAACGCGAAAGATGCGGATGACGTCCGATGAGCACGGATTCGAGGACCGTCGCAGGAAACGCATCAGTGTCATCCTGGGGCAGTAGACCACGCAAGCGCGCGAGTTCGCGGCGCCCGGTGGTGGCGAGCGGTCGGCCGAGAAACTCAATCGTGCCTGCCGCCGGGCTGCGCAATCCCGCCAGCGTGTGCAGCAAGGTCGTCTTGCCGGCGCCGTTACGCCCCAGAATGGCCCAGCATTGGCCCGGCGCCACGACGAGATCGAGACCGCTACACACGCGGATTCCAGCGATGGTCACCGCAAGACCGCGGGTGGCGAGCAACGGCGTAGTCATCGCTGCTCGCGACGCAGCAGATAGAGGAAGGTGGGCACACCGAGCAGCGCGGTGACGACGCCGGTGGGGAGCTGCGCCGGCGCTGTGACTTGCCGCGCCAGGGTGTCGGCGACGAGGAGCAGGGCCCCGCCGGCCAAGGCGGAGGCCGGCAGCAGTACACGCTGGTCGTTGCCGAGGACGAGGCGTACGGCGTGGGGCACGATCAGGCCGACGAATCCAATCGCACCGGCGGTCGTCACCGCGGCGGCGGTCAGGAAGGCGGCAAGCGCGAAGACAAGCCAGGGAAGGCGCTCGACATCGACACCCAGCGCGGCGGCGGTGATTTCGCCGCGTGCCAGTGCATTGAGGTCACCGGCAAACGGCAATACCGCCCCAAGGGCCAGCAGCAGCGCCGCCAGCGTCGACCACGCCGCCGGCGGCGACGAAAGGTCGCCGATGAGCCAGAACAACATGCCACGCAACTGTGTCTCCGGCGCAAGCGACAGAATGAGTGCGACCACGGCGCCCCAGCCGGCGGCGACGACGACACCGGTGAGCAGCAGTCGCGTTGGCGACCAGGCGCCTTTGCCGCGCGCCAAGCCGAACACAATGACCGTCGACGCGAACGCTCCGCCGAAGGCTCCGACCGGAATGAGCCACGCGGCTACACCGAGCAACATCGTCGTCAGCGCTCCGGCTGCGGCACCGCCGGACACGCCGAGCACGTAGGGGTCAGCAAGGGGGTTTCTGAGCAGCACCTGGAGCAGCGCGCCCGCGAGCGCAAGGGCGCCGCCGGTTGCGAACGCGGCGATGGCGCGCGGCAGGCGCAGCTCGCGCACGATCGTGCGCTGCGTTTCGTCGCCGGAGGCAAAGAGCGCGCGCAAGACGGATTCCGGATCGATCGCGATACTACCAACCGAAAGCGCGAGGGCAAAGGCGGCGGCCGCAATGACGGCGAGCGCTGGCAGGGCGAAAACGGCTGAGATCCGGGGCATCGCGGCGAACGCGCCGAAGGGGGACGGGCCGGAGAGGAGCCGCGATTATAGCCCGCGTTCGGCCCGCGCTCGGTCACGCCCGGGCTTATAATTTGCCGTCGCCGTGTGGCGTCCGACTCCGCTTGAAGTCGAATCGCGATAGTTCAGCATGAGCAAAGCCTTTACCCGTGAAGAAGATGCCGAGTTCGACAACGAACTCGAGGCGGCTTCTCCCCTTCCGGCCGGAAGTCGCAACTATATGACGCCGGGTGGATTCGCGCGTCTAAAGGATGAGCTGAGTCGGCTCACCGACAAGGAACGGCCCGAGGTGGTGGCGACCGTGGCGTGGGCCGCCAGCAATGGCGACCGATCGGAGAATGCCGACTACATTTATGGCAAGAAACGGTTGCGCGAGATCGATCGTCGCATCCGCTTTCTGATCAAGCGGCTCGATCGCGCCGAGGTGGTCGATCCGCTAACGCGGCGCGACGCAGATAACGCCGACCAGATTTTTTTCGGCGCGACGGTGAAAATCAGCAATCGACGCGGTGAGGAGCGCACGATCAGCATCGTCGGGGTCGACGAGATCGACACCACGCGCGGGTACATCAGCTGGGTGTCGCCGATGGCGCGGGCGCTGATCAAGGCGCGTGAGGGCGACAGCGTCACGCTCAGCACGCCGGGCGGCGTCGAGCAGCTCGAAATTCTCCAGGTTAGCTACGAGCCGCTTGCCACAGGCTGAAGCATCGGCCGCGTAGCGCCGGTTGACGGCGCGGAAACGTTCCGCCTATAGTGCCTAATGGACTCCGAACTGGCCAAGCTGGAGCAAAAGCTCGCCCTTCTGCTCGCCGACTATCATCGGTTGCGCGCCGAGAACGAGTCGCTCAAGCGCGAACTGGGGCGGGCGAAGGAGCAGCATCGTGTTCTCGCAGCGCGAATGGCCGCCGCGACGGCGCGCCTTGATTCGCTGCTGCAGCAGCTTCCCGAATCGGCGAACTGACCGATGGATGACCCCTCGCTTACGCTCGACGTGTCGCTTCTCGGACGCGAGTATCGCGTCGTGTGCCGGGAGTCCGAGCGCGAGGAGCTGCTGCAGGCGGTGCAATTTCTCGACCGGCGCATGCGCGAGATCCGGGATGCAGGAAAAGTCGCGGGCTCCGAGCGGATTGCGGTCATGGCGGCGCTCAACATCACACACGAGTTGCTGCGCGCGAGAAGCGGAGCGCCGGCGACGGGCGGCTTTGACAGTTCAGCCATTCAGCGTAGAATTTCTTCCATGCAGACGGCCATTGATCGCGCGATGGCGGAGCAGGAAAAGTTGCTCTGACGTCGGGTTTCCGGCGTGGTGCGACGCTCTTGCTCGGCTGCAACAGTCGTCCCCTGCGGTGTTCGAGCTGGCCATATACTCTTTGAACCAATGCTACGTTAGCGAGGTTGCCGCGCCTTAGCGGACCGGTGTGCGCTCCCTACGCGGAAGTGCCTAATGGTCCTGGCAGGTGACCCTCTTGAACCGAGGTTCAAGATGACGGTTGGCACGGCACAGGCGGGGGGCCTATTCCGATACGGCGTCGCATGAGCGGCGCCGTATTTTTTGGCGTGCGCTGCTTCCCCGTGCCTTGGTCCCGGTAACGACGTGGAAATTCGCTGCGGCAGAATATCTAAGCGCAGTCAGACCGGTCGCGAACGCATTGGCAATTATCCGACCTGGCATCAGTCTCGAATGGGAAACTGGTAATTGAGTTTCGCTGTGTTCGCAGCGATTGCCACGGGCGTTATGGTCGCGGGTTTCGTGCAGGGAACGACCGGGGTCGGCTTCGCGCTCATCGTTGCGCCGATTCTGGCGCTGCTGGCGCCCGATCTCGTACCGGTGAGTCTGCTGATGCTGATGATCCCGCTTAACGTATACGTCGTCTGGCGCGAGTGGGGTGCGTTGGACCGCTCAGGTGCGACGTGGATCACGATAGGGAGGTTTATCGGCACCTTTGGTGGCCTGTGGCTACTCACGGCGTTGACCTCAAGTTTTCTCAACGCGCTGATCGGCGCCATAACCATAATGGCAGCGGTCGCCACGCTCATCGCCCCAAGCTTCAAACCGGACCATCGGAGTCTTGTCGCGGCCGGGGTCATCACCGGGGTCACCGAGACGGCAACCGGGATCGGGGGTCCGCCGCTTGCTTTGGTCTATCAGCATCAAGGTGCTGCCAGGCTGCGCGCCACACTCGCTTTCTGCTTTCTAGTCGGCCAATTGATGTCGCTCGCCATTCTGGCTGCGGCCGGGCGCGTGAGCGCGTCTCATTTCGAAACGGCGCTCATGCTCGTGCCGGCGCTAGCCATCGGTGCAGCGGTAAGTCGCCTCATTCATGACCGGGTCGGCGGCCGACTGCTGCGCCTGTTCGTGCTGCTCTTTGCGATCGTATCCGGAATCGTGTTGCTGATGCGAAGCTAATTTCGATCCTCTTAGTTATCCCTTACGTAGCTACACGAACGAACGTGGAGCAGCGCGCTCAGTAGCCCGATAAGGGGATTGCCTCGATGCCCTTCAACGCCCGCGCGTTGTGCCACCTATCGTCACCCCCGATGTCCGCGGCCAGCCAATTGCGACTGTTCCGCAGGCAGGATTGGGGGCCAATAACCCGTCTGTCTGACTGAACACCCCCCTGTTGCGGCCGTGGTGCCAGTCGTGCGACGATTTGCTATTCGCCAAAGTAGCCCATCGTGGCTGTAGGGTGCTGTCGTGTGTTTTATCACTTTAACTCCGGGAGGAGACGATCATGCAGTCGAAATTCGCCTTAGTATTGCTTTGTTGCGCATTTGCCGGAAGCCATAGCGCGCAAGCTGCCCCAGTGAAGCAGCAGCAATTGAATCTTTACTCGAACCAGGGGGCAGACTACTTCCCATTTCCAGAAGGTGCCCAGGTTCAGGTTACCCAACTTGTGTGCCCGCCGGGTGTGACTGTCAGCGTCACCTGCAGGACTGCTTCGCGTGGTAAATGTGGCAATTGGTATCTGGGCTCTAACGGGACTGCCACGGCAGGTTCTCAGGGCAAAACGGGGATCGCGTCTCTGGTGTACTCCGGAAGTGAGAATTGCAGTGCAACTATCGTCGTAAAGCGCCCATAAGCGTCTGCACCGCTGCAACCTTGCGGCGATGATCGCCGCAAGGTTGTCAGGCGGCGTTGGACCGACCGGACGTAACCGCCGACCGAAAAACTGGGCAACGCGCGACGTCGTTCCTCGTGGCCCTCGATACGGCCCGGCGCGAGCCTCGACCCGTCAGCAAAAAACTCAAGGGCGGCGAAGGCTGGCTAAGGCGGGCATCACGCCGCAGTCCGCACTACTGAACTGACCCGCCGATGATGCGGTCCGCGATGACGACGAGCCCGCTTAACGCCGGTTAGCTTCTTTTCTTGAAGGTCGGCTTCTGCAATTTCAGGTGACGATCAGCGAGCCCAGCAAGCCTCGCGCGAACCGTTCTGCCGGCTCACCAACGCTTAGAGCTCACGCCCGGTTGCGCAAGCGGCGGGCGACTCGCAGAATGGGTTTTCTGGCGTGCCAATACCGCTTCCACTATGCCCCCGACGGCTCCTAAGCACTCGCAATTGCCCACAGGTACGGTTACCTTCCTGTTCACGGATATCGAGGGCAGCACAACGTTGTGGGAGCAGCATCCCGACGCAATGCAGGTCGCGCTTGCGCGCCACGACAAACTGTTGCGTCAAGCGATCGAGTCATCCGACGGATGTATCGTTAAGAGCACTGGCGATGGCGCCTATGCAGCCTTCGCCACTGCTATGGATGCGCTTGCAGCGTGCCTCGCCGCACAACGCGTCTTGCAGGCACCCAATGCGGACGCCTGGAAGCCTGAGCCTGCTGGGTCTGATGCCCGACCGCCAGTTGCGCTGAAGGTACGCATGGGCTTGCACACCGGGGCGGCGGAATTTCGCGACGACGATTATTTCGGCACAGCGTTGAATCGCGCGGCGCGGATCATGTCCGCTGCGCACGGCGGCCAGGTCCTGCTCTCCGCCGCCACGGCGGAATTGGTACGCGGGAATTTGCCGGAAGGGGTCACGCTGCGCGAGATGGGCGAACATCGATTGCGGGGCTTGCTCAATCCCGAACGCCTGCTACAGGTCGTCGCGTCGGACTTGCGCGCTGATTTTCCGCCGCTGGCATCACTCACCGGTCACAGCCTGCCGGCCGAACGCGATACCTTCGTCGGGCGACGCGAGTCCTTGGCCGAACTTGCACGACGCCTGCACAGCGGTGCACGAGTGGTCTCGGTCCTGGGCCTCGGGGGAACCGGTAAGACACGGTTGGTCACCCGGTTCGGGTGGAGCTCGCTCAGGGATTTCCCGGGTGGCGTCTGGTTCTGCGATCTGTCAGAAGCCCGAAGTCTGGACGGCATCCTCTGTGCTGTCGCGCAGGGGCTCGATGTAGCGCTGGGCAAGGACGACCCGGTCACCCAGATTGGGCGAGCTATCGTGGGGCGCGGAAAGTGTCTCGTGATACTCGACAACTTCGAGCAAGTGGTGCGCCACGCGGAGGAAACACTGGGCCGGTGGCTGAACCGAGCAAGCGATGCACGGTTCCTCGTGACGACGCGCGAAGTGCTTGGGCTATCCGGAGAAGAGATCCTCGCGCTGGCGCCGCTGCCGCCATCCGACGCAGCTGCATTGTTCCTAAGAAGGGCAGAGGCGGCGAAGCCCGGTTTCGAGCCGAGCGCCGAAGATCAATCGTCGATCGCCCAGCTCGTGAAGCTGTTGGACGGGTTGCCACTTGCGATCGAGTTGGCCGCGGCGCGGGTGCGCGTGATGCCTCCGCGGATGCTGCTGATGCGCATGAGCGAGCGGTTCAAGTTGTTGTCTTCCGCGGGTGGGCGGCTGGACCGGCAGGCGACGCTGCGCGCGGTGTTTGATTGGTCCTGGGATTTGCTGTCGTTACCCGAGAAAGCCGCGCTGGCGCAACTGTCGGTGTTCGAGGGTGGATTCACGCTCGAGTCGGTGGAGGCCGTACTCGACCTCACACCGTACGAGAACGCACCGTGGCCCATGGATGCGCTGCAATCGCTGGTGCAAAAGTCCTTGGTCGGGCAGGTGACCGACAGTCGGTTCGATCTCCTGGTGAGTGTGCAAGAATATGCGGCTGAGCAGTTGCGCACGGCGGCGCGCTATGAGGGGAGCGGTCCGGCGGCGCCCCTCGCAGCTGAAATTCGACACGGCACGTACTTTGCGGGCCTGGATGAGACGGCGGCCGTCGCCGATGGCTGCGACGAACTCGACAATCTCGTCGTAGCATGTCGCCGCGCCGCCGCCCGAGGCGACATGGATATGGCCGTGCGCTCGCTGGAGGGAGCCTGGGCGCGGCTGGCATTGCGCGGACCCTTCCGGGTCGGGGTCGAACTCGCGTCCCTAGTACGGGCCATACCCGAAATCCGAACAGCGGCTGCCGCCAGGGCGGATTACGTTGCTGGACGTGCGTTAGAGTACTCCGGGAAGGGTCTTGAGGCGCGCGTCCGGCTCGACGCGTCACAGGCGGGAGCCCGCGAGGTCGGTGACCGTCGATGCGAGTGCCGTGCGCTTGTAAGCCTCGGCTTCCTTGGTATCGAGGAAGGCAACTTGGCATCGGCCCGTGCATGCGTCGAGATGGCGTTGTCGATCGCACGCGAACTGAACGATCGGGGCATCCAGAGCGACGCCTACAACGTGCTCGGTAACGTGGAGTCGGTTCTGGGCCGGTGGCAACAGGCTCTCGCGTGTTACGACACGGCGCTGACCTTGGCACGAGAAGCAGGGAACCGGCATCGCGAGGGCAGCGTACTCGGCAACTTGGGTAACGAATATGCCGAGCTGGGGGCCATGGACAAGGCACGAACGCATAATGAAGCTGCGCTCGCCGTAGCACGGGAGGTTGGCAATCGGCGGCTCGAAGGAAACACGCTGTGTAACCTCGGTCTGCTGCATCAGATACAGGGACGCTTCGGTGAAGCCCTCGATCAACTCGAGGTGGCGCTGGCTGTGGCCCAAGACATGGGCAATGCCCACTTGGAGTGCATCGTGCTGTGCAACCTCGGAATGGCTTGCGACAGTTTGGCTCGTTTCGACGAGGCCGGGGATCACTTCGGTGCGGCGCTGGCCATCGCGCGCGCGACGGGAGATCGACGCAGAGAGGGCCAATTTCTGAGCTACGTCGGCCTGCTGCACGCCCGCCAGGCGAATTTCGACGAGGCGCGCCGTTGCCTGGATTCGAGCGAAGCCCTGTTACGCGCCGTGTCCGACCGGAAGAGCCTTGGTATCTTACTCTGCGGCCGAGCCGAGACGCAGCACCTCGCCGGAGTGTCCAATGATGCGAAGGCTGCGCTCGCGGAAGCCAACGTGATCGCCGCTGAGGTTGGGGCTGGACCGGATTCCGAACTGGGTCTCGCGCTTGCGCGTGTCCGTAATCTTCTCTGTCACGGGGACAACTCAGAAGTGGACAGCCCAATAACCCGGTAATCCGCGACGCTCTTAGACTCCGCGTCCAAGTCCGGACGCGCCACACTCGCCGCATTGCTGCTGGGTGGGTGCGCGCAATTGTTCATTCGGCTGGCGCCAGCGAACCCACTCGCGGGAGCGGTGGTCCTAATTGCCAGCCAGCTCCTGGGCGATGCTTTGCTGACGATCTACTTCATCACTGAAACCAGCTTGCGCCAGCAGGCTGTCCCGGTGGCAGCGTTGGGCCGCACCGCGGGGTCTGGAAGACGGCCTCCAGCATCGTTGCGCCGATCGGCATGATGCCAGGCGCGCTGCTCGCCGAGAGCGCTCAGTACACCTCGGTTTGCCCGGACAAGACAGATCCCAGCACTGTAACCAATACTGGCCAAGGGGCTACAATTCCGTGAACACAAATGAATTGACTCATGGAAGCATTGAGGGACACTCTCACAATGCTTCGCTGGAAGGTGAGGGGCCCCATGTACCGACGCGTAGCGCGTACTGTGATCCTATCGCTGGCACCGCTTGTCCTGTTCGCGAGTTGCGTGGCCGGTGCCGCGGACTCCGCCAAAGTCCTGCGAATTGCGCTGCCGCGCGCAGAAACTGGCTTCGACCCAGCGATGGCGAGCGAAATTTACTCGGGCGCGGTAATCGCCGCGATCATGGAGCCCTTGCTCACATTTGATTATCTTGCACGGCCCGTCAAAGTCATTCCGCTAACCGCATCGGCGCTGCCGGAGATCACCGACAGCGGCACTAGCTATACATTCAGGATCAAGCCAGGAATCGAATTTGCCAGCGATCCCGCGTTCAAGGGGAAGCGGCGCGACCTAACAGCCGATGATTACGTCTACGCGATCAAGCGTCTCGTCGATCCGGCGAATCGGTCACCGAACGCGTTCTACGTCGTTGGGAAAATCGTCGGTCTCGACGAGGCGGCGGCGAAGGCGTCAAAGCCCAATGCAAAATTCGACTACCGCGCAAAGATCGCCGGATTAGAGGTAATCGATCGCCTTACGTTGCGGATCCGTCTCAAGAAGAGCGACTATACGTTTTCCAATATCATGGCGTTGCCTGCGCTCAGTGCGGTCGCGCACGAAGTAGTCGAAGCGTATCCCGGCAACGTGCAAGCGCATCCGGTAGGCACCGGGCCATATGTGCTGAAATCGTGGGTACCGGCTTCGAAGATCACGCTGGAAGCAAACCCGGGGTTTCGCGAGGTCGTTTGGAATTTCGCGCCTGGCGACGACCCGGGCGACAGGGCGATTGTCGCGGCGATGCGCGGCAAGAAGATGCCGCAGGTGAGTCGCATCGAAATCAGCGTGATGGAAGAGCCGCAGTCGGCCTGGCTTGCCTTCCAGGGTGACGAGCTCGACATCCTTGAGCTGCCGGGCGTCTTCGCTCCGATGGCGCTGCGCGGCGATGAGCTTGCCCCCGATCTCGCAAAAAAGAGGATTTACTTGTCGCGAATTCTCCTCCCAGTGGTTACGTACACCGCATTCAATATGCGCGATCCCGTCGTCGGAGGACTCGCAAAGGAGAAGGTCGCGCTGCGCCGGGCGATCGTAATGGCGTACAGCAATCAGGCCGAGATCGACATCATCCGCAAGGGGCAGGCAGAGTCACTGCAGATGCCCATTCCGCCCGGTGTCGCCGGGCACTCTTCGAGCTACCGGAGCAGCGTTGGCCACGATCCCGCAACCGCGAACAAGCTCCTCGATCAGATGGGCTACCGAAAGGGTGGCGACGGCTACCGGATGCTCCCGGACGGCAAGCCGCTCCTATTGCGGTACTCAAGCCCGACTGATGCCACCTCTCGCGATTTCGACGAATTGTGGCAAAAGGCGCTCGACTCGATCGGCATTCGACTGACGGTCGAGAAGGGCAAATACAGTGACCAGATCAAGGCGGCCATAGGCTGCCAGTATCAGATGTGGGACTACGGTTGGATCGCCGACTATCCGGATGGCGACAACTTCATGCAGCTGCTGTACAGCCCCAACATCAACCAGAGCAACGTCGCGTGCTACGCGTCGCCGAAATACGATGCGCTTTACAAAGAATCGCAGCAGATCGGCGACTCGTTGGAGCGTACCCAGCTGTTCGAGCGGATGGCCCGCCAGTTCGAAGCCGATACCCCGTGGCGACTGGGTGTTGCGCGGTACCGAAACATGCTCGTACAGCCGCGGGTGATCGGCTACAAAGCGCACCCGGTCCTGCTTGGAGAGTGGATCTATGTCGACATTGATACCAAGGTGCGCTGAGGCGCGTTGAGATTGTTGACGGAAAGAAGCACGACGCACTAGGCTCGAGCCGCGTAGTTTCCGTTATCCCGGACTGCCACGAAGGCGTCCGGTCAAAGTATGGCGGCTTGGCGGGACGACTCAGTGCGCGGCTCTTAGCGGATTTCAACGGCACCGTTCACCGTGACGTGGAGTTCTTCGTTCTGCACGACAAGGTCATTCAATTTCAGCGCGCGCACGACGATTGCGTAGGGGGCTGTTTTTTCCGGGGCCGTGAGAGCCCGAACACCTTCGAGGATGTCGATGTGCAGTCCGGAGAGCGAATTGGCGCCGACCAGGTTTTGCAATGCTGCGGCCACCATTGGCTTGTCCGCGCTTTCGATGCGCACGTCTACCAGGGCAGCTTCCTGCGAGCGAAGGACGGGCCGGGCCGAGAGCATGATCGCGCTGGGCTCTGTCGCAGATTGGCATACCCCCCCGATCATTGCGCCGATCCGTCCGGCAAAATGTGCTCCGACGTAAATGCGGCCCTGCCTGAACGATACGGTGGGATTCTCCAGGTACGGATCATTGCAACGGTCAGGCCGCTGCAGGTAATAGCGGCCCTTGTCCTTGAAGACCTGCGCCTTCAGGGCTTTCACGACCGTCGACGTGTGGACGACGAGGTCAATGGCGTATGCGCTCGGCGCTGTAAGGGCGAACGTCGACGCAAACAGCGGGGCCAACACTTTCAGTTTCACGAGGCGTGTCACAAGTCATTCCTTCACGATTACGAACATTTGTTCAGCAATGGTGCGCCTTCGCTGACTCTAAGTCGACGTACTTGATCCGAGGTTCTTGGGATCCAGTGCTCAGGACGGCGAATGAAGTCGCCGCGTTCCACACGCAGCTGCCAAGACTCGATGTGCGCCGGCGAGGATTTGGTCGGCAGAGGGGCGGCTGAACTTGCTCGACAGCAATGTTCAGTGGCCAGCGGAGCGTATTACCCATGCCGATCGCCTTTAAGGCGGATCAGCCGATCCGGAGTGAGCTGAGCGAGGCTAGTAATGCCCAGCAGCGCCATGTCGCGATGGATTTCATCGGACAGAAGGCGGATAGCATGGCTCACACCTTGCTCCCCACCGATCGCCGCAGCGAATCCGAAAGGCCGGCCGACGAAGACAAACTTGGCGCCAAGTGCCAACGCCTTGAATACGTCAGTGCCCCGGCGAACTGCGCCGTCCATCATTATGGGTATATCCGGACAAGCAGCCACGATATCGGACAGAACTCGCAAGGGCGACACTGCTCCGTCCAGCTGACGGCCCCCATGGTTCGATACGATGATGCCCTCGGCCCCCGCGTCCCTGGCGATGCGAGCGTCCCCAATGTCGAGAATGCCCTTGATAACGAGCCGTCCTTTCCAGAGTTGGCGGATCATTTCGAAGTGCCGCCAGTTCAAGTGCCCACGGTCCGAATAGTCGCGCAAAATGTTTGGCGACATGATCGGCGGCCCGCGCGTAGCGTCATTGTTCTCGAAATGCGGCATGCCATGACGAAGCAGCGTACGCAAGAAGGTACCGAACAGCCATCGTGGATGGGTAAGGCCGTCCCATGCCAGGCGCGCAGTTGGCCGCAATGGTGTTGAGAACCCTGCTCTGACGTTGTTCTCGCGATTGCCCGCAACCTGGCTGTCGACTGTGACCACCAGGATTTCGAAGCCGGCACGCCTAACGCGCTCGATCAGCGCGGTGATGCGTGGAACGTCGCCCGGAAGATAGGCCTGGAACCAGGTGGTATTGCCTTCCTTTGCCACATCCTCCATCCGAATAAGCGACGAGCCACTCATGATCATCGGAATATTCGCCGCCCCCGCCGCTCTCGCCAACACGACGTCGCCGCGATAGGCAGACAGCGCGCTGACGCCAAGCGGCGCGATTCCGAACGGCGTAGAGTACGTGACTCCGAAAAGTGGCGTCATTTGCGCTCGCGTCGATACGTCGACGAGCACACGTGGAACAAATGCAAACTCGTCAAACGCAAGCCGGTTGTTACGCAATGAACGGTTGGTCTCGGCTGCGCCGGCGATATACCCGAAGATCGGCCTCGGCAGATGCTTGCGCGCAGCCATCTCGAAATCATCTAAACAGAGCACATGACAGAGTCGCTGTGGCATTTGAACTGGCAGGGGTGGCATATCTTGTATGTCGCCAAATAGGTGAAAATCGAAGTGTCGTCTAAGATGCCGACATTCTTCGCCGCCAGGGCAGTTCGCGCAAGGCAGTAAAGACGCACTTGGCTCGAGGTTCTTTGCTCGTCGTCAATCAAGATATTGGTCGTGTCAGGCTGACGAGATCTTTGTCAATTCGCGCACCAGAGTAGGCGGCTCGGACGTCGTCGTTCGACCACAATTCGCTGGGCCGGCCCGATACCGCCAGGTGGCCAGTCTCCAGTACATAGCCGCGATCGGCTACCGATAACGCCATGCGCGCGTTCCGCTCGACTAGCAGAACTGTCGTGCCACGGCGTCGAATCTCACCGATGATGGCGAACACTTTTTGCACAAGCACCGGGGCCAGGCCCAGCGAAGGTTCGTCTAGCAGCAGCAGACGCGGCCTCGCCGAGAAATATGCCGGTCGACGCTGGTGGCGTGGATGCGATGTGCCATCATTGTTGAGATATGATTGATTTTTAACAATTATAATATTGCGCCTGGCGGCTAAGTCCGGTATGACCGGATGCTAACGGACTACCTATGCGTTATTGGCTGATGAAGTCGGAGCCGGACGAGGTCTCGATCGATGACCTCGCAAAGCTGCGCGGAGGGACGATCGCCTGGTTCGGTGTGCGCAACTATCAAGCCCGGAACTTCATGCGCGATCAGATGCAGGTTGGCGACCTCGCGTTCTTCTACCACTCGAGCTGCCCGGAGCCGGGCATCGCCGGCATCGTCCGCGTGAGCAAGGCGGCGTATCCGGACGCCTCGCAATTCGACCGAAGGAGCCCATATTACGACGCGAAAGCGACGCGCGTAGCGCCGCGCTGGTTTAACGTCGAGGTAACGCTGGTCGAGAAGACCCGCCTTGTCCCGCTCGGCGAATTGCGTGCGCAGCGCGAGCTTACCGGCATGCGGCTGCTGCAGCGGGGCAACCGGCTGTCGATCACACCGGTAGACCCGCGCGAGTGGACCTTCATAACCGAGACGATGCTGCGGCGGTAACGTGGAGTGGCAGCTGATCCCGGTCTTCATCGCGATCGGCTGCGTCGTCGGCTTCCTGGCGGGCCTCCTTGGCATCGGCGGCGCCATGACGATGATACCGGTGCTGACCGTCATCTTCGGGCGTGAACATTTTCCCTCGGATCACGTTGTCCACATGGCGATCGCAACGTCGCTGGCAACGATCGTCTTTACCTCGGTGTCGAGCACGCGCGCGCACGCGCGGCGCGGGGCAGTTCTTTGGCATGTCGTGTTGGGGCTCACGCCGGGCATCCTGCTCGGGTCACTGGTCGGGCCCCAGATTGTCGCGGGCATGTCATCGGCGCTGCTGGCAGCGCTGTTCGCGCTGTTTACCGGAGCCTCGGCGTTGCAGATGCTGCTCAATACAAAGCCGAAAGCGGCGCGCGATCTGCCAGGCCGGGGCGGGCTATTTGCGGTCGGCGCGGTCATCGGTGCGCTTTCGAGCATGGTGGGCGCAGGCGGTGGATTCCTTTCCGTGCCGTTCATGACCTGGTGCAACGTCCGGATCCATCAGGCGGTGGCGACGTCGGCGGCACTCGGTTTTCCCATCGCCGCGGCGGGGACCGTGGGCTACGTCCTGGCCGGCTTGAGGCAGGAGGGCCTGCCGCCCTACACGGTGGGCTACATTTACCTTCCTGCGCTCGCGGCAATCGTCGTCGCGAGCATGCTCTTAGCGCCGCTCGGAGTCAGGGTCGCGCACGGCTTGCCGGTCGTCAGGCTGCGCCGCGTCTTCGCCGGGCTGCTGTTGGGGATCGCCGCCTTCATGTTGTGGAAGGCCACGACCTACTGAGCGCCTTCCCACGGGCGGTCATTGCCGCGCGTAGCGCTCTCGCAACACGCTCTTTTGCACCTTGCCCATCGCGTTGCGGGGCAGGTCGGCGACGAAATGCACGCGTTTGGGTACTTTGAAGCCTGCAATCTCGGCCTTGAGCGCGGCGATGAGCGCATCCTCGGCGAGCGCATGACCAGGACGCGCAACGACCACGGCAGTGACGGCTTCGCCGAAATCCGCATCGGCGGTGCCAAATACCGCCGATTCGAAAACGCCGGGCAGGGCGTTGATCCGCTCTTCGATCTCGGCCGGATAGACGTTGAGGCCGCCGGTGATGATCAGGTCGTTGGCACGGCCGACGAGTTTCAGATAGCCATTGGGCAGCCATTCACCCAGATCGCCGGTCCGGAAGTAACCGTCCGCGCTAAAGCCTTCGCGCGTTTTCTCCGGCAGGCGCCAGTAGCCGCGAAACACGTTCGGTCCCTTGACCTGGATCTGGCCGACAACACCGGGTCCGCAGGCACGCTCGTCCGCATCGACGACGCGCACGGAGACGCCCGGCAACGCGGGGCCTACCGTGCCTGCAACCCGCTCGCCGGTAAGCGGGTTTGCCGTGTTCATCCCGGTCTCGGTCATGCCGTAGCGTTCGAGGATCGGCTGACCCGTGCGGGCGCGAAAGGCGTGGAAGGTTTCGGGTAAAAGCGGCGCCGAGCCGGAGATAAACAGACGGATGCTCCGGCAGGACTCCGGGCCAAACGTCGGCTCAGCCAGCAGGCGGGTGTAGAACGTCGGGACGCCCATCATCACGGTCGCCTGCGGCAGTCGCGCGCTCACCTCGACGGCATCGAACTTGGCCAGCCAGAGGATCCGGCTGCCGGAGACCAGCGCGCAGTGGCAGGCAACAAACAGGCCATGCACATGGTAGACCGGCAGTGCATGGAGCAAGACGTCGCCACGGGTGAAGCCCCATTGCTCGACCAGCGTAAGGGCATTGCTGGCGAGGTTGCGGTGCGAGAGCATCGCTCCCTTGGAGCGGCCGGTGGTTCCCGACGTGTAGAGTATCGCCGCGAGATCATCGGCCTTGGACATCACCGTTTCAAACCGGTCGGGCTGCTTGTCGGCGCGATCGAGCAGCGTGCCCGCGGCGTGGTCGAGTGTGAGAACCGTTGCCCGCGGGCTTAGTTCCGCGAGGGCCTGCGCGGCGTCCGGGCGGCAGACGATGACGGTCGGCTCGGCGTCGGCGAAGAAAAACGCGAGCTCTCCCTTCTGATAGCCGGTGTTGAGCGGCAGGTACACCAACCCGGCGCGCAGGCAGGCAAGGTAGAGCGCAAGCGACTGAGGGCATTTTTCGGTTTGCACCGCTACACGGTCGCCAATGCGGCATCCGGCATCGATCAGCGCGTGGGCAATGCGCGCCGAGGCCACGTCGAGGTCGTCGTAGTGGATTACCGGCCCCCCGGGAATGAGCACGCAAGCTTGCTCGGCGTCCTCGGGGAAATGATCGCGCAGGAGCGCGTACAGGTTCGCGTTCATACGAGCGAGCGGCGCGCTACAATTGTACGTCGGAACAACGAGCGGCCTGACAACAGTCGGTCATGAATTTGCCGTCCACCATGCGCTATGTCTTGGCGCGCGAGCCGGGGCCGCCGGAAGTACTGGCCGTCGCGGAAATGCAGGTTCCCGCGCCGAAGCGGGGCGAAGTGCTGCTCCGCGTCGCCTACGCGGGCGTCAACCGGCCGGATTGCGTGCAGCGCGCGGGGGGCTATCCACCGCCCGCCGACGCGTCGCCGATCATTGGCCTCGAAGTCTCCGGAACGATCGCTGCCCTGGGCGAGGGCGTCGAGCAGTGGCACATCGGCGATGCTGCCTGTGCGCTCACCCCGGGAGGCGGCTACGCGGAGTACTGTACGACGCCGGCCGCCTACTGCCTCCCGCCCCCGCGAGGCCTGTCGCTGCTCGAAGCGGCAAGCCTGCCGGAGAATTACTTTACCGTGTGGCACAACGTCTTTGAGCGCGGCCGTTTGCGGGAGGGCGAAACCTTCCTTGTGCATGGTGGCTCCAGCGGCATCGGGCAAGCCGCGATACAGCTGGCGAAGGCGTTCGGTGCGACGGTCATTACGACGGTCGGCAATGCTGCTAAGGCCGCGTTTTGCCGTGATATTGGCGCCGACTACGTGATCGACTACCGGGACCAGGACTTCGCGGCCGAGGTGGCCAAGATCACTGCCAAGCGCGGCGTGGACCTGATTCTCGACATGGTCGGCGGCGACTACATGGAAAGAAACCTCAAGTGCCTGGCACTCGAGGGGCGACTCGTGATGATCGCTTTCCTGCACGGCAGCCGGGCAGAGATCGACTGGCGCCACATCATGCTGAAGCGCCTGACCGTTACCGGCTCGACCATGCGCGCAAGCCCACACGAGCGCAAGGCGGCGATCGCGCGGGCCCTCCGCGAGCGCGTCTGGCCGCTGTTCGTGTCGGGCCAGTTGAAGCCGGTCATCTACCGCGTGTTACCACTCTCCGAAGCGGCGGCCGCGCACGCGCTCATGGAATCGTCGCAGCACATTGGCAAGATCATGCTGGCCGTAGCTCCGGAGTAATGAGTCGAGCGGGTCAAATCAGGCCGGCTCCCCGGGCCCATTTGTACTTGGCGCCGAGCACGGCGACCGGCATCTCCGTCGAGTAGGGATAGGCCGGAATGCCGTGATCGAACAGATATTCGGCCGCTTCCTCGACCTGGACATCGCCCGCCAGCGACGCGACCACCGGCTTGTCGATGCCTTGGGCGCGCATCTCCTCGACGACTTCAGACGCGAGCTTCGCAAATACCATCGGCGGGGTGATGATGGTGTGCCAGTAGCCCAGAATGAGGGAGTGGATGCGCGGGTCCGTCAGTCCGAGGCGGATCGTGTTCTGGTAGGTCTTCGGGGGCTCGCCGCCGGTGATGTCAACCGGGTTGCCCGCCGCGCCGAACGGTGGAATGAACTTGCGGAAGGCCTGGTCGAGATCCGGCGGCATGGCCATCAGCGTGAGTCCGTTGTCGACCACCGCGTCGGAGAGCAGAACGCCTGATCCGCCGGCGCCGGTAATGATGATCACGTTCTCGCCCTTTGGGGTCGGCAGGACGGGAATCGCGCGTGCGAATTCTAGCAAATCGCGCAGGCTACGAGCGCGAATGACGCCGCATTGTTTGAACACGTCCTCATAGATCTTGTCGTTGCCGGCAAGGGCGCCGGTATGCGAGCTTGCGGCCCGCGCGCCCATAGCCGTGCGACCAGCCTTGAGCACGACCACCGGCTTTTTCTTCGATACGCGTTTGGCCACTTCGGCAAAAGCGCGGCCGTCCTTCAGATCTTCGCAATGTTGGGCGATGATCTGTGTGTTGTCGTCCTGCTCGAAGAATGTCAGCAGATCATCCTCGTCTAGATCACACTTGTTGCCCAGACCAACGATCGCCGAGACGCCCATCTTGGCAGAGCGCGAGAAGCCGATGATCGCCATGCCGATGCCGCCGGACTGCGAGGAGAGAGCCGCCTTGCCCTTGACATCGTACGCGGTGCAAAACGTTGCGCACAGGTTTTTGGGGGTGTAGTAGAAGCCGTAGATGTTTGGACCCATCAGCCGAACGCCATACTTGCGGCCAATCGCGACGATCTCCTTCTGGCCCTCGACGTTGCCCGTCTCGGCAAAGCCCGACGGAATCAGCACCGCGCCGGGGATCTGTTTCTCACCGACTTCGATGAGCGCCTGCGCCACGAACTTGGCGGGAATCGCGAACACCGCGACATCGATTGGGCCCGGCACGTCCTTGACGCTCTTGAACGCCTTCTTCCCCATGATCTCGGTCGCGGACGGATTGATCGGATAGATTGCGCCTTTGTACCCGCCGTTGATGAGATTCTTCATCACCGAATTACCGATCTTTCCATCTTCCGACGAGGCGCCGATGACGGCCACGGCGTCCGGCTTCATGATCCGGTTCATTTGCCGGACGATCTCCTCCTGGCTCGGCCGGTAGCGTTCCGGCTGCGGGGCGAAGTCGACGACGATGCGCACGTCGGCCGCGATGGCGCCGTTCTTGGAGGCGAACACCGGATTGAGATCCATTTCGGCGATCTCGGGGAAATCCGCGATCAGCTGCGATACGTTTTGGATGATGGCCGCCAGCGCCTCGCGGTCGACCGGATCGGCGCCGCGCACGCCCTTGAGGATCGCTGCGGCCGCGATGCCATCCTGCATCGAGAGCGCCTCTTCGCGCGAGGCCGGCGCGAGGCGGAAGGTAATGTCCTTGAGCACCTCGACCAGCACGCCGCCAAGTCCGAACGCGACCAGCTTGCCGAAGGACGGATCGGTTACCGCGCCAACGATGACTTCCTGTCCGCCGCTGAGCATCTGCTGCACCTGAACGCCGAGAAGCTCCGCTTTCGGATCGTACTTGCGCGCATTCGCGATGATGGTGGCGAAGCCCTTCTGTGCTTCGTCGGCACTCTTCACGCCGACGAGCACACCGCCGGCTTCGGTCTTGTGCAGGATCTGCGGCGAAACGATCTTGAGCACCACCGGAAAGCCCATGCCGTAAGCGAGCTGCGCAGCTTCGGCAGCGGTCGTTGCAATCCCTTCCTTCGGTACCGAAATGCCGTACGCGTCGCAGACGAGCTTGCCTTCGGGTGCGGTCAGTGATGTCCTTCCATCCGCCTTGACCTTGTCCAGGATCCGCCGAACCTCGGTTTTGTTGTTTGCCATGATTTTCCTCGATATTGCGACGCGCGGCAGCGCGGGTTGCGCCGCCGCTCATTCCATTCGGAGATTGCCCTTCAGATAACCTTGTCGGCGCGCAGCGCCGCGACCGCTTCCTTGCTGTAGCCCAACTCGAGCAGCACTTCGTCGGTGTGCTCGCCGAGGAGCGGCGAACGCTTCACGTCGCTCGGGCTGTCGGACATCTTGATCGGGTTGCCGACGGAAAGATACTTGCCGCGCGTCGGGTGATCGACTTCTACAACGGTTCCGGTCTTGCGCAGCGACGGCTCCTCGGCGATCTCCTTCATGGACAGAATTGGACCGCAGGGAATGTCGCGCTTGTTGAGGATGTCCATGGCCTCGAACTTGTCCTTGGTCTTGGTCCATTCTTCAATCTGGCCGAAGATTTCCATCAGATGCGGCAGGCGGGCTTTCGGTGTCGCGTACTTGGCATCGGTCAGCCAATCCTCGCGCCCGATAACCTTACAGATTTCGCCCCATACCGGTGCCTGGGTGATGAAATAGATGTAGGCGTTGGGGTCGGTCTCCCAGCCCTTGCACTTCAGGATCCACCCCGGCTGTCCGCCGCCCGACGCGTTGCCGGCCCGCGGCACAGCGTCGCCAAAATGGCCGTGGGGATACTGCGGGTACTCTTCCATGACGCTGGTGCGGGAAAGGCGCTGCTGGTCGCGCAGCTTCACCCGGCACAGGTTGAGCACGCCGTCCTGCATGGCGGCGAGCACGCGCTGCCCGCGCCCGGAGGTCTTGCGCTGATAGAGCGCGGCGACGATCCCGAGCGCGAGATGCAGGCCCGTCCCGGAGTCGCCGATCTGCGCCCCGGTCACCAGCGGCGGGCCATCATCGAAGCCTGTCGTCGATGCCGCCCCACCGGCGCACTGGGCGACGTTTTCATAGACCTTGCAGTCCTCGTACGGACCCGGGCCGAATCCTTTGACCGAGGCGACGATCATGCGTGGGTTGAGCGACTGAATGTGTTCCCAAGTCAGGCCCATGCGATCGAGCGCGCCGGGTGCGAAATTTTCGACCAGAACATCGCAGTGCTTGACCAGCGCCTCCAGCACCTCCTTGCCTTTCGGATGCTTGGCGTCGATCGTGATCGAGCGCTTGTTGTGATTGAGCATCGTGAAATACAGGCTGTCGACGCCGGGTATGTCGCGCAGCTGGCCACGCGTGATGTCGCCCTCGCCCGCGCGTTCGACTTTGATGACGTCGGCGCCGAGCCAGGCGAGAAGCTGCGTGCAGGTTGGCCCCGATTGCACGTGGGTGAAGTCGAGAATCTTGACGCCATCTAGTGCCTTGCCCATTACGTTCCCCCATCCAATGCCGTCATTCCGAAAGCGCTACTCCGACTCAGACGGCCATCACGGCTTCTTCTTCGCGGCCGGATTGAGACTCGTGATGCGGCCGCTTTCCGTGCCCGCCTTTTCGTCGATAACCGCGTTGATCAGCGTGGGCTTGCGCGAGCGTATCGCTTCTTCCATCGCGTTGCGAAGCTCGGCCGGCGTGGCGGCCTGCACACCCACGCCGCCGAAGGCCTCCATCAGTTTTTCGTAGCGCGCGCCCTTGACGAACACCAAGGGCGAGGGGTCGCTTCCTCCGGTCGGATTCACTTCGTCGCCGCGGTAGACGCCGTTGTTGTTCAGGATCACAACGCAGACCGGCAGATTGTAGCGGCAGATCGTCTCGACTTCCATGCCGGAGAAACCGAATGCGCTGTCGCCTTCGACCGCGATCACCTGCTCGCCGCTGACCACGGCCGCCGCGACCGAAAAGCCCATACCGACACCCATTACGCCCCACGTGCCGACATCTAGCCGCTTGCGCGGCTTGTACATGTCCACGATGCTGCGGGTGAAGTCGAGCGCGTTCGCGCCCTCGTTGACGAGGATGGCGTCCGGATTCGCCTTGACGATGTCGCGCACGACGTTCAGCGCGCTGTGGAAGTTCATCGGCGTGGGGTTCTTCGCCAGCGCTTCTGCCATCTTCGCGACGTTCTTGGTCTTGCGCTCCGCGATGGCGTTGAGCCACTCGGCGGGAGGCTTCGGCCAGCCCGATCCGATGCCGTCAAGCATGGCGGAGACGCACGAACCTATGTCGCCGACGACCGGCGCATCGATACGGACGTTGCTGTCCGCTTCCTGTGGTGAGATGTCGATCTGGACAAACCTCTGCCCGCCCCATTGCTTGCCGCCGCTGGCGCCCCACGTCTTGCCCTTGGCGTGCGAAAGCAACCAGTTCAAGCGCGCGCCGATCAGCATGACGACGTCGGCCTCGGGCAACACGTACGAGCGGGCCGCGGCCGCGGATTGCTCGTGCGCGTCGGGCAGCAGGCCCTTGGCCATCGACATGGGCAGGTAGGGGATACCGGTCTTTTCCACCAGCGCGCGAATGTCCGTATCGGCCTGCGCGTATGCCGCACCCTTGCCGAGAATGATAAGCGGACGCTTGGCGCTCTTGAGTAGTTCAAGCGCGCGCTGGACGGCGTCCGGCGCCGGGATCTGGCGGGGCGCCGGATCGACCACCTTGATCAGCGACTTCCTCCCTATTTCCGTGTCGATCGTCTGCGGGAACAGCTTAGCCGGCAGGTCTAGATAGACCCCGCCCGGACGACCGGAGAGAGCAGCACGGATCGCCCGCGCCATGCCTACGCCGATGTCCTCGGCGTGCAAGACTCGGAACGCGGCCTTGGCGTGCGGCTTGGCGATTGCGAGTTGGTCCATCTCCTCGTAGTCGCCCTGCTGCAAATCGACGATCTCGCGCTCGCTCGAGCCGCTGATGAGGATCATCGGGAAGCAGTTGGTGGTGGCGTTGGCGAGCGCCGCCAGTCCGTTGAGGAAGCCGGGAGCGGACACCGTGAGGCAGATGCCCGGCTTCTGCGTCATGAAGCCGGCTATGGAAGCGGCATACCCGGCGTTCTGCTCATGCCGGAAGGAGATCACGCGTATTCCTGCGGCCTGCACCCTGCGCGTGAGGTCGGTAATGGGAATGCCGGGCAGGCCAAAGACTGTATCAATGCCGTTTAGCTTGAGGGCATCGATGACCAGCTGAAAGCCGTCGGTCTCTTGTGCCGGGGTATTGAGCTCGCCAGCGGCGATTTTCGACGCGTCTTCGGCGGTGGCGGCGCCGACCGTGGGTTTGCCGGTCTTGGTTGCTTCATCGAGCATGAGTTTTCTCCGATCCTTGCTTCGCCCTGCGTTTCTTCATCCGTCCCCGAAGGGGGAGCGCGCCGCCACGACGCAGCGCGGCGGCGCGGAGAACCGCAGACTATCCGGCAACGGCCTTCTGGGCCGCGACCGAGGCGTTGCCCGATGCCTGCTGCTTGGCACGCAACGGGCGCAGGACGAGAAGTGCGAGGGCGACGACGGCAAAATTCGCAATCGACGTGACCACGAACACTGCGTGCCAGCCGCCGGTGGCCTCCTTAAGCACATTCGCCAGCGGAACCAGGAACGCGGAGGTGCCTTTGGCCGTGTACAGCAGGCTGGTGTTCACCGTCGCGAACTTGGATCCGAACGTGTCTGTGCATGTGGAGGGGAATAGGCTGAAAATCTCGCCCCAGGTAAAGAATATCAGTCCCGCGAATAACACGAAAGCCCACGGATTCGCGCCCAGCGTGCCGAGGAGCCAATAGGCGATGCCGCCGAGACCGAAGGCGATCGCCATGGTGGATTCTCGCCCGATCTTGTCCGAAATCCAGCCGAAGAACGGGCGCGCCAATCCGTTCATGACGTTGTCGACGATCAACGCCACGGTTAGCGTCGATGCTCCGAGGAAGAGCACTTCATTGGAGACGCCGAAATTCTTGGCGACCAATGCGATCTGCGCGGTTGCCATCAACCCGCTCGCCGAGATCAGCACAAACATCAGGTACAGAAGCCAGAAGGTGGGCGTCTTAAGCATTTCCGATGGCGCAAAGCTGCGCGTCGACTGCAGCACACGTGCTGACGACACAGCGACCGGGGCTTCGCCGGGGAGTGGGCCGCGGAGGAGCCAGCCAACCAGGAACACGACACCGCCCTGGATCAGGCCGAACCAGAAGAACGCGGCCTCATACCCGGCCGATCCGATCACCATGCGCATCGGAATCACCGTGAGCGCCGCCCCGGCGCCGTAACCGGCCGCGGTCAAGCCAACGGCGAGGCCGCGACGGTCGGCGAACCATTTCACGGCGTTACCGACGCAGACTGAGTAGACCGCGCCACCACCGATGCCGGAGATGGCCGCGCCGAGGTAGAGCATTCCGAGCGTGTCGGCGTTGGAGTTGATGATCCAGCCGATCGCTACCAGGATCCCACCGAGGGAGACGACGAGCCGCGGCCCGCGCAGTGGTCCCAGCTTGTCCGCAATCCAGCCGTGGATGGGCGTGAACCAGGTCTCGAGCGCGATGAAGACGGTGAACGCGACCTGAATGCCGGCGGCGGTCCAGCTGTGCTTTTGCGCCATCGGCGTCACGAACAGCGTCCAGCCGTATTGCAGGTTGGCGATCAGCACCATGCATACGATGCCGATGATGAGTTGCGTCCAGCGTTTCGAGTTGCTGGCCTGCGTAGCGCTTTCTGCCATGGTTTCCTCCAAAGTGTTTCAGCGCGTCGTTGCGCGCAGTTATCGTGTCACTGCCAATCGTTTGCGGATTCACCTGCTGAGAACATAGATCAGTGCATGCGGAAGACGCATCCCGCGTTGAAAGCCGGCGACGAAGGGTTGCGAAGTCCGGATCCGTCGCGACACTGTCTCCTCCTGGACGAAGACGAAGACCGACCTGGCTGCGCGAGCGGATCCGAGACCCCCGCCAAAGCCTATTGGTTTATTTTACTTTCTGGCGTAACGTATTTGGTATATCAGATAATGTCAATAATTCTTGCGGGTCACTTACAGCCACAGCCACAGCCGCGGGCCCGCTTTTGGGCCGGTTGGAGTGGTGGTTTCGACGTGCCCGGGTCGAGGGATGATGGAGGATCGATCTAGGGTATGCATCTTCGGCGCGGGCGCGATTGGGGGCTATTTCGGCGTTCAATTGGCGCGGGCCGGCATCGACGTGAGCCTCGTTGCCCGGGGTGCGCACCTCGCCGCCATAAGGGAACGCGGGCTGCGGCTGCAGATCGGCGGGGTCGAGCAGGTGACGATGCTGCGTAGCACCGATCGCCCGGATGACCTCGGTGTGCAGGAGTATGTGATCGTGGCGCTGAAAGCCCACCAGATTCCGGAGAACGTAGACGCAATGCTGCCGCTGCTCGGACCGAAGACGACCATCGTCACGGCCAGCAATGGGCTGCCGTACTGGTTTTTCGACTTCGTCGAACCGCCTTATCGGGGCGCTACGCTGGCGAGCGTGGATCCCGGGGGCCGGCAGCGTAAGCTCCTGGGGCCGGAGAGGGCGCTCGGTCTGGTCGTTTACCCGGCTACGGCCATGGTCGCGCCAGGAGTAATCCATCATGACCACGGCTCGAAGCTGCCCATCGGCGAGCCTGGTGGCGGGCGCAGCGAGCGGGTGAACCGCTTGCACGAGATGCTGGTCGCCGGAGGGTTTGATGCGCCCGTGCGCGACGACATCCGTGACGAGATCTGGCTCAAGCTGTGGGGCAACGTGTGCTTCAATCCGCTGAGCGCACTGACCACGGCGACGGTCGACGTGATCGCCACCGATCCTGGAACGCGGGCAATCTGTCGCGCGATGATGTTGGAGATGGCGGCGATAGGTGAGCGGCTAGGTCTCACACTGCGGGTAGACATCGAGCGACGCCTCGATGGCGCCGCCGCGCTGGGACCGCACAAGATGTCAATGTTGCAAGACCTGGAGCGAGGCCAGTCGATGGAGATCGAGCCGCTGGTGGGTGTGGTTCAGGAGCTCGGTCGGCTGCTTGCCCTGCCGACGCCGACCATCGATATTATCCTCTCGCTGCTGCGGCAACGCGCGCGCAGCGCAGTACGCTCATGAAACAGACCCGGATCGCGCTCGTTAAAGAGGCCGAAGACGATATGCCAGCCACTGCCGCAACTGCCACCAAACCAGCCAAGTTGGTACTGCAGCCGCTCAACACCAATGTGAGCCTTCGCGAGCAGGCCTACGTCGCTCTCAAACAGGCGATCATGGACGCCGATATCTATGCCCACCGCGAGGAGACCCGGCTTGATGAGCGCCAGTTAAGCGAGGCGCTCGGCGTCAGTCGCACGCCTATCCGCGAGGCGATGTCGCTGCTCGAACAGGAGGGGTTTCTGCGTACCGCGCCGCGGCGCGGCGTGTTTATCGTGCGTAAGACCAAGAGGCAGATCATCGAAATGATCGAAATGTGGGCGGCAGTCGAAAGCATGGCCGCGCGACTGGCGACGCTCAATGCAACTGACGCGGAGATCGGCGCGTTGAGGCACATGTTCGACGAGTTCCTCAACTCCGCTCCGTCTGAGCACATCGACGAATACTCCGATACCAACATCGCGTTTCATCAGGCGATCATTCGTCTTTCGGGTTCGCATCTGATGGGCAAGACCATCGAGAACCTCTTCATCCATGTCCGCGCCATCCGCCGCATGACCATTTCGCAGCGCGACCGTGCCGCCCAATCGATCGTCGATCACATGCAGATCATCGAAGCGCTCGAGCGCCGCGACACCGAGCTGGCCGAGCGCCTGGTGCGCGAACATTCCCTCAATCTGGCGGCGCATGTCGAGAAGTATTGCGATTTCCTGGACTGATGTGCGAATCGCGACCGAGGACGGCTCCGCGCCGCACTTCCAATGCAACCGCCCGACACTCGTGGCCGAACGGTAAATGGCACAAGATTCGGTGATTGATACCTCGGGGCTGGTGCGTAAGCGCGCCCGGAGCACGCCCAAGGGCCGTCAGGTGGATGCCAAGGCCCTGTCCGAGGTGCGCGCGTTGCTCGGCGATGCGCCTCGCCGGCGCGACCTGCTGATTGAATTTTTGCATCGCATCCAGGATGCACACGGTTGCATCGCGGCGGCGCATATCGTGGCGCTTGCGCAGGAGTTGCGCCTGGCGATGACTGAAGTGTACGAGGTGGCGAGCTTTTACCATCACTTCGACGTGGTGAAGGAAGGCGAGCCGGCCCCCCCGCCGATCACCGTGCGCGTATGCGAGACGCTGTCCTGCCAGTTGGCGGGCGCCGAGTCCTTGCGCGCCGAGTTGGCGCACCTCGACGCACGCGAAGTGCGCGTGCTCGGGGTGCCGTGCATTGGGCGCTGCGAGCATGCTCCGGCGGCGGTGGTCGGCCGCAAGACGATCGATCGCGCGTCGTCGCCGGCAATCGCCGCCGCGATTCGGGCGCGCAGCACGGATGCCGAGCCGCCCTCCTACCTCGGCCTGGACGGTTACCGTCGCGCCGGCGGCTATCAGACGCTGCGCGCCTGTGTCGACGGCACGCGGACGGTCGACTCGGTGATCGCGGAGCTCGAACAATCGGCGCTGCGCGGTCTGGGCGGCGCGGGCTTTCCGGCAGGGCGCAAATGGCGCATCGTGCGTGCCGAGGCGGCGCCACGGCTGATGGCGGTGAACATCGACGAGGGTGAGCCGGGTACGTTCAAGGATCGCTACTATCTTGAGCGCGACCCGCATCGTTTCCTCGAGGGCATGCTGGTCGCGGCCTGGGCGGTGGGCATCGACGAGGTCTACATCTATCTGCGCGACGAGTACGCCGCCTGCCGTGCCATCCTGGAGGAAGAGCTGCGTGCGCTTCAGGCCGATCCGCCATGCCCCCTGCCGCCGATTCATTTGCGACGCGGCGCCGGCGCGTACATCTGCGGCGAGGAATCGGCGATGATCGAGTCGATCGAAGGCAAGCGCGGGATGCCGCGATTGCGTCCGCCGTATGTCGCGCAGGTCGGCCTGTTCGGTCGACCGACGCTCGAGCACAACATGGAAACGCTCTATTGGGTGCGCGACATTCTCGAAAAGGGCGCCGAATGGTTCGCCGGACAGGGGCGAAACGGACGCAAGGGACTGCGCTCGTTTTCCGTTTCCGGACGCGTGGCAAAGCCCGGCGTGTACCTGGCGCCCGCGGGAATCACGGTGCGCGAGCTCATTGCCGAGTTTTGTGGCGGCATGCTTCCCGGGCACGAGTTCTATGCCTATCTTCCGGGGGGCGCATCCGGCGGCATTCTGCCCGCGGCGCTGGGCGATATCGCGCTCGACTTCGACACGCTGCAGCCGTACGGTTGCTTCATCGGCTCGGCGGCGGTGATGGTCCTCTCGCAGCATGACCGCGCCCGCGACGCGGCGCTCAACCTGATGCGCTTCTTCGCCGACGAGTCGTGCGGCCAATGCACGCCCTGCCGGGTCGGGACGGAAAAAGCAGTCGGACTCATGGCGCGAGAACGGTGGGACGCGGACTTGCTCAAGGACCTGTCGCAGGCGATGGCCGACGCGTCGATCTGCGGCTTGGGCCAGGCCGCGCCCAATCCGATCGCCTGCGTGTTCAAGTACTTTCCGCAAGAGCTCGCATGACCGTCGACCGATTGCCCGCGCAGAGGACAGGACCATGAATGCACCACTGACGCAGGCACTGGAGCAGGAACGCATCACGTTCAGGCTCAACGGCGAGGACCTTGCCGCCTTGCCGCACGAGACGATCATCGAGGTGGCCGACCGCGCCGGCATTTCCATCCCCCGCCTCTGCTACAAGCCCGGTATGCGGCCGGACGGCAATTGCCGCGCCTGCATGGTCGAAATCAAGGGCGAGCGCGTACTCGCTCCCTCCTGCTGCCGCCGTCCTGTCGCCGCGATGGAGGTGACAAGCGACAGCGCCCGGGCGCTGCATGCGCAGAGGATGATCGTTGAGTTGCTGGCCTCCGACATGCCGGCCAAGGTCTATCGGCCCGATTCGGAGCTGGCGCACTGGCAGCGCATGCTGGGCGTGGGCAAGCCGCGCTTCGACGCGCGAGCGCAACCGGCAGCCGATATTTCGCATCCGGCCATGGCGGTCAACCTTGATGCGTGCATACAGTGCACACGCTGCGTGCGCGCGTGCCGCGAGGAGCAGGTCAATGACGTCATCGGCTACGCCTTCCGTGGCGCTCATTCGCAGATCGTCTTCGACCTCGGCGATCCAATGGGCCAATCGACATGTGTAGCCTGTGGCGAGTGCGTCCAGGCGTGCCCGACCGGCGCGCTCGCTCCCGCCCATGACGCCTACCTTGTGCCCGTCGATCGCACCGTGGCGTCCGTCTGCCCCTATTGCGGCGTGGGCTGCCAGCTAACCTACCACGTCAAGGACAACCGCATAGTCCGGGTGGAAGGCCGCGACGGACCGGCGAACCACGAGCGACTGTGCGTCAAGGGCCGCTTTGGCTTCGATTACGCGCATCACCCGCAGCGGCTGACCCGGCCGCTGATCCGCAAGCCTGGGATGCCGAAATCGGCAGACTTCACGATGGACCCGGCGAACGCGCTTTCGGTCTTCCGCGAAGCGAGCTGGGACGAAGCGCTGGAGCTCGCTGGCGGTACGCTCAAGCGCATTCGCGATGAGCATGGCAGCCACGCACTGGCCGGCTTCGGCTCGGCCAAGGGATCGAACGAGGAAGCCTATCTGTTCCAGAAACTCGTGCGCACCGGCTTCGGTTCGAACAATGTCGATCACTGCACGCGGCTCTGCCATGCCTCGAGCGTCGCGGCGCTGCTCGAGGGCATCGGCTCCGGCGCGGTATCGAATCCGGTGATGGACGTCATGCAAGCCGAAGTGATCTTTCTCATCGGCGCCAATCCGGTGGTCAATCATCCGGTCGCCGCGACGTGGATGAAAAATGCTGTCAAGCGCGGCACGAAGCTCATCCTGGCCGATCCGCGCCGCTCAGAGCTCGCTCGGCATGCGACGCATTACCTCCAATTCAAGCCGGATACCGACGTTGCATTACTCAACGCCATGCTGCATACGATCATCGCCGAGGGCCTGGTCGACCAGCGCTTCGTGGCCGACCGCACAAGCGGCTACGACGCCATCCGGAAAAACGTCGAAGGGTACAGCCCGGAAGCGATGGCTGCGCTGTGCGGTGTTCCGGCGGCGACGATTCGCGAGGTCGCGAGGCTCTACGCGAGTTCGCGCGCGTCGATGATCCTGTGGGGCATGGGCATCTCGCAGCACGTGCACGGCACCGACAACGCCCGTTGCCTGATCGCGCTCGCGCTGGTCACCGGGCAGGTCGGCCGGCCAGGGACCGGCCTGCATCCGCTGCGCGGGCAGAACAATGTCCAGGGGGCGAGCGACGTGGGGCTGATCCCGATGATGTATCCGGACTACAAAAAGGTCGACAACGCCGATATCCGAAGCAGCTTCGAAGCCCTGTGGCAGAAGACGCTCGATCCCCAACCAGGCCTCACCGTCGTCGAGATCATGCATGCGGTTCACGCCGGAGAGATCCGCGGCATGTACATCATGGGCGAAAACCCGGCGATGTCCGATCCGGACGTGCGCCACGCCCGCGAGGCCTTAGCCGAGCTCGAGATGCTGGTGGTGCAGGATATCTTTCTCACCGAGACGGGATACCTGGCCGACGTGATTCTGCCGGCGTCCGCGTTTCCCGAAAAGACCGGCACGTTCACCAATACCGATCGTTCGGTGCAAATCGGCCGCCAGGCGCTCGACCCGCCCGGAGAGGCGCGACAGGATCTGTGGATCATCATCGAAGTTGCCAAGCGCCTCGGCCTCGATTGGCGTTACGCGCATCCACGCGACGTATTCGCGGAAATGCGCAAGGCGATGCCGTCGATTGCCGGCATCAGCTGGGAGCGGCTCGAGCGCGAACACGCGGTAACCTACCCCTGCACGGGAGACGACGATCCCGGCCAGCGCGTGGTGTTTACCGAGCAGTTTCCGACCGCGACGGGCAAGGGACGCTTTGTCCCTGCCAACATCATTCCGGCCGCGGAGCAGCCCGACGCCGAGTATCCGTTCGTGCTCATCACCGGCCGTCAGCTCGAGCACTGGCATACGGGGAGCATGACGCGGCGGACCGAGGTGCTGGACACAATTGAGCCGGTGCCGGTGGCGTCGCTGCATCCCGACGATTTACGCTCGCTCGGCGTATTACCCGGGGAGACGATTCGCGTGGCGTCACGCCGGGGCGACATCGCGCTCGCGGCGCGGGCCGATGACGGCACGCCGCGCGGCGCGGTCTTCATCCCGTTCTGCTACTACGAAGCCGCTGCGAACCTGCTCACCAACCCGGTACTCGACCCGTTTGGCAAGATCCCGGAGTTCAAGTACTGCGCGGTGCGCGTGACGGCGAGTGCCACGGTGGGCGAGGCGCGCGGGTACGGCGCGGGCCACGCGCTCGCGGGCGGCTGAGGCGTCAGCGCCCCGCGCGGAAGACCCGGGCCAGCTGCTCGGCCCGGTCGGCGAGCAACCCGGCCGCATCGGCCATGCTGGCTTCGAGCGTGGCGGGACCGAAGGTGATCGAGTGGCAGCCGGCGAAATAGCGGCCGAGTTCAGGCAAGGCGTCGCGATCGATGGCGCCGGAAACAAGCGTCGCCGGCACGCCCTTCAGCGCCGCGCGCCGCGCCGCGACCAGCGGCGTCTTGCCGAGCAACGTTTGCCGATCGCTGCGGCCCTCGCCGGTGATGAGCCAGTTCGCGCCGTCGAGCGCGGCATCGAGGCCGAGCAGGTCGGCGACGACCTCTGCCCCCGAGCGAAGCTCGCCCCCAAGCAGGAGCAAGACAAAGCCCAAGCCGCCGGCGGCACCTGCCCCGGGGCGATCCTTCGCATGACGCCCGAAGGCCGCCTCCACCAGCGCCGCGAAGTGCGCGAGCCGGGCATCGATCTCCCGCACCGCTTCCGGACGCACGCCCTTCTGCGGCCCGAAGATGGCGGTCGCGCCTTGCTCGCCGCAAAGGGGATTGTTGACGTCCGACATGATCGTCAGATGGGTTTGAGCCAGGCGCGTATCGAGGCCGCTCGTGTCGACGCCTGCCAGCGCGGCGAGTCCCGCGGGCGTCGGCTCCACCGTGCGTCCGTCGGCCGCGACGAGCCTCAAGCCTAAGCCCATCAGCAGTCCGGCTCCCCCGTCGTTGGTGCTACTCCCGCCCAAGCCAATCATGATGCGGCGAATGCCCGCGTCGAGCAGGCGCCGAATGAGCTCACCCACACCGCGCGTGCTGCGTTCCTCGACCGGATGCGCTGCCACATTCTCGCGAGTCAAACCGACGACCTGCGCGATTTCGATGACGGCGGTATCCGCCGCGATTACGCCGTAGGCTGCGTCAACGGGTGCCTGGTCCGCGCCGCTGACGCGCGTGGTGCGCCGCTGCCCGCCTGCCGACAGTACGGCGTCGAGCGTGCCTTCGCCGCCATCGGCCAGCGGCACGAAGCGCAAGTCGGCTTCGGGCCATACCCGGCGCAGGCCGGCGGCGATGGCCGTCGTTGCCTGCGTGGCGGAGACCGAACCCTTGAACGAGTCCGGCGCGATGACGACCCGGAGCGGCGGTAGCACCGGCATGGTTCAGGCGCCGCGCGTGGCTCGGCGCAGCCGATCGCGCACGGCATGCCATTCGGGTCCGTCCGGTGGCGCTTCGATCCAGATTTCGTCCGCCGCGAGCGCATCGAGCGCGCGCAGGTTCGCATAGAGCTGCTGCGCGTAGGCTGTGTCGTGCGCAGGGGCGTCGAACCACGCACCTTCGAACAACGGCGGTTGCGCGACCGAATGCGCGAGCACCGCGATATGCGCACCTGGGCGGGCGAGTCCTCCGAGAGCGGCGGCGAGTTCGGCCGACGGCACGAGGCGTGCCGGCGTGCGTGGCGCGTAATGGGTCTCAAGCGTACCGGATGCACGCGGCGCGCTCGCAGCGGTGAGTTTGGGTGCGCATCCGAGCACGCGCGCGAGCTCGGCTACCGATATCGCCCCGGGACGCAGCAGTACCGCTTCGCCGTCGGTAAAGGCGACAATCGTCGACTCGATGCCGTGGTGGCAGGGACCGCCGTCGAGGATCAGCGCGATCTCGTTACCAAAGTCGTCGGCGACGTGCTGTGCGGTCGTCGCGCTGATACGGCCAAAGCGGTTGGCCGAGGGAGCGGCGATGCCTTCGCCGCCCAGTGCAGCAAAGCTCGCCAGCAATGCCTGCGCCACGGCGTGGCCGGGAACGCGCAGACCTACGCTGTCCTGGCCGCCAGTAACGACCCCGGACACGTCGGGTCGGCACGGCAGGATCAAGGTCAGCGGGCCGGGCCAGAAGGCCTCGGCCAACGCCCGGGCGCCGGCGGGAATAGCCCGTGCCCAGCGCCCCAACACGGATGTTTCGGCGATGTGCACGATGACCGGATGCTCGGCCGGCCGTGCTTTGACGGCAAAAATCCGCCGCACGGCCGCCGCATTGCGTGCGTCTGCGCCCAGGCCATACACGGTCTCGGTCGGGAAGGAGACAAGCTGTCCGGCGCGCAGCAACCGCGCCGCGCGGCCAACGTTATCGGGGGTCGGGTCAACGATCATGCGGCGCCGCGCGCTCGATCCCGAGCTCGTCGATCCGGCCGCCCCGGGAGACGGCTCGCGAGCGCCGGATTTGGTAGAATTGTCGACTTTGCGCGCCCTGGCAACCCGGGTGCGCCCTGCCGAACATGGAGCGCAGATGAGCGATTTTCTTTTCACGTCGGAATCGGTTTCGGAGGGCCATCCGGACAAGGTGGCCGACCAGATTTCCGACGCAGTCCTCGATGCGATTCTAGCGCAGGACCCGTATGGCCGGGTTGCCGCCGAGACGCTCGTGTCCACCGGACTGGTGGTCCTAACCGGCGAGATAACGACCGCCCATAAGCATGATTACGCGCGCATTGCGCGCGACACCATTCACCGCATCGGATACACCGACCCCGAGCTGCGCTTCGACGCCGAGGGCTGCGCGGTGATGGTTTGCTACGGCCGGCAATCGCCGGACATCGCGCGCGGGGTCGAGCGCACCTCCGAGGAGTACATGAATCAGGGTGCGGGCGACCAGGGCCTGATGTTCGGCTACGCCTGTGACGAAACCTCGACCCTGATGCCGTTCCCGATCTACTACGCACACCGCCTGATGCAACGGCAGAGCGAAGTGCGCCGCGACGGTCGGTTGCCGTGGCTGCGACCCGACGCCAAGTCGCAGCTGACGGTGCGTTATGCCGACGGCCGGCCGAAGCACATTGAAACCGTCGTCCTGTCGACACAGCACCACCCGAGCATGAATCACAAGCAGAAGGAGCTCGCCGAGGCGGTGATCGAGGTGATCATCAAGCCGGTGTTGCCCAAGGAGATGCTGGCCAACACACGCTATCTGGTGAACCCCACGGGCCGATTCGAGATCGGCGGGCCACATGGCGACGCGGGTTTGACCGGGCGCAAGATCATCGTCGACACGTACGGCGGTGCCGCGCCCCACGGCGGCGGCGCGTTTTCCGGCAAGGACCCATCCAAGGTCGATCGCTCGGCCGCCTACGCTGCGCGCTATGTCGCGAAAAACATCGTCGCCGCCGGCATTGCCCGGCAGTGCCAGGTACAGCTGTCGTACGCCATCGGTGTAGCCCAGCCGATCAACGTGACCGTCTACACGGAGGGCACCGGCAAGATTGCCGACGACAAGATTGCCGCGCTGGTCAGCGCCCACTTCGACTTGCGCCCAAAGGGCATCATCCAGACGCTCGACCTGCTGCGCCCGATCTACTTCAAGACCGCGGCGTATGGCCACTTCGGCCGCGACGAGCCGGAGTTCACCTGGGAAGCGAGCGACAAGGTTGAGCTCCTCCGCGACGCCGCAGGGCTGCGCGGCGGGTCCCCGGTGCACGCGCGGCACCACCCGGAACCGGCCACATGATTCTTCGCCGCGCGTCGTCGCGGCGAGTCCGGGATGCGCGCGGCCGGAGGATCGCCGCCGGGATCGCGCTCGTTTCGCTTATCCTGGCGTCATGCGCGACACCGCCACCCATGCGCGAGATCGACGCCTCGGCGGACGGCGCGAGCGTCACACTGGTGCCGGGCCAGGCACTGAGTGTCACCGTCGACGCCAATCCCTATACGGGTTATCGGTGGGTCGTCGACCGCGGCGCCGCGGCAGTGTTGCAGCCGGTCGGCGAACCCCTATACAGGCCGGTATCGACCAGCGCGCCGCTGGTGGGCGCCGGCGGCACGATGACGTTTAACTTCGTCGCCCACGCGGCGGGCATGGACACGTTGCAGCTGGTGTATCGGCGGCCATCGCCGCAAGACTCCGCCGCCGCGCGCAGTCTCCGCGTCGAAATCGTGGTGCAGTAGCCGTCGCGGCGACGTTCGCCGCGCGCCGGGAAGGTCTCGGGCTGCCAGCCCGGTTGCATTTGCTTTGGCGCAGGCGTGCGGAGCTAGCGTTGTTCCGGCAGAGGGATGAACTCCGTTTCGCCTGGAACCGGCGGGAACTGCCGTTGCTTCCAGCGTTTGCTGGCGGCGTCGATCAGGGAGCGCGAGGTCGCGACAAAATTCCACCAGATCAGGCGCTCACCCTCGAGCGGCGAGCCACCGAGCAGCATCACCCGAGCGCCGGAGGGCGCTTCAAGGTGCGACGTGGACCCTGTGGGCAACACGCCAAGATGGTGCTCGGGCAGGGTCTCGCCGCCGACCCGGACTTCGCCTGCGACCGCGTATACGCCGCGCTCTTCGTGCTCGGGCGGCAACTCGACCGTGGCGCCAGGCTCCATCTCGAGGGCGAGGTAATGCATCGGCGAATAAACCGGCGTTGGCGCCCGCTGCCCGAACGCCGTGCCAGCCAACAGGCGCATCGTCACGCCGGGGAACGCGAGCTCGGGCAGTGCCGCCTTCGGTTGATGGCTGAAGGACGGATCGACGTGCTCCTGTTCCTTCGGCAGAGCGACCCAGGTTTGGATCCCGTGCATGCGATGGCCGCGTGCCCTGGCCTCCGGTGCCGTGCGCTCGGAGTGGACGATGCCGCTGCCCGAGGTCATCCAGTTCACGGCGCCTGGTTCGATGCGCTGCACAGTACCCAGGCTGTCGCGATGGATCATGTCGCCCTCGAACAGATAGGTCACCGTCGCGAGTCCGATGTGCGGGTGCGGGCGCACATCGGCCCCGGTGCCAGGTGCAAACGCTGTGGGACCGAAATGGTCGAAGAATATGAACGGCCCGATCATCCGCGCCGACAACGAGGGCAGCAGGCGCTGCACCGTGAATCCGCCGAGGTCGCGGGCGTGGGGCTTGAGCATCAGCATGGCTGGCATCTCCACCCCTAGTGTAGCCTCGCGCCCGTGGCGGCAAAAGCGGCTCGGCGCGGGCAGGTTCATTCGCATTGGAGTCTGACGGCAAGAACGGCAGGTCCACCCTCATGCGTTTCGGCTACTACGACCGGCTCTCGCCGGCACGCAAGAAGATCTACCGCCGCAGCGACGAGATCGTGGCGCTCGGCCTGCCGGCCGGTTTGGATCTCGGCGCGAACGTCGTGCGCATTGAAGCCGCATTGCGCGAGGAAAACCGTGCGGCAGTCCAGAGCGAATGCCAGACCCTCCTCGACGCGCTCGTCGCAGGCTATCACGTGCCCAAGGTCCGGGTGCGCATCCTGGCCGCGCGTCCTGCTGACGGCTACGGCGAGCTGCATGGCCTCTACGAGCCCGAAGAGGGACGCGCCCTGCCGCGGCTCACCGCCTGGATGCGCACTGCGCAGCGGCGCCAGGTCGTCGCTTTCAAGACGTTCCTGCGCACGGTGATCCACGAGCTCTGCCATCACCTCGACTACGAGCTCTTCGCCCTGGAGGAGACTTTCCATACCGAGGGCTTCTACAAACGTGAATCGAGCCTGGCGGGGGCGCTGCTCGCGCAGCGGCAGGCGGCGATCGAGCCGTCGCCACCGTCGTAATCCGCCGCGGCGCTTGGCAATGCGCAAGCTTGCGCTATAATCCATCTTCTCCTCGAGGAGCGTTGCAACAGGTCGGCCAGGCGTTTCGATGCGCCGCCCTGCCAGGCTCGAGGGATTTCCGACTTTGCAACGGCGCTCGTTGAACCGCGGCTCGCGCGCGGGGTGACGAGTGAAGACCCCACAGCGCGGTCCCCGACAAGGAGTGACTGATGAACGCTGTGACCGACACCCGGAATTTTACCGACTTCAAGGTTGCCGACCTCGCGCTCGCCGACTGGGGGCGCAAGGAAATTGCCATAGCCGAGACCGAGATGCCCGGCCTCATGGCGATTCGCGAGGAATTCGCGCCGCAGCAGCCGCTGCGCGGCGCGCGCATTGCCGGTTCGCTGCACATGACGATTCAGACCGCGGTGCTGATCGAAACGCTCAAGGCGCTCGGCGCAGAAGTCCGCTGGGCGTCGTGCAACATCTATTCGACGCAAGATCATGCCGCAGCGGCCGTTGCGGCCTCGGGCACGCCGGTCTTCGCGTACAAGGGCGAGACCCTTGGCGAGTACTGGGAGTTCACGCACCGCATTTTCGACTGGCCTAACGATAGCGGCCCGAACATGATCCTCGACGACGGCGGCGACGCGACGCTGCTCATCCATCTGGGAGCAAAGGCGGAGAGCGACCGATCCGTCATCTCGCACCCAGCCAACGAGGAAGAGTTCGAGTTGTTCGCCGCGATCGCGCGACGCCTGGCCGTGGATGCGCATTTCTACTCGCGCGTTCGCGCGCAGATCAAGGGCGTGACCGAAGAGACAACGACGGGCGTAAAACGCCTTTACCAGATGCACAAGGAAGGCAAGCTCGGCTTCCCCGCGATCAACGTCAACGACTCGGTGACCAAGTCGAAATTCGACAACCTGTACGGCTGCCGCGAGTCGCTCGTCGACGGCATCAAGCGCGCGACCGACGTGATGATCGCGGGCAAGATCGCGCTGGTCAACGGTTACGGCGATGTCGGCAAGGGCTCCGCCCAGGCGCTGCGCGCGCTTTCAGCCCAAGTCTGGGTGACCGAGATCGACCCGATCTGCGCGCTGCAGGCGGCGATGGAAGGCTATCGCGTCGTCACCATGGACTACGCCTGCGACAAGGCGGACATCTTTGTCACCGCAACCGGTAACATCGACGTGATCACCCACGAACACATGCGCCGGATGAAGCACAACGCCATCGTCTGCAACATCGGCCACTTCGACAACGAAATCGACATCGCCGCGCTCAAGGCCTACACCTGGGAAAACATCAAGCCTCAGGTCGACCACATCGTCTTTCCCGACGGCAAGCGGATCATTTTGCTGGCCCAAGGGCGGCTGGTGAACCTCGGCTGTGCGACCGGACACCCCAGCTATGTGATGTCGAGTTCGTTCGCCAACCAGGTCATGGCGCAAATCGAGCTGTGGGGCGACGCTCAGTCCGGGGGGAAGAAATATCCCGTCGGCGTGTATGTTCTGCCCAAGCATCTCGACGAGAAAGTCGCGCGATTACAGTTGAAGAAACTGGGTGCGATGCTCACCGCGTTGTCCGACAAGCAGGCGCGTTACATCGGGGTGCACATTCGCGGACCCTACAAGGCCGACAGCTACCGCTACTAGGCTTCATGTACGCGCGGTAGGCTCCTGGGCCAAGGCGGCGACTGACCGGTTACGGCGCGCGATCGCGGGCGGCGGCGGCGGGCGAGCAGCGGTCCGATCGCATAGGGGACGATGATGCGCATTGCAGTGATGGCCGCTGGCGGCGTGGGCGGCTACTTTGGCGCCAGGCTGGCGCAAGCGGGTCACGACGTGGCGTTTATCGCCCGCGGCCGGCACCTCGCGGCAATCCGCGAGCGTGGTCTCACGCTGCGCAGTGCCGGCGGCGATATCCACCTCACCGCAGTGCAGGCCAGCGACGATCCGAAGTCGCTGGGCGCATTCGATCTCGTGCTCTTCGCCGTTAAGCTCTGGGATACCGAAGCTGCCGCAGCAGCTAGCTTGCCGCTGGTCGCCGGCGGCGGCATGGTCATCCCCTTTCAGAACGGCGTCGAGAGCATCGAACGGATCGCTGCCGTCATCGGCGCGGCACAGGTGCTGGGCGGGGCGGCGTATATCGCCGCAACGATCGCCGAGCCGGGCGTTATCTTGCATACCGGACAGATGGCGCGTCTGCGCTTCGGGCCGGTGCTACCCGCACAGGAGGCGCCGGCGCGCCGCTTTCTTCAGGCCTGCACAGACGCCGGAATCGACGCCGAGCTCGTGGCTGACGTGCACCGCGTATTGTGGGAGAAATTTGTGTTCCTCAGCGCCTTTTCCGGCGTGACCAGCGCGGCCCGGCAGCCCATCGGCGCCATCCGCAGCGACCCGGACCTTCGTGCCGTGTTCGAAGCCGCGATGGCCGAGGCGTGGGCTGTCGGGCGGAAACGCGACATTGGCCTGGCCGACGACCTGGTTGCGCAGCAGATGGTGCTCGCCGACGGCTTGCCGGCGGAAATGAAATCGTCGATGCTAAACGACCTCGTCGCCGGCAATCGGCTCGAAGCCCCGTGGCTTTCGGGGGCGGTGGCGCGGATGGCGAAGGAAGCGGCCCTGGCGGCGCCGGTCAGCGCCACCCTGTTTGCGACCGTCAAGCCTTATTGCGACGGCGCGAGTTGACGCGGCGCACTCGAGGAGAAACGACAATGAAACTATTGCTTGTTTGGCTGATCAATGCGGCGGCGCTATTCGCGCTACCTTATCTGCTATCGTCGATCAGTGTCGACTCGATTTCGGCCGCGCTTATCGCGGCGCTCGTTCTGGGCCTGATCAATACCTTCATCCGGCCGCTATTGGTGCTGCTGACCCTGCCGGCTACGCTGCTCACACTGGGGCTGTTCATCTTCGTCATTAACGGCCTGCTCTTCTGGTTCGTCGGCTCCTTTGTCTCGGGCTTTCACGTGGCCGGATTCTGGCCGGCGTTTTTTGGCGCGATTCTCTATAGCATCATCTCGTGGGCGTTGTCCGCGCTCCTGCTCAAGAAGCGCGACTGACGCATGCCCGCCGATGGGCCAATCCCCCGACCGCATCTTTAGTTTCGAGTTCTTCCCGCCCGCCACGCCGGAGGGCGTCGCCAAGCTGCGCGCCACGCGCGAGCAGCTCGCTCGGCTCGGTCCCAAGTTCTTTTCTGTGACCTACGGTGCGGGCGGCTCGACGCGTGACCGCACGCTTGCCGCGGTACTGGAGATCCAGGCGTCCGGACAGCGGGCGGCACCGCACGTCTCGTGCATCGGCTCGACACGGGAGAGCGTGCGGGCAACCCTTGGCACCTATCGCGAGCACGGCATCGGACACCTCGTGGCGCTGCGTGGCGACCTTCCGTCGGGGACCGCAGACGTCGGTGAATTCCGCTATGCGAACGAACTGGTGGAGTTCATCCGCAGCATAACCGGCGATTGGTTTCACATCGAAGTCGCCGCTTATCCTGAATTCCATCCGCAGGCGCATACGCCGCACGAAGATCTCGTCAACTTCAAGCGCAAGATCGATGCCGGTGCCAATTCGGCCATCACTCAGTATTTCTTCAATGCGGACAGCTATTACCACTTTGTCGACGAGGCGGCTGGGATGGGCGTCGCGGTCCCGATCGTCCCCGGCGTCATGCCCATCCAGAGTTTTTCCAAGCTGGCGCGGTTTTCGGACGCCTGCGGGGCGGAGATTCCGCGCTGGATCCGACGCAAACTGGAAAGCTACGGAGACGACGTCGCGTCGATCCGCGCCTTCGGTCTCGACGTTGTTACCGACCTCAGCGCCGACCTGCTGGCGCATGGTGCGCCCGGCCTGCACTTCTACACTCTCAATCAGGCCAGTCTGACGACAATCATCTGGCAGCGGCTGGGCCTGTCCTGAATCCCCGGCGTACGCGGCGCGACTGGATCATTTCCCTCCCGGCCGGAACGACTGCAACTCGAGCGTGATCGATTCGGTGCGGATGGTCGCCGGGTCGTTGCTGTCCTTCTCGGTATACTGGGCATCGCGTGATTCACGCACCGGCCCCTTCACCTCGGGTGCGTACCATATCGCGGCGCGAAGCGATGTTCGAGTCCGCCAGAACTCCTCGTCGTCGAGCTGCACGATTCGGTAGATGTAGACGGCATTGAAGCTGCCCGCAGACACGGTCGTCGTGGCCGGCGTGTCGACGCGGCCGTAAATCAGGATCTGGTCCTTGAGCTCCGTGTCCGGCCTCAACGTATCGATCGTCTGCCGCCAAGTTTTGCCTTGGTCGAGGGGAAAGCCCAGCAACTGCGCCGGCGGATTGAACGATCGCGGCGGCTCGCGGTACAGCGATCCGGTGCGCAGGCCCCCTTTGCCGTCGACCTCGTCGATCCATTCGCTGTGGTCGCCGGCGTCGACGCGGTCGAAGTGGATTCGCGCCGCGCCGCCCGATACCGTTATAACCTCGGCCTCAAGCTGCGACTCGACGCCGCGGCGCAGGTTGTCAGTGACCTTATATTGCCAGTGATCGCCGACCGCTAATTGCGGTGCCGGGACGCCCTCGCCGACCGGCGCCGAGGCACAGCCGGCGAGCCCAAGGAGCACGCACCCGGCCCATGCCGGCGCGATACAACGGGAGCGCAGCGTGGACAGAAACAAGGAATCCTCTTCCCTCACACAACCGCGGTTCAAGGTGACGCTCAGCGGGGGTTAGACCGGGCGCCGCGACCTTGGTTGCCCGGTCGCAAACCTCGCCGCAACGAAACGAAGCCATTCGGTCTGCCCTTGCACGGCGATCAGTTCACCGTGATGAAGCTAGGCGCCTTGGTCGGTGATCGCGCCCAGGCTCGCCGTCGACACCAGTCGGAGGTACTTGGCCAGCACGCCACGGGTGTATCTCGGCGCGGGCGGCTGCCACAGCTTGCGGCGGCGCGTCAACTCCTCATCACTCACGTTGACCTGGATGCAGAGGCGGTGCGAATCGATGGTGATCGAATCACCTTCCTCGATTAGGGCAATCGTTCCGCCGACGTATGCCTCCGGCGCGATGTGACCGACGACCATGCCCCAGGTTCCGCCTGAGAAGCGACCGTCGGTGATGAGGCCGACCGACTCGCCCAGCCCCTGGCCGATCAGGGCCGATGTGGGCGCCAGCATTTCCGGCATGCCGGGACCGCCCTTGGGTCCTTCGTAGCGGATGACGATTACGTCGCCTGGCTTGATTTTCTTGGCCATAATCGCGTCGAGGCACGCCTGTTCGCGGTCAAACACGCGCGCAGGGCCGGTGATCGCCGTGTTCTTGAGCCCGGTGATCTTGGCCACACAACCCTCCGGAGCCAGATTGCCCTTCAGTATCGCCAGGTGACCCTGCGGATACATCGGCTTCGACCACGGTCGGATGACTTCCTGATCTGTTGGAGGCGTCGCGGGCACGGCGACGAGTTCCTCGGCCAGGGTCTTCCCGGTGATCGTCACGCACTCCCCATGCAACAGATCATGATCGAGCAGCATGCGCAACACCTGTGGCACGCCGCCTGCCGCGTGAAAATCCGTGGCCACGAAGCGCCCTGAAGGTTTGAGCTCACAAATCACCGGTACGCGCTTGCGTACGCGCTCGAAATCGTCGAGGGTCCATTCGACCCCTGCTGCCGCGGCGATGGCAAGGTAATGCAGCACCGCGTTGGTCGAACCGCCGGTCGCCATGACCAGGGCGATCGCATTTTCGATCGCCTTGCGGGTGATGATATCGCGCGGTTTCAGGTCGAGCTTGACGGCATTGACCAGCGCGCGCGCGGAGGCGGCGGCCGAGTCGGCCTTTTCCGGATCCGGCGCCGCCATCTGCGAGCTACCGAGAAGACTCATGCCCAAGGCCTCGAACGACGACGACATCGTGTTCGCCGTGTACTGGCCCCCGCAAGCGCCCACTGTCGGGCAGGCATTTCTTTCGATGCCGTCGAAATCCTCTTGCGCCATCTTGCCGGCGATAAACGCACCGACGGCCTCGAACGGACTGACGATGGTGAGCTTCTGGCCACGCCAGAACCCGGGCTTGATCGTGCCGGCATAGACGAAGATGCCCGGCACGTTCATGCGTGCCATCGCCATCATGCAGCCCGGCATGTTTTTGTCGCAACCACCGACACAGACCACCCCGTCCATGCACTGCCCGTTGACCGCGACCTCGATTGCATCGGCGATTACCTCGCGCGACACGAGCGAGTACTTCATGCCTTCCGTGCCCATGCCGATGCCGTCGGTAACGGTCGGGAAGCCGAACACCTGGGGCATCGCACCGGCTTCCTTCAACGCCGCCATCGCCCGGTCGACGAGCGGCTGGATGCCCGCGTTGCAGGGGTTCATCGTGCTATACCCGCTGGCGACGCCGACGATCGGCTTGTCGAAATCACCATCGCCGAAGCCTACCGCGCGCAGCATCGCGCGATTCGGCGAGCGAGCCACCCCCTCGGTGATGGTCCGGCTGCGGCGGTTGCTCGGCATGGGGGGCCTCTTCGGCTGTCTCGTATAATCGACGGATTCTAACAAAGCCGCGGCGCGTCCGAGGCGCCCGAGTCATCGATGCTCGTTCACCCGCAGTTCGATCCGGTTGCGTTTCATGTCGGGCCGCTTGCCGTGCGCTGGTACGGCCTGATGTACCTGATCGGATTTGTGCTCTTCGTCGTGCTGGGGAAGATGCGTGCGCGGCAGAACCTGCTCACCGGTTGGCACCCGCGCGACGTCGACGACATGCTCTTCTTCGGCGTGTTTGGGGTTATTCTCGGCGGCCGCCTCGGCTACGTCCTGTTTTACAAGCCGCTCTACTATCTTGCCAATCCGCTCCAGATTCTGGCGCTATGGCAGGGGGGCATGAGCTTTCACGGCGGATTTATCGGGGTGCTGATCGCGTTGGCGCTATTCGCGCGTCGACGCAACAAACGCTGGCTTGAGGTTACCGACTTCGTCGCCCCCCTGTGTCCGCTCGGACTTGCGGCTGGACGCCTTGGCAACTTCATCAACGGCGAGCTGTGGGGCCGACCTTCCAACCTGCCCTGGGCGATGGTGTTTCCGCAGGTCGACGCCGTCCCGCGGCACCCGTCGCAGCTGTACGAATTCGGGCTCGAGGGGATCGTGCTGTTCGCGCTGGTATGGTTCTACGCGCGGCGCCGTCGGCCGCTCGGTGCCGTTTCGGGATTGTTCCTGGTCGGATACGGCTGCTTTCGCTTCCTGGCCGAATATGCGCGCGAACCGGACGACTTCTTAGGCTTGCTCGCGCTCGGGTGGACGATGGGGCAGTGGCTGTCGCTGCCGATGATCATCGCCGGAATTGCCCTGATGCTGTGGGCCTACTGGCGCGCGCGCAAAGCACAACCGACGCTTTTGGGGTCTTAGTCAGTCGACGCGGCGGAAGTCGCCTTCAAGCGAGTCGCGACGGAAACCTCGGCTGAAGCTCGCCCGCTGGGTCGCCAAGGGCGGCCCGAGGTTGATCGGCAGAAGCAGCAGGAGCAACGCGATCAGATCGGAAACGATGCCGGGCGAGATCAGCAGCACGGCAGCAAGAACCCTGCGGCCGCTGTCGAGCAGCCCGCGCAGCAACGGTTGATCGCCGCGCAGCGCGGCGAGGGTTTTGGCGCGGAACGTGATCCGCTCCTTGCGCAGCAGCAGGACGCCGGCAATGGCGGAGGCAACGAACCACACCACTGCCGGGATACCCGTCCAACGCGCAAAGCGGACGGTCGCCAGCACGTCGAGGACCGGGAAAATGAGTACAATTAACAATACAACGAAACGCATGCAAACTCCTCGCCGCCGGCGGCGCTGTTCGCCACGCAACTGGCGGCTCCGCGGAGGGTCCGGTGGCAGCTCAGTCGACAACTCGATCGGCAACTCAGGCAACCGCTGCGTTGCCCACTGAGCCGGCGGGAAATCCCGCGACCCATTCATCGATCCTGATTCTGACCACACTGCCCGAGCGGGGCGCGGCGGAGGCGTTGGCGCGCGAGCTGCTCACCACCCGACTCGCCGCGTGCATCCAGATCGGTGCGACGGCACAGTCACTCTATCACTGGCGCGGGGAAATCGAAACGGCGACCGAAATCCCGCTTGCCATCAAGACGCGCACCCGGCTTTATCCGCGCGTCGAAGAGGCCATCCGCCGGCACCACCCCTACGAACTTCCGGAAATAGTCGCTGTCCCCATAAGCTATGGCTTGCCTGCCTACCTCGACTGGATCGCCGCGGAGACCGATGCGCGCGCTTGAAGGGTATTGGCGCCGTCTCGGCGCCTGCGCTACGGTGGCCACCCTGTTCCTGGCGGTCTGGCCCGTGGGGGCGCCGGCGGAGCCGCTGCCGCCGGATAAGGCATTCCGGTTCAGCGCCCGGCTGATCGACCCCCGCACGGTTGAGGCGCGGTTCGTGATCGCCGACGGGTATTACCTGTATCGCGACAAGATCCATTTCGCGATCGAGCCCGCCACGGCCGGACTCTCCGTGCCCCGGCTGCCCGAGGGAACGGTAAAGGAAGACCAGTTCTTCGGGCACGTCGAGACGTATCGGGGCGATGTGGTCATTCGGCTCGTGCTGAAGGACCCCAAGCCGGGGCAGTTGATCGTCATCGCCGCCGAGTCGCAAGGCTGCGCCGACATCGGTCTTTGCTACCCGGCAACGGTGCAGCACGTCAAATTAGCGCTGCCGGAGGCGGACAAGGCGTCCGCGGCGCCGAATCGCGCGGGGTCCAACTGAGCGTCCGTCCACCAGAAGTGGGCGCTCCCTTCCATTGCCCGTGATGAGCCGGTTGCGCCCTCTTGTCATCACGCTGATCGCCGGCTTGCTCGCTCTGGCTCTGGGTATCGGGGTCGCGGTGTGGAAGCGCACTGCGCCTGACGCGACCGCGCTGCTGGCGCTTTCGCTTCCCGACACGCACGGGGTGACGCAGCCGCTGGGACAATGGCGGGGGAAGGTACTGGTGGTCAATTTTTGGGCGACCTGGTGCGAGCCCTGCCGTGAAGAAATGCCTGAGTTCGTTCGCGCGCAGCGCGATCTGGGACCCCAGGGCGTGCAATTCGTGGGGATCGCGGTGGATAAAGCCGATAAAGTCGCCCAGTTTGCCAAGGAGCTCGACCTCAACTATCCGGCGCTGATTGGCGGCTACGACACCGTCGATCTCTCCAAGCCGCTCGGCAACGGCCTCGCCGCGTTGCCGTTTACGGTGATTCTCGACCGCGAGGGCCGCGTCGCCCATGCCCAGGTGGGAGCACTTAAACCGACGCAACTACGCTCAATTTTACGTAATCTCATCTAATTTTCGCCAATCATATTCAAGCAAGCATCGCGCCGACGGGACCAGAGACGTTGAATGCGGTTGCGCACCGGGCCGGCGGGGGGCATCCGGACCGCCCGCACCTCGGGTCGAGGCCGATAAAGCCAGCCGGCTGCCAAATTCGGCTATGCTGGACAATCTGTCGCGATCTCCTGCAAACTTGCGCCCTACTCCAGCGGGGGGTGGGGTTGGATGGACCTGCGCAAGCTTAAAACGTTGATCGAGTTGGTGGAAAGCTCGGGCATTGCCGAGCTCGAGATCGCCGAGGGCGAGGAACGGGTGCGCATTACCCGGTCGCTGCCGCCTTCGAGTGCCCCGCCGGGTGGTCCGGCCGCGGCGCCGGGCGTGCAGCCATCGGTGGCGGCGGAGGCGCCGCCGCAGGCCGCCGCCGCGCCCGAAGGGCATGTCGTCAAGTCACCGATGGTCGGTACCTTCTATCGTTCGGCTTCGCCCGGAGCCAAGCCCTTCGTGGAGATCGGGGACGAAGTGCAGGTCGGCGATCCGCTGTGCATCATCGAAGCGATGAAACTGATGAACGAGATCGAGGCCGATCAGGCCGGCGTGGTCAAGGCAATCCTGATCGAAAACGGGCAGCCAGTCGAATACGGGCAAGCGCTCGTTGTCATCGGCTAGGCGCCGCGGCGGGCGGCCCGCGCAACGCGCGGCATCCTCCCGGGTTGCCCTTCCTTCCACCAGGCTAACGTGTCGACGAAAAGCGCCGGGCAGCTGTTCGACAAGGTCCTCATCGCCAATCGGGGCGAGATTGCGCTGCGCATCGAGCGCGCGTGCCGCGAGTTGGGCATCAGGACCGTGGTCGTTCATTCCGAGGCGGACGCCGACGCCAAGTACGTGCGGCTGGCCGATGAATCGGTTTGCATCGGACCGCCGCCATCGGCGCTGAGCTACCTCAATATCCCGGCCATCATCAGCGCCGCGGAAGTCACCGATGCGCAGGCGATCCACCCGGGTTATGGCTTTCTTTCCGAGAACGCGGACTTCGCCGAGAAGGTCGAAAAGAGCGGCTTTATTTTCATTGGCCCGCGTCCGGAAACGATTCGACTCATGGGCGACAAAGTGAGTGCGAAGATCGCGATGACCAAGGCCGGGGTGCCCTGCGTGCCGGGTTCTGTCGGTGCCCTGCCGGATGACCCGAAGGAAGTACTCAAGCTCGCGCGCGAAATCAAATACCCGGTAATTATCAAGGCTGCGGCGGGCGGCGGTGGTCGCGGCATGCGCGTGGTCCACACCGAGGCCGCGCTGCTTCCGGCCGTCAGTCTGACGAAGGCGGAAGCGATGGCGGCATTCGGCAACGCGACCGTGTACATGGAGAAATACCTCGATAACCCGCGACACCTCGAGATCCAGGTACTGTCGGATGCGCACAAGAACACAGTGCATCTTTTTGAGCGCGACTGCTCGATGCAGCGCCGGCATCAGAAAATAATCGAGGAGGCTCCCGCGCCGGATATTCCCTCGCGCGCACTCGCCAAGATCGGCGAACGCGCTGTCGAGGCCTGCCGCAAGATTGATTATCGCGGCGTGGGAACGTTCGAGTTCCTGTATCAGGACGGCGAATTTTTCTTCATCGAGATGAATACGCGCCTTCAGGTGGAGCACCCGGTCACCGAACTGATCACCGGCATCGACCTGGTGCAGCAGCAGCTGCGGGTGGCAGCCGGTCAGAAGCTCGCCTTTCGCCAGCGCGACATCGTGCGCCGGGGTCACGCCATCGAATGCCGCATCAACGCCGAGGATCCGGAGACCTTCGTCCCGTCTCCCGGACGCATTACGTCGTACCATGCGCCGGGCGGGCCCGGCATTCGCGTCGATTCGCACGTGTACCAGAATTATGTTGTGCCGCCTCATTACGACTCGATGGTCGGCAAAGTCGTCGCCTTTGGCGACACTCGCGAGCAGGCAATCGCCCGTATGCGCGTCGCGTTATCCGAAATGGTCGTCGAAGGCATCAAGACCAACATTCCGCTGCATCAGGAACTGCTGCTGGAGGACTCGTTCCTCCGCGGTGGCACGTCGATCCAGTACCTTGAACAGCGGATGGCGAAACGCAAGTCCGGCGCCTGACGCGAGAGGCTGTCGTCCCGAATGCCGTATCGTGCGCTCTGTTTCGACGCCACCGCGAATGTGGCGGAGCGCTGGGCGGACGCGCTGCTTGCCGCCGGCGCGCTTTCGGTTGATGTTGCGGATGCGCGCGCCGGCACGCCCTCCGAACGCCCCCTGTATGGCGAGCCCGGCGAATCCGAGCCAGCGCCGTGGCCGGTGAGCCGACTCGTCGTCCTTTTTGACGCCGCGTTCGACATCGAGGCGGCGCTCGCCAGCGCCGCGGCTCGCCTCGAGGAGGCACCGCCTGCGCACTCGCTCGCGGCGATCGCCGATGCCGACTGGGTGCGCGAGGCCCGGGCGCAGTTTGTGCCGCTGCGTGTGAGCGAGCGCTTATGGATCGTGCCTTCATGGCGGGAGCCGGTGAACCCCGCCGCCGTCAACGTAAGGCTCGATCCGGGGTGCGCTTTTGGATCCGGCAGCCACCCGACGACCCTGCTGTGCCTGCGCTGGCTGGCCGACAATGTCGCACCGCAGGCATCGGTACTCGATTACGGTTGCGGTTCAGGTATCCTGGCCATTGCCGCGGCGAAGCTTGGCGCGGGGAGGGTGGCAGGGGTCGACGTCGATCCGCAGGCCATTGCCGCGAGCCGGTCGAACGCGGTTGCCAACGGGGTCGTGGCCGAATTCGGTCTGCCGGAGGAGTTGCCCGCGCAGCGCTTCGACGTGGTCGTGGCAAACATCCTCGCCAATCCGCTTGAGCTCCTCGCTCCCCTGCTGGCGCAACGCGTGCACGCCGGTGGCCACATGGTCGTTTCCGGAATTCTGGAGTCGCAGGTTGACCGCGTGGCGGCGGCGTATGCGCGATGGTTTAATATCGCCCCATGGGGGAGCGCGGAAGGATGGGTTGTGCTTGCAGGTGTGCGCTTTGCACCCTGAATAGCGGGCGGTATTCGGTGCAGCACGATGGCTGAGCAGGAATTCACGCGCTGTCCCGGCTGCAGGACGATCTTTCGCGTGACGCCGCAACAACTCGCGCTGCGTGCGGGCCAGGTTCGCTGCGGGCACTGCCACACCGTATTTAACGGCGTAGCCGCGCTGCTTTCGCTCGCACCGCGGCCGCATGCGGAGCGTAACGACCCGGTGCTCGACGAAGCGGCCCTCGGCCCGCCGACAGTCACGCTGCGTTCCGCGCATGCGCTCGAGCCACCACCGCCGAGTAGCGATGACCTGGAGGAGCGTAGCGAGCCGTCGGCGGGAGGGGGTTTGGCCGATGCCGAGGCCGAAGACGGCACCGATCCCGAAGCGGCGTACGCGGCACGATTCTCGTGGCAGGAAAAGAGCACTCGGCGCGGGCTGCCGGCGTGGCTGTATGCCATCGCCGCGCCCTTGCTCGTGGTGCTGCTGGTTGGCCAGGCGATATTTCATTTCCGCGATGCCATCGCCGCCCACTGGCCGACGAGCAAGCCTGCGCTCATCAGGCTGTGCGCCGCTGCCGGCTGCGAACTGCACGCGCTGGAGGAGGTCAACGCCCTGTCGATCGAAGCGTCGGATTTGCAGGCCGACCCCGCCCACAAAGGCCTGCTGATCCTGTCGGCGACCATCCGCAACCGGATGCCTTACCCGCTCGCTTACCCGTACCTCGAGTTGACGTTGTCTGATCTCGAGAAGCAGACACAGCAGGATATGGTGGTCGTGCGTCGCGACTTTGCTCCGCAGGAGTACGTCAGCGGCGCGGCCGATCTCGGCAACGGCATACCCGGCGGCGGAGAACTGAGCGTGAAGTTATTCATCGACGCCAGCGCGACCACCCAAGCGGGCTATCAGGTCTACCTGTTCTACCCGTAGCGGGCCAGACCCCCGCCTGCACGGGGGGGGCAATCGAAAAAGGTCGACTTCCACCGCGCGCTCCCGCCTGCGGTGGTCGAGCGCGACGATCCGGGGGGTGCTCAGCCTTGGACCCAGGGCAGGCCGGCTTTGCGCCACCCACCAAGTGTCCCCCGATGGCCGTCAGGGTCCTTCGGCCCTTCGAACCCCTCGAGCATGTTGAACGCCATGGTGTAGCCGGCCGCCGCAGCGGCGCGCGCCGCTGCGTCAGATCGCTGGCCGCTGCGGCAAAGAAAAACCAGGGGCGCCTTGGCATCGCTCGCGGCGGCACGCAATTCATCCAGAAAGCGTGGATTGCGCGCCCCGGTTGGATAGCTGGTCCATTCAATCAAAATGCTTCCCGGTACATGGCCCACGTACTCCCATTCGGGCCGCGTCCGAACGTCGATCAGGTGCCCCCCGGGAACGGCCGCAAGCAATGCGTACGCCTCCCCGGGCAATACCGCACCATAGTAGGGCAGCCCCAGATCAGCCCGTCGTTTCTGGGCCGCCGCCAGCACCGTGTCGTCGAGGTTTGCCATCGAAATCTCCGCCCCGCCAGCACCCGGGCGCGCTGACGAGCGCTACGCGCGCCCCGCTTGCGCCCCAACCCGCCCGCTGCCCGTGGCGGCTAAGGCGTGCGGCGATCAAGTGCTATAGCATACGCCAAGCTCGAAGGGCGGCCGATGGGCACGGTCCCCGTTAATTGCACCACGGCGTCCCGGCGCCGGCTCGGCTGCCTCATCCTGGTGCGTTGCGATCGCGGCGCGCATGCGCTTAGGGGCTCGCCAGCCCGTGTCAGCGTCTGTGGCTTGTGGCATAGTTTCTGCTTTTTGCTGCTGTGCCAAAAATAGCCGCTTCATCGTCTCAAATCCCGTCTGCATCGCTACCGTCTCAAGAGGAGAAACGAATGGCTGCACCCGCCGATGTGCTCAAGACAATCAAGGACAAGGAGGTCAAGTTCGTCGACTTGCGGTTTACCGACACGCGCGGCAAGGAACAGCATGTGCAGGTTCCGGCGAAGGTCTTCACGCAGGACAAGTTCGACAACGGTCACGCCTTCGACGGTTCGTCAATTGCGGGCTGGAAGGGGATCGAGGCCTCCGACATGTTGCTCTCGCCGGACGCGGACTCGGCCCGAATCGATCCGTTTACCGACGAGACGACGTTGAATATCACCTGTGACGTGATCGAACCGATGGACGGCAAAGGTTACGACCGGGACCCGCGTTCGCTGGCCAAGCGGGCGGAGGCCTACCTCAAATCGACCGGCATCGGCGACACGGCCTATTTCGGACCGGAGCCGGAATTTTTCATCTTTGATTCGGTGACCTGGGGCGTCGATATGTCCGGTTGCTTCGTCAAGATCAAGTCGGAAGAGGCGCCGTGGTCGTCAGGAGAGGAATACGAAGGCGGCAACATGGCGCACCGGGCGCCGGTCAAGGGCGGCTATTTTCCGGTGCCGCCCATCGACACGCTGCAGGATATCCGCAACGCGATCTCGCTCGCGCTCGAAGAACAGGGGGTCGAGGTCGAGGTATTTCACCACGAGGTCGCGGCGGCGGGTCAGAACGAAATCGGAACGAAATTCAATACCTTGGTCAAGCGCGCGGACTGGAGCCAGATTCTGAAATACACCGTGCATATGGTTGCCCACACCTACGGCAAGACAGCGACCTTCATGCCCAAGCCGATCGTCGGCGACAACGGCTCTGGGATGCACGTGCACCAGTCTGTCTGGAAGGGCGGGCAGAACCTCTTCGCAGGCACCGGCTATGCCGGTCTTTCGGAGCTCGCGCTCTATTACATCGGTGGCATCATCAAGCACACCAAGGCGCTCAACGCCATCACCAACCCGGGCACGAACTCGTACAAGCGCCTGGTGCCGGGGTTCGAGGCGCCGATCAACCTGGCCTATTCGGCCCGCAACCGCTCGGCGGCATGCCGCATTCCCTACGTCAGCAACCCGAAGGGACGGCGGGTCGAGGTGCGCTTTCCGGACCCGACGGCCAATCCGTACCTGGCGTTTGCGGCGATGCTCATGGCGGGGTTGGACGGGGTGCAGAACAAAATCCATCCGGGCGATCCCCTGGACAAGAACCTGTACGACCTCGAACCGGAGGAAGCGGCGAAGGTACCCCATCCTTGTGCTTCGCTCGAGGAAGCGCTCGAGAACCTGGATCGCGACCGTGACTTTCTGACCCGCGGCGGCGTGTTCTCCAATGACATGCTCGACGCCTACGTCGCGCTCAAGATGGAAGAAGTCACGCGTTTCCGCATGACCACGCACCCGATCGAATTCGACATGTACTACAGCCTTTGAGGAGCCCGCGCCGGCGGTCGCGCCGGGCCGGGCGGGCCAGCGGCGGTTCGCCCCCTGCCTTTGATACACTGCGCCGCTATGCCGCAGCTTCGATTGCGTCCCGCCTTTGCGTGGTGCATGCGCGCCGCGTACTGGTGCGCGCTTGTTTGCATCGTTCCGTCACATGCCGCCACGCTCCAGGAAAGGGCCCGGGATTCGGGCTGCATCAACAAGCCTGCCGTCGTCGAAGGCGAGACCTACCGCTGCATGACCAAGTCAGGTGCCGCCTACTTCAACGTTCAGGGCGTGCCCGGTACGCCGGATAGGGGCGGAGCACAGGGCGCCACGCCTTCCGGCTTTCCCAAGGTCGATGCCGGCACCCAGAAGGGGCGCGACGACTTGCGCCGCAAAGTGCTGACCGAAGAGCTGGCGATCGAAGAGAAACTGCTTGGCGAAGCGCGCAATGCCTACAGCAACGGGGCACCGCCCGCCACGCCGGAGGAGCAGGGCGCGCCGGAGAAATACGCCGATCGGGTCGCCAAGCTGCGCCAGGCGGTCTCGCTGCATGAGAAAAACATCGAGGCGCTGAAGAGGGAACTCGCCGCCACGCGCTAGCCTGCCGCGCCGCGCAACGGGCGCGGAACTTGCTAGGTAGCTTGGTCGCTGCTGCAATTCTGCGATAGCGCATGCCTGTCCCTGTCCAACCGTCTTCCGTGGTCACCGACGATCGGCCGGGAGCCTATCCCGGGTTGGATCTGCTCGCGACCGCGGTGCTGCTGCTCGACGGCAACCTCGAGGTTTGTTACGCCAACCCCGCCGCGGAAAACCTGTTCGAAATCTCGCGACGCCAATTGCTTGGCAACTCCGTGCGAGCCCTGTTTGGCGATGCGCCCGCGCTGTTGCAGGCGATCGACAAGGCGCTGGCCAGCGGCGCGTCGTATACGGAGCAGGAGGCAGAACTCGGTGTCAACGGCAAGCCACGATTGCATCTCGCATGCACGGTCTCGGTGGTCGAAGTGGTCGGCGCGAAGCTTTTGCTCGAATTTCGGCACATCGACCAGCAACTCAAGATCGCGCGCGAGGAACGGCTGCTCGAGCAGCAACAGGCCAACCGGGAACTGATCCGCAGTCTCGCGCACGAGATCAAAAATCCGCTCGGCGGCATCCGCGGCGCCGCCCAGCTCCTGGAGCGCGAACTCGATCGTCCGCCGCTCATCGAGTACACGCAGGTTATCATCGGGGAGGCGGACCGATTGCAGGCACTGGTCAACCGGCTGCTGACCCCGCATCGTCTGCCAACCTACCGGCGCACCAATATCCACGAACTGCTGGCGCGTGTGGCCAACGTCGTCAGGGCGGAGTTTCCCGACGTCGGCATCCAGTCCGATTTCGACATCAGCCTTCCGGAATTCGAGGCCGACCCGGAGCAATTGACACAGGCGTTGCTCAACATCGTCCGCAATGCCGCGCAGGCGTTGCAGGATGTTGCCGCGCCGCGCGAGATCCATTTGACGACCCGCGTCGCGCGCAGCGTCACGATGGCAAAGCGCCGCTTCCGGCTGGCGCTCGCTGTCTCGGTGGAGGACAACGGCCCCGGCGTGCCAGAAGGCATCCGCGACCGGATCTTCTTTCCATTGGTCTCGGGGCGTGAAGGCGGCAGCGGGCTGGGCCTCACGATCGCCCAGACGTTTGTCGCCCAGCACAACGGCACGATCGAATGCGAGAGCGGTTCCGGTCGCACCGTGTTCACAATTTTTCTGCCGCTGGAATTCAAACGCGGCGGCGCGTAGAGTGAGGTACAGCATGCGCGCGTACGATGACCACCAACCCTCCCGGAACGAGCTCGTGAAGCCCGTGTGGATTGTCGATGACGATCGATCGATCCGCTGGGTCCTCGAAAAGGCGCTGGCCCGCGAGGGCATCGCGTACAAGACATTCGCGTCGGCGTACGAGGTACTGCAGGCGCTGCAGCAGAGCCAGCCGCAGGTGCTCGTCTCCGACATCCGCATGCCCGGCGAATCCGGGCTGACGCTGTTGAACAACATTCGCGAGCGTTTTCCGCAGGTGCCGGTGATCATCATGACCGCCTACTCGGACCTCGACAGCGCGGTCGCGGCGTTTCAGGGTGGCGCATTCGAGTATCTGCCCAAGCCATTCGACGTCGATCACGCCATCGCCCTGATTCGCCGTGCCAGCGCCGAGATCCCGGCGACCGCGGGCGCTGCGTCGAGCATCGGCGAACCAGCCGAAATGCTGGGGCAGGCCCCGGCGATGCAGGAGGTCTTTCGCGCCATCGGCCGGCTCTCGCAGTCGACGGTGACGGTGCTGATCACCGGCGAGTCAGGCACCGGCAAGGAGCTCGTCGCGCGCGCGCTGCACCGCCACAGCCCTCGGGTCGGTGGCCCGTTCGTGGCGATCAATACCGCGGCCATTCCTAAAGACCTGCTCGAATCCGAGCTGTTCGGGCACGAGCGCGGTGCGTTCACCGGCGCCCAGAACTCTCGCCGCGGCAGGTTCGAGCAGGCCGAGGGCGGGACGCTGTTTCTGGACGAGATCGGCGACATGCCGCCGGACCTGCAGGTGCGCCTGCTGCGGGTGCTGTCGGACGGCGAGTATTACCGCGTCGGCGGGCACGCGCCGCTGAAATCGAGCGTGCGCATCATCGCCGCGACGCATCAGAACCTCGACGAGCGCGTGCGCCAGGGGCTGTTTCGCGAGGACCTGCTACATCGCCTCAACGTCGTCCGGCTGCGCCTGCCACCGCTGCGCGAGCGCGGTGACGATATCGCCCCGCTGGCGCGCCATTTCTTGCAGAAGAGCGCGCGTGAACTTGCCGTCGAGCCGAAGGTGCTCTCCGAGGCGGCGCTGCGGGTGCTGGCAGTGTTCCCTTTTCCCGGCAACGTGCGGCAGCTGGAGAACATCTGCCACTGGCTCACCGTCATGGCGCCCGGCCTGCGCATCGATGTCGCCGACCTCCCGCCCGAGCTGCGGGAGGGCGTGGGCAGCGGCGGCGGGAGCGACGGCAACTGGCAGCAGGCACTCGATCGCGAGCTCGCACAGGCCCTCGCGCGTGGCGAGCGGGCGGTCGGCGAGCGCCTCGAAAGGGAGTTCGAGAAGACGTTGATCCTGCGTGCGCTGCAGCACACGGGTGGGCACCGCATGGAGGCCGCGCAGTGGCTGGGCTGGGGGCGCAACACCCTGACCCGGAAGATTCAGGAGCTCAAACTCGATCCGGACAAGCGCTGACTAGGTGGCCAGCTCGGCGACGACCGGAGCGTGGTCCGACGGCTTTTCGCCCTTGCGTGCCTGGCGATCAATGCGGCACGCCGTGCATGCGTGGGCCAGTGCCGGCGACAGGAGGATGTGGTCGATGCGCAGGCCGTGATTCTTTGGGAACGCGAGCTGGCGGTAGTCCCACCAGCTGAACGTCTTTTCCGGCTGGTCGAAGAGCCGGAACGCGTCCTTGAATCCCAGCGCCAGCCAGGCGCGAAACGCCTCCCGCTCGTCATCGGTGCAGAGTACCTGCCCGCGCCAAAGCGCCGGATCGTGCACGTCGCGGTCCTCAGGCGCGATGTTCATGTCGCCGACAACCGCAAGCCGTGGATGACGCTCGAGTTCATGCCGGATGTAGGCAGTTGCCGCCGCAAGCCAGCGCAGCTTGTACTGGTACTTCTCGGACGCCACCGCCTGCCCGTTGGGCACGTAAAAGCACACGAAACGGATGTCGCCGACGGTCGCCGCGAGCACGCGCTTGTGGTCGTCGGGAAATTCCGGCATGTCCGGACGCACGCCTGACGCGGCCAGTCGCGACAGGATGGCGACGCCGTTATAAGTACGTTGGCCGTAGAAGCTTGCCTGGTAGCCGGCGGCCGCGATCTCCAAGACCGGAAAGCGGGCGTCTTCGAGTTTGGTTTCCTGCAGGCCAATGATGTCGGGCTGGTTGGTCGCGAGCCAGTCAAGCAGCCGTGGCAGCCGCACGTTGAGCGAATTGACGTTCCACGTAGCGATGATCATTCCTATATATCCTGTTGTTCGTGAACGTATCCCTGTCGCGCTTCATCAAGCGCGGTCTTCTCCGCCATTTTCTGTTCGATGGTACGGACCATACGCATTCACGGAATGATACCGCGAGCCGGCGAGCTCAAAATGCTTGTTGATTGCGGGCATCGCGCACTGGGCCTAGACTGCGACCATTTATTGAGATTAGCTATTCAATGTCTACAGCGTCCATCGATCTCGACAAACACGTCCTGATGGTGTTTGGCATCATTCTCGCGATCGGTCCGGCGAGCGCTGTACTCGCCCGGAGACTGAAAGTGCCGGATGTGGTGGTGTTTCTTGTCCTAGGCATGCTGCTCGGCCCAAGCGTGACCGGGGTGATCGATGTCAAGGTCGACTCTGCCCTGAACCAGTTGGTCCTGATCTTCGGCTCTTGCTACATCCTCTTCGATGGGGGCGCTTCTTTGAGGCTCAAGGTTCTGAAGGAGGTGTGGATCACCATCGTGATCCTCGCTAGCGTCGGAGTCGTCGCCACGGCCGCGATTACCGCCATTGCAGCCTACTGCCTGCTCGGCGTTCCGCTCATTGTCGCCTTGCTGCTCGCATCAGCCATTGCGTCTACCGACCCGGCGACGCTGGTGCCGGTTTTTCGCCAGATGAAGATCAAGGACCGGGTGGCGCAGACGGTAATGTCCGAATCAGCCTTCAACGATGCCACCGGCGCCATCCTCACGTTTGCGGTGCTCGCCGTCGCAATGGGCCGCGGTGACTTTTCCATGGCCACGGCGTTGCTCGGCCTGCTCAAGCAGGTGTCGATCGGTTTGGTCGCCGGAGTTGTCCTCGGCTACATCGCGGCCATGCTGATCGCGCACGAAAAGTTTGGCTTCCTGCAGGGGTATGCGTCGGTCGTGTCGTTGATGGCCGTGATCGCCGCCTACCTTGGCGCCGACGGCCTGGCGGCAAGCGGCTTCATGGCAGTATTCGTATTTGGCATCATGATCGGTAACAAGGACGCCTTCGGTCTCTCGATGGGGTACGGAGAACAGGAAAAGCTAGACGATTTCGTAACGACCACGGCGCTGATCATGCGCATGTCGATTTTCATCCTCCTCGGGACCCAGGTCGACTTTGCCCTGATGAACAAGTATCTGCTCGCAGGCGTCGCCGTGGTCGCCGTATTCATGCTGGTGGCGCGGCCGGTCACGGTGTTTCTCTGCGCCCTGCCGGACAGACGCGTGAACTGGACCTTCAAGGAAATGCTGTTCATGTGCTGGACACGTGAGACCGGCGTAATACCGGGCGCACTGGCGGGCCTACTCATGGGCATGCACGCGCCCGGGGCGAATGTTATAGCCTCAGTCACCTTTATCGCCATCCTGATGACTATCCTGATTCAGGCGACGACGACGCGCTGGTTGGCGAAAAAGCTCGATTTGCTGGTCGTGGAGTAGTCGAAGCGTGCTTAGACACGTCTCTGGAAGTCCGTGGCACGCGCGCCGCCGAATCTGTCGCGCGCGTGTGCGCCGTCTGTCTTCGGCCCCAGCGGCCTCAGTGCACGCTGCCCATAAGGCGATCGGGCAGCCAGGTCGCGATCTCCGGAAAAATGCACAGGATGACGATCTGTAGCATCATGCAAAGCACATATGGGATCGTGCCCCACATGATTCGTGTCACCGGCACGTCAGGCACGATTGAACTCACGATGTAGATATTGAGTCCCACGGGCGGATGGATAAGGCCGATTTCCATGTTGATCGTCAGAATGACCCCGAACCACACCGGGTCGAACCCGGCAGCCTTGACAATTGGATAAAGGATCGGCGCAGTCATCAGGATGATCGCCGCCGGCGGAATGAAGAAGCCGCAGACCAGCAAGAACAGATTGACCATCGCCATCAACAGCCAGCGGTTAAGGTGCGCATCGGCAATCGCGTGAGCCAACGTCTGCGTGAGGTAGAGCGAAGTGAGCATGTAGCCGAACAGCACGGCCGCCGCGATGATCATCAGGATCATCACCGACTCGCGCGTCGTGTCGCGCAGGATGGTCCACCACTGAATCGGCCGCCACATCCGGTAGATCACCACGGCGAGCACGAAGCAGAGGGCTGCCCCGACGCCCGCCGCCTCCGACGGCGTCGCTACCCCGCCGTAGAGCACGTACATCACACCGATTACGATGGCGAGAAACGGCGCGACTTTGGGAACGGCCTGGAATTTCTGCTTCCAGCTGTAGCGGAAATGCGCCGGATGCGCGCGAAACCCGCGCTTCCAGATAATGAACAACGTCCATACCATGAACAGCGCGGTGAGCATCAGGCCGGGCAGAACTCCGGCGAGAAACAGGCGTCCGATCGATGTTTCGGTGGCAATACCGTAGAGGATGAAGGTGATCGAGGGGGGAATCAGGATCCCGAGCGTCCCGCCGGCGCAGATCGAACCCGTTGCGATGTCGTCGGGGTAACCACGCCGTCGCATCTCGGGGATGCCCATTTTGCCGATGGCGGCACAGCAAGCGGGAGAGGAGCCGGTGAGCGCCGCAAAAAGCGCGCATGCGCCGAGATTGGACATTACCAGGCCGCCCGGCACCCGATACAGCCAGCGGTCGAGCGCCTCGTAGAGATCCTTACCGGCAGGGGAGGAACCGATGGCCGCCCCCATCATCACGAACATCGGGATCGACACGAGGGTAAAATCGTTCAGTCCTGCATAGAACGTTTCGGCGACTACTTGAAGGGCGTCGAATCCCTGAAAGAGGAGGATGAAAGCGATCGAGATCGCCCCGAGGCCGAATGCCACCGGCGCGCCCGAAAGCAGTATGACGAACGTGAAGAGCAGGACGACTGTCCCTTGCGTAGTAGGGCTCACTCAGGGCGCTCCGTCTCGACGCCGAAGGGGGGTTCCCGCCCGGTGACCAGGCCAAGGAAGTCTGCAAAGGATTGCAGCGCCAGGATGCCAAGTCCGATGGGCATCGAGGCATACGGAATCCACAGACGCGCCCGCCACATGGAGTCAGACACCCACTTGTTGTCCCAAGCCTCCTTCCAGAACCGAAATGTGAGCACGGTAATGGTCATGCAGAAGGCAAGCGACAGAACGGACGCGAACAGCGCAAGCCACCAGCGCCCGCGCGCGCTCACGTATTGAGGTAGCACGTCCACGTTGACGTGTCCGCGCAGCTTAAGCACATACGAACTACCGACGAATGTGGCCGCGACCAGGCAATAGGTTACGAAATCGGTTTGCCAGATCGTGTTCTGATTGAGCACATTGCGCACGAACACCATCTCGCAGACGACAACGACGCCAGCAGCAATCAGCGCGGCAGCAACGTAGCCGCAGAGCTTCGCCAAGAAACTGACATAACGAAAAAAGAACTCCATACCGGTGTCCGCAGCGGGAATCTTTTCGCGCCGTGGCAGGCCGGCAGGAACGATGGACCTCCTGCCGAGACGACGGCGTTGCGCTATTTGACGCTCAGTGCGTCGTCGATAAGCTGCTTGCCGTCAGGCACTTCCTTCGCGAACTCCGCGTAGGAGCTCTGCCTGGCGACATTGACCCATGCGTCGTATTCGGACGGCGTTAGCGTGATCACCTGGACCTTATGGTCGGTGAATATCTTGACCATCTGGTCATCGAGTGCCTTGGCTTCCCCGGCAAAATAGTCCTGGGCTGTCTTGCCCGCCTTGAGCAGGGCGTCCTGCTGCTTCTTGTCGAGACGGTCGAAGCTTTTCTTCGACATGAGTACCGGTTCGTACATGAACCACAGCGCATTGTCGCCGGGTGCGGTGAGGCACTTGACTTGCTCGTAGATACGGAACGAAACGAAGCTACCGGAGCTCGTATCAGTCGCTTCCGCGACGCCGGTTTGCAGCGCGTTGTAGACCTCGTTGCTGGGAACCGAGATAATGGACGCGCCCGCTGCCTGCCACATCGCCGCGAAGGTTGGCCCAGCGGAGCGGATTTTGAGGCCCTTGATATCGGCCGGCGTACGGATGCACGATTGCTTCGACGCGACCGCACCGGCGAGCCACGCATCCGACAAAACGATGACGCCGTCCTTCTCGATCTTTGACCTGATTTCCTTCATGAACTTGGAATCGTTGAGCCGCAGCGCGCGCTCGTGGCTGCGCACCAATCCAGGCATCAGCGTGGCGCCGAAGGCGCGCTCCTTGCCACTTGCATAGTCGAGCGGAAAAGATGAGATATCGAGTTGCCCGTTCACCAGCGCATTCCACTGCTCATTGGGTTTGAACAGCGACGCACCGGGATACACCTGCACCTCCAGACCGACGCCGGCCGCCTTAACGTCGCGGGCGATGATCTGCACCATCTCATCGCGCACGTCGCCGCTGCCACCCGGAAACTGATGCGAGGCGCGCAATACCGTCGGCGCCGCCAGGACGCTACCGGCCAGCACTGCAGTAGTCAGTGTGGCCAGTATCACAACGTGCTTGGACTTGCTCATCTGTGCCTCCTTCGGCTGTGTCAATCGGGCGCGAGACTTGCCGGCTTGGGCCGGCCTGTCGCATAGTTCTTGTTTGACGGCAGCGAGATAACCGCAGCGCCGGCATCCTACCGCATCGACGTTCGTCTCGCGACTGGCTAGAGATGGATGGCGCCGTGTTGCGGTGCCGCAAATGCGCGACGGCCTTTATCTGCGAAGCGTTTGGATGCGCGGCGCGGCAAGCGCCAGCGAGCCGCGTCCTGAGGCTCCTCCGGAAAAAAACCTGTCCGCTCCCGCCCGATCGATCGGAACTTGGGCGCTGAAGAACAATGTAACCTGGTGGCAGTGCGCGGACAAATACCGTCCACAGTGCCCGCGGTAAGGGCCACCGCTGGGGCCGCCTGCGGCCGGGCACGCCCGGCCGCAGGCATCGGGCTATTGCGGGTAGCCGCCTGTCTGCGGTGGGGTCACCGTCTGGGGTGGGGTCACCGTCTGGGTCGCCGGTGCGGCCTCGGGCGGCGGCGCGGGCGCCCTGCCGACCGGCGCGGTGCGCGGGGCCGGGGTCTTCGGATAGCCGGCGTCGTCAAGCAGGTTCTGCCACCGACTCTCGTTGAAGCCAGTCGAGTACTGGTCGCCGACCTGCAGCGCCGGCGCATCGAGCCCGCCCGTGAGACGCTTGAGCTTGTCCGCGCCATCGCTCTGACCGACATCGACGACGGTGTGTGGCACGCCGCGCTTGTTGAGCAGCGCCGACGCGGTATCGCAAACCGTGCCGCAGCCAAAGGTATATAGCGTCACCGGAAAGCGTTCCTGCGCCATCACCTCCGAGTAGGAGAGATCGCTGGTTTCGATCGTGTTCTGGCCGATGCGCTTGGCTTGCGCATCGCGGGCATTGGGCGGCGGAGGCTTGTCGGAATACACGACCCGCCCCTCGGGGTCGACATAGCGGTAGACCTGCTGCGTCTGCGCTGTCGCGGCTACGGCGGCGAAGAGCGCAAGCAACGCGAGCGTACTCGCGAAACGGGCTGTCATGACACCTCCTTCACGAAGTCGGCTTATGACGGTGACATGGCATTATGCCTCAATAAAGGGTCGGTTTGGGGTGAACTGCCGCGAAAGGCGATAAAGGGCTCCAGTGCGGGTCGCCTGGCGCCGTGCGCCAGTACTCCGTCCCGGAAAGGTGCCCCCGCCTCGGCCGGGTGCATGCCTTGCCCCTCGAACAGGCTGTAGGCGTTAGCCGAGCGCGCTTGGGAGGCGCAGGCCCGACATGTTCCGCCACAAGTTCACCAAGGCGCGGCAAGGCGGAGAAATCGAGCAGGGGATCGGACCCAGCCAAGCGGTGGCGGGCATTCATTGCCTGGACTCGCCAGGGATGCTGCGAAGCAGCCGCTCGAGCTGCGCCAGTTCGTCGGGCGTACCGACGTTAGCCCAGGTGCCGGCATAGGGCTCGCCGCTGGCCCAGCCGCGTCCGATCCACTCGCGGTACAGCGGCAGCAAAGCCCGTTTTTCGCCGCGCGGCAGGTCCCGAAACAGTGCCGTCCGGTATAGCGCAACGTTGCCGAACGTCAGAGGCGAAGGCCCGTCAAGCGATAGCACCCCGTCGGCGAGCGCAAAGTCGCCGCCGGGATGGTAGGGCGGATTGGGCACCATGACCAGGTGCAAGTGTGGCGCGGCGGTGTTCGCGCGCATCGCTGCGGCGCGGGCACCGAGTAGCGCGTAATCGTAATGGGTATAGACGTCGCCGCTGACGACGAGCACGAGATCGTCGCCGAGCAGCGGCAGCGCCGTGGCGATGCCCCCAGCGACTTCGAGCGGCTCGGGTTCACGCGAATAACGAACTTTGGCGCCGAAGCGCGACCCGTTACCCAACGCTGTTGCGATCATTTCGCCGTGGTGGGCCAGGTTGATCACAACCTCCGTGCAGCCTGCCGCGACCAAGCGCTCGAGTTGCCACACAATCAACGGCTTGCCGCCGACCTCAAGCAGAGGCTTCGGCATCGCGTTGGACAGCGGGCGCATCCTTTCGCCGCGCCCCGCAGCAAGAATCATCGCCTGCATGGGATGCGGTCAGAACGTAAAGCCCGCCACTGGCTGGCGTTGCTCGAGTTCGTCGAGGAGCCTCAGCAGAGGCACGAGCTCCCTGTAGCGCGCACATGCGGCGCGCAGGTAGCCCATCACGCGCGGCATCTCCTTGAGGTAGCCGTCCTTGCCGTCGCGGTGAAAGAGGCGGGCAAAGATGCCGAGGACCTTGAGCTGGCGCTGAACGCCCATCCACTCGAAATCACGCCAGAAAGCGGCGAAGTCGCCGCCCACGGGCAACCCCGCGTCACGCGCCCTTTGCCAGTGGCGCACGGTCCAGTCGATCTGGTGCTCCTCATCCCAATCGATGTAGGCGTCGCGCAGCAGCGACACGAGATCGTAGGTGACCGGTCCATACACCGCATCCTGAAAATCGAGCACGCCGGGGTTGGGCGCGACGACCATCAGGTTGCGGGAATGGTAGTCGCGGTGCACGAAAACCCGCGGTTGCGCGAGATTGTTATCCAGGATGCAACGGAACGCGCGATCGAGCACCGCTTTCTGTGCAATGTTCAGTGCGACACCGAGATGGCGCGCGACGTACCAGTCGGGAAACAAATCGAGCTCGCCTCGCAACAGCGCTTCGTCGTACGGGCGCAGCTGGCCGTCGCGGCTCGCAAGCTGCCAGCGCACGAGGGCGGCCGAGGCGTCGCCATACAGCGCAGGCGCAGTCGCCTCGTCGAGCGCATCCAGATACATGCGCGTGCCCAGGTCGGTCAGGAGCAAAAAACCTTGCTCCAGATCCTTCGCCAGCACGGCGGGTGCATGCACGCCCGCGGCGAGCAGAAGCTTTGCCACCGCGACATAGGGGCGACAATCCTCGCGCGATGGCGGCGCATCCATCGCGATCAGTGTGCAGGCGCGCTCGCTTTGAGCGGGCACGGCGATCGCCTCGGGGAGCCAGACGCGAAAGTAGCGGCGGAAACTGGCGTCGACCGACGCCGGCGCGATGGCAGTCATCGGTTGCGGAAGAACGTCGGCGAGCCAAGCGCGCAACGCGTCGAGGCGGCTAGCGTCCACGTTCCCGTCCACGAAATCGGGTTCTGGCAGTTCGCCCATCGATGATGCATTACACTAGAATGCGCTATTTTAGCATTCGCCTTATTGCCTCTTCGGATGCCACGTTCCTTCGGCTTCGTCTGTTGCGCCATCCTTTTGCTCGTAGCGTCCGACGCCGCGACTGCGCAGTCGGCGAGCGGGGAAGCCGACACGACGCCAGTGCTCAAACTTTCCCCGCAGCTCGAGCCGCCTCCGCCCAATCCTGCGCAGGCACCTGCGCAACCAACCGAGCGCGAGGCAATTTTTCTGCGTGCCGATCGCCTCGAGGGCAATGCCCAACAATGGATCGAGGCAAGCGGGAAGGCCGAATTTCGAAGCCGCCGCAATACAGTACTTGCCGACTGGCTGCGCTACGATGTCGCGAGCGACGAAGTGTGGGGCAAGGGTGACGTGACGGTGCGGCGCGGCATCGACTGGATTACCGGGCCCGAGGTGAAGTTCAACCGCAGCACCGACATCGGATTCTTCACCACGCCTGAATTCCATGTCGGCGAAAATATGTCGCGTGGCAACGCCAGTGAGATCCTCTTCAACGGTGCGGATCACTACGAGCTAAAGGACGCTAGCTACACGACCTGCGTGGCCGGGGACGATGACTGGTATCTGCGCTCGGCCGACGTCGATCTCGACAAGTCGCGGCTGGTGGGCATCGCGCACGACGCGACCGTATATTTCAAAGGCGAGCCTATCCTGCATGCGCCGTGGCTCGACTTTCCCTTGTCGAATGACCGCAAATCGGGGTTCCTTACTTCGGCCTTCGGCTCGTCGTCGAGCACGGGCTTCGAGATGTCGCTGCCGTACTACCTCAACCTGGCACCGAACTACGACACGACGCTGACGCCGCGACTCATGACCCGCCGCGGTTTGCAAGTCGGCGACCAATTCCGGTACCTGTTCCCTAACATAGCCGGTGAAACCAACGTCGAGGTGCTCCAGGACCGCGTCACCGACACGACCCGGTATCTCCTGGACTGGACGCACAACCAGAATTTCCCCGCGGTGCCCGGGCTCAGCGGTTATATCAACGTGGAGAAGGTCTCCGACAACAGCTATTTCACCGATTTGTCCGACCGGCTGGCGAATACCTCGCAGACCAACCTTCCACGCGAAGCGGGATTGGCCTACAGCAACGGGCCATTCTCGATGCTGGCGCGTGTGCAGGCCTTCCAGACGCTGCAGGACCCGAACAATCCGATTGTCCCGCCTTACTTTCGCGAGCCGCAGATCGTGATGAACCTGAGCCCGGTGACCTGGGGAGGGCTCGAATTCGCCGCCTTCGGCGAGTATGTGAACTTCCGCCAGCCGACGGAGGTCAACGGCCAGCGCGCGCAGTTGTACCCGACCGTGAGCTGGACCCAGCGCGGCAACGCCTGGTTCTTCACCGCCAAGACGGGCCTGAGCATGACGGAGTACAACCTGGACGAGACGACCCCGGAAGGCTCGCATATCAACCGCGTGCTGCCGATAACCAGCGTCGATACCGGGCTCGAGTTCGAGCGCAACGCCGATTATTTCGGACGCAGCTGGATCCAGACACTGGAGCCGCGCGCCTATTATGTCTACATCCCCTACCGGCTGCAGAGCGAGATCCCCAACTTTGACAGCGCCGACGACGACTTCAACTTCTCGCAACTTTTCACGGAAAACCGCTACCTGGGCAGCGACCGCATCGGTGACACGAGCCAACTCACGCTGGCGGCGACGACGCGCCTGCTTGATCCGGTGAGCGGTGAAGAACGGCTGCGCGTCGCCGTGGGGCAACGCTATTACTTCGAAGACCAGCAGGTGACGCTCAATGAGCCGCTGCGCACCGCCAATACGTCCGATGTCCTGCTGACCGCCGAGAGCAGGCTGTCCGATTACTGGACTGCCGCCGGCTTGTACCAGGTGAACCTCGCTCACCCGCAGACCGATGAGCTGGATTTTGGGTTCCGCTGGCAGCCCAGCGCGGGCAAGGTAATCAATTTCAGTTACGACTATATCCGCCAGCAGCAGGACGACAACAACCTGCCGCTGAAACAGCTCGATATTTCAGGCCAATGGCCGATTGGAAACTGGTCCTTGATCGGGCGCTGGAACTATTCCCTGATCGAACCGCGGCAGACCCTTCAAGGGGTGCTTGGCTTCGAGTACAATGGCGGCTGCTGGGTGTTCCGCGTCGTCGCCCAGCGATTGGTGACGGCGACGCAGTCGACGAGCAGTTCGGTCTTTGTGCAGCTCGAGCTGAACGGGCTGGCGCGGCTCGGCACGAATCCTATCGATGTTCTCAAGCGCAACGTGCCTGGCTATCTGACCGTCAACGACCCGAGTGCGCAGCCTGCCAATGTGGGCGCCCAATACTTCCCGGGGTTCTGAATATGTATATCCGAATATTTGCATTGCTCGCGTTGGTCGCGACAGTTGCCTCGGCGCAGAATGCGCGGCCGGCGGTGGCGACGACTGAGGCGCCCGCTGCCACGGCACCGTCGGCCACCGCGCCGGCCAGGGTGGCATCCCAGCGCGCGGCCACCCTCGACCGAGTCATTGCGGTGGTCAACGACGAGGCGATCACGCAATACGAACTCGACGACGCCCGGAGCGTCGTCCTGAAGCAGTTGAAGCAGCAGAAGGTACAGCAGCCGCCCACGGACGTCCTCGACAAGCAGGTGCTCGAGCACCTGATCACCGAGCGTACGCTGCTCCAGTACGCCAAGGAGAATGGCATCAAGGTCGATGACACGGCGGTCGAGCGCACGCTCCAGCGCATTGCCTCGGACAACAAGCTCACTCTCGATGGTCTGCGCGAAGCGTTGGCCAAGGACAACATCCCGTTCGCGAAGTATCGCGAGGACATTCGCAACGAGATCGTTATTCAGCGCCTGCGCGAGCGTGAGGTAGACCAACACATTGCGGTAAGCGACGCCGAAGTCGATGCCTATCTCGCCACGGTCAAAGCGCAAAAAGGAGGGGATGCGGAATACCTTGTCGCGCACATCCTTGTCCTGATTCCGGAACAAGCCAGCGCCGACCAGATTGAAGCAAAGCGGCGCCGCGCAGAAGAGGCGCTGCAGAGCATCCGCAGTGGTGCGGATTTCGCTCAGGTCGCCGCCGGATTTTCCGACGCCAGCGACAACTTGACAGGGGGCAATCTAGGGTGGCGTCCGGCGGCCCGCCTGCCGTCGGTATTTGCCGATGTCGTGCCACCGATGAAGGTCGGCGACGTCTCACCGGTGCTGCGTAGCGCGGCGGGATTCCATATCATCAAGCTCATCGACCGTCGCAACAAGGATGAACCGGCGATGGTTGAGCAGACGCACGCGCGGCATATCCTGATTCGGGTCAACGAGATCACCTCGGAGGCGGATGCCAAGGCAAAGATCGAGCGCATCAAGGATCGGATCGACGCCGGCGCCAAATTCGACGAGATGGCAAGGCTCAATTCCGAGGATGCCACTGCGGCCAAGGGCGGTGACCTGGGCTGGATGAGCCCAGGCGACACGGTGCCTGCGTTCGAGGAAGCGATGAACAAGCTGCAGATAGACCAGCTGTCGGGGCCGGTGCGCACCACTTTCGGTTGGCATTTGGTCGAGGTGCTCGGCCGCCGCAAGCAGGACGTCACGCTCGATCGCGAGCGCACGCAGGCTCAGCTGGCCCTGCGCCAGCGAAAATCGGACGAAGCGTTCCAGGAGTGGGTGCGCCAGACGCGCGACAGCGCGTATGTGGAGCTGCGGCTTGATGAGCGCTAGTCGCGACGGCTGAGGCATGGATCTCACAGCGGTTTTTGCCGAGCCGCTTGTCGACCTGGGTGCGCAAACGCCCACCTTCGAGGGAATCTACAGCCCAAGGAGCTTTCACGGAGCGGTCAGAGTCGGCGTGACGGCGCAATTTCTGGAGAACGCCGAGCTCTATCACCGCAGCTATTTCGATACCGGATACTGGAGCTTCCTGCTCGGCAACGCGCTCGCCGCCGCCGGCAACCCGGAAGCGCCGGCAAGAATCATCGACATCGGGTCAGGGTCTGGCAATTCGGTGCTCCCGCTGGCGGACCGTTTTCCAAATGCCGAGATCGTCGCCACCGACATCAGCCCTCAGCTGTTGGCCATTCTGCGCGATTTCCTGCGCAAGCGATCGGAGGGGTATCAGCGTTTTGGACTCGTTTGCGTCGATGCAATGGCTGCACATTACCGGCCGGAGGTCGCAAATCTGGCTGTCGGCGCGGCGATCCTGCACCATATTCTCGAACCCAATCTCGTCCTCGACTCTTGCTTCCGCGCGCTTGTTCCCGGTGGCTGGGCGGTCTTCTTCGAGCCGTTCGAAGCAGGCAATACGCTGCTCAAGTTCACGTACCGAAGGATTCTTGCTACAGCATCCAGCACGGAAAGGGCAACCCCGGGTTTCGCCCTCATGGAGCGAATGCTCGAAGACTACAGGAAGCGCGAGCGGCCGGGTTCCGACCCCATCTATGGCGAACTCGACGACAAATGGATGTTCACGCGAACGTATTTCGAGCGTATCCGAGCTGCGCAGGGATGGTCGGAGTTGATCACCTATGCGCTCAATGTTTCGCCGACGGGTCTGCGCGATCAGGCAACCGTGCATCTCAGGTTGGGCGCGGGGCTGACGGCTGCGGCGCTTCCCGCGTGGGCGTGGTCGGTGATCGACGAGGCCGATTCCAGTATCTCCGATGATCTGCGCAGGGAAATGGGTCAGGAGGGTGCGATACTACTGCGCAAGCCACCCCGTCGCTGACGTCCATTGACCGAACCGGAGTCGATGCGCGAAGCGCCAGAATTCGCTTTGCGCGCGCCTCGAGTCGTCCTCGTCGACGGCTCAACCCGGCTCCACACGTTGTGCTCGATTGTGGCGAGGCGATGCATAACCTATGATTTCGACCATGCAAGGCGGCGACATCCTGCAAGACCAGATCGATTACTACCGGGCGCGCGCCGGCGAGTACGACGAGTGGTGGCTTCGCACCGGCCGCTACGACCGGGGCGAGCCATTGAACGCGCGCTGGCGGGCGGAAGTGGCCTTGGTTGAGGCCGCGCTCGACCACTGGCTGACGGAGCGCGCTCCGCGCACCCTGCTCGAGCTTGCCTGCGGCACCGGATTGTTCACCCGCCATCTGGCCCGGCGCGTGCCACGCATCACTGCGGTTGATGCTTCACCGGAAGTGCTGGCGCTGAATCGGAGCCGCGTCGCCGCGACGCATGTCGAGTACGTCGAAGCGGATCTGTTCTCATGGCGTCCGGCCACGCGCTATGACGCGGTGTTCTTCAGCTTCTGGCTGTCACACGTTCCGGACGGCCGTTTTGCCGCATTCTGGGACGGCGTCGCTGCCGCGCTCAGCCCCGATGGCGCGGCATACGTGATCGACTCAGCCTTTGATCCGTCCTCGATGGCGAAGGACCACGCCCTGCCGAGACCGGAGACGGGCATCGTCACGCGCAAGCTCAACGATGGTCGAGAATTTCACATCGTCAAGCATTTCTGGGAACCGCAAGCGCTGACCGTGTGCCTCCGCGAGCTCGGCTGGTCGGCTGCGATTGGGCAGACTCCGAACTACTTCATTCACGGTCCCGCACAACCGGCTTCCTAGGACGGGTCAATCCAGCCGTGATGGGGCGAAGGCGCCCACGGAAAAGGAAGCCGTCCGCATGAACGGCCGAAGGCTTCTGCAGCGGCGACAGCTATTCGGACGAATAGACGTACGGCGACTGCGGCACACGACCCTGGTCCATTGCGTGTTCTTCGGAGAGTTCACGCGGCGTCTTGTCCCACCACAGCGCGCGTGCCTCACGCTGCTTGTCCGCTAACTCCGGGTGCTGGCGCATCAGTTCGCGCATGAACTTGGTGTGCTCGGATTCATAGTGGCGGCTGGGCAGCATCATGGCGCGGTCCAAGGGAGGAGAAACAGTGCGCATTTTATCACCCCGTTCGCGCGGTGCGCGCCGACCCGGCGACCAGACGATATTCGTAGAGTCGGCATTCCAGTGCGCCGTTGTAGAGTGGCGTACGCCGGCTGGCTCGGAGGCCGAGCAGCTTCGGCAGCTGCGGATCGCCGCTGAACAGATACGCGGTCCAGCCGGCGAAGCGCTGTTTCAGCGCGTCGCCCAGACATGGATAGAAGGCGGCCAATTCCGCTGCATCCGCCTGACGCACACCGTAGGGAGGGTTGCTGACGATGACTCCTGCCGAAGCCGGCGCGGGACGTGCGATCGCGCTCGCGCGCTCCACGGCAACCGCCGCGGCGACACCTGCCGCGGCGAGGTTCGCAGCGCAGCGTCCGACCGCAAGCGCGTCATCGTCGCTGGCGTAAATGCCCGCGGCCGCGGTGGGCAGGATCCGTCGCTGCGCCGCCTGTTTGATCCGCTGCCACGTCGGTCCGTCGTACCAGTCAAGCTTCTGAAAACCGAACGTGCGCTTGAGGCCGGGGGCGACGTCGAGCGCGATCAACGCCGCCTCAACCACGATCGTGCCGCTCCCGCACATCGGATCGAGCAGCGGCGCGTCCGGCTGCCAGTCGGCAAGTCGCAGAAGGCCAGCTGCAAGATTTTCGCGCAGGGGAGCCTCGGCCGTCTCGCGACGATAGCCGCGCTTGAACAGAGGCGCGCCGGAGGTGTCGAGGTAGAACGTCACCCGATCGGTGGTGAGGTAGGCATGAACGCGTACGTCAGGGCGATCCTTGCTCACGCTGGGGCGCTTTCCATGCTTGGCGCGATGACGGTCGCAGACCGCGTCTTTGATCCGGAGCGTCGTGAACTCAAGACTCTTTAGCGGCGACCGCGTCGCGGCGACGTCGACGCGCAGCGTGCGGTCAGCGCGAAACCAGCGCGGCCAGTCGAGTTCAAGCGCGAGCGCGTAGATGTCGCGCTCGTCGCGATAGGCGCCGCCGCCCACGCACCAGAGCACACGGCTGGCTAGCCGGCTCTCGAGATTGGCACGATAGGCGAGGTCAATTGGGCCGGTAAACGCGACCCCGCCATCGGTGGGAGCGATGTCGCCGGCGGCCAGCGTTCCAAGTTCGGTCGCCAGCGCGCCCTCCAGCCCGCGTGGGCAGGGCGCGAAATAGCGTTCCACGAGCAGACCTTCAGAAGGGCTTGAATACGACCAACAGCACGATGCCGAGCAGCGCGGGCAACGCGGGGATCTCGTTGATCCAGCGATAGAACGTGTCGCTGTGTCGGTTGTGGTCGTGTTGGAATGCGCGCATCAGCTGGCCGAGCCAGACATGATGCGCGACAAGGATCGCCACCAGCGCCAGCTTGGCGTATAGCCACGCGCCGCCAAGGCCGTAAACCAGCCAGAGCCAAAGCCCCGAGGCAATGGTCAACACGGCGCCGGGCGTCATGATGCCGAAGTAGAGCTTGCGCTCCATGCGTTTAAACCGCTCTATGCCGATGGCGTCGGTCGCCAGCGCGTGATAGACGAACAGGCGCGGCAGATAGAACAGCCCGGCGAACCAGGTAACCATGAACACGATGTGCAGCGATTTGATCCACAGCATCGCGGCCTCGCTACTTCAATAACCGTCGCCGCGTCAGGACCAGCGCGACGTAGTACGTGACGCAAGCGTAGCCCAGAAGGACGAGAAGGTGGAGCCCGACATCTTCCGGCACTCGGCCGGCGAGAAGCGGTCGTGCGATATCGATCGCATGCGACAGTGGCAATACGGACGCGACGGTGCGCAAAGTTGGCGGCATCTGGGCAACCGGAAAAAACACGCCGGAAAGCAGGAGCATCGGGGTCTGGAACAACGTCAGAGAATAGGTGAAGAAGTCATAGTTGCGGGCAAGCGAGTTCATCACCAGCCCAAAGCCGGCGAAGGTGAGTCCGACGACGAATCCCAGCGGCAGCACCCAGATAGCAAGCCAGGAGTGTCCAAACCCGAGCGCCAAGATCACGACCAGGATGGCGAGCACCGACATAACGCTCTTCGACGCCGCCCAGATCCATTCGGCGAATACGACATCGTCGAGCGAAATGGGGGTGTTGATGATCGCCTCCCATGTCCGCTGGACATGCATGCGAGAGAACGCGGAGTACATCGCCTCAAACGAGGACGTGAACATTGCGCTCTGGCATACCATGCCGGTGCCGATAAACGCGATGTACTTCATGCCTCCTATCTCGGGGATGAAGGCGCCTATGCCGTAGCCCAGTGCCAGCATGTACAGCAGTGGATCGGCGATATTGCCCAGCACCGAGGCAATCGCAAGCTTGCGCCATACGAGAAGGTTGCGCCGCCAGACCGGAATCCAGCGCACCGACATTTCCGGAAAGCGAATCAGTGTGACAGAGAGCATGCGTTGGCGAGAACCGATCGCGAGTATAACCTGAACATGCTGTCAGAGCCTGCTGCATCGTGGCGCAAATAGGAGTATCGTCTCCGCGGCGCCGTCGCGGGTGCTTGCGGCTGGCGCTGTTTCACGCCGGGTCGGTCGGGTGCGTCCGACACGCGACGTGATGGGTGCGAGCCCTGGAACTCGACGACAAAAAGACGACTACCGTAAGATCGTCCTGCAGTCCATGTTGTCGGCCATCCCCGCCCGCCGGGCGGGCCCATAGGTCGACTTACTTGGGGCGCCGATGCTTGCAATTGCGATTCCTGGATTTCGTCAACTCGAGCTCGAGCACCTGGTCCTCGACTACAACGGCACATTGGCCATCGACGGCATTCTGAAACCTGGCGTGCGCGAGGCGCTTGGCGCGCTTGCCAATAAGGTCGAGATTCACGTCGTCACCGCGGACACGTTCGGTTGTGCCCAACGCGAGCTTTCGGGAGTGCCCGCCAAATTGACCATCATCCCGTTCGAGTCGCAGGCCGAGGCCAAGCTCGCGTACGTGCAGAAACTCGGCGTCGAGCGCGTCTGCGCGATCGGCAATGGACGCAATGACCGCAAGATGCTTGCCGCGGCCGCGGTCGGTGTCGCGTTGGTTCAGCGCGAAGGAGGTGCCGGCGAAGCCCTCGCCTGCGCCGCCGTCGTGGCGACCGATGTCCTTGATGCGCTCGATCTGCTGCGGCTTCCCGCGCGCCTGATCGCCACGCTGCGCTCTTAATTGTCAGTCGCGCAGTTCGCGGCCGGTGAGCTTGATGAACAGGTCCTCCAGATTTGCCGGTCGGTGCAGATAGCGCACGCCTGGAGCCTGCGCGAGGTCGGCGAGCAGGGGTGCCGCGTCGCGCGCGTAGCAGAATGCGGTTTCCCCGGCCAACTCGAGCCGATCAACGAGTTGCCGGCCGCGCGCGGCGGCCCAGGAGCGCGCTTCGTCGCCGTACACCTCGATCACTTCGGGCTCGACATGGGCTGCAATCAGCAGCCGTGGCGAATCGCTTGCGATCATCCGGCCGTGGTCGATGACGGCAAGCCGCGTGCATAACCGCTCGGCCTCGTCCATGAAGTGCGTTGTCAGAAGGATCGTCTTGCCCTGTGTGAGAAGCTGCCTCAACCCGTCCCAGATCAGGTGTCGCGCCTGGGGATCGAGGCCCGTCGTTGGCTCGTCGAGGATCAATAGCTCGGGATCGTTGACCAGCGCGCGCGCCAGGGTGAGGCGCCGTTTCATGCCGCCGGACAGGGTGCGAATGTTGGCGTCGCCTTTGCTCGAGAGGCCTGCAAATTCGAGCAGGCGTGGGATACGCTCGTTGATCAGGGCGTCCGACATGCGGAAATAGCGGCCGTAGATGATGAGATTCTCGACGACCGTGAAGTCGGGGTCGATGTTGTCCATCTGCGGCACGACACCGACGCGCAGGCGAGCCTCGCGCGCAGCCTTCGGCACAGGCTTGCCGACCAAGGTGATCGTGCCGGCGTTCGGATCGGTCAGGCCGAGGCAGCAGCGCAGCGTGGTGGTCTTGCCCGCGCCATTTGGCCCGAGCAAGCCGAAGCACTCGCCGCGGCGAATCGCAAAATCTAGGCCGCGCACGACTTCGGTGTCGCCGTAAGACTTATGCAGCCCGGAGACCGACAAGACCGGCGCATCGCTCGCATTCATCGCTGCCACAGACCGGTTATTGCCTGTTGCAGCTGCCCCAGCCGACCGTGAAAGAAGTGGCCGCATCCCGGGAAAACAACGATCGGCAACTGCGTTGGGCGTGCCCACGCCAGCACATCGGCGAGCGGTACGACGTCGTCTTGCTCACCGTGAATAACGATCGTATCTGCGGGCAGCGTGTCGGCGGCGAAACGGCTTACCGCTGGCCCGATCAGCACTACCCGTTGCGGTTCAACAAGGGCTGCGACGCGCGCCTGCACGTAAGACCCAAAGGAAAACCCCGCGAGCACCGGGGGCGAGTCGCCCAGGCCGGGAAACTGCGTCCTGCCGAATGCCAGCGCGGCCAACGCATCGTCCGTCTCGCCAACGCCGTCGGTGAAATGCCCCTCGCTTTTTCCGACGCCGCGGAAGTTGAACCTAACGCTGGCGTAGCCGAGTGCGACAAACGTCTTGGCAAGTGTCTGCGCGACCTTATTGTCGAGTGTTCCGCCCTGCAGCGGATGCGGATGTGCGACAAGCGCGATACCGCGAGGATTTTCCGCAGGCACGTTGACTGCCACCTCGAGCGCGCCCATGGGGCCGGCGATCGTGGTGCGATTTTCCCCGCGAGTCAAATCTTCAGCCTCTCCACGACCTGGCCGTGAACGAGGTGCGAGTCGATGATTTCGTCGATGTCGTGCTTGTCGACGTAGCTATACCAGACCGCCTCGGGATAGACGGCGATGACTGGGCCCTCGTCACAGCGGTCGAGGCAGCCGGCCTTGTTGATACGCACCTTGCCTTTGCCGTCGAGGCGCAGTGCCTTGATGCGCTGCTTGGCATAGGCATGCATATCCAACGCACCGTGATTGTTGCAGCAGGCCTCCGGCGGGTCGCGCTGGTTGCAGCAGAAAAAGACGTGACACCTGTAGTGGCTCATTGCGGCGGCGCCGGAGAATTGCGCGCAAGCCACAAATTATACGCGATCGTCTGCATCGACCTGGCTGCCGCGCTGTCCCCATCCCGGCTGCCCGGCGAGCCAAAGCAGGTAAGCGCTGGCCAGTAATGGCCAAATGACGAGCACCGCATGCGTGAGACGGTTGAAGTTGAGTAGGTGGCCGTATGGCCAGTTGAACAGCGCAAGCGGCGCGCGCGCGCGCCACAGGTCGGGGACCAACAGTGGGGCGACGAGCGAAGAAAGCAATGCAATCGCGCACAGGGTCGTGCGCACGGATCGCGGCAGCCAGATCGCGAGCATGAGGACTAGTGCGCCTGCAGCCACGCCGAGCGACGTACCCGGCTCGACCCAGAACACCCATGCCGTCGACTTGAGCAGCACCGCCGCGGCGAGCCCCTTGAGCAGGAGCGCGATGCCAACCAGTGCCAGCACGGCGGCACCAAGCGTACGCCGCTGGCGCAGGAGCAAAGCGAGGAACAAGCCAATGCCAATAACGTTGAATGCGCTCTGCGCGGCCTGCAGCAGTGTGCCGGCGAGATCGCGCGTGAGCTCCAGCGACGGGTCAAACGTCGCCGCGAACAGCGGGATACCCGGATTGACCTGCGACAGGAGCCAGACGCCGAGTAACGCCAGTCCCAAGTCGCCGGTCGGGCCACCAAGGAAGGTGCGGTAGCGCCACTGCGCCATGCGTTTGCGCAAGCCCGGCACCCGATTGAAAGCGACAGCGGCCAGGCCGCCGAGGGCCGCGCCGACGCTGTTGGATAGTAAGTCGACGTTGCTTGCGTCGCGCGTCGGCAGGAACATCTGAGTCGATTCCATCGCCAGCGAAAGCAGAGCGCCGGCGCCGATAGCCGTCGCCAACCGAGCCGCTGGTTGGCGTCGCGCGCCGAGTTGGGCAAGCAGAAACCCAAACGGCGTATACGCGAGCGCGTTCACAACGATGTCGAAGCGCGTAACGTACTGCGGCCAAGGCTCGAAGAGGAACAACGGCGTCCCGGGTAAGGGCGCCATCCAGCCCGAGAATGGCTCCAGGCTGGCGTAGACGATCATCAGCCCATAGAGGATGGCAAGATACTGCGGCAATCGGGTCGGCTGACGCCGTGCGGGAACGGCAGGGTGCGGCATAGGCATGCGCTCACGCGGGGTTGGCAAGCAGTTTGTGCACGACCGTCAGGCACTTGTTCTTGCTGATCACGCTGAAGCCCGCATCGAGCAGTACGACGGGGCGGCCTCGAGCACAGATTGCAACCCCGCCATCTCGGCCGGTCGCCCGGTCAGGAGCCTCAGGATCAGCGCCCCGCCTTGATTTCGGTCCACATGCGATTACGCAGGCGTCGCTGGACCGGTGTCAGGTCCTTCAGCTGCTCGAGCTTTGCCTCGACCGCTTTATCGGGGAAGATCGCCGGATTCTTGAGGATCTCGGGTTTGATGTACTTGATTGCATCGAGATTCGGGTTGCCGGAGCCGATCAGATTGGTCAACTCGGCCGAATTCTTTCCTTCGAGCATGAAGTTAATGAATTTGTGCGCCAGATCGGGTCGCGGGGCCTCCTTGTGGATCACCATGTTGTCGACCGCGAGCACCGCGCCCTCCTTCGGCATTCCCTGCAGGATATGGAACGGTCGCTTGGCGGCCTGCGCGTCGAGATTTGCTTGGAATATGTCGTTGGAGTAGCCGTGTACCAGCCAGATGTTGCCGACGGTGAGTTCCTTGATATACGACGAGGCGTTGAACGCGGCCCAGTACGGCTTGGCCTTCTTGATCACGTTGGCGGCCTCATTCCAATGCCCCTCGTCAACGTCATTGGCCGAGTAGCCCAGGTACTTGAGCGCGGCCGCGAAAAGCTCGCTGGCGCTGTCAAGCACGGTGACGCGGCCTTTCACTTTTTCCAGGTACTTCGGATCGAAAATCACCGCCCAGGTGTCGGTGGGCAGGCCCAGCTCCTTCATTTTCTGGTCGTTGTAGCCAATAATCGTCGTCGACATCGCATACGGCACCGAGTACTTGTTACCGGGGTCGAACGCGGTGTTCATGTAGCTCGGGTTGATGTTCTTCAGGTTCGGCAGCTGCGACTTGTCAAGGGGGAGGAGCTGATTGCCCTTGATTAGCGGCTCCACCGCGTTCGACGTTGGCACCAGCACATCGTAGCCCTTGGCACCGGCAGCAAGCTTGGCGAGCAACTCCTCGTTGTCGGAGTAGTACGTCTGCACGACCTCGCATTTGCAAGATTCCTCGAACCGCTTGATTGTCTCCGGCGCGATGTAGTTGTTCCAGTTGTAGAGGTGAAACTCATCCTTGGCCTGGGTCGGAGCGGCCATTAGCCCGGCAAAGGGCAAAGCGATACACAGTGCGCGGATGCGTTTCATGCAATTCCCTCTTCGGAGCGGAGCAGACTCGGCGATAGCTTTGAAGCGATGATGATAAGCGCCAGTGTTAGCAGCATCAACAAGGTCGAGACCGCGTTGACTTCCGGCGTCACCGCGATCTTGATCATCGAGTAGATCTGCAATGGGAGCGTGACCGTGCCGGCGCCGGCCGTGAAAAACGTGATCACGAAGTCGTCGATTGACAGTGTAAATGCCATCAACCCTCCGGCGATCACGCCCGGCATTATCAGGGGGAGGGTGATGTAGCGGAATGCATTCCATGGCGAAGCGCCGCAATCGCGGGCCGCTTCGGTGAGCGTCTCGTCCATCCCGGCTAGCCGCGCCTTGACGACGATGGCCACGAAGCCGATGCAGAACGCGATGTGCGCCAGCGCGACCGATGGGAGCCCGAGCGTAAAGTTGATGAGGACGAAGAAGATAAGCAGGCTAACGCCCATCAGAATCTCGGGAATTGCGATTGGCGCGAGCACCAGGATCGGAAGCAGGCGCGACTTGTAGCGGTAGAGCGCAATGCCGGCCATCGTGCCGAGCACGGTAGAGACCGCGCTTGCGGTCAGCGCGATCAGGAGCGAATTGCCTGCGGCAGCAAGCATGTCCTCGTCATGGAACAGGTGGCGGTACCAGTCGAGGGTGAAACCCACCCACTCGGCGTTAAGGCGCGAGTTGTTGAAGGAATAGGCGACGACGATGGCCAACGGAACGTACAGGAACGCATATCCAACCGCCGCGGCGATCCACAGTCCCAGGGGCCGCCTACGCACGAGCTTCCTTAGCCGAAGACGGCGTGCCGAGGTTGCGGCGCCCGACCCACGCGGCGAGGCCCGCGAGTGCGAGCGCGGCGACGGTCAGCACAATCGACAGCACGCTGCCGAACGGCCAGTCGCGCGTCTCCAGAAACTGTTGCTTGATGACGTTGCCGATCATGCTGTCCCCCGGGCCGCCCAGTATGTCGGGGATCGCGAAAATGCCGAGCGCGGGGATGAACACAAGCGCGGCTCCGGCGTACACGCCGGGAAGCGACAGAGGAAAGGTGATGCGCCAGAACCGTTGCCAGGCATTGGCGCCGAGATCCTGCGCCGCGTCGAGCAGCGCCTGATCGTGCTTTTCCAGATTGGCGTAGAGCGGCAGCACCATGAACGGCAGGTGCACATAGACGAGACAAACGAGAACCGCAAAGGAACTGAATAGCAGTTGTACCGGCTCATGTCCGAACCAGGCCAGGACGCCATTCACGGTTCTTGCCAGAGTGGCATTGGGGCCGAGGATGATCATCCACGCATACACGCGGATAAGGAAGTTGCTCCAGAACGGGAGAATAACCAGCAATAGCAACAGGTCCCGATAGCGTCGGGGGCTTTGGGCAATCAGCGCCGCCAGCGGGTAGGCAAGCGCCAGGCAGAACAGTGTCGTCAACAACGCATACCACAGCGACTTGAGAAAGATCTGCGCGTATATCGCGTCGCTGAAGAAGCGCACGTAGCTATCGAGGCTGAGGTCGACTTTGCCGTTCTCGTAGAGTGGGGCCAGCCCGCCAAATTCGCCTGGGCTGCGAAAGGACGCCAGCACCATGATCAGCGACGGGATGGCGAAGAACAGCAGCAGGTAAAGCAGTGGCGGGCCGCTGACGAGCCATCTGCCGAGGCGCGAGGAGGTCGCTGCCGAAACTCGTTTTGGCTCGGTATTCACTCTTCGATGAAGTGGCCGGCGTCGACCGCCCAACTTAGCTCGACCGCGTCACCGACTTCGAAGAACCTGGCACTGCCGCTCTGTGAATTGGCGAGGAGCGCTTCCACGCGCATGCCACTGGGCGTGGCCACCTTGTACACCGTTACGTCGCCGAGGTAGAGCATGTCCGCGACCGTGCCAGCAAAGTGATTGTCGGTCGTGTCCACAGGGGCGGCTGTTTGAATGCGGATTTTCTCCGGCCGGAGCGCGATCGTGCCGGGGCGACCGGGCGGCAGTTTCGAGTCGGTCGCGATGCGCACGGGGCCGAGCGCGGGAACGTTGAGGGTGACCAAACCGTTGCCGCTCGTAACCGGCCCGGAAAACAGGTTGCACTGGCCGATGAAGTCCGCTACGAAGCGCGTACGCGGAAAGCCGTAGATCCGCGACGGTTCATCGAGCTGCTCGACTCGGCCCTTGTTCATCACCGCAATGCGATGCGAGAGAGCCAGCGCCTCGGTCTGGTCATGCGTCACGTAGACGAACGTGATGCCGACTTCCTTCTGCAGGTTGATAAGCTCGAGCTGCATCTCTTCGCGCAGCTTCGCGTCGAGCGCAGCCAGCGGTTCGTCGAGGAGCAGCACGGTCGGATGCGTGACCAGCGCCCGGCCGATTGCGACACGCTGTTTCTGGCCACCGGAGAGCTCGTGCGGATAACGCTTGCCGAAGCCCTCCAGACGCACGTCTTCCAGCGCCGCAGCGATTTTGCCGGGGATTTCGGCCGCCGGAGTCTTCGCCATCCGCAACGGGAAAGCGACATTGGCTTCGACCGTCATATGCGGGAAGAGCGCGTAGCTCTGAAAGACGGTGCGAACCGGGCGCTGCTCCGGCGGCCGGTCGGCTAGGTCCTCCCCGCCAAGCAGAACGCGACCGCCATCGGGGAGGTCGAAACCGGCGATCATGCGCAGCAACGTCGTCTTGCCGCATCCCGAGGGCCCAAGCAGCGTGAAAAATTCGCCGGCCTCGACGCCGATGCTAACATTGTCGACCGCGGTGAAGTCGCCAAAGCGGCGGCTGACGTTCTGGATCTCAAGCAGCGCCATTGGCAGCCGCGACCCCGTGGCGGAATCGACGGATTGTAGCAAAAATAAGTAGGTTTTCTATGTGGCGGCGTTCTCCCTGATGCGATTACGCGTGCTCCTAGCGCTATCCGGCGTGCTCGGCTGCCTGGCCGCGGCAGCGGACGAGCCACGCACTTATCAACTCGACCCGTTCGGGCAGGCGACCGGCGGCTTCGCAGGCTGCCCCGCCGGCAAGCCACCCGTGCTCACGGAGCAGGAAATGCGCGTACAGGCACATGAGCGGGCCGAGCGCGGCACCTCGTGCTGCCTTGCTGGCACCTGCGAATGTGGCGGCGCATACAAGCGCGATCCGGAGATCAACGACCGCGTCATCGCGGCGATCCACGCCGATAAGCGCTTTCGCGACACGAGCGTATGGGTAACGACAATGCGCAAGTTCGTCACGCTGCAAGGCTGCGTGCGCAGCAGGTCGCAGGGTAAGGCCTTGGAACAGCTGGTGAAGCGTCAGTCGGATGTGGCGATCGTCTGGAACGATACGACCGTTGCCGCGACCGTGCCCGGAAAAAAATAGCGGCTTCGCACGTTGCCCGACGGCAAACGTCATCCTGATCCTGGTCCCTTCGCTCCGAGGGCGGAGAGTATCTCGAGCGGCACGGGGAAGACGATGGTCGAGCTCTTGTCGCCGGCGATGTTGCCGAGCGTCTGCAGATACCTTAGCTGCATCGCCTGCGGCTGCTGGGCGAGCATCTGCGCCGCCTGCAGCAGCTTTTCCGATGCTTGCAGTTCGCCCTCTGCGTGAATGATCTTGGCGCGCCGTTCGCGCTCTGCTTCCGCCTGCCGCGCGATGGCCCGCACCATCGACTCATTGAGGTCGACTTGCTTGATCTCCACGGTCGACACCTTGACGCCCCAGGCGTCGGTTTGGGTGTCGAGCACCCGCTGGATGTCGAGGTTGAGCTTTTCCCGCTCCGAGAGCAACTCGTCCAGTGCGTGCTTGCCGAGCACCGCGCGCAGGGTCGTCTGCGCGAGTTGGCTCGTGGCCTCGAGGAATTTCGCGACTTGAATCACGGACTTCGCCGGATCCACCACGCGAAAATACACGACCGCGTTGACTTTGACCGAAACGTTATCGCGGGTAATCACGTCCTGGGGAGATACCTCCATCACGATCGTGCGCAGATCAACGCGAACCCACTGCTGAACGCCAGGAATGATCAGGATCAGACCAGGCCCCTTCACTTTCCAGAATCGGCCGAGCATGAACACGACACCCCGTTCGTATTCACGCAGGATGCGAAACGAGATGAGGATCAGTAGGATGATGAAGACAAAGAAGCCGCCGAATCCCATTCCGAAAATCATGGTTACCCCCCTGCACTTTCGTTGAGCGGCATCACGGTCAGCACCAGGCCGTTACGGGCCGTAACGCGAATGTCCTGCCCGCGCTTGAGTGGCACTGGGCTGTGCACCTGCCATTGCTCGCTGCGCACGCGCGCCCAGCCTTCCGTTCCGGTGTCTTCGAGCACGACCCCGACGCTGCCGATCAGCTCTTCGTGACCGGTGACGACGGGCCTGCGGCGGGCCCTGAGCGCGACCCCACCGACCAGGAAGATGAACGAGGCGGACAGGACGGCGAGCGAGCCAATCAGCCAGTAGGGAACTCCGAATGCGGGCACGTCGGTGTCAATGAGCATGACCGCGCCGATGACGAAGGCGATGATCCCGCCTACGCCGAGTGACCCGTAACTGGGAAAAAAGGCCTCCGCAATCAGGAACGCAAGCCCCAGCAGCACCAACGTCAATCCCGCGTAGTTGACTGGCAGCATATTCAGTGCGAAAAGTCCGAGGCATAGGCAAATCGCCCCGACGACGCCAGGCAGAACGAATCCGGGGTTGGAGAACTCGAAGAACAGCCCGTAGACACCCAGCATCATCAGGATCAGTGCGACGCTGGGGTCGGTGATCACGGCGAGGAACCGGCTCTTCCAATCGGGCTCGACGGTAAGGACCGGGGCGCCGGCGGTCGCAAGCACGCGCGCGCCGGCAGCGGTCATCACTTTGCGCCCGTCGAGCTTGATCATCAACACGGGCACGTCGCGCGCGGTCAGATCGATGACATTCTGCGCCAGCGCCTCGTCCGCCGACAGGCTGACCGCTTCGCGCACCGCGCGCTCGCCCCATTCCGCGTTGCGCCCGCGCAACTGCGCGAGGCCGCGGATGTATGCAGCGGCGTCGTGAGTTTGCTTCTTGGTTAGCGTGTCCTGCGTCGCCGGCGCCTCGTCCGCGGCCTTTGACTTGTTCTTTTCGGGCGCCAGGGGTTGCGCTGCCGAGGGCGCTGGCGACGGCATGCCGATCTGCACGGGGGTGGCCGCGCCAAGATTGGTTCCCGGCGCCATAGCCGCGATGTGACTGGCGTAGAGGATGTAGGTACCGGCGCTCGCTGCGCGCGCGCCGCTGGGGCCGACGAACACGGCAACCGGGACCGGCGACGCCAGGATCGCCTTGATGATCTCGCGCATCGACGTGTCGAGCCCGCCCGGCGTGTCGACCTGCAGCACGACGAGCTGCGCGCCCTCGCGCTCGGCGCGCGCCAGGCCGCGAATCACGAAGTCCGCAGCCGCCGGACCGATCGCACCGGAAAGCGGAAACACCATCACCGGCGCAGGTGCCGCGTTGGCCCAACCCGCGCCGATTGCGAACCACGCCCAAACGACTGCCAGCTTCACCATCCTCACGCGAATTGCCTCGCGGAATCCGGCATGGGCGATGATTATTGCAGAAAATCGACTTGCCCGCTCGCCGGCCCCGATGGTGCCCGCCCGGTTACCAGAATCGCCAGAGAAACATCGCGATCACGCAGCCCAACAGCACCGCCACCGCGGCAAGCCAGCGGTTGCCGGCACGTTGTGCCGCGGCTATTTCTTTCAGGGCCAGATGCGAAACGTTCGCCGGCGCGGATAGCCTTTGGTGTATCAGCCGCGGCAGTCGCGGCAGCATGGTGATGAGGAAAGGCGCCTCCTCGCGCAGCCGGCGCTCAAGTGCCCGCCAGCCAACCTGGTCCTCCATCCAGCGCTCGAGGAAGGGCTTGGCAGTCACCCAAAGATCCAGATCGGGGTCGAGCTGCCGGCCCAGACCTTCGACGTTGAGCAGCGTTTTTTGCAGCAGCACGAGCTGCGGCTGGATCTCGACGTTGAAGCGGCGCGACGCGCGGAACAGCTGCACGAGCACGCGCGCGAGCGAGATTTCCTTCAGGGGTCGATCGAAAATCGGCTCGCACACCGAACGAATTTCGCTCTCCAGCTCGTCGACCCGCGTTTCGGGCGGCACCCAGCCCGACTCGATGTGCGCCGTTGCGACGCGGTGGTAATCGCGGCGGAAGAAGGCAAGAAAATTCTGCGCAAGGTAGCTCTTGTCGGTTTCGGATAGCGTGCCCATGATGCCGAAGTCGAGCGCGATGTATTTGCCAAATTCCGCAGGCGCGGTGGCGACGAATATGTTTCCCGGATGCATGTCAGCATGGAAAAAGCCGTCGCGGAAAACCTGCGTAAAGAAGATTTCGACACCGGCGCGGGCAAGCCGTGGAATGTCGACGCCCTCGGCCTTCAACCGCTCGACCTGGCTGATGGGAATGCCGCTCATGCGTTCCATCACCATGACTTCGGTACTACACCAGTCCCAGTACACCTCCGGAATGAGCAGCAGCGACGAGTGCAGAAAATTGCGGCGCAGTTGCGAGCAGTTGGCGGCTTCGCGTCCGAGATCGAGTTCATCGTGAATCGTCTTGTCGAATTCCGCGACCACCTCTTGCGGTTTCAAGCGCCTGCCGTCCGACCACAGCCTCTCAACCAGCCACGCGCCCATCTGCATGAGGGCGAGATCCTTCTCGATCGTCGCTGAAATGTTCGGCCGAAGAACTTTGACCGCGGCCGGCGTTCCGTCAGGCAGTTCGGCAAAATGCACTTGCGCCACAGAGGCACTGGCGACCGGCTCGCGTTCGAACGTTTTGAAGACTTGGGTGACGGGCTTGCCGTAGACGCGGTCCAGGGTGGCGATCACCTGCTCGGTTGGAAACGGCGGCACTCGGTCCTGCAGCTTGGCGAGTTCCTCGGCGATGTCGGCAGGCAAAAGGTCGCGTCGGGTCGAAAGAACCTGGCCGAATTTGACGAAGATGGGGCCGAGATCTTCCAGCGCCAGCCGCAAACGCACCGCACGCGGCGTCGACGTATCGCGCCAGAACGTAAGCGCGCGCGCGGTCGGTCGCAGCCAGCGAAACCGCCAGTGGCCGAGCGGGAATTCATCGAGCCCGTATTTAAGCGCGATAAACCAGATTTTTGCGAGCCGGAACCAGCGCATACCCGCGATTGTAAGGTATGCCTTTGACGCGCTCGCATCGAGCGCGTAGATTCCACTGGGCCTATCCTGCGGCCTCACCGACGCGCCAACATGCCCCTCGTTCGCATCTCGCTCCGGGCCAGCAAACCGGCCGCATACCGCCGCGCAATCGGAGATGGTATCCATCGGGCCATGGTCGAGACCCTTGCGGTGCCGGAGCACGACCGTTTCCAGATCATCACCGAGCACGAAGCGGACGGGCTGGTCTACGATCCGAGCTATCTTGGGATCAATCGAAGCAATGATGTTGTGCTGGTGCAGATCACGTTGAGCGCGGGGCGCAAGCCGACACAAAAACGCGACTTCTTCGCCCGCGCTGCCGAACTGCTGTTGCAGGATCCGGGCCTCAGGTCGCAGGACCTGTTCCTCAACCTCGTCGAAGTCGCCTGGGAGAACTGGTCCTTCGGCGCAGGCAAATCGCAGTATACGGAGTGATGCGACCCGGCATGGCCCGGCAGGATGCAGCACCGTTAGTTCAAGGGGTAGGTGTCTCGCATTTCGGCCGTCGACCCGAACGTCGATCCGCCCGGTCCGCAATCGACGCCGATATCTTCCTGGCCGCCGCCTCGGCTGCCCAGGCGCCGCAACGCTAGCCGGTACCTCGCTTGGTTCTTCCCCCGCCCTGCGTCAGGGGCGGGCGGGGAGCGGTGCGCCCGGCCGAACGGTCGAGCCGATCGATGCGGTGCGCAAGCGCGTCAACACTCGTGGAGAGCGCCGCAATCTCGTTGGCGACGACGCGGGCGTCGGCGGCGCCCGCCGCGATCCGTGCTTCGCCGCCGACGTAGCCGGTGAAGCTGTCGCCGAAGCGCTGCGCCGCGTAATCCGGAAACGCCAGCAAACGTCGGCCGACGTCGGCGATCCACTGCCCCGCGACCGGGCCGAACACCTTGGCGAACAGGTCCTCCGCGAACCACGGCAGTGTCAGCGCGAGTTCGCGCAGCGTCGCCGCCAGTGCTGCGTCGCCTTCGCCAGCGACCAGCTCACCCCACCGTCCGGGCTGCGAGAGCAAAGCCGGCACCTTCAGCGGAGAAATGCCCAGCGTCAGATCGGGAGCCGCCTCGCTGTCGTGCAGTCGCCCGTCGCCGTCAATCGCGAAGGACCGAAGGGCCGGGCCGATCTGAACGCGCACCGTGCGCCCGGCATGTCCGGCAAGTCTGTCGCGTGCCCAGCGCTCGCGCTCGAGCGCGTGGTTGGCGATGTCGAGCGCGGAAAACACGCAGCCCCTAGAGGACGTAGCCCCGGTGCAAGGCGACGACACCAGCCATCAGATTGAACCACTCTACACGTTCGAATCCGGCTCCTTCCATCATGGCCCGGAGCGTCGACTGGTCCGGGTGCATGCGGATCGATTCGGCGAGGTAGCGGTAACTTGACTCGTCTCCGGCCACGAGCTTGCCAAGGCGCGGCAGGACATTGAAGCTGTACCAGTCATAGGCTGGTTGCAGCGGTGGCGCCACTTTGCTGAATTCGAGGACCAGGGCGACACCGCCTGGCCGCAGCACACGGCGCATTTCCGCCAGTGCAACGTCCTTATGCGTGACGTTGCGCAACCCGAATCCGATGCATACGCAGTCGAATTGCCGCGCCGGAAACGGCAGCGCTTCGGCGTTGCACTGCACCGCGGGAACAAGGCGACCTTCATCGAGCATCCGGTCGCGGCCGGCACCGAGCATGGCGGCGTTGATGTCGGTCAGGACGACCCGGCCATTCGGTCCGACGCGTTCGGCAAACAGTCGCGTCAGATCGGCCGTGCCGCCAGCCACGTCGAGCACTGCGCTCCCAGCGCGGACGCCGCTCGCAGTCACGGCGAAACGCTTCCAGACCCGATGCAGCCCTGCTGACATCAGGTCGTTCATGAGGTCGTATCTCGCCGCGACCGACTCAAATACGCCGCGTACGCGCCGCGCCTTGTCCTTCGCCGCTACGCGCTCGAAGCCGAAGTCGGTCGTGTCCTTCATCGCGAGACCAGGTGCTGCGGCTCTCAGTGGTGGTGCCCGCAAGCGTGCGCCGGCGCGGGAGCCGGAGCGTTCGGATCCAGGTCGCGGCTGGCCCCTGCCGCGGCGAGCCGCGCAAGATAGCGCTGCCAGAGTTCCTGCTGCCGCGTCCCGAGATCGTGAAGGTACTCCCAGGAGTAGATACCGGTATCGTGCCCGTCGGAGAACTTAGGCCGAATGGCGTAGTGGCCGACCGGTTCGACTTCGGCGATAGTGACCTCGCGCTTGCCGACCTGGAGCGTCTCCTGTCCGGGACCATGCCCGCGTACCTCCGCGGAGGGGGAATATACGCGCAGATATTCGTACGGCATGCGGAAGCTCGTGCCGTCGGCGAAGGTCAGCTCCATCGCGCGCGAAGCCTGGTGGAGCTTGATTTCCGTGGGAATCGGGGTGCGGGGTTCGAGACCGGCCATGATGGGTGTCCCCTACGACGACGGCAGGGCGACCACTAGGCTACCACACGCGGCGCGGCAGAGGCGCCCACCTCGCGGACTTAGTTCTGGACGATGTCCATGTTGCCGATGCCCGCCATTACGTTGCGATTCTTGGCGTCCTTGCCGTGCAGCTTGATCTCGAGGCGAAGGTCGTTGAGCGAATCGGCATTTCGCAGCGCGTCCTCGTAGCTGATCATGCCGGCCTCGTATAGGTCGAACAGCGCCTGGTCGAAGGTTTGCATGCCGAGTTCGCGCGATTTCTTCATGATCTCCTTGATGCCGGACACGTCGCCCTTGAAAATGAGGTCCGAAATCAGCGGCGAGTTCAGCATCACCTCCACCGCGGGTACGCGGCCGCGGCCGTCGCGGCGCGCGATCAGCCGTTGCGCGACGAAGGCGCGAATGTTCAGCGACAAATCCATCAGGAGCTGCGCACGACGCTCCTCGGGGAAGAAGTTGATAATGCGGTCGAGTGCTTGGTTGGTGCTGTTCGCGTGCAGCGTCGCCAGGCACAAATGGCCGGTCTCTGCGAAGGCGATGGCGTAGTCCATGGTGTTACGGTCGCGGATTTCGCCGATCAGGATCACGTCCGGTGCCTGCCGCAGGGAGTTCTTGAGGGCGATTTCCCAGCTTTCGGTGTCGACGCCAACCTCCCGCTGGGTGAGGATGCAATTCTTGTGCTCGTGCACGAACTCGATCGGATCCTCGATGGTGATGATGTGGCCGTAGCTGTTTTCGTTGCGGTAGCCGAGCAGCGCCGCCATGGAAGTCGATTTGCCCGCCCCGGTCGCACCGATGAACATCATGATGCCCCGCTTGCTCATGCATACGTCCTTGAGCACCGGCGGCAGGTTCAGCTCCTCGAATGTCGGAATGATAACGTTGATGGTCCGCATCGCCATGCCGACACGACCCTGCTGCACGAATGCGTTACAGCGAAAGCGGCCAATGCCGGGCGGGGCAATGGCGAAGTTGCATTCCTTGGTCGACTCGAACTCCATCGCCTGCTTGTCGTTCATCACGCTGCGCACCAGCTCGATGGTGTGCTGGGACGTGAGCGCGGTCTTCGATACCGGTGCGATCTTGCCGTCGATCTTGAGCGCTGGCGGGAAACCGGCGGTGATGAACAGGTCCGAGCCCTTCTGCTTGACCAGCAAATCGAGGAGTTCGTGGATGAACTTGGTGGCGGTCTCGCGTTCCATGAGGCGACTCCCAGGACGGGTGCGGCTACCCGCCGAACAGGTCCTTGTTTACAGCGCGCGCCCGCGCCTCGGCCAGCTGAATCTGGTTGCGCCGGACCAGTTCGGTCAGGCACTGATCCATCGTCTGCATGCCGGCCGTCTGGCTGGTTTGGATAACCGAGTACATCTGCGCTACCTTGTTCTCCCGAATCAGGTTACGGATCGCCGGCGTTCCCATCATGATCTCCCACGCGGCCATGCGGCCCTGCCCGTCCTTGGTCTTGAGCAGCGTCTGCGAGATTACCGCGACCAGCGATTCCGACAGCATCGCCCGCACCATGTCCTTTTCCGCGGCCGGGAACACGTCGATGATGCGGTCGACGGTTTTTGCTGCGGAGCTGGTGTGCAGGGTGGCGAAGACCAGGTGCCCCGTTTCGGCCGCGGTTAACGCCAGCCGGATAGTCTCCAGGTCACGCATTTCGCCGACCAGGATGTAATCGGGGTCTTCGCGCAGCGCCGCGCGCAGCGCGTTTGAGAACGACAGGGTGTGCGGACCGACTTCACGCTGGTTGATCAGGCACTTCTTCGACTCGTGCAGAAACTCGATGGGATCCTCGATGGTGAGGATGTGCCCGTATTCGTTCTGGTTGACGTGATCGGTCATGGCCGCCAGCGTCGTCGACTTGCCCGAGCCTGTCGGCCCCGTGACCAGAATCAGGCCGCGCGGGCGGGTCGTCATGTCGGCGAACGACTTCGGCGTGGCGAGCTCCTCGAGCGAAAGGACCTTCGACGGGATCGTGCGGAAAGCGACCGCGGCGCCGCGCTGCTGGTTATAGGCGTTAACGCGGAAACGGGCGAGGTTGGGGATGCCGAAAGAGAAGTCGCATTCGAGCATCTCTTCGTACATCTTGCGCTGCGCATCGCTCATGATGTCGTACACCATGGCGTGCACATCCTCATGCTCCATCGGCGGCAGGTTGATCCGCCGGATGTCGCCGTGGACACGGATCATTGGCGGGAGGCCCGCCGAAAGGTGCAGATCCGATGCTTTGTTCTTGACCGCGAATGCTAAGAGTTCGGCAATGTCCATTTATAATCCCTGCAGCCTGACGCGCCGCAGCGGGGTAGGGTGGGACCGCCACGGCAAGCCCCGGCAGCACGGTTCACCCGGGTACGAGTTGTGGGTTACATCCGCTGCTCGCTATGCCGGCGTCATCAGATTATGAGCCTAGACGAGAAGGCATGGCAAGCAGTCCGATCCCGGATCGTGCTCGCGGCACGACTCGCCGGACGTGATCCTGCGACCGTTGAACTGCTCGCGGTGAGCAAAGGGCAGCCCGCCGCGGCGGTGCGCGCGGCGTACGCGCTGGGGCAGCGGGCATTCGGCGAGAACTACGTGCAGGAGGGTCTTGCCAAGGCGCGGATGCTCTCCGCGCTTCCCGGCATCGAGTGGCATCTGATCGGGCCCCTGCAAAGCAACAAGGTGCGGCTCGCAGCCGCAAGCTTCGCCTGGGTGCAGAGCATCGATCGACTGAAGATCGCCGAGCGGCTGGCGGCGATGCGTGATGCGCAGGCGCGCCCGCTCAACGTCTGTGTGCAGGTCAACATCAGCGGCGAGGCGAGCAAGAGTGGTGTGGCTCCGGACGCAGCGGTGGCTCTGGCAAGTGCGATCGCCGCCTTGCCGCGAATCGCCTTGCGTGGATTCATGGGTATCGCGGAGGCGACGCCCGATCGCGCGCGGCAGAGTGCGCAATTTCACGTCCTGCGCGAGCTGTTCGACGCTGCCCGCGCCCGCGGGCTTGGGCTGGACACGCTGTCGATGGGGATGTCGGCCGATCTGGAGGCCGCGATCGCCGAGGGAGCGACGCTGGTTCGACTCGGCACCGCGCTGTTCGGCGATAGAGTGTCTGCAACGACGGAGGGCGCGGCAGCATGAACATCACGATCATTGGCGGGGGCAACATGGCGCGCGCGCTGCTGGGAGGGCTGATCGCGCGCGGCCACGGCTCGGAAGCGCTCGCGGTGGTCGAGATCGACGCCGAGGCTAGGGCAACGGTGGCGGCGCGCTTTGGCGTCGCCACGTTCGCCACGCTAGAGCCGTCCGCGGTCGGTCGCGCCGACGTCATTGTCATCGCGGTCAAGCCACAGCAGGTGCGCAGCGTGGCCCGCGAGCTGGCGACATTGCTCAAACGCCAGGTAGTGTTGACGATCGCCGCCGGCATCCGACTCTCTGATCTCTCGCGCTGGTTGCGGGGCTATCGGCGGCTCGTGCGCGCGATGCCGAATACCCCTGCCTTGATCGGCGCCGGGATCACGGCGCTGTACGCCCTTGCTGGAGTCGACGGCGAAGGCCGCGCGCGGGCCTCGGCGGTGCTGGGGGCGGTGGGCGGTACGTTATGGTGCGAACGCGAGGACGAACTCGATGCGGTGACCGCCGTGTCGGGCAGCGGCCCGGCCTACGTCTTCTACTTCCTCGAGGCGCTGGAACAGGCGGCGCAGGAGCTCGGATTCACCCCGGCTGAGGCGCGCCGCCTCACCTATGCCACCTTTTCCGGCTCGATCCGCTTGGCCGAGCAGAGCGACTCGGATCCGGCGCTGCTGCGCGCGCAGGTAACGTCGAAGGGCGGCACCACTGAGCGCGCGATTGCCCACCTCGATGAGGCCGCGGTCAAGGCGGCCATCGTCGCCGCGGTCAAGGCAGCCGCTGTGCGCGCGAGGGAACTCGGCGAAATCCTGGGCAGCGAGACATGATGCTCTACGACGCGGCACGGTTTCTGATCAACATCATCATGGGCATGCTGGTCTACGCCGTGTTGTTGCGCTTTCTCATGCAATGCCTGCGCGCACCCTTCCGCAACCCGCTGGGCCGGGCGGTGAGCGCCCTTACCGACTGGGCGGTGAAGCCGCTGCGCAAGATTCTTCCGGGATACCGCGGCTACGATTGGGCTTCGCTCGCTGTCGCCTGGCTCTTGCAGGCGCTGTGGCTGGCGGCGCTCATGGCGCTCGGGAGTGCGCTTCTCTCCGCCGTCAACGCCGGCCTGATCGCGACGCTTGCAGTCGTGGAGCTTATTCGGGCGCTACTCTGGATAGTGATTGGCTCGGTATTCCTTCAGGCGCTGCTGTCCTGGGTTGCGCCGGACGGGCCGCTGGCGGGCGTGCTCAACGCGCTGACCTTTCCGCTTCTCGCCCCCGTGCGGCGGGTCGTGCCGCCACTCGGCGGCGCGCTCGACCTTTCGCCGCTTATCGTCATCGTGCTTGCGCAACTGGTCTTGATGCTGCCGGTCGCATGGCTGGAACAGAACGTTGCCCAGTTCTTCCGTTGAAAGGCCGCATCCGAGTCCCTGGCGCCGCGTTGGCGCCGACGGTTCGATAACGCTCGAGATCCACGTTCAAGCCAGCGCAAAGCGCAGCGATGTCGCTGGCGTGCATGGCGGCGCCCTTAAGATCCGCCTGGCCGCGCCGGCGGTCGACGGCAAGGCCAATGCCGCGTTGATCGCCTTGCTTGCCGATGCATTCGGGGTGCCCGAGAGGGCAGTAACGCTGGTGCGCGGCGCAGGAAGCCGACGCAAGATCGTGCGGATCACGGCACCAGGGCGACGACCGGACCAGACCTGGGGCGAATAACCGAAGCTAGGTCAGGGCGTTGGCCAGGCGAACGAAGTCGCTCACGGCAAGGGTCTCGCCGCGCGCCCCGGGCGCGATACCCGTAGCTTCGAGCTCTCCCGGCGTCGCCCAGCGCTGTAGTGCATTGCGCAGGGTCTTGCGCCGCTGTCCGAAGGCGGCGGCGACGAGCTCCGCAAACAGGGTCTCGTCGGCGATCCATGGCCGGGAGGAACCTAGCGGCACGAGGCGGGCCACGGCGGAATCGACTTTCGGTGCCGGGCGAAACGCCCCGGGCGGCACACTGAACAGCCGCTGGATGCGAAAGCGCAGCTGTAGCATGACGGTAAGCCGGCCATATTCCGGCGTCGCGGGCGCTGCCACCATCCGCTGCACAACTTCCCGCTGCAGCATGACGGTCAGATCGCGCAAGCTGGCGTCGTAACGCGATAGATGGAACAGCAGCGGCGAGGAGATGTTGTACGGCAGGTTGCCGATTACCCGCAGGTCGCCGCCCAGGGTCGCGAAGTCAAAACTCAGGGCGTCGGCAATATGAAGGGCGAGACGATCGGAGGAAAATTCAGCGGCGATGCGAGCGGCGAGGTCACGATCGATCTCGATGACCGTTAGCCGCCCTGCGCGCTCCAGCAGAGGCCGCGTCAGCGCCCCGAGTCCGGGCCCGATCTCGACCACGTTGTCGTCGCGTTGCGGGTCGATGGCAGCGACAATGCGGTCGATGTACTGGCGGTCAACCAGGAAGTTTTGTCCAAACCGCTTTCGCGCGGCATGGCCGCGAATGGGGCTCAGGTTCGCCTTTCCCACCAGAGTGGCGAAGTCCCGGCCGCGGCGCAAAAGGCCGAATCCGATCCTAGTTCCAATCGAGGATTACCTTGCCGCTCTTGCCAGAGAGCATCGTTGCGAATGCCGCCTCAAACTGTTCGGCCAGGAAGTGGTGCGTGATGATCGGAGACAGATCGAGGCCGCTCTGCACCATGGCGACCATTTTGTACCAAGTCTCGAACATCTCGCGGCCATAGATTCCCTTAATCTCCAGACCCTTAAAGATGACCTGGTTCCAATCGATCGCCATCTGCGCCGGTGGTATACCGAGCAGAGCGACTTTGCCGCCATGGTTCATGTGCTCGAGCATGTCGGCGAATGCCTGCGGCACGCCGGACATCTCCATGCCGACATCAAAGCCCTCCGTCATGCGCAGTTCGGACATGACGTCGCGCAAGCGTTCGCGTTCGACGTTGACCGCGCGCGTCGCGCCCATGCGGCGCGCAAGCGCGAGGCGGTAGTCGTTAACGTCGGTAACGACGATGTGGCGTGCGCCGACATGGCGCGCGATCGCGCCCGCCATGATACCGATCGGTCCGGCGCCGGTAATGAGCACGTCCTCACCGACCAAGTCGAACGACAGTGCGGTGTGGGTGGCATTGCCGAAGGGGTCGAAAATTGCCGCCAGGTCGTCGGAAATGTCGTCGGGGATCTTAAATGCGTTGAATGCCGGGATCACGAGGTATTCCGCGAACGCGCCTTCACGATTAACTCCGACGCCGACGGTATTGCGGCACAGGTGGCGCCGGCCGGCGCGGCAATTGCGACAGTAGCCGCAAGTGATATGGCCTTCGCCCGAGACTCGGTCACCGACCTTGAAACCACGCACCTCCTGTCCAACCTCGACGATTTCGCCGACATATTCGTGTCCGACCTGCATAGGCACTGGAATGGTCTTCTGCGCCCAGTCGTCCCAGTTCCAGATATGGATGTCGGTGCCGCAGATCGCTGTCTTGCGAATGCGGATCATGACGTCGTTATGCCCCACTTCGGGTTTCTTGACGCGGGTCAGCGCCAGGCCGGGTGCCCGCTCGAGTTTTGCCAGAGCCTTCATATTCAATGCTCCCATCGGTCAGCGGATGATGCCCAGCGTCCTGCCTACCCTGGCAAATGCCGCCACCGCCTGGTCGATTTGCTGCGCCGTATGCGCGGCACTCATCTGGGTGCGGATTCGGGCCTTGCCCTTTGGCACGACTGGATACGAGAAGCCGATTACATAGACCCCCTCCGCCAGCAAAGCGTCGGCCATGCAGCTCGCCAGCGCCGCATCGCCAAGCATGACCGGAATGATCGGATGCTCTCCGGCCACCAGATCGAATCCCAGGCCGGTCATGGCCCGGCGGAAGCGCTCGCCGTTGGCCCGAACGCGTTGGCGCAGGGCGGCGCCTTCCGCGCCGGCCAGCAGATCGAGCACTTTAAGCGAAGCGGCCGCAATGGAGGGCGCCAAGGTATTGGAGAAAAGATACGGGCGTGAGCGCTGCCGCAACAACGCGATGATCTCCTTGCGCCCGGCGACGTAACCCCCCGAGGCGCCGCCCAAGGCCTTGCCCAGAGTGCCAGTAAAGATATCCACCCTTCCTTCGACCGCGCAAAGCTCGGGGGTTCCACGTCCGGCTGCGCCGATGAAGCCGACCGCATGTGAATCGTCGACCATCACCATCGCCCCGTATTGCTCGGCGAGCGTGCAGATCGTTGCGAGCTTGGCGACTGTGCCGTCCATCGAGAACACGCCGTCGGTGGCGATGAGCTTGAAGCGCACGCCGGCGCCATCGGCTTCGTTGAGCTTGGCCTCCAGATCCGCCATATCGTTGTTGCGATAACGATAACGCTTGGCCTTGCACAGGCGGATGCCATCGACAATGCTTGCGTGATTGAGCTCGTCGCTGATCACCGCATCGTGTTCATCGAGTAGCGTCTCGAACAGGCCGCCGTTGGCGTCGAAGCAACTCGAATAGAGGATGCTGTCGTCGGTCGTCAGGAAGGCGGCGAGCGCTGATTCGAGCCGCTTGTGCACGCTCTGCGTACCGCATATGAAGCGTACCGAGGCCATGCCGAAGCCGTAGGTATCGAGGCCATCTTTAGCCGCCTCGACAAGGCGCGCATCGTCGGCCAGGCCGAGGTAGTTGTTGGCGCAGAAATTGAGCACCTCCCGCCCGTCGGCAAGACGGATCTGCGGAGACTGCGCGCTTTCGATTACCCGTTCGGTCTTGTAGAAACCCTCGGCGCGGATCTGCTCGATCAGTCCGCGCAGGTGGGATAGGAAGCCGTCATGCATGATGGTGCCCTCCTGCCAACTCGATCGCCAGTTTAACCGCGGCAAACATGCTGCCTGGGTCGGCCGCGCGGGCGCTCGTGTCGTCCTCGGCGAGGTCGAGCGCGGTCCCATGGTCGACGGAGGTGCGCACGAATGGCAGACCGAGCGTGACGTTTACACCGTGGCCGAAGCTGGCGTGCTTCAGCACCGGCAGACCCTGATCGTGGTACATCACCACGATGCAGTCGAACAAGCGCATCCGCTCCGGGACGAACGCGGTGTCGGCCGGGATCGGGCCGACTAGATCCAGGCCCGAGTCGCGCAGCGACGTGATGACCGGGGCGATGACGTCGATTTCTTCACGGCCGAGATAGCCGCCTTCACCGGCATGCGGGTTCAAGCCGCAGACCGCAATGCGGGGGCGTAGGATGTGGAATTTGCTCGCCAGGTCGGCGGCGACAACGGCGAGGGTCGCCGCCAGTGATTCACGCGTGATCGCCGCCGGCACCGCGGCGAGCGGCAGGTGCGTCGTTGCGAGCGCGACGCGCAGCGTCTGCGCACGGGGACCGCCGACGAGCATCATTACGACGTGGGGCGCCCTGGTGCGCGCGGCGAGCAATTCGGTGTGGCCGGTGAACGCGAAACCAGCTTCGTTGAGCGCACTCTTCTGCACCGGAGCGGTCACCATCGCCGCGAACTCGCCCGATAGCGCGCCGCCAATGGCGGCCTCGAGGGTCGCGAGCACGGTTCGGGCGTTTGCCGTGTCCAGTCGCCCGGGGGATACCGCCGCCGCGACCGGAAAATGCATGACTTCAAGCACTCCCGGCGCAGGCGTCGAGTGGCGGGCGTAGGCGCTGAAGCGGACCCCGGCGCCGAGTCGCCGCGCGCGCGCGCGCAGCAGTTCGATATCCCCGATCAGGAGCAGCCGCGCCGGCCACGCGCGCTCGGCCACACGCACGCACAGGTCGGGGCCGATGCCCGCCGGCTCGCCGATGGTGACGGCGATGGTCGGTAGCACGGTCATCACTACGAATTCGTTCCGCTAGGCCAGAACCTCGACCGCGATGCCGGTCGCATCGCCGAAGGTTTCGACCTTCACCGTCGCCGCCGCCGCAACGCTCACGTCGCTGTCGGTGACGGTGATCCTTGCCTGGGCAAATCCATCGAGCGGCTGCGTCGGCTTGCCGAACAGGTACAACGCCGAGAGCGGCTTTGCCGGGTCGATCTCCCCGGTGTGCTGGACGATCGGCCCGAGAGGGAGCGCGTAGCCTTCGCGGCCGAACACCGGAAACGTGTCGAGCGTCGCACGGTACCGGACAACCTGCCTTCCCCGCAGGCGCTGCCGGTGGGCAAAGTCGTACCAGGCACCGGGCGGCATCGCGACCTCCACTTCGCCGCCGGGGGCGACGATCGGCGCGATCAGCAAGGCATCGCCGCACATGAACTGCGTTTCGTAGCTACGCGTGAGCGCGACATTGGGAAACGCCAGCGGCATCGCCCGCATCACCGGCAGGCCGGAAGTGGTTGCCTGCGCGATCACCGTTCGCAGGTAGGGCAACAATCGGTAGCGGAACTCGATCCATTGCCGCGCGATCGTTTCAGTACCTTCGCCGAACGCCCACGGTTCGCGCGTGCCGATACCGTGCAGGCGCATGTGTGAGCTGAACACACTCATCTGCAGCCAACGCAGATACAGCTCCGGCGATGGCTGCTCCGAACCGTAGAAGCCGCCGATATCGCTGGCATGATAGGGCGCGCCGGTCATGCCCCACGACAGCCCACCGCGGATGCTCGCGGCGAGGCCTTCCCAGTCGCTTTGCGGATCGCCGCCCCACTGGATGGGGAAGCGCTGGCTCCCGGTCCAGCCGGCTCGGCTCCAGATGAGCGGCGGCTGCGTTGTCGCCGGTGCGAAGCGCTTCGTCGCCTCGTAAACGCAGCGGTTATAGAGCAACGGATAGACGTTGTGCAGACGTGCGCCACGATCGCCGTTGAACGCGACGGCGTCGTCGGGTACCTGTTCGCCGTAGTCACTCGCGATCACGTCGACGCCGGCCTTGAACAACGGCTCGTGGGCATCTCGCCACCAGGCATAGGCGTCAGGATTGGTGAAATCGACGATGCCCGAGTCGGGCAATGGCGTGAGCACACCGGAAAACGGCGAGGTCGCAGGCGAGGTATCCCAGCCAAGCACGCGGGGCTCGCCGGCCTCGGTGGTCAGCAGAAAGCGCTTCGCGGCGAGTTTGTCGAAGAGCGGGGAATGAACCGACACGTAGGGATATTCCCAGACGCAGATCTTTAGGCTGTGGCGCTTCATGCGTGTCAATGTCGCCGCAGGATCGGGGTAACGCGTCGTATCCCACTGAAAATCGAAGCGGGTTCGCACGTCCCATACGCTGCGACCGTCGAGTGCGAGCACGTCGCAGGGTACCCTACGCGAGCGCAGTTCCTCGGCCACCGCCATTGCCTCGTCCGCGGTCCGGTAGTGGGCGCGCGAGACCCACAGGCCCAGGCTCCACAGCGGCACATCGGGTGCACGGCCGGTCAGCATCGTATAGCGGTCGAGCACCTGCGCCGGATCGCGGCCGGCAAAAAGGAACAAATCGAGCGCCTCGTCGTCGACAACGGCGGCGTAGGAACGATGCGACCATTCCGGATACCCGACGCCGTGCATTACCCGGCCCGGCGTGTTGACCAATACGCCCCAGGCACCGCCCTTCGCGCCTGTGCCGGTCCCTGGACTCCAGCAGAACGGCACGCTCTTGTAGGAAAGCCCGGTGTTGACGCCCAGCGCGTCGTCGACGCGCGAGGTCACGAGTTGCCCCCGCTTGTTAAGCGGCCCGAATTTCTCGCCCAAGCCATAGACCGGTTCACCCGAAGCCAGCGCAAAGGAGGCGATCCACTGTTGGCCCGTCCGCGTGCGGCCGATCACGGGCAGACGAGGAAAGCCGCGATAGTGCTCATCGGTGATCGATGTGACGATCGGTTGCTCGTCGTGCAGCAACCGAATGCGCAGCGGTTCGCCGGTCAATTCGAGGCGGGCCCCGCCGGCGGCGAAGGACCATACGCCGGGGTCGGGTTGCGTGATGTCACAGCGCTGCGCGCGGCCGACAACCAAGCCGTAATCGGGCCGGGTATTCGCGCCGATGCGCAGGCGGAACACGCCGGGACCGAAACAGGCGGCTTCGAGCACGTCGCCGGTACTCGTCGCGAAGGCGCCTCCGGAGGCCGACATGCCGAGGCTGCCCGAAGCGGAAAGGCGGATAAACCCGGTCGTGTCAAGTTGCATCGGCGGCCTTGGTGCCTTGTTCTCGCTGGGAAAGGGTACGCTCAGCCGGCGAACTTCGCTTCCGGCATACCGGGCACGTCGGCGCGCATGGCGAAGATTCCGCCCGATTGCGGCAGCCGCAACAACTCACCCGGCTCTCGCCGCTGGCGCGCGGTTGTGACATAGAGCGTCTTCAGGTCCGGACCGCCAAATGCGCACATCGTCGGGCACATTGCCGGTAGCGGAAACTCCGCAACGGTCTCCCCCCCGGGCGAGAGGCGCACGACCTTGCCGCCACGATAGAGCGCGCTCCAGTAACATCCCTCGCGGTCGACGGCGCCGCCATCTGGGTGATCGTTCTCCCCGGAGAAGCGGGCGAACACCCGGCGGTTGGCGATGGCACCGGTCCCGGGGTCGAAGTCCCAGGCATTGATCGTTCGCGTCGGCGTGTCGGCGTGATACATCGTGCGCAAATCCGGGCTCCAGGCGAGACCGTTGGAGATGGTGATCCCCGAGATCATCGGTGTCAGGACAAACTTGTCATCGAGGCGATACAGCCGCGCGCTACTGGCGTCGCGCTTCTCGTTCATGCTGCCGGCCCAAAAGCGACCCTGCGCATCGGCGCGGCCGTCGTTGAAGCGGTGGTGTGTCGGATCATAGGGTGCAGTGGCGATTTTGCGATCTAGCTTGCCGCTGGAATCGAGGAGCCAGATGCCGCTGCGCAGGGCGGCGACGAACCGATTTCCTTCGCGCAATGCGAAACAGCCGATCGCTTCTGGCATCGGCCAGGCAATGTTCCGGCCGCTGAGCGGATCGAAGCGATTGAGCGATGGGGCATTGATGTCAACCCAGTACAGCGATTGTTCGTCGACCGACCAGGTCGGGCATTCGCCGAGGCTTGCCTTGATGTCGAGCACGCACTCAAAGGGCGACCGCATCGGTGGCACCGGGCGAGACGGAAATGCGCATCGTACAAGAAAACGTGGCCCCCGGCGCGAGCAGGCGGGTGCCCGTGGCCGGCGCGCCTGCCGCGGCGCGATTGAACGCGTCGGTCATGTGCGTTACCGGTTCGACGGCGAGAAAACCGCAGTCGGGAGGCACGAACACGACCAAGTACTCGCACGCCTCATCGGCGCTGATCGAAACCGTCAGGTTCCGATCCGGCCAGGCGATCGTGGCCGGCGGCCGCCAAGCGGCAAAACAATGATCGAGCGTCGTTGCGGCGATCGCGCGGGGCACTTCGAAGTTCCAGGCTAAGGGCAACGGATCGCACCGTGTCGGCAGCCCGGTGGGATCGGTATGCCAGACGCCGGCCGCCGCAAACCCGAGCCGGGTCGCCGCGTTGCGCGGAAAGAACGGGTGCCAGCCAAGGCCGAAGGGAAACGGCCCATGGCCGGCGTTGGCAATCGAGAGCGTTAGCGCGAGGGCACTGCCTTCCAGGGCGAATGTCTGCCGCGCGCGATAGGCAAACGGCCACTCGCGCGCGCTTTCACCGGCTGCCGTGTGCACGAGTTCGAGCATCGCCGACGCGGGTGTGCGTTCGACCACCGACCAGCGCCGGCGCCAGCCGTTGCCATGGATCGCGTGCGGCACCTCGGCGAGATAGCGCGGGAGCGCATACTCCGCGTTGTTCCAGTGCAGTCGCGCGCGGGCGATGCGATTGCAGAACGGGAGCAGCGGATACGAGGCAAAGCGGCGCACGTCACCCGCGGCCAGCGCGTCGTCAGGCGTCGGTCGCAGCACCGGCTCGCCGCGCCAGTCGTAGGCGACGATGGCTGCTCCAACCTCCGGCGCAAGCGTCACGCGCGCAGCGCCGGCGCGCAATTCAAGCGTCGCCGTCACGGTGACCGCGGGCGCGTCAGGGCCTGGACTGTGCGCAGTCGACGGTCTTGCGCACGGCACCGAGGAATTCCTGCGCGCGGCTGACCAGCATGGCCAGGTCGGAGCCGACGGCGACCCAGGAAAAGCCGTACTCGAGGAATTTGCCGACCATGTCCGGATTCGCACCCACGATGCCGCAGGGTTTGCCGAGTCGCTTGCAGTTTTGCGCGCCCGCCCGGAGCTTGTCTTGCACGGCCGGATTGCCCATGTCACCCAGATAACCCATCGACGCCGAGAGGTCCGCCGGACCGATGAAGATCGAATCGACCCCAGGTACTGCCGCGATGACATCGAGCTGAGCGAATGCCGTCGGCGTCTCGATCTGCACGATGACACAGATCTCCTCGTGGGCACGCTGAACGTAGTTTGGAATCGTGCCGTATCGGCTGCCGCGGTGCGCCGCGGCGACGCCGCGTAAGCCGGCCGGCGGGTAGCGGGTATAGGCGACGGCGCGTCTCGCCTCGTCTGCATTTTGCACGAAGGGTAACAGCAGGCTCTGCGCGCCGGCATCGAGCACGCGCTTGACCATTACCATGTCGTTCCAGGGTGGTCGCACGATTGCCTGCGCCGGTGTACCGGCAATCGCCTGCAGGATGCCGACCAGCTGCTGCAGATCGATCGGCGTGTGCTCCATGTCGACGACGAGAAAATCGAAGCCCACGCAGCCGAGCGCTTCGGCCGCCGCCGGCGCGGCGCTTACGAGCCATGCCCCGATCGGCGTGCCGCCGGACGCGAGCGCGCGCTTGAATTGATTGACAGGCAGTTCCATGACCATTTCCCCTCGACCCGTGGCATAGCATTGTAGCGGCGCTTCACACCAAAGTCGCCTCTGTGCTATAGATGCGCTGCCCATTCGCGAAAGCGACTTCCGTGGCCAACGCCGTTGCCAGTTACCCAAGCCTCGCCGGACGCGTCGTGTTCGTTTCGGGTGGTGGGTCGGGAATAGGTGCCGACATCGTCGCGCACTTCGCGCAGCAAGGTGCGCGCGTGGCGTTCTGCGACTTGGCCGACCAGCCCGCCCACGCGCTCGTCGCGCGGCTTGCCCCCGCGGTGGTCTCGTACCATGCCTGCGACGTGCGCGACATCAACGCGCTGCGTGCCGTGCTCGGCGCCATCGCCAAGAGCTGGGGTGCGGTTACCGTGCTCGTCAATAATGCTGCCCGGGACGACAGGCACGCGCTCGAAAGCGTGACGCCCCAGTACTGGGATGATTGCCTCGCGGTTAATCTGCGCCACCATTTTTTCGCTGCCCAGGAGGTTGCGCCCGGCATGGCGCGCGCAGGCGGTGGCTCGATCATCAACCTTGGCTCGGTGTCGTGGATGCGTGGCACGCCCGGCATGGTTGCCTACACGGCCGCGAAAGCAGCCATTTGCGGACTGACGCGTACGCTGGCGCGCGAGCTTGGCCCGCATAACATCCGTGTGAATTCGATCGTGCCCGGAGCGGTCGATACGCCGCGGCAACGCGCGTTATGGTTTACGCCCCAGCTCGAACGGGAGTTTCTCGACCAGCAATGCCTCAAGTTCAGGCTTGTCGGCGACGACATCGCGCGCGGCGTGCTGTTCCTCGCCTCTGACGAGGCGCGTGGCATGACCGGCCACGACCTGATTATCGACGCCGGCCTGACGCAGACAAGCGCCCCCGGTTAACGCTATACTGGTATCTCCATTCGCGGGCCTGCAGCGTCTTCGCCGCAGGCCCTTTGTTTGCCAGCCATGCGTCCGCATTTCTCTCGCGCCTCCTTCTTCGAAGGCGCGCGCGCTATCACGCCGATGCTGGTCGGCATTGTTCCCTTCGGCATCGTCTGCGGCATCGGCGCGATAGCGGTCGGTGCATCGCCATTCGCCGCACTTGCCATGTCGATGATCATGTTCAGCGGTGCGGCGCAGATTGTCGCCGTTCAGCTGCTCGCGGCCGGGGCGCCGTTTGCCGTGATCCTGCTCTCCTGCCTGGTGGTGAGCCTGCGCTTGGTGATGTACAGCGCCGCCATGGCGCCCTACCTGCGGCGGCTGGATCATCGCTGGCGCGCGGCGCTGTCGTTCTTGCTCACCGATCAGGCGTTCGCGGGGACGCTGCAGCGCTTCCAGAAATCCGACGACGTGGGTGGCAACGCGTCGTACTTCCTTGGCACCGGTGCCTGCCTGTGGGTTACCTGGCAGATCGCCACGCTGGCAGGCATCGTCGCCGGACAGGTTATTCCCGGCTCGTGGCAGCTCGATTTCGTCGTGCCGCTGTGCTTTCTCGCAGTGTTGGTGCCGCTGTTACGCGATCGGATCTCGATGCTGGTGTTCGTGGTCGCGACGGTTGCGGTAATTGCGCTCGATGCGATTCCGCTGCGGCTCTCGCTGGTCTGCGGCGGCCTGCTCGCGATCGCCGCGGGAGTGCTCGGCGACAAGATCGTGGCCAGGCATGAATAGAGAGTTCACCATCTGGCTCTTGATCTTTGCCGTCGGCGCAATCACGTATTCGGCGCGGCTATCGTTCATCGCCTTGTTTGCGCGTCGCGACATCCCTCCGTTCCTCGCCGAGGGGCTCAAGCACGTTCCGGTGGCGATGCTGACGGCGATCGTGGTGCCGGCGGTCGTGTTCATGCCACCGGGAGTCCTGTGGCTCAATCCCGGCAATGCCAAGCTTATAGCGGCGCTTGTCGCCGCCATGGTGGCCTGGTGGCGGCAGAGCGCAGCACTGACCATTGCCACTGGCATGGCCACGCTCTGGTCGCTTGGGTATGTCATGGGTTAGGATGAGCTGGAGAGGAACCCAGATGCGCTTCGAAGGCACCGACACCTACGTCGCAACCCCCGACCTGATGCTCGCGGTCAATGCCGCAATCACTTTGCAGCGACCGCTGCTTGTCAAGGGCGAGCCGGGGACCGGGAAGACGATGCTGGCCGAGGAAGTCGCGCGCGCGATCGGCCGCCCGCTGGTGCAATGGCACATCAAGTCGACGACCAAGGCCCAGCAGGGACTGTACGAATATGATGCAGTATCGCGGCTGCGCGACTCGCAGCTTGGCGACGAGAACGTCGCGGACATCGCGCATTACATCAAGCGTGGCGTGCTGTGGGAGGCATTCGAGGCGGCGACGCCCGCGGTGGTCCTGATTGACGAGATCGACAAGGCGGACATCGAGTTTCCAAACGACCTCCTGCGCGAACTCGATCGGATGGAATTCTACGTCTACGAGACACAAGTCACTATACACGCACGGCACCGGCCGCTGGTCGTGATCACCAGCAACAACGAGAAGGAACTACCCGACGCGTTTCTGCGCCGCTGTTTCTTCCATTACATCAAGTTCCCCGACAAGGAGACGATGACACGGATCGTCGACGTTCACTTTCCGGGTCTGAAAAAAGCGCTGCTGAAGGAGGCGCTCGAGGTATTTTTCGAGCTGCGCGAGATTCCGGGTCTGAAGAAGAAGCCGTCGACCTCGGAACTGCTCGACTGGTTGAAGCTGCTGCTGGCGGAAGATATCCCCGTCGAAGCGCTGCGAAGTACGGACAAGAAAGTCGTCATCCCACCTCTCTACGGTGCGCTCCTCAAGAACGAGCAGGACGTACATCTGTTCGAGAGGGTGGCATTCATGTCGCGTGCGGGGCGATGACCCGGCGCTTTGTCGAACCGGTCACGCTTGAGGGGCGGTATGCCACGCTTGAACCGCTCGCCCGCGAACACGCCACGGACCTGCGCGGCGCGTCCTCCGATGGCGGGCTGTGGCAACTCTGGTACACATCGGTTCCTGCACCGGACGCGGTGGAGGCATACATCCACGCTGCGCTCAGGATGCGCGAGGACTTCGGCGCGATGCCGTTTGCCGTGCGCGACAACGCCAACGGCGCGATCGTCGGCTGCACGCGCTACTTCAACGTTGACGCGGCCAACCGCAGGCTGGAGATTGGTCACACCTGGTACGCGAAGCGTGCGCAGCGCACCGCGATTAACACTGAGTGCAAGCTGCTGCTTCTAACCCATGCCTTCGAAAAACTGCAGTGCATCGCGGTGGAATTTCGCACCCACTGGTTCAACCGCGCCTCGCGCGAGGCGATCGCCCGCCTGGGCGCGAAGCAGGACGGTGTCCTGCGCAATCACCAGATTTCCGCCGATGGCAGTTATCGCGACACCGTCGTGTTCAGCATCATCGAAGGCGAGTGGCCCGCGGTAAAGCGACACCTGGGCTTTTTGCTAGAACGTCAGCGGTAGCTGCGCCATGCTGATCGACTTCTTTCTTCACCTCAAAGCAGCGAAGCTGCCGGTCTCGACGCGCGAATTCCTCACGCTGCTCGAGGCGCTCGAGCAGAATGTTATTGCCAACAGCATCGACGACTTCTACTTCCTGGCCCGCACCTGCCTGATCAAGGACGAGGCGCTCTACGATCGCTTCAACCTCGCATTCGGTGCCTATTTTCATGGTGTCGAAGGGGTGTTCGACATCGCGGCAGTGATTCCGGACGAGTGGATTCGCAAAGCCATTGAAGACACGCTGACCGACGAGGAGAAGGCCCGGGTCCAGGCCGTCGGCGGCTGGGACAAGCTGATGCAAACGCTGCAGCAGCGCCTGGAGGAACAGCGCGGGCGTCACCAGGGCGGCGCGAAGTGGATCGGGACGGCCGGCACGAGCCCTTTCGGCGCGTACGGCTACAACCCCGAGGGCATCCGCATCGGCCAGGAAGGCGGACGCAGCCGAAGCGCGTTGAAGGTGTGGGACGAGCGCTCTTTCCGCAACCTCGACGATTCGGTGGAGCTCAACACCCGCAACGTAAAGATTGCCTTGCGCCGGCTGCGCCGCTTCGCGCGCGAAGGCGTGCCCGAGGAACTCGACCTCGAGGCAACGATCGAGGGTACGGCGAGAAACGCCGGATGGCTGGACCTGTGCCTCATCCCCGAGCGACGCAACCGCGTCAAGGTTTTGCTGTTTCTTGACGTCGGCGGATCGATGGACCCCCACATCCCGGTGTGCGAGGAATTGTTCTCGGCCGCAAGGAGCGAGTTCCGGCATCTTGAGTACTTCTACTTTCACAACTGCGTCTACGATCACGTCTGGCGCGACAGCGTGCGCCGGCGCAACGAGCGCGTCGCCACCTTCGACATCCTGCACAGACACGGACCCGATTGGCGCCTGATCTTCGTCGGTGATGCGGCGATGAGTCCCTATGAGCTGCTGCAGGCAGGCGGCAGCGTCGAATACGGCAACGAAGAACCGGGCATAGCCTGGATCAAGCGCCTTCTCGACAGCTATCGCCATGCCATCTGGTTCAATCCGGAGCCCGAGCGCGCGTGGGGCTATACGCGATCGACCCAGATCGTGCTTGGCGCACTGGGGCCGCGCATGTTCCCGCTGACCCTGGAGGGGCTCAATCGGGGGATTGCACAGTTGCGTAAATAGTGGGGCAATGGCCATAATGAGGCAGGAGGGTCCATCATGCGCCTACTGACTATCCTTGCCGTCGCGCTGGCGGCCACCGCCGCTGCACCGGCGAACGCGGTGATCTGTTATACCCTGCTCGATCGCAGCGACGTCCTTCTGTATCGGTCCTCGGTGCCCCCGGTCGACATGAGCGACGCCGGCGCGGCGCAGCGCGACGCCCTGCGTCGCCGCAACCAGTATCTGATGGTGGCGGAAGTCACTAGCTGCCAGACCGTCGCCGCGGCCGGCACTTCCGGTTATCACCCGGCAACCGTTGACGAGATCGTGGCCCAGATGCGCGGCTATCTCTCCTACGGTGGCATCAGCGCCATGCCCGGGGTCACTGGCAGCGGTGGCGGGGGCGGGGGCGTGGGGGCGGCGCCGGCATCGGGCGGCGGCTCGAGCCCGGCGCGCGGCCGTTACTGAACCGCTTGCGGTCGGAGGCGGTTGCGACCCGCGGCGAGCGAGCCGCGGCCAGTGGTGCCTTCGCACCGGTGTCCGGGTTGTTAGCTTCGGTGCCTGATGCAGCACTCGGTACTGGGGAGCTTGCGATGAGGATGCCTCTGGCTTGGATAGCCCTTATTGGCGTGGCTGCCGGGCTGGTCGCGATCCCAGCGCTAGGCGCGGACCGGTACCTACTCGATTCGCTGCGCATCGACCATCCCTTCGCCCGTGCGACGCCGCCGGGAGCGAAGACCGGCGCGGTATTCTTCACCGTGGACAACGTCGGCAACACCGAGGACCGGCTGATCCACGCCTCCACGCCCATCGCCGTCGGGGTCGCGATACATCAGATGGCGCTCGATGGCGGCGTAATGCGGATGCGTGCGGTGCCCTCGGTCGACCTGATTCCGGGCGCCAGAGTGGAGTTCAGCCCCAGTGGGTATCACCTGATGCTGCTCGACCTCAAGCAACCGCTGAAGGTCGGCGAGAGATTCCCGTTGACCCTCACCTTCCAGCACGGCGGAGCAATCCTGCTTTCGGTCGGGGTCGAGAGCATGGGTGCCCTGCAGGGGGCACCGTAGAGGACCGTCTCCCGCTTCGTGCCGAGGCTGCGCCGCGTTGAAGCGGCATCCCTCAAAATCGCATTGCGCGCGACGTGGATCCATTCGATCAGCTGCGTTGCTGTGGCAGAATCGGGCCATGGAAATGATCGATGGCGTGCCCCTCGCGCTGCGGACCGGCGCCGCAAGGCAACACGATCCCAGCGTGCGCGACCGGCGCGCAGTCGCCGCGTGGCTTTTCATCTGCTGTGCGCTGGTGTTCGCGATGGTCGTGGTCGGTGGCGTCACGCGGCTCACTCACTCCGGGCTGTCAATCACCGAGTGGGAGCCGATCGTCGGCACGCTACCGCCGCTGTCGGATGGCGATTGGGCAGACGCCTTCGCGCGCTATCGAGCGACACCGGAATTTCGGCAAGTCAACCCGGACATGCGTCTGGAGGCCTTCAAGCGCATTTATTGGTGGGAGTACGCGCACCGGCTGCTGGGACGGGCGATCGGGGCGGCGTTCCTCTTGCCCTATCTGTGGTTTCTCGTACGGCGCCGTGTTCCGCGTGGCTATGCCGGTGCGCTCGGGGCGATCTTTGTGCTCGGCGGGTTGCAGGGAGCGCTCGGCTGGTACATGGTGCAGAGCGGGCTCGTCGACGATCCGCGCGTGTCGCACCTGCGCCTTACGGCACACCTCGGCCTGGCCTTTCTGATTTTCGGCGCCATGCTCTGGGTCGCGTTGTCACTGTCGCGCCCACGGCCGGCTAGCCCCGACAAGCCGGCGCTGCGGCGCTTAGCCAGCCTGCTCGTGGGACTGGTTTACCTGATGGTTCTCGCCGGCGGGCTTGTCGCCGGGATCCGTGCTGGCTTCGCCTACAACAGCTTCCCGCGCATGAACGGGCACTGGGTGCCGCCGGAAATCCTGATGCTCGAGCCGTGGTACCGCAACTTCACCAACAACATGGCAACCGTGCAGTTCGACCACCGCCTGCTCGCGGTCACGCTCGCGCTGCTGGTGCCGTGGTTCGTGTGGCGAATGCACCGAACGGCGGATGTCCTCCCGGCGGCGCGGCGGGCCGCGGACCTGTTTTTGGCGCTGCTCGTCGTCCAGATAGCGCTGGGAATCGCAACCCTGCTGCTGGTCGTGCCGCTGCCGCTTGCCGCCGCGCACCAGGCCGGCGCGGTGCTGCTGTTCGCAGCCGCATTGAATGCGGCCCACGCGCTGCGCTGACGCATGCCCGGTGATCTGACCGATGCATGCCGGCACCGTTGCGGATTTCCCCCGAGGGCGCAGCCGAAACCGGGCGTCGGCCGCCAAGCATTTGCTTTCCGGAGCTTCTCAGGCGATCATTGCCAGCTATTTTGCGCTTGAGCAGCCATGGCCGAATCGAACAAGCTCGACGAACCGCTGTCCGAAACCGAATACGATGCGCTCGAGGTATTTTTCGGGTCCAATGCTGTGCCCCAGGACTGCATGGATCTGGAAATGCTCGACGGCTTTCTCACCGCCATCGTCAGCGGCCCGGAGTTGATCCAGCCCTCCGAATGGCTGCCGGTGGTGTGGAGCGACAGCCAGCGCAGCGTGTCGCCCGTATTCGCGGACAACGAGCAGGCCGAGCGCATCCTATCGCTGATCCTGCGTTTGCAGAACGGCATCGTGCGCACGCTTACCGATTCTCCCACCCGCTTCAAGCCGCTCCTCTATCGCTCCGAGGAAGGCGTCAAGGGTCGGTCCGGCGGGAAATCCGAAGGCAACCGCAAGGAAGAAGCGGCGCCCCCCGAGGCGAGCGCCTGGTGCGAGGGCTACATGACCGGCGTGATGCTGCGCGAAGAATCCTGGGGGCCCATCTACGCGAGCGAGCAAACACGCGACTGGATGCTTCCGATCGAGGCGCTCGCGTATGGCGACCACGATCCTGAGTATCTCGACTGGGTCGATACCGAGGAAAAGCGCGTGGGAATGATCGACGAGTTACCGATCGCCGCGGTGCTCATCGAGCGTTTCTGGCAGGCACGGCGCAGCGGCGAAGGCGTCAATCGCGCCGAACGTCGCGCGCAGAGGCGCGAGGCGTCACGCAAGGTGCGTCAGCGTCTGCACTAATCGGCGTCGCCACGTCCGAGTTGCAGCCGGTAACGGCCGATTCCTTCGCCGAATTGATTCGAGGGCGCTCTCCGCGCGGTGTTGCCGCGCCTCATCCTCAGCGCGAGGGCGACGACGAGCAAAGCGAGCGCGCCTAGAAGAAGGGGCATCCTGAGATCGTCGAGCGCGATATCGGTGGCCGCGAAAGCCGGGCTGGCGATTGCGCCTCCGATGAGTACACTCGGCAGCAGTTTCAGGCTTTGCCGCAGTAATTCTTCCGCTTGTTCCAGACGTCGCCTCATCGCCCGCTCCCGATGCAGTTGAGATGGCCCCAATCTAGCCGGGCATTACGTCGAGGAGAATCGGCCGCGGTCTGATTTGGCTGTAGGACGGTCTCCGAAAGCGACCGCGGCTCAGCGACGCGGCGTGTCAGGCACGAAGGAAGTCGAAGTCGCAGCCGTGCTCAGCCTGCAGCACGTGCTCCGCGTATAGACGCTGATAGCCGCGTCGCGGCAGTGGCGGTGGCTGCCAGTCCGATTTGCGCCGCGCGAGCTCTGTGGCGCTGACTTCGAGATCGAGCCGTCGCTCGTGCACAGAAAGGCGGATACGATCGCCGCTGCGCACGAGCGCGAGCGGACCCCCTGCGGCGGCGTCGGGCGACACATGCAGGACAACCGTACCGTAAGCAGTGCCGCTCATGCGGGCGTCGGATATGCGCACCATATCCTTGACGCCACTTCGTGCAAGCTTGGCCGGGAGAGGTAAATATCCCGCCTCAGGCATGCCGTAGCCGCTTTTCGGCCCCGCGTTCTGCATCACCAGGAAATCGCCCGGCTCGACGTCGAGTGCCGGATCGTCGATGCGCGCTGCAAGATCGGAGGGCGAGGTGAAGACGACCGCGCGCCCCTGGCGCTCGAAGAGACTTGCATCGGCGGCGGAACGCTTGAGGATCGCACCGTTGGGCGCGAGCGAGCCGAAGAGCGCGACAAGGCCTCCGACCGGGTGCAACGGCGCGGCGAGCGAACGGATAATCGCGCGGTCGACACCCTCGGGGGGCGCGGCCAAGCGTTCGCTCAGACGCTCTCCGGTGACGGTGATGCAGCTGAGGTCGAGCAGCGGCTTCAACTCGTGCAGTACCGCGCTCATGCCACCTGCGGCGAAGAAGTCCTCCATGTAGTGCGTCCCGGTCGGCTTCAAGTCGACCAGCACCGGGGTGGTCTCGGAGAGCTCGTTTAGCCGCGCCAGGGAAACCCCGATGCCGAGCCTGCCGGCGATCGCGGTCAGATGGATGACCGCGTTGGTCGAGCCGCCAACCGCGAGCAGAACACGCAATGCGTTCTCAACCGCCCCGGGCGTGATGATGCGGTCGATCGTCATCCGCGAGTGCGCGAGCGCGACCGCAGCTCGGCCTGTCGCCTCCGCCGCGCGCAGGCGATCGGCGTGAACCGCTGGTATCGCGGCGGTTCCAGGCAGGAGCATGCCGAGCGCCTCGGCGATGCAGGCCATCGTGCTCGCGGTGCCCATGACCGCGCAGGTGCCCGCGGTAGTGGCAAGCAGAGCCTCGACACGGTCAAGCGCCGCGCGATCGATTTCGCCGCCGCGGAATTTTGCCCAGAATCGCCGGCAATCAGTACACGCACCGAGTCGTTCGCCGCCGTACTTCGCCGTCAGCATCGGCCCCGCGACGAGCCCGATCGCCGGGACGCCGGCCGACGCGGCGCCCATCAATTGCGCCGGCACCGTCTTGTCGCAGCCGCCGACCAGCACGACCGCGTCGAGCGGCTGCGCGCGACACATTTCCTCGACGTCCATGGCCATGAGGTTGCGATACATCAGGCTCGTCGGATGCAGGAAGACTTCCCCCAGCGAGATCGTGGGAAACGTCAGCGGCAGCGCACCGGCAGCGAGAACCCCGCGCTTGACTGCGTCGATCAGTTCGGGGAAATGGCGGTGACAGTTGTTGAGGTCGGAGGCGGCACTGGCGATGCCAATCGTCGGCTGTGCGAGCAGCTCAGTCGAATAGCCCATCGAGCGCGCGAACGATCGACGCAGGAATAGTGCAAAGCCAGCATCACCGTAATGGGTAAGGCCGCGCGCGAGACCCTGCGGCGTGTCGTCGGACATCGAAGCTGCGGTTCGCGCGTTGAGGTGAGATCGACCGCCGTGCTATCTCGCGAACGAGCTCTCCGTGCAGCTGCCAATACGCCGGCTCGATGCCGTAACCGTGACACCGGCGGAGCGGATGGTGCCGGTGGCCGAGTCGCCGCGATACGTCGCCGAAACGGCACTGGTCTGGATATCGTCACCGAGGTGACAGGTCATTGTGTAATTCACGCTGTCACCCGACTGCGTGAAGTCGGCATACCGGCATACACCGTCGACACGGGTCGATTTGCCCCGCAGCAACCGCTCCATCTCGACGATATCGGCGCGGGTGTAGCACCGCGCGTTGGCGGATTGCGCCTGCCCGTCGGCAGTGATCGTGGTTTCCCACAGCCCTTCATTCATGTTGAGCGTCGCCAGCGCAGGCGCAGCCGCGATTGAGGCCCCGATGGCCAACCCGGCGATGGACGATGCGCGCAGCCTCATGGATTGCTCCTGAAGCCAGATTGTAGCTGACCGCCAAAGGACGTGTTGCTAGGGCACGGGCGCCGCGTCCATGCCTCTCGCGCTGAACACCGTCTTGCTGGCTGGCGTGCCCAGGAACTCGATGAATTGTCGGGCGGGCTCCGGCGCCTGCGCGTTGGCGGCGATCGCGGCACTGTAGGTGGAGATCTTCTGCAGTGGCGGCGGCAACGTACCGACGACGGTCACGCCATCGACTGCGAGCAATTCGCTGATCTGTTGGATGGCGATGTCGGCCTCGCCGCGGCGCACGAATTCGGCCGCGCTGCCTTCGGTCTGTAGCTTTGCCTTGGCATGAACTTCGCTCGCGATGCCGAGCGCGGGGAGCACCACGCGGTCGAAATATCGGCCGCTGGTCGCGCGCGTCGGGTCCATGTACGCTACTGCGCTTGCCTCGAGCAGCGCGCGCTTCAGTGCCTCTGGGGTTGTGATATCGGGCTGTGGCGCGCCCTTCCTGACCGCCACGCCGATCGCGACATGGGCGAGGTCGCGACGGGTTCCAGCCTGCACCCAGCCGTTGGCCGCGGCATTGGCGATGCCCTCCTCGGGAAGGATGATCACATCAGCGCGGGCGCCCTTGTAGAGCATCGCTTGCAGCGTGCCGGCTGTGCCATAGGTAATCTCGAGGCGGTGGTGCGTGGACCGCTCGAATGTGGGCGCGAGTTCCTGCAAGGCTTCTCGAACCGCACCGGCCGAAAGAACCTTGATTTCCGCTGCCGCAGCGTAGCAGGGTGCGACGAGAAACAATGCGCTGGCAAGCAGCCAACGCGCCGCCGCGGTCAACCTGCGGCGGCATTGCAGCGTTAAACGGCCTCTGGTGAGCGCTGGGTAACGACCGAGCCGCGACGTGGACACCGCACCTTCGACCATCGCCGGGTTACGGCAGCTTGATTTTGCCGCTGCCAAGCCCTCCGGGTGGCAGTGCACCTGTCAGCCCCGCGGCGGCGCCTGCCCCTGGCAGGACGATCGACGAGGAGGCCTGGCGGCGCATTTCCTGCAACTCGCGCACCGCGCGCTCGACGCCGACCTTGGCGGCTTCCCCGTAGTTGGCGACGGCCTCGGCGAGCGTCAGCGCTTCGACCTCGAAGCTGATCGGCAACGGCCCCATATTGGTGAGGATCTGCGCTTCGCCGAGGTAGAGCGTCGCCCGCGCGCCGTCGGTGGATCCATCGGCCTTGACCGGCACCAGAACGCGCAGCGTGCCCGCTGCGCGGTCGGTGTACACCTCTTCGCGATAGAGCGAGGTCGCGTCCATCTGCGCATCGCCGGCACGCGAGCCGATTGGCTCTGCCATGGTTTGCTCCTGAGTGGCCAATCGAGGGATTCTAACAAATTGGGGCGCGCGGGCTGTCGCTCCGAGCCGTGGAGGCAGGATGTCGCGGCGACGGATAACGGGGGCATACGCCCCCGGTGAGCACCGGAGTAGACGAACTTAGCACTGCGGGGCTACTCTAAGGGCAATGGGTAAAGGAGAGAAGGCATGAAACGATTTGCAACGATTTTGGTTGCTGCCGCTCTGTTGGTCGGCGGCAGCGGTGTCGCCAGCGCGCAGATGCACGGTGGTGCGCACGGGGGCGGCGCAGGTGGCTGGCACGGCGGTGGCGGTTGGCACGGCGGTGGCGGTTGGCACGGCGGTGGCGGTTGGCACGGCGGCGGCTATTACGGTGGCGGCTGGCACGGGGGTTATTATGGCGGCTGGTATGGGGTCGGCCTGGGCTTTGGCTACCCGTGGTGGGGATGGGGGTGGGGAGCATGGCCTGGGTATTACTATCCCTACTACCCGGCGGCGTCCTATCCGGCTTACCCGTACGGTTCGTATGATTACTCTGCGCCGACCTATATCCAGCAGCAGGCGCCTGCCTATACGGAGCAGCCGAGCTTCAGCGGCCAGGGCGAGCAATATTCTTATTATTGCCCGGACCCTGCGGGCTATTACCCGCAGGTGCCCGCTTGTGCCAAGGGATGGCTGCGTGTTGTGCCACCGACTGCGCCAGGCCCGGCCGCGCCGGGGCAGAACTAAGGATAGGGTATGAGAACACGCTTACACTTCGCGGCGTTGGCGGGGGCGCTGGTCTTGGCTGGCTGCGTGACCGTGCCTACCGGTCCAGCGGTCATGGCACTGCCGGGAACGTCCAAGAATTTCGATGAGTTTCGGGCTGATGACTTTGCCTGTCGCGACTACGCTCAGTACTCGCTCGGGCCTGGCTCCGAAAAAGCGGCATCGGACGCCGCCGCCGCCAATGCCGTGGGCGGGGCTGCCCTCGGTGCCGCCGCGGGAGCCATCATAGGCGCCGCCACCCACCAGGCAGGCGCCGGCGCTGCAATCGGTGCCGGGACGGGCCTGCTCTTCGGTAGCGCGGCGGGAGCCAATTCGGCCGGATACTCTTCCTACGGCATGCAACAGCACTACGACGCAGCGTATCTGCAGTGCATGTACGCGAAGGGCAACCAGGTACCGGGGGGGCCGCGGTACGCGCCGCGGTACCGACCGCCACCCGCGTACGCGCCGCCTGCGTACGGATCTCCGCCGTACGGCCCGCCGCCAGACTACGTGCCTCCGGGGGCGCCACCGGCCAGCTAGCCGGAATCATTGCACCGCTTCTTGCGTCCGCCGCGTTGCCTTGCAGCGCGGCGGGTTTTTTTCACTATTATTTAACTTAACTGTTAAATACGAATGCACTAAGGTGTCGCGTATGCCCAATGTGGCCGTTTCGTCACGACGTTCAGCATCTTCGGATCTGGACAGGATTTTTGCCGCGCTCGCTGATCCGACGCGGCGCGCGATCCTGGCGCGGCTCGCACGTGGCGAGGTGGCGGTCGGCGATCTCGCCGAGCCGTTCGATATTTCGCTGCCGGCGGTTTCGCGTCATCTTCGGGTGCTGGAGCGTGCCCACTTGATCGAGCGGCACGTTGACGCGCAATGGCGCGTCTGCCGGCTGCGCCCGGGTCCGCTGCGCACTGCAGCGCACTGGATAGACCGCTATCGGCGCTTCTGGGAGCAACGGCTGGATGATCTCGCCGCGTTCCTGGAAGAGCCGCCACGCAAGAGGAGAAAATGATGATCGCCCGAGACACTTCCGACCTGACCATTTCGCGCACCATCCAGGATCGAGTGCAGAGGATAGCGGATCGCTCCCGCGGCGAACTTAAAGGCGAGATCATTCGTGCATAATCGCGGCCCAGCGGGCGGAACATGGACAGCAGGACGAGGGGTGGATACGAGAGCAATTAGACGGTGGCCGCGCCTGCTGACACTTTTGGCGCTGGTGGCGTGCTGCAACGCGGGGGCGGCTGACCCCGACAAGGTGTTGCACATCGCGTCCCCCGATATCGAGACGCTGGATCCGCAACAATACAATGACGACCCATCGTTCCAGGTCATCTCGGCGATCTTCGAGGGGCTCTACGAATGGGACTACCTCGCGTCGACGCCCTCGCTCGCGCCAGTGACCGCCGCCGGAGCGCCGGAGATTAGTGCCGATGGGCTGACCTGGACGATCCGCATCCAACCGGGCATTTACTTCACCGATGATCCGGCCTTTCAGGGTAAGCCGCGCGAGCTCGTCGCGCAGGACTTCGTCTACTCGATTACCCGCTGGCTCGATCCGAATCTGCGGCGTGGCGGCGCGCCGGTATCGACCGATTTGCTCGTCGGCGCACGCGCCGTCGTCGACGCTGCACGCAAGAGCGGTCGACTCGACTACGACCGCCACATCGAGGGCCTGCGGTCGCTGGGCCGCTATACGCTGCAGCTCAAACTGACGCAGGTCAATTACCCGATCGCACAGGCTATCCTCAATTACTTCGTGTGCGCGCGCGAAGTCGTCGAGGCCGCGCACGGTGATATCCGCGCCCGGCCGGTTGGTACCGGGCCCTACCGGCTACGCGAATGGAAGCGTGGTTCGCGTATCGTGCTCGAGGCCAACCCGAAGTACCGGCCGCTGCACTTTCCCGCCAGCAGCGATCCGGCGCAGGCAGCGCTAGTCCAGAGCATGGCGGGCAAGACACTGCCCCAGATCGGCGTGATCGAGATCAATATCATCGAGGAAGACGTGACGCGGTTGCTGGAGTTCGAACGCGGCGCGCTCGATTTCGTGGTGCTGCGGTCGGAGATCGCGAGCCGACTGCTGAGCGACGGCAAGCTTCGGCCGGAATACGCCGCGCGCGGCATCGTGCGCCACGTATTCCCCGAACCGTACTTGTTCGCGATGTACTTCAATATCGATGATCCGATCGTCGGCGGCATGAGCAACGAGCGTATCGCCTTGCGTCGGGCGATTGCGCTCGGACTTGACCGCAAGACGCTGATCGACGTCATCTATGCAGGGCAGGCGGTCCCGGCGAATCAGCTCGTGCCGCCGGGCGTCGCCGGCCACGACCGGTCGCTTCCCGCGCTGGCGTACGAACCGGCGGCCGCGAACGCGTTGCTCGACCGCTTCGGCTACAGGATGCGTGACGCGGACGGCTATCGCCAGACGCCGGATGGCAAGCCTCTGACGCTGACGCTGTCCCTGCGCACGGCAGCGGTCTCGCGCGAACTTGCCATCCTGTGGAAGAAGAACCTCGATGTGCTTGGCCTGCGAACCGATTTTCACCTCACGCCGTTCCAAGAGGTGATCAAGGAGCTGGAGGGGGGCAAGTTCCAGTCGTTCGCCGGCGGCTATGGCGGTGTTCCGTTCGGCTATGCGCAAATGTTTCTCCTTGACAGCCGGCAACCGGCAACGGTGAACAGCGTGCGCTTCAAGCTTGCTGAGTACGATCGGACGGTCGACCGGTTCCTCGCCAGCCCCAACGAAGAAGGCCGCGTCGCCGCGGCGCGCCAGGCATCCGCGATAGCGGCTGCTTACGTACCGATCCTGCCGACAATCTTTCGACTCGAGAACGACTTTGTCCAGCCTTGGGTGCAGGGCTACAGCCCGCCGGTATGGACTAGTTACTGGAAGTATCTCGACATTGATCCCGCGCGACGGCGGGCGATGGCCAGGTAGGGCCGAGCAAGCCGGCGAGCGGTGGACGCGCCGACGCCTAAGGTGCTGCTAGGCCGCCGCCTGCGGCCGCAACGCGCCAGCGCACGTCGCGCGCACCGGATCGCCTGCGGGGAGCTTCGTGCACACGCCGGCCATCTGGTTGCGAATGCGCGCCAGCGCCGCCCGCTGCGCCGGATCCTTGCTCCATTCGGTCAGCCTTTTGCCCATGCGCTCCAGGGACCGGAGGTTGCGGCCATAAAAGGAGTCCGGGACCGGGTCGAGCTCGCCGATGACGCTCTCTGCCGCCCGCTCGACGCCGGCAACGTCTTGCGGCGCAAGCTCGATCCGCGCGTTGACGTAACGGGCTCCCCACTGCACGCGCGTCGCGGGCCCTTGCGCGGCGGCGTAGGAGCGCGCGTACCAGTCGAGCGCCGCGGCCTTATCGCCGCGCTTTTTGGCCACCTCGGCAAGATCGACCATGAAGTAATAGGGCGAATGCGAGCGCGTCAACTCACTTTTGAGCAGCGTATCCGCATCGTCGAGCAGGCCGGCCTGGACGAGTGCGTCCGCGGCGGCGTCGATCACGGCCTGCCGTGCGTAGGGGTCCGTCGTCTCGCGATCCGCGCGCGCCACCTCGTCGCGCACGGTCTTGAGGAGCGGCGCCGGCAGCGGCCCGTCCTTGAGGTCGAGCCGGGCGAGGGCTACTTCGCCCGCGACCGCCGTCAGTCGATCGGCCGTCGACAGGCTCGCGTCGGCGACGAGGCGCTCCAGCGCACCGCTCCAGGACGCGATCAAGCGCGCTCGCTCGGGTGATTTCGGCGCCGTGACAAAGGCGGTGATCGCGCCCGCATATTCGGTCAGCGTATCGAAGTTCTCACGCGTGAGCGCCGGATCGCCAAGCACGAATAGAAGCTGCGCGCTCGCCGCGGAGTCGGGCGCAGCCTTCGCGCCCTTGGCCAGCGCAGCGGCGGCCAGCGCCTTGAGCTCGAGGCGCACGGCGGTTTCCTTCTGGTCGGGAGGGCAGGCTCGCGCCAGTCGCAGCAGCGTCGGTGCAACGCTGCGCTCCGGTACCAGCTGCTCCTCATCGGTGATCCAGGAGTAGTAGGCGAGCATGCGCCAGTCATCGGCCGAGAGCGTGGCGTGGATGGGGCTCGCGGAGAGCGCCGCTGCCAGGGTCTCCTTGGCCGGCCGTGCGCCGTTCATGCCCAGCGTCAGCATGCGCATGTACTGCTCGGGATCGGCTTCTCCCGGAAGACGCACGATCTCCTTGCCGTCGGGCTGAAACAAAATCATGGTCGGATAGCCGGACACGTGAAAACGCGCGCCAAGCTGCTGCGCGCGAGGGCTGTCGCCATCGACGTAGACCGGAACGAAATGGCGCGAGCGCTCGATGAAATCCTGGCGGTTGAACAGGGTCGCCTTGACCTGGTTGCAAGGCGGACACCAGACCGCCCCCCAGTACAGGAACAGCGGCTTGTTATCCGCCTTGGCGGCGAGGAAAGCGGCGTCGACATCGCCCTTGCGCCAGGCGATGCCGTCGGCGTGGGTAGCCAAGGCTGGGTGGAGCGGCCTGCTGTCCGTCGCGGCCGTCGGGCCGGCAGGGTGGGGCGGCTCGGGAGCTTGCGAGCACGCGACCACCGCGAGGGTCAGGACAAGGCCAAGTTGGCGTGGCGAGATGGGCATGGTGGCGAGGCAGGCGGCCGGGGCAGCAAGGGTATCACCTGCCGAGGCAAATGCGGCACGGGTGGCGCCGGCAGGTCAGGCCAGGCGTGGAACCGCACCCTGTCGACCCGACGTTCGCCGACGAGCGTCGGAGACAGTGCGCACCGGCAATGCGTGGCGGCCCGTACGCGCGCATGAGCGCCTGCGCTTCGGCGAGAACGGCGAGGGCAACGCGCGTTGGGTCGGGTACACTGGCGCGGACTTCCGAGGTCGTCGTCCCGAGATCCAGCATGACCGAACGCCTGATCGCGCATCTTGACATGGACGCGTTCTATGCGTCGGTCGAGCTGCTGCGCTACCCGGAGTTGCGCGGTCAAGCCGTCGTCATTGGCGGCGGAGGCCGGCACCAGCCGGTGGAGGCAATCGATCCGGCCAGCGGGGCGATCCAGCGGCAGTTCGCGCGGCTACGTGATTACGCCGGACGCGGCGTCGTCACGACCGCGACCTATGAGGCACGCGCGCTGGGTGTGCATTCGGCGATGGCCTTGATGAAGGCGGCTCGCCTCGCCCCGGATGCGGTCTTGTTGCCAACCGATTTCGATGCCTATCGGCATTATTCGCGTTGCTTCAAAGCTGCTGTCCGTGCCATTGCGCACCAGGTCGAGGACCACGGCATCGACGAGATCTACATCGATCTCACCGAGGTCGGGCGCGGCGACCGAACCGGCGCGGGGGTAGAGATGTCGGAGGCGGCAACCGAGCGCGCGCGACGCGTCGGGCGCGCCATCAAGGATGCGGTGGCTACTGCGACCGGGTTATCGTGCTCGGTCGGCATCTCGCCCAACAAGTTGCTGTCGAAGATCGCCTCCGAACTCAACAAGCCGGATGGATTGACTGTCCTCGGCGCGGCCGACGTCGCCCGGCGCGTGTGGCCGCTGCCGGCGCGCAAGCTAAATGGCATCGGCCCGAAGACCGCGGCAAAGCTCGATGCACTCGGGGTCCTGACCATCGGCGATCTCGCAAACGCCGATCCCGCCTGGCTGATCGACCGCTTCGGATCGAGCCGCGGAAGCTGGATGCATAACGCGGCCAACGGCCGCGATGACCGCCCGGTGGTGACCTTCAGCGAGCCGGTCACGATCAGCCGCGAGACAACATTTGAGCGCGACCTCTCCGTGCAACGCGATCGCGAAGCCCTTGCACGAATCTTTACCGAGCTCTGCGAGGGCCTCGCGGGCGACCTGCAGCGCAAGGGCTACGTCGGAAGAACGGTTGGCCTGAAGCTGCGTTACGACAACTTCAAGACGGTCACGCGCGATCAGACCATTTCCGCGCCGACGCAGGACGCCGTGACGATTCGCCGCGCGGCAGGCGCCTGTCTGCGTCGGGTATCGCTCGAGCGACGCATTCGTCTGCTCGGTGTGCGCATCAGCGGACTTTGCCGGCCGGAAGAGGTCGCCGCGGCTGCTTCGCAGGCAACCGAGATGCATGACCCGCTCACACCGTCGCTCTTCGACCCTTGAACGCCGTGGCGCCGCCGCGCCTCGCTACAGCTTGCCGGCGAAGCGCTCCATCTGCATCCCGACCACGCGTCCGAGCATTCCCGATTCGGCGAATCGCTCGCGCAACCAGGCTGCATCGTTGCCCGACTCGAGACATCGGGCTATTTCCCGCCACGCTTCCTCGTCTTCGGGTCGCCCGTGCTGTCGGATGGTCGCGAGGGTTTCCCGCACATCGTCGGCGAGTGCGCGCCGCTGCAGTGTAACCGGATCGACGATTTCGCCCTGGAGACCGAATCGGCAGGCCTGGAAGCGGTTGAAGCTGTAGACAAGATAAACGTCCTCGGTTTCCTCGAGCGTTGGACGCGAGAGGATCTCGCGCGCAATGCCCTGCGTGTAGATCGCCAGCGCTGCCGCGCGCTCCACCCGCAGGGGCGTATCGAAGACACGAACCTCGACGGTGCCGTATTCAGGCTTAGGGCGGATATCCCAGTAGAAGTCCTTCATGCTGCTGACGATGCCGGTCGCGCGCATTTTGGCGAAGTAGACGTTGAACTCGGCCCAGTCACGGACAAATGGCATACGTCCGCTCAAAGGAAATGCGGCGACAGTATTCATCCGTGCGCAGTCGAAGGCGGTATCGGTGCCCTGCGCAAAAGGTGAACTTGCGGCAAGCGCGATGAACTGTGGCACATAGCGCGCCAAGCCATGGACTAGCCTTATCGCCGCGTCGGCGTCGGGGCAACCAACGTGTACATGCTGTCCGAAGACAGTGAATTGTTTGGCAAGATAGCCGTACAGCTCGGAGATGTAACGCATCCGCGGCCCGTCGGCGATGTGCCGCTCGGTCCAAACCTGGAACGGATGCGCGCCGCCGCCGCAAACGCCGACGTTGAGCAGCGCGGCGCTGTCGCAAACCGCGTCGCGCAGCGAGCGCAGGTCCGCGAGGATGCCGAGATGCGTCGTCTGCACCGCTGTAGCGACCTCGATCATGCTCTCCGTGAGCTCCAACTTGATGTCGAGTCCCGGATGCTTCTTCCGCGTCAGCGGGAGGAGATCTGTCGCCGCACGCGTCAGATCGCCGTCGCGGCGGTCGACGAGCTGGAGCTCCAGCTCCACCCCCAGCGTGAGTGGCTGCGAAGCTTTGAAGTCGAGGGCGTCGCTCATGCGGTGTTGCGCGTCGGCTCGCCGGCCCGGCGCAGCGCGACCTCTGTCAGCACCGGGCCAAGAATCGCCATGAACAGCACGACTCCGGCGCTGATCTGCGCGGCATGCTCTAGCTCGGGCTGTTGCGCGACGCTCGCGATGAGGATGAGCGCGAGGCTGGACAAGGGAGCCGAGGCGACGCCGACCAGGGCGCCCTTCGCGAGACTAAGCGCGGAGGGTCGCGCAAATGAAACGTTGGCAACGATCTTGGCCAGCAATCGTACGGCCGCCGCCGCGGTGCAAGCGGCCAGAAGCGTCCGCGATTCGATCAGCGTCAGCGATGCGCCGACAAGGATGAAATAGGCTAGCGTGAGAACCGCTCCTATCTCCGAGGTCTGGTGCGACAACACGCTGTGCGTGCGGTCCGTAGCGCGCACGATCAGGCCAAAAAACAGCGCCGCGAGGAGCGGCGACAAGCCGAGAGGCAATGCGTAGGCAAACAAAAGCACGCAGCAGCAGATAATGCCGATGGTCAGCAGCGCACCCCGGGCGCGCGTGACCATGGCATATAGGCGCAGTGCCGCCGCCGCCACCGCACCGAGAAGAAAAGAGCCGGAGAGCTGATATATCGGTTGCATGACGGAGACAAGCTCAAGACGCGCGGCGGCGCGGTAGCCGGCGAGGAATAACTGCACCACCAGTACCGCGTATACGCTGGAGAGGGTACAAAAGAGCAGTGCGCGCTCGGACACCTGGCCGCGGGTGTGCAGGTCCTTGCTGACACTCATGACCACGATGGGCGAAGCCGCCATGCAAATCCCGGCGACCAATGCGCAGTCGATCGAGGGCAGGGCGAAACCGAGCGCCAGCACGGCGTAGATGGCGGCGAATGCAGCGGCGCTTTCGCCGATGCTCGCCGCGAGCAACCACGGGTTGCGGCGCAGCCAGCCCAAGGGCATGCGCTGGCCGACCTCGAACAACAGAACCGTCGCCAACGCCTCGAGCAGCACACTCGGCAAGGGCATGATGGTCGCGCCCCCGTTGCTTCGCTCCAGCGCGCCCAGCAGCGCGCCGGCGACGACCAGCGCCGCGATGCGCGGCGCCCGGAGCACCCGCACGGCGGCCTCGGCGAGGACGAGCGCGGCGAAAAAGAACAACGCCGTAACGGCAATTGGCGTGACAAGCGCCGCCTTGAGCGGCGTGAAAAGTGATAAGAAATCGGAAATGATTCGCCGCCCTACAATCCCCGTGTCAGCGCCCGCTTGAGCTCGCGCAGCTTGGCCTTGACCTTGGCCTCGTTCTCGGGCCCCATCCGTACCAGCATCTTCTGGCCGGCAGAGAGATCGCGCAGTGCCGGGTCGGCGAATTCGTACAGCACCTTGGGCTGGGTAAGTGCGATCGGGCCCGTTATCTCGGGTGCTGCAAGCAGATTATCGATGACCTCGAAGACACGGTCGTTGAAATAGCGCGACGGATAGCCGAGCTCGGCGTACGCCTGCTGGAAGAGAGGGTAGAAGTGCACATAGATTGCCACCAGCTTCGCCGAGTCGACCGCTTCAAGCACGCGCACGTACGGCGTGTACCGCGCGGCATTGTCCGGACCGATGACCACGCTACCCTCCGGACCCGTCGTACGCAGCGGCCCGGGTACGGGCTTGAACGGCAGCAGCCGTTGCGCGACGGTCTTGCGTGGCAGATTGTCGATGCTGGCAACGAAGCGGCGGATGATGTCCTGCGGCTGAAAAAGCTGCCCGAAGGACGTGCTCCCGAACAGACCGGCGAGCGCATCGCGCACGGAGGAATCGCTTTCCGCCAGTCCAGGGAGGGAGGGAGCGGGCGCTGCCTCGATGGGATGTGCGATCGGCGCTTCGGCGCCTGCCGGCGCCGGCGCTTCAGGCTTGACCTCGGCAGGCGGCGCCACTGGCTGTGGCTCGGGGCGCTGCGACCAGAAATAGTAGAGCGCGCCGGCGGCCACAAGCAACGTCCCGACTAGCAGCGGAAAGCCCCAGCGTCCGGGCGGTTTGCCGGGTCGAAACAGGGGGCGGTCGTCAACCAGCGGTTCCGGATCGGGGTGGGCCATGGCATAGTCTCGGTTAGGGGTAAGGTTCGATCTCGGCGCGTGCGCGCAAGCGCGCTCGTTTCAGCGCACGCAGCACCAGATCCACTGGCCTAGGATGCCTTGATAGACGCACAGCACTGCTTCGATTGCCAGCACGGCGAACGTCAGCGCTGCGCCCCAAAAGCGCCCTAACGTGAAGTGGTCGGTAAAAGACAGCGCGTAGCCGTGGAGCAGCCGGGCGACAAGCAGCACGATTCCGAACGCATGGAGTGCGTAGATCGAAAGTCGGCTCAACTCGAGCATGCCCATCAGCAACAACGCGAGCGGAACGTACTCGGCAAAGTTGGCGTGTCCGCGAATGACGCGCAGCATCGCCTGATCGCCACCGTCGCCGAGGTAGATGCCATCGCGGCGCCGCCGCACGACGCGCCAGCTCAAGACCAGGAACCACAGCGCCAGCAGGCCGGCGTAAAGCGGCGTTACGAACATTGATCGCTCCATCGGTCAGGTTGCGCGCCCGTGGGCCAACCAACGCCGCGCCGCTCGCCGTCGCTTGCCCTTCCTGCTCTCGCCATGCACGGCGCTACCCCTTTCGAATCGCCTCGTACTGCGAAGGCGTCGCCCGGGCGCGAGCGAGGTATTCCCGGATGTGAAGGATGTCCTGGCGCCCCAGGGCGTCGCCGTGATGCGGGCGATGCAGCGTACCCTCGACGTCGTTCAAGCGCACGCGTAGGCGCGCTTTGGCCAGCGGCTCGGTCGCCGCGCCGAGATGATGCAGCAGCGACTCGACCTCGCGCCACTGGATGTTTCCGCTGACCGGATCCTGAAAAATCGCGCGGAGGAGGTTTTCATGTTTGCGGCTCATCGGCGGCAATCCTCGAAAAAGGCAAAGTGCGAATCCAATCTCGATCCGCGGTCCGCGCGCCGTGGCCAAAAGCAGGCGTGGACCGGACCATCGCTCGATTGTACCTGCCGGCGCGGGGGCCATGTTCGCGCGGGGTACGCAACCGCTGCCACCCGACCGAGGGCCCGAGCCGGACGCGAGCATGCGCCCATCGGCAGGGCTCCGTCGCCGTCCGGCACGGGGCCCAAGAATGAGGCGTCGCGTCGCCCCGCTCGACCGGCCAGAAGTTCGCCGGAGTCCTACACCAGAATCAGACAAACGCCGATTCACGCCTCGCGCCGTGAGGGGAGAATGCACAACGTGTAGGGAGGACCAAGTGGCGACTTAGACCACGGCCCAGAGGCGTACCGGCGCCCACATCCCGACATTGACGGAGAGCAGCAACCGCCGCAGCGATTCAGTAGTGATTCCTCGAGCCTAGTTCCGATCGGGATGGGCGCAGGAGATCCACGGGCCATGCGAATGGCCCGTTCTTATTTTCATCTTCGCAGGAGAAACCGACATGGCTAACGCCAATCAATCCCCATCGAGTGGGCGTCAACAAGGGCGCCAGCAATCTTCCGAATTGGGCAAGACCCCTTCCACTTCAGCGCAGCAAGGCGCTCAGGGCAACCAACGCTCCGGTCAGCAGGCCGCTTGGCAGAGCCCGAGCAAAGAGCCGCAATCATCGGGCACGGTGCAGCCGCACCATGGTGCATGGCCTACCGCAAGTTCGTATTTCGGCGCCTTGGGCGCACCGATTTCGATGATGCGCCGCATTAGCGAGGACATGGACCATCTGTTCGAGAGCTTCGGCTTCGGGCGCAGCCGGTTCCCGACAGCGTTCGGCCCAGCCGATCTTGCGGGCTTGGGGGCGGGCGAGGGTACGGCGCCACTGTGGACGCCACATATCGAAATCTATGAGCGAGACGGAAAACTGGTCATCAATGCCGATCTGCCCGGCGTGAAAAAAGAGGACGTCCATGCCGAGGTCACCCCGGACGCGGTGACAATCCATGGGCAGCGCAAGCAGGAAAAAACGAGCAGTGAGGGCGGCCTCTATCGCAGCGAGCGCAGTTACGGTGCGTTCTATCGCACGATCCCTTTACCGGAGAGCGTCGACGCCGAGAGCGCCAGCGCGAGCTTCCGGGACGGTGTGCTGCAGATCGAGATGGATGCGCCGCAGCGGCCTGCACGGGGGCGCACGCTGCACATCGGTGACGGTGCCTCGAACGCGACGACGTTGCGTGCGACGAGCAGCAACGAGTCCCTACAGACAGGCGGCGGTTCCCAGCAGCAGCGATAGCCGCACTCTCGGCGGCGCACGCCGACGGGTGAGTTCCCCACTCATCCGTCGGTTGGCAGGGACCTGGGCATGCGTCGAGCCCGCACGGCGACCGTTGCGATCGCCTAGGAATCGCCCAGGTTTGAGTGCCTGCGGCGGATTGCCGTCGACCCAAAGCGTCCCTTCGGAGTCGAGGACATAGCCCGTTTCCGGTCCCGGATGCGTGTGGCGCCCGACATCAGCGCTGGGAGTCAATTCAGCGATAGCCGTTGCTGTTTCGTAGCTCGAACCCGGAAAATCGACCTTTTGCATCAGCGTGCGCGGCATTGCAAACTGCGGTAGATTCGCGCAACGCCGTAACGGAAGAAGCTTCGGAGCGACGATGCAGGAGGGCATGTCCCGCATGAGACGCCAAACCGCGCGCGTCGCCGCTGCGCTGATGGGTCTCGCGGGTCTGACTGCACCGGTCTTCGCCCAGGACTATCCTTCGCATCCGGTCAAGATCATCGTACCCTTTGCGGCCGGCGGCCCCGCCGACATCTATGCCCGCGAGCTGGGACGGCGCCTGCAGGAAGGGCTGGGTCAGCCGTTCGTGGTCGACGATCGTCCCGGTGCAGGCTCCGTCGTCGGCACCGATGCGGCGGCGAAGAGTCCGGCTGATGGCTACACACTATTGCTGATCTCCAATGCGCAGACGGTCAATGAGTCGCTGCTTGCAAACAAGCCCTATGCGTTGATGCGCGACTTCGTTCCGGTCGCGCCGATCAACTACTCGGACCTGGTCATGGTCGTGCATCCCTCCGTCCCCGCCAAGACACTCGCCGAATTCATAGCGCTGGCCAAGGCGCAGCCAGGGAAACTCAACTACGCGTCATCCGGGCCGGGTACGCCCTACCATATGGCGGGGGAGCTATTCAAAGCAATGGCCGGCGTTGACATCGTGCACGTGCCCTACCGTGGCAGCTCGGGCGCGCGCATCGACCTCATTGGCGGCCAGGTGCAGATGATGTTCGACGCGGTGACGACGATGAGCGAACACGTCAAGGCAGGGCAAGTGCGCGCGCTCGCCACGACCGGCAGGACGCGCTCCACAGTCCTTCCGAACGTGCCGACGGTGGCGGAGGCTGGGGTGCCCGGCTACGAGGCGACAATCTGGCTCGGGATGATGGCCCCCAAAGGAACGCCGCCGGCGATTGTAAGCCGCTTGAATGCCGAGATCACGCGAATCGTGAGCGCTTCTGACATGCGCAGTGAATGGGCCGCGCAGGGCGCAACGACAATGACCATGACGCCGACCGAATTCCACAAGTACATCGCCGACGACATCGTGAAGTGGGAGCGCGTGGTCAGGAATGCTGGCGTCAAACCGGATCAGTAGGCGCGGGCGGCCGGGTTCGCGCTATACGAGCAAACCGATGGCAAAGGATGCGGCGTAGCCGTGGCCCTCCGGCTGCGCCGAGAGCAGCAACTGCTTGCCGCTGTCGCCGAAGATCCCGTCTTCGTCATTGCGCATCCACCTCCGCCCCCGGCTCGCGTACGGCTCCAGGGCGAAAACACGCTCCGTCAACTCATCGTCGAAGTACAGCTGCGAGGTAAAGGTGTGGCCTGGTGTTGATTGCCGGACCGAGCGGATCTTGAAGTGCAGGTGCACTGCCCGGCCGCCATACCAGCCTGGGAAGATGGTCCGAAACTGTGCACTCCCGGCACCGTCGGTGATTTGGTAGCCGCGCAGGAACTGCTGCCCGACGGTGGAGGGTCGGTAGCCGAAGCCGGATACGTCGGAGTAGCGCCCGGTCGCATCGGAATGCCACAGGTCGACCTGGACGCCTGTCAGTGGTGCGCAGTTCGTGCCGCTCAGTCGTGACACGCTGAACACGATGCGCAGCGGTACACCCGCCTTGACCTCCCCCGTGCGCGGGTCGGAGCGGATATCGGATCGGTTGAGCGCTTCGTCTATGAAGAACGGGCCTTCGGTTTGTTCTGGCATGGCGACGCACGAAGGCAGGGCCCCCGCGGGGACTTGCGCGCACGCCGGATCCGGGAGCAAGCCGGTCAGCAATACCGTACCCGATACGCCGATGCGTGCCAGTGCCTTGCGACGAGAGACGAGTCGACCAGGGTCGGTGGCGTCAGTAGGACATGTTCGCATGCCAATCCCGGACGAGGGCCCAGGACGAGATGATGCGGGGACTCGGGTTTCGGCGCAAGCGCAGGCATGGCAAAATCGCGCCCGTGAGTTCGCGGGACATAACCTTACAGCTGGCATGCCGCGGCGACGCGCCCGCGATTGCGTCCATGTCGCGTGACCAGATCGAGGCGGGCCTGGGCTGGCAATACCGCAGCGAGCGAATACGCCAGCTGATCGACGACCCCGAGACGGTGACGCTTGTCGCCCGTGACGGCGAGCGCATGATCGGTTTCGCCATCATGACCTTTGGCGAGGAGCGCGCCCATCTGGTGCTGCTCGCGGTCCGTCCGGTTTGTCAGCGGCGCGGGATTGGGCGACGGCTGATGCAATGGCTTCTGCAGTCGGCAACCACCGCTGGGATCGCCTCGATCCACGTTGAGTTGCGGGCCGACAACGAAGCGGCCTATGCGTTGTACCGGACGCTGGGATTCGCGGAGATCTTGCGCCTCCCGGGCTATTATCGGGGACGCGAGACGGCCGTACGCATGCTGCGCATGCTGCGCGCGCCGCACACGACCGTAGAGCCATGGCGTCCGCCGCAGCGCTTTTCGTAGGCACTGACACGCCGGCATGGGCGCGATCTTGGTGCAGCCAATTTTTCTGGAAGCGGGCCAGTCACGCGCGATGTGTTCCCTGACCCGGCTCTCACCACCATAATGTCGGAAACGCTACTGCTAGTCCTCACGGCCGCCGCTGTCTGGTTCGTTTTCGATGCGCTAAGGGCGCGCGAGGCGGCGATCCGCGTTGCCCGGCGAGCGTGCAAGGAACATGGTCTGCAATTGCTCGATGACACGGTGCAAGGGTCGCGCATGCGCCTCGCGCGCGACCCGGAGGGTGTCGCGCGCGTGCGGCGGACATTTATGTTCGAATTTTCGGAAGACGGATTTGCCCGGCGCACGGGTTCGCTGGTGATGCTCGGCGGGCAAGTCGAGTCGCTGCAACTCGAACCGTATCGAATGTCCTGAGCGCGGGTGATCGAACCGACGCCGGAAAGCTTGCGAGGGCAGCAATGCGTGATAATCCGCTCAAGCGTCGGCTGCGAGACGGGGGCACAGCCGCTGGCGCCATGGTATTCGAGCTCCTGGCGCCGGGCCTGCCGCAGATCTGCAGCAACGCCGGCGCCGACTTCCTTCTGTACGACATGGAGCACACCGGGCTCGGCTTCGAAACGCTGAAAACGCAGATCGCGCTCTGCCGGGGCCTCGATCTCGTACCGATGACCCGGGTCCCTCGGGGCGAATACCATTTCATCGCCCGCGCGCTCGATCTCGGCGCGCTCGGGGTAATGGTGCCGATGGTCGGTACGCGCGCCGAAGCCGAGCACATCGTCGCTTGCACGCGCTATCCGCCGCAGGGCCGCCGCGGTGCGGCGTTCGGGTTTGCGCACGACGACTACGAAGGCGGCGAGGTCGCGGCCAAGATCGCAGCCCTGCACGAACGCACTTTGGTAATCATCCAGGTGGAAACCGCTGAGGGACTCGATAACGTCGAGGCAATTGCAGCCGTGCCCGGTGTGGATGCGCTGTGGATCGGGCAGTTCGATCTCACCAATTTCCTGGGTATACCCGCACAGTTTCAGCACCCGACCTATCTCGCAGCGGTCGATCGCGTGCTGCGCGCCTGCACCACGTACGGCAAAGCGCCCGCGATACTCGCGCTCGACGACGCCTGGTCGCGCGACTACGCGGCCCGGGGTTTCCGGCTGATGGCCTACGGCATCGATCAATTGCTGTTGCAGAACGCATTGCGCGATGGCCTCGACGTGTTGCACGGCGCGCTTGCGGCAGGGAGGCGGCCTTGACGGCCAGGTTTCGCGTGGGGCTGACCCGGGATATCCTCGACGCGCGCGGCGAGCCCGCTTTCGGTCGCGCCGCGCTCGGCATACTCGATGCCGCACCCGACATCGAATGGGAATACTTGCCGCGAGTCGTGCCCGAAATCGACGCCGACCATGCCGCGCGCTACGACGCCCTCTACGTCAACATCGCCCGCGTTCCAGCCGCTGCCGTCGCGCGCCCCGACTGCCGCCTGCGGGTCGTCGCACGGCACGGCGTGGGCTACGACGCGGTCGATGTTGCGGCGATGACCAAGGCCGGCGTGATCGTGACCAACACGCCGACCGCGATGCCGCGACCGGTGGCGACAATCGCGTTGACGTTCATTCTGGCGCTATCGGGCAAGCTCTTCCTCAAGGACCGGCTCACGCGCACCGGGCGCTGGGACGAGCGCATGGACAACATGGGGCGCGGCCTGACCGGGCGCACGCTCGGGGTCATCGGCGCCGGCGGCATCGGTCGCGAACTGCTGCGCTTGGCGCGCACGTTCGATTTGAAGCTCGTCGCCGCCGACCCATTCGCGAACGACATCGAACTGGGCTACCTGGGTGCGCGCAAGGTCCCGCTGGAAACCCTGCTGCAGACATCCGATTTCGTGGTCGTCTGCAGCCTGTTGAATGAAAAGACCCATCACCTCATCGGTGCGCAGCAGTTTGCGCTGATGCGCCCTGAAGCCTACTTCATCAACGTCGCCCGCGGGCCTATCGTCCACGAGCAGGCTCTGGTCGAAGCGCTACGCACGCGGCGCATCGCTGGCGCCGCGCTCGACGTGTTCGAGCAGGAGCCGGTCGACCCCGCCAACCCGCTGCTCGCGATGGACAACGTGATCGTGACCCCGCATTCGCTGTGCTGGACCGACGAATGCTTTCACAACATGGCGTCAACCGGTCTGCAGAGCATCGTCGACGCGCTCGGCGGCCGCGTGCCGGAATTCGTCGTCGACCGCGAGGTCCTTAAGCACGCTCGGGTGCAGGCGTGGCGGCGGGCCTAGCTAGCGTCGTTCCTCGTGCTCCTGCGGGTGCCCTTGCGGATGCGGCTGTCCCTGCGGATGCGGCGCATTTTGCCCGTAACCCGGCGGATGGGAGGCGTTCTGCGTCGTCGCTACGCGGTGCGCTTGCCCCGTGTTCTGGGGATGCCCGGCTGCGGTGCCGGCGACGTTTGCCTGTTTGTACGCTGCCGCCCGCGGCGTGGCCGCCAGCGACGGCGTACCGTGGTTCACCGACGCGAACTGGGCCCGATTGGTGCTGGCGAGCATCTGGTGTCTTGTCTGCAGCTGCGTCGCCGGGAGATGGTTGTCGCTCTCGGCCAGACGCTCCTCGGCCGTGGGTTGGGCGGCAATGCCACCGGCCCCGCCGTTGTAGCTCACATGTGACAGCGAGGTGTTCTGCACGACGGGCTGGTTGTAGGTATTGTGGATGTTGGTCACATTGACGTTCGTCACCGCGGAGTTGTAGCTGAAAACGCCGCCGTTCCAGGATCCGCCGTGGTAGCCGACGCCGACGTAGCCAAAGCCGTAATTGATACCGCCGTAATAACCTACACGAGGCCCCCAATAGCCTCCGTGCCAGAAATAGGCGCCGCTACCCCAGCCCCAATATCCCGGGGTCCACAGCGCGCCGACGTAGGGTGCGAGAACCCAGGTTCCCGGCACCCAGTAGTAGCCATTGGGGCCGTACGCCCAGTACCCCGGCGTCCAGATGTAGCCTGCCCCGGGGACCGGGGGCTGCACGTACACCGGCAGTGCCGGTGGCGCGATGGCGACTGAAAGGTATACGGCTGCTGACGCCGCGACTGGCGTCGCGAGCAGGGCGAACATGAGTAGGAGCGAGCCAAACGATGGCGAGGCAAAGCGGGTGGTCTTGGTCTTCACGGCTGTAATCTCCATTGGTGCAACGGTCCAATAACGCGCCAATGATGCCTGCAGTTGACCCGGTATGGGAGGATCGCAGCGCACCGTGGATGCGTTATACAATGCGCGTCCCGCGCTGCCGACCCAGCTGATGTCCTCCGAACCCGCCGTGCATTGCCAGGAGCGCCTCAAGGCGATGCCGCGCGCAGTGCTGCAACGCCTCCGCCGCGGGATCGAAAAGGAAAGCCTGCGGATGCGGTCCGATGGGGCGCTGGCGACGACCCCGCATCCGGTCGCGCTCGGATCCGCGCTCAAGCATCCGCACGTCACCACTGATTTCAGCGAGTCGCAACTCGAACTCATCACCGGCGTGCACACCGATGCCGAGTCCTGCCTGAAGGAGCTCATGGAGATCCATCAGGTCGTGTACCGCGCGATCGGCGACGAGCTGCTCTGGTGCGCGAGCATGCCCTGTCGGCTGCCCGCGGACGAAGCCATTCCGATCGGCCGTTACGGCAGCTCCAACGTCGGCCGCGCCAAGACGGTCTATCGCACGGGCCTCGCCTATCGCTACGGCCGGCGCATGCAGACGATTTCCGGTATCCATTACAATTTCTCCTTGGCGGACGAGCGTTCCAACGACGCCTACTTTGCGCTCATCCGCAATTTCCGCCGCCATTCCTGGTTGCTGCTCTACCTTTTCGGCGCCTCTCCCGCGGTGTGCGCGACTTTTGTCGCCGGCCGCACGCACGAGCTGCAGCGCTTGAGCGACGACACTCTGTATCTCCCGTACGCGACCTCGTTGCGCATGGGACGCCTGGGCTACCAGAGCGATGCGCAGTCCTCCTTGGCGGTGAGTTACAACGACCTCAAGAGCTATGGCGCCTCACTGGAGACGGCGCTAACCAAGCCGTACCCGGCATACGAGGCGATCGGCATTCGCGACGGGGACGGCTACCGCCAGCTCGCGACGAGCCTGCTGCAGATCGAAAACGAGTTCTACGGCACGATCCGGCCCAAGCGGGTCATACGGCCGGGCGAGCGCCCGCTGCATGCGTTGCGCGACCGCGGCGTCGAGTACGTAGAGGTACGGCTCATGGACCTCGATCCGTTCGTACCCATTGCGATCACTGCGGCCACGGTACGCTTTCTCGATGTGTTTCTGCTGCACTGCCTGCTTTGCGACAGTCCGCCCGACACGCCGGAGGAACTCGCCGACATAATCGGCAACAAGCAGAGCGCCGCCTCGCATGGCCGCCAGCCGGGGCTGCGCCTCGCGCGACACGGGCAACAGATCGAGTTGGTCGAATGGGGCGGGGAGGTGCTCGCCGACTGCGCACCGATCGCGGCGGCGCTCGATCACGCCAGCGGAGGCAGTGCGCACGGCGAAGCCCTCGCCGCCGCGGTCGCGGCGCTAAACGACTCCGCCTTGACGCCGTCGGCGCGTGTGCTGCAGGCGATGAAGGGTTACGGCAACTCCTACGTCGCCTTTGTTCTCGCCCAGTCGCGCGCGCACCGGGAGACGATTCTTCGACTGCCGCTGCCGCCCGAGGTTGCCGCCGGCTTTGCGCGCCTGGCTGAAGAATCGATCGCCGAACAACGTCGGATCGAAGTCGCCGACACGGTCCCGTTTGAAACGTACCGGCAACAATACTTGGCTCCGGTGCGCCTGGGCATGTAGACGACGCAGCATGCGCCAGGCGGGTCGGAGAAGCTGTAGGACTGGCGCTGCGAGCCGACGACGCCGGAGCCGTGCTTAGGCTATTCGACTACGCGGCGGCGCGCTGCCTTCACCTGCCCGCGCCTGACCTTGCCCTCGACCCGCCGGCGTTGCGAGGCCTTGGTCGGCCGGGTCGGCTTGCGCCAGGGCGGCACAACGTCGGCGCTGTCAACCAACGCCTGCAGCCGCGCCAGCGCATCCTGGCGATTCCGATCCTGACTCCGATAGCGCTGTGCCTTGATGACGATCACCCCGTCCGCGGTGATGCGCTGATCCCTGCGCGCGCAGAGGCGCGCCTTGATCGGCTCCGGCAACGAGGACGCACGGACATCGAAGCGCAGATGCACGGCGCTCGCGACCTTGTTCACGTTCTGACCCCCAGCGCCTTGCGCTCGAACGGCAGTCCATTCGACTTCAGTCGGGTCGATCGAGGTCATGGAAACGAGTGGAGGCGCGCATCAACGCCGGCTCGCGAGGCAGTTCCCAGGATCGCGGAAGGTTGCATGAGAGCCCGGCAATCAGGTGGATCGACGTAAGCCCGCGGGGATCAACCATCGTTCGCCGACGCGAAACCCGCCTTCGATCAGCAGCGCCAGCACTGCGGCAGGAATCGCCCCGGCGAGCAGCAGCGCATGGTCGTTGAGCGCCAAGCCGGTGACGATACGTTCACCGTAGCCGCCTGCGCCGATGAACGCGGCGATCGTGGCGGTGCCGACATTGATCACTGCCGAGGTTTTGATGCCGGCGACAATAGTCGGTGCGGCGAGCGGCAGCTCGATCTTGCCTAGAATGGTCGCCGCTCGCATACCCAGCGACTGCGCTGCCAGCGTCATGCCGCGGGCAATCTGGGTTAGTCCCGTGTGCGTGTTACGCACGATTGGCAACAGCGCATACAGGCTCAACGCGATGAACGCGGGCACGGCGCCAATGCGTCCAGTCAGGGGAATGAGTACGGCCAGCAGCGCGAGCGAGGGAATCGTCTGCACGACCCCGGTTGCGCCCAGGATCAGGCCTTCGGTCGCCGGACGCTTCGCGGCAAGAATGCCCAACGGGATGCCCACGATGATGCTGGCCGCGAGGGACACGAACACCAGGGCGAGATGGGTGAGAGTGAGTTGCCCGAAATCCGGTCCGAAGAGCTTGTTCCAGAAATCTCCAGCCGGCGCGGCCTTCGTAGGTGCGGCGGCGCCCGTACCCTGCGCGACAAAGGCCGCCGCAACTGCCGCAAAGTCCATGCCCTCCAGTTCGGCGGCTGCGTTCAGCTTACGCATGGTTGCGGCATCGATCCGGCCCTCAAGATGCGTGAGCGCAATCCAGGCCTGCGGGAATCGCCGTGGCAGATCGGCGCGATAGAGCAGCACCGCGTCATAGCGCGGAAAATAATTGCGGTCGTCGGCGAGCACGGTCAGCCCGTAGCGGTCGATCTTGGCGTCGGTGGAGTAGACGTCGATCGCGTCGACTTGGTGCTCGACGATGGCCTCGTAGGCCAGGCCATGATCGAGGCCGCGCGGTGTGGCGAACGGCAAGTCATAGACCCGTTTCAATCCTGGCCAGCCGTCGGCGCGGCCGATAAATTCCTGCGACAGCCCCAGCCGCAACCCAGGATGCGCCTTGAGGTCGGAGAGCTTGGCGAGATCCTTGGCGCGAGCGTCGTCGCCGCGCACTGCGATGGCGTAGGTATTGTTGAAGCCAAGCGGCACGCCGACTGCGAGCCCCATGGGCGCTAGCTTCGCGTTCAGTTCTGGCAGCGGCGGGACGGAATCGAGCTTAAGGATCTCCCTGGCGATCGTTCCGGTGTATTCCGCATAGATATCGATACTGCCGGTGGTAAGCGCGTTGAGGACGATGGCCGTGTTGCCCAGTCCCTGACTGTGCGTGGCCGGCGTCGCACCCGCGCCTTCGGCCGTCTGCTTGATGATCTCGCCCAGGATGTACGACTCGGTAAAGCGCTTGGAGCCGACATGCAGCGTCGGATCGGCGATCGCAGCCGCACCGGTTGCGAACGCAAGGGCGCCGGACAAGAAGCCGATCGATTTTTTCGTCCGCATGAATGTTCCCCCGCCGCCGTCGGTTCCATTTCATTCGCACGGTACCGCGCATGATACGCTGTGGCCGAATGCTTTCGCCCCGCCCGGGGCGGTCCTGCTTCGGACGTGGCGCGCAGGAATCGACTAAGGTTTGCGGCTACCTCTCTTCCATGACCTCGTATCCGCACCTTTGCGCGCCGTTGGATCTCGGCTTTACGACACTTGCCAACCGCGTTCTGATGGGCTCGATGCATACCGGGTTGGAGGAGGATGCGGACGGGTTCAACAAACTCGCGGCATTCTATGCGGCGCGGGCCAAGGGCGGCGCGGGATTGATCGTCACCGGTGGCATCGCGCCTAATTTTGCCGGGCGACTCGAGCCCCGTGCGTCGCAGCTTTCGTTCCGTTGGCAGATCAGCAGGCATCGCGTCATCACGCAGGCGGTGCGTGCTGCCGGCGGCAAGATCGCGCTGCAGATCCTCCATGCCGGGCGTTACGCGTATCACCCGCTGTCCGTCGCGCCATCGGCGGTCAAGTCACCCATCACCCCGTTCCGTCCGCGTGCGCTGACGCGCTGGGGCATCGACCGCACCATTGCTGCGTATGCCCGGTGCGCGCAGCGCGCGCAGCAAGCGGGTTACGACGGCGTCGAAATCATGGGCTCCGAGGGTTACCTCATCAACCAGTTCGTCGCGCCGCAGACCAACCATCGTGACGACGACTGGGGAGGGTCGTTCCTGAACCGGATCCGCTTTCCACTCGCGATCCTGCGCCGCACGCGCGAGGCGGTGGGATCGAATTTCATCATCATCTACCGCCTGTCGATGCTCGATCTGGTCGAAGGCGGCAGTACCTGGGATGAGGTCGTCGCGCTCGCGCAGGCGGTTGAAGCAGCGGGAGCGACCCTCATCAACACGGGGATTGGCTGGCACGAGGCGCGAATTCCTACTATCGCGACCATGGTGCCGCGCGCGGCCTTTGCGTGGGTGACGCGCCGCCTCATGGGCGAGGTAAAAATTCCGTTGATCACGACCAATCGCATCAACGATCCTGCCACTGCCGAAGCGCTGTTGGCGCGAGGCGATGCGGACATGGTGTCGATGGCGCGGCCGTTCCTTGCCGATCCGGAGTTCGTGAACAAGGCGCGGGAGAATCGCGCCGACGAGATCAATACCTGCATCGGCTGCAATCAGGCCTGCCTGGATCAGATCTTCGCGCGGCACACGGCGACTTGTCTGGTGAATCCGTTCGCCTGTCGCGAGACGGAACTGAAGTGCGCGCCCGCAGCGCTGGCGCGGAAGGTCGCCGTCGTCGGCGCCGGTCCGGCAGGCATGGCGTGCGCGATGACGGCGGCGGAGCGCGGCCACAAGGTCACATTGTTCGATGCGGGAGCGGAGATCGGCGGACAGTTCAATCTCGCGCGCCGCATTCCGGGCAAGGAGGAGTTCGGCGAGACGCTGCGGTTCTTCCGCACACGACTGGCAAGATTGGGCGTCGAAGTGCGCTTGAATTGTCGCGTCGGTGTGGAAGACTTGCGCGGGTTCGACGACGTCGTCCTGGCGACGGGCATCGTCCCCCGGCGCCCTTCCATACCGGGTATTGGCCATCCCAAGGTTGCCGGTTACGTCGAAATCGTGGAGGGACGCAGGATCGCCGGCAGGCGGGTCGCAGTAGTCGGTGCCGGGGGCATTGGCTTCGACGTCGCCGAGTTCCTCACGGCAGGGGACGATGTCGCCGACGGTCACCTGAGCGACGGCTGCGCGGACGATCGGGCGATTGCGACGTTTTGCGACCAGTGGGGAATCGACCGCAATTACGTCGGACGAGGCGGATTGAAGCCGGCCGATGAGGATCGGCCGGCGCGCGAGCTATGGCTTCTGCAGCGCAAGAACGCGAAGGTCGGCGAAGGCCTGGCCAAGACGACCGGTTGGATCCGGCGCACGCTGTTGCGCCAGCGCGGCGTAAAGATGCTCGCCGGAGTCGAATACGTGCAAATCGACGATGCGGGTCTAGAGCTCAAGGTCGGAGGCAAGCCGCAGGTGCTCGACGTGGACACGGTAGTGATTTGCGCCGGCCAGGAGCCGCAGCGGGAGCTGGCCGCAGGCCTGGAGGCGGCAGGTATCCAGGCCAGACTGATCGGCGGTGCCGACGTCGCGCTGGAGCTCGACGCGAAGCGCGCGATCGAGCAGGGGACCCGTGTCGCGCTCGCCTTGTAGGAAGGCTGACCCGATGGCGCAGGACGGAGCCTGCCGAACGCATGGTCCGGCGACGGCCGGTTACCGGCAGGCAGTCCCCGGCTGCGGCTAGTCCGTTGCCACCCCAGCGCCCGGCGCCTCCCAGGCCGACAGATCCGGCCGGCGCAAGTGCCAGTCGGTAAGCGATTGGAACGCCCGCCCGAGGCGTATCAACGTCGCCTCCGCAAACGGCGCCCCGATCAGTTGGATTCCGATCGGGAGGCCCGTGGCGGAGAAACCCGCCGGCAGGGACAATCCACAGGCCCCGAAGTAGTTGACTGCACGCGTAAACGTCGCATACGGGGACGTTGCTTCGTCGACTTCATCTAAGGGCACTGCGGTGATCGGCAGCGTCGGCGTCAGCAGCGCGTCCTGGCCCCGCATCCAGGCGCTGAAACGGGTGGCCGTTTGCGTTCGCTGCGCCAGCTCATCGCGGTATTCGGCACTGCTGATCGCCTGGCCGGCAAGTATCCGCTTCCGCACCCAGGGGTCGATCTCGAGCGTCTCGTCCTCGATGTAGGGACGGTGCAGGGTATAGGCCTCGGCGGCGATGATGCGGCCATTGCGCTGCATCACGTCCTCGAGATCGAATGGAACGCGGGCTTCCTCGACCCTGGCGCCGAGCGCACGCAACGTCGCCATCGCGTCGGCGCGGGCGGCGAACACATCGGGCGATGCGGGCCACTGAAATTGCTCGACGGCGAGGGCCGTGATGCGCATCCCGTTCAAGTCGGGTCCCCCCGCGAGCGCGGCCGCGCCATCAATCCGTGGCGCTGCGAGCGTTGCCGGATCGCGCGCATCGGGTCCCGCCATCGCGCTGAGGAGCAGCGCTGCGTCGTCGACGCTGCGGGTGAGAGGCCCCAGCGAATCGAGGGACGTGGCGAGCGCAAATACGCCCGCGAGGCTGATCAGGCCGTAGGTCGGCTTGAATCCGGTTAGCCCGCACAACGACGCCGGAATGCGAATCGATCCGCCGGTATCCGAGCCGATGGCGGCAGGGGCGAGCCCCGCGGCGACGGCGACCGCGGAGCCGCTGCTTGACCCTCCGGCGACGCGATGCGTTGCCGTGTCCCACGGGTTCCATGGCGCGCCCAGCGGTGCGTTGCGGCCCCAGGCGCCGAACGCGAACTCGACCAAGTGGGTCTTGCCCAGCGGAATCATCCCCGCCTCGAACAGGCGTTCTGCGGCAGTCGCGGTTTCCGCCGCGATGCCGTGGGGGCGGCTTTTCGATCCCGCGCCCGTCACCCGTCCGCGCAGATGCAGCAGGTCTTTGAGGGCAATGGGAAGCCCATGCAGAGGACCGCGCGCCGTACCGGCCTGGCGCTCGCGATCCGCGTTCTGCGCCAGTGCGAGCGCGTCATCGCGATAGACGTCGACGAAGGCGTGCAGGCGCAGGTCGAGGCGGACAATGCGCTCCAGATACGCCGCAACGATTTCGCGCGACGAAACCGCGCCGCGCGCGAGCAAGCCGGAGAGCTCGCTAAGTGATTGCCAAACGAGATCGGATTCCACTGCAACGCCCCCAGAGTCCGTGCGCCGACGCGGGCCTGTGGACCTGGCCGCGCTGCGCAGTGTGGACCGCCAGGGTCCCCTCTTGGAAGCCCTGCGACCACTGGAGAGCGGCGGCGCAGGCACCTGCCGCGGCGAAAATGCCCTTCGCTCCATCCCCGGTGCAAGCCAGAAAATAGTCAAGGCTGCTTCAATTGGATCGACTAGCCATATCTGATGGCTAATTCAGTGACAAAATACCGATCGCAAAGCCTTCTTTCGCGCTAATAAATTAACTGGTGCGATGCACCATAATGGTAAGGTTCCATCACTAAAAACGATGTTAACTATAGGATTAAACGATTAGCTTTGTTCATCGTTTGACCCTAAGGTGTTATTGTGCAGTGCGATATTCTTGTTCATAACGTGGGAAACCTCGGTACAGTTCTACAACCTAATTTACTTTACAGTTCAGAGCTTTGGAGCATGGCTCTGACGGCGCCACCGGCGTCGTGGCCGAAATTTGTTAGCGGTCACTCACTCTCAATCATGACCGTCGACTCCGGGTTACCCCGAAGTCGGCCGTATATCCATGACTACGGCAATTATTCAGCCCCCGCCCCACCGCCTGCCCGCGCGCCGGCCGATCGGCCTTGCGCTACAGGGGGGCGGGTCCTGGGGTGCTTTCACCTGGGGCGTGCTCGATGCGCTGCTCGGCAGTCGCAGCCTCCATGTTGCGCAGCTCTCCGGCACGAGCGCGGGCGCAATTAACGCCGCGATCGTGGCCAGCGCCTTGGCCAAGGGCACCCCGGCGCTGGCCCGCGAAGGACTGCGTTCGTTCTGGCTGCGGATTGCGCGGCCTGCGGTCGCCGACCTAGGGCGCGAGGTATGGGGCCCAATGGAGCGCACCTGGCGCGATACCCTGGGTGCGTGGCTGCTGTCGACCGGCGCGCTTTCGCCCTATAACACCAACCCGCTTGGCATCAACCCGTTGCGGGATGCCATCGCCGCACACGTCGATATCGACGCGATCCGCAGCAAGCTGGCGCCGGAGTTGTTCGTCACGGTGACCAATGTCAAGACCGGTTTGCCGCGCGTTATTTCGAACGAGGCGATGACGGTTGATGTGCTGCTCGCGTCGGCGTGCCTGCCGCAGCTGTTCCAGGCGGTTGAGATCGATGGTGAACCGTATTGGGACGGAGGCTATTGCGGCAATCCAACGCTGTGGCCGATGATCCACGGCGGCGTTACGCGCGATTTGATCGTCGTACAGCTGGTGCCGGACAGCAGCGACGACGTTCCCACCGATACGCCGGCGATCCGGCGACGCGTCGGCGAGATCGTGTCCAATTCCTCCCTTGTCGCAGAAATGCAGGCGATCGCCGCGACCCGCGCGGTCGCCGCGCGGGGCGAAGGACCGGCGAGCGTTCTCGATTTGCGCCTGCACCGCATCGGGCCTCCGCGGCGGGAACTGCTGCAGCAAGGGTCCTCGCTCGAACGCTCCCGCGCGTGGCTGCAACGCCTGCACGACGAAGGGCGTATGGCGGCAAAGCGGTTCATCGCCAGGCACGGCGCCGATGTGGGCGTACGCGAGACGCTCGATATCGCCAGCGAATTCCAGGACGCGCACAAGCCAAAGCTGCGCCACCCGGCGAATGATTCGACATACGACACCGTGCCGTCGATCTGACCGCGGTCCATCGGCGCGCCCAGGGCGGCGCCACCGGCGCGGCCAGGGCGCCCAGAGCGAGCTCCTGACGCGGGCGTGTCACGATACTGTGGGACAGTAGAGGCGGAACAGCATGCTCTTCCTGCGAAGGGCAAGAGGATGCGGCGATTGCGAGGGACTGTGCGCGGCCCTCCTAACCGGGATTGCGGGATCGCCTCCGCGCCGTAAGGCGCGGTCAGAGTCGCGGAACCCGGCGGGGCGACCCGCCGGGCCCGTGGCGAAACCCGATACTTGCGGCTATTGTTGTCGCCTGAGGCGGCATCGTCGCGGCAACCCCTTTCCGGCTTGGGGGCAGCGAATCGATGCGGCCGCACAAATCGGTATGGATAACGTGCGCATGTGGACGCAGGGCGTCCCGGTCGAGGAAGCGGCGTATCAGCAGATCCGCAATATTGCCTCGTTGCCCATTCTCGGCGGCCCCGTTGCGATCATGCCGGACGTGCATGTCGGCAAAGGTGCTGCCGTCGGCGCGGTCATTCCCACCCGAGCTGCAATCATTCCCGCCGCAGTCGGCGTAGATATCGGCTGCGGCATGGTCGCGGTACGCACGACGCTCAAGGCGTCGGACCTGCCCGATTCGCTCGCGAGGCTACGCGCGCAAATCGAGCGCGATGTCCCTGTCGGATTCAATGCTCACCGGCAACGCCTGCGGCCGGACGATGCCAGCAGCACCGGTGCTCGGTTCCAACGCCGCATCGCCGGACTAGCGCAGCGTTATGCCGCTCTGCGCATCATGCATCGCGTAGGCAAGTACGACCCGGCGCGCGTCTGGTGCCAACTCGGCACGCTCGGTGGCGGCAATCATTTCATCGAGCTCAGCCTCGATGAAGAAGACTCGGTCTGGGTCATGCTGCATTCGGGCAGTCGCAACGTTGGCAACACGATCGGTGAGGTTGCCATCGCGACCGCGCGGCGGATCGCGGAGCGCGAACGCCGCCACCTGCCCGACCGCGACCTGGCGTGGCTCTCCGCCGGCACGGTGGAATTCGACGAATATGTCGAGGGCCTGAATTGGGCGCAGGATTATGCGGCGCTCAATCGCGACCTCATGCTCGACCTTGTCGTGCGTGCTCTGCAACAGTTCTTCCGTTGCGAGCTGGTCGTCCGCGATGTTGCCGTGAACTGTCATCACAACTATGCCAGCCTGGAAGAGCACTTCGGTGCGATGCTGTGGGTCACCCGCAAGGGCGCCGTATCGGCCCGCTCTGGACAGCTTGGCATCATCCCCGGTAGCATGGGCACGAAATCGTTCATCGTGCGCGGCAAGGGCAACCCCGCGGCGTACCACTCGTGCAGTCACGGCGCCGGGCGCAAGATGTCGCGCAGCGAGGCCAAGCGCAGGTTCACGCGTGCCGACCTCGCCGAGCAGACTGCGGGCGTGGAGTGCCGCAAGGACGCGGGGGTCATCGACGAGTTGCCGGCGGCGTACAAAGACGTCGATGCGGTGCTGTCGGCGCAGCGCGATTTGGTCGACGTTGTGCACAGCTTGAAGCAGGTGCTTTGCGTGAAAGGATGATCGGCGCCGGCCGCAGCAGTTGATGGCAGGCAAGGAGACGAGGGTCGTGGAACCGCTGGTATTGACTGTCGACATGTCCGGATTGCCCCAGGCGTGGGTCGCGCTCGAGGACGCGATTACCTACCACGCCAAGCAACTCGTCGCATGGTCGGTGGGCGACGTGGTACGCGAATTCCGCGGCGGCTGGCAGCGCAACGGCACGCGCTCGCGCATTGCGACCAAGTCGATTCTGGCCATCAAGGGCACCGTTCCGGGTGGACACTTCCATACGCCGGGCCTGACCAACGCGCTGCTGTTCGCGCGCGACCGACAGCTGTGCGCATATTGCGGCCAGCGTTTTCTGTTGCGCGATCTGTCGCGCGACCACGTCATTCCCGTCTCGCGTGGCGGACGTGACGTGTGGACCAACTCGGTCACAGCATGCCGACGCTGCAATACGAAGAAGGCCAATCGTTCGCCGGAGATTGCGGGCATGCCGCTGTTGTACGTCCCCTACGTGCCTAACCGGCACGAGCATTTCATCCTGCGCAACCGGCGCATCCTGGCCGACCAGATGGAGTACCTGCTGGCCGGTGTGCCGCGCTCGAGCCGGCTCTACGCCGCCGCGAAGGCGTCGTAGACGCAGGGCTACGCGAGCCGCCTCGTGGCCGGCTCGCGAAGACCCTCGCCGTGCGGGTGCCGTCGAAGTGTTCGCCGGGCATGGCGGCAGGACGCGCTCTTGAAAGGCCGCGGCGTGGGCCGTATATAGAAGCGACCATGACCACTCGCACCCTGCAACGAGCCATCGAAGCGATCCCCACCTCGGACGGAGCGGGCGTGAAGCTGCGCCGCAGCCTGGGACAATCCGCTTGGTCCCGGCTCGACCCGTTCCTGATGCTCGACCATTTTTCCACCGAGAATGCCGACGACTACATTGCGGGCTTCCCGGCACATCCCCACCGCGGTTTCGAAACCGTCACCTACATGCTCGATGGCCACATGCGGCACGAGGATCATCTGGGGCACACGGGCGAACTCAAGAGCGGTGGCGTGCAGTGGATGACCGCGGGCCGCGGCATTGTCCACTCCGAGATGCCGCAGCAGGAGCAAGGCCGCATGCGGGGCTTTCAGCTCTGGATCAACCTGCCGGCAAGGGAGAAGATGAAGCCGGCCGCGTATCGCGACATCCAGGCTGACGAGATCCCGGTCGTCGACCTGCCCGGCGGAGGGCGCGTCAAGGTGATTGCCGGCACCATGACCCAAGGCGGCGCTGCGACTGCTGGTCCCATCCAGGGCCTGGCCACCGACCCGCTTTACCTCGATGTCGAACTGCCTGCCGGCGCGACGTTCACGCAGCCGATCCATGCGGGCTACCACGCCTTCGTGTACCCGTTCGAAGGCAGTGTGGAGATTGGCACCGCGGGCTCACGGCGCCCACTCCAAACGCACCACGCGGGGGTGCTGTCCGACGGCGACGGTGTCGAGCTCACCGGCGGTCCCGAGGGCGGCCGGGTCATTCTGCTTGCCGGTCGGCCCTTGCTCGAACCGATCGTGCAGTACGGTCCGTTTGTCATGAACACGCGCGAGGAGATCGAGCAGGCAATCCGGGATTACCAGAGCGGGGCGTTGACCGAAGCGGCGTGAGCGCCGCCGCGTGGCCGCCCTCAAGCGGCCTGTGATGCCGGTTCCGGCGACGCAGGAGGGAACCGGATCACGATGCGCGTGCCCCGTTCAGCGGGCGATTCGATGCGCAAGGCGGCGAGATGTCTTTGCACCACTTCCTTCACGATGGCAAGTCCAAGGCCGGCACCGTCGCCGGGCGTGTCGTTAACGCGATAGAACCTTTCGAACACCCTATCGTGCGCTGATTCCGGAATTCCCGGTCCGTTGTCTTCGACGCTTAGGTAGGGCTGACCCTGCTCCGACCCGCAGCGCACGGTGACCGAGCCGCCGCTTGGCGTGTAGCGCAGCGCGTTGTCGAGTAGGTTGTCGAGCAACTCGCCGAGCTGCACGGGATTGCCGGTAATGGGCGTGTGCTCGAGCACGAAGCCCAGGTCGATATCGCGTGCGATCGCCCGCTGGATCCATTCGTGGACAGCCCGGTCCGCCACCGCGTACAGATCGACCGTCGCCAGCCGCCCAAAGGCATCGGCGCTTGCTTCCGCCTTGGCCAGGGCGAGCAGCTGATTGGCGAGGTGGCTCGCGCGCACGGTTGCGATGTGCATTCCGGCGATCGCTTCTCGCACTTCCGGATCCAGATCGCGACGCAACAGCAATTCGAGATGCATCTGCAATCCGGCCAGAGGCGTGCGCAGCTGGTGGGCGGCATTGGCCAGAAAGCGCTGTTGCATTTCGTTCGAAGCGCGCACCTGTGCCAGCAGCCGGTTCAGCGCCTCGATGGCCGGCGCAATCTCTTCGGGTATCGCCTTTTCGTCGAGAGGGTGAAGGTCGGCAGGCGTTCGTCCGAGGAGTTGGGTCCTGATCCACGCCAACGGCGCGATGCCTCGCTCGACGCCGGTCCAGGCGAGTACCAGCGTCGCGAGCGCGATCAGCAACACCGGCAGCAGCCCGGCGGCCAGGATCTCACCGATCAGGCGATTGCGCTTGTGCAGCGTTTCGGCTACCTGCACGTACAGACCCGAGTCGGAGCGGACGGCGGCAACGCGCACGGGCTCGTCGTGGTAACGGGTGTCGAAGAAAACACGCGCACCGGGCTCCATATTCGGCGGCGGGGGCAGGCCTTCATCCCCGGCCACGAGCGCGCCACCGGGGGCGCGAATCTGGAACACCAGCGTGTCCTCGTTATCGTAGAGCAGCGCCTCCTGCGCCTGATCAAGCATGGCCAAGCGCGGCCCACTGGGCTCGATTCTGACATTTGCCGCCATGTCCAGCGCCGGGTCGAGCAGCGAACGGTCGTACGCCGATGTCGCCACGCGTAAACCGACGTAATAGGCCAGCGCCGCGGCGCCGACGATCAGCAGCAGCAAGGAGGGGATGAGAAACAGCAGCAGGCGTCGGCGAATGCTACCCGGAGCCCGCACCCTGCTAGTCATCCGTCGTTTCCCAGAGGTATCCAAAACCGCGCACGGTGCGAATGCGCACGCCGGCGGCCTCGATTTTTGCGCGCAGTCGCGAAACGTAGACTTCGATCGCATTGGGCGTCAATTGTGCATCGTAGTCGGCGAGCTGCTGGGCGATCTGTTCCTTGCTCAGCACGCGGCCAGGCCGTGCCATGAAGAGCTCCAGCAGCGCCCATTCCCGAACCGTCAGCTCGACCGACGTACCGTTAACCCGGACGCGCTTGGCCTCGACGTCGACGCTAAGACCGCCCATGGACACGGCGCCTGCGGGGAGCGAGGTCCTGCGGAGCAAAGCCCGCACACGGGCCTCGAACTCGGTCACCGAGAATGGCTTGGTGAGGTAATCGTCGGCCCCCAGATCGAGGCCGTGCACACGGTCCTCGACGGCGTCGCGCGCGGTCAGCACCAGCACGTTGGTGGCGGCGTGGCGGCGACGAAGGCGGCGCAACACCTCGAAGCCGTCGATGTCCGGCAGCCCGATGTCGAGGACGACTAATTCATAGGGCGCGGTGCGCAGCGCCTTGTCGGCCTGGAGTCCGTTCTCGGCCTGATCGACCGCATGGCCAGCGCGGCTGAGGATGCGGGTCAGCCCCTGCGCGAGCAGCGAATCGTCCTCAACGACGAGAATGCGCATTTGTGAGCTCCTATCTCGGGCAGGGTAGCCGCGACTCGCAAGAGACTCGCTAACCGCGCGGACACAGCTGCCACGCGTACGAGCATCAGCCCGGGGTGGTCATCCCATTGATCGCAGCATTCAGTGTTGCCAGTTCGGCCCGGGAGCGCAAGAGCTCAACCGCCCTGTGACAGACAGGGGTGCGCTGCTGGCTTGCGGCGATCGGCGCGCGCCGCGGTCCATCTACGGAATGCCCCAATTCGTGCCGCCGCAAGGAACGTTAGGCTGGCACGGGGCACTCGGCGCGAGGCCAGGCAGCGGAAGGCTCGGAGATGCCGTATCCGGTTCCCAAGCGCCCTCAGGCGCGACCGATTGCTTCACGGCTATAAACGCTGGTGGTGTGACGGCCGTTACACGCTTCGTCGAGACACTACATTGGCGCTAAGCCACGGGGACAAAATCTGGGGGGCATGCTCCTTTGCTTCGGGAACGAGGAGGGTGTCCCGATCCTTCACTGCTTGCCCAAAACACTTCCGGGCGGCGTCTTGGGAGACGCTGCCCGGAGCTAACCGCCTGTTGCTGGGAAAAGCCCTAGAACGAGTATTTGAACCCGACCGAAACCGCCTGGAGTCTGCCGCCCGCGTAGCAATGCGGACCGCCGTAGGTTACGCCACCGGCACCACCGTTGGCCGTCGGATCGAAGGCGGCCTCTGGGGTCGAATCGTGGCAATCGGTGGTGACACCGTGGCCTCCCGCGCCGAGGTCATAGTGGGCGGCGGTACGGTTATCCTGCAGTGCCCAGTCGACATAAAACTGAGTGCTCCTGTCCAGGTTGTGCCGCCAGTTGAGTGCATACATGTCGGCGGAGTTGTCTGGATTGGCACCGCCGGGAGTGTTGTGCTGACCCGGGTCGCCTGGTGTCGAGCCTGCGTGCGCCCAGCCGAAACTGACGCTGTCCTTTTCGGTCAGCGCTTGGGTCAGCGCTAGCCAGGTGGCGTTATTACGCGTGCGCTCGTTCTGGTACTGAAGATACGAGGGAATGCTTCGATGCGTTCTCTCCCAAAGGAGATTCACGGTGGTCTTGGTCGCGAAGGTGTATTGCCCGCCAATCTTGTACGCGCTCTCGTCGCCTATGTCGTTGGGATCGCCCGTCGTGTCCTGAGGCGGTGTCGTCGGGAACCCGATCGTATCGCTCATGCGATTGACGTTCTTATGCAGTTCATAAGCGGTGGTCAAATAAAGCGGGCCCTGCAGAAAGGAGAGGCTGACGCTGTACAGGTTGCCAAAGCCGCCGTCGCTGCACGCTGGCGGAAGCGCACCGCTGCCGGGGACGTTGCCGCCCGTGCAGTCCGGTTCTCCCGAGGAAACGATAGTGCTGGTGTCGTCGCGGTTCTGGCCCGGCGAGTACATCGCGTTGAACGAGACGCCACCCCAGTTTGGCGATTCGTACCAGATCGCATGCGCCGCACGCAAACCAAATTCGACCCGGTTGTCGCCACCGGTATTACCGAGAATGGTCCGGTAATCGCCCTCCATCCCTGAAAACGGATTCAGGCGATCGGTCGATGTCTTATAGGGCGTCTCCGACTTGCCGATCTTGACCGCGCCCCAATCCTTCCCCGTCAAGCCGATAAAGCTGTTGCGGGAAAACAGTCCACCATTGACGGCATCGCTGTTGTTCGACGTTGAAATCTTGGTTCCTGGAGTCGCGGAAACATCGATCCCCGCCTCCAGTTGCCAGACGAAATTGAAGTTCTCGTCCTTGATCGGATGGTTCCCCCGGACGCCGATGTAAGACAGGTTGGTTGCGATGTCAGGCTCCCAGCCCATATTGCCATAGGGCGAACCACCCTGAGAGTAGCTGCTCGCCAACCCCTTCGTCGCATAGTCGAACGAGACGTCGAGGTTTCCATAGAGGCCAACCACTCCGCCGCCAGGGACGACAAAATTGAGGCCGCTGCCCTCCTGCATCTGCAGGAACGTTGAATTCTTCTTTTCCTGCTCCTGTTGTGCCTGTTTCGTCTGCTGCACGCTCGTCGTGATCTGGTTCAGCTGCGCCTTGAGTTCATCCAGTTGTTTCTGCAGCGCATCGACCTTCGCCTTGAGATCGCTTTCTGAGTCGGCCCAGGCTGTCGCCGAAACGACGAACATTGCCGCGACCGCAAAAGCCAGCAGTATCCTCAGCTTCATGGAGCTCCTCCTCGTCGCATTTGTTTTTGACACTGGCCAATCCGGTGACCGCCGATACTTGGCTGTCGCCCGTTGCCCATTCTTGGACTGCCGTTGATCGTACGCGAGGATCCTTTCTTCTGGCTGACAAAATGCAATATACCTGACAATTTGCTGACATGTTGCGCGGGAACAACAGTTGGCCCGCTCGTCTGTGGCCTGAGCTGGGGGTGTAGCCGGGGCTGGCAGCGGGCGGGCGCGCTATCCCGCCTCCTTACCTGGCAAGGTAGGGGGCAGGTCGCGCCAGGCGGCTATCCGACGAGCCCGGTGAAATCGCGCTTCGCGTCGCGGAAACCCTTAAGCGAGATTCAACTCTAACCCCTCGCGGGGAACGGCTCGAGCCTTCCGCGCGAGTGCAGGCGCAATGCCTTCATCCGGCATTTCTTCCGCCCGCCGCGCGTTGTGCAAGCGCAGCGCGCGGTTTTGAATCGTGGTGAGGCGTGCCGTCGCACCGGCATTTTCAGCTGATCAGTGGTCGCAATTCCGTCACGCAGAGTGCATGTGAAAGAGCGATAATTAAATCCAAGTCGTGCCTGGCCGATCCTGACGTCGAGGTAATTACCGTGCGAATCAACATCGAGTCCGTTTTCGAGCAGTTCGACCCGCAGCTTTCTGCCGCGCTGGCGAACGCCGCCCTGCAAACCGTCCCCGGGATGACGACCAAGAGCGCACTGCGGCTGTACCAGGCATTTCGGCGCAACGCGATCAGGAGTCTATCGCCTTGGGAGCGTTTACCGTCCACCGCACTAACCGGTGACACCATCACCGGTGCGCAGCCAGGCACGGACGCAGGCATCGCGTTGCCGCCGGTATCCGATTCGCGCAAATAGGGACCCAATCCCGTTCCCCGGTAGGCTCATTCCGGCCAGGTGAGAGTCAACGGGCCGCTCGGCCGGGCTCTTCGCGCGCATGTACGGGCTGGATGCCAAGCAGCTCGACAAGGTGGTCCCGGGCGCTCCGGCGCGGGAGCTCGATCTCGTCTGAACGCGCGCCATCGCCCGGCTGCGCTGTTACCTGCCCCATCGCAGTGCGAGGGGGTTGGCCTCCCGGGCGAGTTCAAGAAGCCCCGCCCGCGTCGCCGGGTGAAGGGGCTCGAGTGGATGGCGCACTGCATCGCTCTTGATGACACCTCCAGCGGCCATGACGGTCTTGGTGGCACGCAGTCCGCATTGGCGGTTTTCGTAGTTGATCAGGGGCAGAAGCAACGCGTACGCCGCCGCCGCCTCCTGCCGCCGGCCCGCGCGGTGCAGGACGAACACCTTCTTGATGAGATCGGGCAGGAGAGCGCTCGGCATGGTGCCGGTTGCACCGGCATCCAGATCCGCCATCAGGGTGATGGCCTCTTCGCCGTCGAACGGGCCCTCGATCGCATCGCCTCCGGCATCGATCAGGCTGCGCAATTTGGCGGCAGTCCCTGGCATCTCGATCTTGAAATAGCGAATGACCGGCACCTCATGCGCGAGCCGCAGCAGAAATGGCACCGACAGATTAACGCCGCTCAAAGGCGCATCCTGAACCATGATGGGAATGGGGGCAGCTTCAGCCACGCGTGCGAAGTGCTGCAGCATCATGGCTTCGTCCGCGCGCAGCCCGGCGCCGTGGTAAGGCGGCATCAGCATGAGCATGGCGGCACCGTTTGCAGCCGCCTTCCGTCCCCGGTCAACGGCAATGCGCGTGCTGAAATGGCTGCAGGTGACGATGACCGGGACGCGGCCATTCACGTGTGCAAGACACACATCGAGCAACGAGTCGCGCTCGTCGTCCGAAAGCAGGAACTGTTCCGAATAGTTGGCAAGGATACAAATGCCGTCGACTCCTTGAGCGACCATGCAATCGAGGACCCGACGCTGCCCTTCGATGTCCAGTTCGCCCGATGCCGTAAACGGTGTCGGCGCAATCGGGAAAACACCCGCGAACGGCTTGGAAGATCCCACGTGACTTTCTCCTAGAGGTTGATCAACTGCTCTCGGGCCAGGTTCGAATCCGCGGCCGAAGGCGATGCCGTGCCGCCCATGGATCGGGATTGCGCCGAAGATCAGGTTTTAGCCGGGTCAGCGGATGGCGTCGGCAATGACGCGGCCTACCGGCAGGATCGCGTCGATGAAGCTCGCCAGTTCGGCTGTTGCCGGGGCAGTGAACAACCTTGACGGAGGGCCCTTCTCCCAGACGCGGCCCTGGTGCATGAAGACGATCGTATCGGCGGCCACTCGGGCAAATCCCATCTCGTGCGTCACGAGAATCATCGTCATTCCTTCCGTGGCGAGCTTTTCCAGGACGTTGATCACCTCGCCGACCAGTTCCGGATCGAGCGCCGAGGTAATCTCGTCGAACAGCATCAGGCGCGGTTGCATGGCAAGCGATCGCGCGATGGCGACCCGCTGCTGCTGCCCGCCCGAGAGTCGAAGCGGTACGGCGTCGATCTTATCCTCCAGGCCGACCTGGCGCAGCACCACGCGTGCCCGCTCTCGGGCCTCGGCCAGAGACACGCCTTTCGCCACCATGGGCGCCAGCGTGATGTTGCGCTCGACCGTAAGATGAGGAAACAGGTTGAAGCTCTGGAACACGATGCCGATCTCGCGCCGGAGCGCGCGCAGCGCGACCCGAGAGCGCTGCACCGGACGCCCGTCGAAGACGATCTCGCCGCTGTCGGGCATCTCCAGGCCGTTAATGCAGCGCAGCAACGTGGTCTTGCCCGAGCCGCTGCGTCCGATGATGGCCACGACCTCGCCGCTTTCAATCGTGAGCGACACGTCATCGAGCGCGACGTGCGTGCCGAAGCGCTTACAGATGCCGTTTAATGCCAAGATCGGCATCGATGCGCCTTTCAAGAGATCGGCTGACGAGCGAAAGCGGCCAGCACACGGCAAAATAAAGCGCGGCCACGATCGGATAGACGAGCATGGGTTGAAACGTCACGTTGACAATTAGCTGCCCGGCACGGGTCAGTTCGACGAAACCAATGATGGCGGCAATCGAGGTGCCTTTGATAAGCTGCACCAGAAAGCCCACCGTCGGTGGGATGGAGATGCGCATCGCCTGAGGCAGGATCACGAATCGAAGCTGCTCGATGTAGCCAAGGGAAAGGCAGGCCGACGCCTCCCACTGGGTCCGCGGAATCGCCTGGATCGATCCGCGCCAAATCTCGCCCAGGAACGCCCCGGCGTAGAGCGTAAAGGCGAGCGCCACGGCGGGCCATGCGTCGACCTGCATGTCATAGAGAACGGCGAGTCCGTAGTAAAAAAGAAACAGCTGCATGAGGACCGGCGTACCCTGGAACAGCTGGATATAACCCGCCGTCAGCAAGCGCAGAATGCGGGAGTTCGTGGTGCGCAGGATTGCAATCACGAATCCGACCACGCCTCCGCCGATGAAGGCGACCAGCGACAGCAGCAGAGTCCAGCGCAGGGCTGCAAGGAGGTAGATGAATTCGGGTATTCCGAAGCTGCGGTTCACGCGCGGCGCCTCTAGGAGCGTTGCCCGTGCACGAAGACGCCCCAGTAGATTCCTCCCAGGACAGCGCGAAAGCCCAATGCCATGGCCAGATACAGTCCGGTCGCGACGAAATAGAACTCGAACGGACGGAAGGTAGTCGATTGCAGCGAATTGGTAACGGCGGTGAGCTCGACCGCGGAGACCGCGGACACGACGCTTGATGCGAGCATCAGCAAGATGAACTGGCTCGCCAGTGCGGGAAATACGGTCTTCAGCGCCGGGAATAACACGACGTAGCGGAAGGTCTGCAGGCGCGTAAGCCCAAGCGCCTTGGCGGCGTCAACCTGGCCGTGAGACACGGACTCGATGCCGGCGCGCAGGATCTCCGTGCCATAGGCGCCGAAATTGACGACCATAGCCGCCAGCGCCGCTTCGTTCGCTCCCACCGAGATGCCCAGAACCGGGAGGGAGAAATAGATGATGAAGATCTGTACCAGGAACGGCGTGTTTCTAATCACCTCGACGTAGGTGGCAACGGTCCAGCGCACGGCACTCGGCCCGGCAGCCTTGGCATAGGCGCAGACGGTCGCCAGGGCGAGCCCGATGACCATCGCCAGCGACGAAAGCCGGATGGTGAGCCAAGCTCCCTCGGCGAGGTCGCGCCAGTGGTCCCACACTACGTTGAAGTGAAAGACGTAGTGCACGCCGCTCCCATAGTCCTCTTTGCCGTGCGCTGCGACGGCATAGACAAGTGCCAGCGCCGCCCGCAATGGGGACGACGCCCGATTAGAAGCCTAGAACGTCGGCAGCGGCGGCAGGTCGACCCCGGTGTATTTCTTGTAAATCGCGGCGAGCGTCCCGTTCTGCGTATTGAGGAATATCCAGGTGTTGATCCACTGCCGCAATTCGAAGTCGTTCGGGCGCACGATGGGACCATAAAATGCAGTGGTCACCAGCAGCTTGTTTTCGAGATGCTTGCCGGGGTTCCCGTCGGACACCGTCTTCTCGGCAAATGCGGTCATGGCGGCAGCGTCGACCTGACCCGAAAGCAAAGCCTGAACGGTCGATGCGAGGTCGTCGAACCAAACGATCTTGGTACCCTCGGGCGCCATCTTGGGTACTGTCGCCTCCTCCAGGGTGGCACGCGTGATGCCCACGCGCTTGCCGACCAGGTCCGCCGGCGCCTTGATGTGGACGCTCTGCGGGGCAAAGATGGTAATCGAGAGCGCACCGTTCGGATTGCAGTACATCACGGCCTTGGCGCGATCGGTGGTGACCGAAATCGAGGCGATGGTGACGTCGGCGCGACCTGCCAATAGCGCCGGTATGCGCCCGGTCGATGGCACTTGCACGAACTCGATCTCGGCGCCCAGGTCCTTGGCAAGCTGACGCGCTACCGCGACGTCCGACCCGTCGGGCTGGCCGCTTTTGTCGAGCACCCCAAACGGAGGGTTGGCCACATCGATCGCGACCCGGAGTTTTTTCGCGCTCAGGATCTTGTCAAGCGTGCTCTCTGCGCCGGCCGGGTGAACGATAAGTAGTCCGGCAACGACGACTAGTATTGCCCTTGCAAAATGCTTCAGACAGTTGCTCATTTTCTCTCCTCCTTGCCACGTCGAATTGCAAACTCACTTGGGTACCAGGCGACCCAGATCGCCCATCAGCCCTCTCTCCGGAGGGGACTGATCGGGTCCGCCAGGCACAAAGGTTCAGCCATCAAGCGCGCGCCTGCTGCCTCTGCGATGCGATCATTTCCAGGGAAGCCACGTCGAACTGCTGCTTGATCAGGCGCACATGTTCCGACATTGCCCGCGTTGCCGCCTTGGCATCGTGCGTCGCTATCGCACGAAATATCTTGACGTGCTCGTGCAGCGCGATCTGCGCACGTCCCGCCTCGCATACCCGCGACACCTTGTGCAGACGGATGATATCCGGCGTCATCAGGCCGATGAGTGAGGCCATAACCGGGTTCTGCGTCGACTTGGCGATCGCCAGGTGAAACAAGAGATCCTCCTCCACGGCGGGGCGTCCTTCCTCGACCTCGACACGGTAGGCCTCGAGCGCCGCCTTGATATCGGCGATTGCCGCTTTCGACGCCCTTTGCGCTGCAAGCTGCGCCGAATGTATCTCGAGGATGCCGCGTGTTTCGGTGAGCGCCTTGATATCGTCGCGATCGAGATCAAGCAGATTGGAAATCAATCGTTCCAGTGCACCGGCGCCCAGGCTCGCCACAATCGTCCCGCTTTGCGGAAACGTCTGCAGAACTCCATAAAACTCCAGCTTGCGCAGCGCCTCGCGAACATGCCCTCGGCCGACGCCGAATTGCGACGCGAGTTCGCGTTCCGCCGGGAGGCGATCCCCCGCCTTGAGCGCGCCGTTGGCGAGCAGATTCCGGATCTGGCGCATGATCAGGTCCGCCGGTCTGTCCAGCTGGATGGGACTGAGTTGGGAGATGACTGCAGAAGGCTTGGGCACCGGGCGCGCGCAAATTGGTTAACCAGCGACTAGCTTAGCAGTTTGCCGGGTCGTGTCAAGGTGGTACCCGGACCTTGCGGGCGACCGGTGATCAGACGTCCTTTGACTCGGACGCTTCGTCGGCCCTGCGGCGGCGAAGATACAGGATGCAGGTCACGAGCCCGGTGCCGGCCACGACCCCGACCAATAGCACCTCCGATTGACGTGAACGCGCGCAGCAGCTGTTGCACCGCCTCGCCAAGCACATACCCGGCGCCAATCCAGCAAGCACTCCAGGAAAACGCCGCGACCGCATCGAGCAGGACGAATCGGGACCACCTCATGCTGCCCGAGCCAATGACTGCCGGGCCGACCGAGCGCATGCCGTACAGAAAGCGAACGCCGATCACGGCGCTATTGGGCAACCGTTCGACGAGCACGTGCGCCCGGGCAACAGATGGTGCGAGCCTTGGAAATCGCTTCAGCAGCGCCGGGCCGAGCAGCCGGCCCGCGGCGAAGAAGAGATTGTCGGTGAGGAATGCACCCGCCGCGCCGACGGCAACCAGCAGCGGCGTGCTCAGGTAACCGCGATGAGCGGCCAGCCCCGAGAGAACCAGGAAGGTTTCACCCTCGAGCAGCGTGCCGACAAAGGTGGCGGCATACCCGTATTTTGCTATGAGCGGCGCGAGCTCGGCGGGCATCGATCGCTGCCAGGCTGCCGCGATGAAATCGCTGGGCGGCGATTAGCCTGCATCAAACCAGCCGCCCGCTGCGCCGTCGTTGCTGCGCAGCGCCTCCACGCCGCGCGCTCGCCCGTGGCTTCTGCACTGTCAGCCCTGCGCAGGGTCCGTTCAGGGCCGGGAGCCGGCGAGGCGGCGATCGGCCCCGGCGCACCTGTTTGCGCGAGGCGACTGTTGCAGTCTTGGTCTCCGACATGCGGCGTCTATTTGCGAAGCTGGAGCCTGTTGTCATAAAGAGGTCAACAAATCGCGCTGCAATCTCGGACTTGTCTACCTTGTAACCGTCGAGTAAGGGGGTTCTATGAGTAGCTTGTGGCGAACACTTCAACAACAACGGTGGGATGATCATCGTTATTACCATCACAGCCGAATCAACCAGTCGCTGCATCTGGTAAGTGCGGTGGCTTTTCTTTGCAGCTATATGCTTCTGTTCTCCAATCCGGTCATGGCGGCGCTGCTTGGCTGGTTGGTCGCCATGATCAGCCGGCAGCTCGGCCACTTCGTCTTCGAGCCCAAGGGTTATGACACGGTCAACCAGGCAACGCACGATTACAAAGAAGAGGTCAAGGTTGGCTACAACCTCAAGCGCAAGGTCGTGCTTTTGACAATCTGGGCACTTTCGCCCCTGGTTCTATATCTCGATCCGACACTGGGAGGTCTGGTCGAAGCACACGTGGACCCGGCGGGGTTCATGCGCAACATGGCGATGCTCTGGCTTGCCATCGGCGCCGGCGGCTTGCTGTTCCGGACCGTGCATTTGTTCTTCCTCCAGGATGTGCAGACCGGTCTCGTCTGGCTGACGAAGATCCTTACTGATCCGTTTCACGACATCAAGCTCTATCACAAGGCGCCCTTCTACCTGCTTCGCGGCGAGTTTATCGACCCGATGTCGGGGACGAAGCACGTCTAGGCTGGCGGGCCTTTCGCCCGTCGCCGTAGCCGCAAATGAACGCCTACGCGGCGAAGGCGATGGGCGATCATCTCCCGCAGAATACGGCGCCGGATCCCTGCATTGGTCACCGAGGCGTCGGCCCACCACCACCTGTCGCGTTGCATTGCCACCGCCGCCGCTACGAAGCGCTCCGCGACGGCGTCGAAATCAGCGCTGCTGTAGTTGAGGCTGAAAATAAGGCGGCCGGTGCCGATCCAGCTCAGCGCAAGTCCTTCGGCGCGCAGGTAGTACTGCAGCATCCAGTTGTAGCGACAAGCCTGTGTGTAATAGGTCGTCCAGATGGAAGACATATTCGCCACCCGTACCGGCACGCCATGGTCGGCAAGCTGCTCGTTGAGCGATGCCGCCCGCGCGTTCCAGATGGCGTCGAGGTTCGCGTACAGACTGCCAATCTCCGGCGTGTCGATGGCTTGCAAGAACTCACGCATGGCCCCCATGACGTAAGGATGGGAGTTGAACGTGCCGCGAGCGAAGCAGATGTCTGTAGGCCTATCGTCGCGAAATCGCTTCATCAGGTCCGCGCGCCCACAGACCGCGCCGACCGGGAAGCCGCCCCCGAGGGTCTTGCCGTAGGTGACCATGTCGGCCCTGACCCCGAAAAACTCTTGCGCACCGCCCACTGCGAGGCGAAATCCCACGAAGACTTCGTCAAAGATCAACACGATCCCACGCTCGGAGCAAACCGCACGCAACTGCCTCAGCCACTCGGTGTATGCCGGGCGATCGAAGTGGGCGCGACGGGAGCTATCGACCAGCGCGGAATCACCAGGCGCATTGGCGTTCGGATGCAATGCCTGCAGGGGATTGACCAGCACGCACGCGACGTCGCGACGCTTGCGCAGCGCCCGCAACGAGCGCTCATCCATGTCCTTGAGGGTATAGGTTTCGCGCGCGGGCACAGGATTGCCCACACCGGGCTGCACATCGCCCCACCAGCCGTGGTAGGCGCCGCAGAAACGCACGAGGTGGGAACGCCCGGTGTGGTAGCGCGCAAGCCGAACCGCTTGCATAACCGCCTCGGTGCCCGACATGTGGAAAGATACCTCGTCCTGCCCGGAGATCTCCTTGAGACGCCTGACGTTGTAGGCGACCACCGGATGATAGGCGCCGAGCACCGGACCGAGGGCGTGCACCCGAGCACTCCCGCGCTCGATGCATCCCTTGTAGAAGTCATGGCCGTACAGATTCACGCCGTACGAGCCGGCGAGATCGTAGAAGCGATTGCCGTCGAGATCGGTGAGCGTGACGCCATCGGAGGACTGCACAAAGGCGTCCGGGTTGAGATACTGACGCACGAGGCGCCGGTACTGAAAGGGCACCCGGTAGGCAGCAGTGAATTGCAAGTCGGAGATGCTGCCTTCGACCTCTGCAGTCAGGCCCGCCGTGGCAGCGAAGCGCTGGCGATAGATCTCCGAAAGCTGCATGAATCCGGCGCGGCGAAGAGCAGCGATTGCTTCCGGCGCATCGTCGGAGCGGAAGAAGTCGGTTTCGTCGTACTCGTAGAATGGCGCGAGCGACGCGAGTCGCCGCGCGAGACGCGAGTGCCCCGACAAGGAAGGGTGCTTGGCGCGCGAGAGCACGAGACGACGCCTCAACTTCGACAGCGACGCCGCCGATGCGGCGGCACCGAGCGCGTACAGAGCCAGGATCGCGTCCATGAAGGTCCCGGACCGCAGGTCTACCCGAGCCGCGTTACAAAACCATGACGGTCCGCTCTTCGCTCGTGCAATTTTTTCAGCAGGAGGACATCAATTTTCTGCTCACCAACCGCGTGCCGCGCCGCCTGCTGACTCAGTTCATGGGTTGGTTCAGCCGCATTGAGCACCCGCTCGTGCGCAAGGCTTCGATGACGATTTGGACGCTCTTTGCCGATTTGGACCTCGGCGAGGCGAAGAAAACTCAATTTCGCAGCGTGCACGATTGCTTTATCCGGGAACTCAAGGACGGCGCGCGGCCCATCGACCCGGATCCCACCGTCCTCGTGAGCCCATGCGACGCGATTGTCGGTGCATGCGGCCGGGTCGAGGGCGACACGCTGATCCAGGCCAAGGGTCAGTCCTACACGCTCCTGGAGTTGCTAGCCGACCCCGGACTTGCGCTGCACTACCGCAATAGCTGCTACGTTACCCTGCGGCTCTCCTCGGGCATGTACCACCGCTTTCACGCCCCGCACGACTGCCGTATCAGGCAGGTGACCTACATATCCGGGGATACCTGGAACGTCAACCCAATCGCGCTCAAGCGCGTCGAGAAGCTGTTCTGCCGCAATGAACGTGCGGTGCTGGCGGCAGAGCTGGAAGCAACCGGCGACATGGTCACCCTGGTGCCGGTCGCTGCGATCCTCGTTGCCAGCATCCGCCTGCATTTTGCCGACGTTCTCCTGCATCTGAATTACCCTGGCCCGAACCTGATTGCGTGCGACGCCGTCTTGCGCAAAGGCGACGAGTTGGGCTGGTTCCAGCATGGCTCTACCCTCATCGTCCTGGCGCCGGGCCATTTCACGACATGCGCCAACGTCGGACAGGGTGCCACCGTGCGGATGGGGCAGCCGTTGCTACGCGCGCACGGCGTCGGAGTAACCCTCCCGTAGCGAATCGCACAAGGCGCCTTCCCTTTGCGCGGCACCGGAAACGTGAATTTTGCTCGCTCGTGCGTTGGCGATGGCTTTGGACCAATTTAGACGCTTGCTAGGCCGAAGTTACGCATGACAGCGAATCGGCCGTGCGACCGTCAGGACCTGGCCGGGATCGGTTCGTCGTTGATGTTGGGTTCGGGTTGCTCGGCCCCGCGCATTTCGTCCATCGGGGCATCTTCCATCACCGGCGGGTCTTCTTGCGGCGTGTCCTTAGGCAGGAAGCCGCCCGACTGGTGCTTCCACAGCATGGCATAGGTTCCGTTCGATCGCAGCAGCATTTCGTGCGTGCCTTCCTCGACGATGCGGCCCTGCTCCAGTACGATCAAGCGGTCCATGCGCGCGATAGTGGAAAGTCGATGCGCAATGGCAATCACCGTCTTGCCTTCCATCAGCCCGAGCAACTGATCCTGAATCGCGAGCTCCACCTCGCTGTCCAGTGCCGAGGTGGCCTCGTCGAGCACCAGGATCGGGGCGTCCTTCAGGATCACGCGCGCGATTGCGATGCGCTGCCGCTGTCCGCCGGAGAGCTTCACGCCGCGCTCGCCCACATGGGCGTCGAATCCGGTGCGTTGTTTCCAGTCGTGCAAATCTGCGATGAAGTCGTGCGCATGCGCCTTGCGCGCGGCGGCCTCGATTTCGCCCGCCGTTGCACTCGGTCGACCATAGGCAATGTTGGCGGCGATGGAACGGTGCAGGAGCGACGTGTCCTGCGTGACCATTCCGATGGCGGCGCGCAGACTTTCCTGGGTTACCGAGCTGATATTCTGGCCGTCAATGCGAATGCTACCCTGCTCGGTCTCGTGAAAGCGCAGCAACAAGTTTACGAGCGTGGACTTGCCCGCGCCCGACCGGCCAACGAGCCCGACGCGTTCGCCCGGACGAATGACCAGATTCAGGTCGTCGAGCACACGCTTGCCGTCGCTTCGGCCGTAGGTGAACGAAAGGTGCTCGAAGCGTATCTCGCCGCGCAGCACCTCGAGCGCGCGCGCGTCGGGGCGGTCGACCAGTTCGTGTGGAACCGCAATCGTATCCATGCCTTCCTGGACCACGCCAATGTTCTCGAAGATGCCGGTCACCTCCCAACTCACCCAGCCCGCCACGTTGGCAATCTGCCAAGCCAACGGCAGGGCGGTCGCCACGACGCCGACGCTGACCAGTCCCTGTCCCCACAGCGTGATGCCGATGCCCGCGGTGCTCACCAGGAGCATCGCGTTCATCGTCGACAGCACCGCCATGAATCGCGTAATAAGCCGCATATGCGCGGCCATCGCGACGGTGTGGCTGTCGACCACGTCGCGCACATATGCGTCTTCGTCCCGTGCCCGGGCGAAGAGCTTTACGGTAAGTATGTTCGTATAGCTGTCCACGACGCGACCCATGACGAGCGAGCGCGCCTCCGAACTGGTCTTGGCAAGGTCTCGCATCCGTGGCACGAAGTAGCGCAGGAAGACCACGTAACCGGCGAACCATAGGACCGTCGGGACCGCCAAACGCCAGTCAGCGATGGCCATCAGCACCAGTGCGCTCAGGCCGTAGATCATGATGTACCAAATCGCGCGAATGCTGGACACTACGGACTCGCGCAACGCGTTGCTGGTCTGCATTACCCGATTGGCAATGCGCCCGGCGAAATCGTTCTGAAAAAACGGCCAGCTCTGGCGCACGACGTGCCAATGACTTTGCCACCGGATCAGGCTGGTCACACCCGGTACGACCGCGTTGTTGCGCACCAGGCTGTCAGCAAGCAGGGTGAGCGGCCGACCGAACAGCACGATGGCCGCCATTCCCAGCAGCATCGGCGTGGCGGCGCTGAACGCAGCAGCGCGGTCGAGCGCCTGCATCAACGTGACCAGCTTGCCAATGAATACCGGGATCAGCGTGTCGATCAGGGCGACGGCAAGGCCGGTCACGAACATCGTCGTGTACAGTGGCCCCGTCTGGCGGACGAAGTGCCAGTAGAACGCGAGCAGGCCGGATGGCGGCGAACCCCTAGGCAACGCGGTGGGCCGGATGCGAGTTTCGAAGAACGCGAACATGGTTGCCGCCATTAGGTTGCGATGACCTCGGATTGTAGCGAAACGGCGATCGATGCCGGCGGACGGTCCGCCGGACGGCACGGTGATGCACAGCGCACTTGAAACGGACCCGCGATGGTGTCGGGTCAGGGTTTGCTCCGGACCGCGATCGCGTGGTTGATACAGTCCAGCGGTCCACGTCGCGATGCGACCTGTGAAGTTCAGGAGGAATCTTTCATGACGCGATACCACTCTATTTCAAGGCGCTTGATCGTCGCGGTTGCGGCGATCGTCTGCACCGCGGCGCACGCCGCGTCAGTCGCACCCGTTGGCGGCGAACATGGCATGGTGGTCACGGCGCATCAACTTGCCACGAAGGTGGGAGTCGATGTGCTCAAGCACGGTGGCAACGCAGTCGATGCGGCGGTCGCCGTGGGTTATGCAATGGCCGTGGTCTACCCCGCCGCAGGCAACTTGGGCGGCGGGGGCTTCATGACCATCCAGTTGGCCGATGGCCGCAAGACGTTTCTCGACTTTCGCGAGAAGGCACCGCTCGCTGCCACTCCCAACATGTACCTCGATAGTACCGGGAATGTCATCAAGGGCGCGAGCACGAAAGGCCACCTGGCCGTTGGCGTACCGGGTAGCGTAGCCGGGCTCGAATACGCTCGGGAAAAGTACGGCACGCGTTCGCGCGGCACGCTGATCGCGCCGGCCATTAGTTTTGCCGAGCGCGGCTTCGTGCTCGACGAAGGCGACATCGCATCGTTCGCCACGGCGACCGACGATTTTCGCGACGACCCGGCGACTGCGGCTATCTTCCTGAACAAGGGTCAGCCCTACAAGGCTGGGGATCGACTAGTGCAGAAGGACCTGGCGCAAACTCTACGCCTGATTGCGCAGCGTGGCCCGGCTGCGTTCTACCAAGGCTCGATTGCCGATGCGATCGCGGCCGCGAGCGTCGCGGGCAAGGGCATCATCACCAAGGCGGATTTGCAGCAATACAAGGTGCGCGAGTTGGCGCCGGTCGAATGCGACTACCGCGGCTATCACATCGTATCGGCGCCGCCCCCCAGCTCGGGCGGCGTGGTGGCGTGCGAGATCCTCAATATCCTGGAGGGTTATCCGCTCAAAGATCTGGGTTTTCACTCTGCGCAGGCCGTCCACTATCAAATCGAGGCCATGCGCCATGCGTACGTCGATCGCAACAGCTATCTAGGCGATCCGGACTTCGTGAAGAACCCGCTTGATCGTCTGCTGGACAAGGGCTACGCCGAGAAAATCCGCGCAGTCATCGACCCAAATAAAGCCGGCGTTTCGCGCGACTTGAAGCCGGGTGTCCCGCCGCACGAAAGCACGAACACAACACACTATTCGATCGTCGACAGTCAGGGCAACGCGGTATCGGTGACCTATTCCTTGAATGATTGGTTCGGCGCTAAAGTGACTGCGGCAAAGACCGGCATCCTACTGAACGACGTGATGGACGACTTCACGGCCAAGCTCGGCGTGCCGAACCTGTACGGACTGGTCCAGGGCGAGGCCAACTCGATCACGCCGGGCAAGCGGCCGCTGAGCTCCATGAGTCCGACCATTGTCTCGCGCGATGGCAGGCCAGTCATGGTGATTGGCACGCCGGGCGGTAGCCGCATTATCACCGTGGTAGTGCTCTGCATTCTGAACGTAATCGATTACGGCATGAACATCCAAGAGGCGATCGACGCGCCGCGTTTCCATCAGCAGTGGCTGCCGGAGACGACCAGCTTCGAGACCTTTGCGTTGAACCCGGATACACGCAAGATCTTGGTCGACATGGGCCACAAGCTGGGCGACTCGCAGCCCGCCGGCCACGCTGCCGGCATTCTAGTCGGGGCACCGTCGCTTAGCGGCAAGCCGCGCGGCAAGGAACGCTTCTACGGTGCCAACGATTCTAGAGGGGGGACTGGGCTGGCATTGGGATATTGAGACCAACTATCGCGATTTGTCGCGCGTCTATAACCGCATGAATCCCTTGGCGCCACCAGGGCGAATCAAAAATGAACGCGCCATTAGTCCCCACCACGGCGCCCGAAAGAAGACCGCGGCGTGTTGCGATGCATCCTCCGCAAATAAGGCAATACCGGTACCGCGAGCGCCTGCGCGCGGCCACGGGTCTTGCAGGCGTGGGGTGGTGTGGCGGCGGGGCCGGCCCCGCGCCGGGGCCATGGTCGATTCGATCTAGATCACCGACTCGGTAACAATGCCTCGGGCAGCTCTACGCTTTTCTTCCGCTTTGGCCGGACCCACACCACACCGGGGTAACCCTTCAACGGTGCCAGAGACTCTCCCATATAAGCCCAATCCACTTTCTCTTGGATCGATAAGTGGTAGCGCGGCTCGCGGCCCGTGCGTCCCGAAAACAGTGCGCGGGGAATGTTCACCCACTTTGGCGCGCTCGCGCGTTCGTAGAATAGTGGCGTCCCGCATCGGGCGCAGAAGCTTCTTTTTGCGCGCGTCTTCGGTTCGTCGAACCGCGTGATACGTTCGGATCCCTGCAAGACGCGAAATCGGCTGCGCCACGTACCCACGTACGTCGCGTAGGCGCAACCATGGGCGCGGCGGCTGGCATCGGAATGGTCGTGCCAAGCCCAGAATGCGGGATAGTCGATCTCGAATTTCACGTCCCCGCAAACGCATCGGCCGGCCGCCTTGGGAGTGGAAAGTCTGCCGGTCTTAACCCGGCCCGCGGACCTTTGCACGTCGAACCTCGTCGAAAAAATGTAGGGTTTTGTTAGGGTCTCACGGGGTCAGGTTTTCGGTTCTGCACCAACGACGCGGTCGCGGCTTCCCTCCCTTGCGGCCGTTCACCGCGGACTGCGGAAGGCCTTATTCCGTCTTCGGCCCGGTGCTCAGTCCGCCATGCAGCTTGCAGCGGCCGGCGTGGTAGACGCTCTTGAGTTTGCACGGCGTCCCCGCGCCACAGGTGAAGGTACCGAACCCGGGCGGGTAGGGGTACGTCGCGAGCCGCTGGAACTTCTTAGCCCACTCAGTTCTTGGCCGGTATTCGTTGCCCGGGTTGAACTCGGTCGCCGCCTGTGCCATCCGTCGGATTTAACCGGACGGCGTCAGATAGCCATGTGGTGGAGACGAAGGCCCTCACATACAGGCCGGGAAACCGCATCCAGACTGAATTCAAGTCCGCGCCGAGCCTCAAGTTACCCCCAATGTTACCCCCGCGCCGTTGATGCTGCCTCCGGTCTGACGGCTCACTGCGGAAGAGCGGTTGACTGATCGTACTGGCGAAGTCGCGCCCACCGCAAGAGAATCGCCGCGTGACCACGCTCGTGCTTTATTCCTTCCGCTTCCGCGACTCACTGACCGGCGAGTGGGTGCGCGCCCGGCACAAGATGCAGGTGCCGGAGCTGCAACGCCACTATTCCGAATGGGAGATAACCGGCGCGCCGGAGATTCGGCGAGTCACGGCAACAAGCGCGCAGTCGTTCAGCCCCGTTCGAGCCGCCAGCGCTATTATCGCTCCTATGATGCTGTGGAGCCGATGATGTGCCGTCCGCTCGGCGCCGGTTAGCTGGTTCGTTACGCGCATGAATGACTTCATCGCACTTATCGTCACGGGAGTGTTTGTCGCCCTGTCCGTCGTTCATGTGTATTGGGCGCTCGGTGGCAGAGCGGGCAAGGTTGCCGCAGTACCCGAACTCGACAACCGTCCTGCCTTCATTCCGTCCGTAGCTTCCACCTTCGCTGTTGCCATCGCTCTCGCCCTATGCGCCGTCCTCGTCGCGGCAAGCGCCGGGCTTATTGTGTCAAAGGTTCCGGCCATGTGGGTTACTTGGCTCGCTTGCCTCTTGGCCTTGGCCCTGATCGCCCGTGCTGTTGGTGACTTTCGTCTGGTCGGCTTCTTCAAGCGCGTTCGCGGCACACGCTTTGCACGACTGGATAGCGCGGTCTATGCTCCGCTCTGTTTGGTGCTCGGTGCGGCGGTGTTCCATGTTGCCGTCGGGCATCGCGCATAGCTTATTGCTCAACCCCGACGCCTCGCCGGTGTCGCTCCGCCTTGGACGGCAACCGCATCAGCGTAAGCGCCTCACAATATCGGCAGGTTGACGCGTAAGCGTAACGGATTATGGGGAGTGAGCATGATCAACACAGCTAACTGGCTTGGTCACAAGTTCACAGTGTACAACCCCGACACCACTTGGAACGCGTTGGCTGGGATTTACGTTTTTTGCGGAAGCAATCAGCAGAATCAATGGGTGCCGTTATACGTTGGACGGGCACACTCTTTCGCTCAGCGGATTCCCGGTCATGAGCGCTGGGCGGAGGCGGTGCGACTTGGGGCGACACACATCCATGCGATGGTGGAGAGGCGGGAGGCCAACCGGGAAGCAATTGAGAGGCAGTTGATTCAAACTTATCGGCCACGCTTGAATGAGCATCATAAGTAATCATATGAACTACCTTTCGCAACATATCGACGGATTTGACGCGTAAACGAAAGGAATAAATGTGGAAAGGAAATCGTGGGACAAAATGTCCGTAGAGGAAAAAGCAGAAGACTTACACAACACCATGAGTATGGTTCTTGGGATCGTAGAGAAGTTACAGCATAACGAACGTATTCTTGCGACGGAAATAGACAAAGCGAAGGCAAGTCTAAAGGCCGTCGGAGCACGAGTTTTCGAGATTGAGGGGAAGCTAAAGGTGAAGCATTAGCTACGTCGAAGGTAGCCGCTTAAAACGTGATCCCCGTGCCAACGCTCGCGCTGTACGCCTTCCGCTTCCGCGACCCTCTCACGGGCAAGTGGGTCCGCGCCCGGCACAAGATGCAGGTGCCAGAGCTGCAGCGGCACTATTCAGATTGGAAGATAACTGGCGCGCCGGAGATTAGGCACGTCACGGAAACCAGCGTGCAGTCGTTCAGCCCGTTCGCGCCGCCAGCGCGCGCTATCATCGCCCCAATGCTGCTGTGGACCCGAGCCGCGTCGCGTAGCGATGCTTGTGAGCAAGGTCACTGTCAAGCTGACTGTCGACCTTCCGCGGGGCGTCGACGCGCAGATAAAAGTAGCGCTGTAGGTGAAGGGTCTTTCAACCCACGCGCCGTTCCCGTTCGAGGCACTCCTTGAGAGCCTGTTCGGTCTTTGCGCGCGCCTCGTGAATCCGTGCGAGGAGCGTCGACACGTAAAGTGGCAGGACGATCATCGTTATCATCAAACCCCAGCCGATAGAAGGTCGGTCGCGCCACCAAGGTGCAGATACAGCGACTGCTGAGAAACCGATCAAGCAAAGCGTTAGACATAAGAACAAATAGCTGCGGCCGTATCGGAAGCCATTGCCCAACGTGATAAACATGTAAACGCCGATCAGCCATACACCCGACTCCCCTGTGAGAAAAAGCGCGAACGTCGTAAAACCCGCATCAGCAAGCATTCCCAAGATACGGCGCGGAATGTTGGTCTTGGGCCAAATGTAGATGGCAACAAAGATTCCTATCGCAAGGACGAAGAAGCCGACAAGCCCCGCAAGCAGTACTGAATCGTTGCCACCTAACGGGCCAGATAACGCACCTACGCGACCCCGCATGTATGCAGTGATCAGCCCCACGAGAACAATCCTCAGGAGTGCCTGATCGTGTTCGCTATCTGTGCGGCCCTGTAGGCGCTCACGCAGTACTGCGAGTGGGTTCATTAGATTGTCCTCATTTCATCGGCAGGGCGACTTGGGTGGGCTTGCATCCCATCAAGTTTGCGATACGAAATCCCAATGGCTAACGCGAAGCGCTTTTTGGCGCGGTGGCGGATCAATAGCCCAACTCTTCTTTGCGTTGCTTGAGTTTAGCCTTCTCAAGGGCACGGGCGACTGCACGATCACTGTACTGTCCAAACAACTTTATCAGCTCAATGCGGGCTGCCGTGACCGTTGCCTGCTTGGCTACCGCAAGCTGCCGTTCGGGTGCACGCGCTTCCCATTCAGCAAACACGGTGTCAGGTATCTCGCGCATGCCCGGCCTGAGTTCGATTGGACAGCTAGCCCACAAGAGTGGATAGCGCGTTGCCAGCTCTGCGTCGCGCGCCTTCTGCTTCGGTGTGCGCCAGAATCCCATTTGCTTTCCGTTGCCTTGCGCTCCTGCGACATTGCGGGCTATACGCACATAGCTGACGCTGGGCGGCAGGAGGTGCCGCCGCTGGGTGTCTCAATCTGACAGCCGCCCACGGCTAAGCACCCCTCTACCTGCGTCAAGCGGGATAGAAGCGATTCCCATGCCATTGGCATATCGCTTGCTTGTCCTTGATTACTGGCACTGCGAGTACCGACGAACTTGTGAAGCAGTTTGTGTGTTCGACTTGCGGCTACGTACCTTCGTCGCGCGAACGCATCAAGCTGTACTTTGGGAATCAGAAAGGGGCGCAACATGAACCCGTTTCGCATTTTGATCATTGCGCTGCTGCCGCTGCTGATCGTGAACGTGCTGTTGTGGGGGTTGTACGCCCACAGCGTTGTTGGATCCATGGGGTGGGGCGTTGCGAGCATCTTCAGCACCAAGCTGGCGAAGTGGGGCGAGGCATGAGCGCTCGAAGAGTTCATGGCCGGCGTACTTCGCCGCCAGCAGGGGTGGATCAAGGCCCTCGACGCTGCTGGGATAGTTAATCGCACCGCAGGCCTCGCGCATGTGCGCGTGGGGGGCAATGTCGCCGACTACATCGAGCTGCCGCTAGGCATTGCCACGACGGAGCCCCGTACTGTTAAAGAGGATTATTGGGCCACAGCCGAACGTTACTGGTGAGCGGCCGGTACGTGACAGTCAGCCGAAACGCAGATCGTTTCTTCTCTCCGCCGGAAGTGAGTGCCCGGCCCTCGGCGCGTCCACCGCGCGTCGGGGGCTTTGTTTTGCAGCTTACGTGTGGACTGGCGGGCTATGCCGGATTGCCTGGATGACGCGCGGCTGTGGCGCTAAGTGGCGGCGTTCACAGGTCGCGCTGCGCTCCTGCCCTACGATTCTGACCTACTCCGGCAACCCTGCCTTGCGCCCCGCCGGAACAACTTTGCTCTCAAACCACTCCCTAGTCACGGCAGGCGTGGATGAAAGGTCTTGCCGCCACGAGGATAAGGACTCGTTGGGGTCCAAACGGCGAAACTCCGTCGCGGCGGCGTGCGCCTTTGCATCCTCCCCTTTGAGTGCGTATGCCATCGCCAGTAGCCCGTATGTAAAGCCGATGTTTGGATTCTTTTCCACGGACTTCAGACATGATTCAATCGCGGCGTCGTTATTGCCAAGCATGAAATGCGCGCGACACAAGTTAATCAAAGTCATTTCGCTGGCATGTTTTGGATCCAGATTGATGGCCTGAGTCAGGAGCACTATCGCCCTCTGGGGTTCCCCCAGAAAGAGCAACATACGCGCCAAACTGCTGTACGCGTTGGGATCCTTTTGCGCAAGCGAAAGCCGCGTTTCCTCCGCACGTAAAGCGCCCTCCCAGTCATGTTGATCCTCCGCATACGATGCGATGGGCATGTAAACGGCAGGATTGTCAGGATCGATTGCTTTGGCCCTCAATGCGAGGTCGCGCGCTTCGACGAACTTGCTCTCTTTGACCTTGTCATCCATGTTGGTACTGAAGTTCACCGCTTGCAGTGATAGGGAGGCAGCCAAGCTGACCATCGCGCTGACGTTATTTGGCTCCAGCTCCAGGGCTTGGCGGTACAGGTGTTCGATCTGCTGCCAGCTCTTAAGCGATTGAGGCCTAAGTTCCAAGGCTCTGGCGCGCAACATCAGGTCGGCTACCTTCGGGCTGCTCTTGCGGCTCTCGCTCTCGCGGGCCGCCACGATAACCATCTCGCGTCCGATGCTGTTGCCAACAAGCGTCGTGACCCGGTCTTGCAGCGCGAATAGATCGGACTGGTCACCCTCAAAGGTATCCGACCACAGTTGCGCGTTAGACGTGGCATCCGCAAGTTGGGCGTTGATGCGGATTTTGGTGCCGTTGCGCTGAACAGTGCCCTGCAACACGAAGTGCACGCCAAGTTCTCTGCCGACCTGCTGCGCGGTTAACGGCTTGTCCTTGTAGGCGAAGGCGGTCTTGGCATCCACGATGAAAGCGTCCCGTATGCGGGAAAGGTCAGCCGTCAGACTGGCGGTCAGCCCATCGGCGACGTAGGCTTGGTTCGGGTCGCCGGTGAGGTTCTGGAACGGCAGCACCACAATCGAGAGGGGGCCAGCGTCCGCCGTAACCGCCACCGGAGCCGGCTGCGGAACAACCACCTTCTGGACAGTCTGGTAAGCACTCCAATAGCCGAGGAAGCCGCTAAGGACGGCACCGAAGGCGGCAATGGCAGCAATAGGCCCGCGAAAGCGTTTGAGCTGTCCCCATAGCTTCGCCCGTCGACTGGCAGCAGGCGCAGCTACCTGCTCAGGCGGAGACGCATCTTCCGGTGGGGCGGAGTCGGTCATCTCGGTGCCAACCCTCGACTAATGCGGGCTTGACCCGTGCCCAGTCTACCGGGCGCGCCGACTGGCGGCCATTGGTAGCCACCTCTCGTTAGGTCACGTCGGCTCGACCGGACTTTAAGTCTGCGTTAAGTGTCGGGGCTCAGTATAGGAACGAAGTCGGCCGTTAAGGTGGATCACGAGACAGAGGAGCAGCTTCAATGAAACCAAGGACACTTGCAGTCATGGCAGTCGCCGTCTTCGCGCTTTGCAGCAGCGTGGCAATGGCGCAAGGACATGCTGGTGGCTACCAGAGTGGTGCTAAGGCTAGTGTCGTGGCCTACCACGCCAGTCATTACGCCTATAGTTACGGTGGATGGGGCGGTTACCGTGACGGCTGGTACGGGCCGAGCGTCGGCGTCTATGTAGGAGTGCCCGCGTACGCTGCGTGGGGGGGTTGGGGTTATCCGTCTTACCCCGGCGCGGTCTACGATCCTTCTGCCGGCATCCCCTATCCCGCCGATGCACCGCCTGCGACTGGGTCTTTCACGCCGCCCGACGCGGAGCAAGCCCCGGCACCGTCCAGCGACTGGTACTACTGTGCCAATCCTGCCGGCTACTACCCGTACGTCCAGCAATGCAGTAGCGGGTGGACGCCAGTCGCGCCGCAGGGCGCTCCGCCCGGTCAGTGAGGCAGCAGACCTTGGACGGCAAGGCCCCGTTGTTTGATCCAACAACTTCTAGGAGAGTCCCATGAGTTCCGTATTTCGCACCGTATTGTCTACCGCAGCAGTCGTTGCCATTTCCGCCTATGGCGCGGTGGCCGCGGCGCAAGCCCCGGTCAAGACGACCGACGGCGTGCTGACCAACACCGCCGGGATGACGCTCTACACGTTCGATAAGGATGCTGGCGGCAAGAGCGCTTGCAACGGGCCTTGCGCGACCAACTGGCCGCCGCTGAAGGCCGCCGCCGACGCCAAGGCATCGGGCGACTGGTCGATCATCACCCGCGACGATCGCAGCAAGCAGTGGGCGATCAAGGGCAAGCCTCTCTACAACTACTCGAAGGACACGAAGGCGGGCGACAAGACCGGCGACAACTTCAACAATGTCTGGCATGTCGCCAAGCAATAGTAGACGGCCTCTGATTGCGGGTTAGGCGCGGCTTCGTGTCGTTGACCCCGACTCGCGGCCCACCACGGCGGCGCAGCAGGGGCATAGGCGGCGGCAGGAGGAGGTGCGGCGGGCTAGCGCAGTAACCGGCTGGCACCGATCCTGCCGGCTATTACCCGTACATACAGCAGTGCAACAGTGTGTGGACGCCAGTCGCGCCGCAAAGCGTGCCACCGGGCCAGTGAGGCATCTAGTCCTGACCGCAAGGGCCACAGTAGGCACCCGGCCACAGCGGCGCAGCGGGGGCAGAGGCGCAGTTAACCGTCATCGTAGGTTGGCTCATCGCCATCGTGACAGACATCATCGAGATAGCCATCGAATCGAGTGGAGTAAGCGTTCCCGAAGACTTTCATCGCGTGAAGGTCGCCGTTGCGTCTCTCCCTGCAAATAGCATCAGCCGCGGCCCTAATGTCCGGCGGAATGACGATTCTTTTGTCCCTATCACACAATTCGAGCAACTCAATTAGAACGTCCCGTTGGTAGTCAGTTAGTTGGTAGTCAGTTAATTCGTCGGCCTTTACGAGTTCTATCACGCGCTGCTGCATTTGAGAGCGCCATTCATCAACCGCCATTTTTGGGCCCTCCCTTTGAGTTGGGGGGGCTGGCGCGACTGGCGCTGCCGGAGTCGCGGGTGCGGACGGCAGCGTCGGCGCAAGCACGCCGATAGCCGGCATCGCGGTCGAGGCCGGTACAGTCGCTGCGCTCAGCTACCGGCGCGGCAGGCGTCGGGGCAGCAGCCGGGGTAGAGGCAGACAACCCGAGCAGGGCCGCGATCATCGCGGACTTCTCCGCGTCGCTGAAGTTCGCCATTACGGCCACTTCCGCGACCCTGTCCATCAATGCTGTCATGGCTCCGGCCCGTCGAGATAGAACTCGTTGCGCTCCAGCGCACCCTTGTCCTGCTCAGCGAGATGTGCTTCGGCTTCGGCCAGCGTCTTGAACGACCGCGGTAGAACTTTGCAATCTTCACGACCGACCGTGTACGGGCAGATCGTTTGGTCGATTTCGTTGATGCCCATTGCATTCTCCTTGCCTTTCGGCGATTGCGGTCGGCGAGCGCCACCCTCGTTGCTTTAGGACGAGCAGCGTCAGTGGGGGTAGCTAACAAGGTAGTAAACCGCCACCTAAGGCAGCTACCGCAAGGGGTGTGCCAAAGTCAAAAGCGAGGCGGAGGCTGAGGTCTTTGTCGGGCGGCCGCGCCTGCGATAGCCTTCCGGCCGCCCGTGGTGGCGTTCAGGCTCTTATGTGTGCCGCCGCACCGACTGTACCGGCTACTGCGCCCAAACTCCGTTCGCGTGTTGACTCCGCACGGGAGTGTGGGGATGACCATCACACAAGAAGTACTCGATGCTTTGCCAGAAACCGGGGGCGTCGGACGTCACCTGCCAGCGCTCGTCCTTTTTTCCAAGGCAGACGATCCCGTCGACGTGGCAGGCGCCGACGGTAGGCGCTACATGATCGGCTGGGCCGGCGGCGTCCGTTACAAAAAAGCCCTACCTAGTTATTGGCCGATGCGTTTAGGAGCCGAGCACGCGGTTACGCTTCAGACGCGCCCTAGCGACCGTTAGGTTGACGTAGGCGGCCGTGCAGTCGGGGCCACAGCGGCGACACAGGCGCAGGAGCGGCAGGTAAGGGCAGGAGCGGGCGCTGGGCTTGGGCGCGACCGTGGTCGCCTGCTGCGCTTGAGTGCCTCAGCCGAACAACAGTGACTGGTGTCTCCCGCCGCAGCGCGGGCCGTCTTACAGGCCAAGCGATCCAGCCGTTTGCGGAACTCGTCGTTTATGACATGTGGCATTGGGGGCTCCTGAAACTCGCTTGCTGTATGGTGTCCTGCAATTCCATTAGCGAAGCAAATTCCGCGCCAATCACGCGCCCGAATGAGGGTATAACCGCGAAAGACCGTCGTACCGGCAGTGGCGCGACGCGACGGCCATGTCGACCAGCGGCATCGGTTCGCCGCCTCCCGGGCCCGCCCGGCGGTGTGGACTATCTGGTGCGCTTCAGCGGCAGAATCTTTGCGCCTTGCGCGAGCGCGTCCAAGTAATCCGCCCACTCCTGCATCATCCTGCGTCGCGCTGCTAGGTGCGCCGTGCGGTTGTAGGCACGCCCGTTGGGGTCGCGCACCGCGTGCGCCAGTTGGTGCTCGATGTAGTCTGGCCGTATGTGCAGAACCTCGTCGAGTATCGTGCGCGCCATCGCTCGGAACCCGTGCCCGGTCATTTCATCTTTCGCGAACCCCATTCGGCGCAGCGCCGCGTTGACTGCGTTCTCGCTCATCGGTCTACCGTTGGTGCGCGCCCCCGGAAACACGTAACGGTTCGAGCCCGTTAGCCGATGAAGCTCGCGAAGGATGGCGACGGCCTGCTTCGACAGCGGGACAAGGTGTGGCTCGCGCGTTTTCATGCGGTGCGCCGGGATGTTCCATTCCGCACGATCTAGATCAAATTCCGTCCACTCTGCGCCGCGAAGCTCTCCGGGTCGGACGAAGACCAGCGGCGCGAGATTGAGCGCGGCTTTCGTAACCGGCTCCCCATCGTAGCCGTCGATCGCACGGATAAGGCCACTAACAGCTTTCGGATCGGTGATCGCAGCGAGATGTTTTTCCGTTGGGGACGCGAGTGCGCCTTTCAGGGCGGCAGAGGGGTCGACTGCCATGCGGCTTGTAGCGATCGCATACCGGAATACTTGGGCGCAGTTCTGATACGCCCGGTGCGTGGTATCGACCGCCCCTCGCTTCTCGATGCGCCGCAAGACGTTGAGCACGTCAGCGGACGTCAGTTCGGCGATCGGCCGTTTTCCGATCCACGGGAACACGTCACGCTCAAATCGGCGAATGATCTTATCCGCGTGGCCCTTTACCCAGCCGGGCGAATACTTGGCAAACCACTCCCTAGCGACAACCTCGAAGCTATTAGCATTGCGATCTGCTCCCGCCGTCTTGAGTGCCCTCCTGTGCTCCGCCGGGTCGATCTTCGCGGCGAGCATCTTTCGAGCTTCGTCTCGCTTGTCGCGCGCGGCCTTGAGCGACACGTCCGGGTATACGCCAAGGGAAAGCAACTTCTCCTTGCCGGCGACGCGGAATTTGAGCCGCCACCACTTTGCGCCATTCGGCCGGACCAGAAGGTACATGCCACCGCCGTCGAAGAGCTTCTGGGCTTTCTTCGCTGGTTTCGCGTTTCGTGCCGCCGTATCGGATAGGGGCATTGGGGGTAGTTTATGAGTGTCTAGGATGACTTACCCCCAAAATTACCCCCGAGTTTGCCCAGATGTCAACAAATCGACCCGGACATCTACGGACGTCATGTCGTCGGCTACAGAGGGAAAAGAAAAGGCCGTCGGATTTTATCGGACGGCCTTGGATATTCATGTGGTGGAGACGAAGGGGATCGAACCCTCGACCTTCGCATTGCGAACGCGACGCTCTCCCAGCTGAGCTACGTCCCCGGCGCGCGGAAATTATAGCCAGATGGGTCTCCGGCGTAAACTCTTGCATCACGCGGCCTTCGTGTTGCTCAAGCGCAGCGCTCTGAGCTCATAGCCCGATGTTATCGGTTTCGGTCTTGACGTCGCGATGGGCCGCCCCAACAACACTCTGACCGATATTCATTCTTGCAGGGCGCTTCCTTGAACCAGCTGATGGCACTCATTCACCAGTACGGCCTGGGCTTTGTCTTTCTGAACGTGCTCGCGTTGCAGGCGGGCTTGCCTTTGCCGGCTTACCCAACGCTAATGGTCGCCGGTGCACTCGCCGCCATGGGAGGGGCCCCGGTGTACGAACTGGTCGGGGTTGGCGTGGCGGGCGCTCTGATCGCCGACACCGGGTGGTACGCCGCCGGGCGCAGGTTTGGCATGCGCATCCTTAGCACGCTGTGCCGTGTATCGCTGTCGCAGGACACCTGCGTTCGGCAGACGGAGTCGATTTTTCAGCGTTTCGGCCCGTCGTCGATGCTGTTCGCCAAGTTCGTGCCCGGATTTGCATCGGTGGCCACCGCGCTTGCCGGCGCCATCCGCCTGAATTATGCGAAGTTCGTCGCCTTCGACATGGTGGGTGCCGCGCTATGGGTTGGCGTCGGCGTGGGGCTCGGCTACGTTTTCCACGATGCCGTCGGCGAGGTGATGATCAAGCTCTCCTCGCTGGGCGAGTATGGATTGCTGCTGATCGCGGCGGCGTTCGCGCTATGGATTCTCAGCAAGTGGTTGCGACGCCACCTGTTCATCAAGCAGCTGCGGATGGATCGCGTTACCGTGCAGGAGCTGCGCGGCCTCATGGAGGCGCAAAAAGTGCAGGCGCTCGTCGACGTGCGTTCGCCACTGACACAGGCCGCCACCGGCCGCATTCCGGGTGCGCGCGCGATTGACATGAAAAGGATCGCCGAAGGTTTGAAAGACGTGCCCATCGAGGGCGAGGTGATTGTCTACTGTGCCTGCCCGAACGAGGCGACGGCGGTGAAGGTCGCGGAGAAGCTGCGCAAGGTCGGCTTCAAGCGCATCCGGCCGCTGCTTGGAGGGATCGACGCCTGGATCGAGGCGGGGGAAGAAGTCGAGCACTGATCGCGGACGCATCTGTCCGCCGTGGTAAATTGGCCGCGAGGAGGGTTTTATGAGCAGACAGGCGATCCACAGCAGCGCGGCACCCGCGGCGATCGGGCCCTATTCGCAGGCGATTCGCGTCGGCGAGACGGTCTTCCTGTCCGGTCAGATCGGACTCGATCCGGCAACCGGCATCTTGCGCGAAGGGACTGAGGCGCAGGCGCGCCAGGTATTCACCAATCTGCAGGCGGTCGCTGCGGCGGCGGGCGGAACCCTGGGCGACATGGTCAAGGTAACGCTGCTGCTCGCCGACATAAGCGACTTTGCGCGCGTGAACGACATCATGGCCAGCTTTTTTTCGCCGCCCTATCCAGCGCGCGCGACGTACCAGGTAGCAGGGCTGCCCAGGGGCGCACGCGTCGAGGTCGAGGGTATCCTTGTGCTCGAGCAGGCTTGACCGGGAGGGTTCCGTCCTCGCGCATGGCCAAGGCAAAAAAGACGGCTGAGGCGAAGGTCGGCAACACACTCGCAGACAAGCTCTCGCGCCTGGACATTGTCCGCGAGCAGGACCTGGTGCTGCATCTTCCCCTGCGCTACGAGGACCATACCCACCTCTGTCCGTTGGAGGCGCTTAAAGCCGGCCAAGCCTGGCAGGTCGAGGCGACCATTGCCAACACCGAGATCCACTACCGGCCGCGGCGGCAATTGGTTTGCCTGCTCGAGGAGGGACCGGCGCAGCTCGTATTGCGCTTCTTTCACTTCTATCCCAGCCAGCAGAAAGCGCTCGCCACCGGCAAGCGCGTGCGCGCATTCGGCGACGTCCGGGAAGGCCACTTCGGGCTCGAAATCGTGCATCCGAGCTTTCATATCGTCGCCCCAGGGACGCCTTTGCCGGACCGGCTGACGCCGGTTTACCCGACTACTGCCGGCCTTGCCCAGGACGACCTGCGCCGACTCGTGCACCGCGCGCTGGGACGTGATCCGGCGTATCTGGCCGAGACATTGCCGCCGTGGACCCGGGAGCCGCGCGGGCTATGGGGCTTCGCGCAAGCCGTGCGTTACCTGCATGAACCATCGCCGGATGCATCGCAATCCGCGCTCGACGAGCGCACGCATCCGGCTTGGACGCGACTGAAGTTCGACGAACTGCTCGCGCAGCAGCTTTCGCTCAAGATGCACCGCCGGGCGCGCGCGCGCCGTCGTGCGCAGCGGCTGCCCGGAGACGGCTCGCTCACCCGCGCGCTGTACGCGCGGCTGCCTTTCAGGTTGACGCGAGCCCAGCAGCGTGTGATCGCAGAGATCCGGCGAGACCTCGCCAAGGCCGATCCGATGCAGCGGCTGCTGCAAGGCGACGTCGGCAGCGGCAAGACCGTGGTCGCGGCGCTAGCCGCCCTGCAGGCGATCGAGTCGGGCTATCAGGTGGCATTCATGGCGCCTACGGAAATCCTGGCGGAACAGCATTACCGTAAGCTCGCTGCGTGGCTCGAGGGCCTGCCGCTGAACGTAGCGTGGCTGTCCGGTGGCTTGCCGGCGAAGGAGCGCAAACGCGCGCTGGCGTCGATCCAGAGTGGCGAAGCGCAGTTCGCGATCGGTACGCACGCGCTTTTCCAGGACGAGGTAACGCTGCCGAGACTGGGTCTGGCCATTATCGACGAGCAACACCGTTTCGGCGTCGCGCAGCGCCTCGCGCTGCGCCAGAAAGGCATCGGCGACGCGCACCAGCTGATGATGAGCGCAACGCCGATACCGCGCACGCTGGCGATGAGCTTCTACGCCGATCTCGACGTATCGGTCATCGACGAGATGCCACGCGGAAGAACGCCGGTTGCAACCCGGCTGGTGAGCCAGCGCCGGCGGGCTGAAATCGTCGAGCGCGTGCGCAAGCTCGGCGCCGCCGGGCGGCAGGTATATTGGGTCTGTCCCCTGATCGAAGAATCGGAGAAGCTCGAACTGCAGACCGCCGTCGCGCTACATGCTGAGCTGACCGCGGCGCTCAGCGAACTCAAGGTCGGCCTGTTGCATGGACGGATGAAGCCGGACGCCAAGAGCGCCGTTATGGGCGGGTTTGTGCGCGGCGAGGTCGACGTGCTGGTGGCGACGACGGTGATCGAGGTCGGTGTCGATGTGCCGAATGCGTCGCTGATGGTCATCGAGCACGCAGAACGCTTCGGCCTCGCCCAACTCCACCAGTTGCGCGGCCGCGTCGGGCGCGGCGCGGAAGAGAGCGTGTGCGTTCTGCTCTTCGAGGAGCCGATGTCGGATACGGCCAAGGCGCGGCTCAAGGTCATATATGAAAATCATGACGGTTTTGAGATCGCCCGCCGGGATCTGGTGATCCGCGGACCTGGCGAATTCCTCGGGGCGCGGCAGTCCGGCGTGCCGCTGCTCCGATTCGCCGATCTCGAGCGCGACGTGGCGCTGCTCGAAGCGGCGCGCGACGCCGCCGACGAGCTGCTCCGGCGCGAGCCAGCCGCAGCCGGCGCGCATCTCGAACGCTGGCTGGGCGCGAAACGCGATTTCGTCAAGGCCTAGCGGCCGATCGCCCGTGCGTCCACTGCCATCCCGGCTGCGTAACAACGCACTGTATGGCGCGGGTTGGATTGGATCGAAATCAACCCGTTGCGGCCGCTTCCTGCAACGGCTGCGGTAGAATATCTGGCTCAACGCAACGCACCGCCACATGCCACTTTTCGCGCTCGGCCTCAACCACACTACCGCGCCGCTCAGGGTGCGGGAGCAGGTCGTGTTCCATGGGGACACGCTGGCGACCGCGTTACGCGACCTGCTTGGCCAGCCGAAGGTCAAGGAAGCGGCGATCCTGTCGACCTGCAACCGCACGGAGGTGTATTTCAACGGCGGAGACGCCGAACCGGTGGTCGAGTGGCTCGAGCATTTCCACCGCGTCCCAAGGGCATCGCTGTCGCCCTACGTTTACACCTTGGCGCAAGACAAGGCCGTACCGCATGCGTTCCGCGTCGCCAGCGGGCTCGACTCGATGGTTCTGGGCGAGCCCCAGATCCTCGGCCAGATGAAGCAGGCGGTGAAGATCGCCGAGTCGGCCGGCTCGCTCGGGTTGGTGCTCAACCGGCTGTTCCAGCGCACCTTCGCCGTGGCCAAGGACGTGCGCACGCAAACCGAGATCGGCAGCGCGTCGATCTCGATGGCTGCAGCGGCCATCAAGCTAGCCGAGCGGATCTTTCCGTCTATTGGTGCCCAGCGCCTGTTGCTGATCGGAGCGGGTGAAATGATTGACCTGTGTGCGACGCATTTCGCCGCGCGCCAGCCTAAATCGATCACCGTCGCCAACCGCACGCTTGAGCGTGGTGCGCTGCTCGCATCGCGCGTGCAGGCGGAGGCGATAACGCTCAACGAACTGCCCGAGCGTCTGGCGCAGTTCGATATCATCGTTACCTCGACCGCAAGTTCGCTGCCCATATTGGGCAAGGGCATGCTCGAGCGCGCGATCAAAACGCGTCGCCACGCACCGATGTTCATCATCGATCTCGCGGTGCCGCGCGATGTGGAGCCGGAAGCCTCCGAACTCGACGATCTCTTCCTCTACAGCATCGACGACCTCGCCAACATCGTCAAGGACAACCTGCAGATCCGCGTCGACGCGGTGCGCGAGGCCGAAGCGATGATCGCAGCGCAGGCGGAAAGCTTCCTGCGCTGGCTCGAGGGGCGCGCGATCGTGCCCACGATCACAGCGTTGCAGGGCCATCATGAAGCGTTGCGCGCGGCGGAGCTTGAGCGCGCGCGGCGGCTACTCGCCAACGGCGTTGTGCCCGAACAGGTGCTCGAGCAGCTCGCGCGCGGTCTCACGCACAAGTTCCTGCACGGGCCGACACAGGCGCTCAACCAGGCCGGTGAGGCCGAACGCGCCGAGTTGCTGGCGCTGTTCCAGCGCATCTATCACCTTCCAGACGAGCCTTAGGGGCTGCGTCTCGTTGGGACTGGGCCTTGCCGTCAAGGCTGCTTTTTCGCCCGAATCCGTAGCATCCAAGCCGCGCGACAGGTCTCTATCCCCGAATCCATGGGGAGCACGGCGTGGTCAAATGAAGAACGACAGCGCATGAAATCGTCATTGTCCACCAAGCTCACGCAGCTTGCCGCTCGGCGCGAAGAACTGGACGGCCTGCTGGCCGCGCCAGATGTCACCCGCGATCTTGACCGCTATCGCGCGTTATCGCGTGAGCATGCGGAGATCGACCCTGTGGTCGCGCTGTACCGCGATTGGCAGCAAGCTGAACGCGAGCTCGCCAACGCGCGCGAGCTCCTTGCCGATCCGGAACTGAAAATGCTTGCCGAAGCCGAGGCAAAGGAGGCGAAAGCGACGATGGAGCGCCTCGAAGAGGAGCTGCAGCGTGTCCTGCTGCCCAAGGACCCCAACGACGAGCGCAATGTTTTTCTCGAGATCCGCGCTGGTACCGGCGGGGACGAATCGGCGCTGTTCGCCGGCGACCTATTCCGCATGTACGCCCGCTTCGGCGAGCGCAATCACTGGCAGGTTGAGATCGTCTCGGAGAGCCTCGGCGACATGGGCGGTTTCAAGGAGGTCATCGCGCGCATCGCCGGCCAAGGTGTCTATTCGAAGCTCAAGTTCGAGTCGGGCGGGCATCGTGTGCAGCGGGTGCCGGAAACCGAGGCACAGGGACGCATTCACACTTCCGCATGCACGGTTGCGGTGCTGGCGGAGGCCGATCCGATTGCGGACATCGCGATCAACCCGGCAGACATCCGCATCGACACGTTTCGTGCCTCCGGCGCCGGCGGTCAGCACGTCAACAAGACCGACTCCGCGGTGCGCGTGACACATCTGCCAACGGGACTTGTCGTCGAGTGCCAGGATGATCGCTCCCAGCACCGCAACCGTGCGCAGGCGATGGCGGTGCTGGCTTCACGCCTGCTTGACCGCGAACGTCAAGAGCGGCAGCGGAAGGAGGCTGCGACGCGGAAGTCGCTGATCGGCAGCGGTGATCGCAGCGAGCGCATCCGGACCTATAATTTTCCTCAGGGCCGCGTCACCGACCATCGCATCAACCTTACGCTCTACAAGATCGACCAAATCATGGACGGCGACCTGTTCGAGCTTACGCAGGCGCTGGCGCAGGAGTTTCAGGCCGAGCAACTCGCGGCCTTGGGCGAAAGCCCGTGAACCCGTTTCTCGAGACGCCGCGCCTGTCGCTGCGCGAGTTCCGTGCCGGCGACGCCGACAACCTCTATCGCCTGCATAGCGACCCGCGTGTGATGCGCTACATCGGTGATGGCTCCGTGGGGACGCGGGAATCGGTCGCCGTGGCACTGGCGCGGGCGGCAGGCCATTATCGCAACTACCCGGGCCTCGGGATCTGGCCGGCAGCACAGCGCGAGAGCGGCGAGTTCATCGGCTGGTTCTGCTTGAAATACGTGCCGCAGACCGTCGAGATCGAACTCGGTTACCGGCTGCTGCCGCAAGCCTGGGGATACGGCTACGCGACCGAAGGCGCGAGCGAGCTGATACGCTACGCCTTCGAAGTCCTGGGGCTTTATCGCGTCATCGGTTTGACCAACCCCGGCAACACAGCGTCACAGCGCGTGTTGCTGAAGGCGGGCATGAACGACGCCGGGTGGGGCCACTATTACGATCGCGACCTGCGGCTATTCGTCGCCGGCGAGAGCCGACGGCGGTCGATCGTGGCGCGTTGACAGGAGACCCCCTGCACGGACTGAAGGGTCGATGACTCCCGCGACTGTTTCCGCCGCGCTGGCTATGAGTGGCCTCATGCCGTTCGAGGCCAGGCTCTTGCTGGCGCACGTCCTTGATCGCGACCGGGCGTGGCTCGCGGCGCACCGCGATGCGCCGCTTACCCGCGAGCAGGCGCTCGCGTTCGACGCGCTGGCCCGCCGGCGGCGTGAAGGCGAACCGGTGGCCTATCTCACCGGCCGGCGCGAGTTCTTCGGTCTCGATCTCGAAATCACGCCCGATGTTCTCATTCCGCGGCCGGAAACCGAGCTTTTGGTCGAGCTGGCCCTGACTTGGCTCGACAAGGATGCGCCGGCGCGTGTGCTCGACCTTGGCTGCGGATCGGGCGCGGTCACCCTGGCGGTTGCATCCCGGCGACCGCGCAGCGCGGTCGTCGGCGCCGATGTTTCGGCGGCGGCGATTGCCCTCGCCCGCCGCAACGGCGAGCGCCTGGCTATCCCCAACGTCAGCTTCCTTCAATCCGATTGGTTTGCGCGTGTGCCGTCCGGTCGCTTCGCATTGATCCTCGCCAATCCGCCATACGTGGCCGAAGATGACGCGCATCTGGGCCGGGGCGATTTGCGCTTCGAACCCGCCGCCGCACTCGCTTCCGGCAGCGACGGGCTCGACGCGATGCGCGTCATCGTCGCTGGTGCGCCGGGGTACCTCGCACCCGGAGCTGCGCTTGCGCTCGAGCACGGCCATGATCAAGCGGCCGCGGTACAAGCGCTGTTGCGCGCGTCGGGACTGCGTGATGTCGCTTCGGCACGCGACCTTGCCGGGATTCCGCGCGTGACGTATGGGTTCGTGTAGGGGGCGAGGGGCGCCTGGAGCGCAAATTCGCAACTACGACGAAATCGGACGCGGTGGTGCGACGTCGTACTTTTGCGCCCAGGGGACCAGCGCGGGAAGGATCGTCGGATATAGGGCGACCCCGCGCGCAAGCGCGTCGCGATAGCGCTGCAATCCGCGCTCGCCTGGCAGTCGCACCGGTTCTCCGGCGCGTCGCGGCTTGGCCCCGCGTGCGGCGCCGGCAATGAAGTCGAGTTGTCGCGTAAATGCCCTCAATCCGCTGAATGCCTCGGGATCAACGACGTGCACGTATACCGTGCCCCCCCAGCCGGCTGGCGGATCGGCGCGCCCATGGCCGGCCAGCCCGGCGGTCAGTGCCTCGATCAACAGCGCCAGGGCAAAACCCTTGTAGCCCGCGTCGAGGCCCCCGAGCGGCAACAGGGCGCCCTTGGGCTCGTTGAAAAGCGCGCCCGGATCCGCTGTCGGATTGCCCTCGGCGTCGATGAGCCACTCGCCGGGAAGCATTCTTGCGGCGAGCATCTGTTGCCGCGCATAACCCATGCTCGTGATCGAGGTCGACACGTCGACGAGGATCGGGTCGCCGGACGTGGGGAGGCCTGCGGCTATGGGATTCGGGGTGATGAAGGGCGTCAAGCCGCCGTGCGGAGCCACTGCGGCGACGGCGGGGTCCGAGCTCTCGATCAAGGCCACCAACCCCTGGTCGGTAGCGCGCTTCAGGTACGCGGCGAGACAGGCGATGTGATGCGAATGCCGGATTACGACGGTGCCCGTGCCACACTCCCGCGCCATGGCGGCGGCTGCCTCGAGCGCACGTAAGGTCAGCCAGGGGCCGGGAAGCCGCTCACCGTCCCAAGTCTGGACAGCGCGCCGACGCGAGATGATCGTCGGTTCGCCGCTCCGGGCCATCCGGTCGTGCACAAGCTCGTCGAGATAAGGCGCAAGCAGGGCGAGGCCGTGCGTGGTGTGCCCGAGCAGATCGCCATCGACGAGCACGTCAGCAACGTCGCGGGCCATGTCGCCGCGCATCTTCGCGCGCTCGAGCAACGTGCGCGCGAATGCGCGCAGATCCGACGCAGCGTAGCGGAGTTCGGGATTCGCGTTCATGGGGTCGACGCAGTCCGGCCAACGATTGACGCAAGCGCGGCAATCAACGACGATTCTAACCCACCCTGCGATTTCCGCCCTCGGCCTTGACTCCTGTAACGCTGACGGTCAGCATCGTCACGTATCAGCCGGACCTCGCGCTTCTCGAGCGCTGTCTTGCGGCGCTCGCGACGGCGTTGCGAGCCGCGCAGGACAGCGGCGTGCTGCGCGTCGCCAATGTTGTACTGGTCGACAACACCGGGTCGCGGCAGACTGCCGAAGCCGTCATCGCTCTCGGCGAGGCGGAATTCAAGGACTCCGGCGTGACCATGAATTATCTGCATCGTCACGCTAACATCGGGTATGGCAGCGCGCACAACCTGGTTATGCACGGTGGGAATACACACTACCATCTTGTGCTCAACCCCGACGTCGAGCTGGCGCCCGATGCGCTGATCGAGGGGTTGAAGTTCCTCAACGCAAGTCCCGAGGTCGGAGTCCTCGCACCCGCGGTCTTCACTCCCGACGGCGCGCCTGAATTCCTGTGCAAGCGCTACCCAGCCGTGCTCGACCTCGCGCTCCGGGGTCTTGCGCCCACCCTGTTGCGCCGACTGTTTTGCAGGCGGCTCGAGAGCTACGAGATGCGCGATACCATCGGCAGCGGTCAAACCGTATCGCCGGTGCCCATGATGAGCGGTTGCTTCATGCTGGTGCGACGCAAAGCCCTTGAAGCCACCGGCGGTTTCGATCCGCGTTACTTCCTCTACTTCGAGGACTTCGACTGGAGCGTGCGGCTGAACCGCGTGACGCAGAGCGCGTACGTGCCGACGGTGCGCGCCGTCCATCATGGGGGCGGCGCGTCGCGCAAGGGCTGGCGCCACGTCTTCATCTTCACCCGGAGCGCGGTGCGGTTTTACAACAAGCATGGCTGGAGATGGGCTTGACCGCACCGTTTGCAGGCAAAGTTCTGGTGACCGGCGCGGGCGGATTCATCGGCCGCGCGCTGTGCACGCGGCTCGCTGCGGCGGGCGTCGATTACGTGGCTGCGGTGCGAGCGGCGGCGCCGGACGACAGTCGGCGCAGTGCCGTCGTGGCGCTCGGCGACTTCGCCGCCGTCGACTGGCAGGACATCGTGCAGGGCGTGGATGCGATCGTGCACCTGGCCGGCCGCGCGCATGTTCCAGCCGGCGGTGCGGCCGACAGGCCGACGCCTTTCATTGTTGCCAACGTGCATGTCACACGGCGCCTGGCCGAGGCGGCAGCCCGGGCGGGCGTGCGTCGCATCGTCTTCGCGAGCAGCGTCAAGGTGTACGGGGAAGCAAGTGCGCCCGGGCGACCGTTCGGTGTCGGCGACTTGGCCGCGCCGCAGAGCGCCTATGCCCGCAGCAAGGCCGAGGCCGAAAGCGTGCTCGGTGAAATCTGCCGCGCGCATGGGATGGATGCGATCGTTCTGCGCCTGCCGCTGACCTATGGGCCGGAGGTCAAGGGCAACTTTCTCACCCTGCTCGCGGCGCTCGCCGCCGAGAGGCGGTTGCCGCTCGCCGGCATCGGCAACCGGCGCAGCCTGCTCTATGTCGGCAATGCGGTAAGCGCGATCGAAGCAGCGCTCGTCGCGCCGAGTCGGCCGGACCAGGCGCTGCCGATCGCCGATGCCGAGGTGGTGTCGACCACCGAACTCGCCATCCGGCTCGCGCGTGCGCTGCGCGTGCAGCCGCGACTGTTCCACGTTCCGGCGACATTTCTGCGCGGCACCGCGGCTTTGATCGGCCGCGGCAGCGACGTAAGCCGGCTACTCGACTCGCTCGAGGTCGATAACTCTCGTTTCCGCGAGCTGACTGGGTGGTCGCCGCCACGCTCGATCGACGAAGGGCTGGCCGCTACCGCGGCCTGGTGGCGGACACGGCGGGCGCGGTGAACCCTACCCGAGTGATCTGCTGGCAGCGACCGCTATAATCGGCATTTCGGATGGACGGAAACACGCGATGAGCGTTCGCGCCTCAGGCCGACGCGGCGATGAGCTGCGGTCGGTCCGTATCACCCGTCATTACACGCGGCATGCCGAGGGTTCGGTGCTAATCGAATGCGGAGACACGCGCGTGGTGTGCACCGCAAGCGTCGAAGCGGGCGTACCGCCTTTTCTCAAGGGCCAGGGAAAAGGGTGGCTCACGGCGGAATACGGCATGCTGCCGCGCGCGACCAGCACGCGCGCGCGACGGGAGGCGGCCGAAGGCAAGCAATCCGGACGGACGCAGGAAATACAGCGGCTGATTGGCCGCAGCCTGCGCGCGATAGCCGACCTGGCGCAATTGGGCGAACGCACGATCCGCGTGGATTGCGACGTCATCCAGGCCGATGGGGGAACCCGTTGCGCGGCGATTACGGGCGCCTGGGTTGCGGTGTGCGACGCGATCGCCTGGGGCAGGATGCAGGGCGTATTCAGCGGCGAGCCGATCTCCGATGCGGTTGCCGCGGTTTCGGTGGGAATCGTCGATGGTGTGCCGACCCTCGATCTCGATTACGCCGAGGACGCGGGCTGCAGCACCGATATGAACGTCGTCATGACCGGCAGCGGTGGCTTCGTCGAAATACAGGGAACCGCGGAAGCCGCGCCGTTTACGCGCCCCGAGCTGGATGCGCTCGTGGGGCTCGCGGGGCACGGCATACGCGAGCTGGTCGCGATGCAGAAGCGCGCGCTTGGGACGTAACGAGCCGGTTTAGAGTGTCACCGTGCCGTCTTTTCCCCGCCTCGTCCTTGCCTCCGGCAACGAAGGCAAGCTGCGCGAATTCCGTCGCCTCCTCTCGCCGCTTCGCATCGAGGTCGTGCCCCAGGCGGAGTTGGGCATCTCAGCAGTCGACGAGCCCCATGCGACCTTTGTCGAGAATGCGCTTGCAAAAGCGCGACACGCGAGCCGGTTTTGCCGACTGCCCGCGCTCGCTGACGATTCCGGGGTATGCGTCGGCGCACTTCTCGGCGCCCCTGGCGTTCAATCGGCGCGCTACGCGGGGACTCCAAGGTCCGATCGGCGCAACAACGCGAAGCTCATCGCCGATCTTGCAGGGGTTGCCGACCGCCGCGCACATTACTACTGCCTGCTCGTGCTGCTCCGACACGCAGACGATCCGGAGCCAATCCTTGCCGAAGGGCGATGGGAGGGAACAATCATCGACGAGGCCAGAGGCCGGGGAGGATTTGGTTACGATCCGCACTTTCTCGACGCGGAGAGCGGCATGACCAGCGCCGAGTTGCCTCTGGCGCAGAAAAACGAGCGCTCGCACCGGGGTAAAGCGATGCGGGGGCTGATTGCGCAGATCGGCATGGAGGCATAGTGGCACTCCAGACCGTCGCCCTGAGCCCACCTTCGACGCCGAACTTCGCCGCGCTTCCCCCGCTCGCGCTCTACGTGCATATTCCCTGGTGTATTCGGAAGTGCCCGTACTGCGATTTCAATTCACACGAGCAGCGCGGCACATTGCCGGAGACCCAGTACGTTGACGCGCTGATCGCCGATCTCGAATTGGCGCTTCCCTCCATCTGGGGACGCCGCGTCGTTTCGGTTTTTTTCGGCGGTGGCACGCCGAGCCTGTTTGCAGCGGTGGCAATCGATCGCATCCTGGCGGCGATCCGCGCCCGTGTTCCGCTTTCACCTGATGCCGAGGTGACGCTGGAAGCGAACCCCGGAACGTTCGAGCGGCTGAAGTTCGCGGGGTTCAAAGCCGCGGGCGTCAATCGCCTGTCGCTTGGCGTGCAAAGCTTCAATCCTCGCCATCTGGCTGCGCTCGGACGCGTGCACGACGAGCGTGAGGCGCGCACTGCCGCAGCCGCGGCGCTCGAAATCTTCGACAACGTCAATCTGGACCTCATGTATGCGCTGCCGGGGCAGACACAGGACGATGCACGCGCCGACGCAGCGGCGGCACTGGCACTCTCGCCGCCACATCTCTCCTTCTACCATCTGACCATCGAACCGAACACGTTATTTCACCGCCATCCGCCGCCGTTACCCGATGACGACACGTCGGCTGCGATTGAGGACGAACTCGAGGATGCGCTCGCCAAGGCAGGATATCGGCACTACGAGACATCCGCCTTCGCGAGGACCGGCCGCGAATGCAGACACAATCTCAACTACTGGCAGTTCGGCGATTACCTCGGCATTGGCGCTGGAGCACACTCCAAGCTGTCGTTTCCCCAGCGCATCGTGCGTCAGATTCGCCCTAAGCAGCCGCAGCAATATCTCGCAGCGATCGCGCGCGGCGCGCCACTTGCCGAAGAGCGGGAGGTTCCGCGCGGCGACGTCGGCTTCGAGTTCATGCTCAACGCGTTGCGGCTGACCGACGGTTTTCCTATCGCCCAGTTTGCGGAGCGAACTGGATTCACACTCGCGATCGTCCAGCGCGATATCGACGAAGCCGAACGCCGTGGTCTTCTCGTGCGCGACCACCAACGGGTTCGGCCGACGCCGTTGGGTCGGCGCTTTCTCAACGATCTGCAGGCACTGTTTCTTCCGCCTGCGTCCCCGTCCGGCACCGCGGCGGTGTCACGCACGCTGGCGCGCGCGACGCCATGAGCGTGCCTTTGCATGCACTGTCCCTGATCGATGCGCTCGCCGCATTGCGTTCGGGCACGATCACCAGCGAAACCTTGACGCGTGCGTTGCTCGAGCGTATTGCCGCGACCGACGCCAATGTGCAAGCGTGGGCGTACCTCGATGCCGATGCCGCGCTCGCGGCGGCGCGCAAATGCGATGTCAATCGCGCAGCCGGTGCGGCAACTGGAGCGCTCGCAGGTGTTGCTATCGGCGTCAAGGATATTGTTGCGACGGTTGACCAACCGACTCAGCTGGGCTCGCCGATCTACGCGGGGGCGCAGCCCATGTACGAAGCCGAATGCGTCCGCCGCCTGCACCGGGCGGGCGGCTTCGTTCTCGGCAAGACCGTGACCACCGAATTCGCTTTCACGCATCCGGGCAAGACGCGCAATCCCCGGAATGCGGCACACACGCCTGGCGGCTCGTCTTCTGGCTCGGCCGCCGCGGTGGCGCTGGGGCAGGTCGCGGCGGCGATCGGCACCCAAACCAACGGCTCGGTGATCCGACCGGCGGCATATTGCGGCGTCGTCGGTTTCAAGCCGACCATCGGCGCGCTGCCCTTCGAGGGAGTCAACCTATTCAGCCCGACGTTCGATACGCTCGGCGTCTTCGCCCGCAACGTCGCGGATTGTGCGTTGCTCGCATCGTGTCTGGCTGATCCCGGCCGCATCCAAAGCGAGGCGGCGAAAGCGCATCCGCCCCGGCTTGCGCTACTCCCCGGGTTCTCCTGGGTCGGCACGGGTACCGAACAGGAACGCACCATGCTGGCAGCGATGGCGAGCTTGCGCGACTCCGGGGCGATGGTCACGACCGTCGCGCTGCCCGAGGCTTGGTCCGACGCCCAGCGCGTCCATCGCACGATCATGCTTTACGAGGCGGTGCAGCAGATGGGCGATCTGCAGGTACGCGACCGCGGGCGCCTGTCAGTCAAGCTCAACGCCGCGCTCGACGAGGGGCGGGAAATCGACGCCAGTGCTTATACAGCGTCGCTGGCGCGGCGCGACGTCCTGATCGCCGCGGCCACCGAATGGCTGGCGCCGTTCGATGCCGTCGCTTGCCCGCCGGCACCGTCGGTCGCGCCGGCCGATCTCACGCAGACCGGCGATCCGGCTTGTTGCACGCTCTGGTCCCTGCTCGGGTTTCCCGCCGTCTGCCTGCCGATCGCGGCCGCGGCCAACGGCCTGCCGCTGGGTCTGCAGCTCGCTGCGATCGCCGGCGGCGACGAGCACCTGCTCGCCGTCGCGCGGTGGTGTGAGGCGCGCTTGCCGTTTGTGGGTCTGGGGTGAAGCGCGCCAAGCCGCGTGCGCCATCCAAGCCGCGCAATCCGGTCGTGCGCTCGCCCCTGCTTGGCAAGGGCGGCGCGCACGGTAAGTCGACGGCGGCGAAACGACGGCGGGCCAAGGTCGAGTTGGTACAGCAGATCCGCGACGTCGAGCCCGAGCCGTGACCCTGTCACGTCGCGATCTCGAGGAAGGGCGCATGCGCGCCGTTTATACGGCGGCGCTCGACCCAAGACACGCGCTCACCGACGAAGAGCTTGCGGCCTCCCTGGCCACGACATTGAAACGCAAGCCGCTCGGCTCTTCGTGGTGGGTATTCGCGTACGGCTCGCTGTTGTGGAATCCACTGTTTCCGTTTGAAGAAGCGCAGCCCGCGACGCTCAGCGGCCGACACCGGCGTTTCTGCCTCTGGTCCCTCGCTTCGCGTGGTACCTCCACGCAACCGGGATTGGTGCTCGGCCTGGACCGCGGCGGTTCTTGTCAGGGCGTGGTCTACCAACTGCCGGCGCGCGTTGCGAAAGATGAACTGTTGCTCCTCTGGCGGCGGGAGATGGTACTCGGCGCGTACCAGCCGCTTTGGGTTACCGTACGCCGCCGACAATCACCGCTCGTGGCGCTGGCATTCGTCGTCGATCGCACACACCGGCAGTACACGGGCAAGCTTACCCTCGGGGAGCAGGCGGAGGTTATTGCCAGCGCAGCAGGTGCGTTCGGTTCTTCGGCCGATTACCTGGAACGCACTCGCGTTGCGCTCATCACGCACGGTGTCGTCGATCCCTATCTTGAGCGCTTGGCGGCGCTGGTCGCACGGCGAAGGGGGCATGTACTGCCGTCGCCCTCGGCAGGCGAATCGGGGTGACGCACTGGTTGCAGCGGGGCCGGGTGCGCGACATCGACCCCGAAACAGCGGTGCTTCCGGGGCGCGGCGAAGCAGGTAACTTTGGGATTGCCGCCGGCTGCCGAGTCCTGCGGCGTGCCGGTATGGCCCCGCCGCTCAAAGCGCGACGTGCCTCCCTCCATCGACATTGATCGTCTCGCCGGTCACGTACGTTGCTTCGGCGAGCAGAAAATGCACCGCCCGGGCGATGTCTTCCGGAGTACCTTCGCGTTTGAGCGGCGTGTGCGATATGATTCTCTGGCGCGACAACTCGTCGAAGGTATCGTCATCGGGCCATAGGATCGGTCCCGGCGCGACCGCGTTGACGCGAACCTCGGGCGCAAGTTCGCGCGCAAGTGAACGCGTCAGTCCGACAAGACCCGCTTTGGCGACGCTGTAAAGCAAGTAGTTCTTGAGCGGCCGCTCGGCATGGATGTCGGTAATGTTGACAATCGCTCCCTGGGCCTTCTTGAGCGCCGGCGCGGCGGCCTGCGCGATGAACAGCGGCGCGCGAAGATTGGCGCCAATAAGCGTCTCCCAATCATCGGCGGTGATTTCGCCGACGGGCGTGGGATAAAAGCTCGCCGCGTTGTTGACCAGCGCATCAAGGCGGCCGAAGATTTGAACCGTCTGGTCGATCAGCGAGGGCAGCTTGCCGAGATCGAGAAGATCCGCCTGGATCAGCGCCACCGAGTCCTTGCGCTGGTGATTGAGCTCCGCCTGCAGCAGCCGCGCTTCGCCGGCTGAGGCACGATAATGCAGCATCAGGTTCGCGCCGGCGACGTGCAACCGGCGGCAGATGGTGGCGCCGAGGCGCTTGGCCCCTCCCGTGATCAAGACGACTTTGCCCTGCACGTGGCGCTCCGGCTACACTCCCCTCGACCTGCCAATCTAGCACATCGATGTCCACGGCTCCACTCGACACCCGTCCGGGCGGCTTTCCGCCACCGTCTGCAGCGGAGCGCGGGCACAGCGATCGCCTTGTTGCGCACCTAGTGCATGCCATTGCCGAGGCGGAGGGCTGGATTTCGTTTGCCGATTACATGCACGCGGTGCTCTACGCGCCCGGCCTCGGATACTACGCGGCCGGCGCGCACAAGCTCGGCGTCTCGGGTGACTTCGTGACCGCGCCTGAGCTCACGCCGCTGTTTGGGCGCGCGCTTTCGGCGCAACTCGCGCAAGTGCTCGCGCAGGTTGCCAACGGCGAGATCGTCGAGCTGGGACCCGGCAGCGGCCGTCTCGCAGCCGACGTCCTGACGACGCTGGCGGAGCAGGGTGCCCTGCCGGCGCGCTACCTGCTGCTCGAGGTGAGTCCCGATCTGCGCGAAAGGCAGCGTGGGCAATTGGCCACGCGAATCCCGGCACTCATGCCACGAGTGGCATGGATCGACGCCCTTCCGGAGCGGTGGAGCGGTGCCGTTATCGCCAACGAAGTCCTCGACGCCATTCCGCCACACCTGGTGGCACGGCGCGACGGTGAATGGTTCGAGCGCGGGGTGACGATGGACGCAAATGCGGGTCTCGTGTTCAGCGATCGCCCGCTCGGAGGGGGCATGCTGCGCAACATGGCGCAATCGCGCTTCCCGCCCGGCGGCGACTATGCTTCGGAGCTAAACCCGGCAGCCGAGGCGCTGGTGACTACCCTAGGCCAGCGCTGCGACCGGGGCTTGATGCTCCTCGTCGACTACGGCTTTCCCGCGGCTGAGTACTACCATCCACAGAGGGATAGCGGTACGTTGATGGTTCATTATCGCCATCGTGCGCTGGTCGACCCGTTCTTCTGCCCGGGATTGAGCGACATGAGCGCGCATGTCGATTTCAGTGCCGTGGCGCGCGCCGGCGTCGCCGGGGGCATGACAGTCGCCGGCTTCGCGACCCAGGCGCAGTTTCTCCTTGCCTGCGGCGTGCTCGACGGACTCGCGCGCTGCGGCGATCCGGATTCGGCGGCATATCTGCGCGCGGCGGGCGCGGTGCACAAGCTCACCTCGCCAGCGGAGATGGGGGAGCTGTTCAAGGTGCTCGCCTTGACACGCGGCCTCGACAACGAACTCGTCGGTTTCCGCGATGGCGACCGCAGTCACCGGTTGTAGGGTTTCGGTCCCGAACCCCGGGGGTTAATGCGCGCCGGCTGCCGCCTCCGCTGCCGCGCCGCGCTTGAGCGGGCGGGCGAGCCAGACCACGCCGATCAGCAACAGGAACAGCAGCGCCGAAGCCAGAAAGATGTCGTTGGCCGAAAGCATGGCTGCCTGCTGATCGATCAGCCGGTTCATCAACGCGGTGCTCTGCGCCGTATCGAGGCCGTTCGCATGCAGGTTTGCGAACGCCTGCGCCGACGACGGGTTGTATGGGGTCACCTGCTCGACGAGTTGCGCATGATGGAGGCTCGCACGCCGGTCCCAGAGCGTGGTGGCGATCGAGGTGCCGAAGGAGCCCGCCGTGATGCGGGCGAAATTGAACAAACCGGAAGCTGCCGGGATGCGCGACGGCGCAAGGCCCGATAGAGCCATGGTGATGAGCGGGATGAAGAACACAGCCAGCGCGATTCCCTGGACAATCGTCGGCACCATCAAGGTCGCAAAGTCGGCATCGGTGTTGAAGTGCGAACGCATGCCCAGCACCAGTGCCAGTACCGCGAAGGCGCCGGTGGCAAACCAGCGGGGATCTACTTTGTCGATATTGCGGCCGACCAGCGGCGTGAGCAGAATCGCGAAGATTCCTACTGGCGCTAGCACCATGCCCGCCAAGGTCGCGGTATAACCCATGTATTGTTGGAGCCAAAGTGGAAGCAACACGACATTGCCGAAAAAGGTGCCGTAGCCGAGTGACATGGCGAGCGTACTGGTCCAGAAGTTGCGGCGTGTGAACAGCGTCAGGTCGACTACCGGGTGCCGTTCGGTGAGTTCCCAGACGACGAAGATGGCGAAGCCGACTACGGCGGTGATTGCCAGCGTCGTGATTTGCCACGACTGAAACCAGTCCAGATCCTTGCCCCGGTCGAGCATGAGTTGCAGCGCCCCGACCCAAAGCACGAGCAGACCCATACCGACAGCGTCGATCGGTAGCCGGGCCGTCGGCGTTTCGCGCTTCTGGTAGATGAACCAGCTCACGCCCGCCGCGGCGAGTCCGACCGGGACATTGATGTAGAAGATCCATGGCCATGCGATGTTGTCCGTGATCCAGCCGCCGAGAAGCGGCCCGACGACCGGGGCCACCAACGTGGTGATCGACCACGCCGCCAGGGCGCTGCCTGCTTTGGCCTTGGGATAACTCGATAGCAGCAGCGCCTGCGACAGCGGAATCATGGGACCCGCGACCGCGCCCTGGATGACCCGAAACACGATTAGCGACCCGAGCGAAGGCGCGAGACCACACAAGAACGACGCCAGCACGAACAGCAGTACCGACGTGGTGAACAGCCGCACCTGGCCGTAGCGCTGCGTCAGCCAGCCGGTAAGCGGCAATGAGATCGCGTTCGCAACGGCGAAGGAAGTGATGACCCAGGTGCCCTGATCGGGTGCCACGCCGAGATCGCCCGCTATCGCCGGAATCGACACATTGGCGATTGAGGTGTCGAGCACGTTCATGAAGGTGGCGAGCGACAGCGCGACGGTGCCGATCGCAAGCGCGCCGCCCTGGAGCGGGGACAGGGGCGCCGGCATGCGCGCTGCGTCGCGTGTCACAGGCGTTCGAGCCATGGCGACTCCCGTCAAAGCTGCGCTGCTACAACGTGGGCCGACGCGCAGGGGCCGCGTCTCGCGTTGCGGTGAAGCCGGCGAGACGGCTGAGGGCGGCGGCTTCTTGCGGCGCATGGTCCTGGACGACGTGATTCGCGCCGCCCTGGTTGGCGGCAATGATCGTCTTCACGCGCTCGGCGGCGATCGAATCAAGCGAGCCGAAGACGTCGGTCGCATAAACGGGCACGCTGCGCGCGACTTGCGGCAACCGTTCGCCGTTGCGGTCGTGCGTATCGACCTCGACCTGCATCGACAATCCGACTTGCAGCGGATGTGCGGCGAGCTCCCGCTCATCGAGCGCGATGCGCACCGGGACGCGTTGTACGACCTTGATCCAGTTACCGGTAGCATTCTGCGCCGGCAGCAGGGCGAACGCCGAGCCGGTGCCGGCTCCGAAGCCTGCAACCGTGCCGTGGTACTTGACCTTGCCGCCGTAGAGATCGGCGCTCAGCGTAACGGGCTGCCCGACGCGCATGCTGGCGAGCTGCGGCTCCTTGAAGTTGGCATCCACCCAGACCTGGTCGAGGGGGACGATGGCCATCAGCGGGCTACCGGGGCTAACGCGCTGCCCGAGCTGTACCGCACGCTTGGCCACGAAGCCTGCGACGGGCGCCGGCAGAGCGGTGCGCGCATACGTCAGATACGCGTCGCGCACCCGAGCGCTGGCATTCTGCACGTCGGGATGATCCTCGACGGTCGTGTGGTCGACGCGAACCCGGTTGGCGGTGAGCTGCTGCTGCGCGGCGAGCAATCCGGCCTTGGCGCTGTCGAATGCATCACGCGCGTGCTGCATTTCTTCGCCGGAGATCGCCCCCGAGCTCGCCAGCCGTTCGCGGCGGACGAGGTCGGCGCCTGCCCGGTCGAGATCCGATTGACGCATCGCCACGGAGGCCTGCAACTGTGCCGAGGTCGCAAACAGGCTCCGCACTTCGCGCACAGTCTTGGCGAGCTGCGCTTCGGCTTCATCCAGCGCGACCTTCGCATCGGCCTGATCGAGCCGCACCAGCACCTCGCCGGCCTTGACGAACTGCGTGTCGTCGGCGCCGATCGCAACCACGGTGCCAGAGATTTGCGGTGTGATTTGCACCACATTGCCGCTGACGTAGGCGTCGTCGGTCGACTGCCAGTTGCGCAGGGCAATCGCCCAGTACGCACCGTAGGCGATGCCGATCGCGGCGAACACGCCGATGACGATGGCGAGCCAACGTTTGCGCGTCGTCTCGGGCGGTGTGGGCGCGGGAACTTGAGTATCGCTTGGCATGAAGTATTTCCTTGGCTGCGGCTTAGTAAAGGATCGACACCGGCAGAGCGCCGGCGTCTGTGCTGTAAACGGGGATGCAATCGTCGCCGGGCGCTAAAGCATTTGCATCGGCGGCGGAAAGCAGCAACGGCCCTTGTCGGATCGCCCACGATTCGGCCTGGACGATGACGATAGCCACAACGATTGCGCCCGCGATCATCGCCAGCGTCCTGCCGACGTATCGCCACAGCGCGGTCGCCAGTTCACGTCCTGCTTTGTCGCGGAGTATTGTTGAGAGTTTCTTCATGATCGCTTTCAGCGCGCGACGGCGACCGGACCTGCGGGCACAGAGAAGCCGCCACCGAGCGCGCGCACCAGGCTGATCGAAATCTCGAGGTCGCGTGCGCGCAGGTCTGCTTCGAGGCCCTGCTGCACCAGTAGCGGCGATTCCGCGCTCAGCACCTGCAGGTAGTTGCCGATCCCCTCGCGATAGCGCAGCAGCGCCAGGTCATAGGCCTCTTGCGCATCCGCGAGCGCCTGTTCCTGTTCCCGGTGCTGGGCTTCGACGCTGGCGAACGAGGTCAGCTGATCGACGATATCGCGCAAAGCATCAGCCAACAGCTGGTCATACTGCTCGACGGCAATGTCGTAGTCGGCGTTCGCGCCGGCGAGGTTGGCGCGCAGCCGGCCGCCTTCGAAAATCGGCAGTGTGACCGCCGGACCGAACCCGACCATGCGGCTCGCGGCGCTCAGAAAGCCTGCGGCTCCGAAGCTCTGCAGGCCGATCAAGCCCACGAGATTAACGTCGGGATAAAACGCGGCTTTCGCGCCGGCGATACCTTTCTGCGCCGCCTCGACGCGCCAGCGCTGTGCGATGAGGTCGGGCCGCCGGCCGAGAAGTTCCGTCGGAATGGCCGAAGGCAGGGCGACCGGTTGCAGGACATTTGCGACAGGCGGTGCGATCGCCAGTCCGCGATCGGGACCGGCTCCGAGCAGTGCCGCCAGCATATTGCGCGTGAGACCGATCGTCTCCTGCAACTGCTCGATCTGCTCGCGCGTCGCTGGCAGCGCGGCTTCGGCCTGCTTGAGTTCGAGGCGCGAGTCGATGCCGGCCGCATTCCGATCACGCGTCAGCGCGTAGATTTGTTCGCGCTCCTTGAGCGTGGCTTGGGCGACGTCGAGCTGCAGATACCCGCGGTCCAGCTGCACGTACGCCTGCGCGATAGCGACCGACAGCGCCAGACGCGCGGCATCGGCATCCACTGCGGCCGCCTGCGCCTGGCCCAGCGCGCTTTCATATGCGGCGCGATTCTTGCCCCAAACGTCGAGCTCCCAGTTGAGCGTTGCCTGCAGCTGGTACAACGTTCCCCAGAGGCCGTTGAACGGGGGTGGCGTCAGGCCATGGTCGGGAAATCGTTGCCGGTCAACCTCGAAGTCGCCATTGACCTGCGGATATAGGGCCGACTTCGTTGTCGCGGCGAAGGCGAGCGCCTTGCGCATGCGCGCCTCGGCAACACGCAGGGTCGGGCTTTCGGTCAGCGCCTCTTCGATCAGCGCGCCGAGCTGGGGATCGTTGTAGGCAGTCCACCAATCGCTGCGTGGCCACACTGACGATGACTGCGCGGCCGCCGCAAGCGTCTTCGCTACCGCCAAGTCGTTTGCGTCCCGGAGCGACGCCTCGGGTGCCAGGCCGTTGGTGCTGGCGCAAGCGGCAAGCAAGAGCGCTGACGCGAGCGCACCAGCGACCAGCTTGCGGTCAATCCTCTTCATCTCACGCCCGCGCCGATTTGTGGTTGTAGAGCCACAGCAGCAGCGCCAACAGCGAGCCGCCGGGTAGAACCAGTTCCACCAGGAGGTAGGGCCCGAGCGCGCGAAAGCTCTGCGGCAGAACAGCGAGGCCGCGTTGCATCCAAAACATGAACCAAGTTTTCATTGCCTTTTCCTTTGCCGGTACAATTCACTGCCAGGGCTGGCATTGCTAAGTCTGTAACTGCCTAGGCAATTCGCTACTAAAAAAAATTCACTGGCTGTCGAGCATGCGCTGCAACAGGCTTTCGAATTGCTGCGCCTCCAACTTGGTGAAGCCCTCCAAACTGCGGTTGGTTACTTCCGCTGCGCTCGCGATGAGTTGGGGATACACGGCCTTCCCTTCGTCGGTGAGCGCAAGCTTGACCACGCGCCGGTCATCCGGACAGCGCACGCGCCGGACCAGGCTCTTGCGTTCCAACCGGTCGATCATGCGCGTCATGGCACCCGGATCGTACGACACCCCCTTGCACAGGCCCGATGCCGAATCGATTCCGTTGGCCAGACCGACGAGAATGACGTACTGCGCGCCGGTGATGTCATAGGGCGCGAGCTCGCGCTCAAGCGCGTCGAACAACTTAAGCTTTACGCGCGACACCAGACCGCCGATCGCAGTCTTGGGGTTAAACGTCTTCGCGTCGTAGATCGCAGTCACGGGCTCTGCCTCAGATCATGTTAGGACATCATATGTTGCCTAGGCAATACTTGTCAAGGCCTTTATTGACCGCGACCGACAGGTGACGCTCCCCTCATTGCCGCCATACATCTGTAACATAATGATTTTTATGAATAACCTTGACGATTAATGGCGTCTAGACCGCCGTCGTGCCGCCGTCCACCGCGACGATCTGGCCTGTAATGAAGGCGCTTGCGTCCGAGGCGAAGAGGGCGACCAGTCCCTTCAGATCCTCCGGGCCGCCCATGCGCCGCAACGGCGCCCGTTCGAGGATCGCTTCGCCGGCGCTCTCCAGTACGCCTTGGGTCATTTTGGTCGGGAAAAAACCCGGCGCGATGGCGTTCACATGGATGCCGTATGGTGCCCATTCAACCGCGAGCGAACGCGTGAAGCTGATGACGCCGCCCTTGGTCGTGTTGTACGCGAGCGTAGCCGCGCGGCCGGGATCGCCGCCCCCGACGAGCCCCAGGATGGAGGCAATGTTGATGATCTTGCCGCGCCGCCGTGGCACCATGCAGCGCCGGCCGATTTCCTGCGTGATCACAAACAAGGCGGTCAGATTCAGCGCCACGACCTTGTTCCACGCCGCCAGCGGGTGCTCGAGCGTGGGTGCGCCCCAGGTCGTGCCGGCATTGTTGACCAGGATGTCGATCGGCCCCAACGCGGCCACGGCGCGCTCGACCACGGCGGGTATCGTGGCTACGTTGGCCAGGTCGCAGACCAGCGGCAGCGCCTCGATGCCGATCCGCGACCGCAGGTGTATCGTCGCGGCGTCGAGTTCGTCCGACTTTCGCGCCACGAGTGCAACGCGCGCACCCAGCTCACCCAACGCTTCGGCGATCTGCAGTCCCAGGCCGCGCGATCCGCCGGTCACGAGTGCCGTCCTACCGGTGAGGTCGAATAGCTGTTTTACGCTCATTGCGGGTTCCTCATACTTCGAGCCACTCCTTGCACACCAGGTCATTGCTGCGCAGCGCCTGCGGCGAGCCTTCGAACACGATGCGGCCGTGGCCCATAACGTACAGTCGATGCGAAATCGCCAGTGCGATCGTGAGCTTCTGCTCGATCAACAGGATTGCGACGCCGCGCTGCGCGATGCGTTCGAGCAATTCGCGCACCAGATCAACGAGCATCGGCGCGAGCCCCTCGGTGGGCTCATCGATCATGATCAAGTCGGGATCGCCCATGAGGGTGCGACAGATCGTCAGCATCTGCTGCTCGCCGCCGGACAATACCTCGCCAGGTGCGTCGGCGCGCTCGCGCAGCAGTGGAAATAGCGCGAACATGTCGTCGAGCGACCAGCGTCCCCGCGGGCGCGCTGCTTTCATTCCCAGGAGCAGGTTCTCGCGCACTGTCAGACCGGAAAAAATCTCACGGTCCTCGGGAACATAGCCCAGCCCCCGCCGCGCGATCTCGTGCGACTTCAAGCCATCGATCCGCTTGCCCTTGAAGCGGATCGAGCCAACCGGCCTGACCTGGCCCATGATGGTCCGGATCGTCGTCGACCGTCCGGCGCCATTCCTGCCCAGCAGGCTGATGATTTCACTCTCGTTCACCTCAAACGAGACACCCTGGAGGATGTGGCTCTTGCCGTAATAGGCATGCAGATCCTCGACCTCAAGCATGGCGCGCGCTCCCGAGATAGGCGCTCTGCACGGCCACATTGCCCCGAATGCGTGACGGGACGTCGGTGGCGATGATTTCGCCGTATACGAGAACCGAAATCCGGTCGGCGAGATCGAACACGACCCCCATATCGTGCTCGACCATGACCAGCGTTCTGCCTTGCGATACCGTACGGATCAGGGTCACGGCGTGCTCGGCTTCGGCCCGGCTCATTCCGGCAGTCGGCTCATCGAGCAATATGACCTGTGGGTCTCCGGCGATCGTTATGCCGATCTCCAGGGCACGCTGTTCGGCGTAGGTGAGCACACCGGCCGGTGCGTCGCGCTTTGGCGTCATCCCGATCGCTTCCAGGATGTGCTCGGTACGCTCATTCGCATCACCCAGCCCGTTCACATTACGCCAGAAGCAATACTTGTAACCGAGCGACCAAAACAGGCCGCAGCGGATATTCTCGAAGACGGATAGACGGGGGAAGATGTTTGTCACCTGGAAGCTGCGGGCAATGCCGCGACGATTGATCTTGAATGGAGGCTGCGCGGCGATCGCTTTACCGTCGAACAGGATGGAGCCACCGCTGGGCGCGAAGCGACCGCAAATAAGGTTGAACAGGGTCGATTTGCCGGCGCCGTTTGGACCGATGATCGCATGGCGCTCGCCACGAAGGATGTCGAGCGAGACGCCACGGATGATCTGCATCGCGCCGAAGCTCTTGCGCACATCCTTTAACTCCAGCGCGCAACGCGCCGACGCGCGGGCAGAGCCGTCTGGGGTCATTGCCTGCCGTCGCTTTGCGCCAGGGATTCGTCGCCGGCGTGCTGCCAGGCTGCTGCCACCAACGGCCAGCTCCTGCGGAAGGCATAGAACCCGGTGATGATCAATCCGATCGCAGTGAGCCACGGCCACGGCGTCGACGTGTCCATCGTCACTCCAAACAAAGTCACCCGGGGGCCGGCCTCCGGTTGGGTGGCGCGACGGTAGTTGATCTCAAGTAGCGTGGCCGCACCGGCGAGCATGATCAGCGCCGGCAACAAGGCGACAGCGTAGGCTTTGAGCACGTCGACCCAGCCGCCGTTACGGAGGAGTGGGGCGTGCATCAGCAGGAGGCCCGCCAGGCCGCCAGGTGCGAACAGCACGATCGCCATGAAAAACAGTCCGAGGTAGAGCTGCCAGGCCGTGGTGTAGTCGCTAAGGCTGACCTGCAACCAGGTGATCACGATCGCACCGAGGATGGCGCCGAGGAAGTGGCCGATGCCGCCGATATACGCCATCAGGAGCACGGCGCCCGACCTGCCTGCACCTACGGCTTCCGCCGCGACGATCTCGTAATTGAGCGCATGCAGGCCGCCTGCCAGCCCGGCGAACATCGCCGCGACCGAGAAGGCGATAAAACGCACGCGCACCGGATCGTAGCCGATGAATTCCGTTCGCACCGGGTTGTCCCGGACTGCGTTGCAGAGGCGGCCGACGGGCGTGCGCAGGAAGGCAACCATGAGCGCAGCGGCGAGCAGCGCCCAAAGGGCAATAACGTAATAGACCTGCAGTTGTGAGGCGAAGGTCAGCCCGAACGGGTGTGGGCCGACGCTGCGATTGGCCGTGATGCCCTCCTCGCCGCCGGAAAAGCCTTGCGCCAGGCGCACCGTGGCCAGGACGAGTTCGCCCACCCCAAGGGAGATCAAGGCGAAGACAACGCCGGCACGGCGTGTGGTCAAGGCGCCGAACAGCATGCCAAACGCAAGCCCCGTCACCGCCCCGGCAATGGGTACTAAGGGCATGGGAATCGGCACCCCGCCGTTGATCGCGCGCATCAGGTGAATACCGGCGTAGGCGCCCAGACCGAAATAAACCGCGTGGCCGAACGATAGCAATCCGGTCTGCCCGAGCAGGAGGTTGTACGACAGGGCAAACACGGCGGCGATGCCCATTTGCGACAGAAGCGAGCGGCCGAAATTGGTGTCCAGCCCCGGGACAAAGGGCAACACCAGCAGCAGCGCCGCCGCGCCGAACCAAAGGCGCTGGGCCAGGGCCCACTGTCGCAGCGCGGCCGCTGGGGCATTTCTCGGACCGTCGCCGTCGCGGGTCATGTTTCGCGCGTGCCAAGGAGACCTCGAGGACGGACGATGAGCATAACGACGAGCAACAGGTAGGGCATCAAAGGCGCGACCTGCGCGATCTTGACCGTTCCGATTTCGTAGAACGGTGAATCCGGCAACATCACCACGCGCAGCGCGCCCAGAAGATCAAGCAGGGAATAGTCGAGCGCTACCGCGAAGGTCTGGACGATGCCGATCAGCATCGACGCGATAAACGCGCCGGAAATCGAGCCCAGGCCTCCGACGACAACGACGACGAACACGATCGGTCCGAGCTCCTGCGCCATGGAAGGCTCGGTGAGCAGCGCAAACCCGCCGATGACGCCAGCCAGGCCCGCCAGCGCGCTGCCGATCGCGAACACGATAACAAAAATCCGCGGCACGTCGTGGCCGAGCGCGCCGGCCATTTGCGGATGTGTCAATGCGGCACGGATGATGAGCCCGAGTCGGGTGCGCTTGAACGCGAGGTACAGGAACGCGAACATCGCCACGGCGATCGCCATCATCAGCCCCTTATAGAACGGATAGCTCGTGCCGTAGAGCGTGAATAGCGGAAAATCGATCGTGGCGGGCACGCGGTACTCAATCGGATTGCGACCCCAGACCATGACTACGCACTCGACGATCAGGTATGCCAGGCCAAACGTGAACAGGATTTCCGCGACATGTCCCTGGCGGTGGACGTGGCGTAGCCCAAAGCGTTCGACTGCGGCGCCAATTGCGCCCACGAGCAGCGGCGCGATGATAAGCGCCGGCCAAAAGCCGATCCACCTGCTGATCTGATACGAGAAGTAGGCACCCAGCATGAACATGCTCGCGTGCGCAAAGTTCAATACGCCCATCAAGCTGAAGATGAGCGTAAGCCCGCTCGAGACCATGAACAGCAGCAGGCCATAGACCACACCGTTCAGGAGCGAGAACGCAATGATCTCGTGCACTTTGGATCCTGGCGCGTCGGGGCTGCCCGCACACAACCGCCCCGCCTTGCCGTCGCGGTGCGTCCGGCCGACGGCTCAGTTCGGACGCTGCATCTGGCAGGTCGTCGGCAGCGCGGTGTCCTTGGCGTTGACCTTGGCGTCGGTCTTGAATCCCAGGCCTGTTCGCTCGACGTCGTACTTGACGTTGTCGGAGAACGTCGACACAAACAACGGCTGCAACAGCTGGTGGTTGTCGGCGCGCATTTCGACCTCACCGACGGTCGTATTGAGCTTCATGCCCTCGAGCGCCTTGGCGACCTTGATCGGGTCGTTCGATCTTGCCTTATTCGCAGCCGCGACGAACAGCAGGAACGCGGTGTTGAGCCGATAGTAGTCGAACTCGTCATCCTTTCCAGTGAAGCGCTTGCGGAATGCCGCGGCATCCGGATCGAGCTCGGGCAAGGCATTGTTGTGATATTCGCTTACCTGCTTGACAGCGCCGATGCCGTAGCGGCCGATCGCGCCAGGCGAACCGAGGCCGCCCGCATAGTAGGTATACCAGTTGACCTTGAGCCCGGCATCCTCGGCCGCCTTGATCAGCAGCAGCATATCGTTGCTCCAGTTGCCGGTGATCACGGTGTCCGCGCCCGAAGCCCGGATTTTGGCAACATAGGGCGAGAAGTCCTGTACCTTCTGCAGCGGATGCAATTCGTCGCCGACGATCTGGATGTCGGGCCGCTTCTCCGCGAGCATGCGTCGCGCCGCGGCGGCGACCGCCTTGCCGAACGAGTAGTCTTGATTGATGAGATACACCTTCTTGATCTGCGGCTGGTTCGCGATGACGCTCACCAGCGCGGCCATTTTCATGTCGACATCGGCGTCGAAGCGGAAGTGCCAGAAATTGCACTTGGCGTTGGTCAGGGCCGGATCGATCGCGGCGTAGTTGAAGAAAAGCGCTTCCTGGCCCGGGTTGCGCTCGTTGTACTTGGCAACAGCGTCGGAGATGGCGAGCGCGACCGAGCTGCCATTGCCCTGGAAAATGTAACGCGCGCCGTCGTCGAGCGCCTTCTTGAGCGCGATCAGCGACTCCTGGGGATCGACCTTGTTGTCGAAGGAAAGCAGTTGCAGCCTTTCGCCGTTCAGGCCTCCGCCAGCGTTGACCTTGTCGACCAGATAGGTCATGTGCTTCTGGGCGTTGATCCCGGCGCTGGCGGCGCCTCCGGAAAGCGGATCGATGAAGGCGATTTTCATGTCGGCAGCGGCGGGGCCACCGCAAAGCGCCGCCACAAACACCAGCCACGCCGCGGGACGCGCACTGTTTCGCATGGTCTTCCTCCGTCTCGCCAACAGCATCGTCGCCGGCTTGGGGTCGGAAAGCCGCGCCGAGGCGCGCCGGTCGGGCCGCTGGAACGGCGATGCTACCGGGGCGGCCGGGGCATTTCAAGCACCGCGCCGATCGGTCTTGATGCGCTCGGCCGCACGCTGCGGAATCAGCGATGGGGCAACGACCTGGCAGGCATAGCCTTGCTCAACCAGGCACCGGAACGGGCCGTAGCCCGTCGGGCCCGCCTCGTAGGCCACCAGTTGCTCGGCAGGCGCTCCCAGCTTGCGCAGCATCTCAAGCAAAGCGGGCACGTCGTGCCGAATCGTGCCCCGAAACTGGCTCGCTTCCCGACCCGCCGAACACACCGAAATCGAAATCGTTTCCTTGTGAACATCCAGTCCGACAAAGAACTTGGTATTCTCGTCCATGGCTCGTCTCCAGAAGGTCTGCGGCTGGCCCATCCAACCGCATGTGCTCGGCGCACTTCGGTGCGCAACCCACGTTGACGGAGACGAGCCTCCTACCGCACGGCCATTCTGTCTAGAATGTGGCGCGGGCAACCCCAAGCGCTGCCGCCCGGAGGAGGACTTATGCAAGGTCTCATGATGGAGGTGCCGCTCCTGATCTCGTCGCTGATCCGGCACGCGGACCGCTATCACGGTGACGCCGAGATCGTGTCGCGGACCGTCGAGGGGCCTATACATCGCTACACCTATCGCGATGCGCACGCGCGTTCTCGGCGCCTCGCCCGCGCCTTGGCGCGGCTCGGTGTCGAGCCGAGTGACCGGGTCGCGACGCTTGCCTGGAATGGCTATCGTCACTTCGAGCTTTATTACGCGATTTCCGGTACGGGCGCGATCACGCATACGATCAATCCGCGGCTTTTCCACGATCAACTCGCCTACATCATCGGGCATGCCGAGGACAAGATCGTGTTCTTCGATCTCAGCTTTAGCGCTCTGGTCGAGCAGCTCGCAGCGGAGTGCAAAGGTGTCAAGCACTGGGTCGCGATGACCGATCACGATCGCCTGCCGCAGATGACAGTGCCCGGACTGCTGTGCTACGAGGATCTCGTAGCGGCCGAAAGCGACGATTTTGACTGGCCGGAATTCGACGAAAACACCGCCGCGACGCTTTGCTACACATCGGGTACGACCGGCAATCCGAAGGGCGTGCTCTTCAGTCACCGGTCGTCGCTTCTGCATGCCTATGCGATCTCGCTGCCGGACATGAAATGCCTCTCGGCGTCGAGCGCGGTACTCGCGATCGTACCGATGTTTCACGTTAATGCCTGGGGCATTCCCTATGCCGCGCCGTTAGTTGGCTGCAAGCTCGTTTTTCCGGGACCCGCGCTCGATGGCGCGAGCCTGTACCAGCTCCTGGAGAGCGAAGCGGTCGACAGCACGTCGGCCGTGCCGACCGTGTGGATGAATCTGCTCAGCTACGTGCAGCAGAACAAGCTCAGGTTTTCGACGCTCCGCCACACGACGATCGGCGGTTCGGCGTGCCCGCCGGCGCTGATCAAGACATTATCGGAAGATTTTGGGGTGCGCGTGATGCATGGCTGGGGCATGACCGAAATGAGTCCCGTCGGCACGCTCAATGCGCCCAAGAGGAAGCATGCCGACTGCTGCGCCGAGGATCGGTTCCAGCTCTCGCTCAAGCAAGGCCGGCCACCTTTCGGCGTGGACATGAAGGTCGTCGACGGCGAGGGTAACGAGCTACCACGCGACGGGAAATCCGCAGGCAACCTGCTGGTACGTGGGCCCTGGATCCTACGCCGCTATTATCGGGACGCCGGCGGCGATCCGCTGACTGCGGACGGCTGGCTGCCAACCGGAGACATGGGAACGATTGACGAGGAGGGCTATCTGCAGATCACCGACCGCTCCAAGGACGTGATCAAGTCCGGCGGTGAATGGATCAGCTCGATCGAGCTGGAGAACATCGCCGTCGGACACCCGGCGGTGCTCGAGGCGGCGGTGATCGGCGTGCCCCACGCCAAGTGGAATGAGCGCCCACTGCTAATCGTCGTCAAGCGGCAGGGTGCGGATCTCACGCGGGAAACGATGCTCGCCTTCTACGGCGGCAAGATCGCACGGTGGTGGCTTCCCGACGACGTCGTGTTCGTCGACGAGTTGCCGCACACCGCTACGGGCAAGCTCTCCAAGCGCACGCTGCGGGAGCGCTTCCGGGATTATCGTCTGCCGACCGGATGAGCGACAAAGGCGTCGCCGACCTGACCGATGAGCGCAGCCGCACAACGCCACTTCCCGCTGCATCCACATGCCAAGGCAAGCGCAGTGGCCGTGCGCCTGCGCAAGGAAGTGCAGGGCGAAGTCCTTTTCGACGCCTTTAGCCGCGGCCGTTACAGCACCGATGCGTCGATCTACCAGATCATCCCGATTGGCGTCGTCGTGCCGCGCACCGAAGAGGATGCCATATGTGCCATGCAGATCGCCGCCGAGGCCGGCGTGCCAATCCTGCCGCGTGGCGGCGGCACGTCACAGTGCGGGCAGACTGTTGGCGAGGCGTTGATCATCGACCACAGCAAGTATCTCAATGGCGTGATCGAATTCGACGCGAAGGCGAGAACGGTGTGCGTGCAGCCCGGAATGGTGCTCGATCGCCTCAATAGTCACCTCAAGGCGCAGCGTTTGTTCTTCCCCGTGGACCCTTCGACAGCCGACCGCGCAACGCTCGGTGGCATGGCTGGCAACAACAGCTGCGGTACCCGTTCACTGCGCTACGGCAACATGGTTCATAACGTGCGCGCCATCGATGCAGTGCTCGCGAGCGGCGAATCAATGCGTTTCGGTGCCGTGCCGGCGAATCTCGACACCTTCGCCGCGCCGGCCCGATACCTCGAGCTCGTACGGACGGTGCGCGCGCTGCACGAGCGCGAGGCATCGGAGATCGACGCACGCTATCCGAAGCTCCTGCGCCGCGTTGCCGGTTACAACATCGATACCGTTCTTCCCCATGGGCACAACATGGCGCAGCTGCTGGTTGGATCAGAAGGCACTCTCGCCATGTTCCGCCGCTTGCATCTTGATCTTCAGCCGACGGTTGCGCACCGGGTCCTCGGCATATGTCATTTTCCGCGGTTTCGTGACGCCATGCAGGCGACCCGCCCGATCGTCGACCTCGAGCCCGCCGCGGTGGAGCTCATCGATCGGACCATGATCGAGCTCGCACGTGACATCGCGGCATTCCGGCCGATCGTTGAGCGCTGCATAAAAGGGGAACCGGACGCGATTCTGCTGGTGGAATTTGATGGCAGCGAGAGGACCGAACTACTGGCTCACGTGCACCGCCTGTCCGAGCTCATGGCCGAGCTTGGTTTTCCTGGCTCGGTGGTCGAAGTTACCGACGAGGCAGAGCGGCAGAGCATCTGGGAGGTGCGCAAGGCCGGCCTCAATGTCATGATGTCGATGAAGGGCGACGGCAAGCCGGTCTCCTTCATCGAGGATTGCGCGGTGCGCCTGGAGGACTTAGCGGATTACACCGACCGCCTAACGCAAGTGTTCGAGAAATACGGCACACGAGGCACGTGGTACGCGCACGCTTCGGTCGGCTGCCTGCACGTGCGCCCCGTGCTCAATCTGAAGACGGAGGAGGGGGTGCGGAAAATGCGCGCCATCGCCGAAGAAGCTTGTGCGCTGGTGCGCGAATACAAGGGGGCCTATTCGGGCGAGCACGGTGATGGACTCGTGCGCTCGGAATGGATCGAGCCGATGCTTGGTGCGCGCATCGTGCGCGCGTTCGAGGAGATCAAAGATGCCTTCGACCCCAAGGGGCTGCTCAATCCCGGGAAGATCGTTCGCGCCCCCAGGTTTGACGACCGTAGGCTGTTCCGTTTCCAACCGAGTTATAAGACCGTGGATTTCGATACGGTGCTCGACTGGTCGCAAGACGGCGGATTGGCAGGAGCAGTCGAGATGTGCAACAACAACGGCGCCTGCCGCAAGAGCGATCCCGGCGTCATGTGCCCGTCGTTTCGCGTCACCGGGGACGAGCAGCATCTGACGCGCGGCCGTGCCAACACCCTGCGGCTCGCTCTGTCCGGCCAGCTCGGAACCGACGCGTTCACCTCGGATGCCATGTTCGAGGCGATGGATCTGTGCATCGGCTGCAAGGGCTGCAAGCGCGAGTGCCCCACCGGCGTCGACATGGCGAAGATGAAGATCGAGTTTCTTGCCCACTATCGCCAGCGCCACGCGTTGCCAATCGGCGAGCGGCTCATCGCATACCTTCCACGCTACGCACCGATTGCACACCGGCTCGGGCCGCTCTTAAACCTGAGGGACAGGGTTCGTGGCGCTGCGCCACTGACCGAGCGATGGCTGGGTTTGAGCGCGAAGCGCAGACTTCCCCAATGGCGGCGCGACGCGTTTCCGGCTAAGGCACACGCCGACGGTGGCGGGACGGCGGGCGAGGTCGTCCTGTTCATCGACACGTTCAACCGCTATTTCGAGCCGCAAAACGCGGCTGCCGCGCTGCGGGTGCTGCAAGCTGCGAGCTATCGAGTGCACTTGCCCGGCCCGCGGCGTGGGCGACCGCTGTGCTGCGGGCGGACGTTTCTTGCCAGTGGCTTGGTCAACGAGGCGAAAGCAGAGGCCCGCCGCCTGCTCGAGGTTCTGCAACCCTATGCGGCGCGCGGGGTTGCGGTGGTCGGCCTCGAACCGTCGTGTTTGTTGACCTTGCGCGACGAGTTCCAAGCGCTGCTGCCGGGAGAGGCAACTAAGGCTCTGGCGCAGACAGCGTATCTATTCGAGGAATTCCTCATCCATGAGGCGCACGCAGGCAGGCTCAAGCTGCCCCTGAAGCGCATCGCGTCGAAGGTGTTGCTCCATGGCCATTGCCACCAAAAGGCATTTGGAGCAATGCCTGCCGTAGGGCAGGCGTTGCGCCTGGTCCCCGATCTCGACGTCGAAACGGTCGCTTCCGGATGCTGCGGCATGGCCGGTGCGTTTGGCTATCAGGCGCAGCATTACGACCTTTCCATGAAAATGGCCGAACTCGATCTGCTGCCGCGGCTGCGGAGCGCGCCCCAGGATACAATCGTTGTCGCCGATGGCACCAGCTGCCGGCAGCAGATTCGCGATGGCTCGGGGCGCGAGGCGATCCACGTCGCGCGTCTGCTCGAGACCGCCCTGGCCTGATCGCACGTCGGGACGAAGCAACGCAGGATATATCGCCGACGTGGCACGGACGCCAATCCATACCCTGTAGCAAAGCGAGGTTGCGGATGCCAAAACTTACCCTGGATGCAGCAGTCCGCGTGATCGACGGCGCCCTCGCGAGGGGAGCCGAACTCGGATGCGCGCCCCTTACCGTGGTCGTGCTCGACGCCGGCGGGCACGATCTTGCCTTGAAGCGTCAGGACGGTTCGGGAATTCTGCGCTCCGACATCGCCCGCGGGAAAGCTTGGGGCGCGCTGGGCATGGGCTTCTCGAGTCGGGAACTCGCTGAAAGGGCGCAGAAGGTTCCCACCTTCTTTGGTGCCTTGGCCGCCGTAAGTGGAGGCCGATTGGTCCCCGCCGCAGGCGGCGTCCTCATCTACGACGAAGCACGGAACCTGCTCGGTGCCATCGGGATTAGCGGCGACACCTCGGATCGCGACGAAGATTGTGCGATTCGGGGTATCACGGCCGCCGGCCTGGAGGCTTAACGTTTGACAGACGTCGTTGCGGCTGTGGCGCCGGCGGTAACGCCCGGGATCGCTAAGCAAGGCGCAGCAGATTCATAGCCGTCTGGCCGATGATCAACGCGCGCTCCTTCGCGCTGAGCGCATCGAGACGCTCGACGTCGGCCAACGGATCCGTGAGGCCCATGTCGAAGCAGTAATCGCTACCCAATACGACTCGGTCGGCGCCGACCAAGCGGATCAGATTGTAGGTTATCTGGTCATTGTGCCCGATCGTATCGTAGGTGAAGCGCCGCAAGTATGTACTGGGCAATGCCGTCATGTGGCGCAGTTCCGGTCGTACCTTGGTGCCGTGATCCAGACGGCCGATGAGCCAGGGGAACGTCCCGCCCGCATGTGGAAGATTGATTTCGAGCTTCGGAAAAGCGTCCAGAACGCCGCCGAAGACAAGAGACGCTGCCGCGACTCCGGTGTCGTAAGGATTGCCCAGAAGGTTGCGCAGGTAATAGCGCGAAGTCCGCTCGCGGCCAATGGTATCGATCGGGTGCAGGAATATAGGCCATTGCAATTCTTCGGCCTTGGCGTAGATGTTCCAAAACTTGCGTTCGTCGAGTTCGGCGTCGTTGACGTGCGTGGCAAGATACAGTCCACGCATCCCCGGCAGCCTGGCAGCCCGTTCGAGTTCCTTAAGCGCGAGATCGGGCGCCTGCATGGGCAGCATCGCGAGGCCGACGAAGCGATTCGGGTGGCTGGCATGCGCTGCCGTCACCGAGTCGTTGTACGCCTGCGCAAGCGCAAGGCCGAACCCGGGCGATGCCCAGTAAATCATCGGCGCGGTCAGCGACAGCGCCTGAATGTCGACCCGCTGCCGGTCCATGGCCTCGAGACGCAGTCCCAGATCGACAAATTGCTCGTCGAAGGCGTTGACGATTCGCTGCGTCCGGATCGTGTAGCCCTTCGCCGTGTGTTCCAGCTGGGCGCCTTCGGCGGCGCCGTCGCGTGCGAAGAGCTTCAGCCAGTCCGCTGGATACCAGTGGGCATGGATATCGACCGCGCGAGGGCGAGTCGAGTGCTCGTGGTGGCCGTGCGTAATTGCGGGCATCGGGTTGTTCCGGAATCAGTCCACGCCGGGCCTGCCAGGCGCGACCCGTTCGGGTTGGTAGCGATGGTACCGATCCTGCGCGTCGCGCACAAACGCTGCCTCTTGTCCCCAACCGAGATGCGAAATCGCGCGTGACTCTCGATACGAGCCGGCGTGCGTGCCCGGGTGCGACGGGCGGCGTATCATCGGTGCGCAGTGGTTCGCGCGGCACACGTCAATGGGGAGATCATGGGTCGATTAAAATTCACTCGACGCGACAGGGCATCGGCAAACACGAATGCGATGCGGTACCTCGCGCTTGCTGCGGGCGTATTATTGTCATTTGCTGCGCCGGTGCAAACCGCGGAGCAGTACCCGCAGCGGCCGGTGAGGATGCTGGTACCTTATGCTCCCGGAGGCGCCACGGACATCGTCGCCCGCGATATCTCGCCGAAGTTGCAGGAGGCGCTTGGGCAACCGTTCGTGGTCGACAATCGTGCGGGAGCTTCGGGCAACATCGCGGTCGAGGCGGCCGCGAAGGCGATGCCCGACGGATACACGTTGCTGGTCGGCAATGTTTCCACCAATGCGATCAACGAGAGCACATTCGACGGGATGATGCAGGCCCGACCCTCGCGCGACCTGGTCGGCATCTCCAGGCTGGTCGAGATTCCGCATGTTCTCGTCGCGACGCCTTCGTTTCCGCCGAACTCGGTAACGGAACTGATCGAATGGGTCAGACGCAACCCAGGCAAGCTGAATTACGCGTCTGCCGGAATCGGCACCTACCCGCAGCTGGACATGCTGCGGCTGCTGAAAGCCGCAGGCATCGAGGCGACGCATATCCCTTACAAGGGAGGCGCAGCGCAGGAGCTCCCGGCGCTGCTCAGTGGCGAAGTCCAGGTCGCGTTCATCAACCTGGCCTCGACCATCGAGCAGATCAAGGCCGGGCGGCTGAAGGCACTCGCGACCACGATGCCGTCACGTCTCGCCGATCTGCCCGATGTTCCGACGATGGCCGAGCAGGGTTTCCCCGGCATCGGCACCAACGCCTGGCAGGGTCTGTTCGCCCCTGCGGCGACGCCCAAGCCGATCATCGACCGACTCTACGCCGCGGTCGCCGTCATACTATCGCAGCCGGAGATGAAGGAGATGCTCGCGCGGCAGATGATGACCGTCGCGCTTTCCCACTCGCCGCAGCAGTTTACCGAACAGGTCCGCGCCGAGACGCAGGCCTGGGCGGAGGTCGTCCGCGACAACAAGGTCAAGATCGAGTAGCCTTTCGCCAGGCGTTCGCAGGCGTCGGCTGTCGCCCAGTGGCGTGTGCTGCCTGACGCGGGGCCGGGACCGGTCGGGATCGAGCATTGAGGAGGAAGCGATGGATATCAAGCGTATCGACCATTACTCGATCCGCACACTAGACGTCGAGGCGTCGCGGAAGTTCTACACCGAGGTCATCGGACTCAAGGTCGGCCCGCGCCCGCCGTTCGATTTTCCCGGACTGTGGCTCTACCGCGACGAACCGCCCGTCGACCTGGATCATGCTGCCGGAAACTATGGCATCGTCCATATCATGGGCGTGGATCTAACCAATCCGACAGGTCTAATCGATACGTTGGGCTATGTCGATCCCGATACCCTGCACGGCAGCACTGGTGCACTTGATCACATCGCGTTAGCGGTGACTGGCCGCGAAGAGATGATCGAGCGCTGTCGTCGTGGCGATGTCGGCTTTTTCGAGCGTACCGTGCCTACTCTGAACTTGCACCAGGTGTTCATCAAGGATCCCAACGGCGTCACGATCGAGCTCAACTTTCCCGCCTCCGAGGCGCCGCAAGCGCAGAACGCGGCAGCCTGAGGCACAAGTTGTCCGTTGAAGTCTCAGCCAGCCCGGTGGCGCTGGTTCTTACGCCCGACGAAGCCTTGGCGCGTGCACGCGCCCTGGTGCCGCGGCTCAAGGAACGCACTCGCCTTGCTGACGAGCTGCGCCGCTGTCCCGATGAATCGATTCGCGAGCTCGACGAAGCCGGCCTGATGCGTGTGCTGCAGCCGCGGCGTGTCGGCGGATCCGAGCTTCCCTGGGTCGTACTCATCGACGTGGGTTCAGAGTTGGCACAGGGCTGCGGCTCAACCGCCTGGAACTGGGCAAACTATGCTGTCCACCATTGGATGCTTGCGTTCTGGCCGCTCGCATGCCAAGAGGAGGTTTGGGGAGCAGATCCTGCGGCATTGATTGCCTCATCGATGGTGTTCAACGCGGGTAAAGCAGAACGCGTCACAGGGGGTTATCGCCTCAATGGACGCTGGCCCTTCTCAAGCGGCGTCGATTCCGCCGCGTGGAACATGCTGGGCGGTATCGTCAGAGATGCAGCTGAGGCCGCCGAGTACCGGATGTTCCTGCTGCCGCGCGACGATTACGCGATCATCGACAACTGGCACGTGTTGGGACTGCGCGCCACGGGGAGCAAAGATGTCGCCGCCGAGGATGTGTTCGTCCCCGAACATCGGACCGTATCCGTCGAGGCCACGAAGGGCGGTGCCAATCACCCGGGTGCCGCGGCCAATCCGGCGCCGCTGTTCCGGATCCCGATTTTCGCGACGTTTCCCTACATGCTGACGGGCATTGCGCTCGGGATTGCGCAGGGCGCCTACGAGGGCTTCATCGACGGCTTGCGCGGACGCGTTGCGCGTTACTCCGGCAAGAGCCTGGCCGACATGACTGCCGTGCAGTTGCGGGTCGCCGAGGCCGCTGCCTGCATTGACACGGCGCGCCGCATAATGCGCGACTACTGCGTGACCGCGCAGACACTGGCGGACCGCGGTGAGGTGCCGGACCTGCTCGCGAAGGCGACTTGGCGCCGCGACGGCGCGTTCTCAGCTGGGCTGTGCGAGCGTGCGGTCGATGTGCTGTTCAAAGGCGGCGGTGGGGGCGCACTGTTCGACGACCACCCGCTGCAACGCGCGTTTCGCGATGTGCACGCGGCGACGGCCCATATCTCGATGATCTGGGAGCCGCAGGCGACGACCTTCGGTCGCGTCGCTCTCGGGTTCCCCTGCGACAATCCGACGCTTTGATTGCGAGCCTGGCCGGCGCGTCCGCTTCACAGGCCCAGGTAGAGCTTGCGGACCAGGTCGTTGTTGGCGAGCTCGTCGCGGGAAGCGCCCTCGTACTCGAGCTTGCCGTGGACGATCACGTAGCCGCGATCGGCAATTCGGATCGCCTGGTGAAAGTTCTGCTCGGCCATGAGTACGGTGAGGCGATAGCGATCCTTGAGTTCGCGAATCTTGTCGATGGTGTGGATGACCAAGATCGGCGCCAGGCCGACGGAAGGCTCGTCAATCAGCAGGATCTTGGGCGCGGTCATAAGCGCGCGCGCGAGCGTGAGCATCTGCTGCTCACCCCCACTCATGCTGCCGGCAAGCTGTGCGCGGCGCTCGGCTAGGATGGGAAAGATTTCGAAGCAGAAGGCCAGGTTGCGCACGATGGCGGAGCGCGCCGTGGGCCGATACGCTCCGAGCAAAAGGTTCTCCTCGACGGTGAGTCGCGGGAACAGGCGTCGTCCCTCGGGTACAAGCACGATCCCGAGAGCGACGATGCTCTCCGCGGCCATGCCCGCCAGGTCGTGCCGGACGCCGTCGATTTCCGCCGTGATACGGCCGGCGCTTGGACGCACAAGGCCCATGATGCATTTCATGAGCGTGCTCTTGCCGTTGCCGTTGGCACCGAGCAGAGCCACTGTCTCGCCGTCGTTCACGGAGAGCGAGACGCCGTCGAGCACCCGCACCGCGCCATACCCGGCACTAAGTCCCGTGACTTGGATACTATTGGCCAAGGTACGCGGTCACCACTTCCATGTTGGTCGCGACCGCCTGCGGGTCGCCATCGGCAATCTTGCGACCTGCAACCAGCACCGCGAGGCGGTCGGAGAATTTCATTACTGCACGCATGACGTGCTCGATCATGATGACGGCGACGCCTTGTTCTTTGAGTCCCGTAAGGAGGCCCAGGATGTCGTTGACTTCCGACGTCGAGAGCCCCGCCATCGCCTCGTCTGAGATCAGGAGCTTTGGTTTTGCCGCCATGGCACGCGCAAGCTCGAGCTTTCTCATGTCGACCTGGGTGAGACGTCCGGAGAGCGTGTCAGCCATGTCGCGCAGGCCCACCTGTCCCAGGATCTGCAACGCTTCGTCGGTGATGTCACTCGCCGCGAATTTCTCGTGCCGCCGCGCGGCGTAAACCAGGGGAACGCGCAGGTTGTCGAGTACCGACATGCTGACAAAAGGTCGCGGGATCTGAAAACTACGTGCCAGGCCGAGGCGGGTGCGGCGGTGCGCCTGCTGGTTGCCGATGTCACGTCCTTCAAAGCGGATCTCCCCCTCCTCATTGCGCAGTGTTCCCGAGATGCAGTTGACCAGCGTGCTCTTGCCCGACCCGTTGGGTCCGATAAGGCCCAGTCGCTCACCAGGCCACACGACCAGGTCGACTTGGTCGAGCGCAGTGAAGCCGCCGAAGCGCTTGCTCACGCCGGAAACTTGTAGCAGCGGTTCGTTAACCACCTTCGACATTACCGCGCCCTCCTGCGCTGCCAGGCATCGACCCAGCCCATGACGCCATTTGGCGCGAGCGTCACGAAGACGACCAGCAACACACCGACGATCAGCAGGTTCCAGGCCGACGAAACCGTGACCTGGACCACTTGCTGCACGGTGCCGAGGAGTACCGCGCCGATCACGGGTCCGACCCAGCTCATCATGCCGCCGATAAGCGGCATCGCGATGCTGTTGACTGCGTAGGAGAGGTTGAAGACCGCGCTCGGTTCAACGTAGGAGAGATAGTACGGAAATGTGGTCCCGGCCATGCCCATCAGTGCGCCACTGACCGTAGCCGAGAAGATCTTGAGCCGCAGCGTTGGCACGCCGGCACACTCCGCGGCAAGCTCGTCGTCGCGTATCGCCGCGAGGCCTTGTCCGATCGTCGACGTCTCGATTGCGCGCGCGACGACCAGCGCCACCGCGGTCATCAGCACCATCGCCGCATAGAGCAGGTGAATATATCGCGGCAGGCCAAAGGGTACGTCGCGCGGCTGCAGGATGTAAGCGCCACGCGCGCCGCCCACGTAGTCCCAGTTAACCACGAAGGTATACAAAACCACCGAGAGGGCGAGCGTGGCGATCGCAAAAAAGACGCCGCGCATGCGCAGTGTGAGATAGCCCACCACGAGTCCAAGGACGCCGGCAGCGAGCGTACCCGTCACGATCGTCACTAGCAGCGGCGGCTGCAGCGCCTTGTAGAGGAAAACCGTGGAGTATGCGCCGGTCGCAAAGAACGCCGCGGAGCCGAAGTTGACGTAGCCGGTGTAGCCACCGAGGATGTTCCATGCCGTGGCAAGGATGACGAACTGCAACACCGTATACGCGGCAGAAAAGAAATAATCGTTGGGGATGAACCGGCTCGCGGCGATGATCACGACGGCAATCGCAAATGCTGCGGCGGCGAAGGACCGGTTGCTCATCGCCCGAGCAGGCCTGAAGGCTTGAAAACCAGCGCGGCCAGCAGCAGGCCGAACGATACCGCCGGCGCCCACGAGGGACCAAAGAAGGTGGAGGTGATCGACTCGGCGAGTCCCAGCACCAACGCGCCCAGGAGCGTGCCCCAGATCGAGCCCATCCCGCCGAGCACACAGACTGCGAACACCAGGCCGATGTACTCGCGCCCGATCGCTGGCTGCACAGGCTGGATCACGATCAGGAACGCACCTGCCACGCCGGCCGTCGCGAGCGACAGCCCAAATGCGAGTTCCTTCACCCGGAATGGATTGACGCCCATCAGGCGCAGCGCGAGTTGGTCCTGCGCCACCGCCAGCACCGCGCGGCCGAAAAAGGTATGCGTCAAGAACAGTTGTATGGCCACGACCATCGTCACCGACACCAGAAACGGCACGACCAGACGCAGGGGGAAGTCGACGGCACCAAGTCTCAGGGTCGTTTCCGAGTAGCTGGTCTGTACGAAGCGGTAGTCGACACCGAAAATCAGTACCAGGGCAACCTCGGTGATGAACAAAATGCCGAAGAAGAACGCGAGCCCACGCAGCGATTCCTGTCCGCGTCTCTCGAAGCAAAGATAGTAGATGCGGTAGAGCAGCATCCCGAGCCCGAAGAAGAGCGGCGACACCATGATCGAGACCGCGATTGGGTCGAGGCCCATCCGTGCGTTGACGATGTAGGCGATATACGAGCCGAGGATGATGAACGCGGGGTGCGCGATGTTCACCACGTCGAGCATCCCGAACGAGATCGAGATGCCGACGCTCACGGCTGCGTAGAAACCGCCGAGCAACAGCCCGGCGATAAGGGCGTTGAGAATCAACGCCGTCGAGGATTCCATCGTGAGAAACGCGGCGCCTTCTGACCTCCGCCGGCGCGCTGCTGATCCTTATTTCCTGTTGTCTTGGTAGGGCACCATGACCGTACCGGTGGCGTAGCTGCTCGGGGCCAGCACGGTGACGTGACCCGGTTTCATCCACTCTTCGAGGTCATTGCCGGTGATGCCGTGGTACTGCACGGTAAGCATGCGCGGCACCGCCCACTCACCATTCTTAGCAAAACGGACCTTGCCCACGTAGGTGTCGAATTCATATTTGTGCATGTAGTCGGCGAGCGCCGCCTGGTCGAGCCCGCCAGTCGCCTTGATCGCTTGTTCCAGCACTTGCATCATCGCGTAGGCATACGGCGGCAGATAGAAACCGAGCGGGTCGACACCTTCCTTGATGGCGCGCCCCTGGTACTTGATGAGGAATTGCTCCAGGAACGGATACTTTGCGGCGACATCCGGTGCATATGCTTCGTAATTGACAAGGCCGTTCAGCAGCGGTCCGAGCTGCGTCTTGAGCGCGGCGAATTGCGTCCCCACCATGCCGCCGCCGAACATACGGGCCTTCAGACCCACTTCGTTCGCAGCCCGTATCATGCCGGCCGAATCGGGAGGGTAGGCGGCGACAAACACGAGATCGGGATTGGTTGCCTGAATCGCGCGCACGATCGGCGAAAAATCGACGGTGTTGGGCGGATAAGTCTTGTCGTAGACCACTTTCAGGCCGGTCCGCTTGACCTGCGCGCGTGCGCCTTCGAGCGCCAGAGCGGGGTATTCCGCATCGGCGCCAACGAGGGCGACCGTCTGCGGTTTCGGGTTGAGGGCCATCGCGGTATCGAAAAAGCCTTGCGTCCAGCCGATCGCCGGTTCCGGCCCCGCGGGCATGATCTGGAAGTAGCGGTCATAGCTGAACTTCGAGTTGACGTTCAGGCCGAACAGCGCCATGAACGCCATGTTTCGCTGCATCACAATCGGCATCGCCGGAGCGATCACGTTCGTGCCGTAGCCCGACACGATCAGGTCGACCTTGTCGACATCGAGCAGCTTGGTGTAGATGCTCGGCACCGTCGAGGGATTTGTTTGGTCGTCGTAATAGACGAGCTCTACCTTGCGGCCGAGAATCCCGCCCCTGGCGTTGACGTCCTCGGCCCAGATCTGCATGGAGATCAATGCCGCCTTGCCGTTGCCAGCCAGTGGACCGGTGAGACTCATGCCGAAGCCGATGCGCAATGGCGGCTGTTGCGCCGGTGCCGGGGCAACGAGCGCGAGGACGAGCAGCCCGGTCGAGAGCCACGGCATCATTTTGTTCATTCCCATCTCCTCCTCTTAGGGTAGGCGATGCTTACACAGCGCTTTCCGCGCTGTCAATCAACCGGCGTCGGCGGTGGGGCGATCTGGGTCCGGAACCAGTCGAGGATCTGTGCGCCGGTCCAATGCACGACGCCAGGCTTGCCGAGCACGTGCTGATAGAGCCGCTCGAGATAGCCGATGCGGTGCGGGACCCCCGAGATGTAGGGATGCACGCTTATCGCCATGACGCGGCGCACGGCCGCGCTTTCCTCGTACAGGCGATCGAAGTGATCGCTGCCGCGGCGCAACATTTCCTCGGCCGGATGGTGCTGCACAACCATCATGGGGATGTCGTTTACCTCGACGGTGTAGGGCACCGAGACCACCGGCCCGTGCTCGGTACTGATGTAGACCGGCTGATCGTCGAGAATCCAATCAGCGACGTATTCGATACCGGCTTCGGCAAGGTAGTCAATGGTTTCGAAGGTCTCCGTCAGGCCGGGACTTTCCCACCCGCGTGGGGCCTTGCCGGAAAAGTCGCGAATTGCCTCGATGGTGTCCCGGATTAATGCGCGCTGATCCTCGACGTTATGCATTGGCACCTGCTGCCAGCCGTGACCAATGAACTCCCAACCCGCGTCTTTCGCGGCCTGCGCGACGCGCGGGTAGCTGCGACATACAACGCCGTTGATGGCGAGGGTTGGCGTCACGCCGAATTTCTGCATGCAGTCGAACAGCCGCCAGAAACCTACGCGCATGCCGTACTCGTGCCAGGCCCAGTTCGGCAGATCGGGACGCAGGGGTTGACCCATCGGCGGCGACAGGATGGCGCGCGGCATCGGCCTCTCGATGCCCCAATCCTCAACGTTGACGATCGTCCACACGATCATGCGCGCGCCGCCCGGAAGAGTCAGTGGCGGCCGGTCGCCTATGGCTGAGTACGCTACACGCTCGCTCGGTGTCTTCGCCATGCTCAGAGCTCAGTCGGCTTGCGCGGGTGCAATTCAATGTCCCGCAGAATCGGATCGTCCGCGCGCGCAACCTCGTTCTCGATCAGCGCGCCACAGCCGGGACAGAAGAACTGCCGGAATACGGGCCGGTCGTCGATGTAGCGCCGGTAATCGCCGATGTTCGGGTTAGCCGTGTTGATGTCAGACTCGCGCCGCACGCAGTGATCCTTGTAGTTATCGCGCAAGGGTCCGAGGTCGGCGGTGCACTTTGCACAAGCGGTGCGCAGACCTTTCTTCTCGCGCCGCAGGTCGAGATTGTCGGTGATGCGGGCGACCAGCTCGCCCTGGAGATGGACGACGCTGCCGTTCGTTCTACGATTCGCGCCACGCCGCCGCGCGCGCAGAAGCCGCGTCGCTTCCGCATCGACTTGATCATCGGACGCAATCACGACGCCATAGATTTCACGCGCCGCGGCTATCGAAACCGAGCGGTTGTCAAACACGTCTTCGCGCACCCTTTCCGGAGCGCGCTCGAGGGGGTCGCCGAAGCCTCCCGCCGCCGACCAGATGACTGCGTAGACATCGGCGGGCTGCTGCTGGAAGTTTTCCTGGCGCAGCTGCAGCGTCACCTCTTCGCCCTTGAGATCGGCGATGTCGGCGGGCATTGTCCGCGCGGAAAGACGCGCGGCGATATCGGTTGCGCGCTTGAACTTGTACACGTTGGTCGTCGCGGGGTACCCACCCATCATCCCGGGCGAGGTTGGGATGGCGTTTCCCGAGGACAGCGTGTCCTGGGTGATCGCCTCGATGTGGTGTGGAATGAAGCACGATTCGGCCGAGAGCCCGCCGCGGTAGCGGCCCGCGCCGCCGGAATCGACAACTTCCTTGCGGTACAGGAACAGCAGCGGGAACGTTTGCTCCGTGTGCTCCACGTTCGGCATCTTGCAGATCGGCGTGCGTGACTGGCCGCCGGTCGAGATGCCATCGCCGGTGGCGAACGCGCCAATTGCCCCACCGATCGGGTCCACCAACAGGTAGCCATAAGAATCGCCCCACTGATCGATGCCGCGAAAAATCGTGGCTGGCCACTGGCTGGTGCCGCCAATGCACATGATGTCTTGGCGCATCTCAGGGTCGCTGTGGATCATTTTAGAGAGCGCGTTGTAGGCGGGATAGAGCGAGATTTCCATCGCCTGAATCGGTGCCGTCGATACCGACGCCGGATAATTGGCGCAGTTGAACGTCCCGGGAGTCGGATCGAACTCGACATGACGCAACGCCCCGCCAATGCAGAAATACTGGTCCCAACACAACAGCTGGTTTAGCGCCACCATGATGGAGCCGCGCCAGCCGGAGTAGGTGGCATTCATCGCTCCGGTCTGCGGCGCCGTGCCTTCGTTCTCAAAGACAAGCTTCGTGCCCTTCTTGCGCAGCGTAAGCATGACGCAGTGCGCGCGGCGGTCGCCTGGGCGGCAGCACTCGACGTAGGAGCGTTCGCGCCAGACGCCGTCGGGCAGGCGCTTCAGTTTCTTCAGAAAGGCGGCTTCCGCGTTGGCGATGATTCGCTTCATCACCCCTTTGACCACCTCCGGCCCGTAGCGCCGGATCAACGCCAGCACCCGGTCGCGGGCGGTGATGTTGCCCGCAAGCTGGGCGCGGAAGTCCAGGGCCACGGCTTCGGGCTTGCGCGAGGAACGCAGGTACAGTTCTTCGATGTCGCGTCTGATTTCGTTGGCTTCGACGATTCGTACCGGCGGGATGCAGATTCCCTCCTCGAAGGCGGACTCCGCTGAACCGCAGAATGACGACGGCGTGATGCCGCCGATATCGTACTGATGCAGGCAGTTGGTAACCCAGCAGAACAGCTCGCCCTTCCAGAATACAGGGCAGATGAGCATGACATCCTGCTGGTGCGCCGCGCCGACCCAGGGGTCGTTGGCGAGGAACATGTCGCCATCGTTAATGCCTGGATTGCCGCTGCGGAATTCCAGCACCCACTTCACTTGCGTGTCGGTCACGCCGGACATGTACTGCATGTAGGGCCCGAAGTACACGAACTCGGCGTCTTCGGTGAGGATCGAGGGGTTGAGGTCGAGGGCATACATGGCAACGGGCGAGCCGGAGACGCGCTGGATGGTCGCGCCGTGCTCTTCGTTGACGTGCCAGAGCGCATGGCGCACGACCTCGTAAGTGATCGGGTCGATGCTTCCTGCGACGCCGCGGTGCAGCCTAAGCTTCGGAGAAATCGCCAGCCTCTTAGGTGGCACGTAACCCATGTTCTTGCCGTCGAAGGCGGCGCCTGGCATCTGGCTCACCTTGGGCATGCTCATTGTGCGAACCTGATTTCGAAATTGCCGAATGCGTCGACCGCAAGCGAGCGTCCCGGATGCACTACTACCGTGGTGTCGGTGGTCTCGATGACGGCCGGACCCTGCATGCGATTGCCTGGCAACAGCCGGGCGCCATCGTAGATCGGGCTCGCGACCGCCTGCCGCAGCTCGTCCCAGTAGATCTTCCGCCTGCCCAGGGCCGCTCGGCTGCTCGGCGCCGCGCCCCTCTTCTTCGCAATGGAGAGCTTTGGATGTCTCGTGCCTGCGCTGGCGCGCAAGCGCAGCGTCACGATCTCCAATCGAGCTTCGGCGTAGGACGAGCCGCGTCCGAAGAGCTGTTCGTAGCGGGTGTAGAAGCGTCGGCGCAGGCCTGGCTCGAAGCCGCTCCGCAATTGCCTTACGGGGAGCATCACCTCAACCTCGTTGATCTGCCCCCGGTGCCGCATGTCGAGCGAGAAGCGGAAGCGCCGACGCGGCTTCGCAATCCCGTCGCGGTCCATCTGCTCGTTTGCTTTTCGCTCCAGCGCCTCAAGGGCGCCATTGATTCGCTGGGCATCGAACGGGCTTGGCTGGATGTCGACCTGTTCGTACACGTGCAGGATGTCAGCGGAAGCGGCGCCGAAAGCGCACCAAGTCGAAGCGATCTCCTTCTGCGGGATGACGACCTTCTGCACCCCGAGTTCACGCGCGAACACGCCAGCGTGCGCAGGGCCGGCGCCGCCAAACGCGAACAGGACGAAATCTCTCGGGTCGAATCCTTTCTCGACGGTCATCTTGCGGATGATGTCAGCCATCCTGAACTCGGCGATCCGGGCGATACCGCTCGCGGCCTCCATCAGCGACAGCTTAAGCGGGTCGGCGACGCGTTGCACGGCCGCGATGGCTCTCTCACGGTCGAGCCGCATGCGCCCACCCAAGAAATTGTCCGGGTTGATCCTGCCCAGCACGACGTCGGCGTCCGTCACAGTGGCCGTCAAGCCGCCCTTGTCGTAGCACGCGGGGCCGGGATCGGCGCCTGCCGACTCCGGCCCGACAGTCAGCGTCTTGGAGGACGTATCTACGCGTACCAGCGAGCCGCCGCCAGAGCCGATTGCCTGGATGTCGACCCTGGGCAGGAAGTATTCGTATTGCGCGGCGGTAGATACGAACGAATAGGCTGGACGCCCATCGAAGACGATGCCGACATCGAACGAAGTGCCGCCCATGTCGGTCGTAATGATGTTCGGGCAGCCCATTAGCCGGCCCAGAAACGCCGATGCGGTGACGCCGGACACGGGTCCGGAGTCGAGTGTGAGCAAGGGTGACTTCATTGCCTTGTCGATCGAGATCGAGCCCCCTGCGCTTTGCGTGATCTGCAGCGGCTGTGCGTACCCGGACGCCTTGAGCTTTCGGTCGAGATTGCCGAGGTAACGGGCCATGACCGGCCCAATATAGGCATTGAGGACCGTCGCCGTCATGCGCTCGTATTCACCCCATTTCGGCGCGATGTCGATTGAGCACGAGACAAACAGGTGCGGTGCGAGGTCGCGGATCATTTCCTTCAATCGTAACTCGTGCCTCGGTGTCTTGAACGACCACAGAAAGCAAACGCCGATGGCCTCGATATCCTGCTCGACCAGGCGCCGAATCGCATCCTGAGCCTCGGCTTCGTTAAGCGGCACGACGACTTCCCCGAAGCAGTCAATGCGCTCGGACACGCCGGCGATGAGTCGCTTGGGCACGAGGGGCGGGGGCTTCTGACTCTCCGGAAAGTGCACGACCTTGCGGATATCGCGCGAGTTCACCCCGCGCGAGCCGCGCATGATATGGATCGCGTCCTCGTGACCGCGCGTGGTAATCAGGCCGACGCGTGCCCCTTTTCGCTGGATGAGGGTATTCGTACCGACGGTGGTGCCATGCGTAAGCACGGCGACATCACTGCAGAAGCGTTCAAAGGAGAGGCCCAAGCGCCCCGCCGCCAGGCGCATTGCGGCGAGCATCCCCTCGGCGAAGTCCTCGGGAGTGGACGCCGATTTGGTAGCGGTTATCCGGCCCCCGCGGTCTAGCACCACGCAGTCGGTAAAAGTGCCGCCAATGTCGACGCCGACGAGAAGGCTCGCCACCGGTACCCCCTGTTTTGCAGCCGCCGCGCAGGCTCAGCGCCGACTCACTAATTCCTGCCGTCGTCGAATTCGAACGCGTCGTGCGAGTCGCTATGCACTTGCACCCCGGTCCCGGCGGACATAGGGGCCGCTGGCCTTAATCACGATCTCTCCCGTCGATCGGAATCTCGCCGATCGCATCCAGTGGACTGGGCCGGCCAAAGCTTAATCCCGGCAGCCCGCAAGGCACAAATCGTTCCCGGGCATGTCAGACATAACGCAGGTGAATGGCACGGGAGGGTGACTCGCGCCAAGCCTAACGCCTTATCTTGAGCAGCCGCGCCGCATTTCCCCCCTCGATCATGACCCTCTCCGCGCGCTTGAGCCGGGGGACGCTGGCGATCAGTCCAACCGGGTCCTCTTCGCCCATGTCGTAAGGATAGTCCGTGCCAAGGAGCACGTGTCCGGCTCCGTATTGGTCGATCATGTGGCGCAGCATCTTCGGATCAAAACAGATGGTATCGAAATACATTTTCCTGAGGTAGCTCGACGGCGCTTTCCTGATCACGGTCCGGCAATCCGGTCGCGCGCGGTGTGCGTGGTCCATACGCGCCCAGTAATGCGCTAGATAGCCTCCCGCATGCGGCAGAATGATCTTGAGTTTTGGATTGCGTTGCATGACGCCGTCAAAGATGAGGTGGCTCGCCGCGATGGTCGTCTCCATCGGGTTGCCGATGACGTTGTTGAAGTAATGATCCACCAACCTCGCGCCCTGGGTGAACCCGATCGGATGCATGAAGATGACGGCATCAAGGGCTTGCGCCCTGGCGAAGAACTTCTCCAGCTTCAGCCGTGGATCTGTGAGATCCATGCCGTTGACACTGGGGTTGACCTCCACGCCGCGCAAGCCGAGCTTCCTCCGGCAACGCTCGAGCTCGGCGAGAGCCAGGTCGATGTTCTGCAGCGGTACCGTTCCGAAAGCGACGAATCGGTCGGGCCAAGTTGCGACGATCTCCGCGAGTCGGTCGTTTACTTTGCGCGCGAGGCTTGCTCCCAGCTCCGGGTCGGTCCAGTAGTACGTCTGGTTCGGTGCCGGCGATACCGCCTGCATGTCGATACCCATGCGGTCCATGTCTCTGAGACGTGTCTCGATTGTCGAGAGTTTGGGGCCACGTTCTCGAATCTGCTTGAGATTGACGTCGCGTGTCAGCGCATTGGCAAACGCTACAGATGGCTCATGCTGCGCCGGATCGAGGTGCGCCACCTGCTCTGCCACCGCCTGGTTGAGATAGTGACAGTGGATATCGATGCGTAGGCTCTTGCCTCTCCGGTTACGAACAACGCGAGTCGAGGCAGCCGCACGCACGGCCGCAGAAGCGCGACGGCGCGATGTTTCAGTCCCGCGGTGATCGTGCCCCGCTTCGACGAATCGGGGAGGCTGGCAAGTGAACATCATGACGAACGGTCCTTTTAACGGTGGGTTGGGCGGCCTGCTAGAACACTCCAAGATGGTGCGTAACCAGCGCTTGATCGTCGCGCACCTGGTCTATCGTTCCGGCGAAGACGACGCGGCCGGTGTTTACCAACACCACATCGTCGGCGAGATCGAATGCCAGCCGCACGTTCTGCTCGACCAGAAGGATCGACTGGCCCTCCTGTTTTAGGCGCGCGATGGTGCGCCCTACTTCGGCCACGATAAGCGGCGCGAGGCCTTCTGACGGCTCGTCCATGAGCAGCACGCGAGGATTGCCCATAAGTGCGCGTCCGATGGCGAGCATCTGCTGCTCTCCTCCGGACAGCGAACCGCCGTGCTGCTGCTGCCGCCGCCGCAACGGTGGAAACAGATCGAGCACGCGCTCGAGGGTCCACAATCCTTCTGCGCCGGACCGCGATCGTGCGGCCACCATCAGGTTCTCCCGCACCGTGAGACTGGCAAAGATGCGTCGCCCCTGGGGCACCAGTCCCACGCCCTTGCGTGAAATCGCTTCCGGCGAGAGGCGTGAGATCGTTTCCCCGAACAGGCGGATCTCGCCGTGGCGTGGCGGCAGGAACCCGACAATGGTGTGGATGCAAGTGGTCTTACCCGCGCCATTGCGACCGAGTAGCGCCAGGACCCGACCGGGGGCGAGGGTGAACGACACCCGGTGCAGGACATGGCTGTCGGCATAGAGCGCGTCGACACCGGAGAGCGCCAGCGCGGCCTCAGTTGCCAAGGTAAATCTCGCGCGTTCTCGGGTCGGCGACCACTTCGCCGCGCGTGCCCTCGACAATCACACTGCCGTAGTGGAGGACGGTGATCCGCTCTGCGAGGTCAAGGGCGGTGTCCATGTCATGCTCGATCATCACCAGCGTGACGTCCCGCGGAATGCTGGCGATTAATGCTTTGACCGCAGTTCGCTCCTCGCGCGACAGCCCAGCCAGCGGCTCGTCGAGCAGCAACAGCCGGGGTCTTTGCGCCAGTGCCATGGCTATTTCCACGCGGCGCTTTTCTCCGTAGGACATTTCGGCGATCGGGCTTGCGGCGCGCTCCTCCAGACCGACCAGGCCCAGCACGCGGCGCGCCTCCTGGTATAGTTCTGTGCGGCTGGCTAGCGTGTCGAACAGGCTCCAGCGCAGCCTCGACAGCCCGAGCAGCGACAGCACGATGTTGTGCTCCAGGGAATCCTGGGGAAACAGGGTGATGATCTGGTAGGTGCGTGCCAGGCCACGATGTGCGCGTTGATGCGACCTCAGACGCGAGATCTCCTCGCCGAACAGGCGAATCGCGCCGGCATCCGGCGTGAGGTCGCCGGTGATCAGGTTGAACAACGTGCTCTTGCCCGCCCCGTTGGGGCCGATGATGAGCCGCCGCTCCCCGAGCCGCACCTCAAGAGAAACATCGTTCATCGCCGGTATGCCGCCGAAGGCCTTCTTCAGGCCGTTGAGCCGCAGCGCGAGGGTCATCTGTTTCTCCAGCGCAACCGCCAGCGCCGGATTCCGGGCACGACACCATCCGGCATGAAGATCACAATCAGCACGAAGACCACGCCCAGCAGCAAGTTCCAGCGCTCAAAGTAGGCCGAGACATAGTTCTTAAGAATCACCACGATTGTCGCGCCGACGACCGGCCCGGCGAGCGTTCCAGCCCCGCCCGCAATCACGGCCAGCAACGCCTCTGCCGAATTCGTCAGCGACAGCGTCGTCGGGTGTATGAATTTGTGGTAGTACACGAACAGCAGTCCAGCGACGCCGCCCCAGAATCCCGAGTAAACAAACGTGATCCAGCGCACCCGCCAAACGTCGTGGCCAAGAGCGTTCATCCGCCGCGGCTCGTCACGGGTGCCGCGCAAGGCAGCGCCGAACGGCGAGTTCACAAACCGCGCCATTAACCAGAGGGCGACGACGGTAACCGCGAGCGAAAAATAGTAGAACGCGCGCGGGCGGTCGAGATCGACGCCGAATGGCGAAGGGCGTGTCAGACCCGACAAGCCGCTATCGCCATTGGTTACCGCGGACCAACGGTAGGCGGTACCCCACAGGACCTGGGACAGCGCCAGGGTGATCATGAGAAAGCCAAGTCCCGTGGCGCGCAGTGCGACCCAACCGAACACGCCGGCAGTCAAGATCGTGACCGCGAGGGCAAGCGGCGCCGTCACCCAGTGATCGAGGCCGAGGCGCAGCTGTAGCCATGCCGAGGTGTACGCGGCAAGGCCGATCCAGGAGGCGTGTCCCAGCGATACCAGGCCGCCATAGCCGACAAGCAGGTTCAGGCTGGCGGCAAACATGGCCGCAATGAAAATCTGGCTGGCCAGGTTGACGTAAAAGTCTCCACCGAGCAAAGGAAAGACGGCTAAGGCTAGGCCCAGCAGTGTCCAAATCGACACGGAGCGTCTGGTCATGCTCCGGGCCTGCTCGTGTCGACCGGAACCTGTAGCGTCACCGTATCGCGCTCCGGAAGCCATTTGCCCGGTTGATTCCGCCAACGCGCTCTGCGTGAGGGGCTCGAGCTGCTCGGCTCATGTCGTCACCTGTCCAAACAAGCCTCGCGGTCGGAAGGCGATGACAACGATCATCGGCAGGAACAGGATCACATAGGCCAGATCGGGGAACAGAGCGGAGCCAAACGTGTAGATGGCCGCGATGATGAAGCTGCCTACAAAGGCCCCCAGCAGACTACCGACGCCACCGAGAATGACCACGATCAGCGCAAGCGGCAACATGTCGGCATCAAGCCCCGGATATGCCGACATGATCGGGCCGCCGATGACACCTCCCGCGCCCGCAAGGGCGGCGCCGAGACAAAACACGGCGGTGAACAGCCGCGACACCGGGATGCCAACCGCGCGAGCCATCTGCATGTCATCGACTCCGGCGCGAATCATCGCGCCGAGCCGAGTCCATTCCATCAACAATTGCAACCCGATTGCGGTTACCACCGCGATGCCCAGCACGACCAGACGGTATATAGGGAATGCAATGCTACCGACGATGAGCGGTCGTTGCAGGGACGTCGGCGTCGGCAGCGGTAGAGGGTCGCCACCCCAGATCATAAGGCAGAGGTCGGCGACGATGAACGACAGACCCAGTGTCACCAGCACTTGTCCCAGCGGCTTGGTTATAAGCGGTCGCAGGAGCAGGCGCTCGATGAGGCCGCCGAAGACCGCGACCGCCAATCCGGCCAGCAGTGCTGCAACCCAGAGATTGGGCACTACCTTGAGCAGCGTTACGCCAAGATAGGCGCCGAGCATGAACAGCGAGCCATGCGTAAGGTTCGCAATGCGCATCACCCCGAAAATCAGCGAGAACCCCGCCGCGAGCAGAAACAGCAGGCCACCGAAGGCCAGGCTGTTCAACGTCTGAATGATCCAGAACTGCATGGCCGGGGCGGCCGCTCGCGCCGGCGCTCGCCGATTAGGGCTCTAGGTTCTTGGCCGGCGGCCAATCGCGCGAATACACCGGGTTCTTGAGAAATTCCTTCGGATCGTAGGTCCAGAACTGGCTCACGTTGGGATAAGTGTGGATAACCGTATTGACCAGGCGCCCCTCCTTGCGCTCGACCTTGCGGATATAGACGTTGCCGACCACATTTCCGTACTCGTCGAATGAAACCGGGCCGCGCACCGTTTCCACTTTGGTTGCCCGCAGCGCCTTCATGAATGCTGTCTTGTCCTCGATTTTTCCCCTGACAGTTTCCAGCGCCGCTTCCAGCACTTCACCCTCGACATAGGTGGCCGCAGCGTAGAAGCCTGGGTCATAGTGCCATTCGGTACGAAACGCAGCCGCAAATTTCCGGTTGAGCGGATTGTCGAGTTCGGCCGAGTACCAGCAGGCGGTGAGGATGCCGATCGCCTCGTCACTCATGTTGCGCAGCACCGCTTCATCAAACGCGGTCATCCCGCCGACGACGCTGATCTTCCCCCTTAATCCGTATTCATTGAATTGCTTGTACCAGCGAAAGCCATTCGAACCCGCGAAGCCAAGGAAAATGCCGTCGATATTCGTCTTGAGCTGCGCGAGGTAAGTCGCGTAGTCGGGAACCGTGAGCGGTGGGAACATCTTTTGCACGATCTTGCCGCCCGCGTCCTCGAACACGCGCTGGAAACCCGCGCACATTTCGTGACCGTAGGCGATGTCGTCGGCGATGGTTGCCATGCGTCGGTACGTGAGCGTTCGATAGCAATAGTCAGCCAGCGGTTGGGCGCACTGCGAGGAGGTCGACGTGGCGCGCACGAACCAGGGGTTAGGATTGCGCTGAGTCAGGTCCTCCGCGGCGGCGACCGAAAGCGTCGGCAATTGCTGCTGGCGGATGTAGTCGTCGGCGGCGAGTGCCTCGCCTGCGGCAAGAGGGCCAATCAAGACCTGTATCTTGTCTCGCTCGACGAGTTCCTGCAGCTTGGTGCGCGCCTGTGCCGGTACGCCCGCGCTGTCACCGACGAACAGTTCCACCTTGCGGCCGGCCAGCGTGTTGCCGCGTTCGCGCAGGAACTGAACCAGAGCCCGCTCCATGTCGATCCCGCCGGACGCGAGCGGCCCGGTCTTGACGGTCATCAGCCCGAGGCGAATCGGCTCGCTCTGTGCCCTCACCATGGTTGAAATGCCGAGCGCCGAGACAGCGAACCCGGCGCCCGTTGCCTGAATGAATCTTCTGCGAGTCAATGCCATGTGCGTTCTCCTGGTGGACCACGTCCTAATGCGCCGGGTTTTTTGGTGCGTCCGGCTGCTTGAGCGGCTGCGAACGGTCGAACGCGTCGATCTTCATGCAGCTGTCGAAAATCCGCCTGACCGTCGGCATGGCCGTGATCTCCGCCTTGAAATAGCCGGCGGCGAACACCTGGCTCGCGAGGCAAATGTCGGCAAACGTCAGCGCATTGCCATGGCAGAACACGCCAGTCTCATGCTCCTTCGCCAGATGGGATTCGAGCGCGCCGAGTGCGTTCAGGGTCCAGTGTTGCAGCCAGCGGTTGCGCGCGCCTTCGTCCTGGTGCATTTCCTTTTCGAGGTAGTCGCGGATGCGCGGCACGATCAGTGGATGGCCGTCGCAGGCTACGATGAGGGACAGCCCCCGAACCCGCGCGCGGCCGCGGGGATCTTTGGGCAGCAAGGGCGGGTCGGGGCGCGTTTCCTCCAGGTATTCGAGGATCGCCAGCGATTGGAACAAAGGTGGCCCCGCGTCGATCTCCAGGGCCGGAACGACGCTTTGTGGGTTGACTGCCTTGTAGGCGTCCTGATGCTGCGCCCCGTGCAGTAGATTGATCGATACCTCCTGCGCGTCTATGCCCTTGAGCGCCAACGCGACGCGGACTCGATACGTTGCCAGAGAGCGCCAGAATCCGTAGAGCTTCATGGTCGAGACTTTACTCCTTGTGGCTGCAGATCAGGCCTTCGCCGGCACGACGGGCAGAAGGATGTGCGACGGCTGCGCGGGTCCGGCGTGCAGGGTAATGGCTCCGCCAAAAACATGGACCGGGCGATCGCGCGGGTCGTCGTGCAGGAAAGGACCGCAGCCGGTGAGTTCGTTCTTGAAGTTCGACAACCGCGCTCCGGTGGACTTCCCCCATTCGTAATCGCGGCCGCGCACGGTTAGCGCCAACCGATAACCTGCCGGCACAACGATGCACGTTGGCCAGAGCTCGATGTCGAGCGGCACGACGACCCCGGGCACCAATGGCTGCAGCTCATTGTGTGCGTGATACGGCCTGTACGGCGTCGACAGCTGCGATTCCAGCTTGCGGTGCGAAGCGCGCAGCCAGCCTTGCGCGACGGGGGTGTGCGGATCGATCGCGCCCATGAACACGACCTCGCGCATATCCGGCGTGAACACGCGAAATACCAGAAACAAGTCCGCATCGATTGTCGACGAGGAGACGAACAGCCTTGCCGCGAGAGGTCCGGTTAGCTCCGTCTCGCGATCGAGTGGCGGGGTGACAAAGGTGATTCCGTCACCACCCGGGTCATAGGTCGCGTTTTCCGCTGCTGCCGTGGGCTCGCGAGAGAGGCTGCAGTCGGCCGGGCTGAGATAGAACCTCGTCCACTGCGTGCGGGCGATTGGCCATTCGTCTTCGTGCCGTTCCACAAACCGATCGACATGACGCACCTGCAATTGGACACGCGGTTGCTTTTCCCAGCCGTTGTGCGCGTCTTTCAGGAAGCAGTCAAAAAACCGCCGTTGTAGATTGACGCCGTAATCGGTGTAGAAGTGGGTCCAGTGTTCGAGTCCGTGCACCTCCAGCCACTTGTGCTGCGACGCGGCACGAACGAAACCCTCGAAATTGCCGCGCGGGTGCAGACCCTGGCCACCCCAGTTGGCTGCGGACAGAAGCGGCGTCGTCACCCTGCTCCAGACCGGTGAGCGCGCCTTGTGGTAATCATCGTCCAGCGGGTGGGCGCGAATCTCGTCACCAAGGTCGCAGCGGTTGCCGTAGAGCTCCCGATCGGAAAGGGTCTCATCGCCGCAGACGGACTTGCCTGTGTTGTGACTTCGCGGCCCGCGCGCGCCGAGCCCGTACTGCACGGTCTTCACCTGCATGTCGTACCAGTTGGCCCAGAAGGTGGAGAGGATACCGCCGTGATGGGTCATGTCGCGGTACCAGTCGGCGGCACCCTCCCAGACGCACATTGCGGCCAGGTGCGGCGGTTGCAGCGACGCCACGTGCCACTGGTTAATGCCATAGTAGGAGACGCCGGAAAGGCCGACTTTGCCACTCGACCAGGTTTGTGCGCCCGCCCATTCGATGCAGTGGTAAAGGTCCTTCGCCTCGCGCGGCGAGAAAGGGTCGATGAAGCCCGGCGAACGACCCGCGCCACGGGAGTCGACGCGCACGCAGACGTAGCCGTGCGATACCCACTTTTCGGGATCGACGACTTCCCAGCTCTGGTAGCGGTTGCTCGAACCGTAGGCGATGTCGGGGTGCTCGGCGACCATACGCTGCCAGGCACTCGGGTAGCCGTCCTGGAATGCCAGGCCCTTGGCGTAGGGTCCGTAACTCAGGATGACGGGGTGCGGTCCGGCGCCGGGCGGGCGGAACACGTCCGCGCTCAGCGAGAGTCCGTCATCCATCGGAATCGGGGTATCCCACTCGATGCGCATCCCGTCGCGGAGCTCGCTGTGGCGCGAACTCATCACTCTCTCCTCCGCACTGGCCCCCACGCGGCCGCAAGCGATGGTTTTTGTTGGGGGGCAATTTGACGCCTTGGGGTAGCGCGTGTCAACGTAGACGCACGCCATATCGCCGACGAAGGAGCTGCCATTGAAAATCGGTATCGCAGGCACTGGGCGCATGGGTGCGGCGCTCGCGCTACGGTTGTTAGGAGTTGGCCGTCCGCTGACAGTCTGGAATCGCACCCCCGCGAAAACCGCCGCGTTGGCGGCGGAAGGCGCGACGGTGGCCTCTAGCGCGCGCGAGCTGGCGAGCACCTCGGACCTGGTGATCACCATGCTTACCGATGCGCCTGCAATCGACGCCGCGTATCACGGAGCTAGCGGTTTGCTCGCTGGCGAGGTTCGCGGCAAGCTTTTTGTCGATATGAGCACGGTGCGTCCCGAAGTCGAGGAGGCGCTTGCGGCAAGAGTCCGCGCCCGGGGCGCGGCGCTCATCGACTGCCCGGTCGGTGGAACGGTCGGACCGGCCAGGGAAGGGAAGCTCTTTGGTTTTGTCGGCGGTGATGCCGACGACGTGGCCCGTGCCAAGCCGGTGCTCGACCAGTTGTGTCGCCGGGTCGAGCACGTCGGCGCTGTCGGTGCCGGAGCGAGCATGAAGCTCGCCATCAACCTGCCGTTGCTAGTGTATTACCAGGCGCTTGGCGAAGCGCTGTCGCTGTGCGACAGCCTCAAACTCGACCCCGCGCGGCTGGTCGACATCTTCGCCGATACCTCGGGTGGGCCGAACATGCTCAAAGTGCGGGGGACGGCGATCGTTGCTGCGCTGCGCGGCCAGGTGACTTCCCCGGTGACCTTTGATGTGGACCTCATTCGCAAGGATTTGCGCACTATGCTCGAAGAGGGCTCGGGGCTCGGCATCGATCTTCCTCTGACCGCGCGCGCGCTCGAATGCTATGACGCTGCTGCGCGCGACGGTCTGGGTACGAGCGACGCCACGATGCTGCCGGCACACTGGCTGAGCGCGGGCGGGCGCTAGCCTGTATTGCCGGGCCGCTTTGGCACAGATATCCGTTACGCCGGCGCAACCGTGGCCTCGAGCGACAAAGGGGGGCAAGTGACGATTCCTGGTAGGGTCGGTGTCATCGGCCTCGGCATCATGGGATCGGCGATGTCTGCCAATCTGGTCGGTGCCGGATTCTCCACACTCGGCTACGACATATTGGCGCGGCGCCGGAGCGAACTCGTGAGGATCGGCGGCCGTGCGGCGCGGAGCGTGCGCGACCTCGCCAGGCGGACGACGATCGTCATCACGTCGCTTCCCTCGTCGGCAGCGCTGCTCGAGGTTGCCGCCGCACTCGGGGCGGCAATGCAGCCGGAGCAGATCGTCGTCGAAACGAGCACGCTACCGATTGCAACGAAAGAACAGGCGCGCAAGACTCTGGCGATGCGCGGAATCACGCTGCTCGATTGCCCGCTCTCCGGTACTGGAGCACAGGCCAGGACCAAGGACCTGGTGGTCTACGCGAGCGGCCAGCGCCGTGCCTATCGCCGTTGTATTCCGGTTTTCGAGGGATTCGCGCGCGCTAATTTCTTCCTCGGCTCGTTCGGGGCTGGCTCCAAGATGAAGTTCCTTGCCAATTTGCTCGTGGCCATACACAACGTGTCCGCCGCCGAGGCAATCGTGCTGGGCCTCAAGGCCGGCCTCGATCCGGCCACGATGGTCAAAGTACTCGGCGACGGCGCCGGGTCCTCGCGCATGCTGCAGATACGCGGACCGATGATGGTTCGCAACGACTATCGGGACGCCACGATGAAAGTCAGCGTGTGGCAAAAAGACATGCGGATCATTGCGGAGTTTGCGCGCGAACTCGACTGCCCGACACCGTTGTTTGCCGCGACCACGTCGATTTATAACGCGGCGATGGCGCAGGGCTTTGCCGAGGCCGACACCGCGTCAGTATGTGCGGTACTCGAGAGCTGGGCGAAGATCCGTCGCGCTTAGAGCGCGGCCCGGCTTTTCCCTCGCACCGCCGGGTTCACCACATGCATCGGCCACTCGCCGGTCAGGACGCGTCGAACTTCGGCCGGCGCTCCTGCCTGGAGGCTGACGAGCGCCTGCTCGCTGTACCAGGCGACATGGGGCGTGAGGACTACATTCTCTCGGCCGCGTAGCGGGTGGGGGTCGGGCAGCGGCTCGGGGTCGGTTGTGTCGAGCGCACAAGCGGCGATCCTTTTCGCGTCCAGCGAGCGTACCAGGGCGGCGGTGTCGACGATCGGCCCACGCGAGCAGTTGATAAGGCAGGCGCTGGGCTTCAGGCGCGCCAAGGCGTCGTCGCCGATCATTTTTCGCGTCTGCGGCGTGAGGGGCGGATGGAGCGAGACGAAGTCGGCCCCGTCGAGCACATCCGGAAACGCCATTTTCTCGGCCGGAATGTCAGATTGTCCCGCCTCGACGAAGGGATCGGCAAAGCGGATACGCATGCCAAAGGCCGCTGCGCGCCGCGCCACCTGGCGGGCGATGTTGCCGAATCCGACCAGCGCCAGTGTTCGGCCCGAGAGGCGGAACATGGGCTTCCCCGGAGGCACCTCCCACCGGCCGTCGCGCACCAACCGGTCATAGACCGTTACCTTGCGCGCACAGGCGAGCAGCAACGCCATGGTGTGCTCGGCGACCTCCTCGATGCAGTAGGTTGGATTGTTGGTGACGATGATGCCGGCGCGCGTGGCCGCATCGAGATCGATGGTATCGACCCCGATGCCGTAGCGGGCGATGATGCGGCACTTGGGCATCCGCGCCATCGCTTCTGCCGTTATCGGCCCGGCGTAGGTGTTGAGCAGGGCGTCGCAATCCTCCGCTTGGGCCAAAAACTCTTCCGGTTTTTTGGTCTGGAGGGCTACCAGATCGGCAAGGCCCTCGAGCGTCTTCTTCTCGACCTCCAGAGATTCCCAGACATAATCGGTGAGGACCACTTTCGCCTTGGCGCTCATCCGCGTTCCTTAGCGCCACAGAGGCTGCGCGGCACACTGGGCCAGGCTGCAGGTGGTCGCGGACGCGCGATAGGCATGGCTTTCCCTCCCCGGTAGAAGAACACGCTTAACCTGGCGCGGCGTAGATTTCCGGATTCCAACAGTTCGGCGGCCGGCGGCCCTGCAGGATGGCAACGATATTGTCCACTACGACATGCGCCATCGCTTCCCTCAGTTCGGCGACCGCGCTCCCGAGGTGAGGCGTGAGGACGACGTTGTCCATGGCGAGCAACGCTGGATTGACCCGGGGTTCGTCCTCGTGGACATCGAGCGCCGCGCCGGCGATGCGCCGCTCGGCGAGTGCTTGCACCAGTGCCTGCTCGTCGACGATTGGTCCGCGCGCCGTGTTGATGAGAAATGCGCTCGGTCGCATCAACGCAAGCTCGCGCGCACCGATCAGATGCCTTGTCTCCGGTTTGAGCGGCGCATGGACGGATACGAAGTCGGATTCGGCCAGCAGTCGATCCAGAGGGACATGGACCAGATCGAGTTCGCGCTCTTCGCTCTCCGCCATCCGTCGCGGTCCCCAATAGAGCAGGCGCATCGAGAAGCCGCGGGCGCGTCTGGCGACCGCACGGCCGATGCGTCCGCCACCGCCGATCAGTCCGATAGTCTTGCCCCAGACGAAGGCGCCTTCGAGTCGCATGGACTGCGCGCCCGGGAATACGCCGCTGCGCAGCAGGCGCTCGCCTTCCACCACCCGGCGCGCCACGGCAAGCAGCAAACCAATGTGCAAATCGGCGGTAGCCTCGGTCACGACCGGCGGAATGACAGTCACGGGGATGCGCCGCGCAGTCGCTGCGGCGACGTCGATGTCCGATGGCGTTATTTTCATCGAGGCGACAGCGCGCAAGCTGGCATTTGCGGCAATGACGTCACCATCGACGCGGTCCTGCAGCAGGCAGAACAGGATGTCATGTTTACGCACGGCTGCACGGAGCTCGTCCTTGGTCAGGGTATGCGTTGGATCGGGATTCCAGTCAACATCTGCGAAGCTGCGCAGCCTCTCGGTGGCGCTTTGCGCTACCGGCTGGGTAATGAACACGCTGGGGCGCATCAGCATATCCAGCGCACGACTCCGGCGACGCCGTCGACGGCCACCTGAACGCCGTCGGGGATGCGTTGGGTGGCATCGAGCACGCCCAGCACCATGGGAATGCCGCGCTCCCGGGCGAGGGATGCGAGGTGCGACGTACTTCCACCGAGCTCCGCCACCAGACCGGCCACGCGCGGCAGTACGACGCTGAGCGCGGGCCCGGCAAGCTTCGTCACCAGGACGTCGCCCGGCGCAACGCGGGAGAGCTCGCATTCGCAGTTCACGACGCAGGCGCGTCCCGCACCCCAGCCCACGCCCGCTGGATGACCGTTGAGCCCGGGGTGGCGCAGCCATATTTCGTCTGGGACTGGTGCCGGCTCCAGATACAGCGGCCGTGCCTGGAGCAGTTTGAATCCGGCATCGTCCTGCGCCCACTCGATCTCGACGGGAAAGCCCAGAATATCCTCGACCTGTCGCAGCAGGCGACCGAGCACCTCGGCCTGCACGGCATTCAGGCACGGTTCGGTCGTGCGCCGGCGCGGGACTCGGCGCGTGCCATGGGCACAGCCGATGCGGTGCAATGTCCTGGCGGCCATCGTCTCGCGCAGCGTGCCATCGCGGCTGAGAACGAAACGATCCGGAACGACCTCGCCCTGAGCGAGCGCAGAGCCAAGGCCCCATGCAGCATTGAGCACCATGTTTCCATCGGCGGTGCGACTGAGGCCTCCGCCGGAGACCCGGGCCGACACGAGCGGCTGCACCAGGACTGCCATCGCCGTGTCGGCAGGACTTGCATCGTGCGTTGCCATGTAGCGCAGCACGCGCGTCGACCACAGCGCCGCCCAGCAGGAACGCACTGCGGTCACCAACTCGTCCTCGCACTGCAAGCCGAGATAGCTCTCGAACTGTCCGGCGAAACTCGATCCGAGACGATCCTCGCTGATTGCCGATGAGCGCACTACCGTGGAGGCGCCGGTCGCCACGACCAGGCCCTGCCACGCTTCGCGCAGTGGTTCGAGCACCTCCGGCACGATCGGCCGGTCGAGCAATCCGAGCTTCATCGCCAAGGCCGCGCGGCGCGCCGTCCCTGATTCGGGTGAGTCCACGTCGCGCGCGCTGGCGCCAAGACCCAGTGCCTTGACCTGGATGCGATACGCTTCGGCATCGATGCAAAATCCGTCTGGAATAGGCAGACCGGCACGCCCCAGGCGGGCAAGATTCGCCGCCTTGGGACCGAACCGGTCGGGGTCGGTTGCCTCGGCAGCGGCGAGAGGGACGATCAGTGTCGGCGGGTATCCCGTCATGACTTGCCGTAGCTCGAATAGCCGGGCATCGGATCGACAACGGTGATCTGCTCGACGGGGAAGTTGGAGATGATCTCGATGCGATCCTTGTGCACGATCAGCATTTCCTCGATACGAACGCCCCACTCGTGCACCTTGCCATGCTGTGTTTCGAGCGCAAATACCATCCCTTCCTTGATCTCGACCGGGTGGTCGAGCGACCAGATGCGCGAGATCACCGGCGGGTCGTACTGCGCCAGTCCGAGGCCGTGACCCCATAGGTTCGCCGCCGCCTGGTCCTCCTCCTCATACCCCCAGGCCTCCTTGGCCGACGGCCATTTCAAGGCGATCTCGCGCGTAGTCGTGCCGACTTTCACAGCCTTGATCGAATCGTAGAGCCACTTAAGCGCCGTGGCGTAGTAGTCCTTCTGCTCTTGGGACGGTTCCTTGCCCACGCAGTAGGTGCGGTAGTAGCACGACTTGTAGCCGTTCCACGTCAGCGCGGCGAGATCCATGAAGACGATGTCGCCCGGCTTGATGATGCGATCTGAGAAATTACGCCAGTTGGGCCAGGTATTGAGGCCGGAGGAGACGATGACATCCTCCACGTCCTCCATGCCCGGGATCGAGTACAGGAACTCCATGATGTGCGCAGTTACTTTGTTCTCAGTCAGGCCGGGCTTGAGAAACTTCATGCATTCCCAGTGTGCGGCGTCGCCGATTGCTCCGACCATGCGCATGCACTCCTGCTCGTCGACATTCTTCACCGCACGCGCCTCCATCATCGGCGTCATGCCATCGACCCATTCGATCTTGGCGTCCTTGAACACCTGGATGATGTTGATGTCGACGAAGTCAACCCCAAGCTTCATGCCGTCAACGCCGCTTTTCTTCATTTCCTTCAAGATGGCGTTGGTGAATTTGGTAACTTGCTGCAGGGAAGCCGCACCGGCCGCGCCCTTGATCCAGGCGTAAGACCAGCGGATATTCTCTTTCGGGATCCAGGGCGAATGGCGCGCGATGTGGGCGCCGAGATCGCCTTGCTCGAACAGCACCGGCGGGTCGTCGCCGCAGAGCAGCGCGTAGCGCAGTCCGGGTTTCAGTCGGTTCCAGCCCGGCGTCAGCGTGCTCGTTACGTAACGGACATTCTCATCGTACATGAGGAGCATCGCCCCGAGACCATGGGCCTTCATCCGCTCCCGCGCCCGTTCCAGTCGGTAAGTGCGCAGGCGATCCCAGTCGACGCGCTGTTGCCAATCCAAGCCGACCATGCCGAAGTTTGCCATCGTGCTGCCTCCCGTTTGATTCCAATCTGTCTGCGCCTTCCCTGCCGCGCCAACCTGCCGAGGCCAGCGAGCCCATCGGCCCCCGCGCCCTCCCCGCAGACGGCGCGCTGTCGAAGATTCCTGCCGCTAGTCTATCGTCGCCCCGGATTCCTTCGCGATCTTGCCCCACCGGGCGATTTCGGAGTCGACAAAGTTCATGAAATCTTCCGGCGTTCCACTGGTGATCACGTTGACCCCACCGGCGGCGAGACGGTGCCTTATCTCCGGCGAGCCCAGCGTCGCGAGCAACGCCGAATGGAGTTTGTCGACGATTGGCCGTGGCGTTCCAGCGGGAACGAAGACACCCTGCCACGAGCTACTGACCATTTCCGGATATCCTGCTTCCACCAGTGTCGGCACGAGAGGCAGGGCCTCGATGCGCTTGGCCGTCGTAATGCCGAGCGGCCTGAGTTTGCCGGCCTGGATGAAACTGATCGCCGAGGACAGCGTGACGAACATGACCTGCGTTTCTCCGCCGAGCAGGCCGGTGACCGCGGGACCGGCGCCCCCTTTGTACGGGATGTGCACGAGTTTCAGGTTGGCGAGCTTCATGAAGTGCTCCATTTCCAACCGGTTTAACGTGCTCGATCCCGGCGACGCGAAGTTGAGTTCTCCCGGCTTAGCCTTCGCCAGCGCCACCAAGTCGGCCACACTGTTGACTGGAACACTCGGATTGGCGACAAGGATGCTCGGCACGTTGGCCACCAGCGTGACTGCGATGAAATCCAGCGCCGGATTGACGGCCAGGTTCGGAAAAATCGCCGGATTGATGGCGATAGTGCCAATATTGCCGAGATAGATCGTGTAGCCGTCGGCGCGCGCCTTGGCTGCGGCGTCCATCGCGATGTTGCCCGACGCACCCGGCCGGTTGTCAACGACGACCTGCTCCCCGAGCAGTTCGGAGAGCTTCGGAGCCATGATGCGCGCGACAAAGTCCGATGCGCCGCCCGGGGCGAAGGGAACGATCATGCGCAACGCACGATCGGGATAGGTCGTCTGTCCGCTGGCAAGCGCGGGACACAATAGGAGCAACAGTGCCAGCAACGCAGCCCTCGGCAACCCGCACATAGCGCCTCTCCGTATCCTATCTTGCAGTGAAACGTTCTTCGCGCGGCTTTTCTTCGCCCACGCTAATGGGGAGCGGCAGCGCACGCTTGAGGCGAGCCGACAGATCGAATGCCTTGGTTAGCATCAACCGCTGGTGCGCCTCCGCTGCACTGGCGTGCTGTGTCGGCAGCCCCATCGACAGCCGATTGAGCCATTGCTCGGTTTCCTCGCGCATGGGACCGCGCAACTCGCCCAGGACGACGTCGCCGGGAGGATAGCTGCCGAGAAAATCGACGTGGCGGCATGCGTCCGGCGCGTACCCTTCGCCCTGCGCCGTGCTGGTTGCGAGCACGATGTCGCGGTGAGTGTCGTCGATGGTTAGTACGCCTTCGGTGCCGACGATGCCCACGTCGAGGCTGTATACGGCCCCAGGCCAGACGATGGGCAGGGCCCAGGATATGGACGCGTGGTAGAGGCTCCCATCGTCGAATGTGATCGTCCCGGCGGTGGCGTCGATGCCGTTGCAAAGCGGGCCAAGCGCCTTGTCAACCGAACGGGCGTAGATCTCCACCGGCTGCTTGGTCTCCAGCAGCCACATGACGATATCGAGCGCGTGCGTGCCCGAGATAACCATTGGCGAGATTTGCGTCGGGGCGTCAGTGCGCCGGTAGTTGTCGAGCGCGACGAGCCGGTTCATGAAGGCGCGCGATGTCACCAACGTTACCTCGCCCAGCTGGCCGGTCCGGACCTTCTCCTTGGCCACCAGCCAGCGGCGACGGAACCGCTGCGTATACCCGACCACGGCATCGACGCCGGACTCTTCAATCGCCTTGAGGACATGCTCCGACTCGGCGAGTTCGGTCGCGAGCGGTTTCTCGATGAGCAGGGACAGCCGCCGCTCGACTGCAGCGAGAATGGGCCCGACATGCAAGTGCTCGTCGGTCGCGATAATGGCTGCGGTGAGCTCCGGTCGAGCGAACAATTCCCGATAGTCGGAGGTGACGAAGTCCGCGCCAACCTTCTCGGCAACGTGCAATGCCCGGTCCGGCTTGGTCTCCGCCAGTCCGATAAAGTCGACCTGCGGATGCCGTGCGGCGACCTCCGCCCGGAACAAACCGACGCGGCCGGCGCCGACGATGCCGAGGCCGATGCGTCTGGCGTTCTTCTTCGCCATCGTGCCGGCTCAGGCGACTGCGCGAACCTTCTTGGGCTCCGCCAGCGGCAAAGCGACCGGTTGATTGCTCTCGGCAGACAAGTCCGCCGCGATGTAGACCTCCATGACCATGCGCGCATGTTCCGGCGTTACCAACACTGGGCGGTCACAGGCCACCGCTTCCAGGAAATGCACTGTCTCGGCAGCCATGGGGCCGGCGTAGGTGTGGTCGACTGCTTCTCCGGGCATCGTCGACATGGGTAGAACCATGCCCTTGCTCATCGTGTTGAGCACCACATCGCGATGGCTGTCGTCGACCATAACCGCGCCTTCGGTGCCGATAAATTCGATCCACGTGGTGGAGAAATTCGGATAACCGGGCGGCAGCGTCCATCCTGCGCCGATGACGAACGCCACGCCGCTTTCCATCGTGACCGTGATCCATTGCGTGTCCGGAATCGGTGCGCCGCTGGTCTCCTGCATCGTCCCGAAATTGTTCTGCGAATAGACGCGCACGGGCTTGGCCGGCGCGAGGCACCACAGAACGAAATCCAGGTCGTGCGTGGCTTCCATCGCGGCCGGGGACAGCTTGACGCGGCCGCTGATCTTTTTACCCAGGCTGCGGGTGATATGGCGGCTAACCAGCGCACTCACGGGCCGGCCGATCGAGCCATCGCGGATTGCCTTTCGGACGTAGGCGAACTTGGGGTTGAACCGCTGCGAGTAACCGATGGTGAACTTGAGCCCGTGCTCGCGCGCTGCCGCGATGAGTTCGTCTGCTTCGGCCAGCGACAGCGCGAGCGGCTTTTCGAGGAATACGTGCTTGCCGGCGGCGAGGCAGTCACGCGCCATCGGGTAATGCGTGGTCTCCGGCGTGGCGGAGATAACCAGCGCCTCGATTTCGGGGTTGCCGACCAACTCCCGATAGTCCGTGACCATCGTGCGTGCGCCCGTCGCTGCCCCGACCTCAGCCAGACGTTCGGGACGGATCTCCGCCAGGTGCAGGCTCTTCACCAAGGGGCTTGCGGCGCAGGTCTGGGCGCGGATGCCGCCACACCAGCCCGTGCCGATGATGCCGACGCCTATCTGCCTCATCGCCCATGCCTCCCATTTGACCAACGAACGACGCTGCGGCAGCGCTGCTAGAGCCCGCCGTGCACCGGATGTCCAGGCATTAGAACACCGCCAAGGGGGGGACACCAATCGCGATTTGCTATGCTAGGCATACAATCTCGGCATGCATTGTCCCTGGCCTGCGGCGCGAATACGGTTGTACCGGGCGAAGCGAAGCGCGGTGCATTGGCAGGGCATGCCAATTTGTTATCGTTGAACCGCACCGGCCTGGAGGCCATGGCGCCTATGGAACTGCGCAGCATCCGATATTTCGTCCAAGTCGCCGATGAAGGAAGCATCACACGTGCCGCGGAAAAAATCGGGACTGCGCAGCCCGCCCTCACCCGGCACATCAAGCAGCTTGAGGCGGAACTCGGCACCCAACTGCTTATGCGTCTGCCGAGGGGAGTGCGGCTGACAACTTCGGGACGAGACTTTCTCGACCATGCCCGCGCCATCATGCTCGAGGTGTCGCGGGCGAGCGAACAGGTTCGCGGCAGTGCCGCGGCGCCCCGCGGTACCGTCGTCATGGGCACGTCGCCAACCCTTGCGCCGCTGCTGCTGCCGGGCTGCGTGGCACGGGCCCGGCAGCAATGCTCTACGGTGACACTAAAAGTCGTGGAGGGATTCAGCCCCCAGCTCCTCGACGCTCTGCTGATGGGCCGACTCGATCTCGCGGTCATGACCAATCCGCCGCGGACCACGGCGCTCGTCCTGACCCCGCTATGCTCCGAACCGCTGGTCGTGCTATCGCCTCCCGGGACGCGAGGCACGCGGCACGCCTTCTCGCTCGCCGAACTCGGCGCGACGCCTTTGATCATCACGGTCGGTCTGCGGACACTCATCGAGCAGCAGCTTGCCGCCTTCGGTGTCGCGCTACGGGTCGAAGCGGAGGTCGATTCCATCGAGGCGATCCGGCGCCTGCTGATTTCCGGAATCGGCATGACCATCATGCCCGTATCCGCTTTTTACGCCGAGATCCGCGCCAGGCTATTGGCCGCCTATCCAATCGAAGACGTCAATCTACACCGCATACTGATCCTTGCGCGCCCAACAGCCGAAGCGCGGTCGGCCGCGATCGACGAAGTGGAGCATATCGTGCGCGCCGAAATGCAAGCACTGCTCCAGGCAGGCATCTTCAGGATGCCTGCGGGCGATGCGGACGGGTTAAACCGGCCTCGCCCTGTAAAAAAGCCGGTTCCGAAGCACCGCGCGCGACGCGGTGTGTCAACTTTTAGCGGAAGATAGGAGACAATCCCATTCGCGTAGCCAAGCGGCCGATTCTTGCGCCGAGAGCAAAGCGATGAACGAGTTAATGGCCGAGTCATTCGCCTTTCGGGTCAACGGAAGAGAACACTCGCTGGCGGTCGACGGCGAAACGCCACTACTCGATGTGCTGCGCAATACGCTGGGGCTAAAAGGCACGCGTTTTGGCTGCGGCTCCGAACAATGCGGCGCCTGTTTCGTGCTTGTCGACGGGCGTGCCGTCGCCGCGTGTACGACGCCGCTGTGGGCGGTTAGAAACAGATCGGTCACGACCGTCGAGGGCCTGGGTCGGCCCGAGGCGCCGCACCCATTGCAGGAGGCGTTCATCGCCGAGCAGGCGGCGCAATGCGGCTATTGCACTTCGGGGATGCTGATCAGCGCCGCGGCGCTGCTCGCCCACACGCCACAACCGAGCGAAACCGAGGTCAGGCAGGCATTGGAGCGCAATCTATGCCGCTGCGGTACCTATAACCGGGTCGTGCGCGCAGTGCTTCGAGCAGCGGGCGGGGCCACGCCATGAACTCCGCCGAATCGCCGCTACCCGGGAGTCTCAGCGCCAATCGGCGTCTGTCGCAATGGCTGAAGTTTCGCGCCGACGGCTGGGTCGAGGTTTTCTCCGGCAAAGTCGAGATCGGGCAGGGCATCCTGACTGCGCTGGCGCAGATCGTCGCGGAGGAACTGGGGGTTGCGCTTGGGCAGGTCCGGATGATGCCAGCATCGACGGCGCTCAGTCCCAACGAAGCGATTACCTCGGGCAGCCTGTCGGTGCAGGACTCCGGTGCGGCGCTGCGCCAGGTATGCGCGGAGGCCCGTGCAATCTATCTCGACGCTGCCGCGGCGCGCTTGGGCGTGCCGGCCGAATCCCTGGTTGCCACCGACGGCAACATCGAAGGCGCCGGCGGGGTAGGCACGAGCTACTGGGAGCTTGCGGCGGACGGATTGCTCCTGCGCGAGGCGACCGGGCAGGTCGCGCCGAAGCCGGTTGGCACACACCGCATCGTCGGCCAAGCGATTGCGCGCCGCGATCTGCCGGACAAGATCTTTGGCCAGGCCTGCTTCATTCACGATCTGGAGCTGCCGCGCATGCTCCATGGTCGCATCCTCCGGCCGCCCGCACCGGATGCGACGCTGGTCGACTTCGCGCCGGCGACGGTGCGCGCCCTTCCGGGTGTGGTTGCGGTCATCCGTGACGGTTCGTTTGTCGGTGTGCTGACAGAAAGCGAAGCCGGCGCCGATGCGGCCCAGCGCAAGCTTGGCGCGGCCGCGGCCTGGCGCAGAGGCGCGGGGCTACCCGACCAGGCAGCGCTGGCGGTGTGGCTGAAAACGCAGGACGCGGAGATCAGCATCGTCGACAACAAATCTACGCCTGCCCCGCGACAAGTCGCGCGGACGATAAAGGGAAGCTATACGCGACCGTACCTCGCGCATGCTTCGATCGGCCCCTCTTGCGCACTGGCCCAGTGGCAGGACTCAGGATTAACGGTTTGGACGCACAGCCAGGGGATTTTCAATCTGCGCCGAGATCTTGCGCTGGCGCTCGGTTTGGCCGAGGAAAAGATTGTCGTGCAGCATCTGCAAGGCGCCGGCTGCTACGGGCACAACGGAGCCGACGACGCTGCGTTTGACGCGGCGTGGCTCGCCCGTGCTGCGGGGGGGCGCCCGGTGCGCGTGCAATGGTCACGCGCGGACGAACTAAGCTGGGCGCCCTTTGGCCCCGCGATGGCAGTCGAGCTGGAGGCCGATCTCGATGCGGCGGGCGCCATCGTTGCGTGGAGGCACGCGGTCTGGAGCAACGGCCATACCTCGCGCCCCGGAGGGGCAAAGACGCCGGCGCTGCTAGGCGCCTGGCACGTCGATAAGCCCTTCGCCCGCCTGTCGGCGGTCAACCCGCCGGTCGCTCGTGGCGGCGGGGCCGAGCGCAATGCGATTCCGCTCTACGAGTTTCCGGCATGGCAGATCGTCAATCATCACGTCATGGCGATGCCGCTGCGGACGTCGGCGCTACGCTCACTGGGTGCGTACGCGAACGTTTTCGCAATCGAATCGTTCATCGATGAACTGGCGGCGGCCGTTGACGCAGACCCGATCGTGTTCCGCTTGCGCTATCTCAACGATTCGCGGGCGCGAGCTGTCCTGGAACGTGCTGCAGACAGTGCCGGCTGGGGCCAGTGGCAGCAGCGCGAAGGATGTGGCCACGGTATCGGCGTGGCGCGCTACAAAAACACGGGCGCGTACTGTGCAGTGGTCGCGGAAATCGAGGCGGTGGCAGAGATTCACGTGCGGCGACTGGTCGTCGCAGTCGATGTCGGATTGGTGATCAATCCCGACGGCGTGGCGAATCAAATCGAAGGCGGCGCAATCCAGGCGACGAGCTGGACGCTCAAGGAAGCAGTGCGTTTCGATCGCTCACGGGTGACCAACGAAAGCTGGGAGACTTATCCGATCCTTCGTTGCTCCGAAACACCAGCGGTCGAAGTCGAGATCGTGTCACGCCCCGATCATCCGGCGGTGGGCGTGGGCGAGGCGGCCTTGGGTCCAACCGCGGCCGCGATCGCGAACGCTGTTTTCGCCGCGCTAGGTGTCCGGGTGCGCGACCTTCCCCTCACCGCCGAGCGCATCCAGGCGGTCGCGGCCGCGATGTAACGAGCCACTCCGTGGGGCGAGTACCCATTTTCGGATCCACTCGGACGTGTCGTGATTGCGCTGCGCTTGCAAGACCTCATAAGGCATTTGCGACAATCTCGAAGACGTCGAACCGGTCCTATGCCGGGATCGATGCGCTCGCTCCGGCGCGGCTATCAAATCGTTGCGCTCTGCGAAGGATCGCATCGTGGCCTCGTCGAAGGCGCCACGCGGGGGAAATTTCGGGGCATCGCCGCTGCAAGTCGAACGCATTGACACGGAGCTGCGTGATTAGAGGCCCTTGGCACGCATTCGCGCGCACGTTCGCTGTTCGAATGCTGAGCGTGGTGCCGTCAACGGGGGAGTTGGCAGAGTTCTACCAGAGGCTGTGGATCGCGGGATTGGCGACGCAACGGATGTCTCGCCATCGTCACCCCGGGGAAACTGGTCACCTGCTTGTCATATAGGCGTCATAACTTGCTTTCCGAACGCTAACCCGGATGCCGATCCAATGCGCTTGCTCACACGCGTCTACAGCGTGCTCCGGCTCAAGGTAGGAAGCAGCGGTTCGGCCCATCGAGTGCGGCGCAAGATCGCGGTGGTGCGCGGCGCCCCGATGAAAAATCGGTTCCTCGTCGTGCTGGCGGCAGGGTTATGGCATATGGCAGGTGGTGCCCTGGCTGGCGCGCTCGCAACCGCGGTGGGGGAGGCTGGATCCGACTCATCTGCCTCCTCAGATACCGCGCAAGCGGCAGCTGAGACGACAACACCGGAGGCATGGAATCTGTACGGCCAAGCAACCTTCGTCAAGCAATACCACCCCGGATTCACTTCACCGTATCAGGGCACTAACAGCCTGTCGCCGGTGAGCAATGGCGAGGAAACCACGGATGTGACGCTATTTCTGGGTATTCGGCTTTGGGATGGAGGGGCCCTCTTTATCAACCCGGAGATCGACGAAGGGTTCGGTTTTGACGATACGTTGGGCCTTGCCGGCTTCTCCAGCGGCGAAGCGTACAAGGTTGGCAGAGCAGAGCCGTACTTCCGCCTGCCGCGCGCCTTCATACGCCAGCGTTTCGACCTTGGCGGCGAGCCCAGCTCGCTGAGCCCTGGCCCCAACGAGCTCGGGGGAACACAGACGGCCGACAACGTGGTCTTGACGATCGGCAAGTTCTCCGTCGTTGATATCTTCGATAACAACAGCTATGCGCACGACCCGCGCGGCGATTTCCTCAACTGGTCCGTCATAGACGCCGCCGCGTTCGACTACGCCGCCGATTCGTGGGGGTACACCGTGGGGGTCGCCGCAGAGTGGACCCACTCATGGTGGACCCTTCGGGGCGGTTTCTTTGACCTGTCGACTGTTCCCAACAGCGAGACGCTTGAACCCGGTTTCAAGGAATTCGCGCTCGTCGGAGAATTCGAAGGCCGCTACGAGCTAAAGGGCCATCCCGGAAAGCTCAAACTGCTTGGCTTTGTCAATTACGGGCGCATGGGCAGTTACAGCGACGCGGTGCAACTCGGTCAGGTTACGGACTCGACACCCGATACAGCCCTGGTCCGCCATAATGCCTGGCGCCCTGGCATCGCGCTCAATCTCGAGCAGGAAGTCACCCCCGAATTCGGTGCGTTCGCGCGCATCAGTTTCAATGATGGTAGCAAGGAGGCGTATGAATTCACCGATGTCAACGGCTCCGTATCGGTTGGCCTTGCCCTCAAGGGCTCGGGATGGAATCGCGCTGACGACGTCGTCGGTCTTGCCGCGGTCGTCAACGGCCTATCATCGGCGGCTCGAGCCTATTTTGCCGCCGGCGGTCTGGGCATCCTTATCGGCGATGGGCAGCTCCCGCATTACCGATCGGAAGACATCGTGGAGACGTACTACGCGATGCGCGTAGGCGAGCACTTTACCGTGGGTGCGGACTACCAGTATGTTACCAACCCTGCCTATAACCGGGACCGCGGCCCGGTATCCATTTTCAGCCTGCGACTGCACGCGGAGTTCTGAGCTCGAGGATTCTCTTATAATTGCTGGCAGAGGCCGCTCACACAACGGCAGGACTGGGCTGAATATCCCATGCAATTTTCAAGTCGCCGATTTGCTGACGTTGTCGTGGCCTCGCCTGTGGGTCGAATCGATCATCCCAACGCCGGGCCGTTCGAGGAGGCGCTGCTGCCCCTGTTGCCGCAGTCGAGTATCAGCAAAGAGCCGCTGGTACTTGATTTTTCTGGCGTCGAATACATCAGCAGCGTCGGCCTGCGCGTCTTGATGGCAGCGGCGAAGCAGGCCCGCGCGTACGAATCGAAGATCGCTGTTGCCAGCTTGCAGCCCATTGTCGCTGAAATCTTCGGTATAAGTCGTTTTGACCGTATTCTCGATGTATATCCGTCGGTGGCCGGCGCGTTGGCACAACTTTCCGCACCAGCACTCGAAGCATTCAACGCGGTGAAGAACCAGTCGGCAACATGAAGCGAATTCGCTTCTGGGGTACCCGTGGATCGCTCCCGGTCGCTCTAACCGCAGCGAAGATGCGCGAGAAACTGATCGTGGCACTGCGTGGCGCATCGGGCCGCGTGTTCACGTCGGACGCCGAAGTTGACGCATACCTTGACGGCCTGAGGTTCCCGGTTTCTGGCACGTACGGGGGGCATACGTCTTGCGTCGAGATCGAGACCGGAGGCCCGGAATACGTACTCTGCGATTTGGGGAGCGGCGTGCGCCCCTTCGGCCAGGCGGCGATCGCGCGCCACGGTGCGGGGTCGCCGCAGACATATCACATCTTCATCTCGCACGTGCACTGGGACCACATCATGGGCCTGCCATTCTTCACACCAGCCTACATACCCGGCAACCGGATTCGCATCTACGGAAGCCACGCCGCGCTCGAGGCAGCGTTGCGACGGCAACAGGACCAGCCGTCGTTCCCTGTGGATTTCTCGATCTTTCGTGCCGGCATCGAATTCGTACACCTGGATCCAGGGAGGAACTATCACATCGCCGGCATGACCGTGGCCTCCAAATTACAAAGGCATGGCGGTGACTCCTACGGCTATCGCTTCGAATCGAACGGCCGGACAGTGATCTATTCGACGGATTCGGAACACAAACTCACCGATCCCGAAGAGACCAAAGGTTTTGTGGAGTTCTTCCGCGAGGCCGACGTTGTGATATTCGATGCGATGTATTCGTTCGCCGACGCGATCTCGATCAAGGCCGACTGGGGGCACTCGAGCAACGTCGTCGGGGTCGAACTGTGCCAGATGGCCGGTGTGCGACACCTTTGCCTGTTCCACCACGAACCCGCGTCCAACGACGAAGCGATCGAGGCGGCGCTGGTGGAAGCGCGGCGTCTCGAAGAGATCACGCGCAGTGGCACGGCGCTGCGCGTCACGGCTGCCTACGACGGAATGGAAATCGAGATTTGAACCGTTCCGAAGCGGCCACCCCGGGGATGCATCGGGCGGGCCACGTCCGCGCCGTGGGGGCGGCCGTCCTCGTCGCTCTGGCCGCGTTAAATTGGCTGGCGGCACCTTGGACCGCGCGGCTGCAGGCCGCCGGGTTCGATGCTTACCAGGCGCTCGCACCGCGACAGGTGAAGTCGATGCCGGCGACCGTCGTCGAAATCGACGATAAGAGCCTGGCAAAGTTCGGCCAATGGCCCTGGCCGCGCACGCGATTGGCGCAACTGGTGAGCACAATTGCGCGACAGCAGCCCGCAGCGATCGCGCTCGACATACTCATGCCGGAAGCCGACTCCCTATCGCCCGAACAGGTACTTGCCCACGCGCCACATCAAGACCCCGCCTTGGCAAGTGTCTTTCGCGGCCTGCCCTCCAACGACTCGGAGCTTGCGCACGCACTGGCCGACGCGCATGCCATTCTCGCCGTAGCGGGAACGCCGAAGCCGACGGGGATGCCGCTACGTGCCCCGGTATTCAGCGTGCGCCATCTGGCGGCGTCTTCGGCAACGACCCGGCCGCCGACGGCAAGGCTGGTGCAATATGCCGGCGTGCAGACCAGCATCGATGAGCTCGATCGCGCGGCGGTCGGAAGGGGACTGATATCCGTCGAGCCCACGGGTGGCGTGATTCGACGAATTCCGCTCGTTGCCAATATCGACGGTACGCTTGTGCCGGCTTTGGCGGTCGAGATGCTGCAAGTTGCCCTCCATGCGCAATCGCTCCGGCTCCTGGTTTCCGGCGATTCCGTGCGGAGCATTGCGATCGGCGACTTGGTTGTCCCCACCGAAGATGATGGCGCGGTTCGCGTCTACTATTCGCCACCTAACGCCGGGCGCACTGTCTCGGCTGTCGACGTCCTCGAAGGCAGGATCGACTCGTCTCGCCTGCAAGGGAAGTTGGTGCTGATCGGCGTTACCGGGCTGGGCCTGGTCGAATATCAGAACACGCCGATTGGCGAACCCATGCCGGACAGCGAAATTCACGCCCAATTGCTGGAAAACCTGTACGACCAGACACTGCTTCGCCGACCAACCTGGGGCCCCGCGGTCGATGCGATGCTGTTGCTGGTGCTCGGCGCAGTGCTCGTCTGGGTGACACCGCGATGGAAGCCGCAACACGCGGCCCTGCTCGCGCTGTTTTGCATCGCGCTGCTGTTCGCGTTTGCATTTCTTGCCTATCGAACGCAGCGACTCTTGTTCGACGCCGCAACGACAGGCGTAAGCCTTATAGTGCTCTTCAGCGTGATGCTCGGGCTGACTCTCGCGGAGGCGACGCGGCAGAAAAAGGCGCTCGAGCAGTTGGTGCAGACGCAGCGCGAGCAAAGCGCCCGCATGGCGGGTGAACTCGAGGCCGCAAGACGAATTCAAGCCGCGAGCCTGCCGCGGGACGATCTGCTGCGCACCGAGGCTCGTATTGACCTTGCAGCGACCATGATTCCGGCACGCGAGGTCGGTGGCGATCTATACGATTTTTTCTCCCTGGATGGGCGGCGCTTGTTTTTTCTTGTTGGCGATGTCGCCGGGAAAGGCCTGTCGGCGAGCATATTCATGGCGGTAAGCAAGGCGTTGTACAAGAGCACAATGCTGAGGATACCGGGTGCCGACATCGGCGACGTCATGTCCGCGGCAAACGCCGAAGTCTCGCGCGACAATCCGGAACAGCTATTCGTGACCGTTTTTGCCGCCGTCCTCGATCTCGAAACGGGCGAATTGAACTACTGCAACGCCGGGAACGAGAACCCTTATGTGCTTCATCCGTCCGACGTCGCGCCTCGTCGCATCGAAGACGGAGACGGCCCGCCGCTGTGTGCGGCGCCCGAATACCCCTATCGCGGGGGGCACTGTCGCATGCGACCCGGCGAACTGCTTTGCGTGATTTCCGATGGAGTCACCGAGGCGCAGAACGTCGATGGAGGCTTTTACGGCCGAACGCGCCTGCAGGACGTGATCAGCCTCCGCGGCCGCACCGCAACCGCGCGTGGCCTCATCGACGCGTTGCGCATCGATGTGGAAGCATTTGTCGCCGCGGCCGAACCAGCGGACGACTTCACGATCCTGGTCCTGCGCTGGATGGGCCCCCACCGGAGCAACTGAGTAAGCGAAGCGCGATCGCCGGTGGGACTGCAGTCTGGCTGCCTTAGCGTACGATGATTTCAACCCGGCGATTGCGTGGTTCCGAAACTCCTTCCGCGGTGCGGACGACCGGGTCGCGCTTGCCACGCCCGACGACGGTGATGGATTCGGCGGCAATTCCGTGGCCAATGAGCGCAATCCGGACCGCCTCGGCACGCTGACGCGAGAGCTCATCGTTGAACTGGTCCGTCCCGACCGCGTCGGTATGGCCAATGACCAGAACGTCGGGGACCGGGCGCCTGGCAATTTCGGAGAACACGCCTTCGACGATTTGCTTGGACTCGTCGGTTAATTCGTTCTTGCCCTCGATAAAGTAGAGTGTAAATTGCATGGGACGCATCGGTTGCGCTGCGAGCGCTGCGCCAAAGGTGCCCTTCACCTCTTCCGGCGTGGCGTGGTACGCCTGCGGCCCGAACGGTGTTTGCCGAGCCGCGGCATAGGGCTGGTCAAGCAAGACTTCCTTGTCGCCCTGTTTGACGAGAAGCGCTGTGTCGTGGCCGTCCTTCTCGGGGAGGAGCACGACCGTCCCGGTGCTGCAAGCGCTGGAAAAGATAGCCAGCACGGCGATCAGCTGCCAGCGGTCCAACGCGTGACGTGCTCTAGTCATTGGCGCTGACCACAAATTCCGTTCCGCGCACGCCAAGAATGGTCGACGGTGTGCGGACCGTCATGGCGTCAGGCGCCTGCTTGGCGATCTGCCCCGAAATCACTGCCAGCGAGCCTTTTTTGAGCTGTGCGTCGAATCGCCCGTTGTTAGTGACCGGATCGAAGTCGTAGCGATCCAGCGACAGAATACTGTTCGGGCCGGCGGAGAGCAGCGAGTCGTCGCTCATCGTGACACCGACTGAGCCGTCCGGGCCGGTTTTTAGAATATCGGCCGTTTCCAGCCGCATTCCCACGCTACCCGGAAGCACCCGACCGTTTCGCTCGATCGATACCTGGCCTTTCAAAACCTTGATCTGGCCAATCTCGGTGGCAACCGCAGATGCGGCGAGGCCCAGCGCAACGGCTGCCACGAGCAAGGGCAATGACGAGGATAGTCTGAACATGGAGCGGGTCCTCCGATAAATCGTAAAGGGCGCGGACAAACGTAAATGCAGCCGCGCTCAAACCACCAGCTGCCATTCGGTTGCCGACTTTGTACGGGCGAAGTTTACACCCGCTGCGGAGCCGAAACCGCACCCGTTCCGGGCGGCCGCTGGGCCCGGCATTGCTGTTACATATCGAGGGTTCACTGCAAGATCCGCAGCTTTGCGCAATTCAGCATCGAGCTGTAAAGAAACTGAAGCATGCGCTTCGCGGTGGTAGGAAAACAGTTGCGGCAGGGATAAGATTCGGCGTATCCGAATGCGCGGGGCGGTGACGCGAAACGCTTTCTTTTGTCCGATGGCCGGCTCCACGCTCACTTCGCCCGCGTTGCCAACCCCTGAGGTCTCAGGACCGCTGGGGGCGCTGATGCTCGGCGCTCTTGGAATCGTCTACGGCGACATCGGGACCAGCCCGCTCTATACGCTGAAGACCGCGCTCGAATGGGCCGGTGGCGCTACTCCCGATGTGGCCTACGGCATGCTTTCGCTAATCGTCTGGACCCTTATCCTCACCACTTCGGTAAAGTACGTTGCGCTCGTGATGCGGGCCGACAACGACGGGGAAGGGGGCATCCTGGCGCTCACGGCGCGCCTGGCCCTGAAGGGCCACGAGCGGCGTGGCTTGGCCATGGTGGGAATCCTGGGGGCCGCGTTGCTCTATGGCGATGGCGCGATCACACCGGCGATTTCGGTGCTGAGCGCGCTTGAGGGCCTCAAACTGCCGGTGCCGGCGGTCGCGTCGCACATATTGCCGCTCGCGGTGGTGGTGCTGCTGGGGCTGTTCCTGTTGCAGCGCAAGGGGACCGGGACGATCGGCCGCCTGTTCAGCCCGGTGATGGTCGTGTGGTTCCTGACCATCGGCATTCTGGGCTTGATCGGCGTACTGGCGCATCCGCAGATCCTGCTCGCGGTCGATCCCCGCTACGGCCTGCGCTACCTCGCAAACCATGGCTTCGCCGGCTTCACGGTGCTCGGCGCGGTCTTCCTGAGCGCAACCGGCGCTGAGGCGCTCTACGCGGACATGGGCCACTTCGGCGCGAAACCGATCCGCTACAGCTGGTACAGCATCGTGCTACCCATGCTGGTGCTCAACTATGCGGGACAGGCTGCGTTGGTCGTCGCCGGGGCGGTTCCGCCGGATGGCAATCCCTTCTTCCTCCTCGGCGCCACCTGGCTGCAACTGCCTTTGGTGGCGCTCGCGACCGCGGCCACGATCATCGCCAGCCAGTCGATCATCAGCGGCGTGTTCTCGATGACGCGGCAGGCGATCCAACTCGGCTTCTGCCCGCGATTGAACGTAACCCAGACCTCGGCGGTCGGCTACGGGCAGATCTACGTGGGCTCGGTCAATTGGTTGCTGATGGTTCTCACGCTTGGCCTGACGGTCGGATTCGGCTCGTCGGACAAGCTGGCGGCCGCATTCGGAATTGCTGTCTCGCTGACCATGCTGCTGACCACGCTGCTGATGTACAAGATCATGCGCGAGCAGTGGCGTTGGCCGCTCGCGCTGGCGATCGTCGTCGCGGGATCGCTGGCTCTGGTCGACGCCTCGTTCGCGGCGGCAAATCTGACCAAGGTGACGCAGGGTGGCTGGGTGCCGCTGGTCACGGCATCCTTGCTGTTCCTGCTGATGGAAGCCTGGCACAGCGGCCGCAACGCGATGATGAGCCAACTCGAGCGCGAAACGATGCCGCTCGATCTGTTTATCAAATCGATGGCCAGCGAGGCCAAGATTCCAGGCACTGCGGTGTACTTGTCGCGGCGCGCTAACGTGGTCCCGGTTGCGATGCTGCACAGCGTGAAGCATTACCACGTCCTGCACCAACGTAACGTGATTCTCAGCGTCGAGACGGAACACGTCCCTCGCGTGGCCGTGGCGGAGCAAGCCACCATCACGGCGCTGGGCGGCGGCTTCTACCGCATTGTGCTGCGCTATGGCTTCATGCAGCAGCCTGACATCCCGGTCGCGCTCGCCCGCTGTTCGCTTGACGGTGAAGGTTTCGACGAGATGGAGACCACTTTTTTCCTCTCGCGCGTGTCGGTGGCGAACACGGTGGTCGACAGAGAACGCATCAATCCCCTGTTTTGCCGAATTTTCGCCTGGCTGCACCGCAACGAGGCTGACGCCACCGAGTTTTTCCGCATCCCGCGCAATCGGATCGTAGAGCTTGGGGCGCAAATCGCGCTGTGAAGACCTTCATCTGGCGCATTGCCCGGCCCACAAGCTCATGGCGGCCGCATGCCTGGATTCAACTACGATACCGGTGAGCGGTACCCGTCAGTGGGGGCATTTCTGCCCGTCGAATAGCTCGAGGTGACTACGCTGCGTTTTCAGTGCTTCGAGAGGCCCTGCTGCTCCTATGGAATTTCATACACTGCCAGCTCGTTGGCGACGCCACGAACCGGCAGCCGGCGCGCCATGGGCTTGATCCCGTCCGCTTCAAGCAGCTCGGAGGACTCCGGATGGTCGACAACTGAGCCGGTCGCGAGGATCGAGCGCGACACCGCAAGGCCCTGCACCCGTGAGGCAATGTTTACGGTCTGTCCGAAATAGTCCTGCCGATCGTTGAGTGTGACCGCGAGGCACGGGCCTTCGTGTATGCCGATCTTCAGAAGCAGGTCTTCGTTTTTGCGCTTCTCATTGAGCACACGCATTGCTTCGCGGATGCGCAGTGCGGCCGCGAGCGCCCGGTCGGGCGTAGAAAAAGTTGCCATCACGGCATCGCCGATCGTCTTCACCACGGCGCCTGATTCGGCAGCGATGATTTCGTGCAGGATTCGGAAGTGCTCCTTGACGATATCGAACGCGACCAGGTCGCCGACGCGCTCATACAGGTCGGTCGACCCCTTGAGGTCAGTGAACAGGAACGTTAGGCTCGTGATTTTGAGCCGCTGGTCGACATCGAGCGTGCTGGTGCGATAGATCTCGCGAAAGGTCTGATTGGTCAGCAGGCGCTTGGCGGTGAGGAACGGGCGGCGCTTGCCGAGCATGTCATGCATTGCCTGGCCGGCGATATAGACGCCCGGCACGACCCGCGTGTCGGTGCGATTGTCCAACGCCAGGCGCAAGGGGCCTGGTTGCATGACGACGGTGGCGGTGTGCTCGTGCGCCCTGTTGAACACGACCGACAGCGACTGGACTTCGCGGGTTGACTCGCCTTTGACGTCGATGAACTGCGCCGTATGCGTCACCGGATCGAAAACGATCACGAATTGCGCAGGCAACGTCAGCGACAGCAGGGTCTTCTCGCCGGGCGGCAGTGCGATCAAATCAAGCGTTATGTCGCCGAGCGTTTTCTCGAAGGTGTCGTCGGGAAGATCGATGCCCGAGCTCCAGAAGATCTGACGGTAATACTCGAACGCGGGCAGGTCTTGGGGCGAATGCGCCGCGATCCGGCGGGAACGAGGCGTGACCGTGAATGTGACCTCGACCATTTCGTCGAGTGTCGGCTCATAACCGGCGGCGCATAGCGCACACGCGTATTCTGACCCGCGTACGTTCTTGAGCGAGGCACCGGCGTCGAGGACGCCGCCACAACCTGGGCAGAGCACATTCCACGACAACTCGAACAGCCCCAACCGCGCCGCGTGCAGGAACGCCGCGATGACCCGCTCCTCGTCAAGGCCCATCTCCTTCGCGAAGGCAAGCGCGTTGATACGATTCAGCCGGCGATCCGGCGCGTCGCGCAACAATGTCTCGATGCTGGCCACGACGTCGGCATCGGCCGACTGCCGCAACGCAATGAACAGGTTCTGAGCTTCGGTCATGAAAAAAGCTTACGCCTAAACCTGTTGCGGCGGTAAATCCGGGCCGGGCCCGTGGACCCTACGATGCCGCCCTACTGCAGCAAGGAGCAGGCGCAATGAATACCCGGAGCTTTCGCAGCCCGCTGGCCTGCAGATCGGCCGCATCGGCGCGCTCTCGACCGGCGGCTCGGTGATCGGGTGGCGCCGGTCCGCGGCGCTTGCCAACTTGCCCGCTAGGCATCAAAACTCTCAAGCGAATGAACGACTTAACGAATCGGCTGCGCCACCGCGCTTTCGGCGTTCTGCGCGTTGTCGAAGACATTGTTGTGAGACAGCACGTGCATGGTATCCCGGCGTGCCGGGACGGCAATTCATACCATTGAACGCTCAACGGGTGAGTTGTATCGGACGGTGTGGGAGAATTGAACTACCCAAGCCTGACATGCAACTTGGCTTCACCAAGAGGGGCTTGGAAACCGGCAAGGCCACTGCCCATGAATATGACCGGGATATCTCGGATTACGGTGCTCATTCTTCCCGTCATCCTGACCGACGTCGGTGCGGCGGCCGCGGCTCCTTCCCCCTCGCCGGACTCGAATACCGTCGTGGTCGAAGCGTCGGGAAATGTTCCCGGCTTCACATCGGCGCAACTGACCACCTACCTGGTTCGAAGAATGCACGAGGAAACCCCTTCCCCTTGGCAATTCTCCGCCCGGAAACCTGGGGCCGCGTCCGCACCCAACTGGGTGGTATGGTCATTCAAATCCTTGCGGGTGGAGTGGAAGCCCGGGGCCCATAAGGGTTTTCCGACGCCGACCAACTCGGTGACCTACCTTAGTGCCGAAGTAAAATTGTATTTGAAGGATATATACCAGATCACCATGATTACCCAGCCCTCGGTCAGCGGTGGATCTGATGATGCCGCGGTCGAGGACATGGTGCACAACGTCGCGCACAGACTGTTTGTGCAAAATGAACCGAGCGGTGACTGAACGTCATCGCGCCTAGAAACAAAAAAGGAAATGCCATGGCAAAAGGCTATTGGGTCAGCGCGTACCGCGCGGTGAAGGATCCTGACAAACTGGCTGCATACGCGAAGCTTGCCGGTCCTGCAATTACTGCCGGCGGAGGACGCTTTCTGGCGCGTGGCGAACCGGTGAAGGTTTACGAACACGGCCTGAAGCAGCGCACCGTGGTAATCGAGTTCGACAGTGTGGAGCAGGCGTTAGCCACGCATGACAGCGCCGCCTACCAAGCCGCGCTGGCCGCCCTGGGCGACGGTGTCGAGCGGGAGATCCGCATCCTCGAAGGGGTCTAAGCCTCATCGGGCCGCCAGCGGAGACAGCGGTTCCTTGCTTTGTGCGAAGCAGTGATCTGTGCTTCTACGTTGGTCGAATCTGAATTTCGCGGCACCCGCGCCCTGCGCGGGCGCTCTGTCGTTTTCATAAACGCCATCGCCACGGTCTCATAGGAGCAAATTGTGGCGGCCGATCTCATGAACCCCGACGTGTGGCGAAGATCTGAAACGGTGTTCGGGGCAGGCAGGAGTTGGAATCCGCCTTAGTTCACACTACGGGGTACCATCTGAAACCCATTTCTACGGTTGCAGTCGTCGTCTTCTTCCTGGTCGCGTTGGCGCACCTGGTCCGTGTCGTGTTGGGATGGGAGGTCAGCGTGAATGGTGTCTCCATTCCCATATGGGTAAGTGTCATCGCTTGCGCAGTCACGGCTGTGCTTGCATTCATGCTTTGGCGTGAATCGCGAAACTAACGTCCCTCGCTCACACGCCGACGAGGACGCCGAACCGCAAGGGGTCTGAACGCCACTGGTTAATGGCCAATTTTTCGGCCTCGATCTGTCGCGGCAGGACCAATGTCGATTCGGCACCGCGCCAACCGACTAGCAAGTAGAACCCGGGCCAAGCAGGGAGCTTAGTTTCACGTCTCCGCGAACCCAACCTGAAGCCCAGTTTCCCCCACCGTTAACAGGAGCGCGCTATGCAGAAAATCACCCCCTTTCTCTGGTATTCGAAGGAGGCGGAGGAGGCCGCGGGGTTCTACGTCTCTGTCTTTCCCGACTCCCGCGTCAGCCGCATCACGGCGCTACCGAGTGAATCGCCCAGCGGCCCGCCCGGGTCGGTGAAGGTCGTCGAGTTCTTTCTATTCGGCCAGCCCTTCATCGCCATGAGTGCCGGACCACTCGATCCGTTCAACCACGCGGTGTCCTTCGTGGTGAAGTGTGGCGATCAGGCCGAACTCGACCGCTACTGGAACGCTCTTCTCAAAGGCGGCTCGGCCGAGCAGTGCGGCTGGTTGAAGGATCGCTTCGGCCTTTCGTGGCAAATCGTCCCGACCGTTCTCGGCGAGATGATGGCCGACCCGGACCGGGCGAAGGCCAGGCGGGCGGCGGACGCGATGATGAAGATGGTGAAGATCGACATCGCTGCTTTGCAGGCAGCATTTGTGGGAACGACAGGGGCGCGGGAAACGGCTCGCTAAGGGCCAGAGATCAAACGACGGCTTGGGCTTCATCGCTTGTGGGGCCCGGCCGCCCTTTGATGAACCGGGTGTCCGGGCGGGCTAGGATAAAAGGGTTTTGCCATGCGCCGAGCTTCACTCGTAATCGTCATCATGACCGTGGTGTTCACGGTCACGGCAAGGGCTGCCGCCACTGCCGATGCAGCAACGCCGGCGGACGACCCGTTTGCCTGGCTTGAGCAAGTCGACGACACAAGAGCGATGGACTGGGTCAGGGCGGAAAACGCCAAGACAGCCGCCGTGTTGGAGAACGACCCACGATACCCGGAATTGTTCAAGGAAGCGCTGGCAATCGCGGAGGCCAAGGACAGAATTCCGGTGCCATCGATCATCGCGGGGCAGGTTCTCAACTTCTGGCAGGACGCTGAGCATGTCCGCGGCCTCTGGCGACGGACAAGCCTGGAGAATTATCGGCAATCGACGCCCACGTGGACGACCGTGTTGGACTTGGATGCTTTGGCAAAGGCGGAGAGGGCCAATTGGTTCTGGAGCGGCACGGATTGCGAGGAGCCGACCGAACGCCATTGCATGCTGGGCCTGTCGGATGGCGGGGAGGACGCGGTGACGCTGCGCGAATTCGACCTCCGGTCGGCGCGATTCGTCGAGGGAGGTTTGCATCTGCCTCGTGGCAAGCAGGGCGCGGCCTGGCAGGACGCCGAAACGCTTCTGGTGGCGCGCGAATGGACGCCCGGTGAGCTGACTCGCTCGGGCTATCCGTTCGTGGTAAAGCGCATCAAACGCGGCCAGCCTCTTGCGGCGGCCGTCGAGGTGTTTCGTGGATCAACCGCTGACGTCGGGGTCTCCCCGTTAGCGTTAAATGACGGCACCGGCCACCGGGTCGACATGATCGAACACAATATTTCGTTTTTCGAAACGGACTACCACTTCGTTGGCCCGCGCAGCACATCCAAGTTGGCACTGCCATTGAAGGCGAGGCTCCGGGCCCTGGTCGCGGGTCGGTTGATCATCAGCCTCGAGGAAGATTGGAGGCCCGTCGATGGGGAAACGTTTGCACAGGGGTCGCTGGTGTCCGTCGATCTCGCTGCCGCGGAGAGGGCACCGCAGCGTCTGCGGCCTACGTTGATCTACGCGCCGGGGCCGCGCGAAGCCCTAGCGCAAGCCACTGCCACCCGAGGGCAGCTGCTGGTCACCGTGCTCGACAACGTCAAGGGTCGTGCCTACGCGTATACGCCCGAGGCGGGAGGCAAGTGGTCGCGCCGTCAGCTTTCCCTCCCAGACAATGCCTCCATCCAAATTGTCGATGCGGACCTGCACAGTGAACGGGCATTCTTGACCGTCGACGGGTTCCTTACGCCCACCACCCTGTGGTTGGCCGATCTGGGGAGCGGCACCCTGGAAACGATCAAGACGCTGCCGGCAAGATTCGACGCGTCCCATGACGTGGTCGAGCAATTCGAGGCCACGTCTAAGGATGGAACCAGGGTTCCCTATTTCGTCGTCCACCCCATCGACATGAAGCTCGACGGCAACACGCCCACGATCCTCACTGCCTACGGCGGATTCCTCGTGTCCGAAACACCCTACTACTCGGCCACGGTCGGCAAGCTTTGGCTAGAGCGCCGTGGAGCATACGTCCTCGCCAACATCCGCGGCGGGGGCGAGTTTGGCCCTGCCTGGCACGAGGCCGGACTCAAGACGCATCGGCAGCGCATCTATGACGACTTTTACGCAGTGGCGCAGGACCTTATCGCGAGGGGCATCACGAGTCCCCGCCATCTCGGCATCATGGGGGGCTCCAATGGCGGGCTGCTCATGGGTGTGGAGTTCATCCAGCATCCCGAAATCTGGGGTGCCGTCGACATGCAGGTGCCGCTCCTCGACATGCTGGGGTATGAGCATATTGCAGCGGGGAGTTCGTGGGTCGGCGAGTATGGAAGCGTTTCGAATCCCGACGAGCGAGCGTTCCTCGCGTCCACATCGCCTTACAACAACCTAAAGCCAGACGTTCACTATCCCGAGGCGTTGATCTGGACGACGACGAAGGATGATCGGGTCGGGCCCCAGCACGCGCGCAAGTTCGCAGCCAAGCTGGCGGCGATGGGCGTGCCTTACCTCTTCTACGAGGTGATTGAGGGAGGGCACGGCTCGGGGGCCACCCTCGCGGAGAGGGCCGCGATGACGGCACGCGAGTTTACCTATTTTTGGCGCAGGCTGTCGCCACAATGAGTCGTCGCTCGCGGAACAAAGGCATGAGCGACTCATCCTATCGATTGCGCGTTGCGCCCGCGATTCGTGCGCAAAGAGCTCGCACCAGAAGTCGGGGATGATCTCGATCGCATCCTGGAGCATCTCTTTGCGCATCAGGTGGCGGATGCGCCAGCGCGGATTGAAGACATCATAAGGGCAATCGATGTGCTGGAACGCAATCCGCTGATCGGCCGGCTTGCCCCGGCGGATTTTAGAGAGCTGGTGATCGGGCGCCGTGCACGCGGGTATGTCGCACTCTATCGATACGTTGCGGAACTTGATATGGTGTTTGTGCTTGCCGTCCGCGGTCAGAAGGAGGACTGCGATTTTGACCACGCCAGGTCGTAGCCTGACGCACACGGTCATACTCGGGTGGCGATAGAATGACGAGCCGATCCAATGGTTTACTGGACCGACCCGGCCTCGAAAATATAAAGCAAATGAATAAGTTATCGCACCGCTTATGCGTGGCCCCTATGATGGACTGGACCGACCGGCACTGCCGATACTTCCTTCGCCTCGTGAGCCCGCACGCCCGTTTGTATACCGAGATGGTCACGACCGGCTCGCTGATGTTCGGTAACGTGCCGCGACAGCTCGACTTCGATCCGGCCGAACATCCAGTCGCCCTGCAGCTCGGCGGCAGCGACCCACAGGCGCTGGCCCATTGCGCGCGCCTGGGCGAAGCGTGGGGCTACGCTGAGATCAATCTCAATGTGGGCTGTCCGTCCGAGCGGGTACAAACGGGTAGCTTCGGCGCCTGTCTGATGGCAGACCCGGTGCTTGTCGCCGATTGTGTCGCCGCGATCAACGATGCGGTCGCGCTTCCGGTGACAGTCAAGCACCGCATCGGCATCGACGCGATAGAGGAATACGAGTTTGTGCAGCGTTTTGTCGCCACGGCTGCGCAAGCTGGCGCGACCGCATTTCTCGTACACGCACGCAACGCGATTCTCAAGGGCTTGTCCCCGAAGCAGAATCGTGAATTGCCACCACTCAAATACGATTACGTGCATCGACTAAAGCACGATTTTCCGCAGCTCACGATCGTCATCAACGGCGGCATCGAAACTCACGCCGCGATCACGCGCGAACTGGAGCAGGTGGATGGCGTCATGATCGGCCGCGCCGCCTATCACCATCCGTGGCTGCTTAGCGAGATCGATCGCCATTGTTTCGGGGAGGACGGTGGTGCAACGCCGAGTCGCTCGCGTGCCGACATCGTCGCGGCGCTGGTGCCCTACGCCGAGGCGCAGCTGGCCCAGGGTGTGAGCCTGCGCGCCATTGCCCGGCACGTCCTCGGGCTCTACCACGGCCAGCCGGGTGCGCGTGCCTGGCGGCGCATGCTGTCCGACGAAGCGCAGCTCAGGGGTTCCGGACCTGAATTGTTCCTGCGCGCGCTGCGCGAAGTCGAACCCGAAGAGCTTGTGCCGGCCTCGGCGTGAGATTACTTGAGCTCGTCCGCGATGTACGCGCGGACGATGCTGTCGAAGTCCGGGTCCGCTCGCATGCCGAGCGCGGAGCCAAGTTGCGCCGCGAAGCGCGACGGCCAAGTCGAGACAATGCGGTCGATCGCCGGATCGAGCTGCCACTTGACGCGATCACCGACCGCGTCGCCGGCGATGCGACGCAGCGCGGCAACCGCTTCGCCCATGCCGACCTGCAGGCCGGGCACGTTGATCGAGCGCGTGTGCGCGAATCGGGACGCCGGTACTTCGTGGCCGATGGTCAGGTTAGCGATTGCCGCGCGTGGCGACGACACCCATACGCGGGTGGCCGGCGCGACGGGGCAGAGCACGTCGATGCCGGACAGCGGCTCGCGGATGACACTGCTTGCGAACGACGAGGCGGCCTTGTTCGGCTTGCCCGGGCGCACGACAATGGTTGGCAATCGCAGTGATCGCCCGTCGATGTAGCCCTTGCGCGTCATGTCATAGACGAGCAATTCACAGATAGCCTTCTGTGCGCCGTACGAAGACTGCGGCGTCGCTGGCGCATCGTCGGGCACCGGGTCGAGTAACGGGCCGCCGAAAACCGCAATCGAGCTGGTAAACACGACCTTCGGCGGGCGCGGGAGCATGCGGCACCGTTCGAGCAACGCGCGCGTCATATCGACGTTGACGCGCATGCCGGCATCAAACTCCGCTTCGGCCTGCCCGCTGACCGTGGCCGCCAAGTGAAATACCGAATCGGTGTCTGGGGTCACAGCCCGCTCCATTACCGCGGGGTCCGCAAGGTCGCCAGTGACGAAGGTCACGCGCGGATCAGGAACCTTCGCGGGGACAACATCGATCAGAACGAGTTCTTTCAGTTGGCGCGACTCTCCGCGTGCGTCGGTGAGCACATCGCGGGAGAGCAATGCGCGGGTGAGGCGGTCCGCCAGAAAACCGGCGCCGCCAGTGACCACGATGCGCATGGATAGCTTCCTAGCAAGTAAAGTGACTGCGGCGAACGCCACTCGCTCGATCGCCTCGCGCATTATATGATGACGATCCAAGACTTGCCCTCGACGGAGCCTCATGCCACGTCCCATTCATTTCGAAATCCATGCCGAGAACCCGCAGCGGGCAATCAAGTTCTACACCGATCTCTTCGGCTGGACGTTCAGCAAATGGAACGGCCCGCAGGACTATTGGTTGATCAAGACCGGTGAGCCCGGTACGCCCGGCATAGACGGCGGCCTGCTGCCGCGCCGCGGCGCCGGGCCGGCGGCGATGCAGGCGACCAACGCGTTTGTCTGTACGGTGGATGTGGTCGACCTCGACGCGGCGATGCGCAAGGTTGGCGATTTGGCCACGAAGATCGTTGTGCCGAAGATGGTGATCCTTGGAGTCGGATGGCTCGCCTATGCAAATGACACCGAGGGAAACATTTTCGGCATGATGCAGGTGGATACACAGGCCAAATGACGCTCGCGGCAATTGCGGACGCACCGGCCGCACGCATGTGCGCAGCGATTGTCGCCGAATCGATCGCAGTCATCCCCGAATTCCTCCCGCCGACGGTCGTCCTTGCCCTTGCGGCGATCGCCCGCCGTCGCGACGCGGCCGGCGAATTTTGCGCTGCGGGAGTCGGGCGCGGTGCGGGCCGTATCGAGCGCAGCGACATTCGCGGCGACCGGACGCTGTGGCTCGACGCGGAGGCTCCTGCTCCAGCCGAACGGGCGCTGTGGCAGGCGCTGGAGCGCCTGCGGATCGGACTCAACGAGACGACTTTTCTCGGGCTCTTTTCTTTCGAGGGCCATTACGCGCTGTACCCTCGCGGAGCGTTCTACCGGCGCCACAGCGACTGCTTCCGCGACGACGATGCGCGCGTTCTTTCCTGCGTGCTCTATCTGAATGACGCGTGGACGGCGACTGACGGCGGCGCGTTGCGAATTTACTTGCCCGGGAACGATACGCGCGACATCGTTCCGATCGGCGGCACGCTGGTGTGTTTCCTGGCCGATGGACTCGAGCACGAAGTTCTGCCCGCGACGCGCGAGCGGCTTGCGGTTAGCGGGTGGTTCCGGCGCCGCAGAGCGATACCCGAGTGCTAGAATCGATGCGCGGCGGCGGGTGCGACCGACACCCGCCACGACGTCATGTCCACTGCGTCAACTCCCCCGGCATCGCTGGTCATCGCGACGCGCCAATCCGCGCTCGCGCTTTGGCAGGCACAACACGTCCGCCAGCGTTTGCGCGTTCTCTATCCATCGTGCCGCGTCGATCTCCTGGGCCTTACTACGCAGGGTGATCGCAGGCTCGATCAGCCGCTCGCAGACATCGGCGGTAAGGGGCTATTCGTCAAAGAACTCGAACAGGCGCTAGCCGACGGGCGCGCCGATCTCGCCGTGCATTCGCTGAAGGACGTCCCAATGGCACTGCCGACGGGCTTTACGCTGGCGGCGATCCTGGCACGCGAGGACCCACGGGATGCTTTCGTCTCTAACAGCCACCCCACGCTGGCCTCTTTGCCGGCAGGCAGCGTGGTTGGCACCTCGAGCCTGCGACGCGAGGCGCAGCTGCGGGAACGGCATCCGCAGCTGGTCGTCGAGCCGCTACGCGGCAATGTCAACACGCGGCTGCATCGACTCGATCAGGGCAATCAGGCCGCGGTTATTCTTGCCAGCGCGGGATTGAAGCGTCTGGGCTTCGCCGATCGGATCACGGCGCTACTCGAGCCCGAAGAAAGCCTGCCTGCGATCGGGCAGGGAGCGCTGGCGGTCGAATGCCGCGCCGATCGAATCACGGTCGTGGCGGCGCTCCAGCCTCTGGCCGATGTCGAGACGACTTTCGCGACCGTGGCCGAGCGCGCGTTCGGCCGCAAGCTCGCAGCGAGTTGTCGCACGTCGCTCGCCGCGTATGCCGTTAGGCGCGGTGAGAAGCTTTGGCTACGCGGCTTCATCGCGAGTCGCGACGGGCGCCGCGTCCTGCGCGGCGAGCGCTCGAACGTGGTCGGCAATGTCGCCGAAGCCACGGCGCTTGGCGCAACGCTCGGCGATGAATTCCTTGAACGCGGCGCCGTGACGATCCTGGCGGAAGCACTATGAGTGGACCGCTCGGTGGCGCGGGGGTGGTCATCACGCGACCCGCCCGTCAGGCCGCCGGGCTCGCCCGCGCGATCGCAGCCCTTGGCGGCAAGCCGCTCATATTTCCAGCTATCGTGATCCTGCAGCCCGCAGATGAAGCGCCGCTGCGTGAGGTGCAGCGCAATCTCGCCCATTACGACATGGCCATATTTGTCAGCGCCAACGCCGTCGAGTACGGGGTCGGCGATCCTGCTGCGTGGCCGGCGCAGCTTTTGCCGCTCGCGCCGGGACCGGGGACCGCCGCCGCGCTGGCGGCAGTCGGCATTGCCAACGTCCGCATACCGGCTGCGTCAATGGACAGCGAAGGCCTGCTGGCCCTGCCCGAACTCGCCAACGTCGCGGGACGCCGCATTGTCATCTTCCGCGGCGCCGGAGGCCGCGATCTCCTGCATACGACGCTGGAAGCGCGTGGGGCGCACGTCGAGCAGATCGAATGCTACCGGCGCGCCCGACCCGCAACCGGTACTGCCGGTTTGATCGAGGCCTGGCGTAACGGGCGCATCGACGCAGTGACCCTCACCTCCAGCGAAGGCCTCGACAATCTGTGGGCAATATTCGACGTCGAGGCACGTTCCTACCTTGCCGGGACGCCGGCATTCGTGCCGCATGCGGCCATCGCCGAGCGCGCAGGCACCCTCGGCCTGCGTTCGATCATCGTCACGCCGCCGGCTGATGCCGGCCTGATCGCATCGTTGCTAGAATACTTCTCCGCTCACCCACGGCCAAGCTGAGTCCACCCCATGTCAACGGATATTCTCGTCACTGCGCCGCTACCCCCGTTCCTCTATGATCCGTTGAAGGCGGACTATCGCTGTCACGATTACGTCCAGGCGAATGACAAGGCCGGGCTCCTCGGCGCGGAGGGCACGCGCATCCGCGGCCTGGTGCAGGCTGGCGGCACCATGACTCCGTCCACGTTGCTCGACCAGTTGCCAAAGCTCGAAATCATTTCCGTATTCGGCGTCGGCTACGATGGTGTGCCGGTCGACTATTGCAAGCAGCGTGGTCTCAAAGTTACCAACACGCCCGATGTGCTGACCGATGACGTTGCCGACGTGGCGCTGGGCCTGATTCTCATGACCGGCCGTGGCTTCGTGCGCGTGAACCGATTCGTGCACGCCGGTGAGTGGGAAAAGCGCGGACCGGAGCTTATGACCAAGCTGGCCGGGCGAAAGGTGGGGATCCTTGGGCTAGGGCGCATCGGCAAGGCAATCGCGGCGCGCGTTGCGGCAATGGGCATGAAGGTCGCATACACCGGGCGCAAGCCGCAGGACGTGTCGTACGAATACGTGCGCGACTTGAAATCACTGGCTGCGGCTGTCGATTTCCTCGTTGTTGCCTGTCCCGGCGGCGACGCGACGCGAAACATCGTCAATGCCGAGGTTCTCGCGGCACTGGGGAAAAAGGGGACGTTGATCAACATCGCCCGCGGCTCGATCGTCGATGAACCGGCGCTTGTCGCGGCGCTCAAGGCGGGCACGATCAAGGCCGCGGGCCTCGACGTCTTCGCCCACGAACCTAAAATTCCAGCGGAATTGATGGCGATGGACAACGTTGTGCTGCTCCCGCATGTCGGGAGCGCGACGCGCGAGACGCGGCAGGCAATGGGCGACCTGTGCAAGGCCAACCTCGACGCATATTTTTCCGGCAGGGGCGTGTTGACGCTCATTCCCGAGCTCGCTTAGGCGCGAATCGAGTCGCTCGCCAGCGGGCACTGTTTCCCTTGCCGGCGGCGCAGCACGTTTCTACCTGCGTTCGGGAAGCATCACCGCTACAAGCGAAGCGAGCACGAGTGTCAAGGCAATCAACTCGCTTGCACCCGGTCGCTCGCCGAGAACCAGCATGCCCGAGACGACGCCGACAACCGGCACCGGCAACGAGGAAAGCGAGCTAACGGCAACCGGCAGCGTCCTCGCCATGCGAAACCAGGCCCAATACGCGAGCGTGCCGGCAAAAAAAATGTTGTATATCACCGCAAACCACGTGGTGCCGGACATCGACGCGAGCGATGCGAACGGATGTGGGTCGAACCATGGCGCGGCGACGGCGAGTGGCATCCATCCAAGCAGCATCATCCACCCGGTCAGCGTGTTCTGTGGCGATGGTGGCGCCCAGCGGCGCAGCAGCACGGTTCCCAAGGCCCATGACAGGGCCGCGCCGATGATCAGGAACGCGCCAACGGGAGCGCGGCCCACGTTGACGATTTCCTCGCCCAGCAGGACGGCCATGCCACCCATGCCGACCAGCAACCCTGCGAACTTGCGCGTCGAGAGTGGCTCGTGCAGGAGCCAAAGTGAGAACAGCACGCTCCAGATCGGCAGGGTATAGGCCAAGATCGCCGCGCGGCCGGATGGCATTTGCTGTATGCCGAACAGGATCAGCCAGTTCCAGCCGGTGATGTTGAACAGCGCGAGAACGGCGACTCGCGGCCACCATGCGCGCGGAATGCGCGTCGATTCGCCAGAGAGCCTCGCCACGAGCAGCAAGCCCAGAGCGGCAAAGGGCAACGTCACCGCCCGGAACGTCAGCGGCGCCAGCCCGGTAACGCCGAGCTTAAGCACCGGCCAGTTGCATCCCCAGACGAGGCTGAGAATGACAACCAACAACAGGCTCGACGCAGGCACCGCGTGCTGCGCCGCGGGCGTGTCCGCCCGCCTGTTCACGCCACGTCGCCGTACTTGGAGTGATGCAGCGCGCGCGCCTGGGTGACCCACTGATCGCGCACGATGCGACCGGGAAACTCGGGCAGCTTGGCGTCGAACTCGGCGATGTCGCGCTCCGTCCAACGGGCGATCTGCCGGAACCTCGCCACGCCAAGGCTGTGCAGCATGCGTTCGAGCACAGGACCAACGCCGACGATCAGCTTCAAATCGTCGGGTTCGCCGGAACCGGCCAGGATCCGCGGCGGCGCGTTGGTCTCGATGTCGATGACGAGCTGCCGATAGCGCGCCGCGGTGCCGTGTGCGTCGGCAAGATCTCGGAGCAACTGCCGTCGTTCATAGGCAAATTCCTCCAGCTGCCAGACTGCCGCGTCGCGATCGACAAGGCTGCGGCGCAGCGCTTCGGCTTCGGCATCGCGGCTGCGGATGATGCGCGCTTTTTCACGGCCGATTCCTGGGGGGTCGCCGCGCTCGTCAGTCGCCGGGGCCACCGCTGAATCGGCGGCAGTTGCGGTCGGGGACGGGGCAATCGGCAGCGGGGCGCTTGGCACGTCTGTCCGCCGGCGGGCGCCGAGCACGTAGCCGGCGATCCCCGCAATCGCGACCAGGACGAGGAGCGATAAGATGATCACGATCAGCGAACAGCACGGTGCGCGGACTCGCGCGACCGATGAGACCCGCATTCTAGTCGAGCCCGGGCCGCGCGGCCAGTTGCAGCGCAAGGCTTGGCGCGCAACCCTGCTACAATCGATGACTGCCCTGCGTACCCGCCCGCACCATCCATCATGTCCGCTCCCGAGGACGACGCCCGCACGACCGCGCCGACGGCGGCGCAGTCGCGATCATCCATGGCCGAGGCCAAAGCGCACGATCCGGCGCGGCGCCGCCGCTGGGTGGCTGGTGCGTTGATCGTCGCGCTGGCGTTAGCGATCGCAGCGATCGGAATCGACGCCTATAACCGCGATCGACAGCTGCGCACTGAAGTCGCGCGGCGTCTTGCGGAAGAGGACGCGGAGGTCAAGGCGACTCGTGCGACGGTGGAGTCCGCGCAGGACGATCTCCGCGACGCGCAGGCGAAGATCGCTTTGCTCGAAAGTCGTCTTGCCGAATCGCAAACGCAGCAGGCCGCGCTGGAAGCACTGTACCGGGAGCTGGCACCGTCGCGCGACGAGTGGGCGTTGACCGAAGTCGAGCAGGTGTTGCTGCTCGCCAGCCAGCAGCTGCAACTTGCCGGCAACGTCTCGGCGGCGCTCGCTGCGCTGCAGCTTGCCGACTCCAAGTTGCAGCGCCTGGACCGCCCACAGTTCGTGCCGTTGCGCCGCGCACTTGCGCGCGACATGGACCGGTTGAAGGCCGTTCCCTTCGTCGATGTCCAGGGCTTGTCGCTGCGGCTCGACCAGGCGATCTCTACGGTCGACACATTGCCGCTCGCGCTGGAGGAACGCCTGCCCGCGCCACCGCAGGATGTCGTCAAGGACACACCGGGATGGCGCCGTTTCCTCCACGATGTCTGGCAAGACCTGCGGCAACTGGTGCGGGTCGAGAATCTCGACCGACCGGAGGCTCCGCTGCTCGCGCCACAGGAGCAATTTTTCCTGCGCGAGAACCTCAAGCTACGGCTACTTTCCGCGCGTTTCGATCTGCTTTTCCGTGATCAGGCGAACTTTCGCGCCGACCTCGCGGCTGCGGATATCTGGCTGAAGAAATACTTCGACACCCGATCGAAGCCGGTGCAGTCGCTGCAGGTCCTGCTCAAGGAGGTGCGCGCGACCGACATGACCACCGAGCTGCCGGGCCTCGCCGGCAGCCTCGATGCGGTGCGCGTGCTGCAACTCGCGCGCGAGAAGCACATGCGCTGACGGCGTGCATCGGCAATGCGCTTTTTGTTCTGGTTTCTTCTGCTAGCCGTCGCCGCGGTGGTCGCGGCGCTTGCGGCAAAGCTCAACAGCGGCTACGTGATGCTCGTCGCGCCGCCGTATCGGGTCGAGCTTTCGCTCAATCTGCTGCTAATCCTCATCGTGGGGGGCTTTCTTTCGCTCTACTTCGGGCTGCGCGTGCTCGCTCGCACGGTGCGGCTCCCGGCGCAAGTTCGCTTATGGCGTCGACGGCAGAAGGAGCAGCGCGCGCGGGCGAAGCTCGATGCGGCCATCGTCGCCCTGCTCGAGGGTCGCTACGGCAAAGCCCAGCAGGAAGCGAAGGAGTCGCTGTCGCTACCGCGCTCATCGGGCCTGGCTGCTCTCGTCGCCGCGCGGGCGGCGATCGACATGCGCCAGTTTGACGCCGCAGAAGGATTTCTCTTCCGACCCGAGACTCAGGCGACAAATCTCGCGGTACCGCGCCTGACGCTCTCCGCCGAGATTGCGCTGGCGCAGGGGCAACCGCAGGAGGCGTTGCGGATCCTCGAGTCGCTGCGGCGCGAGGCGGGGCTGCATACTGCGGCGCTTAGGCTCGAGCTGCGTGCAACGCAGGCAGCAGGCCGTTTCGCGGACATCCCGCCGCTGGTCGAGCAACTGGTCAAGCGCGGTGTATTCGACTCGGCGCAAGGCGAACAAGTCAGGATTGCGGCGCAGCGCGAGCAACTGCGCGCACTCGCTCACGATGCGTCCGGTTTGCGCGATGCATGGAATCGCCTGCCGGAGGCGACGCGCACGCAGTCTCAGATCGCGCGCGCCGCAGCGCGGAGCTTTCTGCAGCTTGGAGGGGACCGCGAGGCGGCAGATATCATTGCCCGCAGCCTCGAGCGTGCGTGGGACTCGGATCTGGTCGATCTCTATGGTGAATGCCGATTGGGCGACCCAACATTTCAGCTCGAACAGGCCGAGCGCTGGCTCGGCACGCACAGTCAGGATGCGTCGCTGCTGCGCGTGCTGGGCACTTTTTGCCAGCGCCAGCAGCTCTGGGGCAAGGCACAGACGTACCTCGAAGCAAGCCTCGCCCTCGAGGATAACTGGCGTGCCCACCTGGCGTTAGGAGAGATGCTGGGACGCCTTGGCAGGGACGACGAGGCCAATGCGCATTTCGTCGCCGCGCTCAAGCTAGCGACTGACGAGCTCAAGCGCCGCTAGCCCTCGGAAGGCGGTCGCGGACGCCGGCGCTCCCTACTGCGCCGCATAGGTGAACGAGTCGGCGAAGAATTCTCCTGCCGGCAAACCGCGTTCAGCGGTGAATTCGCGCCTCGCAGCGTCGATCATCGCCGGCCCACCACAGGCGTAGACCTGGTGGCACGACAGATCCGAAAAATCGGCCATGACGGCCTTGTGCACGAGGCCCGTGCGACCCTGCCACCGATCCTCGGGCAACGGGTCGGACAGGACAGGAATGAATCGAAACTCGGGATGCTTCGCCTGCCAGCGCAACGGCAGGTCGGGCAGATAGAGGTCGCGCAAGCCGCGCACGCCCCAGTAGAGCACCATCGGTCGCAGCACCTGGTGATGCAGGGCGTGTTCAATGATCGCTTTGATCGGCGCGAAGCCGGTGCCTCCGGCGACGAAAATCACTGGCTTGGCAGATTCCTCGCGCAGGAAAAACGTTCCCAGCGGGCCTTCGAAACGCAGAATCTCGCGGCCCTTGTACTCGTTGAATAGCGCGTCGCTGAAATGGCCTCCCGGCACGTGACGCACATGCAGTTCGAGCAACGCGTCGTCCTCGGGTGCCGTGGCGATTGAGAAACTGCGGCGGCGGCCGTCCTTCAGCAACAGATCAATGTACTGCCCGGCGAGATACTGCAAGCGATCGTTCGCGGGCAGCTTGAGCGATACGACTGCAACATCGGGTGCAACCTTGTCGATCTTTTCGAGCCTGCACGGTAGCTTGCGAATCGCAATATCGCCGGCGCGCCTGACCTCGCGCACTTCGATCATGAGCGATGTCCTCGGCTTGGCCACACAGAACAACGCGAAGCCCTGCGCCTTCTCAGCATCGGTCAGCGTTGTCGGCTGGTACGCCCCGTAATCGACCTCGCCACTGAGAATGCGTCCTTTGCATGTGCCACAGGCACCATTCCTGCAGCCGTACGGGATCATCAGATCGGCACGCATCGTGGCGGCGAGCACCGTCTCGCCCTCGTCGCAGGCGAAGCTGTGCTCGCTGGGTTTTATGGTAATCTGCAGTGGCATCGCTGAATCGATCATTAAGGTTTGTTTCGCGCAGGCCACGAACGTGATACGGGTACTGTTGATCGGCTGCGGCGACATCGCCTTGCGTACCGCCGAACTGCTGGGCGGTAGGGTTCGCCTCTACGGCCTTACACGGCGGCATGAAGACGTTGCCAGATTGCGTCACCATGGCATCGTCCCGATCGTCGGTGACCTTGACCGTTATCACAGTCTGGGGCGCATGCGCGCGGCGCCCTTTGCGGTGTTGCATTTTGTGCCGCCGCCTAGCGACGGTCGCGATGACCCGCGCACCAAGCACCTCATCGCCGCGCTGACAAAGGCGCGGATTATACCTCAGCGTTTCGTCTATATCAGCACCAGTGGCGTTTACGGTGATTGTTCCGGAGCGCGAGTTACCGAGTCGCGACCACGTCGTGGCCAGACGCCACGCGCGCGACGGCGCGTCGCCGCGGAGGACCGCTTGCGGCGGTGGGCAAAACGCTACGGCGTCAGGCTCGCGATTCTGCGCGCTCCTGGTATTTATGCCGAGACGCGTTTGCCGCTCGATCGATTGCGTCAGGGAACTCCCGTGCTCCGGCCCGAAGACGACGTGTTTACCAATCACGTCCACGCCGATGATCTGGCCCGGGCGACGGTCGCCGCCGTCTTTCGCGGCAAATCGAATCGCGCATACAACATCAGCGACGACGCCGAGCTGCAGATGGGGAGCTGGTTCGATGCCGTGGCAGACGCGTTTCGGCTGTCGCGCCCGCCCCGCATTTCCTGGGAGGAGGCCGAAACGCGTATCGCGCCGCTGCTCCTGTCGTTCATGAGCGAATCGCGGCGGCTGTCCAATGCGCGCATGAAGCGGGAGCTGCGGGTTCGGTTACTCTACCCGACGCCGCAGACGTTGCTCGCCGAAGTGGCACCGCGCGAGCTCAAGAAGCAGCTTTCGTTACCGCTGTGAACCCCGAGACGGTACCAGAAGTTGTTGCGCCAACGCGTTGGCAGAAGGTTGCGACGCGGCTCGACGCCTACGAACGGCTCGTCCGCCTCGACAAGCCGATCGGCACGCTGCTGCTGCTCTGGCCGACATTGACGGCTCTTTGGATCGCCGCGTTCGGTTCACCCACGTGGCTCGTCGTCGGCATCTTCGTCATGGGGACGCTGCTGATGCGCTCGGCAGGCTGCGCGATTAATGATTACGCTGACCGGAATTTCGACGTGCACGTGGAGCGCACCGCTAAACGCCCGCTCGCGCAACGCGAGATTGCACCCTGGGAAGCGCTCGTCGTGGGTTCGGCGCTGGCGCTGTGCGCATTCCTCCTGACGCTGCGCTTCAACCGATTTACGGTCATGCTGGCGATCCCCGCGCTGGCGATAACGATCGCCTATCCTTTCCTGAAGCGCTTTTTCGCCTTACCACAGGCCTTCCTCGGTGTCGCCTTTTCATTCGGCATTCCGATGGCGTTCGCCGCGGTCCAAGGGCGCGTGCCGGCACTGGCCTGGTGGCTGTTCGGTGCGAATTTTTTCTGGGTGATGGCGTACGACACCGAATATGCGATGGTTGATCGCGAGGACGATCGGAAACTCGGCTTGCGGACCTCGGCGATCGTATTCGACCGATTCGACGTGCCGGCCGTCATGCTCTGTTACACGATCTACCTTGCGTTGCTGACCTGGATCGGGCATGCCGCCGACTTCGGGCCGCTTTTCTTTGTCGGAGTGCTGATCGCATCACTGCTTGCGCTGTGGAACTTCGCGATGATCCGCAAACGTGAGCGCGACAGCTGCTTCCGCGCATTCCTCGGCAATCACTGGCTCGGGCTGGCGATCTTTGCCGGTACCGCCGCGGATTTTGCGCTGCGTGTTCACGCCTGGCCGGGGTGGCCCAGGTGAGAGAAGGCTCCGCTGCGATGGATTAGCGGCGTGCGCGACGCGGGCGTGTCTGGCCGCGAAGCGCAGCGATGCCAAGCAAGACGAGCAACGAAGCCGTCAGCGCGAGCGCGAGCGTCGATAACGTAGGCGCAGCTATCGCCGCTGTGACCGGCGGGTCGACCTGCAGGACTGCGCCGGTGGTGCAATTGAATTCGAGCGAACTGACGTAACTGATCGAGCCACTCAGGGCGGGGCCCGAATAGGTGGTGACCACGATCGTGATCGATGTGTTCGGTGCCAACCCGCCCCCGAAGGCGGGGATCTGGAACGCCGGATAGGCGGCGCTGTACGGGCCGATGTTGTTGCCTGTCTCGTCGGTGAATTCCTCGATTGTGCCGACGCCGGACGCGCTGACCTTCACGTCCGCCGAAGCCTGCACGGAGACATTGATGAACGCGTTGACGGTGAAGGTACTGCCGCCGCAGGTGCCGGCGAGGGTGGGTTGCGACGGGAGCAGACGGATCGACTCCACCGTGGAGTTCGGGCGCCCCGCCGGATGCGGCAAGGTGGACGACGCGGTGCCAGCGTTCTGGGCAAAAGCCGCCGTGGCCCAGCAAAGGGCGAGGATTCCCGTGCAGGCCTTAAGCGCGGCCACGACGATTCGCAAGTGGTGATCTCCGGACAATACGGCCCCCAAAGGGGCCTACCGACGAGGATAACGTTTGGGCGCGGCAGCGGTCCAGCTGCAGCGGCCGATAATAGCCCTTCCGCCACCCGGTGTGGCATCGATACGACGCCAACTGTCGCCGTCTCACGACAGATTGCTCCATTTCGCGCCGATTTTGTGCCGTGCTGCAGCAGCTGGCGCTTTGCCTTGGCACGGCTGGCGGTCGGCGCGGTGGCTGGTAAGATGCCCTCGCGGCCGACAACGCGTGTACCGTGCCGGATATGAAATACGCCGACCTCCGCGACTTTCTGTCTCAACTCGAACGCCGCGGCGAACTCAAGCGAGTGACGCTTGAGATCGATCCGCACCTCGAAATAACGGAGATCTGCGATCGGGTCCTCAAGGCCAACGGACCGGCGCTGCTGTTTGAGAAGCCGAAAGGCTTCGATGGGAATGATGGGCGTGCGCGCATTCCCGTTCTCGGCAATCTGTTTGGCACGCCGCTGCGCGTTGCCCTCGCCATGGGCGAAGAAACGGTCGACGGCTTGCGCGAAATTGGCAAGCTGCTCGCCTTCCTGAAGGAGCCCGAGCCGCCCAAGGGCCTGAAGGACCTTTGGCAGAACACGCGACCGGCATTCCTGCAGGTCATGCACATGGTGCCCAAGGAGCGCGCTTCGGCACCATGCCAGGAGATCGTATGGGAAGGCGGCGACGTCGACCTCGCGCGGCTGCCGGTGCAGACGTGCTGGCCCGGAGACGTGGGGCCGTTGATCACCTGGGGCCTGACGGTGACGCGGGGCCCGCACAAGACCCGGCAGAATCTCGGCATTTACCGGCAGCAGGTGCTCGCCAGGAACAAGGTGATCATGCGCTGGCTTCACCATCGCGGCGGCGCGCACGACTTTCGCGACCACGCGCTCAAATCGCCAGGAAAACCATTTCCGCTCGCGGTCGCCCTGGGAGCCGATCCGGCGACAATCCTCGGGGCGGTGACCCCGGTGCCCGATGCGCTTTCCGAGTACCAGTTTGCCGGCCTGCTCCGTGGCGCGCGTACGGAGATCGTCAAGTGCATCACGCACGACCTGCAGGTGCCCGCGTCGGCCGAGATCGTCCTCGAAGGGTTCATTCATCCCGATGCCGGCGATCGATCCGGCTTTGAAACTGCGGCCGAAGGACCGTTCGGCGATCACACCGGGTATTACAACGAGGTCGAGCGCTTCCCGGTGCTCACACTTGAGCGCATCACGCTGCGCCGTGATCCTATCTATCACTCGACCTACACCGGCAAACCTCCTGACGAGCCGGCGGTGCTCGGCGCCGCACTCAACGAGGTCTTCGTTCCGTTGCTGCAGAAACAGTTCCCGGAAATTGTCGATTTTTATCTTCCACCGGAGGGCTGTTCGTATCGCCTCGCAGTCGTCAGCATGAAGAAGCAGTATCCGGGCCACGCCAAGCGCATCATGTTCGGGGTGTGGAGCTTCCTGCGCCAGTTCATGTACACCAAGTTCATCATCGTCACGGACGACGACGTCGATGTCCGCAACTGGAAAGAGGTCGTCTGGGCGCTCTCCACTCGGGTCGATGCCGCGCGCGATGCGCTGATCGTCGAGAACACCCCCATCGACTATCTCGACTTCGCTTCGCCAACGGCAGGGCTCGGCAGCAAGATGGGCATCGACGCGACCGGCAAATGGCCGGGGGAGACGCAACGCACCTGGGGTCGTCCGATTGCGATGGATGATGCGGTCAGGCGCCGCGTCGACGCGCTCTGGCGCGACCTCGGGCTTTGAAAGTCGTGCTTGCCGGATTCGCAGCGGGATTGCGCCGCCGGATTAATCCCGGCCGTCCAATCACTGCGCCGTCGGCATTTGTTGCCTGCGGCGCTTGGTATCTGCCGGTACGACCTAGCGCGTCAAGCCGCGCCAGGCGCGGGCTATGCGATACGCAGCGACGGCGATCGCGCCGAGGCGCACCGCGCTCGATAGGCGGCGCCAGCCCAGCACACGGGCGACGGTATCAGCCAGCGCGACGAACGCCGCAGGCCGCGCTACGGCGCTGCCAATAACGCCGGCGGGACGTAACGCATCGCGCGCGTCATCGACGTACAGGGAAAGCTGCATGCGCTGCAGCTGCCCTTGCGCAAGCAGCAACTGCTTGCGTGCGGCAAAGCGTTGTGGCGATTCGCTCATCGCGCCCGGTTCACGATTTCCGGCGCAATCCATCCGCGTCACGCTCCAACTCGGAGAGCGTCGCCGCGAAAGGGCGGCCATGCGCGTGAAGCTGGTGTTTGAGCGCCAGCACAGCGCCAACGGCGATCAGGGCGTAGACAAGGGCCACGCCTGAAAGCGCTCCGAGCGGATAGCGGTCCCAGAGCCAGACCACGACCAGGACCGACAGCGCAACGAGCGTAAAGCACGCGAAAAGCGTCGCCACCACCATCAAGGCGAGCATGTTTTTAAGACGCTCGCGCTCCTCCTCGAACTCGACCATGGCCAGCTCGAGATGGGTGCGCAGCAACGCCACGATGGTCGCGGCGATGCCGGACAGCGAGGCAGCGAGCCCCGCAGCGGGCCGCTCTGTGCCGGGTTCGGGCACCAAGAATTACCGGCGGCTGATCACGAGGCCGACGAGAAGCCCGATCGCGGCCGCGAGCCCTATCGCCTGCCAGGGATTGTCGCGCACGTAATCGTCCGTGACGCGGGCGGCCGCCTTGGCGGTGCCGATCGCGTCGTCCTGCAAATCCATGAGGCGCAGCTTGGCCGAGCGCAGCTTCGCTTCGACCTGCGTGCGCAGATCGCTGGCCTTTTCGCCGGATTCCTTGGCAGCCTGCTTGAGCAGGGTTTCCGCTTCCGCGAGCACGTCGGAAAAATCCTTGACCAGTGCATCGCGGCTGCGTTCGAATCTTGCGGCAGTCATATCGGTCTCCCGTGAAGTGAGGGGCGAATCACGTATTATAGCGAGGACCGCCGTCTGCGGGCGGACTCCCACGGTGGCTAAACATGCCCGTCGTAGTTACCCCCTGCCGCCGCGTCGAAAGTTCGGGGCGCGAGGCGTGGAACCCCGGGCAGTGTGCCGCCTGAGCTGCGCCTGCAGCCCGGTCGCGGCGGCGTCCGTCTCCTGACGCGGTCTGAGGGTACCGATTCGCGCCGAAGGACCACCTGCGAAGCGGAGCCGGTCCGCCGCGAAAGTCCGCGCGCGTGGGTGAAGGTTAAAACGGCGAGGGCGCGGGTCGCGGTGCAGGGCGGCCCGCGGCATACTGATCGTTAAAATAAGGGAGATGGTAGACATGAGCGATGCAGCCGTTCCGCCCGTTGCCAATGGCGCGCCTTCGCCGGCATTGATCTCGATGACACTGGTAATCTATGCGCTCTTCGGTGTCGCGGCAGTCGCCGGCCTTGCCTCGTCGGGCTTTCCGCTGATCGCTCCACTCATGGGGATCGTCGGCATCATCGCCATCATCCTCGCCTACGTGAAGCGGGCCGACGCCGCGGGCACCTGGCTTGCTTCCCACTATCGCTGGCTGATTCGAACCTTCTGGTTCTCGCTGCTGTGGGGAATCGTCGGGGCGGTCATCTTCGTGGTTTTCGCGATCATTCTCATCGGCCTGGTCGTCGGTTACGCGATCTGGGTGGCGACCACCATCTGGGTGCTCTACCGGCTGATCCGGGGCTACGTGCTATTCAACGCCAGCCAGCCCGTGCCGGGCATGTAGGGTCAGCGTTACGAATCGAGCGCATCGTTGCCGAGCCTACCCGGGTGCCTGCCGGAGGCTGTACTGCGGCGATTCCGGCGCCACCCGCTCGCTTCGAGACGCGCCTTGAGCAACGCGACCTTGGCCAGCGTACGACGCCGGGCAGCGTCGTCATCGAGCGTCGCGAGCGACGCGACGAGTGCGGCAACCTCGCGTCGCGCTTCGACCTCAGGGGGCACGCAGCGCGCATTCATCAGGACGCGATAGGCGGCGCGCAACCCTTCGGGTACGAGCCGGTCATCGGCCAAGACGAGCGGCTGTCCGGCGCCGGGGAGATTGTCGAGCATGCCTTGCGCGATCGCCTCCTCGATGCGCGCCTCCGCCAGGAAGTCGAACAGCATCAGACCGCTCATGGCGATGCGCTCCCGAGCGTTCCGGCGTAAATGCGCTCGACGAGCATGTCGAGCGCCGGCTGCGCGCGCGCCGCATTCGGGTGATTGACGAGGCAGACGACGACGTAGCGCCGTCCATCCGCCCCGTAGACGTAACCGGCCAACGCGCGCACGCCTTCGAGCGAACCGGTCTTAAGCAGTGCCCAGTCGGCGACGTCCTCGTCGGCGAAACGCTTGCGCACCGTCCCATCGGTAGCCGCGACCGCGAGGGAGGACACAAAATCGGTGCGCAGCTTGCTCGCGTCTGCCGCGAGGAGCAGTTGCGCCAGGCTCTGGGCCGCAATGCGCTCCCGACGCGACAGTCCCGAGCCGTTGTCCAGGACGAGCTCGGGAAAGCGCAGCTTCCGTTGCGCCAGCCAGCGCCGCACCGTCTCGGCTGCCCGTTCCGTGGTCGCTGGCGGCGGATACGCGCTCGTCGCCAGGGTAAGGAACAATTGCCGTGCCATGACGTTGTTGGAAAGCTTGTTGATGTCGCGCACCGCGTCGTAGAGAGGCGGCGACTGCAGCGTGGCGATCGGTTTTGCTGACGGAGGCGCTCGACCATCGCGCACCCCGCCGGCGAAGCTCCCGCCCGCGTCCTTCCAATAGCGGGTGAAGATGGCAAGCACGTAGTGCGGATGGTCGAGGAGCGCGACATACCATTCGCGCTCGCCGCATGCCGCAGGATAGCTGCCGTCGAAATCCGCCACGGCGGTGTCGGCGCGATTGACGAATGTCGCGCCAAGCCCCGAGCGCCAGTCGGCGCATTCGCCGCTGGTGAGCTGTGGCGCGCCATGCAGCGTGATACTCGCGAGCGGAGGCTCGATTCTCATCGCGACGGCGTTGGCCGCCGCATTGGGTGTGAAGACGAAACGCACACTCTTGAAATTGACGAGCAAGGCGTCGGGGCCGACGTTGTAGGGTTTGAGCGGCTCGGCGTCGAACGCCGCCGGATCGTGCGGGGCCGGGGCGAAGTAACTGCGGTCGAGGACCAGGTCGCCGCGGATTGTCGTGAGTCCGGTCGCGCGCAGCGCGGCGATCAGGGCCTGGAATTGCTCGATGGTGATTTTCGGGTCGCCGTACCCTTTGAGCACGAGGTTGCCGTCGAGCGTCGTCCCGGTAAGCGACCCGTCTGCGTAGGCTTCCGTCTTCCACCGATAGTCCGCCCCCAGCAACTCCAGTGCCGCGAACGTCGTCACCAGCTTCATGGTCGACGCCGGATTCATCGGCCTCGTGGCCTGGTGCGATAGCAGCGGGCGCGCAGCTCCGATCTCGCGCACGTAAAGGCCGACTGCGTTGAGCGGAATCCCCTCTTCGAGAAAGGCGTGCGCGAGCGCGGGCGGCAGCGCCGCGCCAGCCGATGCCGCCACCAATGCAGCAAGCGTAGCGGCGGCAAGGGCCGCCAGGGAGCGTCGACATATCAGGCGCACGCTACGAGCTCCAGGGTTCGCTCCGCGAGCAGGCCGGCATCAGCAGCCTCCAGAATGTACGGTGGCATCCAGTACACGGTGTTGCCGATCGGCCGCAGCAACAGCTCCCGTTCGAGCGCTGCCGCGAAGCACCAGCGCGAGAAATCCGGCCGCACCGAGTCGACCTCGAACGCCCAGATCATGCCGAGGTGGCGAAAATTTCGTACCTTCGGATGGTCAGCCAGGGGCCGTGCCAGGGCGGTCAATTCGACCGCCCGGGCGCGATTGCGCGCGATGACGTCCTCGTCGCGGAATAAGTCAAGCACCGCGAGCGCGGCGCGGCATGCGAGCGCATTGCCCGAATAGGAATGGGAATGCAGGAAACCGCGGGCAGGATCGTCGTCGTAGAACGCGGCGTATACCGCGTCAGTTGTCAGCACCACCGACAGCGGTAGATAGCCGCCCGTGATGGCCTTCGATAGGCAGAGGAAATCGGGCGCGATTGCAGCCTGCTCGCAGGCGAACATAGTACCGGTGCGGCCAAAGCCGGTCATGATCTCGTCGGCGATAAGGTGTACCCCGTATTGCCTGGTAAGCTCGCGTGCGCGTTTGAGGTAGGCCGGGTCGTACATGGCCATCCCCGCCGCGCCCTGCACCAGAGGCTCGAGAATCAGCGCCGCGATGCTCGCATGGTGCTCGGCCAGAACTGCCTCCAAGGCGGTGGCGGCGGCGAGCGCATGCTCGTGCGGCGCGGTGCCGGGAGCCGCGCGGCGCGCATCGGGGGACCGAACGGTCGTGTTACGGTGCAGGAGCGGCGCGTAAGCGTCGCGAAACAGCGCGACATCGGTCACGGCCAGCGCTCCCAGCGTCTCGCCGTGGTAACCATGCTCGAGGCTGACGAATCCGGTCTTTTCCGGCCGTCCGGCGTTACGCCAGGAGTGAAAGCTCATCTTCAGCGCGATCTCGACTGCCGAGGCACCATCGGAGGCGAAAAAGCAGTGCCCGAGCCGACCGGGCGCGATTGCGGAAAGGCGCTCGGAGAGCTCGATCGCCGGGCGATGGGTGAACCCGGCAAGCATGGCGTGCTCGAGCTCCGTTAGCTGCGCGCCGATCGCCGCATTGATTGCTGGCTGGCCATGGCCGAACAGGTTGACCCACCAGGAACTCACCGCATCGAGATAACGCCGACCATCGAAGTCGTAAAGCCAGGGGCCGCTGGCGTGCGCCAGCGGAACCAAAGGCAGCGTTTCATGCTCCTTCATCTGCGTGCATGGGTGCCAGACCGCGGCACGGCTGCGTGCGAGCCACAGGTCGTTGGCTGACGTCATGAAACGGGCGGGTACACTGGGGATTTCGCGGCGCAACTGCACACGATCGCCATGGCATTATACGGGGGCGAGCGGGGAGCACGGACGATGACGACCGCCAACGCGAGCGTCGCAACGAGATACACGACGACGACGATTGCGCTGCATTGGCTGATCGCGGCGCTGATCGTGGGCGGGTTCACGCTCGGACTGTCGATGGTGGGGCTGCCGTTGTCGCGGCAGAAGCTGCAGTGGTACGCCTGGCACAAGTGGATCGGCATTACCGTGTTTCTGCTCTCCTGCGCCCGGCTGGCCTGGCGCTGGGGGCACCCCCCGCCGCCACCCCCGCCGGCCATGCCGCGGTGGCAGGTACGCTCAGCCCGCTGGGCGCACGGCCTCTTGTATGCGCTTCTGCTCGTTATCCCGCTGACTGGATGGCTGTACAGCTCGGCCTCCGGGGTGCAGGTCGTCTATCTGGGACTCGTCCCGCTGCCCGATCTGCTGCCCAAGGACAAGGTGCTGGCCGCGGTCTTCAGAGCCTGTCACGTGGGGTTGAACTTCACGCTTCTGGCACTTGTCTGTATGCACGTTGCGGCGGCGCTCAAGCATCATTTTGTCGACGGCGATACCGTGCTGACGAATATGTTGCCGGCCGCAATATCGAAACCACCGCGCTGAGGCTGCCGATTATGATTCTGTTGCGCTCGTTCATTCCCACTCTCGGTATGTTGCTGCTCGCCGCCGGCCAGGCTGGGGCACAAGGGGTGCTCATCGACCGGAGCGAGATTCGCTTCATGTCCAGGCAGATGGGCGTGAATGTCGAGGGGCGATTTCGCAGATGGAAGGCGAATGTCGTCTTCCTGCCCAAGGATCTCGCTGCATCGAAGGCTGACTTGGAGATCGATCTTGCCAGCATTGATCTCGCCAGCGACGAGGCGGAGACCGAGATCAAGCGACCGTTGTGGTTCGATACCGCAAAATTCCCGGGGGCGAAATTCGCGTCGAGCACTATCCGCGACGCCGGCGGGGGCAAATACGAGGTCGCGGGCGCGCTGACGATCAAGGGCATAACCCGCGATACGGTAGTTCCGATTACGATGAAAATGGATGCTGCGGGAAACAACGTCGCCGAAGGCAGCTTCGTGCTGAAGCGCCTCGATTTCAAGATCGGCGAAGGCGAGTGGGCCGATCTGGATACGGTTGCGAACGACGTCGTCGTCCGTATCCGCATGGTCCTGCCGCCGGTGAAGTAGGGGAATAGCCGGCCGGCTACGCCTGTTTGGCTTTGTTTCAGGCCGGCGAAGGCCGTAACGGGTTCTTACCAGCAGAGAAGGTTGCCGACAATGGTTCGATTCCTCGCGGGCGCTGCATGGATGCTCGCCGCCGCCGCACCCGCCGCCGTCGCGGAAGACACCTACGACATCGATCCGGTGCATTCGCAGCCGATGTTCGAAGTCAAGCACATGGGCTTCTCGATCCAGCGCGGATCGTTTGCCAGGGCAACAGGCAAGATCACGCTCGACCGCGTCGCCAGGAAGGGCGCGATTGAGGTCACGATCGACGCCAGCTCGATCAAGACGATCGATCCTCGGCTCGACGTCCATGTGAAAGGTGAGGACTTCTTCAACGTCGCCAAGTACCCGACCATGACGTTCACATCCTCCAACCTCATCTTCGAGGGTGACCAGGTCGTCGGCGCGCAGGGTGAGTTAACCATGCTTGGGGTTACCAAGCCGGTTGCGCTCAAGGTCACGAACTTCGTCTGCGGCGATCACCCGGTGAACCGCAAGCCGCTGTGCGGCGCGGAAGTCACGACCACCATCAAGCGTTCCCAGTGGGGAATGAATTACGGCGTTCCCAAGTCAATCGGCGACAACGTGACGATCGTCATCCCCGTCGAAGCGTACAAGGAGTAGAGGCCCGGAGGGGCGCTTCAGGCGAGCCGGTCGCGGAGGCGATCGGTGGCTGCGACCAGCTCGCGCGCGATGCCGGGCTCGCGCGCCGAATGGCCAGCGTCGGGAACTACCGCGTACTCGGCTTCGGGCCAGGCGCGGTGCAGGTCGTCGGCACTGCGGATCGGGCACACGATGTCGTAGCGGCCCTGGACGATCGCACATGGAACCTGGCGCAGGCGCGCGACGCCAGCGAGCAGCGCGTCTTCGGAGAGGAAGAGTCCGTGCACGAAATAGTGTGCCTCGATGCGTGCGATTGCCAGGGCGATCGCATCTTCATCGAAATGTGCGACAAGCTCGGGGTCGGGCAGCAGCGTCGAGCAGGAGCTTTCGTAGCGGCTCCAGGCATGTGCCGCCGGCAGGTGCTGCGCAGGGTCCGGGTGGGTCAGCCGGCGGTAATACGATGCGAGGATATCGCCACGCTCGGCCTCGGGCAGAAAGCTCGCGAACGCGCGCCAGGCCTCAGGGAACACGAAGCGCATGTCGTGCATGAACCAGCGTACTTCCCAGGCGCGCGCGAGGAAGATGCCGCGCAGCACCAGCCCGAGAACGCGTTCCCGATGAGCTTGGGCGTAAGCGAGCGCCAGCGTCGATCCCCACGACCCGCCAAAGACCAGCCAGCGTTCGACCGCCAGGTGCGTGCGCAGCCGCTCCAGATCCGCGATTAGGTATTGGGTGGTGTTGTCGACGAGCTCCCCCCGCGGCGTGGATTGCCCGGCGCCGCGCTGGTCGTAGAGCACGATACGGTAGAACGCGGGATCGTAGTAGCGGCGGTGGTCGGCCGCGACGCCACCGCCGGGGCCCCCGTGCAGAAACACGACCGGCGCGCCGCGCGGATTGCCGCATTCCTCCCAATACATCGTGTGGCGGCCGTCGAGCGCGAGCAGCCCGCTGCGATTGGGCGCGAGCGGCGGATAGAGGTACTCGTCACGCGACAGGAGCCGAGTTCCCGGGGCCATTGTCGCGGACCGCGCAGGGCTCATCGCGACTTCCGCTGCGCTGTCAGGTGCCGTACCGACTGGCGCACACCTAGCGCCTCCCCTTGTAGGCGACCACTTTCTGGCGCTGCTCGCCCAGGCCGGTGATGCCGAGCGTCACGACGTCGCCCGGCTTGAGATACTGGGGTTCGGGTTTCATCCCCATCCCCACCCCGGGCGGGGTACCGGTAGTAATCAGGTCACCCGGAAGCAGCGTCATGTACTTCGACACGTCGGCGACGAGATCGGCGACACCGAAGATCATGGTTCGCGTATTACCGGTCTGCCGGCGCGCCGCGTTGACGTCGAGCCACATGCTCAGATTCTGCGGGTCTTTGATCTCATCGGCGGTGACGAGCCAAGGACCGATCGGACCGAAGGTGTCGCAGCCTTTGCCTTTACCCCACTGCGTCGCGCTGCGCTTCATCTGGTACTCGCGTTCGGACACGTCGTTGACGATGCAGTAGCCCGCGACGTGCTTGAGCGCGTCCTTCTTGTCGACGTGCCGCGCTGTCTTGCCTATCAAAACCCCGAGCTCGACTTCCCAGTCGGTGTGCGTCGAATCCGGCGGCAGCATGATGTTATCGTTGGCACCGACGATGCAGGTTTCTGCCTTGAAAAACACCACGGGATACTCGGGGATGGGGTTGCCGGATTCCTTGGCGTGATCGATGTAATTGAGTCCGATTGCGACGAACTTGGATGGAGTCGCGACGCAGGGGCCAAGGCGAGGCCGCCCTTTGACCAGCGGGAGCTTTTTCGGGTCGAGTTTGCGCAATCGCGCCAACTCACCTGGCGCAAGCGCCGACGCGTCGATATCCTTGACCTTGCGCGACAGGTCGCGCACCTTGCCTTCGGCGTCGAGCAGTCCGGGTTTTTCTTTGCCGGGCGGGCCGTAACGTACGAGTTTCATCGTCATGCCTTCGTCAGGGGTCGCCCTTCGACATGCTCAAGGTGACCGGTTGTGCACGCGCCGTTCGGGCTGAGCTGGTCGAAGCGTGAACGGCGATTCCTGGTGCGCTTCAGATCGTCATCCCGCCATCAACGGAATAGACATTTCCCGTGGCGAAAGCCGATTCATCGGAGGCGAGAAACACCACGATCGGCGCTATTTCCTCGGGCTGCGCGAGCCGCCCCATCGGCTGGCGCGCAATGAACGCCTTACGCGCTTCGACCGGATCGGCATAGGCGCTGATCCGTGCGTCAAGGGACGGCGTATCGACGGTGCCTGGCGCGATGGCGTTGCAGCGGATGCCCTGGGCGACAAAGTCCGCTGCTACCGACTTGGTAAGACCGATGACTGCCGCCTTGCTCGCCCCGTAGGCACAGCGGTTCGGCAAGCCCCTGATCGACCCCGCTACCGAGGCCATGTTAATGATGCTTGCCCCGTTGCCGGTCTGGGCGTGCCGTTCGAGCATCTTCGGCAGCGCGCATCGTATCGTCATGTACATGGCACGCACGTTCAGATCGAAGCTAAATGCCCAGTCCTTCGGCGTGCAGTCGAGGATCGTGCCGTTGTGAACGAATCCGGCGCAGTTGAACAGCACGGACAGCTCCGGCGCTTCGTTCATCGCAGACTCGATCGCCGCGTCGTCTAGGACGTTGAGCACGCGCGTGGTGATTCCCGCGATGCCGTCGAGGCTTTCGAGCAGCTTCGGATTTACGTCGGTGGCGATGACCTCTGCCCCTTCGCGTGCCATCGCCGCCGCAGAAGCCCTGCCGATGCCCTGACCCGCCGCGGTGACCAGCACCGCCTTGCCCGCCAAGCGTCCAGCCACCGCCCGCTCCTCCTCGTTTCCGACCGCGCCGTGCCACGCCGGCTCCCTTGCAGCGCGCATCATAGTCTAATCGCGGCTGCAAAAAGTGGTCAGACCACTTGACCAGATAGCAGGATCGTGCGTAAGCTAGCCGCTCTTGCTGGACGCGCGCGACAGCGCCAGGTCCTTGGCAGCCCATGCCGATCCAGAGCATCGAACCCCGCCGCCTCTACCGTCAGATCGCCGACCAGATCCGGACGCTGATCCGGTCCAAGGAATTTCCGGCCGGGGCGCGGTTGCCCCCGGAGCGCGACCTCGCCCGGCAGCTCGGTGTGTCGCGGCCATCGGTGCGCGAGGCGCTGATCGCGCTCGAAGTCGAGGGGCTGGTCGAGGTAAGGATTGGCTCGGGCATCTACGTGCTCGGGCCGCGCAGCGATGGCGAACCCGGCGTGCCGGTGCAATCCGCACTGGGCCCCTTCGAGCTGTTGCGTGCACGCTGGGTCGTCGAGAGCGAATGCGCCGCGTGGGCGGCAAGATTCGCCAAGCGGCCCCACATCGGAGCGATCGAAGACGCCCTGCAGCAGATGCAAAGCGTCAAGGACAAGGAAAAACGACAGCCACTCGCCGGCGACCGACTGTTTCATCTGCGCGTCGCGGAGGCAACAGGCAACGGCGCGTTGGTCGCGGTGGTCAAGATGCTGTGGGAGGAGCGCATGGGGCCGCTGTTCATGCAACTCGAGCATCATTACGACAACCCGCGGCTATGGACGAGCGCGATCGCCGAACACCGGCTGGTTCTCGACGCAATCATTCGACACGACGCAGCCGGCGCACGGGCGGCGATGCAGCGCCATCTGGACCGGGCACACAAGCGATTCAGCAAGAGCTGGGACGCACGGCATTGACGCAGCGAATCGAAGAGGAGCGACCGAACATGTTGACATGTCGAATTCACGCCAAGGAGGACCTGCGCGTCGAGCCCGCGGCAGAACCCGAGGTGGGGCCGGGCGAGGTGCTGATCCGCCTGGGTGCCGGGGGCATTTGCGGCTCCGATCTGCACTACTACTTTGAGGGGCGGAACGGGAGCTTTGTCATTCGCGAGCCGCTGATTCCGGGGCACGAGGCATCGGGGGTCGTGGCCAGAATCGGGGACGGCGTCACGCGGGTGAAACCCGGCGACAAGATCGCGGTAAGCCCGTCGCAAGCCTGTGCCCACTGCGACTACTGCCGTGAAGGGCGCGAGCAACTCTGCCGCAGCATGCGCTTCCTCGGCAGCGCCAGCCTCTATCCGCACGTGCAGGGCATGTTTGCCGAGTATTTCGTCCTGGGCGAGCGCCAATGCTATCCGGTCTCCAGCGAGGTCAGCCTGGGCGAACTTGCGTTTGCTGAACCGCTGGCGGTTGGCTTGCACGCCGTCGTGCGCGCCGGGAAGCTGCTGGGCAAGAGCGTGCTCGTCACCGGCGCCGGCACGATCGGCTGCCTGACGGTGATCGCGGCGCGGCTTGCCGGTGCGACCGCAGTGACCGTGTCCGACATCCTCGACCGGCCGCTGGCGACGGCGCGCGAGGCTGGCGCCACGCGCACGGTACGTGCAGACAAGGAACCCGATGCGCTGGCATCGCCGCAATTCGATGTCGCCTTCGAGGCATCAGGCAGCTTCGCCGCGCTCAAGGCCTGCGTCGCCGCTGTCAAGCGCGGCGGTACCATCGTTCAGGTCGGAACGCTGCCGCACGAGCCGCTGCCCTTCATTGTCAATGAACTGCTGGTCAAGGAACTCGACTTGAAGGGTGCGTTCCGCTGGGGTATCGAGTTCGACTGGGCCGTCGACTACATCGCCTCGCGTCGAGTCGATGTGCGGCCGCTGCTGTCCGGCCAGTTTCCGCTCGCCGATGCAGTCAAGGCCTTCGAGTTCGCAAAGGACAAGACCCGCAGTACCAAGGTGCAATTGATCGCCGCCGGACGGGCGGAGTCCGCGATCCGCATCGATTCGTCGCCATGAACAAAGCACCCGGCGGTGGGCACCCGGGGGCGGCGCCAGGCGCCGCTGCAACCACGCGCTGGGCACAACCCGTCTTGCCCTTAACCCGCCGCTGGCGGAAGGCGTCTAAAATGGTGTACCCCCGGCTGGAGCAGATCCTATGCTGACCAAGACCTCGCTGGCCATTCGCCTCCATCCCGACGATGACGTGGTCATCGCCCGGCAGCAACTCGTCTCGGGCACGGCGCTGCTCGACGAAAACGTCAAGGTGTCGGGGTTGATACCTCCCGGGCACAAAATTGCCACCCGTGCGCTTGCCGCCGGCGCGCCGGTCAAGCGTTACAACCAGATCATCGGCTTCGCGAAACGCGCGATTGCCGCGGGCGAGCATGTGCACTTGCACAATCTGGCGATGGGTGAGTTCGCGCGCGATTACGCTTTTGGGGCCGACGCCAGGCCGACGCGTTTCGTTGACAAGCCGGCGACGTTTCAGGGCATCGTTCGTGCCGACGGCCGCGTGGCGACGCGCAACTACGTCGGCATACTGTCCACGGTCAACTGCTCGGCGACCGTCGCGCACGGCATCGCGGACGCGTTCAAATCGACCGGGCTCGAGGCGTTTCCCAATGTCGACGGCGTCGTAGCGCTCACGCACGGCAGCGGCTGCGGCATGGACGTCAACGGAGAAAGCATGCAGGTCCTGCGGCGCACCCTCGGCGGTTACGCGCGGCACCCCAATTTCGCCGGCGTGCTCATCGTAGGCTTGGGCTGCGAAGCTAACCAGATCAGCGCCTTGCTCGGCGCCCAGAAGCTCTCCGAGGGCCCGCTGCTGCGCACTTTTTCCATACAGGACACCGGTGGAACGACCAAGACGATCGCCAAGGGCATAGCCATGATCCGGGAGATGCTCCCGCATGCGAATCAGGTGCAGCGCGAGAGCGTGCCCGCTGGCCATCTTGTCGTCGGATTGCAGTGTGGCGGCTCGGACGGCTATTCCGGCATCACCGCGAACCCGGCGCTCGGCGCCGCGGTCGATCTGCTGGTGCGCCACGGCGGCACGGCAATCCTCTCGGAAACCCCAGAGATCTACGGAGCGGAGCACCTGCTGACGCGCCGCGCGGCAGCACGCGAGGTCGGGGAGAAATTGATCGAGCGCATTAAGTGGTGGGAGGATTACACGCTGCGTAACAAGGGCGAGATGAACAACAATCCTTCGCCGGGAAACAAGGCCGGTGGATTGACGACGATCCTGGAAAAATCGCTTGGCGCGGTTGCGAAGGGAGGCACGACCAATCTGGTTGCGGTTTACGAGTACGCGGAACCGGTGACGGCGAAGGGCTTCGTCTACATGGACACTCCGGGCTACGACCCTGTGTCTGCGACCGGCCAGGTCGCGGGCGGCGCCAACATGATCTGCTTCACCACCGGCCGCGGCTCGGCATACGGATGCGCTCCGGCGCCATCACTCAAGCTCGCGACCAATACCGCGTTGTGGAATCGGCAGGAAGAGGACATCGACATCAACTGCGGCGAGATTGTCGACGGCACGTCCACGGTCGAACAGATGGGGGAACGTTTTTTCCGCATGATGCTCGACACCGCCTCTGGACAGAAGACCAAGAGCGAAGTGCACGGCTACGGGCAGAATGAGTTTGTGCCGTGGTATCTCGGCGCAGTCATGTGACTGCGGTTTCACGTTGAAACCGACCGGCCCGGGTTCCGGGCTTGCGCGCGAAAGCGCGAGCGGCTGACTCAAATAATACTTCGATCATAAAGGAGGAGTTCGATGAACAAGTTCTTCACCGGCATTGTCGCCGGCTGTGTCCTCGCCATTTCGGGGCAGGTGATGGCGCAGGAAACGCTGACGGTGTGGTTTGCCAAAGGCTTCTACAAGTCTGAAGACGATGCGTTGCTCGCCGCAATCAAGAAGTTCGAGGACAAGACCAAGGTCAAGGTCGAGCTGTCGCAGTATCCGGTGCAGGACATGATACCCAAGACCGTATCGGCGCTCGACGCCGGGACGGTGCCCGACGTTGCGTTCGCCGACGTGTACGACTTCCAAGTCACCGGCAAGTGGGCGTTCGACGGCAAGCTGGAGGATCTTTCGGACATCCTCACGCCGATGAAGGACCGGTTTCTTCCCAATACGCTCGAGACCACCTACCTCTACAGCGACAAGGCGAAGAAGCGCGCGTACTACGCTTTTCCCCTGAAGCAGCAGACGATGCACGTCCAATACTGGCTCGACATGATGGCGACGGCCGGCTTCAAGGAATCGGACATTCCGACCGGATGGAAGGACTACTGGTCATTCTGGTGTGACAAGGTTCAGCCGGCATTGCGCCAGAAAACCGGCCAGCGTCTTTACGGCATTGGCCAGCCGATGGGCGTCGATTCGAGTGATTCGTTTTATTCGTTCCTGACCTTTGCCGACGCCTACAACGTCAAACTAGTCGACGACAACGGCAAGTTGCTGGTGGACGACCCCAAGGTGAAGCAGGGGCTCGTCAACGCGCTCAAGGACTACACCGACGTCTATATTAAGGGCTGTACCCCGCCATCGTCGACGTCATGGAAGGATCCGGACAACAACGTCGCGTTCCACAACAAGACAACCGTGATGACTCACAACGCGACGATCTCGATCGCTACCAAGTGGCTCGATGACGCCAACAACACGACACTTTCCGACGAACAGCGTGCCCAGGCCAAAAAAAACTACTACGAGCTGATCGTCACGGCGGGCTTCCCGAACAAACCCGACGGCTCCAAGATGGTCTATCGCGCCGCAATCAAGACGGGCGTGATCTTCGAGAATGCGAAGAATAAGAAGCGGGCGAAGGAGTTCGTCGCCTTCCTCCTGCAGGAGGAAAACCTGACGCCGTACGTCGAAGGTGCGCTCGGGCGCTGGTATCCGGTGATGAAGGCTGCGGCCGAGCGCCCGTTCTGGAAGGCCGACCGGCACCGCCGGGCCGTGTACAACCAATTCCACGCCGGAACGGTCACCTTCGAGTTCACCAAGAATTACAAGTTCACGATCGTCAACAACGAGAATGTCTGGGCCAAGGCGATGAACCGCGTCGTCAGCGAGAAAGTCCCTGTGGACCAGGCAGTCGACGAGATGATCGCTCGTATCAAGGTCATCGCCGGACCGTGATCGTTTCTTTCCATGGCACGGACATTAGACTGAGCGGCGCAACCGTCCGCCCGGGCGCGGACTTGGTGCCGGCGAGAAGCTGAATCGCACGTGTCGACGCTCGCCCTCACACGCGCCGAGCCTGTGCTCCCCTCGGGCCCGGCGAAGCGACGACTGTCCACCTGGCAGACGTGGGGCATTATCATGATCGCCCCGTACGTGCTGGTGTTTCTGCTGTTCGTGTTGTATCCGGTGGGCTACGGGCTCTGGCTAGCCCGCCAACCCGGAACCTACGTCAAGCTGGTCGGCGATCCGATCTTCGGCCGCGCCGTCGTCAACACGCTGCTGTTCCTGATAATCGGCATCAACCTGAAGATGATCGTGGCATTGTTTCTATCCGGCTTCTTCGTCCAGACACGGACCTGGATCAAGTGGCTGTCGCTCGTCTTCATTCTTCCCTGGGCGGTGCCGTCGATTCCAACCATCCTCTCGATCCGCTTCATGCTCAACCCGGAGTGGGGCATCGTCAACCACGTGATCTTCAAGCTGACCGGAGCGGACGGCCCGAACTGGCTGAACGACCCCTGGATTGCATTGTCGATGGCAATCCTCGTTCACATCTGGAAATCGCTGCCATTCTGGACCCTGATCCTGATCGCGGGCAGGCTGGCGATTCCCGCTGAGCTGTACGAGGCAGCGTCGGTCGACGGCGCCTCGAGCTGGCAGAAATTCAAGTGGATTACCTGGCCATCGCTGCAAACGCTCTACCTCACTTCGGCGATCCTGTCGATGATCTGGACGCTGGGCGACTTCAACAGCGTATATCTGCTGACCGGAGGCGGCCCGGCGGATCTGACGCACGTGCTGGCGACGTTGGGAATCCGCTACCTTCGCCTCGACCAGGTCGATCTGTCGATGGCGGCGATCGTGTGCGCGCTGCCGCTGGTGCTGCCACTGGTCTATTTCATGATGAGGCGGCTATCCAAATGAAGTGGTCCTGGCGTCAGGCAAGCACGGAAGCGAGGCTGCTGCTCGTTGGCATCCCGGTGCTGATATGGACGCTGCTGCCGATCTATCACCTGGTTCTGTTCGCGATTTCGCCCAAGGATTCGGCGTTTGCCGGAGCGCTCTGGCCGGACCACCCGACCCTGCACAACTTCGAGGTCGTCTTCCGGGAACAGCATTACTATCTGAGCCATTTCTGGCTGCAGCTTTGGAATTCGCTGCTGATCGCGGTAAGCGTGGGGATATTGACGCTCCTAGTGGCCACCGGCGCCGCGTTCGCCATCAGCCGGTTAAGGGTTCGCGGTGGCCGAACGGTCATGAACCTTGCGCTATTCACCTATTTCATCCCGGCTGCGTTCCTTGCGGTGCCGATGTACAAGACGATGGGCAATTACGGGCTGCTCAACAACCAATGGTCGCTCATCCTGGCCATGGTGACCATCGCCGCCCCATATTCGATCTGGGTGCTCAAGCAGGCATCCGACAAGCTGCCCTACGAACTCGACGAGGCGGCCCGGATCGACGGCGCGTCACCGCCGCAGCTTTTCCGCCTGGTCTACCTGCCGTTGATGATGCCGTCGCTGGTTGCGATCGGCACCTATGCGCTGTTGCTGGCATGGAACGAGTACCTTTACGCATTCCTGCTGCTGTCCAACGACACCCAGATCACGCTGGCAGTCGCGCTTGGGAACTTCCTTGCCGCCGACGACTCGCCGTGGGAGCTGCTGATGAGCGTCGGTCTCATCTATGCCTTGCCTCCGGCGGCGATCTATTATGTATTTAAGCGCTACATGGTCGGCGGGCTGACCGCAGGCGCGGTAAAAAGCTGAAGCTCCAGGATTGGGCTTGGGTGGAACCATGGCATCGGTAACGTTCCAGAACATCGAAAAAACCTTCGGTAGCACCAAGGTCATCCACGGCATTGGATTTGAGATCCGCGACGGGGAATTCATGGTGCTGGTCGGTCCCTCGGGATGTGGCAAGTCGACCTTGCTGCGCATGCTGGCCGGATTGGAAGAGATATCCGGCGGCACGATCGCGATCGATGGCAGGATCGTCAATAACGTGGAGTCGAAGGACCGCGACATCGCAATGGTTTTCCAAAGCTATGCGCTCTATCCGCACATGACCGTCGCGGACAACATGGCATTCAGCCTCAAGTTGCGCAAGGCACCGTCCCCGACCATCCAGGAGCGCGTGGCGAAGGCTGCTCGGATACTCAATCTCGAGCCTTATCTCAAACGCTTTCCACGTGAATTGTCCGGTGGGCAACGGCAGCGCGTGGCGATGGGGCGAGCGATCGTGCGCGACCCCAAGGTGTTCCTGTTTGACGAGCCGCTGTCGAACCTTGACGCGAAACTGCGCGTGGCGATGCGTGGCGAGATCAAGGCGTTGCACCAGCGCTTGAAGACGACGACCGTCTACGTGACGCACGACCAGGTCGAGGCGATGACGATGGCTGACCGAATCGTGGTTATGCACGACGGGCGCGTGGAGCAGATCGGGACCCCGCTCGATCTCTACGACCGGCCAGGAAATCTGTTTGTCGCGCAGTTCATCGGCTCGCCAGCGATGAATGTGATCGAGGGCACGGTACGCCGTGGCGGTGGTAACCTGCATGTCGAGGCCGCGGGTGGGATGCGCTGGCCGCTGGGCGCTGCGGCCGGATCAGACGGGCAGTCGGTGGCCTACGGCATCCGCCCCGAGCATCTGGCCCTCTCCGCGCCGGATGCGCCAGGAGCGGTAGCCGGAGAGGTCATCGTCGTCGAGCCAACCGGGGCCGAGACCGAACTTCTGGTACAGGCGGGCGCAGCACAGATCGTGCTGCGAACGCACGGACGGCCGAGTGTCAACGCCGGCGACAAGATCGGACTCAGCGTTGATCCGGCCATGGTGCACGTATTCGACAAGGGGAGCGGAGAGCGGCTTGCCGCATGACCCGCAGCGCCCGAAAGGGGCATCTTTGCTGACCTGCCGCCGTTGCCGCACCCCAAGGAGTCTCGGCCTGGCGCTTCGCATAGCGCTGTCGGGCCCATTCGCCAGGGCACCGGGACGAACGAAGCGCCAAGGGCAGAGTGCCGCGCTCGCTCCGTTGTTTCCTGCCCGGTACGCCGGGCGACCCACGGGGCGGTAGCGGCATGCGCAAGAGAGCTTCCCGAAGCAGGCCCCCGTTGCGCTCGACGGCGTGGTTTGGCCGCCACGACCGCGACGGGCTCGTGCACCGTTCCTGGATGAAGAACCAGGGCATTCCGCACGACCAGTTTGACGGCCGACCGGTAATCGGCATCTGCAACACGTGGTCGCAGGCCACGCCCTGCAACGCGCATTTCCGCGAACTCGCGCAGCACGTCCGCGACGGCGTTCTCGACGCGGGAGGTTTTCCGATCGAGTTCCCGGTCATGAGCCTCGGTGAAACCCTGATGCGTCCGACCACCATGCTGTTTCGAAACCAGGTTGCGATGGACGTGGAGGAATCGATCCGCGCCAACCCGTTCGACGGCGTCGTACTTTTGATGGGTTGCGACAAGACCACGCCGGCTCTGCTGATGGGCGCCGCGTCGTGCGACCTGCCTACGATTGGCGTATCCGGCGGCCCGATGCTGAACGGAAAATTTCGGGGAGAGGATATCGGCTCCGGCACGCACGTGTGGAAATTCACCGAAATGCTCAAGACGGGCGCGATGGACGAAAGCGACATGATCGAGGCGGAATCCTGCATGTCACGCTCCGCCGGTCATTGCATGACCATGGGAACCGCGTCGACGATGGCGTCGATGGTCGAGGCGTTGGGCGTTGGCTTGCCGACCAACGCCGCGATTCCCGCAGTCGACTCGAGGCGACGCGTCCTAGCGCGCATGGCGGGCCGCCGGATCGTCGCTATGGTTCACGAAGATCTGCGCCTGTCGAAGGTTCTGACGCGTGACGCATTCGACAACGCGATCATGGTCAACGGCGCGATCGGCGGGTCGACCAATGCCGTCGTGCACTTGCTTGCGGTCGCTGGCCGCATCGGCGTGAAGCTGTCGCTCGATGACTGGGACCGGCTCGGCCGCGGTATGCCTTGCCTGCTCAACCTGATGCCGTCCGGCAAGTACCTGATGGAAGACTTCTATTACGCCGGCGGCTTGCCGGTCGTGATCAAGGAGATCGGCGAGCACATTCACCGCGGCGCCCTGACCGTCAACGGCCGCACGCTCTGGGATAACGTCAAGGACGCCGTCAACTACAACGAGGCGGTGATTACTCCGTTATCCAAACCGTTCAAGAGGCAGGGCGGGATCGCCGTACTGCGCGGCAACCTGGCGCCAGGCGGGGCGGTACTCAAGCCATCTGCCGCAACCCCGAAGTTGATGCGGCACAAGGGCCGCGCAGTCGTGTTCGAAGACATCGACGATCTCAATCGGCGCATCGATGACCCAAAACTCGACGTCGACGCGAATTCGGTCCTGGTGCTCAAGAATTGCGGCCCGAAGGGCTACCCGGGGTTTCCCGAGGTTGGGAACTTCGCGCTGCCGGCAAAGCTCCTGAAAATGGGCGTGACCGACATGGTCCGCATATCGGACGCGCGGATGTCGGGCACCGCATACGGCACGGTCGTGCTCCATACTGCGCCAGAAGCCGCAGTGGGCGGGCCGCTGGCGCTGGTAAGAAACGGTGACCTGATCGAACTGAATGTGGCGCGACGGAAACTGCACCTCCACGTTTCCGACGCCGAGCTGACCCGGCGCAGAAAGCAGTGGCGGCAAGACAAGCCGCACTCCGACCGCGGTTGGGTGAAGCTTTATTGCGATACCGTGTTACAGGCCGATCAGGGTGCCGACCTCGATTTCCTCGTCGGCAAATCCGGGGCGAAGGTCGGCCGGGAAAGTCACTAGACGGGCGGTGGCCGAAACGAGCGCCAGGCCGGGCCTACCACCAGCCGCGCACCTGCGACGCTCCACGTTCGAGTTCGTGCATCCGGTATTCTAGATCGCAGTGGTCGCACGCCTGCGCAAGAAACGCCTCCTGGCGCATGCGCTCGCCCTCGGCGATCCCGGAGGTCAACCAGTCGAAGAATCGGGTAATCGGCTTCATCACAGTTCCTCAGCGTTTGCGAACGCAGTCCACCTTGCCGCTCGGCAGATGCCATTGCTGCATCGCACAAAACAAGCATAAGGGCGTACACTCGGGAAATCCAATCGCTTCTTTGAATCGCGCCAATCCGCCGCGTCGATTGCACGTAAGTCATTGTTGCAAAGCGTATTTGATACAATGGCGCGCTCGGTTCCAGCTTGTTACCCATGGATTTCAATCGCCTCCGCAGTTTCGCTGCTGTCGCCGAAGCCGGCCATCTCACCCGGGCGGCGCAGAAGCTGCATATAAGCCAGCCGGCCCTGTCAGCGCAGATCCGCGCGCTCGAAGATGAACTTGACCTCACCCTGTTCGAGCGCACCTCAACCGGGATGACCCTTACCGCGGCTGGAAAGCGCCTGTTGACCGAGGCGGACAAGGTACTTGCGGCCAGCCAGACGTTCGAGGCCGAGGCGCGGGCGCTGAAGGGCACGGTGTCAGGCAAGGCGCGGGTGGGTACGCTTTCCGACCCCGCGTTCATCCGCCTGGGCGAATTCATGGCTGCTGCACTGGAGCGTTATCCTCGGCTCGAGGTCGATTTCCAGCACGAGATCACCGGCGTAGCCATGCAGCGCGTGCGCGACGGGTCGCTCGAGGCGAGCTTCTATTACGGTCACATGCCCTACCCGCAGGTTGCCGGCATCGCACTGCGGGAACTCGCCTATCGTATCGCCGCGCCTGCCGCGTGGAGCGACCGCCTGCAGCAGGCCGGGTGGCGGGAGATCGGCGCGCTGCCGTGGATCCTGCCGCCGCCGGTGAGCACCCATCATCAGTTTGCGGCGGCGATGTTCCGCGAGCATGGCGTGGAACCGGCCAAGGTGATTGGTGCCGACGACGAGGCAGTCGTGAGCTCGCTGGTTGCCTCCGGCGCCGGCCTGGCCCTGATGCGCGAAGACGTGGCGCTCGCGATGGTGCAAGCCGGTGAAGTGTGCCTGTGGCAGGATATACGCATCGGCACTATGCTGCGATTTATCTATCTTCGTTCGCGCGAACACGACCCAATCGTCCGGGCGCTGCTCGACGTGTGCAAACTATCCTGGCCGGCGCGTCGCGATGCGCGGGTCGCTTCACGTCGCCAGACGGCGCGTGGGCCAAACGAAGGATCGGCGGCGCAGGCCGGGTCCAAGGAGTAGCCTTCATGACTGCGTCCACGTTCGCCTCCGCGCCGCGCCGCCTGCTGCATCTTTCGTTCGCGCTCTCTGCCCTGCTTTGGGCGATTCCGAGCGCACGCGCCGACGATGTGCCGCTATTGCGCCAGGGCCTGTGGGAGTTTCAGCGCACCGCAGGCACGCAAAAGTTCGCCGCCACGGAATGCATCGACCCCAGCGAAGACCTGCGGCGCCAGCACGCGGCGCTGGAGAGAATGGGCTGCAAGGTCGCGCCGGTGGTACGTGACGGAACCACCTACACGTATGCGGCCGACTGTGCCCTCAAGCTGCCGTCGGGCGCGCTCACCTTCAGCACGGCCACGGTCCTCACCGCCGAAAGCGACACCGCCTACCGGCTTGAGAGGCGGATGGCCAACCAGGGAACGACCAGCAGCGAGGTGATCACCGGGCGGCGCGTCGCCGATTGCAGCGAATAGACGTTCGGGCGGTTGGTTGCTGGCCCGACCGCGGCTGGTCGTCGTGCCAGGTCTTCCCGCGGCGTCGGGAGCAGTGAGCGCCCGGCCGGGCGATTGACGCTGCGCGGGCCGAGCTCCCTGTGCGGCTTCGATCTTGGCCAATACTAAGCCTCGATTTCGACCTCCGCTTCAATCTCGACCGGCATGTTGAATGGCAGTTCCGCCATGCCAACTGCGGACCGGGAATGCCTGCCAGCATCGGGTCCGTAGAGCTCCAGTATCAGATCCGAGAAGCCGTTGATGACCGCGGGCTGTTGCGCAAATCCCGGTGCCGAAGCGACCATCCCGAACACGCGCAGCCACGCGCGCACTCTGTCGAGCTCGCCCAGTTCGCGCTTGAGGCTTCCCAGGATCGAGAGCGCCGTGAGGCGCGCGGCGTAATAGCCTTGCTCGACGCCGAGTTCGCGCCCGAGCTTGCCCAGCGGTGGGGCGATGGTCCCGTCAGGGTTCTGCGGTCCATGCCCCGAAACCAGAGCCCGATTACCCCGCACGCGTACGAACGCGAACGGCAGGCGAACAGCGGCAGCCACCACCACTGGCCCCGGCAGGGCAAGGCCCCGCTGCCGCAACCGAGACTCGATCACGTCCATGGCACTCAGCCGAACAGATCGAGCTGGCCACTCTTGGCCGCTGCGGTGGGCGGGCGAAATCGTGTCGTATCCAGGCGCAGGGTGCGGTCCTCGTTCAACCCCAATCGCTTGCATGCAAGCTCGAATCGCTTCGCGATCAGGTTGGCAAATTGGCCCTCGCCCCGCATGCGCGAACCGAACTCGGGATCGTTGTCACGGCCGCCGCGAACCTGCTGCACAAGGCTCATGACATGACCGGCGCGCAGCGGGTAGTGCTGCGCGAGCCAGTCGCGAAAGAGCAGTTTGACCTCGCGCGGCAGCCGCAGCATGACCCAGGTTGCGGCGCGGGCGCCGTGCGCCGCCGCCGCTTCGAGAATCGCTTCCAGGTCCTTGTCGGTGAGCTGCGGAATCACCGGTGCCACGCTGACTCCGACGGGGACGCCCGCATCGGAGATCGCCCTGATCATCGCGAGCCTCCGTTGCGGCGCGGGAGCACGTGGATCGAGCTTGCGCGCGAGATCCCGATCGAGCATGGCGATCGAAACGTAGACGCGGGCGAGATTCTTCGCCGCCATCGGGGCCAGCAGATCGAGGTCGCGTTCCACGAGCACGCCTTTCGTCGTGATCGTGAGGGGGTGCTCACATTCGGCTAACACCGCAATTAACTGCCGCGTGATCTTCCACTCGCGCTCGATGGGCTGGTACGGATCGGTGTTGGTACCGAGCGCGATCGGCTCGCAACGGTAACCGGGTTGCGCGAGCTCGGCACGCAACAGTCGGGCCGCATCAGGTTTGGCGAACAGCCGGGTCTCGAAATCAAGTCCCGGCGAGAGATCGAGATAGGCGTGCGACGGCCGGGCGTAACAGTAGACACAGCCGTGTTCACAACCCTGGTACGGGTTGATCGATTGCGTAAACGGTATATCGGGTGAATCGTTGCGGGAGATGATCGTGCGCGCGTTCTGGATCGAAATCGTTGTCCTCGGCGGCGGAAGGTCCTCGCCATCTTCCTCGCCGCCCGTCCGCGACCAGCCGTCGTCAACGGCCTCGCGCGCCTCGCGACGAAAGCGATTGGCAGGATTAAAGGTTGCGCCGCGGCCCCTGTGCGGCTGCGATGGCGCGGCAGCCTTAGGAGCCCGGTCAGGCAAGCTTCGCGTCCAGCGAGATGTTGGCGTTGAGGACACGGGACACTGGGCAGTTGGCCTTGGCGTTGGCTGCAACCTCGGCAAATTTCGCCGCTTCGATCTTGGGCACCCGCGCCCGCGTCGTCAAATGAATCGACGTAATGGTCCAGGCGCCGTTGGCCTGGTCCATCGTCAGCGCGGCTTCGGTGTCGATCGCGTCCGCGGTGAAGCCGGCGTTGTTGAGCATGAACGAAAGCGCCATGGTGAAGCAGCCCGCGTGCGCCGCCGCAATCAGTTCTTCGGGATTGGTTCCCTTGCCGTCGCCAAAGCGGGCAACGAACGAGTACGGCGTGTCCTTTAACGTGCCGCTCTGGGTCGAAATCGTACCTGCACCTTCTTTGGCGGTGCCCTGCCAGCGGGCCGAGGCCTTGCGCTGCATCGCGTTCTCCTTGGGGTTGCCATTCTGAACGCTCAGTTTAGGCTCGCATGAGCGTCGCGCCAAGTGGTATCGCTGCTGCCGCCGCCGATGCGCTACCATAGCCGGCACGCGCGTTGGCCGACGCGCCGAACCATGTTGTTGCGACGATGACCAAGCCCAAGACGACCCGCTTCGACACGCTGACGCTGCATGCCGGTGCGCGACCCGATCCGGCAACCGGCGCACGCGCCACTCCTATCTATCAATCCGCCTCGTTTGTCTTCCGCGACAGCGATCATGCCGCGGCACTGTTCAACATGGAGCGCGCGGGCCATGTGTATTCGCGCATTTCCAACCCGACCTGTGCCGTGCTCGAAGAGCGTATCAGTGCGCTCGAGGATGGCGTGGGGGCGATTGCCGTCGCAAGCGGGCAGGCGGCCCTGCATCTGGCCATCGTCACGCTCATGGGGACGGGGTCGCACATCGTCGCCTCGCGCTCCCTGTATGGCGGTTCGCATAACCTGCTCGCTTTCACGCTGCCGCGTTTTGGTATCGAGACCACGTTCGTCGATCCTCGTGACGTCGACGCATGGCGTGGCGCTATTCGGCCGTCGACACGCCTGCTCTTCGGCGAGACGCTCGGCAACCCCGGCCTCGAGGTGCTCGATATCCCGCGCGCGGCGCAGCTGGCGCACGAGCATGGCCTGCCCCTGCTCGTGGACTCGACGTTTACCACGCCGTATCTGATGCGCCCCTTCGAGCTCGGCGCAGATCTGGTCTTTCACTCCGCGACGAAGTTTCTCTCTGGCCATGGCGTAGTCATCGGCGGACTACTGGTAGACGGTGGACGGTTCGACTGGGAAGAGCCCGGCGGGAGCGCAGCGAAGTTCCCGACGCTGACTGAGCCCTACGCTGGTTTTCACGACATGGTGTTCGCCGAAGAATCGACCACCGCTGCATTCCTGCTGCGCGCGCGGCGCGAGGGAATTCGCGATTTCGGCGCGTGCATGGCGCCGATGACGGCGTTCCAGATACTGCAGGGCATCGAGACGCTGCCGCTGCGCATGCAGCGCCACGTCGACAACACGCGCAGGATTGTCGCCTTTCTCGCCGCGCAGGAGATGGTCGACTCGGTCGGTTACCCCGAACTGCCGCAGCATCCCGATCACGCGCTCGCACAACAATTGCTGCCGCGCGGCTGTGGCGCCGTGTTCAGCTTTTCGATCCGGGGAACGCGCGAGCAGGGGCGGCGGTTCATCGAATCGTTGCGGATTTTTTCGCATCTGGCCAATGTTGGCGACGCCAAGTCGCTGGTCATCCACCCGGCCTCGACGACCCACTTTCGCATCTCCGCCGAGGATCTGCGCGCGGCCGGCATCACTGAAGGAACGATCCGGCTGTCCGTTGGGCTGGAAGACCCCGAGGATCTGATCGAAGACCTGAGCCGCGCGCTCCACGCCGCAGGCAAGGCCTGATGCGCTGCGTCGTCAGTGGAAATCCCGTCTACGCCTACACCGGCGCGCGGCGTTTCGATGCCACGTTGCCGACGCTCGCGTTCGTGCATGGCGCTGCGAACGATCACAGCGTCTGGGCGCTGCAGGCGCGGTACTTCGCACACCATGGCCGCAACGTGCTCGCGCTCGACCTCCCCGGACACGGACGCAGCGGCGGCGAGGCGCCAGCGTCCGTCGAAGCAGCTGCAGAATGGCTGCTGGCGCTGCTCGACACCTTGGGGGTGACTCAGGCCGGGCTGGTCGGTCACAGCCTGGGGGCGCTGGTCGTGCTCGAGGCGGCCCGTCGTCACCCCGAGTCCGTGACACAAATCGCGCTCCTCGGTCCCGCGGCGCCGATGCCGGTCGCCGACGTGCTGCTCGATGCCGCCCGGGAGAACGATCACCTAGCCTACGAGCTGATCGCCGGTTGGAGCTTCTCGGCGCAAGATCAACTCGGCGGCAACCCCATGCCGGGTGTGTGGATGCTCGGCAACGCCCTGCGCCTGATGGAACGCTCGCGGCCCGGCGTACTGTACACGGACCTCCTGGCGTGCCATCGCTACGCGGGCGGATTATCTGCAGCCGCTAGCGTTCGCTGCCCCGCGCTTCTCCTCCTCGGTCAGCGTGACCTCATGGCACCGGCAAAGAACGCCACGGCACTGATTGCCGCGTTCACCGATCAACGGGTCGTGACCATAGCCGATTGCGGGCACAGCCTCATGACCGAAGCGCCCGACGTGGTGCTAGATGCCCTGCGCGACTTCGTGTCCGGCACGGCTAGTCCCCGGTCTTCCACTTGATCGAGCAGCCGATCGAGGATTTTTGCACCGCGGGGCCGCGGCCCGTGCGCGCGATCTGTAACATCGCGTCGAATAACTCGCGCGGCGCGTCCGGCTTGACGGAGCGCCCGGCGTCGTCAAGGCGGCCGCGATACTGCAGTCCAAGCTTGCCGTTGTAGCCGAAAAAATCCGGCGTGCACACCGCGCCGTATGCCTTGGCGACTGTTTGCGTCTCATCCCACAGATAGGGAAAGGGAAAATGTAGGCGCAGGGCGAGGGCTCGCATGTTGTCGAAGGAATCCTCCGGATAATTTGTAGCATCGTTGCTGCAGATCGCCACCGTGCCGACACCGCAGGTTTGCAATTCGCCGCCGTCACGCACCAGCTTGTCGAGCACTGCCTTGACGTAGGGGCAGTGGTTGCAGATGAACATGACCAGCAGGCCGTTCGTTCCCGCCAGCGAGTCGCGGCGGTAGCGGCGGCCATCGGTGCCAGGTAGTTCGAAATCCGGCGCCGGCGCATCGAAATCGCAGACTGAATCAGCAGTGGCCATCGTCTTGCTCCTTGTTGCAATGTGGCAAAATGCTAGCATGTCACGTCCGCTTCGGTGTACCTCGCGACCGGCGGCGACGCGTGGCGACGGCGGCAAAGGTCGTCGCGCTTGCGTGCGTGGTTTGCCCTTGGGCAGCAGGTGATCGCGCGCATTTTCTGCCCGCCGCCGCTCGCCGCGGGCACCGAGTTCGAGCTTCCTTCTGCCGCAGCACATCATGTGCTGCGCGTCCTGCGCCTCAAGGCAGGCCAGGCGCTGACCCTTTTCGACGGCAGGGGCGGTGAGTATCGCGCCGAGCTCGCGCGTGCCAGTGCGCGCACGGTTGCAGTGCGTGTCCTCGAGCACCGCGACATCGAGCGCGAATCGCCGCTGACCGTAACGCTGGTGCAGGGCCTTGCCGCAGCCGACCGGATGGATTACACGGTACAGAAAGCGGTGGAGCTTGGCGCGGCCGCGATTGCGCCAGTCATGGGCACCCGCAGCCTCTCCCGGCTGGAAGGTGCGCGCGCCATGCGGCGCGTGGAGCATTGGCGTCAGATCGTCGTCGCGTCATGCGAACAGTCGGGGCGCAATCGGCTGCCGCAGGTGCATGCGCCCTGCGCGCTGGCCGCCTGGCTGCGCCGGCCCTCGACCGCGGAGCTGCGCGTGCTGCTCGCGCCGGGCGCACCGACCTCGCTCGGTGGCTTGCCCCGACCTGCCGGCGCGATTGAGCTGCTGGTCGGTCCCGAGGGCGGCTTCACGGCGGAGGAATCGGCCGCCGCGTGCAGCGCGGGATTTCGGCCACTGCACCTGGGGCCGCGCATTTTGCGCACCGAGACGGCGGGCGCGGCCATGCTTGCGGCAATGAATGCGCTTTGGGGGGATTGGCGCTGAGGCGACGGTGCGGCGCAAGGCCGGGCGACGTGCCGGCAGACGCGTAGGTCCCGCTCGACCCCCGGCGCCGACGCGCTCAGTCCCGCGCTAGCTGCGGGTTGCGCCCGCAGCAGCCTTGCGGTCCGCCGCGACGAGAATGCTGCAACGGACGCGCTCGATAAGTATGGCGTCGACCGAGCCGCGCCACCAGCGCAGCGCGAAGGATTTGCTGCGCGGATGGCCGAGGATCAGCAGATCGATGTTGAGATCGGTCACGAGCTTGCAGATCACGTCGACCGGCTCACCGACAACGAGGTGGTCGGTGGCCAAGATGCCCTTGGCGGCGAGCAGCGCGTGCGCGTCCTTCAAGTCGGCATCCATGTGCTCGCGCTCATCGGCCAGCGCAACCTCCGGTACGTACTCGCCGGCGAGCAGGTACGCCGAAGGGTAATGCACGACACCGGCAAGATGAACCTCGACCGAGGCGTCAGGGGCGAGCCGTACCGCCTCATCGAGTGCCGATCGGGACTCCGGCGCGCCGTTGTATGCGACGAGAATCTTTTTATACATGGCTACCTCCTTACCCCAGTAGGTGCTTCCTTATCGAGGACGCCGGGATCACGGCGGCTGCAAACGCGATCGTAACCACCAAAAAGCAATCGCGGAAGGCCGGGGTCGCCTCTCCCACCGTGCCGTAGGCCGAAAGTCGCCATTCGAGCAGGACCGCAAGCAGATTGACGCCGACGGCGCCACCTAGCTGGCGCGCGAAATTGACGGCGGCGGAGGCCTGCCCCAGGTATTGCGGCGGCAGCGATTCGACTGCGGCAACGTTGAGTGCCGGAATGATAAACCCGAGACCGACGCGGCCGATGGTCAGCCAGAGCGAGAGCAGCCAGAAGGCCGTGTTTCCGGTCGCAAAGGCGAGCAACAGGCTGGACAGGGCAAAGCAAGCGAGCCCCCAGGCGACAACCTGCCGCGGCGCAGTGCGGTCGGTGAGCCTGCCGCCGAGGGCAATCGCCAGTGCCAGGGCAAGCCCCGGAGCGAGCAGCAGGTTGCCGGCCTTGGCCGGTCCATACGCGGCGATGTCCTGCACGAACACCGGCACGAGATAGGTCGTGCCGAACAGCCCCAGGCCATAGGCGACGGCGACCATCAGGGCCGCGCGGAAGCCACGGCGCGCGAGCAAACGCACCGCCAGCAACGGCGCTGGGGCATGAAACTGCCAGGCGACGAAGCCGGTGACGAGCGCGAGGGCGATGGTCGCGTCGACGAGCGCCGGCGCGGACAGCCAGCCACTGCGGTGACCAGCGACCGGAAAATTGAGGAGGGCGACCAGCGCACCGATGAGCAACACGGTACCGACCCAGTCAAAGGGGTGTCGCGGCCCGGAGGCCCTCTCCGCGGAGAGCCAACGCCATCCGAGCGGCAACGCGGCGACGCAGAATGGGACCGAAAGGAGAAAGATCGCCCGCCACCCGAAGGCCTGCGTCAGCAGACCACCGAGAGCCGGACCAACGGCCGGCGCGAGCACCACGCCGAAGCCGAACACACCCATGGCCCGGCCCCGCTGTTCAAGCGGAAAAACCTCGAACACCGCGATCATCGACAAAGGCTGCATGACACCCGCTGCAGCGCCTTGCAGAACACGGGCGGCGATCAGCGATTCGGTATTCCAGCTCGCCGCGCCGAGCAGCGAAGCGGCGAGGAACACGACCATGGTCACGACAAACGTGGTGCGCTGGCCGAAGGACTCGACCAGCCACGAGGTCGCGAGCATGGTGGTCGCTGTCGCGGCGAGAAACCCGGTCGCGACCCATTGCAGTGAGTCGTGACCGACATGGAATTCGCTAATCATCGCCGGAAAGGCGACGTTGACGATGGTCGCGGCGAGGATGGTCGAGACCGTCCCGACCATCGTCGTGGCCACGATCCAGGCTCGACGTTGCGCGACGGCGGGAATGGTGTCAGTGCGTCGCGGGTGCGGTGGACCGCGGCGGGTGACCGGAGAGCGCGAGCACCATGTCCGCGAGTTCGTCCCAGACGCTGCCCGAGCCGATGCCTTTGGCCAGCGCGTCGAGGCGGGCCAGCCGCTGCAGCAGCGGGGGAATCGCCGTCGGGGCGAGGCGCGTTGCGGCGCGTTCCAGTGCGGCCTGACGCTTTCCCCACATCCGCGTGGCACGGACGGCGGTGGCGAGCGGTGTGCCGTCCGCGGTTGCAGCCATCACCGACGAGAGTGCGTGCAGGTCCTCGGCGAGCTGCCAGATCAGTAGCGGCACGCCCTCGCCTTGGGACTCGAGTGCCGCGAGGATGCGCAGCGCGCGCGCCGCGTCGCCGGCAAGTTCTGCCTCGGAGAGCTGAAAAACATCGAAGCGCGCGACATCGGCGATGGCGTGCAGGACTGCGTCCGAATCAAGTTCACCCTCCGGCAGAAGAAGGCCCAGCTTTTCCACTTCCTGCTTCGCGGCGAGCAGATTGCCCTCCGTCGTATCGGCAAGAAACGTTAGCGTATCGGCGGAAACGCGCTGGTTTTGGCGGGCGAGCCGCCCCGCGAGCCACTGCGGCAGCTGGTCGCGTTCGAGCGGCTGGACGGCGACGACGATGCCCGCGCTCTCAAGCGCGGCGAACCATGCGGAGGACTGTGCGGCTCGATCGAGCCGCGGCAGCGTGATTAGCGTGAGCGTGTCGGAATGAGGATTCGTCGCCGAGTCCTCGAGCACCCGGGCGCCGTCGACGCCGGGCTTGCCCGACGGAATACGCAGGTCGACGACCTTGCGCGCACCGAACAGGCCGAGATTGCGATTCGCGGCGGCGAATGCATCCCACTTGAAGCCGTGGTCGACGACAAGGATCTCGCGTTCCTCGAAGCCGGCGGAGCGGGCGGCGGCGCGGACCAGATCCCCGGCCTCCATCGCCAACAAGGGCTCGTCGCCGTGCACGACATAGAGCGGACCGAGGCCCCTGGCGAGGTGCCCGGCGAGCTGAGGCAGGCGGATTTGCACAGTGCGGGAGGTTACGACGCAGAGGCGCAACCGCGGCGCGGCTCAGGCTGGTTTCTTGGCGGCCTGCAAACGGCGCACGATCTGCTGCACGGCGTCATCCTGCATCTCGCGCCAGAGCCGCTGCTCCTGCGCCTCCTTCGGGAGTGCGGCGCTGTCGGAGTAGCTGTACGTGCGCCGCACGACCAGTTCGGAGGTCGGCAGCCAGTCGTTGCCGGCGGCATCGTGGACTCGGAACAAGACCCGTTTGGAGAGCAGGAACTCGCTTACCTTGCCGCCGCTCGATAGCGACAGGATCTGCTTGTTGTTCTCGACGCTCGCGATGTCCAGAATCACTTGCGCCTTGTCCGGCGACGCGACGAGCTCTGCCGTGCCGATACCTGCTAGCGAGCGCCTGAGGTCCGCCGTGAGCGGCTGTGCCGCTGGCGAGTTCAGATACAGGGTGTCGAATTCATAGTGGGCTTCCCCACGAAGATGAAAGCCGCAGCCGGCGAGCAGCACGGCAATGAGCGCGACCCGGCCCGCGCAGAGCAGGGCGAGGCTGGATGCGGGCGCCCAATCCGGCCTAGACGACGACATTGACCAACCTGCCGGGAACGATGACGACCCTGCTCGGTGCGACGCCATTGGCGTGTTTCTGCACTTCAGGGCTCGCAATTGCCGCCTGTTCGATTGCCACGGAGTCCGCAATCGCGGGCACTCGCAACGTGCCCCGCAGCTTTCCATTGACTTGGAGCGCCAGCTCGATCTCGTCCTGTGCGAGGGCGGCGGCATCGACCTGCGGCCACGGCGCATCGAGGATGTCGCCGTACTTGATGGCGTAGCCGAGTTGCTCCCAGAGCGCGTGCGTGATGTGCGGCGCGACCGGGTTGAGCACGCGCAGCAACAGCGACAGACCCTCGCGAACGAGTTCGATCGTCGCCGGCGTGGCCCCCTGCGGCACCTCGTCGAGCGCGTTGAGCATCTTCATCGCCGCCGAGACGACCGTGTTGTACTTGATGCGCTCGTAATCCTCGTTGGCTTGCCTGAGATGCAGGTACAGCTCGCGCCGGATCTCGCGCAGCGCCGACGGCGCATGCCGCCAGTCGATCGCGACAGGCGTACGCTCGAGGGCCCCGGCGCGATGCTGGGAATAGGTCCACAGCTGTTGCAGGAAGCGGCGCGGTCCCAAGACCCCGTCGTCAGACCACAGCGCCGAGTCCATCGGCGGCCCCGCAAAAATGACGAACATCCGCACCGTGTCGGCGCCGTATTTCGCGATTAATTCTTGCGGGTCGACCCCGTTCTTCTTGCTCTTGGACATCGTGCCGGTGCCGCCATACTCGACCGGCTGGCCGTCGCTTTTGAGCGTTCCGCCGCTAACGCGACCCTCACCATCGTGGACAGGCTCCACGTCGTCGGGAGCGAAGTAGTCGATGCCACCTTGGGCGTCGCGCCGGAAGTAGCTGTGGTTGAGCAACATCCCTTGCGTCATCAGCCGCGTGAACGGCTCGTCGAAGCTGAGCAGATCCATGTCACGCATGACCTTGGTCCAGAAACGCGCATAAAGCAGGTGCAGGATGGCATGCTCGATGCCGCCGATGTACTGGTCCATCGGGTTCCAGTACTCGTTGCGTGCGTCGACCACGGTCGGCGCACCGGGGCAAGCGTAGCGCATGTAGTACCACGCCGAGTCAACGAATGTATCCATCGTGTCGGTCTCGCGCTTCGCCGGCCCGCCGCAGCGCGGGCATGTCGTGTTGACAAAATCGGCGCGCTTGGCCAGCGGATTGCCCGTGCCGTCGGGAACGCAATCTTCGGGCAGGACCACCGGCAGGTCGGCTTCCGGTACCGGCACGTCGCCGCAGTCCGGGCAATGCACGATCGGGATCGGCGTCCCCCAGTAGCGCTGGCGCGAAATTCCCCAGTCCCGCAGCCGGTAGGTGATCCGCTTTTCGCCAAGGCCCAGGGCCTCGAGGTCGGCCAAGATCGAGGCGACGGCTTGCTGAAAGCCCAAGCCGTCGTACTTGCCGGAGTTAACGCAAACGCCGCGCGACTTGTCTTCGTACCACGGTTGCCACGCGTCGCGCGAGAATGTCTCGCCGGCAACGGCGATGACCTGCCTGATCGGCAAGCCATATTTCTTTGCGAACGCGAAGTCGCGCTCGTCGTGGCCAGGTACGCCCATCACGGCCCCCTCGCCGTACGACATCAGTACATAGTTGCCGATCCAGATCTCGATGCGCTCGTCGCTCAACGGGTGCCTGACGTAGAGCCCCGTCGGCATGCCCTTCTTCTCCATCGTGGCAAGCTCCGCCTCGATCGTGCTCCCGAGCCTGCATTCATCGATGAATGCGGCAAGCCTCCGATCCAACGCCGCCGCATGCGCTGCCAGCGGGTGCTCCGCCGCGACGGCGCAGAAGGTGACCCCCATGATCGTGTCGGCGCGGGTGGTGAAAACGCCCAACCTGCCGTCGCCGATCAGCGCGCCGCCCGCGTCGCGAATGTCATGCGGGAAGGCGAAACGTACGCCTTCGCTGCGGCCGATCCAGTTTGCCTGCATCGCCCGCACGCGCTCGGGCCAGCCGGTCATCTTGTCGAGGTTGTCGAGCAACTCGTCGGCGTAATCGGTGATCCTGAGGTAATACATCGGGATTTCGCGCCTTTGCACCGGCGCGCCGGAGCGCCAGCCGCGACCGTCGATCACCTGCTCGTTGGCAAGCACGGTTTGATCGACCGGGTCCCAGTTGACGACACCGGTCTTTTTGTACGCGATGCCGCGTTCAAGCATCTTCAGAAACAGCCACTGGTTCCAGCGGTAGTAATCCGGTTTGCACGTCGTCAGTTCGCGCGACCAGTCGATGGCGAGCCCGACCGCCTGCATTTGCCGCTTCATGTAGGCGATGTTGTCGTGAGTCCACCGCGCGGGAGCGACGCCGACTTTCATCGCAGCGTTTTCCGCCGGCAATCCGAACGCGTCCCAACCCATCGGCATCAAGGCGTTGTACCCGTTCATGCGCTGATACCGGTACATCATGTCGTTGATGGTGTAGTTGCGCACGTGCCCCATGTGCAGAATGCCCGACGGATAGGGCAGCATCGACACGCAGTAGAATTTCGGCTTCGCGACGTCCTCGCGGGCGCGAAATCCCTGTACGGACGTCCAGTGCGCCTGCACGGCGGCTTCGATGTCAGCGGGGCGATACGGTTGCATGCGGCGGCCGCGGCGAGGGATAGCGAAAGCGAAGCGCTCAATTATACCGGCAAGGAGGGCTCGGCCCGCGGAGCAGTTAGCGCCAGGCGACCAGTGTCAGCAGCGCCAGCAGCGCGAGCAGGGCCGCCGCAGCGACGCGCAGCGCCGCAAGGGGAAGCCGCGACGCGCCGGCTTGCCCCAGCAGCACCACCGGCACGTCGGCAGCGAGCATGCCCAGGGTGGATCCGACGATGACTGCCGGCAGATTGTCGAATCGCGCCGCCAGCACGACGGTTGCGATTTGCGTCTTGTCACCGATCTCTGCGAGAAAAAAGGCGATCGTGGTAAGCGTGAACACACCTAAGCGACTGGGTAACTTCGCGTCGCGCTCGCCATCCCGCTGCGGCATCAGCGTCCACAGCGAAACGGCGAGGAAGGACGCGGCGACCAACCAGCGCAGCGACGTCGCGGGGAGGGCTTCGCGTACCCATGCGCCGACGACACCGGCCAGCGTATGGTTGGCGAGCGTAGCCACGAAGATGCCGAGTAAGATCAGGAGGGGTCGTTGGAACCGCGCGGCGAGCACCAGCGCGAGCAACTGCGTCTTATCGCCCATTTCACCGACCGCGACAACGAACAGCGAAACGAGCAAGGCTTCCATGACGGCAGGCGCCGTGGGCGGATTGGGCGGAGGCTGCCCGACCGATGGGCTGGTAGAATTCTAGCCTATCCGGGAACCCGCGCCGGATCTCGCCATCCAACGTCGCATCGCCGCGCTCGTTTGCGCATCCGTTAAATGTCCCCACTGCGGCACCACCTTCTCCGACTGCTCCTCGCTGCGGGCGTCGCGGCCACTGCGACCGCGGCACCGGTGCGCACCGAGCACGTCGAGGCCGAGCTCCTTCCTGCCGCCACGGCACTCAAGCCGGGGACACCGTTAACGGTCGCGCTGCGGCTGAAGATGGATCCGGGGTGGCATGCGTATTGGCAGAATCCGGGCGACTCGGGGCTGGCGCCGACGCTCGATTGGAAGCTGCCATCCGGGCTCGACGCAGGCCCGATCCAATGGCCGCCGCCGCGCGCGCTGCCGGTGGGCCCACTGGTCAATTACGGCTACGAAGGCGACGTGCTCTTGCTGACCGACATTGCCGTGGCGCCAGCATTTTCGAGCGTGGGCCCCGCAACGCTGAGGGCACGGGCGGATTGGCTCGTCTGCAAGGAGGTCTGCATCCCCGAGGGCGCCGATCTCGCCCTGAGCTTGCCGGTGGCGTCCAATCCGGCACCGGATCCGCGCTGGGGTGAGGCCATCGCGCGTACCCGGGCGTCGTTGCCGCAGCCGCTGGAGGGCTGGAACGTCACGGCCACCGGCCACGGGCAGCAGATCGAACTTGCCCTTACGCCTGCGACGCAGGAGGACGACCCTGGCGAGTTGCGCCTCTTCCCCTACGCCGAAGGCAAAATCGAGGCGGGCTCGCCGCAAACCCTCGTTCGCGACGGCTCGACACTCAGGCTGACCCTACCGGTGGCCAGCGAACGGGTCGGCGACTTCACGCGCGTCGCAGGCGTCCTGACCGCAACCCATGGCTTTCTGCAGGGCCACGCGGCGAGCATCGATGTGCCGCTGGCCGGAGCGATCGCTCCCGGACCGGGCCCCGATGCCGCGGCGGCGACGCGGGGACTGCCGCCGCGTTCGAGCGGTGCCGAAGCGAGCACCCTGTCGCTTTCCGTCGCTCTCGCCTTCGCACTGGTCGGTGGTTTGCTGCTCAACCTGATGCCCTGCGTATTCCCTGTGCTGTCGCTCAAAGTGCTGGGATTCGCGACGCATGGCGAAGATAGCGGCGCGATGCGCCGGCATGGGGCGGTGTTTGCTGGCGGAGTGGTCGCCTCCTTCTGGCTGCTCGCCGGCCTTCTGCTCGCGTTGCGCTCCGCAGGTCAGCAGCTCGGTTGGGGATTTCAGCTGCAGTCGCCGATGGTGGTGGTCGCCCTGGCGGCACTTTTTTTCGTCCTTGCGTTGAACCTCTCAGGCGTGTTTGAGATTGGCCAGCTGCTCCCATCGGCAATCTCGGGCTGGAGCGCGCGCAACGCGTACGTCAATGACGCACTATCGGGCGTGCTCGCGGTGGTCGTTGCTTCGCCCTGCTCGGCCCCGTTCATGGGGGCTGCCATTGGCTGGGCGCTCATGGCGACGCCGGTGTCGACCCTCGCCGTGTTCACCGCGCTGGGCGCCGGCATGGCGCTGCCTTATCTCTTGCTCGCCTGTCTTCCCGGGTGGCGGGCGAAACTGCCGCGTCCGGGGCCGTGGATGCTGCGCCTCAGGCAACTGCTTGCCTTCCCGCTCTTTGCGACCGTGATATGGCTCGCTTGGGTGCTAGGCGCGCAACTCGACAACGATGCCGTCGCGCGACTGTTCGTCGTCCTGCTGCTGATCGCGTTCGCGCTCTGGGCCTGGCAAACGATGCGTGCTGGCGGCGCGCGGGGGTGGGGATGGGCGGCGGTAGCGAGCCTCGCTGGCATCTTCGCGGTCGGCTGGCCGATTGTCCTCGCCGCGGTCTCGGGGACCGCGCCGGCATTGAACCGAGTCGCCGCGGACCGGGGACCATGGCAGCAATACGAACCGGATCGCGTGCAGCAACTCACCGCAGCGGGTCGCCCGGTTTTCGTCGACTTCACCGCTGCATGGTGCGTCACCTGCCAGGTCAACAAGCGCCTGATTCTCAATACCGATGTGGTGCAGCAGGCATTCGCGCAGAACCATGTTGTACTGCTGCGTGCCGACTGGACCCGGCGCGACGCGACGATCGGGCGCGCTCTCGCCGCACTGGGACGCAGCGGGGTGCCGGTGTACGTTCTTTACCGACCGGGCCGTGAACCTCTGATCCTGCCCGAGGTCCTGCAGCAGCACGTCATCACCGATGCACTGGCGCAGCCGTAGCAAGGCATCAACGACGATGGGGGCGATATGAATTGGCGCTTTCTGATGAGTGTACTGACCTTTGGCGCAGCGATGCCTGTCCTGGCCGCAACTGCGGGACAGAGCGCCCCGAACTTCACGCTCGTGGATACACAGGGCAAGACCATTCAGCTGTCCGACTTCAAGGGCAAGTATGTCGTGCTCGAATGGACGAATCCCTCGTGCCCGTTCGTGCGCAACCAATATCGCACGCGCAACATGCAAGGACTGCAGGAAAGCTGGGGTCCGCGCGGCGTGGTGTGGCTCTCGCTTGACTCGTCGAACCGGTCGAGCTCGGATTACATGCCGCCGGCGGAGCTTGGCGAATGGATGCAGGCTCGCGGTGCCGCGCAGAAGGCGGTGCTCATTGACCCCGACAGTGCGGTCGCAAGAGGCTACCAAGCGAAGACGACACCGCACATGTTTGTTATCAATCCCGAAGGCACGATCGTTTACGCAGGAGCGATCGACGATCGTCCTTCGACCCAGCCGGAGGACCCGCCGGCGGCGCATAACTATGTTCGTGCCGCCCTGACGGAGGCGATGAGTGGGATGGCGGTGACGACGGCGGCGTCGACGCCATACGGCTGCTCGATCAAGTACTGACTCGCGGTCCGAGGTGCCGATCCTGCGCACAGGACGGCACCTGCCGCGCAACGCGGCACGGCAAGGAGTCCGCACAATGGCTGCAGCACGGCCCGAGGTTTCGGCGCTGAGGTATGCTAGCGCCGAGCCCGCAAACAATGCCAACGCTGTCTGCCCCAAACCGTCGCTGTGCGGCGGCATTCTCCCTGGTCTTTCTTGCCGCATGTGGCCCGCGGGGCGAGCGACCGCTGCAGGGCTACATCGAGGGCGAATATGTGCGGGTCGGCCCGCAGTTCGCCGGCACCCTGCAGCAACTCTTAGTGCAACGTGGTGATCAGGTTGTCGCGGGCGCGCCGCTGTTTGTGCTCGAGCGGGACAACGAGATCGCCGCGCGAACTCAGGCCGAGGAGCAGCTGCGCGGAGCGCTGGCGCGGCTGGAAAATATCAAGACTGGAAAGCGGCCGTCGGAGGTCGAAACCGTTGCCGAACAACTGCGCCAGGCACAGGCCTCGCGTGAGCTGTCGGCCGCGAATCTCAAACGCCAGGAGTCGCTTTTCCGGTCAGGCTTCATCAGCGACGCGGCGCTCGACGATGCGCGGACCAAATTGAAGAGCGACGACGCGCTCGTGGCGCAGCTCAAGGCGTCGGTGCAAACCGCCAATCTGCCCGGGCGCCCCGACGAAATCCGCGCCGCACAGGCAGACGCCGAGGCAGCGCGCCAAGCGCTGGCGCAGAGCGACTGGCACCTGGCGCAGCGGGCGGTGGTTGCGTCGCAAGCGGCCCGTGTCGACGACACGTATTACGTGATCGGTGATTTCGTTCCGGCGGGCAGCCCGGTGGTGAGCCTGCTGCCGCCCGCCAACGTCAAGATTCGTGTCTACGTTCCGGAGCCGGTTCTAGGTCGGCTAAAGCGCGGGCAAACTGTGAGTTTTTCCTGCGACTCCTGCGGCGGTCCGATCAGCGCGACTATCTCGTTTATCGCTGACCGGGCCGAGTTCACGCCGCCGGTGCTCTACTCTAAAGACAACCGGGCCAAGCTCGTCTACCTGGTCGAGGCTCGGACTGCTCCGGATATCGCGGCCAGGCTCAATCCCGGGCAACCGGTCGACGTGACACTGCCACCGCCGCAATGAGCGACGCGCGCGCCGTCGATGCCGTCATCGAGGTCCACGGCATCAACAAGCATTTCGGCGAGCACCATGTGGTCAAGGACTTGTCGCTGACCGTTCGCCGTGGAGAAATTTTCGGCTTTCTCGGCCCCAACGGCAGTGGCAAGACGACGTCGATCCGGATTCTCTGCGGGTTGCTCACGCCGGACAGCGGCGAAGGCACGTGCCTCGGTTACGACATCGTCCGTGAGACCAAGCAGATCAAGCGACACGTCGGGTACATGACGCAGCGCTTCTCGTTCTGGGACGATCTCACCATCCGGGAGAACCTGCGCTTCGTCGCGCGCATGTACAGCATGACCGACGAACGTGAGAAGGTCGACACCGCGCTCCAACAGCTTGGCTTGGCGCAGCGGGCAAACCAGTTGGCGGGCACACTATCCGGTGGCTGGAAGCAACGCCTGGCGCTTGCCGCCTGTCTCCTCCACGACCCGCAACTGCTGCTTCTCGATGAACCGACCGCCGGCGTCGACCCCAAGGCACGGCGTGATTTCTGGGAGGAGTTGCACGGATTCGCCGCGCGCGGCATCACGGTGTTGGTCAGCACGCATTACATGGACGAAGCAGAACGCTGCCACAAGTTAGGCTACATCCTCGACGGCCGCCTGCTGGTTCAGGGCACCGCGCAGGAAGTGATCGCCAGCCAGGCGCTCTACACTTGGGCCGTGACCGCAGACGATCTGCACGCCCTGGCCGAGCGGGTGCGCGCCTTGCCGGCGGTCGAGCAGGTCGCGGCCTTCGGCGCCACGCTGCACATCACCGGCTCGGACGGCGAGCGGATGCGGCGCGAGCTCGCGTCCATCATCGCCGAACCGGGACGAACATGGACGGAAGTCAGTCCCGGGCTGGAGGACGTTTTCATCCACCTGATGGGCGACTCAGGCGAAGCGCAGGTCACGGAAATTCATTGATGGGTGAGTACTTCTCGATCTCACGCTGGCTTGGTATCGTCGGCAAGGAGTTCATCCAGCTCAGGCGAGACCGGCTGACTTTCGGCATGATCGTCGGCATTCCCATCATACAGCTCACGCTGTTCGGCTTCGCGATAAATTCGGATCCCAAACACCTACCGACCGCGGCACTTGTCGCCGATGACAGCCAATTTTCACGCAGCATCCTCGCGGCATTGCGTAACAGCGATTACTTCGCGTTCATCGGCGAGGCGCGCAGCGAATCCGACGCGGACAAGATGCTCGCCACCGGCGAGGCGCAGTTCGTGGTCAACATCCCCGCCGACTTCTCCAAGCGCCTGGTCCGCGGCGAGCGTCCGGCGCTGCTGGTCGAGGCCGACGCCACCGATCCCACAGCGACGGTCAACGCGATTGCGGCCGTCAACCAACTTACGCAAACGGCCCTCGCGCACGATCTGACCGGGCCGCTGGCGGACCTTGCGCCGACGGCGGGCGCCTTCGAGGTGCGTATCCATCCACGTTACAATCCGGAGGCGGTGACGCAGTACAACATCGTGCCCGGCTTGATGGGCGTCATCCTGACGATGACCATGGTGATGATGACCGGACTTGCAATCACCCGGGAACGCGAGCGTGGCACGATGGAAAACCTGCTGGCGACGCCGGCCACCGCGCTCGAAGTCATGATGGGCAAGATCATCCCCTACATCGTGATCGGGCTGGTCCAGGTAACGCTGGTGCTGACGCTGGCGGAATGGCTTTTCAAGGTGCCGATGCTCGGCGATTACGGCATCCTGTACCTTTCCGTGCTGCTGTTCATTGCCGCCAACCTGACGCTGGGACTGACGATCTCTTCGGTCGCGGCCAACCAGCTGCAGGCGGTGCAGATGACCTTTTTCTTCTTTCTGCCCTCGATCCTGCTTTCCGGATTCATGTTTCCGTTCCGTGGCATGCCGGAATGGGCACAGGTGATCGGCCAAGCGCTGCCACTCACCCACTTCCTGCGCATCATTCGTGGCGTGCTGCTCAAGGGCAACGGCTGGAGCGAAATAACGCCCGAGGCCTGGCCCATCGCGGTCTTCATGCTGGTCGTAACCGCCATTGGGCTGCGATTTTTCCGCAGCACACTCGACTAGCCACCCCAATCACCTTGGCAGAGCTGCGAGGGCGGCCTCCGGGCAAGCAGTTGCCCGCGCTGGCGACCGACGACACGTCCTTCGCGACCGTTTCTCGCTGACGCGGGCTGGCGTATCATCGCGCAATCGGGAGCAAATCATGAAGCCCGTCTCACGCGGCGCGCTGGCGCCGGTTGCGCTCTACCGCATCTCGCTTTGCGTTGCGGTCTTCGTGGGCACCGCGGCGCAGGCCGCATGGGCCCAGGCACCTCAGGAGATCGAAACGACGATGAAGAACATGCTTGCCGCGACGCAGTCTAAATCGTTGGAGGATTTCGTCGCCGGAGGCGATGCGGCGTTCAAGGCCACCATGTCGCAGCCGATGCTCGACAGTTTCAACGCGCAGTTTGCGCCGCATTTCAATCAAGGCTACGTGACTAGCTACCTTGCTCGGTTGAATCAAGGGGGCTACCAAATCTACCTGTGGAAGCTCGAATTCAAGGACGGCGGTGATGACAGACTCGTCACCATGGTGGTCAAAGACGGCAAGGTCAGTGGGTTCTTTTGGCGCTAGCCGGCTTTGCCAGGGAGCTTCAACGCTGAGGGGCCAATCATGAACCGAATCGTCGCAGCAATGGCATGCGCATTAACCGTCGCAGTAGTGTATCCGCCTCCCGCAGTCGCCCAGGTAGCTAAGGCTCCCCCGGCGGCTGCCTCGCCCGCGCCCGCGGCTGCTCCCGCGCCTGCGGCTGCTCCCGCTCCCATGCCGGCTGCTTCGAGGGCCGCGACCCAGGCAACGAAGCGAACCTGGACGCGGGCTGACGCGCGGGTCTGCCTCGAGTTTCCGACCAACTTGCAGATCATCCGCTGTGCCGAGAAATATCGCTATACGCGGGTGCCCATCTAGGGAATCCAGAAGGGCATCGCGCGACCTATTGCGGACGCGGCGAGTTCTCGTTGCGATCGTCGGTATTGCGGTCCTTGGCGTCGGTGCATGCGAGAAGGCAAAGGAGCGTACTCCCGACGCCGCAGCAATTGCCGCCGCGGTTGAGCAGGCACGACGTGAAGACGCAGAGGCCGATCGCAAAATGCGCGAACGCGCGGGGCAGCAGGAGCAGGCACGACGCGAGGCGGAACAGGCGGCGATCGATGATCGCGCGGCCCATGAAGACGCACGACACGCCAAGCAGCTGCAGTTGGAGCAGCACATGCGCGACGTGCTGCTCGATCCCGCAGCAATGCAGATCCGCAATCAGCGGCTCAACGCCGACGGCACGGCGCTGTGTGCCGAGGTCAACGGCAAGAACAAGGAGGGCGCGTACGTCGGGTTTCGACGCACGATCGTGATGGACAACCTGATCAGCTACGACCAGGACCCAGATGACGTCTATCGGAAGCCGGAGCACCAGTTTCCGGCGATTTCCTCCCTCACCGGTTGTTTCTAGTTGCCTCCGCCCCAATGGCAACCCGGCGCCGCGGCGCTGACGTTCTCGGCCGCTCCGAGCGGCGGTTGTCGCGCATAGCCCGCTCAGGCTTCACTGTCTACCCCGCCGCGAGTTCGACGCCGAGCTCGCCCAGGTTGCCGAATCGCACTCGCAACGGTATCCCTATCGGTACCTCGAGCGCGCCGGCGTACGAGCCCGTGGTGACGATCGCGCCAGCCTTGAGGCCGCCCAGTTCGGCACGAGAAGCCAGAAAGTTCGTCAGCCAGACCAAAGGTCGCAACGGGTGGCCGTCGGGGTGCCGCCCCTCGCGCGCGTGAAGCGTTGCGGTCGGAGTCTCGACCGCGATCGCAAAAGCGTCCAGCTGCCGTTGCAACCCATTGCGCAGGACCGGGCCGACAAACAGGCCTTGATTCGAGACGCTGTCGGCGAGCAATTCGGGAAACGTGACCGTTGCGGGGTCGGCGTAACGCGAATCGAGCAGCTCCAAGACCAAACGCGTCTCGGCGATTGCGGCGCAAACTCCGGCCTCGTCATACGGTGCGGCACGGTGCGGAAGATCACGTCCGAGCACGAAAGCGATTTCCGGCTCGATGCGGGCCACCCCGTCGCGGTCAATCACGCGCCAGGGAGAAGCCCGCGCTATGGTTGGCGCGAAAATCGCCGCGCAGGAGATCGCGCGCTCGAGCGTCGGGACCGAACACTTCCAGCCTCCCGTTCCGAAGTCGAGCAGTTCCTGCACGCGGCGCTGGATGGCGAGCGCATCCTCGAGCTCGGTTGGGCGGCAGGATTCTGCCAGGCGCGGGCCCGATTGCCGCGCGCGTCGCGCTGCGAGAAGATGGCGGGCGGCCAGGTCGCGTTGGGCGGTCGTGAGCATGGAAGGGTCCCGAAGGCTGAATCAGGATGGTTTCTTGCACGATGATACCCGGGTGTGCGATGGCAGAGAGAACATGAGCGAGCGATTGAGCGTCTCCGTGTGCCTGCCCGAAGACCGCGAGCGGGCGCTGCTGGTCGGGCGTGCATGGGTGCCAGCATGCGAGGGCCCGGCGCTCGTTAGCGTGCGCGGAGACGACGTCGTCGATCTCTCGCCTCTCGCCGCGACCGCGAGTGCACTGCTCGAACTCGATGATCCGGCGGCCGCAGTTCGCGCCGCCGACAACCTGCCGCGGCTCGCCACGCTGTCGGATATGGTCGCCAACTCGGCGTGGAATCAGCGCAGCGATGCCATGCCCTGGTTGCTCGCGCCCTGCGACCTGCAGGCGATCAAGGCGAGCGGCGTAACATTCGTCTCCAGTATGCTCGAGCGCGTCATCGAGGAGCAAGCGCGCGGCGACCCGACGAAGGCGGAGTCGGTGCGCAGAGCGATCGTCGCGGTGATTGGCAACGACCTCGCCGGCGTGCGGCCCGGTTCGCCCGAAGCCGTGCGCCTCAGGGACGTGCTAATCGAGCAGCGCGCGTGGTCACAGTATCTCGAAGTCGGCATCGGCGCCGACGCCGAGATCTTCACCAAGGCGCAGCCGATGTCCGCAGTCGGGCTGGGCGCGGAGGTCGGTATTCATCCCCGGTCGCAGTGGAGTAATCCCGAGCCGGAGATTGTGCTGGCGGTGAACAGTCGTGGCTGTACGCTTGGCGCGACGCTTGGCAATGACGTTAACCTTCGCGACTTCGAAGGCCGCAGCGCGCTTCTGCTCGGCAAGGCCAAGGATAACAATGCCTCCTGTGCAATCGGCCCTTTCATTCGGCTGTTCGACGACTCTTTCACTATCGACACAGTGCGTGGATGCGAGTTGGCGATGCGCGTCGATGGCCCGGAAGGCTACGCGTTGGAGGGACGTAGCTCGATGGCGATGATCAGTCGCGACCCGCTCGACCTGGTCGGGCAGGCGATCGGCGCGAACCATCAGTACCCGGACGGCTTGATGCTCTTCCTGGGCACGATGTTCGCGCCGACGCAGGATCGGCTCGAGGTGGGCCAGGGGTTCACGCATGTTATCGGTGATATCGCGACAGTGGCCACGCCGACGCTCGGCGCACTCGTCAACCGCGTCAATCGCAGCGATCGTATCCCGCCATGGACCTTCGGCACTGGCGCACTGATGAACAATCTGGCGCGCCGCAGTCTCCTTTAGCGCAATCGGGCCCGTGGGGTGCCGTAGGTCGCGGCGGCGCCGATCAACGCGGCAAGATCGTGCCGGACCCGATGATGAGGTCCAGAGGCACGAAGCCTGGCGCTGGCAGATTGTGCAAGGTCGAACCGGATCTCATTCATGCGCTAAAGGATGTACTGCGAAAGGTTGTCATCCTTAGCGATTCCAGCGAGGCGGTCGTCGACGTACTTGGCGTCAATCGTAATCGTATGGCCTTCCAGCTTCGCCGCGTCGAACGATACCTCATCGAGCAACCGTTCCATGACGGTGTAAAGGCGCCGCGCGCCGATATTCTCCTGCTTCTCGTTGACCGCGAAGGCGATTTCGGCCAGCCGCCGGATACCGTCTGGCTCGAAATTGAGGGCAACGCGCTCGGTGGCCAGCAGGGCCTGATATTGCCGCGTCAGGCAGGCGTCGGTGGCGGTGAGGATCTGCTCGAAGTCCGCGACCGAGAGCGACGACAGTTCGACGCGGATGGGGAAACGTCCCTGTAACTCGGGAATCAGGTCTGAAGGCTTGGCGAGATGAAAAGCGCCGCTGGCGATGAAGAGGATGTGATCGGTCTTGACCATGCCGTACTTGGTCGCGACAGTCGTGCCTTCGACCAACGGCAGGAGGTCGCGCTGCACACCCTGCCTTGAAACGTCGGCGCCAATCGTTTCCTGACGGCTTGCTATCTTGTCGATCTCGTCCAGGAACACAATGCCATTCTGCTCGACGTTGGTGAGCGCCTTCGTCTTCAATTCGTCGTCGTTGACAAGTTTCGCAGCCTCTTCGTCGATGAGGGCCTTCATCGCCTCGGCGACGTTCATGCGCTTGACCCTGCGCCGTCCGCCCGACATCTGCTGGAACATCCCCTGAATCTGGCTGGTGAGATCTTCCATGCCCGGTGGCGCGAGTATCTCCATCTGCGCCGGAAGCACGGATATCTCGACATCGATTTCCTTGTCGTCGAGCTTGCCCTCTCGCAACATCTTGCGGAACTTTTGTCGCGTCGAAGAATCGGTGGGCTTCATGTCCTCAAGGTTGACCTCGCGGACCGGCGGCAGCAACGCGTCGAGCACGCGCTCTTCTGCCCCGTCGCTGGCGCGGTCGCGTACTTTGCGCGTCTCGCTTTCGCGCGTCTGCTTGATCGCAGTTTCGGCGAGATCGCGAATGATCGTGTCAACGTCGCGACCGACATATCCGACCTCGGTAAACTTCGTCGCTTCGACTTTGATAAATGGGGCGCCGGCGAGGCGGGCGAGCCGGCGCGCGATCTCCGTCTTGCCGACCCCGGTGGGGCCGATCATCAGGATGTTCTTCGGTGTGATTTCCTGGCGCAACGGTTCGGCAACTTGTTGCCGACGCCAGCGATTGCGCAGCGCGATTGCGACCGCCCGTTTTGCCGCACCCTGCCCAACGATATGCTTGTTCAGTTCGTGAACGATCTCGGACGGCGTCATGATGAACGACATGGGAGCTCGATTGGGAGTTCGGCTGCAAGATAGCCGCCGCGTGTCTTGCGAACAAAAGCGGCTGCGCGTTTCTGGGCGAACGCACATTCTACCTTGTCCGATTGCGACTTGCGTACGGTCGCGAGGTGGCCGCGGTGGTGGGCTCGGGGTCCCGACGCGGCCGATTGCCACCTTCGCGTGTCGCGCTCGGCCGCGGGGGCGCAACAAACCAGGCGCAGAAATCATTCGCGAGGACTGTTGTTGCCGCGGCGCCACGCTTAGGGGAGGCTCGCTGGTCCGCCGTGCAAGGTGATGCGAGGCGTTTGGCAACGCGACGGGCTTCGCTTATCATGGATATGGAATAGCACGCGGGTTGCCCACCCCCTTTGCGCCCGCGACGATGAGGAGACAGTGATGGAGCGCTTCACAGCCGCCCCCGTGCTGGGCGGGATGCGATCTGCTTTGCGGCGGGGGCGGCGGCGCAGAGCGCGACTGCGACATTGGCTCCGACCACCTGCAATACCGCGGCGGGTACGGTTTCGTTCAGCGACGATTTCAAGACCCAGCCAACGGGCGATTCCGGTGCGCGGGTCGCGTGCGGCGTGATCAACAAATCCTGTCACCGACCCTGACGGTCCGCTCGCGCGCGGGCGCAAGGCGAACCGCCGCATGGCGTACGGCGACGGGGCGATCGAGCAGGGCGCGGCCGGCTTTGGTCTCGGTCGCGCTGCTGCTCGGCGCGGCGTTCCTTGCGGCCTGCGACTCTATGCCGAGGATCGTCCCCGAAGCGGGGACGATGGGGGTAGCCCGTCTCGACCCCAGGAATAGCAGCACCGTGCGCGGCATCATTTCCTTTACCCAGCGAGGAAGCAGTGTCTGGATCAGCGCCAGTTTTACCGATCTGGTGCCGGGCTCGCACAGCCTCTACATTCACGAGGTCGGCAACTGCAGCTCGGCCAACGCGGCAAGCGCCGGCCCGGTGTGGAGCGCGGAGGGGGCAGCGGCAGGCGGCAAGCGCACCGGGGATCTGCCGCAGATCTATGCGGGGACCGAAGGCAATGCGGTGCTGCAGATTACGACCACCGACCTCTCGGTGGGCACAGGCGCACCGAATGACGTGATTGGCCACTCGGTTGTCATATATGCGCGCCTTGACCCCGATCCAAAGGCGGAATTCGGCGTTCGCAATGACCGGCTCGCCTGTGGCGTGATCGAGCGCAGCCTGGGCCTCGACTTGAAGAACCTGCTCTAGCGCATCGGATGACCTCTCGTTGCCGGGTCCAAGAACATGGGTTTCCTTAGCGATAAAAAGATCCTGATCACAGGTTTGCTGTCCAACCGCTCGATCGCCTACGGCATCGCGCAGGCCTGCCGACGCGAAGGTGCGACGCTGGCTTTCACCTACGTCAACGACGACCTTAAGGAGCGCGTGACGAAGTTGGCGGCTGAATTCGGCAGCGTACCGGTGCTGGCTTGCGATGTGGCAAGCGATGAGCAGATCGCAGCCCTGTTCGAAATGCTGAAGCGGGAATGGGGCGTGCTCGACGGTCTCTTGCACTCGATTGCGTTCGCGCCGCGCGAGGCGCTCGCCGGTGATTTTCTGCAGGGCCTGTCGCGTGGGGCGTTTGCCACAGCCCATGACATCAGCTCCTACAGCCTGGCGGCTCTGGCCAAGGGAGCCCGTCCGCTCATGGCCGGCCGCAGTGGCGCGATGCTCACCCTTACCTACCTGGGCTCCGAACGGGCAATTCAAAACTACAACGTCATGGGGCTCGCCAAGGCGAGCCTCGAGGCCAACGTGCGCTATCTGGCACAGTGCCTCGGGCCGGAAGGCATTCGCGTCAACGCCATCTCGGCCGGCCCGATCAAGACGCTCGCCGCCGCCGGGATCAGTGGCTTCTCCAAGATCCTGCATTTCGTCGCCAGGACGGCGCCATTGCGCCGCAACGTGACGATCGAAGAGGTCGGCAACGTGGCGGCTTTCCTGCTCTCCGATCTGGCCAGCGCAGTGACCGGGGAGGTGACCTATGTCGACTGTGGTTTTTCTATCGTCGCCGCCGGCATGACCGAGGAGTAGGGGGCGCCACGCGTTTTTGGTGCACCTAAGCCGCCGATGCCGTCCTCTCGTCGCTACGATGCCGTCATCATCGGCGGCGGACACAACGGCCTCGTGTGCGCATGCTATCTCGCCGCCGCCGGCTTGTCCGTTGCGATATTTGAGCGCCGTCGCATCGTTGGCGGCGCAGCTGTCACCGAGGAGTTTCACCCGGGCTTCCGCAATTCCACCGCCAGCTACACGGTCAGCCTGCTCCACCCAAAGGTAATCCGCGATCTCAAGCTAACGCAGCACGGGCTGACGATCGTCGAGCGACCACTCGCCAACTTTCTGCCGCTTCCCGCAGGCGACTATCTCAAGGTGGGCGGCGGAGTTGCTGCTACCCAAGTGGAGGTTGCGCGCCACTCGGCCCGAGATGCGGCCGCACTGCCGGCGTACTACGCGATGCTTGATCGAGTTGCGGTCGTCTTGCGGGCGCTCCTGCTCGAGACGCCGGCTAACGTCGGTGGCGGCGCGGGCGAGTGGCTGCGGGCTTGGAAGGTGGGCGGTCAGCTGAGGCGGCTCACACTTCCCGAGCGCCGCGATCTGCTCGATCTGTTCACCAAGAGTGCAGGCGAGGTGCTTGATCGCTGGTTCGAATCCGACCCGATTAAGGCGGTATTCGGGTTCGATGCGGTCGTTGGCAATTTCGCCAGCCCCTATACGCCCGGATCGGCGTACGTGCTGCTGCACCATGTCATCGGCGAAGTGAATGGCAAGCGCGGCCAGTGGGGCCACGCGCTCGGCGGCATGGGCGCAATCACCCAGGCGATGGCTGCGGAGGCGCGGGCACGCGGCGTGGAGATTTTCACCGCCGCACCCGTGTTACGTGTGACGACCCGCGGTACGCAGGCCACCGGCATCGCGCTCGTAGACGGGACCGAGGTTGCCGCCCGGCGCGTGGTCGCGAACGTCGATCCGAAGCTGCTCTATCTGAAACTCATCGATGCTGCGGTACTCGATGCCGATTTTCGGCGGCGCATCGAAGGCTACCGCTGTGCCTCGGCGACGTTCCGCATGAACGTGGCCCTCGATGCCTTGCCTGAGTTCAGTTGCCTGCGTCAGGACGGGCCACATTTGCGCTCCGGCATCATTCTCGCGCCCTCGCTCGCATACATGGAGCGCGCATACTTCGATGCGCGGCTGAGCGGGTGGTCGCGTGAGCCCATCGTCGAACTGCTCATTCCATCGCTCGTCGATTCGTCGCTCGCACCGCCCGGCAAGCACGTTGCGAGCCTGTTTTGCCAGCATGCCAATCCACGCCTGCCCGATGGCCGGTCATGGGACGACGCTGCGGATGAGGTGGCGAATTTGATGCTCGACACGGTTACCCGTTATGCGCCGGGTTTCCGCGCCCGGGTCATCGGTCGCGGGGTGCTTTCACCGCTCGACCTCGAGCGCGAGTTTGGCCTTACCGGAGGCGATATTTTTCACGGCGCTCTGGCGCTCGACCAGCTGTACGCGGCGCGGCCGGTGCTTGGCCACGGAAATTATCGCGGGCCGCTGAAGGGACTGTACATGTGCGGCGCAGGCACGCATCCCGGGGGTGGTGTAAGCGGGGTGCCGGGGCACAATGCTGCGCGTGAAATCCTGCGCGATGCGCGCCGGCGTCGCCAATGAACGGCGACGCTCCACGGCTCGCGCCGTGGAACGTCATGGAACTACCAAGTCAAGTCGAAGCCAGCCGATAAGCCGGGTTCTGTTACGGCGCGTCCAAAGAACGCGCTATGACCGTCATTCATCTAGGCGCCGCGTCGCCGCGGCGCTCGAGCCACCTACCCGCGGACTAGGCGAGCAGCCTCGATAGTGCTTGCGTCCGCTTACTTGGTGTTGCTCCGGATGGAGGTTGCCGCGTTTCACCCGCATCCTTGGATCGGATGCGACTCGTCTCTGTGGCCCTGTTCCTCGCCTTCGCCGCCGCTCACGCGGACGACTTGCAGCGTCTGGGCGTTACCCAGCATCCCGCTCTTTGGAGCCCGGACTTTCCTCTCCCGGCAGCGCTAGGTGCGGCCGGCAGCGACGGTCTGGCTGACTTCGAGGGCGCATGATAGCACGATCACGGCGGCGGGCTCGGCTACTGCGCCGCGATGCGCCAGCGCATCGTTGCGCCGGCGTTGAGCGGTACCACGGTCTGCGTTCCGAAGGCGTACTCTCCGGGCACGACCCAAGCCTCGCGCCTGAGCGTTACCGTATCGGCATTGCGGGGAAGACCGTAGAAGTCGGCACCGTGGAAGCTCGCAAATGCTTCCAGCTTGTCCAATGCTCCGGCGGTTTCAAATGCCTCGGCGTAGAGCTCCAGCGCAGCGTGCGCCGTATAGCATCCCGCGCAGCCATGGGCGTTTTCCTTGGCTCCTCGCGCGTGCGGCGCCGAATCGGTCCCAAGGAAGAACTTCGCATCGCCGCCGGTCGCCGCATCGAGCAGCGCCTGGCGGTGTATTTCGTCCTTGAGGATCGGATTGCAGTACAAGTGCGGGCGGATTCCGCCCTTGAATAGCGCATTACGCGAGTGGAGCAGGTGCTGCGGCGTAATCGTGGCGCCAACGTGCGCCGGGGCCGCGGCGATGAAGGCGGCAGCCTCCCGCGTCGTGATGTGCTCAAGCACGACTTTGAGCCCGGGAAAGTGAGCGACGATGCGCCCGAGCACCTGATCGACGAACACGCGTTCGCGGTCGAATACGTCGACCTCGGCCGATGTCACCTCGCCGTGGACCAGGAGCGGTAACGCGTGCCTCTGCATCGCGTCAAGCACCGGATACACGCGTTCAAGCGCGGTAACGCCGGAATCAGAGTGGGTGGTCGCTCCGGCGGGGTAGTATTTCACGCCGATCACGAAGCCGCTTCGCCGCGCCTCCTCGATTTGGGCGACGGGTGTATTTTCGGTCAGGTAGAGCGTCAGCAGGGGTGCAAAACGCGACCCGGGGGGCAACGCGGCGGCGATTCGCTCTCGATACGCTGCCGCCGCGGCGACCGTGGTCACCGGAGGCTCGAGATTGGGCATGACGACGGCACGGCCGAATACGCGCGCGGTCGCGCCGATCACCGAGCGCATTGGTTCCCCATCCCGCAAGTGGAGGTGCCAATCGTCGGGCCGGGTGATCGTCAGCGTGGTCACGGTCATTTGGAGCCCTCGCTACCTGTACGATTATACGGGCTGGCTTGCGCTGCCCGGTTGGGGATATAATCCGCCGTTTCATACGGCGACGTGGCGAGCGGGAAGATAGCGACGGCCTAGTGGGAAGGTGGGAGCGTGGCAACAAAAGCGGCAGTAAAAAAGGTCAAGGAACTTGGCGAGCAGGACCTGTTGAAGGCGCCTGAGCGCGACTATATGAACGAGGCGCAGCTGGCGTTCTTTAGACAGCGCCTGCTCGAGCTGCGAGCGCAGCTGTTGAACAATGCCGACGATACCGGCCAGCATTTGCGCGAGAACGAGATTACGACCGATCCGTCGGATCGGGCTACGCTCGAAGAAGAGTACACACTCGAACTGCGCACCCGGGACCGGGAGCGTAAGCTCTTGAAGAAGGTCGAGAAATCGCTGCGCATGATCGACGACGGCAGTTACGGCTACTGCGAAGAAACCGGCGAGCCGATCGGCATACCACGGCTTCTGGCGCGACCAACCGCGACGCTGTCGCTCGAGGCGCAAGAGAGGCGCGAGCGCGTGCAGAAGCTCTACGGCGACTGAGGGCGAAGCGACGAGGTGGGAACAAAAACGGCCCGGTTCCCGGGCCGTTTTGACGTGCTTTGGCCGCGCCCAGCGGCGAGCCGGTAGGCGGCTTCTACATACCGAAGAAAATGGCGCGATGCGACAGGCCGCCGGCCATGAAGAACAGCATCGGGATGGAAAGCATGACATTGGACCGCGAGGCGAGGAAGGCGACGCGCCGCGCCTTGGCTTTCTCCTCGTCGGTGGCCGGCTTGAGGCCTAGGATTTTCTGCTGGTTAGGCCAGATCAGAACCCACACGTTGAATAACATGATCGTGCCCAGCCACGCGCCCATGCCGATACCGGCCATTCCGCCCTGGAAGGTGAAGGCGTTGACGAACTGACCGCCCAGCAGCGCCGCGCCGGCGAGCCAGGTGACGACGGCGGCCCAGCGGAAGAACAGAAGTGCTGTCGGAACGACGTGCTTGGTAATACCCGCCGCGGTGCCGTCCGCTGCCGCGGCTTTGAGTGCCGCCACCTGCACGAAATTAAAGTAGTAGAGCAGGCCGATCCACATAATGCCGGCCATGAAATGCAGCCATCTAGCCAATGCCGGAACGTAGTCCATCGCCGTTGCCTCCCCCTAAGCAAGAATGCTCTTCACAACGAAATAAAGAATCAAGGTCAGAATCAGACCGGAGATAACTGTTCCCCAAAGCGAATCAAGCGGATTCTTCATCGAGTTCCCCCTCGCGTCGTTGGCCACCGAACCTGATGCAGCGAAACTCCCGCCGCACAGAACGGTCTGTTTCGATTGTAGCAAGCGCAGGCAGCGCCGGCCAGCTACCCGCAGGATACGAGGAACGCGGGTAGACCCGAAGCCTGTGCTTGTACGCGTAGTCCCTGGTCCTACACCACAACAGGAGATTGAGTCATGGCTACACTGACCGCGCAGAAAGAAGCACCCTTTGTGCTGCCGACGCTACCCTACCCCGAGGATGCGCTTGCTCCCATCATTTCCGCGAAAACGTTGCGTTTCCATCATGGCAAGCATCACATGGCCTACATCGCCAAGGTCAACGAGTTGATCTCGGGAACCGAGTTTGAAGGCCAGACGCTCGAGCGCATCATTCTGGCGGTTTCGGGGCAAGCAGACCGAGCCGGATTGTTCAACAATGCGGCGCAGGCGTGGAATCACGCGTTTTATTGGCGTTCCCTGAGTCCCAAGGGTGGCGGAAAACCGCCGGCCGACCTGGCGACGATGATCGATGCGGCATTCGGCAGCCTCGACGTGTTCAAGCAGCAATTTGCTGCTGCGGCGGTAAGCCAATTTGGCAGCGGCTGGGCGTGGCTCGTCCGCGATGGGACTGCGCTCAAGATCGTCAAGACTTCCAATGCTCAGTTGCCGCTGACCAAGGGCCAGCTACCGCTGCTGACCATTGACGTATGGGAGCATGCGTATTACCTCGACTATCAGAACCGGCGACCGGATTACGTGCAGGCGGTCACCGACAAGCTTCTGAACTGGGAGTTTGCCGCGGAGAATCTCGCCCGCGCTTAAGACCTTCGCGGTACCGTGCCTGCATCGGCCGGTGGAAAGGAGCGCATTCGCTTCCGGTGCTCGCCGGGTATCTTTAGGTGCGGATCGCCGCGACGCGCGATTGCCCGCCGCTGCCCGGCGTCGTTGCCTTGTTGGGCGCATGGGAAGGGGACATAATAGGCGGTTGCGGCGGTCAGCAAAGGGTAAGTTCCACTCCAATGGCATTTCCGTTGTTTCCGAAGTCGCCCGGCAAGCAGAAGCCTGATGGCCGGGCGAAGCCGGAATTGTCGCCGCGGCATGACCCGCGCACGGGAAGCAGCCGACGGCCGGCGTCGGCGCACGAGATCGCTACCGCCGCCAAGGCGATCCCGGCCGCTGCCGTCAAGCCCAAGCCAACTCCCGGGGCCGTAGACCCGCGGGAGCGGGAGATTACCGTCACCGGGCCGCCGAGTCTGATCGACTGGAATCCGGACGCACAACCGGCTATCCAGGTCACCGAGGCTAACCCGGGCCTGTGTTCGGTTCTTGAGAACGCCGCGCTGCTCTATGCAAGCGGACAGGCGGTGCAGGCAAGGCAGGTGCTGGAGCAAGGGGTCGCGACCGACAACGACGCGAAGGTTTCGCCGTTGGCCTGGCTCGCGTTGTTCGACCTGTTGCAGCGAGCCAGTGACCGCGCGGCGTTTGACCAAGTCGCGCTGCAGTATGTCGTTGTGTTCGAGCGCTCTGCGCCAGCCTGGGAGGAAGTTCAACCGCAGCAGCGCACCGGTTCGCGGCCCACTGCAGGCGGCTATTTCGCGCTGACGGGCAAGCTGTCCGCCGCCAACGAGCTGCCAATCAACAATATGCTTGCTGCGACGCAGAAGCAGTCGCAGGTGCGACTCGATTTGGGCTCGCTTACCGGCGCCGACGACGCCGGGGCAAGGCATCTTGCCGATGCGCTCGCCCAGTTGCGCAAGCGGCGATATGCACTGGTCCTGCAGCATCCGGAAAAGATCCGGCACGCCTTGGAAAGCGCGGTCAAGCAAGGACGCGAGGCAGGCGAGGGGTACTGGATTCTCCTGCTCGAGCTATTGCAATGGGAAAACGATCGCGAGGCCTTCGAAGATCGCGCGGTCGAATTCGCGGTGAGCTTCGAGTTCTCGCCCCCGTCTTGGGAGCCGCCGCCCGGCGCGACCGAGGTGTCCTTGCCTCCGGGCGCCCCGACCGCCGCGGCAGGCACGCCCGAAGTGCTGTGCTGGCAGGGCACGATGATCGGACCGAACGATCCGCAACTGGCCAAGTTCGCCGAGTTTCGCGAGGGCCGCAGCACGGTACCCATCGACCTGTCTGCGGTGGACCGCATCGACTTCGTGTGTGCGGGCGCGATCCTCAATGCGATCATCCGCTCCGAGTCGCAGCGCAAAACAGTGCAGATAGCCGGCGCCTCACCGATCATCCGCGCCCTGTTGCTGCTCATCGGCATCTCACCGCGCCATTTCATCAAGAAGACCCAATAGTTTCGCGTCCCGTGTCCGTGTCGCAGCTGGCGGAATGCGCGGCACCGCGCGAGCTGCGCGACGCCGTAGGACGTAGAGTGATGCGAATCGATGCGCTGCGCTAACTCAGAGCGCGTCCCTTGTAAACCAGATTGCTACGACAATGGCCGAAGCATTTCACGGAACGACGATTCTCTCGGTGCGCCGCGGTACGTCTGTCGCGCTCGGCGGCGACGGACAGGTGACACTCGGCAACGTCGTGATCAAGGCGACCGCGCGCAAGGTCCGCCGTCTTTATGGTGATCGGGTTCTGGCCGGATTCGCAGGTGCGACCGCCGATGCATTCACGCTTTTCGAGCGCTTCGAGGCAAAGCTCGACAAGCATCAGGGGCAGCTGCAGCGTGCCGCGGTCGAGTTGGCCAAGGATTGGCGCTCCGACCGCGTGTTGCGTCGACTCGAAGCGATGCTTGCAGTTGCCGACAACACCGCGTCGCTCGTCATCACCGGTTCCGGAGACGTGCTCGAGCCCGAGCACGGCATTGTAGCAATCGGATCGGGGGGTGCGTACGCGCAGGCAGCGGCGCGCGCGTTGCTCGAGCATACGCAGCTTCCCGCGGCCGCCATCGTCAAAGAAGCGCTGATGATCGCCGGTGAGCTTTGCATCTACACCAATCAGAACCATTTCATCGAAGTGCTGGAGCCGCAGTGATGACCGATGTTGATTACGATGTCGTCGTCCTCGGCGCGGGGCCGGTCGGCCTGGCGGTAGCAGCGGCGCTGGGTGGCGAGGGCCTCCGTGTTGCGCTGCTGGAGCGAGGCATGCTGGCCGCTTACGACGGTCCCAGCGGCGACGACGACTGGGACCAGCGTGTCTATGCGCTCAGTCCCGGTAGCGCGGAGTTTCTGCGCGGTCTGGGCGCATGGCAGCGGCTGCCGCCGGAGCGCCTCGCCGCGGTCGAAGCGATGGACGTGCACGGCGATGCAGGCGGCACCATCGTCTTTTCCGCGTACGACCTCGGTGAGCGCGCGTTGGCCTGGATCGTCGAGAACCGTGAACTCTGCGCGACGCTGGTCGAGGCTGTACGCACCTGCGCTGCGGTCACCGTGTTGGCGCCATGCGAGCCAAGGACGATCACCTGGCAGGCCGACAGCGCGCTCGTCGCACTCGGCGACGGCCGCTGCTTGTCAACTCGTCTCATCGTTGGCGCCGATGGCGTGCACTCCTGGGTACGCCGCGAAGCCAGCATCGCATGCGAGCCGCGCGCCTATGGGCAGACGGCGGTCGTCGCCAACTTCGTCGCCGAGCATGCCCATCGCGGCCGCGCGTTTCAGTGGTTTGTTGACGGCCAGGGCGTGCTGGCTTGGCTACCGCTGCCCGGACGACGGATCTCCATAGTGTGGTCGGCGCCAGACGCGGTTGCGCAGGAACTGCTCTCGCTGGATGCGGGGGCGCTCGCGCAGCGGGTTGCCGCCGGTGGCGGGCGGATGCTGGGCGAGTTGGCGCTGATAGCGCCCGCTGCCGCGTTTCCACTTTCGTTCCTGAAGCTCGAATCGCAGGTCGGGCCAAGGCTCGCCTTGGTAGGCGATGCCGCCCATGTCGTTCACCCGCTGGCCGGGCAGGGGGTCAACCTCGGCCTTGGCGATGCGGCCACGCTCGCCGCCGTGCTGAAAGCCGGCGTGGTGGTCGATGACGTTGGGGCTTCGATTCTGCTGGAACGCTATGCCCGCAAGCGCGCGCTGCCAGTCCTTTCAATGCAGATGGTGACCGATGGCCTCGTGCGCATGTTCGCCGTGCCGGCGCTCAGGGTGCTGCGCAACCGCGGCATGAGCCTGGTCGGGGGAATTGCGCCCTTCCGGCGCCTATTGGCGCAACCGGCGCTGCGATAAACTGAAGCCGAAAACTGCCTGGAGCCTCCATGCGATCAAAATGCCTATCCCTTGTGCTGGCAATGTGCTGCCTCGCGTTGACCTCGGCCACGCCGGCGCAGGACGCAGCCAAGTCCAGTGCGGCCAGGCCTGCAGACGTCGACGAAGCCGCCACAGTGAAGGCACAGCTGGAGGCGAAGTTCCCCGGCGCGGCGGTCAGCAACGTCGCCAAGTCGCCCTATTTTGGCTTGTACGAGGCCCAGTTCGATGATCGCTTGGTCTACACCGATGCCAAGGTGACCTTCGTGGTGGTCGGTTCGATATTCGACGCCAACACCAAGCAAAACCTGACCGATGCGCGGCTGCGCCAGCTCAATCATGTTTCCTGGAACTCGTTGCCCCTGGACCTGGCGTTCAAGCGTGTGAGGGGTAACGGGACGCGCAGGCTAGCCATATTTTCGGACGCCGACTGCCCCTATTGCAAGCGTCTTGAAAGCGAGATAAAGCAACTCGACGACGTAACGATCTATACCTTCCTCTACCCGATCGATCAGTTGCATCCCGACGCAGCGCGCAAGTCAACCTTGATCTGGTGCGCACCCGACCGAGCCTTGGCGTGGGACGAGTACTTCAAGAGCGGTAAGTTGCCGAACAACGACGGCAAATGCGCGACGCCGATTCGGGAGACGGCGCGCCTCGGCGAGAGCATGCACGTGAGTGCGACGCCGACACTTGTGTTCGCCGACGGATCCGTGCTTCCGGGGGCAATCCCGCTGGCGCAGCTCGAAAGCGAGATCAACAGGGGCGAGATGGAAGCCAAGAAACTGGCGGCAAAGAAGTAGCCTGCCAACGATACTCGAAGGAGATTAGATGGCGATTCTCGACTTCATAAGTAAGCAGTTTATCGACATCATCGAGTGGACAGATGACTCGCGCGATACCTTGTCCTACCGGTTTCCCGACGAGGACAAGGAGATCAAGCGCGGAGCGCAACTGATAGTGCGCGAATCGCAAATCGCGCAGTTCGTCTATCTCGGCCAGTTCGGCGACACCTTCGGCCCCGGCAAATACACGCTCACGACCGACAATATCCCGATACTCTCCGACCTGAAAGGCTGGAAATACGGATTCGAGAGCCCGTTCAAGGCGGACGTTTATTACGTTACCACTCGACTGTTCACGGGCAACAAGTGGGGTACCGCCAACCCGGTGATGATGCGAGACCAGGACTTCGGCGTGGTCCGCCTGCGCGCATTTGGCATCTACGACTTCAAAATCGTCGATCCAAAGCTTTTTCTGAAGGAAGTCGCAGGTACCGATGATCACTTTCGCCTCGATGAATTCAACGACACCATGCGCTCGCGCATCGTCAGCGTTTTTTCCGAGGCGCTAGCGCAGGCGAAGGTCCCCGCGCTAGACGTTGCGGCGCGCTATGCCGAGCTGGGAGATGCACTGCTGCCGCTGATCAATCCGCAAACAACTTCGAAGTACGGGCTCCAGGTGACCAGCTTCGTCGTCGAGAACGTGTCGGTGCCACCGGAAGTCGAGCAGGCGATCGACAAGCGCTCGAGCATGGCTGCGGTAGGCAACCTGAACGACTACGTGAAGTTCCAGATGGCACAGGGCCTGGAAAAGGGCGACGGCGGTGGCGTCGGCGGCATGGGCGCACAGATGGCAGTCGGTGTGGCAATGGCGCAGCAGATGCTGAACCAAACCGGGGGCATCCTGGGCGGCCAGGTGACGCCCGGCATCCAGGCCCCTGGCGCAGCCGCCGCAGCGGGAGCCGCGGCCGCCACGCCTGACCTATTCACTCCGGCGCAGGTTGCGCAGTTGCTCGGCGTGGGCGAAACGGACGTCGTGGCGAGCCTCGAGTCAGGTGACCTTAAAGGCAAGAAAATCGGCTCCCAATGGCGCGTTACTAAGGCAGCGGTCGACCAGTTCCTGCATTCGTGACGCGAATGGAACGTTCGAACTTCTCGCCGGCGCGGTGCGTGCTCGCCGCGTTGTGTCTGGTGTGGCTCGTCACCGGCACGGCCATCGCGCAGGATCCGAGGGCGAGTGCCGCGCAGGCGGCGGCGCGCGACTGGCTGATGCTGATCGATCGCGGCGACGCACAGTCGAGCTGGGATGCCGCAAGCGAGAGATTCCGGGCCACGATGCCTCTCTCCGTCTGGGGCGACGAACTGCGGAAGGAACGTATCCCGCTAGGCGCAATGCGGAGCCGCGCCGCCCTCAACACATCGTTCAAGAAGATATTTCCAGGGGTGCCGGAGGGCGACTACGCGCTGGTTTCGTTCGAGACGAGCTTCGCCAAGAGGCCCCAGGGACATGAAACGGTAACGTTGGAGCACGAGGACGACGGCAACTGGCGCGTCGTAGGCTATTTTGTCCGTTGACCCGTGGACACACCCGGCGAAACCCAAGCGCAGCAAAAATACTCGTGCCCGGCCTGCGGTGCCGAGGCCGTGTGGAACCCGGCCAAGCAGGCGCTGGTATGTCCATTCTGCGGCACAACCTCGCCGGCGACGCTCGACACAGACACAGGCAAGATAGCTGAACATGATCTCGTCGCCGCGCTGCGTGGCATCGGCGACGACGCGCGCGGCTGGCAGATCGAAAAACGCTATGTGAAATGTCAGAGCTGCCAGGCGATCTCCGTCCTCGACCCCGCACACCAGGCGCAACGTTGCGACTTTTGCGGCTCTGCACAGATTGTTCCCTACGAGCAGAGCAAGGCGTCATTCCGGCCGGAGAGCCTGCTGCCGTTCAGGATTTCGGAGGACAGGGCCCGCGACGGCATTCGCGCCTGGTACCGCAAACTGTGGCTTGCACCCAACGCGCTCAAGCGCCGCGCGCTCACCGACACCGTCAAGGGGGTGTATCTGCCGTACTGGACCTTTGACGCTCAGGTCGATGCCACGTGGACCGCCGAATCCGGTCATTATTACTATACGACCGAGAGTTACAGCGACGGAGGTGGCAGGATGCAGACGCGCCAGGTCCAGCACGTGCGCTGGGAGCCTGCTGCGGGCCAGCTGTCTCACTTCTTCGATGATGACCTCGTGTGCGCGTCGGTCGGCGTGCACCAGGCGCTCGCGCGCGGAATCGAGCCGTTCCCGACCAAGGAGCTCAAGCCCTACGACGCCGGCTACGTCGCCGGCTGGGTCGTCGAGCGTTACCAGATTGATCTCGTCGCTGCGGCCAAGACCGCGCGCGACGCGATGGACGCCAAGCTCCGCCAGATGTGTGCCGCACAAATCGCGGGCGACACGTATCGTAACCTCGATGTGCGCGCAAACTACTCCCGGCAATCGTTCAAGCATATTCTCGCGCCGATATGGTTGCTCACTTATACTTACGGCGTGAAGGGCTTTCAGGCCGTTATGAACGGCTTTACCGGCGCAGTTCAGGGTGAGTACCCGAAGAGCTGGGTCAAGGTCACGCTGCTGGTGATCGCGTTCGTCATCATCGTGCTGATTGCGCTTTCGCTTGGCTCACATCGCTGAGCGCCTGTCGGCAAAGAAAAACACGTGCACACCGCGATAGTCACTGGCGTTTCGCGCGGCCTTGGCGCCGCGCTCGTGGCGGCGCTGCTCGGGAAGGGTTTCACGGTTCTCGGGATCGGCCGGACACCACACCCGGCGCCGCTGGGCGAACGGTTTCGTTTTGCACGCTTCGATTTCGCCGACGCCGCCCGTTTGGACGAGTCACTCGCGCCCGAACTCGCGGCACTCGCGGCGACCCAGCCGGGATCGGTTTGCCTGCTGAACAATGCCGCGACCGCCGGCCCAGTCGGAACGCTGGGAACACTAGCTGCTTCCGACGTGGTGGCGTCGCTGGCGGTGAATTTGGCCGCAGTTGTGGCGCTAGCCAACCTTTTCTGTCGCATCTTTTCCAATCCAACGCAACCGCGGCGCATTATCAATGTATCCTCCGGCGCTGCGCAAACTGCTCTGGCAGGCGAGAGCCTCTACTGTGTGGCGAAGGCGGGGCTGGAGATGCTCACGCGGGCACTTGCGGTCGAGCAGACGGCACCGAGTTTCCGCATCATGTCCGTGCGGCCCGGCATCATCGATACGGACATGCAGCAATTCGTGCGCTCCCGGACACGCGAGCAGTTGCCCTGTGTCGACATGTTCCGGGAGTTTCACAGTCAGGGTCGTCTCGTTCCGCCGGATGTCGTGGCGGCAAAGATTGTCGACAAGCTCGTACTCGGCGAGGTCGAGCACGGCCGAACGTATTCGTACCAGGACCTCTGACACGGCCCGGGTCAGCGCGATGGCAGCGGTCGCAGCTGATACTCGAGAATACTCGGCTCCACGCCGGCTTTCCACGCGACGCAGTAGATGCCCTTGTGGTCGGCAGTAAATACGCCCGAATCACGAGTGGCATCGTCGCGCGTGAGCGGCATGATTACGGCGTTGGCATCGCGATAATGGATGTTGAATGCGACCGGTGCAGCGCTGACAAAATAGAAATCGAAGCGCTCGCCTCGATCCAGAGCGACGCATTCCTGCTGCACCGCGTAGGGATCGAGCTCGACGCCGGCGGCGGCGCGGGGTGCGTCGAAGCGATAGGGATCCATGGCGCAGCCGCTGGCAATGGCCACGGCGAGCCACGCCGGGTTCGGTCGTGCCGTCATCGCTGGCGCTCGCGCCGTGCGCGCCAGTCCTCGACCAGCAGGGCCCAGCGCTCGTGATCGCGCCACCGTCCGTCGATCTTTAGGTAGCGGCGCGAATAACCCTCGCGCACAAATCCTGCGCGGCGCACGAGGCCAATCGAGCGCTTGTTCGCGGGCTGGATGTTGGACTCGACCCGGTGTAGTCGTAGCGTGCGGAAGGCGTAACGCAGCATCAAATCCAGGCCGTCGCGCATATACCCGTGGCGCGCGTGTGGCGCGAGGGCGTAGTAGCCAAGGTAGGCGCTCTGCATGATGCCATGGAAAATCTGAGACAGATCGAATACGCCGACCAGGCCATCGTCCTCGCGTCGGCACGCGAACAGCGTCAAGGACGCCTGCCCACGGCCGCGTGCGAGCATCACAGCGTAGCCCTTCGACGTCGCCGGGGGCCGAGTCCAGCGGCGATGAATCGTGCGACTTGCCCGGATCGCGGCACAGAATAGCGCAGCATCGGCGGCACGGGGCCGGCGCAGGTACACGCGCTCACCTACGATGAGCGCCGATTTGGGGGCTGGCATAATGACCGGAATGTTACCGCGTGGATGCGGCCGGCGATGAGCAAATGGATCGAAGGCAAGGTGGTGGGCAAGAAACAGTGGACCGAGCGCCTGCTTTCACTGCAGGTCTCCGCGCCGGCGGTGACCTTCGTCGCGGGCCAGTTCGCGCGCCTTGCGCTGCCAGCCCCCCCCGGTTCCAAGGAGCCGATGCTGGGGCGCCCCTATTCATTCGTCAACCCGCCGGATGGCTCCGCGCACGAATTCTATTTCAACGTGCTCCCCCAGGGGCCGCTCTCGCCGCGTCTCGCCGCCCTCGAACGCGACGATTCGGTGTGGCTGCTCGATCGTGCGAACGGGTTTTTTTGTGTCGCCGAATTACCCGATGCTGCAGCGTTCTGGTGCCTGGCCACCGGCACGGGCTTAGGCCCATTTCTGTCAATATTGCGCACCGAAGAGCCGTGGGAGAAATTCGAGCGCGTGGTCCTGGCACACGCGGTGCGGCATGCCGCCGACCTATCGTATGGCGAACTCATCGCCAGCCTTGTCGCGGCACGGCCAGGCCGCTTTGCCTTTGTCCCCTTCGTCAGCCGCGAATCGCACAAGGGCGCGCTGTCCGGGCGCATCCCCGACGCCATTCGCGATGGGCGGCTTGAGGCTTGGACCGGCGTGCCACTGACAGCGGCGAATGCCCACGCGATGCTGTGTGGGAATCCCGATATGGTGCGCGACACGCAGACGGTGCTCGAGCAGCGCGGGATGCGTCGGCACCGGCGCCGCGAGCCCGGTCACTTTACCGTGGAGACGTATTGGTAGTCGCACCCACGGTAAGCCCGGTTGGCGCAACGCGAAGCGAGCACGCAGCGTGGATTTGCTGGTTGTCTACGACAGCGGCAGCACACCAGACCCGGAACAGCTACCTGGCCGCCTGGGTCATCCGGCCGTTAGTGATCCCTCACGTCGAGCAGTTCGACCTCGAATAGGAGTGTGGCGTCAGGCGGAATGACGCCGCCCGCTCCCCGACTGCCATACGCCATATCAGGAGGAATTATCAAGGTGCGCCGGCCCCCCACGCGCATTCCCGCAACGCCTTCGTCCCAGCCCCGGATCACCTTTCCGCCGCCGATGGGAAAACTGAACGGTGAGTGCCGATCGAGCGATGAATCGAATTTTCGCCCCTTTTTATCGGCTGCAGAAGGATCGTAGAGCCAGCCGGTGTAGTGAACAACAGCTATTTTACCCGCGACGGCTTCGGCGCCGGTACCCACTGTCATGTCGGTTTTTTGCAGCTGCGTTATCTTGGCATCCATCTTGCTCTCGGATTTGGCGGGCGCACTCTCCGGGGTCTGCGCGACGGTGGTTCCGGAGGGCGCCAGACACATTATGGCGGCCACCGACGCCAAGGTGATGCAGCGGCTCAGGAGGCAAGGTGACATCATGGTGGAGGCTCGGTAGCTAAGCGCACCCCGGCACGGGTTGGGGTGAGGACATTGTCGTAAAGTGGGCCCTTTGCGTCGGCTTTTGCAGCTTTTGCGTCGGTGGCGATTATGGGCTATAAATCGCCGATCCGCCAAATTTGAGTTGGCGCACCGCCGCAACCGATCCGTTCGCCGTTGAACCTTCGGGAAAACAGCGCCCGGGTCCCTGTTCGCCGACCGGTAGTACCTATGAAAGCAATGCTCGGATTTTTGACTCCCCAGGCCAAGGAAGCGGCCGATCCGCTGCAGAGTGCCAAGAGCGCTGCGGCGTGGCTGCGGCAGTTGCCGGCGCTCGATGTGATCGGGCGGCAGCAGCACGTCATCCGCGTGCTCGAAACGATGCGCAAGGGGCAGTATGCGTTCGATCTGAATCGCGTCGCGGCGGTGCAGTTCGTCGATGCCGCTCTCGGCGCCGACCGCCGGCAGCTCATCAAGCAATACATCGAGAACGTCGAGAACTCGCCCAAGCTCGCCGAGCGGATCTGGCAGGCGTTGTGGGAGATGAGTCAAGCGTTCACGCTCGCCTATCAGACGGCGCTCGAAGCCGCCCTGACCCAAGTCGCGAATGCGCGGTGGAAAGCGGCGCTGCCCTTGCTGTTCGTGCGGCTGGTGCATTTCCACGGCACCGATGCCAAGTTGCGCGTATTCAAGTACGAGCGCTGGATTCCCGCGAAGTGGATGGAGTTGCACCAGGTCTATCTGCGGTCGTGCGAGTTGGGCTGCGACCGGCAAGGAATGGCACTGCCGGCGGCAGGCGCCAGCGCGCAGTCGTGGTCGGTCGAGCAGGAGTATCTGTACGTCCTGCTGGTCCACCAGCTCAATACAGGCAATCTTGGCCCGGCTGAGGTCGACTGGGCCAGCTCTCAGCTGCGCGGGTGGAGCCGCCGGCTCGCACTGGAGCAGATTCCCAAATCGCTGGAGGGGTTCTTCGTCGACCTCGCTGGCCGCTCAGGGCTGGTCCGGCGCGATGGCAATGATCGTGGATCGGTACTGCGTTATGTAGACACCACCCCGCTGGCAGAGGCCATGGAGCGCGCGGTGGCCGCGCTGCGCGATGCGGAGGCCACCGATCAAGGGCCGATTGCCGCTATCAATCAGCAGCGCCTGGCCGTGCTGCGCAAGATTCAACCTTCGCTGTCGCCTTCGGCGCTCTCCGACCTTCGCCGCGACCCGCGCGTCGCAGTTGCCATCTCGGCGCGTGTGCGCATTGGATTGTCCCGCATCTGTCAGGACCTGGCGGCCAAGGCTCCCGGCGAGGCACTGAACGAGAGCAGCGCAACGGAGCAGATCGAGGTTTTTCCGGTGGCCGGAGCGCCGCGCGTGCGCCGCAAGACCCTGGTCGAGGATGATTCGCTCGCCGCGAGCCTGTCGTCATGGAGCGATCCGATGTGGGAAGTCAAGGACCGCAGCGTCGCCGGTCTGCGTATCGCCGCCACCGGCGGCATTGGCCAGAGCTTGACGCTCGGGGCGCTGGTCGCCGTTCGCCAGTCCGACGCCGAAGCTTGGTTGCTTGGCGTTGTGCGACGGCTCAACAAGGTCTCCAATGAAGAAGTCGAGGCCGGGGTTAACATTATCGCTGAGCGCATGGTGCCGGTGACGCTTGCGGCGAAGCGCCGGCCAAGCGAGGACATGGGCTATGTGATCGACGGGGTGGACTTGTCGACGATGGGTGACCGCTTCGAAGGCCTGTATCTGCCGCCCCCGTCGCGGCCTGACAAACCGCTGGCGATGAAGACGCTCATCATTCCGACCTCCGAATTCGTTGAAGGCCGCAACGTCATTCTCACGACGGCGAATTCCGTCTATACGGTGGCCATGCGACACCTGGTCGAGCAGCGGCCCGATTGGTGCTGGGCAACCATTCAGATCGTCGAAAAGGCACCGCGCGAAAGTTGAAATTCGCGTCGCTTGCCGCGTTAATCCAGCGGACGGAATTTGAGCGTCAAGGACCGGCGGAACATGTCCGCTGACGCAGGTCGCGGCAGGGGTGAGGACTTGATGATCGCGCGCTGCACGGCTTCGTCGTAAGCACGCACGCCGCTAGACTTGCTGAGCTGGACGTCGATGATCTCGCCGGTGGGCAGCTGGACGACGTCGAACACCGCTTCGGGGTCGCCCGGCATGTCGGGAGGGAGGACCACGTTGCCCCTGATCTTAGCCTGGATGCGGCGGATGTAATCGGCGTCGGCTTTGGCCCGCGCCGCGTCGGCCGCCACTTTCTGCTCTGCCTGCCGTTCGCGCTCGGCCTGCGCCTGAAGCGCTTCGGCTTCGCGCGCCTGACGCTCGCGGGCCTCGGCGAGGCGCTTTTCCTGCAGTTTTTTGTCTGCGTCCTGCTTTTCCTTCTGCTTGCGGTCGCGCTCAGCCTGTTCTTGCTTAATTCGTTCCTGCTTCTCCTTGAGGGCAATGTCGGGCTTCGCCTGCGCGGCTGGCGGCGGCGGCTTGGGTGCCTCGGCCTGAGGCTTGGGCGGTTCCGGTTTGGGCGGTTCCGGTTTGGGCGGTTCCGGCTTGGGCGGCTCCGGCTTCGGTGCTTCCGGGGGCGGCTTCGCCGGCTCGACCTTTGCCGCTGTCGGAGGCGCATAGAGCTCTGCGATTACCGGCTCGGGCCTTCGGTTCTGCCAATTGACGCTGATCACGAGGAACAGCACGAATGCGACGTGAACCGAGACGGCGAGAATCGCGGCGATCCACTTGGCGGCAGACTGGGGCGAACGCGCACTCTGCGGGGGCATTGGGCATCAGCTCGATTGCTGGCGCAGCAGCAGACCGACCTTGCGCACTCCCTTCTGCTGCAGGAGATCGAGTACGCGGATGACCTCCTCATAGCGCACCGCGCGATCCGCGGCGATCACGACTGCCTGATCCGGAGTGCGTGCCTGGTGGTCGCGAATGCGCGCGACCAGCTCGTCGGGCGACACGCGCACCGGCGAGCTGGTGCCTTCACGCAGCCACAGTGATTGATCGTTGCGCACCGAGATCTCCAGCGGCGCGACCGGTGCTGCGAGCTGGCTACCAACACTCGGCAACTCGATGACGCCCGGGTTGATAAGAGGCGCGGTTACCATGAAAATCACGAGCAGCACCAGCATCACGTCGATGTACGGCACGACATTGATCTGGTTGATTGCTTTGCGCGGACGGCGCATCGGCTATCCCTGGCGTTGGAGAATGTTCGAGAATTCCTCGATGAAACTCTCGAATCGGGTTGCGAGCCGGTCGACATCGTGCGTATAGCGGTTGTAGGCGACGACCGCCGGAATCGCGGCGAAGAGCCCGATTGCGGTGGCGATCAACGCTTCGGCGATACCCGGCGCTACCTGTGCCAGCGTTGCCTGGCTGACGTTCTGCAGGCCGCGGAACGCGTTCATGATGCCCCAGACCGTGCCGAAGAGGCCAACGTAGGGAGAAACCGACCCGATGGTTGCTAAGCCGGAGAGATTCGCTTCCAGTGCGTCGATTTCTCGCTGATAAGACGCGCGCATCGCCCGCCGTGCGCTGTCCATCGTCGCCGCCGAGGAACTGCCCTGCCGGCGGTGTTTGGCGAATTCGCGGAAGCCGGACGAGAAAATGCGCTCCAGCGCGCCACCCCGGTTCTGGGTCGCGCGCTGAAATAACTCGTTTAAGTCACCGCCTTTCCAGAAATCGTCCTCGAAGCGGTCGGTATCGCGGGATGCGCGCTTGAGCGCGAACAGCTTGAGAAAGATCTGCCACCATGACCAGAGCGAGGCCAGAAGGAGCAATGCCATGACGGCTTGCACGACAACGCTGGCGTGAATCACCATCGCCACAAACGATAGGTCGGGATGCAGGTTCAAGCTAATGGCCCTTCCACGGTTCGATCTTCGCAGCGACGGGCGCAGGGATGCGCGTCGGACGCCAGCTCACCGGATCGACGCAGGCGAGCGTCACCCTTGCGCCGACCAGCCGCTCATCACCGCGGAGAACATCCTGGACCGCGGCAAGTCGGCTGCGGCCCAGCGACTCCAGCGAAAGCGTGACCTCCAGCGCGTCGTACAGGCGCGCCGGCTGGCGGTACGCGATGTCCAGCCGGTGGACGACAAAAAGGGCACCGTGGTCGCGTTGGAGCGCCGTCAACGTGAAGCCCAGAAATGCCAGCCATTCGGTGCGTGCACGCTCAAGGAATCTCAGATAATTGGCGTAGTAGACGACCCCGCCGGCGTCCGTGTCCTCATAGTAAACGCGCACCGGCCAGCGGAAGGGCTCGACGGCCGTCATTCCCGGAACAATTCACCCGCGGCAACAGGAGGAACGAGACCGAAGTGACGAAAGGATAGCGCGGTCGCTATTCGGCCACGGTTCGTGCGCTGAAGGAAGCCCTGCTGGATCAGAAATGGCTCGAGCACATCCTCGATCGTATCGCGTTCCTCGCCGATTGCGGCCGAAAGGTTGTCGATGCCGACCGGACCGCCGCCGAACTTGTCTAGGACGCAGCGCAGCAGTTTCCGGTCCATCACGTCCAGCCCCGACGTATCGACGTCGAGCATCGACAGCGCGGCATCGGCCACCTCGTGCGTGATGCGACCGCCCGCTCGCACTTCGGCATAATCGCGAACGCGACGCAACAAGCGGTTGGCGATACGCGGCGTGCCACGCGAGCGCCGCGCGATCTCCAGGGCGCCGTCGGCTTCGAGTGCGATGTCGAGCAACCGCGCCGACCGCACGACGATGCGGGTGAGCTCTTCCGGGCTGTAGAACTCTAGCCGGGCAACTATGCCGAAGCGGTCGCGAAGCGGGTTGGTCAGCATGCCCGCGCGCGTCGTTGCTCCAACCAGTGTAAATGCCGGGAGGTCGAGCTTCACGGACCGTGCTGCCGGCCCTTCGCCAATCATGATGTCGATCTGGTAATCCTCAAGTGCCGGATAGAGGATTTCCTCGACCACGGGCGGCAGGCGGTGAATCTCGTCGATGAACAGCACATCGTGCGGCTCGAGATTGGTGAGCAAGGCCGCCAGGTCGCCGGCGCGCTCCAGCACCGGGCCCGAGGTCTGGCGCAGGTTCACCCCGAGTTCATGGGCGATGATGTGCGACAGGGTCGTCTTACCGAGCCCCGGTGGTCCGAACAGAAGCACGTGATCGAGCGCTTCCTTGCGCTTCTTCGCCGCCTCGATGAAGATCGCGAGCTGCCCGCGAATCTTTTCCTGACCAACGTACTCCTCGAGCGCGCGCGGTCGCAGCGTGCGTTCGAGCACTTCTTCCTGCGGGCTGGTTGGCGCCGCGGCAATCAGGCGTTCTGTTTCGATCATCTGGGCGTCCGCGTCACGCTTTGGCGAGGACCTTCAGCGCCTGCCTGATGCCGTCGGCGAGGGCCACGCCGTCGGGCAGCTGCTTCACTGCCTGCACGGCCTCCTTGTCGCTGTATCCGAGCGCGATAAGTGCGTGGAGTACGTCGGCCGTCACCGGCGGGGCGCGGTGAACGCCAATCGCGGATGTCGTGTCGGTCCCGAGCTTGTCCTTGAGTTCCAGCAACAGCCGCTCCGCCGTCTTCTTGCCGATGCCCGGAATCCGGGTCAGCAGTCCCGAGTCCTGCATGGTCACCGCTTGGGCAAGTTCCGCGACAGACAAGCCCGATAGCACCGACAAGGCGGTCCGTGCTCCGATACCGCTGATCCGGATGAGCTGTCGAAACGCGCGTCGCTCGGTCTCCGAGCCGAAACCGAACAGCAGGTGCGCGTCCTCGCGCACGACCAGGTGCGTGAACAGCGTAACTTGCTCGCCGAGGATCGGGAGGTTGTAGAAGGTGCTCATCGGCACGTCGACTTCGTACGCGACGCCCTGCACATCGAGCAGGATTTGCGGCGGATTCTTCTCGACGAGCGTACCGGAAAGGCGGCCTATCATGGGCGCATGGCGGGCGACGAAGCGACATTATCGCATGCTCCACTGCCGCCCCGGACCCGCATCCTCTCGTCGCGCGGCTCCGGCAAGTAAGACGTTGCGGTACGCACCCTTAGAGGATCCGCCCGCGATGCACGCGGTAGCCCTTGCGCCGCAAGCCTTGGAGACCCTCTCCGCCGTGGGCGTGACAGATCGCGCAGGCAAGCGCATCGGCGGCGTCCGCGGAGGGCGTGGAGGAGAGCGAAAGCAGCCGCCGCACCATTTCCTGCACCTGCTCCTTGGCGGCCTTGCCGTGACCCACGACCGCCTGCTTGATCTGCAGCGCCGTGTATTCGGCGACGGGCAGGTCGGCGAGCACGGCGGCGGAGATTGCTGCGCCCCGAGCCTGGCCGAGCAACAGCGTCGATTGCGGGTTTACGTTGACGAACACTTTCTCGATCGCGACCTCGGTTGGGTGGTACTCGACGATCACACTGCCGATATCGCGCAGAATAATCTTCAGCCGATCGGGCAGGTCGCCGTCAGTATTGCGTACGCAGCCACTGGCAATGTAATGCAACCTCCCGCCTGAACAGACGATCAGGCCGAACCCGGTTGCCCTGAGGCCGGGATCGATGCCCAGGATGCGACGCGATGCGGCGGGGAAAGTCAACGACGCTACGCCTCTTCGATGACTGCAGTCGTAAATACGTCCTGGACATCATCGAGCGCCTCGAGGGCGTCGAGCAGCTTCTGCATACGCACGGCGTCTTCGCCGTCGAGCGCGATCTCGGTAACCGGTTTCATCGTCACTTCGGCGAACTCGGGTTTGAAGCCGGCTTTCCCAAGCGCCGTCTTGGCGGCGACGAAATCGTGCGGTCTCGTGATCACCTCGATCGAGCCGTCGTCATGATCCACGATGTCTTCAGCACCGGCGTCGAGTGCCGCTTCCATCAGCTGGTTCTCGTCCGTCCCGGGCGCAAACACCATCTGACCGCAATGCTTGAACAAGAAGGCGACCGAGCCATCCGTCCCCAGGTTACCGCCATACTTGGCGAACGCATGGCGGACATCGGCGACGGTCCGAGTACGATTGTCCGACAGGCAGTCGACAATGACTGCGGCGCCATTGATCCCATAACCCTCGTAGCGGATCTCCTCATAGTTGACGGCCTCCTGGGCGCCGGCGCCTCGCTTGATGGCGCGCTCGATGGTGTCCTTCGGCATGTTGTTGTCCATGGCCTTGTCGACAGCAAGGCGCAGACGAGGATTGCTCGATGCGTCGCCGTCACCCAGCTTGGAGGCGACCGTGATTTCGCGGATGAGGCGGCTGAATATCTTGCCGCGCTTGGCGTCAGTAGCCGCTTTGCGGTGCTTGATGTTCGCCCACTTGCTGTGGCCGGCCATGGGCAGTAAACATGCGAAGGAAGATGACGCGATTATACGCGCCGGGATTGGATCGGCGCGTCGCGACGCCGGACACGTTTAGAGGCGCATGCGGAACAAAACTCGCGCAGCCTAAATCAAGCCTTGTTGGGTGAGAAATCTCGCGAGTACCTTGAGTCGGATTTGGCTGTCGTTGATCTCGAGCATGCTCTGCTTGATGGCAAGCGGCAGCGGCAGAATCTCCGCGAGGCGATAGCCGACCCACGATGCGTCGGTAAGGGCGAGTTCGGCGTGGAAATTTTCTTTGCCCACGCGGTTGATCAGGAGTTCGAGCAAAACCGCGAGGCGGTTGAACGCTTGCGGCAGCTTAACCACGGGCTCGGGCGGGAGAGTGGTTACTTGTCCGACGACCAGGCCGTCATCCTCAATACGGTGCGCCTGCACTTGAAATCGCGACTCGCCTTCGGTACGCAGGTGCATTATGCCGAGCTGCGGCATATCCCAGGACGTGATGCGCGCGAGCGTGCCGATGGGGGCGAACTCGAGTTCGACTGCTGCCCTTTCCGGATTGGGGACCTCTTCGCCCAGCGTAAGGAGGCACACGCCGAATGGCTTGTCGTCCTTGAGGCAGGCCTTGGTCATCGTGATGTAGCGCTGTTCGAACACCTTGAGCGGCAACACGCCGCCGGGGAAAAGCACGGTCTTCAATGGGAACAGCGGCAGGGCATGCGGCTCTCGCGACGAGGCGCCGCGCAATAACGTGAACATTGGCAGCTAGGTGCGCTCGACCGTGGGCGGTGCGACGTGCAAACCGCCCCAACGCGGTCCCAGCGCATGCGCGACCCCCAGCTGATCGAGGATGCGCGCGACGACGAAATCGACCAAGTCGCCGATCGTCTCCGGCCGGCCATAGAATCCTGGCGCGGGCGGCAGGATCACGGCACCGGCGCGAGCGAGCTTGAGGAGGTTCTCGAGGTGGATCGCGGACAGCGGTGTCTCGCGCGGCACCAGCACGAGCGGCTTGCGTTCCTTGAGCATCACGTCGCCGGCGCGCTCGATCAGGTTGTCGGCCAGCCCGGCGGCGAGCGCGCCGACGGTGCCCATGCTGCAGGGACAGATCGCCATCGCGTCCGCGGGGTTGGATCCTGACGCGATCGGCGCGAGCCAATCCTCCCGACCGAATACCGTTAGCTGTCCCGGCTGCGCGCGATAGCGCTCCGCGAAGAACGCCGCAGCCGCGTGGGGCTGCGTGGGCAGCGTCAGCTGCAACTCTTGCCGCGCGACGACCTGTGCGGCCGGCGAATAGACGAGGTAGACACGGACTTCCGCCCCAACCAGGCACTCGAGCAGGCGCAGGCCGTACTGCAGGCCCGATGCGCCGGTAAAGGCGACCGTGATGGTGCGCGCGTAGGTCATCGGCTCATTGTAGCGCAGGGCAGTGGGCGCAAACCGAGCCGTCGTTCCCAACGCTTAGGCGGAGAGCTCCCGATGCCGGGTCAGCACCTGGTAGCGGCCGGAGAACGCGCTGGCCAGCCGTTCGGCCAGATAAACCGAGCGATGCTGGCCCCCGGTGCAGCCGATGGCAACCGTCAGGTAATTGCGATTGTCGCGCGCATAGTCGGGCAACCAAGTCGCCACGAAATGGTAGATGTCACGGTACATGCGCTCGACCTCCGGCTTGCTTTCTAGATAGGCTATTACTGCCAATTCGCGACCATCGAGCGTGGCGAGCGCGGATTCGTAATGTGGATTGGGCAGACACCGCACGTCGAACACGAGGTCGGCGTCCAGCGGAACGCCATGCTTGTATCCGAATGACTGGAACAGCAGCGTTAGCTTTGAAGGATCGACGCTGATGAAGTCCTTGATCCAGGAGCGCAGCGCCGCGGCGGATTGCTCGCTGGTGTCGAAACTGTAGCCTTGCGCGCGCACGTCGGCGAACAGGCCGCGTTCAAACTCGATCGCTTCGGTAAGCGTGCGATCGTCTCCGGAGAACGGGTGCCGCCTCCGGGTCTCGGAGAAGCGCTTGACCAGCGTATCGGTCTTCGCGTCGAGGTGCAAGAAGCGCACCGACCAGCCTTCGGCGCGGGCGGCTTCGATCGCGTCGGGCAGACCGGCGAGACGTGAGCCGGTCTTGACGTCGAGTGCGACTGCGACGCGGTCAATCCGGGCGGCCTTGAGGTGCGCAAGCAGGCCGCCGAGTTGCGCGAGCGGCAGATTCGATACGGCGTAGTAGCCGCTGTCCTCGAGCGCCGCGAGCGCAACGCTTTTTCCCGAGCCGGAAAGGCCGCCGATCAGCAGGAGGTCCATCGCGAGGCCGCGGCCTTAGCCTCCGTCTTCCATCAACTTCTGTTGCCTTTCAATGAGCTCCTTGGTGCTGTCGATGCCGCGCTGGTTGAGCACGAAATTGCGCACCGCCGCTTCCACCAGCACCGCGAGATTGCGGCCTGCCGCAACCGGAATAGTGACCTTCCGAATTGGTACGCCAAGAATTTCCTGGTAGGTCGCGTCGACCTGGAGTCGGTCGAGCTCGGAGAATTGCTCATTGCTGTGATCTTCGAGATTGACCATCAGCTTGAGTAGCTTCCGCGGACGTACGGCCGTCTCGCCGAATATGGTACGGATGTTGAGCACGCCGATGCCACGCACTTCGAGGAAATCCTTCAGTATCGTGGGACAGCGCCCCTCGATAGTGTCGGGCGAAATGCGGAATAACTCGACTATGTCGTCGGCGACAAGCCCGTTGCCGCGGGAGATCAACTCCAGCGCGAGCTCGCTCTTGCCGATAGCCGAAGCTCCGGTGATGAGCACTCCCATTTCCAGCACGTCGAGAAACACACCATGCAGCGTCGTCGATTCGGCAAGTACTCGCGACAGGTAGAGCCGGATCAGGTCGACGATATGCGGCGAGGGCTGTGGCGAGGTCATCAAGGCAATGTGGTGCCGGGCGCACTCGTCGAGTAGGTGCGCAGGAACGTCCTCGCCATTGGCGACAATGATCGCCGCCAGTTCGGTCGTAAACAGCCGACCGATCGAGCTCTGCAGTGCGTCTTCGGGCAAGCCGCGGAGATAGGCTGCCTCCGCAGCCCCGATGATCTGCACCCGGAAGGGATGGATGAAGTTCATGTGGCCAACCTGGCCGATGCTCGGCCTGAGTGCAGTTTCGCCAGTCAACACGCGATTGCCACTTTGGCGGCCGACGAGCCAGCTCAGTCCCATGCGCTGCTGATTGTCCGCGTACAGCTGGTCGATACTGACCTGCCGCATCGCGCCACCTTCACTCACGACGCAGGCTCCCAAGTGCAGAACAGGTGATGGAGGCTATGGGCATCGCTGGCACTTGCGAGCTGGTCGCGAAATACGCGTTCGCCAAACATCTCAGCGAGCTCCGACAGGAGCTGCAGGTGCTCTTCAGTCGCCTGCTCGGGCACGAGCAGCACGAATATCTGTCCGACCGGCTTGCCGTCTGGTGCATCGAAGGGGATCGGCTGGCGCGGCCGCACGAACGCGCCCAGTGGGTGACCAAGTCCCCGGATCCGGCCGTGGGGGATCGCAATACCCTGGCCAAGACCCGTCGAGCCGAGTTTCTCGCGCGCAAACAAGCTGTCGAATACGACCGAACGGGCAATCTGTGCCTGGTCCTCAAACAGCTGACCGACCTGCTCGAAGAGACGTTTTTTGCTCGTCGCCTCGAGGTCGAGCAGAATGTTTGCTTCGGGAAGCAGTTGCGCGATCTGGTTCAAGTGGGGTCCGGGCCCGAAAAACAGAGCGGCGGGCGGTCAGCTTCTGACACAGCCCGCCGGCAAGATGGCGCAGGATTATACGCTACTTCGCGGGCTTCCTCCGGCGTAAGGCGGGTGTGGCCGCCCGCTTAACCGGTGTCATAGCGTGGCGATGACCGTTGCGTTTCTCCTTGTGCTTCAGTACCTGGCGGTCGAGTTTGTCGGCCAGTGCGTCGATCGCCGCGTACATGTCCGGCTCGACGCATTCGGCATGGATCTCCTTGCCGCGCACGTGCAGATTGGCCGTCACCTGTTGCCTGAGCTTGTCGACCGAAAGCACGACGTTGACGTCGATGACGTGGTCGAAGTGTCGGGTCAGGCGCACCAGCTTTACGGTTACGTAGGTGCGGATCGCTGGCGTGATCTCGAGATGATGACCACTTAGATTCAGATTCATCCAGGCCTCCGATTGCTTGATTCGACGGAAATGCCGCGGATCATACGGCCTTGCGTACGTTGACGGGAGGGATCTGCAGCGCCTCCCGGTACTTGGCAATCGTCCGCCGGGCGACGAGGATACCTTGGTCGCCAAGCAGGTCCGCGATCCGGCTGTCGGTCAGCGGCGCCTTGGGGTCCTCGGCGCCAATGAGTTGCTTGATGAGCGCCCGGATTGCGGTCGCCGATGCCGCGCCACCGGTGTCGGTTGCCACGTGGCTGCCGAAGAAGTATTTGAGCTCGTAGGTCCCACGCGGCGTCAGCATGTACTTCTGCGTCGTTACGCGCGAGATCGTTGACTCGTGCAGGCTGAGAATCTCGGCGATCTCGCGCAGCACCATCGGTCGCATCGCCACCTCACCGTGTTCGAAGAAGTGGCGCTGCCGATCGACGATCGCCTGCGATACGCGCAGAATCGTCTCGAACCGCTGCTGGACGTTGCGGATCAGCCACTTCGCCTCCTGCAGTTGCGCGGCGAGTTGCTGGTTCGAAGCCTCGCGGTTGCGGGTGAGGATGTCGGCGTAGATGTGATTTAGCCTCAGTTTCGGCATTGCCGCTTCATTGAGCGCCGCGATCCAGCGGCCCCGCAGTTTGCGTACGACCACGTCCGGGATCACATAATTCGCCTCGGTCTTGGAGAAGCCGGCACCGGGACGCGGGTTGAGGCTTGTAATGAGCGTGCGCACGCTGCGCAGGCACGCGTCGTCGGTGTGCAGAAGACGCTTGAGCTTGCCAAAATCGCGCGCGGCCAGGAGCGGCAGGTGATGTTGCACGAGCTTCAGCGCATCGCTGCGAAAGGGCGTCGACTCGGGGAGCGCCTTGAGCTGCAGCGACAGGCATTCCGCGGCGTCACGGGCGCCGACACCCGCGGGCTCCATGTGCTGCAGGTGCTTCAACGCAATCGACAGTTCGTCGGCCTCGATCTCGATTTCCCCAGAAAAGAGTTCGAGCAGTTCCTCCAGCGACGTCGTCAGGTAACCGTCGTCGTCGAGCGCGTCAATCAGCGCGGCGACGATCTGCCGATCACGCAGCGGGAGATTGAGCAATGCGAGCTGAGAGTTCAGATGGTCACGCAGCGAGCTGGTCGCGACCTGTTGCGGGGTAAAGCTCTCGTCGTCGTCGTCGCTGCCACCGCTAGAGGAGCCCCAGTCGCGGTCGCGCGCGCCGAGTAGCAGGTCGGCGGCATCGGGCGGTGCGTCGTCTGCATCCCCTCCTGGCTTGTCGGTGGACGGCGTGGCGACAGTGGCGCTGTATTCGCGCGGCGGGCCCGCGGACTCCTCTTCGTCGGCTTTCTCGAGCAACGGGTTTTCCTGCAGCAGCCGCTCGACTTCGGCATTCAGCTCCAATGTGGAAAGCTGCAGCAGGCGTATCGACTGCTGCAATTGCGGCGTCAGCGTGAGATGCTGGCTTAGCTTGAGTTGTAGCGTCGGCTTCATAGACGCGTCGCTTCAAAGCCGGAAGTGCTCTCCGAGGTAGACCTTCCGGACGCTTTCATTATAAACAATTTCGTCCGGCGTTCCCGAGGCCAGCACCCGCCCCTCGCTTATGATGTAGGCGCGGTCGCAGATGCCCAGCGTTTCGCGGACGTTGTGATCGGTGATCATAACTCCGATGCCACGTTCCTTGAGGAAGCCGATGATCTTCTGGATGTCCAGTACCGCGATCGGATCGATGCCCGCGAAAGGCTCGTCGAGCAGGATAAAGCGCGGCCGCGTCGCAAGGGCGCGGGCGATCTCCACCCGGCGGCGCTCGCCGCCTGAAAGGCTGAGGGCGGACGCATCACGCAGGTGCGAGATGGACAGATCCTCGAGCAAGGCGTCAAGGCGGTTGGCGGTCTCGTCGGCATCGATGCCCTGCAGCTCGAGTATCGCCTGCACGTTGTCTCCGACCGTCAGCTTGCGAAAGATGGAGGCTTCCTGTGGAAGATACGAAAGCCCCAGCCGAGCACGGGCATGGATCGGCATTCGCGTCAGATCATCGCCGTCGAGCTCGATCTTACCGCCGTCGGCCGCGACCAGTCCGACGATCATGTAGAAGCAAGTCGTCTTGCCGGCGCCGTTCGGTCCGAGCAACCCGATCACTTCGCCGCTGGCGACGGCGAGCGAAACGTCATGCACGACGATGCGCGACTTGTAGCGCTTGTTCAGCGCGGCGACCGAAAGGGTGCTCATGGCGCCACGCGCCATTCGGCAATCACGGGGGCGGTTCCGTGGACAGCGAGCCGTCGGACTTGAGCGCTGTGGGGGCACTGGGCTTCGGTGCCGCGGGCGGAGCCTTGCCGTCCTTGGACTGCGGCTGGAAGACACCGCGCACCCTAGCCCCAAGCGTGGGCTCGCCGTTCGCGGCGGGCCGGCTGTCCGCGCGGCCCTCCGCCTTGAAAAATTCGGTGTCGGCGTTGTAGGAAATATAGTTACTGCGGATCTCGTCAGTTCCTTGGCGCAGGAGCGCCCGGTCGAACAGTTCGAGAAAGCGCTTTTGGCCGTCATATTCGGCGCGTTGGGCGACTCCTTCGTAGTATTCGTCGACGTTATCGCGCTTCTCGCGAAAGGTGATCGGATTGCCGTACGCGGTCGCCGACACCGAGTTGTCGGGATTCTGGTGGAAGATTATCTTGTCGGCGTGGATCGTCAGCGTTCCCTGGGTGAGGACCACGTTGCCCTGAAGCGCGCCGACCTTGGTTTGATAATTGACATCGCCGCTGTCGGCTTGATAGTTGATCGGTTTGTCGCGATCCGCCTTTTCCGCCTCCGCCGGCAACGCGACCGCGGTTCCCAGCAGCGCGGTGACGGCCAAAGTCAGGAAATGTGGAAGCACGCGAGTCATTGGGAAATAGCCTGCGGCAGCATTTGGCCGCTGACGTGGGAACCGAACTTGGCCGTCTTGGCCTTGTCGTCGAGCTCCATCCCGATCGCACTGATCGAGCCACTCGGTTCTGTGATGGTAACCGCGCGGTCGGTGACGATGCGATCTTCGTTGGGGAACACGTGTAGAAAGTCACTGGTCACCGTGATCGGCCCGTCCGGTTTTTCACCTGCCGCGGCTGAAGCCTCCCGGATCGCCTTCACGTGCCCCTGGAAGTAAACGTTTTCGCGATCACCCGTTACCGTGGCGTGATCCGCGGTCACATCGAGTCGTGGCCTGCCGGGATCGGTGAACGTAACCGCCGGCGCGTCGAATACGGTGGTGTCGTCGTCCGGGAAATGCTCGGCGCGATTGGCATCCAGCGCCTGCCGGACACGACCATCCTCATCGAGGTTTACCGCCTTGAAGTTTTCCACAAAGATATCGGGGTCGTGGCGACCGGATCCGTCGAATGGCGGAGCGGCGAGGAGCACTTGCGAGTTGAGCCAGTAGGTGAGACCCGCCAGCGCGCCGAGCAGCAGCACAGGAGACCAGGTTATGAGCCGATCGAGCCACACCCGCGCGCTCACAACCGCCTCAGCTTCCGATTGGACACGAGCGTCGGCTCGTCGCTGTAGCTGCGCAGCAAGCCTTTGAGCTTGCCTTGGGCGTCGAGAATGAGCTCGGCGAGTTCGCGCACGGCGCCGGAGCCACCCTCGGTGCGTGTCACGTAGTGCGCTCGCCGCTGCAGCAGTTCCGGCGCGTTCGGTACGGTCGCACCCAGGCCGCAGCGCGCGATCACCGCCAGGTCGGGCAAGTCGTCGCCGATGTGCGCGCACTCTTCCGGGTCGAGCGCGAGCTCGTCACGCAACCGCTCCCATGCATCGAGTTTGTTCTCCGCACCCTGGATCACGCGGGCGATTCCGAGCGTTCGAGCACGCTGCGCCACTGCCGGTGTCTTGCTGCCGGTGATCCAGGCCACGGCCACCCCGGAGCGCTCCAGCCACTTCATGCCCAGGCCGTCCAGGCACGAGTACGCCTTGAGTTCACGGCCGTCCTCGGCAACGAAGACCCGGCCGTCTGTCAGCACGCCGTCAACGTCGCAGGACAGCAACCGGACTCGGCGGGCACGTGCAATGAGCGTGGCTGCGGGCATCACACGACTCTGGCGCGGAAAAGATCGTGCAGGTGCAAAGCGCCGAGCAGATGACGTTCGGCATCGACGACGAGCAGCTGCGACACCTTTGGGGCGGCTTCCATCAGTTCGACGCAATCGATGGCCAGCCGGTCGGGCCCGATGCAGCGCGGCGTACGGGTCATCAACTCCGCGATCCCCATGGCGCGGAAATCGCCTGTGCGCGCAAGACAGCGCCGCAGGTCGCCGTCGGTGAAGATTCCTTCGGCATGTCGCTCCGCATCGATCACGACGGTCATTCCCATGCCCTTGCCGCTCATTTCGACGACGGCGTCGGCAAGCGTGGCCGTCAGCGGGACCGACGGCACATCGGCGCCACTGCGCATGACGTCGCTCACATGGGTTAGAAGTCGCCGGCCGAGCGATCCGCCGGGATGGGAGCGCGCGAAGTCCTCGACCGAAAAGCCGCGCGCGTCGAGCAGCGTCAGCGCCAGCGCGTCGCCGAGTGCAAGCGCCGCGGTGGTGCTCGCGGTCGGGGCGAGGCCGAGCGGACAGGCCTCCGCGTCGACGCCCGCGTCCAGATGCACGTTGGCGGCCTGTGCCAGCGACGATTGCTCGTTGCCTGTAAGCGCGATCAGTTGCGCACCCTGGCGCTTGAGATGCGGCAGCAGCGACACGAGTTCATCGGTCTCGCCAGAATTCGAAAGCAGCAGGACGACGTCGTCGGCGGTGATCATGCCCAAATCGCCGTGACTTGCCTCGGCGGCGTGAACGAAAAACGCGGGCGTGCCGGTCGACGCCAGCGTGGCAGCGATCTTGCGCGCGATGTGCCCCGATTTTCCGATGCCGGTGACGACCACGCGACCGCGACACTCGAACAAGACACGTGCGGCGGCCAGAAAGGGCGCGCCGAGGCGCGCCGAGAGCGCGGTGATCGCGTTCGCCTCGGTCGCGAGCACGTCGCGACCGAGCGCGAGCGCCCGCTTCGGGTCAACGCCGAGCGATGCCTTGGTGGTTGCCGCAATGGTTGCGAACATGCGGGAAAGTATACCGGAACGCCCCTGCGGCGGCCCGCGGGGGCTGTGCTACATTGGGCTTATGTCGCACCCGCTGCAGCTGATCCTGCTGCTCCTCGCCGCGGCAGTGGTCGCTCTTATCGTATGCCGGCTGGTGCGCTTGCCACCGATCCTCGGTTACCTCGGCGTTGGCATCCTGGTCGGCCCGCACGCGCTTGCCTGGGTACCCAACACCACCGATGTGCGCGGATTGGCCCAGTTCGGCATCGTCTTCCTGATGTTTTCCATTGGTCTGGAATTCAGCCTGTCGCAGCTGAAGGCGATGCGCCGTGCGTTGTTTGGCCTGGGATTGGCGCAGGTCGCCATCACAACGCTGCTTGCAATGATCGGCCTGCATTTGCTCGGCGACTCCTGGTTGGCGGGTTTCACGCTCGGCGGCGCGCTGGCAATGAGCTCGACGGCGATCGTATCGAAGATGCTTGCCGAACGCATGGAACTCAATTCTGCGCATGGTCGCGACATTATGGGAATCCTTCTCTTTCAGGATCTTGCGGTCGTCGCTTTCTTGATCGCGATTCCCACTCTTGCGGCCGGAGCTGCCGATCAGTTGCGTGCGCTGCCGCTCGCCGTGGGCAAGGCGGCGATTGCGTTGGCGATAATTCTCGTATTCGGGCAGGGGCCGATGCGCGCCTGGTTCCACGTCATCGCGCGGCAGCGGTCGTCCGAGCTTTTCATGCTCAACGTGCTTTTGGTGACGCTGGGTCTTGCGGCGCTGACTCGGATCGCGGGCCTGTCGTTCGCGCTGGGCGCGTTTCTGGCCGGCATGCTCATCGCCGAGACAGAGTACCGGTATCAGGTGGAAGAGGACATCAAGCCGTTTCGCGACGTCTTGCTCGGCCTGTTCTTCGTTACCGTCGGCATGTATCTCGATCTGAAGGAAGTGGGAGCGAACCTCGGCTGGGTTCTGCTCCTAGTGATCGTTCCGGTTCTGGCCAAGCTCGTGCTCGTGGTCATTCTCGCACGTGTTTTTCGCGCCCCGCTGGGCGAAGCGCTGCGGACCGGCTTCTACCTGGCGCAGGCGGGCGAGTTCGCCATCGTCATGCTCGCACTCGCCGTCGATCTTGCGATCGTGGATCCGAAGTTCGCCGAGCTCATCGTGGCGGCCATGGTGCTTTCGATGCTCGCTGCGCCCCTATTGATCCAGTTTGCCGAGCCGATGGCGCGCCGGTTCTCGGCCAATGACTGGCTCGCCCGCGCGGCGCAAGTGACGCAGATTGCGGCGCGCACTATGGCGCGGCAGGAGCACGTGATCATCTGCGGCTTTGGCCGCAGCGGCCAGAATCTGGCCAGGTTGCTCGAAAAGGAGGAGATTTCGTTCATCGCGCTTGAGGCCGACCCGCAGCGCGTGCGCGAGGCCGCCGCGGACGGCAGCAGCGTTGTTTATGGCGACGCCGGCCGGCGCGAGGCGTTGATTGCGGCGGGCCTGCCCAAGGCGAGGGCGATCGCAGTCACGTTCGCCGATACCGCCACCGCGCTCAAGATCCTGCACCATGTGCAGCAACTGCGGCACGAGTTGCCGGTAATTGTGCGCACAGTCGATGACGCGGAGCTCGACCGCCTGACCCAGGCAGGCGCGACCGAGGTCGTTCCGGAAGTGCTTGAAGGCAGCATGATGCTCGCTTCGCATCTGCTCCTCCTTCTCGGCGTCCCGCTTAACCGTGTCCTGGCGCGGATCCGCGCCATACGCGAGGAGCGCTACAGCCTCTTCCGGGGCTTCTTCCATGGTGCGACCGATGCCGCGGACGCTGCCGAGAACTTGCAGCCCCGCTTGCATTCGGTGCTGCTGACGGAGCGCTCCGCCGCGGTTGGGCGCACGCTGGCGGATCTCGACCTGGCGGGTCTGGTCGAGGTAACCAGCGTGCGCCGGCGTGGCATGCGCTCGAAGGTACCGCTGGTCGACTATCGCTTTGACGCGGGCGATGTCATCGTGCTGCTTGGCCGGCCCGAGGACCTCGCGCTCGCCGAGCGACGCCTATTGCGCGATTAAGCTCACGCCGCAGATCACGCACCTTCGGATTCCTGTCATTGTGGCGGTGTGGTCAACCCGCTACAATCAGCAACCGCTTTACCACCCCAGCACGATTCCCAAGCATGTCGCTCCCGGCGGAACCGCGATCGCCCCCAGTCGCAGATGCGATCGCGGCCATTCGTATCAATCCGTCCGCAGCGGCGGTCGAACTCGCCAACGTATCGTTCGCATATGACGTTCGGCCCGTGCTCCAGGGGGTTACGATGACGATACCGCGCGGCAAGATCGTCGCGATCATGGGAGGCAGCGGCTGCGGCAAGACGACTATCCTGCGCCTGATCGGCGGCCAGCTGCGGCCACAATCCGGACAGGTGCGTGTCGGCGGCTTGTCGGTTTCCGATCTTTCCCCCAGCGCGCTCTACGAATTGCGGCGCCGGTTCGGCATGCTGTTCCAGTTTGGTGCGCTGTTCACCGACATGTCGGTGTTCGAGAACATTGCCTTTCCCATGCGTGAGCATACGGCGCTGCCCGAGGAGCTGATTCGCGATCTTGTACTCATGAAGCTACAGGCCGTCGGCCTGCGCGGCGCCGCGCAACTTATGCCAACCGAACTTTCGGGGGGCATGGCACGCCGCGTTGCATTGGCGCGCGCGATCGCGCTCGATCCGTTACTGGTTCTCTACGACGAACCGTTTGCCGGTCTCGATCCGATCTCGCTCGGTGTGGTTGGCCAGCTGATCCGCCACCTTAATGATGCGCTGTCGATCACTTCGATCGTGGTGACGCATGACGTGTACGAATCTCTGAAGATCGTCGATTATCTGTACTTTGTCTCCGAAGGGCGGGTCATCGCGTCCGGCACTCCGGAGGAGGTTCGGGCCTCGACCGACCCGTTCGTGCGGCAATTCGTCGACGGCGCGCCTGACGGCCCGGTGCCGTTCCACTACCCGGCGCAGGCATATCGCGAGGAACTTTTCGCCGATGTCGGCTGAGCTCGCTACCGGTATCGCGCATTGGCTGCGTCGCCTCGGCGGAGGTGTCACCGGCGCGATCTCCCAACTGGGCTTCGCCGCCCGATTTTTGATCGCCGTGCTGTGGCAGACGCCGCACGCATTCCGACGCATCCACCTGACGCTGCGAGAGATCTACTTTAGCGGCGTGTTGTCACTGGTGATCATCCTCATGTCGGGGCTTTTCGTGGGGATGGTGCTGTCGCTGCAGGGTTACGAGACGCTCAAGCGCTACGGGGCCGACGAGCAACTCGGGATCCTGGTCGCGCTGGCGCTGGTGCGCGAATTGGGACCGGTGATATCCGGGCTACTGTTCGCGAGCCGGGCCGGCTCGGCTATCACTGCCGAAATCGGCCTCATGAAGACGACCGAACAGCTCGCGGCGATGGAGATGATGGCCGTGGATCCACTGGCACGTGTGGTCGCGCCGCGCTTCTGGGGCGGCGTCATCTCGATGCCGCTGCTGGCCGCGCTCTTTTCGGCTGCCGGCATATTCGGCGGCTATCTCGTTGGCGTACGGCTGATCGGGATCGATGAGGGCGCGTTTTGGGGGCAAATGCAGGCCGGGGTCGACGTCTGGCCCGATGTGACCAACGGCATCATCAAAAGCATCGTCTTTGGCGCCGCCGTGTCGTTGATTTCGGTATTCGAAGGCTACAACGCCAAACCGACTGCGGAAGGAGTGGCCAGCGCGACCACGCGAACCGTCGTCGTATCGTCGCTGGCGATTCTCGCGCTTGATTTCGTGATGACTGTTTTCATGTTCCGGGGAGGGAACGCCGTATGAACCGCGCCGCGATCGATCTCTGGGTCGGCATCTTCGTGGCGCTCGGCTTCGGGGCGATCCTGTTCCTGGCGCTCAAGGTGGGCAACTTGCTCACCATCGACCGTACGCCCGGCTACCGCTTGGAGGCAAGCTTCGACAACATCGGCGGACTCAAGCTGCGCGCGCCGGTTAAGGCCGCGGGCGTCGTCGTGGGGCGCGTCGAAAGCGTGCGTCTTGATACGAAGACCTATGAGGCCGTGGTAACCTTACGCATCGACCGCCAATACGAATTCACCAAGGACACAATCGCGGCCATCAACACCTCCGGCCTTCTGGGTGAAGTCTACGTCGGATTGGACGCCGGCGGTGATCCGACGATGCTCAAGGACGGTGACCGTATCGCCAAAACGCAGTCTGCTGTCGTGGTTGAAAAGTTGATCAGTCAGTTCCTCTTCGACAAGGCGGCGAATCCAAAAACCAGCAGCCCCAGCGACCTCGCGCCATCCAAGGCGGGGGACCAGGCTGCGGGAGGAGTCAGGAAATGAATGCTGCCGCATTGCCTTTCCGACGGGCCGCATTGGCTTTGGCGGGGGCGACGACGCTGCTCGCGGGGTGCGCGGTCGGTCCGACGAAGGAAGATCCGTTGGAGCCCTTCAACCGTCAGATGTATGAGGTGCACCAGGTCGTAGACGGCAATTTCGTCAAGCCGGTCGCCGAAGCCTATGTCAAGTTTGTGCCGGAGCTGATCCGAACTGGCGTGTCGAATTTCTCCGGTAACATCGACGACCTGTTTACCGGCATCAACAACGTGCTGGAAGGCAACGGCCAGCAGGCGGGCGACGACTTCGGCCGCGTGCTGCTCAATTCGACGTTCGGGCTGCTTGGCATCTTCGACCTCGGGTCGATGATGGGCATCCAAAAGGACCATAAGGACTTCGGCATCACATTCGGAAAATGGGGTGTCCCCTCGGGGCCTTATCTTTTCATCCCGCTTTTCGGCCCGACCACGGTGCGCGACGGAACCGGCACATTGGTCCGATTGTTCATTGGCCCCGTCGGATACATCCCTGATGTGCCACTGCGCAACTCGATCTACGGCGTGGGGTATGTCGACCTTCGTGCACAGGCGCTTAGCACCGAGTCGGTGCTGGATACCGCAGCGCTCGACCGGTACCGCTTCCTGCGCAATGCCTACTTGAAGAACCGGCAGTATCAGATCTATGACGGCAAGCCGCCGCCAGACGCGGACGATGATGCTGCTTCCCCGGCCGGGAACGCCATGCCGGTGCCGCCGGTGAAGTGAGGACACCGATGCCTAAAATCGCCGCTTCATTCCTGGTGCTGCTGTTGGCGACCGCGGCTCTGGCGCAGGCGCAGGAAACCCCGGACGCCTTGGTCAAGAGCGTGGCGGAAGACACGCTGAGTGCAATCCGCGCCGACAAAGACCTGCAGACTGGCAATCCGGCCAAGGTCAAGCAATTGATCGAATCGAAGCTTGTGCCGCACTTCGACACCGCGCGCATGACCGCGCTCGCAATGGGGCGGAACTGGCGTACGGCGACGCCGGAGCAGCAGAAACTGCTAACCGCGCAGTTTCAGACGCTGCTCGTTCGGACCTATTCCAACGCGCTGACTAACTACCGCGACAACAAGATGACCTACAAGCCGCTGCGGATGAATCCCGGCGACACCGACGTCGTTGTGCGCACCGAAGTGACGCGACCCGGTCAGGCGCCGGTGCAGATCGACTACAGCATGGAAAAGACGCCCGACGGTTGGAAGGCCTACGACGTCGTCGTCGCGGGGGTAAGCTTGGTGACTAACTACCGCGACGAGTTCAATGACTTGGTCAAGAGCTCGGGGGTCGACGGCCTGATCAAGGCACTGGCGGACAAGAACGGCGAGCCGGCGGCCAAATGAACGGCGCGAGCGACTTGGGCCATGGCCCGTCACCGGACGGCGAAACGGGGTGTGGGGTTTGTGCCGCCGAAAACCAGCACTTTGCCGCCGGCGAACGCTGGCTGCTTGCGGGCGCGCTGACGGTCGACACGGCTGCAAGTGTGCTCAAGTCCAGCCGCGACGCGGCGCTGCCCAGGTCCGGAATCGTCGACCTGTCCCGTCTCGATGCAGTCGACTCCGCAGCAGTCGCAGTTCTGCTTGCCTGGCGACGGCGGGCGGCAGTCGAGGGCGTTGCGGTATCGTTCATCGGGGCTCCGGCGAATCTGGGCGCGCTCGCTGAGCTCTACGGCGTCGAGGAGTTTGTCAGGCGACCGGCCCCAATCGCTGCATGAACCTTGCGCGGCTTCACCGCGCGCGCTTCCACGTGATTCCTGCTGTCGAGATTGTCAACGTCGCGCGCCGCTTCGGCGCGGTGCAGGCTCTGGCAGGGGTTGACCTCATCGTCGGAGCAGGTGAGTTCTTCGGGTTGCTCGGACCCAACGGTGCCGGGAAGACGACTTTGATCTCCATTCTCGCCGGCCTGGTGGTCGCCGACACCGGCGCCGCGCGCGTGCTCGGACATGATGTCGTGAACGATTACCGCAACGCGCGGCGAAAGCTCGGCGTGGTGCCGCAAGAGCTTGTCTTCGATCCGTTCTTCACCGTGCGCGAGACCCTTGAGATCCAATCCGGCTATTTTGGCCTTCGCGACAACCATGCCTGGATCGATGAAATTCTGCACCACCTCGACCTGACCGCCCGAGCCGATGCCAACATGCGGTCGCTCTCCGGCGGCATGAAACGGCGTGTCCTGATCGGGCAGGCTTTGGTGCATAAGCCGCCGGTGATCGTTCTTGACGAGCCAACCGCGGGTGTCGACGTGGAATTGCGGCAGAGCCTGTGGGCTTTCATTCGCAAGCTCAATCGCGACGGCCATACGATCATCCTGACAACGCACTACCTTGAGGAAGCCGAGGCGCTTTGCGCACGCATCGCGATGCTCAAGGCCGGGAAAATCGTCGCGCTCGACACCAAGCAGAACCTGCTGTCACGCTTTGCCGGCCTCACTGTGCGGCTGACTGTCGACATGCTGCCCGAGGCGTGGCAATCGCGGGTCATGCGGCAGGAAGAGGGCACGTACCTGCTGTCGCTCACCAGCTATGCGGACCTAGAGGGCCTCCTCACGGCGCTGCGCCAGCAGGGCGCCACGATTGCGGAGCTGTCGCTGCAAGAAGCCGACCTCGAGCAGGTCTTCCTGCGCATCATGGCGGGGCACCAATAGGCGGCAAGATGATGCCTGCATTGGGCAGCGGCTGGTTGACACTGTTGTACAAGGAGCTCCTCCGTTTCTGGAAGGTAAGTTTCCAGACGATCCTGGCTCCGGTGTTGAGCGCGCTTCTGTATCTGCTGATCTTCTCGCACGTGCTGGCATCGCGGGTCTCGATATTCGACGGGCGCGTCGCGTACACCGCGTTTTTGGTTCCTGGCCTGGTCATGATGTCGGTGCTACAGAATGCTTTCGCCAACAGCTCGTCATCGTTGATCCAGTCAAAGATAACCGGAAACCTGATCTTTGTGCTCCTGCCACCGCTCTCGCCGCTGGACTTGTACGCGGCCTACGTGCTGGGGGCGATGGTGCGCGGGCTGGTCGTAGGCGCCGGCGTGTTCCTGGTAACCCTGGCGTTCGGGCCCCTGGCGATGCTGCACCCGCTGTGGGCACTCACGTTTGCGCTGTTGGGGAGCGCGATCCTGGGCACACTGGGTCTGATCGCGGGCATTTGCGCGGACAAGTTCGACCAACTGGCCGCGTTCCAGAATTTTCTGATTATGCCGCTAACGTTCCTGTCAGGAGTGTTCTACTCTATCCACAGCCTGCCGCCGTTCTGGCAGGCATTGTCGCATTTCAATCCGTTCTTTTATATGATCGATGGCTTTCGCTACGGCTTCTTCGGCCTTTCCGACATTGCTCCACTAATCAGCCTCGCCGTCGTCTGCGCATTCTGTGTCGGTCTGACCGCGCTGACGCTGGTTCTGCTCCAACGCGGCTACAAGCTACGCCATTGAGTGCCGGGCTCGCCTCAGGACAGCCACCTTCAGTCATGATCCGGACAAGGGGACGCCTCGTTCGCGCCCCATTCTTATGCGGTAATAACAGGAAATCGACCACCCAACCGTCATGACAACGCCGGAGTCCATCAAGCGCACGATCGAAGCCAGCATGCCCTGCGATCACCTCGAAGTTCGCGGCGACGGACAACATTTCGAAGCGGTGATCGTCAGCAATGCCTTCGAGGGACTGGCCAAGGTTCGGCGCCACCAGCGCGTTTACGCGGCATTGGGCGACCGCATGCGCGAGGAGATCCACGCGCTCTCGATGACGACGCTGACGCCCGCGGAGTGGTTGCTGCGGCGCACTGACGCGTGAATGGACAAGTTACTCATTGATGGCGGTGCACGGCTTGAAGGAGCCATCGATGTCTCCGGCGCCAAGAACGCCGCCTTGCCGATTCTCTGCGCCGCGCTGCTGACTCCGGAACCGGTCGTACTGACCAACGTGCCCCGTCTGAATGACGTGCGCACGATGCAGACACTCCTTACCCAGATGGGTGTCGCTGCCGAGCGCGACGACGGAAGACTTACCCTTTCTGGCGCGTCGATCGACTCGCCGCTTGCACCCTATGAACTGGTCAAGACCATGCGTGCGTCGATCCTGGCGCTCGGTCCGTTGCTTGCGCGCTGTGGCGAGGCCCGTATTTCCTTGCCTGGGGGCTGTGCGATCGGATTGCGGCCAGTCGATCAGCATGTGAAGGGGCTGGTGGCCATGGGTGCTGAAATCGACCTCGATCATGGCTATATCGATGCCAAGGCAAATCGGCTCGTTGGAACCAAGTTCGTCTTCGACCTGGTGACGGTCACCGGCACCGAGAACCTGATGATGGCAGCGACCCTTGCCGACGGTGTAACGACGCTGGAGAACGCGGCGCGCGAGCCTGAGGTCGTCGATCTTGCCGAGTGCCTCAAGGCGATGGGCGCCAGGATCGCGGGTGCCGGCACGGACCGCATCGTCATCGACGGCGTCGAGCGACTCGGCGGCACATCGCACGCGATCATGCCCGACCGGATCGAGACGGGCACCTTCCTTGCTGCTGCCGCCGCGGTGGGGGGTACGGTAAACCTACGAGGTACGCGCCCGGCGACGCTGGAGGCGGTGCTGGAGAAGCTTGCCGAAGCGGGCGTGGAGATCTCCGTTGAGGGGGCAACGATCCGCGTCGGGCGGCAAAGGACATTGAAGTCGGTGAATCTTCGCACCGCTCCGTATCCGGCATTTCCAACTGACATGCAGGCGCAATTGATGGCGCTGATGACGATCGCCGACGACACCGCGGTGATCACCGAGACGATCTTCGAAAATCGGATGATGCACGTGCAGGAATTGAAGCGCCTCGGTGCGGAAATCGAGGTTGAGGGCAGCACGGCAATCATCAAGGGCGTACCCAGGCTCACCGGCGCCAGCGTCATGGCCACCGATCTGCGCGCATCCGCCTGCCTCGTCATCGCCGGGCTGGTCGCCGAGGGTCAGACAACCATCGAGCGCATCTACCACCTGGATCGCGGGTATGAGCGCATCGAGGAAAAACTCTCCGCGTTGGGGGCGAGGATTCGCCGTGTGGGCGGGGCGCTCGGCGAGTAAGCTGCCGCTTGCATGGTGGTGAGCGCGGGCAGCCCGAACTGAAGCGCCCGACGGTCGATTGTGTCAGAGCGCGAGGTCGCGGGAATGGTACAATTCCAGCCGGCTATTACCCCTCTCGAACCACCGATCAGAGTGCCGACGCGTTCACGCGACGTGTCGTGTCTCGTGTCGAATCGGCGCGCCAGGTGCTTGCTCTCACGATCGCCCTCACCAAGGGCCGCATCCTTGATCAGACGCTGCCGCTGCTGGCGCGTGCGGGCATTGCGCCGTCTGAAAACCCGGAAACATCGCGTAAGCTGATCATTGGCAGCAATCGCGCGGACCTGCGCTTCGTCATCGTGCGCCCATCCGATGTGCCGACCTACGTGGCAAACGGTGCGGCGGACCTCGGCGTCGCGGGCAAGGACGTGCTGCTCGAGCATGGGGGCGAAGGTCTCTATCAACCCATCGATCTTCGCATCGGCAACTGTCACATGGTCGTCGCTGCCCCACGCTCGTTCGACTATGCGGGTGCGGTAAAGCGCGGCGCGAGGCTCAGGGTCGCCACCAAGTACGTTACAACAGCGCGCGAGCATTTTGCGGGCAAGGGCATGCACGTGGACCTGATCCGGCTCTACGGATCGATGGAGCTGGCGCCGCTGGTCGGGCTCGCCGACGCGATCGTTGACCTGGTCAGCACTGGCAATACGCTCAGGGCCAACGATCTCGTGGCGGTCGAGGAGATCCTGCCGATCAGCGCCCGGCTGATTGTCAATCCTGCCGCACTCAAGCTGAAGCGGGAAAAAATGCAGCCGCTACTCGAGGCGATCGCTGCCGCGGTGGCGACGGACCGCGCCAATGGTTGAGTTGCGACGGCTTGACTCGTCCGCCCCGGGATTCGACGCGGCACTCGCCCTGCTGACCGCGTTCGACGCGCCCGAGGATGCGGGGGTCGAGGCGGTAGTCGCGGCGATCCTCGCCGACGTGCGCGCGCGTGGTGACGCGGCGGTGCTCGAGTACACGAAGCGCTTCGATCGCGTGGATGCGCCGAGTGTCGCCGCGCTGGCCATCCCGGCCGTCGAATTCGCGGCGGCGTTCGACGCGTTGGCAATGCGTGAGCGCGATGCGCTGTCGACCGCTGCGGCGCGGATCCGAGCCTTCCACGAGCGGCAACGCGCCGAATCGTGGACCTTTACCGAAGCTGACGGTACGCGCCTGGGGCAGAAAGTCACCCCACTGGTCCGGGTCGGGTTGTACGTGCCCGGGGGAAAGGCAGCGTATCCGTCCTCGGTGCTCATGAACGCGCTGCCGGCGGCGGTTGCCGGTGTGACCGACATCGTTATGCTCGTGCCAACGCCCGGCGGTGAGAGAAATCCGCTGGTGCTTGCCGCCGCGCACCTGGCGGGCGTCACGCGCGCTTACGCCGTCGGCGGGGCGCAGGCGATTGCTGCGCTCGCCTACGGTACCGCGACCATTCCCGCGGTGGACAAGATTGTCGGCCCGGGCAATGCCTATGTGGCGGCGGCCAAGCGTCGCGTCTTCGGTGTGGTCGGGATCGATATGATCGCTGGGCCCTCCGAAATTCTGATCATCGCCGACTCCAGCGCCAACCCGGATTGGGTCGCAATGGACCTTTTCGCGCAGGCTGAGCACGACGAGATGGCGCAGGCGATGTTGCTTTCCCCCGACGCCGCGCTTCTTGATGCGGTTGCGGCGAGCATCGCCCGGCAACTTCCGGCGATGCCACGCAAGGAGATCATCGCCGCGTCGCTCTTGCGGCGTGGCGCACTGGTCCGGGTCAAGAGTCTCGACGAGGCCTGCACGATCGCCGATCATATTGCGCCGGAACACCTCGAACTTGCCGTGGCCGACCCGGAGCCGTTGCTGGCGCGATTGCGGCACGCGGGCGCAATCTTCCTCGGCCATTACAGCTCGGAGGCGATCGGCGACTACTGCGCCGGTCCGAATCATATCCTGCCCACCGCGCGTAGCGCGCGGTTTTTCTCTCCGCTCGGCGTTTACGACTTTCAGAAACGCAGCAGCGTCATTGCGATATCGTTTGCGGGCGCGCAGACGCTCGGCCGCACGGCGATGACGCTGGCGCAAGGGGAGGGCTTGGCGGCGCACGCGCGGAGTGCGGAATTGCGGCTGAAGCCGTGACCGACCGCGCGACAGAGCTTGCGACGGCGGAGTTGATCGCGGCGGTGGTGCGCCCGGAAATCCGGGAGCTGTCGGCTTACGCGGTAGCGAACGCGGAGCGCATGGTCAAACTCGACGCGATGGAAAGCCCGTACGCTTTGCCAGCTGGGGTACGCGCCCGGCTCGACGAAGCGCTGGCACGCGTGCCGGTCAATCGCTATCCCGATGGCGCCGCCGACCAGGCCAAGGCCGCGCTCGTCCGCGCGTTGGGCATCACGCCAGGGCAGGGCCTCCTGCTCGGCAACGGGTCGGACGAGCTGATCCAGATCATCACTTCGGCTCTGGCACGGCCGGGCGCGGTCATGCTCGCGCCCGACCCTTCGTTCGTCATGTATCGCATGAACGCCCTTTACGCCGGCATGCGATTCGTCGGCGCGCCGTTGGCGGCGGATTTCGGCCTCGATCGCGCCGCGACGCTCGCGGCCATCGAGCGCGAGCGGCCGGCACTGGTTTATCTTGCCTATCCGAACAATCCGACCGGCAACCTGTTCGCCGCGAGCGACATCGAGGCGGTGCTCGGTGCAACACGCGGCCTGGTCGTCGTCGACGAGGCGTATTACGCGTTTGCCAATGCAACGTTTCTGCCCAGGGTGAGCGAATTTGCGAACCTGCTGGTGCTGAGGACGCTGTCTAAGGTTGGCATGGCGGGTATCCGGCTCGGTTATGCCGTCGCCGGACCGGCGTGGATCGCCGAGTTGAACAAAGTACGGCAGCCGTATAATGTGAACGCGCTGACACAGGCTGCCGTGGTGGCTCTCCTGGCCGACACCGGCTGGATCGCCGAACAGGCCGCTGCGATTGGCGCGGCGCGCACGCGACTGGAGGCGGAGCTCGGGCAACTGCCGGGCACGACGGTGTTCCCGACGCGGACGAATTTCATGCTCATCCGCGTCGCCGGCGCGAATGGGATGTTCGAAGGATTGAAGAGCCGCGGCATCCTGGTCAAGAACCTTCACGGCTCGCATCCGATGCTTGCGAACTGCCTGCGCATCACGGTTGGGACGCCGAGGGAAAACGAGTTGCTGCTCACCGCTTGCACCGAGCTTTGCCGATGAACGACAGAAAAACCTCCGCCGCGGTCGCAGGCCGAAGCGCTCGCGTCGAACGCGCCACCAAAGAGACGACGATCATCGTTGCGCTCAACCTCGATGGCGCCGGCCGCTCCGAACTCGCCAGCGGCGTGCCTTTCCTCGATCACATGCTCGACCAGGTCGCCCGCCATGGGATGCTTGATCTTTCGGTCCAGGCCAAGGGTGATCTGCACATCGACGCGCATCACACCGTCGAGGATGTCGGGATCACGCTCGGCCAGGCGGTCAGGCAGGCGCTGGGCGACAAGGCTGGGATCACCCGCTATGGTCACGCCTATGTACCGCTCGATGAGGCGCTTTCGCGCGTCGTCATCGATCTTTCAGGCCGCCCTGGCCTCGAGTTTCATGTCCCGTTTACGCGGCCGATGATCGGCGCTTTCGATGTCGACCTCACGCACGAGTTCTTCCAGGGTTTTGCCAATCACGCGCTGGCAACTCTGCATGTCGACAACTTGCGCGGGCAGAACGCGCACCACCAGGCGGAAACGGTGTTCAAGGCTTTCGCCCGGGCGCTGCGCATCGCGGTTGCACCGGATTCGCGCACAACCGGGATACCGTCGACCAAGGGGTCCCTCTGAGGCGCTGATTTCATGCCCGATATAGCCGTCATCGATTACGGCATGGGCAATCTGCGCTCGGTGGCGAAGGCGCTGCGTTTTGTAGCGCCACAGTGCACCACCGTGGTGAGCTCCGACCCGCAAACGATCCGAGACGCGGCGCGCGTGGTGTTGCCAGGCCAGAGCGCAATGCCCGACTCCATGCGCAGCCTTGACGCGAGCGGTTTGCACGAAGCGGTCCTGCAGGCGTCTCGCGAGCGGCCTTTTCTAGGCATTTGCCTCGGCCTGCAGATGCTGTTCGAGGACAGCGAGGAAGGACCCACTACCGGCCTGAGCGTGTTTGCGGGCCGTGTCGTGCGTTTTCGCGGGGAGGCGATGGTCGATGCCGGTGGCCACCGCCTGAAGGTGCCGCATATGGGTTGGAGTCCGGTCCGGAGGATGCAAGACCATCCGCTGTGGCGAGGCATTGAAGACGGGACACGCTTCTACTTCGCGCACAGCTACTACCCGGCGCCCGCCGACGCCAGCATAACGGCGGCAACGGCCGCCTACCCAACGGCGTTTACTTGCGCGATCGCTCGCGCTAATATCTTTGCCGTGCAGTTCCACCCCGAGAAGAGCCACCGCGCCGGTCTTCAGTTGCTCTCGAACTTCGTCGCCTGGAACGGGCGCGTCTGAACAAGCTGCGCTCGTGCGCAGCCCACGCAGCAGCGTTCCAGCCTCGAGCGTCGCCACCCTAGCGACATCCCGTCGCCCCCCGCCGCCATGCAGATCATCCCCGCGATCGACATCAAGGACGGCCACTGCGTGCGTCTCAAGCAGGGCGAGATGCAGTCGGCGACCGTGTTCTCGGAGGACCCCGCGGCGATGGCGCAGCACTGGCTCGAGCTAGGGGCACAGCGTTTGCACCTGGTCGACTTGAACGGTGCGTTCGCCGGAAAGCCAAAAAACGAGCTGGCGATCCGCGAGGTGGTGAGCGTCATCGGTGAGGAAATCCCGGTCCAACTGGGCGGCGGGATCCGGGATCTCGACACCATCGAGCGATATCTCGACGACGGCATCAGCTACGTCATCATCGGCACTGCCGCGGTGAAGAATCCCGGCTTCTTGCACGACGCTTGCTACGCGTTCCCCGGCCACATCATCGTCGGCTTGGATGCCCGAGAGGGCAAAGTCGCTACCGACGGCTGGTCGAAGATGAGCGGACACGATGTTCTCGATTTGGCGAAAAAGTTCGAGGATTACGGCGTCGAAGCAATTGTGTACACCGACATCGGCCGCGACGGCATGCTTACTGGCATCAACATCGAGGCGACGGTCAAGCTCGCGCGCGAGCTGAAGATCCCGGTCATCGCCAGCGGGGGGATCAACAGCCTTAAGGACATCAAGGAGCTTGCCTGTTATGAGAGCGAGGGGGTCAGCGGCGCTATTGCCGGCCGCGCGCTCTACGAAGGCACGCTCGACTTCAAGGCGGCGCTTAAGGCGGCGAAGGGCGGCAAGTGACGCGCTTGCAGCACCGCGCCCCATAGGCCCAAATCCGGCCGACCGCGCCGCAGGCTATGGCGCACCGCGCGAATGCGTCGGCACCTCGTTCATGGGTCTCGCGAAGCGCATTATTCCCTGCCTCGATGTGGCCCATGGGCGCGTCGTCAAGGGCGTCCATTTCGTCAATCTGCGCGATGCCGGAGACCCGGTTGAAATTGCGCGACGCTACGACGAACAGGGTGCCGACGAGCTGACGTTCCTCGACATCCAGGCCAGCGTCGAATCGCGAGGTCTGCTCTATGACATGATCGAGGCTGTCGCTGATCAGGTCTTCATCCCGCTCACCGTGGGCGGCGGAGTTTCACACGTCGACGACATCCGTGCCCTGCTCAATGCCGGCGCCGACAAGATCAGCATCAACACCGCAGGCGTGAAGAACCCCGTTCTCTATGCCGACGCCGCGAGGCGCTACGGCGCGCAATGCATTGTCGCTGCGATCGACGCCCGCCAGTCACCGGCGGGCGGATGGGAGGTCTTCACGCACGGCGGCCGTAATCCGGCGGGTCTCGACGCGGTTGCTTGGGCACGGACGGTGGCGCAAATGGGGGTGGGGGAGATCCTGCTGACGAGCATGGATCGCGATGGAGCAAAGACCGGCTTCGATCTCGCCCTGACGCGTGCGGTCGTCGATGCGGTGGATATCCCGGTGATCGCGTCGGGAGGCGTGGGCACCCTGCAGGATCTCGTCGACGGCATCGTTATCGGAGGGGCCGACGCGGTGCTGGCGGCTTCCATATTCCACTACGGCGAATTCACGGTGGCCCAGGCAAAGGCCGCCATGGCCGAGGCAGGCATAGAGGTCCGCGCTTGAGTAGCTGGCTCGAAGCGGTGAAATGGAACGCCGACGGACTGGTTCCCGCGATTGCGCAGGAGGCGGAGAGCGGGACGGTACTGACGCAGGCATGGATGAATCGCGACGCGCTCGAGCGCACCGCCGCAACCGGGGAGGTGCACTACTGGTCGCGTTCGCGCGGCCGGCTCTGGCGCAAGGGCGAGACGTCGGGTCACGTGCAACGCGTGCGCGAGATAAGGCTCGATTGCGACAACGACACGATCCTGCTTATCGTCGAACAAAAGGGCGGAATCGCTTGTCATACCGGGCGGCACCGCTGTTTCTTCCAACGCCTCGAGGATGGTGCCTGGCACGTGGTGGATCCCGTGCTCGAGGACCCCAGGACAATCTATGGAAAATGAGATGGCCGACCAGATCACCCGCAGGGCATCCAAACCGATGTGCGACGACGTGCTGCAGCGGCTAACCGCGACGATTGCGGCGAGGCGTGGCGCCGATCCGGCGACCTCCTACGTCGCGACTCTCTTCGCGAAAGGCGATGACGCAATGATCAAGAAGATTGGCGAAGAGGCGACGGAGGCGGTCATGGCTGCCAAGGACGGTGATAGACTTCGCCTCATTGCTGAAATCGCGGACCTCTGGTTTCATTGCCTGGTCGTGCTGGTTAAGAACGATCTTGGGCCCGCCGACGTGTGCGCCGAGCTGGCGCGGCGCGAAGGCATCTCGGGATTGGAGGAGAAAGCGGTGCGGCTGTGAAGAGCGCGGTGGCGCTAAGTGCGGCTGAGAATCGAGCTTATGGATACCTGCATATTCTGCAAGATCGCCCGAGGCGAGATACCATCCAGAAAAGTGTACGAGGACGAGGAGATTCTGGCCTTCCACGACATCAACCCGCAAGCACCGGTTCATTTTATGCTGATGCCGAAGAAGCATCTTGCCTCGCTCGCCGACGCGACGAAGGAGGACGTTGGCGTGCTGGGGAGGATCCTTGTGCTTTCGGGCCGACTTGCCCGCGAGCAGGGATCTCCCGAAGGCTATCGCACGATCATCAATACGGGCCGGATCGGCAGACAGGATGTCATGCATCTGCACGTGCACGTCATCGGTGGATCCGAACCGCTGGGTAGAATGTTGCCCAAACCGGGAACGTAAAGGAGAACAACCATGGGTGGACTGAGCATCTGGCACTGGTTGATCGTGCTGCTGGTCGTAGTGCTGATCTTCGGGACCAAGAAGCTAAGGAATATTGGCCAGGATCTTGGCGGCGCAGTTCGGGGCTTCAAGGAAGGCATGAAGACGACTGAGGGCGAAACACCAACGCCGCCCGGCGATTCGCCGCAGCAGTTGGCCGGCCAGACGATCGAAGGCGAGGCGCGGAAAGAAAAGACGCCTTGATGGACGCCTCATGTTCGACATCGGCTTTTCCGAGATCCTCGTCGTCGGAGTCGTAGCACTAATCGTCATCGGCCCGGAGCGTCTGCCCAAGGTCGCGCGTACGCTGGGGCACATGTTCGGCCGCTTGCAGCGGTACGTAAACGAGGTCAAGGCGGATATCAACCGCGAGATGGAACTCGACGAGCTGCGCAAGCTGCAGTCGGAAGTACAGAGCGCGGCGCGCAGCATCGAGCAGTCGGTCACGAAGGCGGCGCACGACGTTGAAAGTGGCGTGCGCTCTGTCGAAGCGGAACTCAACGCGGCGGCTGGGACCACGCCGCCGGCCGCACCCGCCGAAGCGTCCTCCGCGCTCCCCGCCGTACCGGAGCCGGCGGTGAGCGATGCCGTGGCCGAGGTGCGCGCCACGGATAGCCTCAGCAAAGGGACGGGCGACCCGCCGCAACAGGCGTCCTTGCCCGGATTCGAGCGCATCTGAAGGGTGTGCTGGGCGCCGCGCTACAATGGCGCACGCGCCCTGTTGCGCATTCCTTGACCATGAGCGAGTCGCCCACCGGGCCCGGAAATACCGAGGAAACGTTCATCTCGCACCTGATCGAGCTGCGCAGCCGGTTGCTGCGCTCGATCGTCGCGGTGGTCGTTGTGCTCGTGTGTCTCGTCCCCTGGGCGAAGGATATCTACGCCCTGCTCGCGGCGCCGCTGCTCAAGGCGCTGCCGCGGGGAAGCACGATGATCGCGACCGACGTTACCGGTACCTTCCTCGTGCCCCTCAAGGTGACGCTGATGGCGGCGTTACTGATCGCCCTGCCGTACGTGCTTTATCAGATGTGGGCCTTCATCGCGCCCGGGCTTTACCATCACGAAAAGCGCCTCGCGCTGCCGGTGATCTTTTCCAGCGTGCTGTTTTTCGCCATCGGCATGGCATTCGCCTATTTCATCGTATTCCCTATCGCCTTTGGGTTCTTTGCCGGCTACGCACCCGCGGGCGTGCAGATGATGACCGACATCGACAAGTACCTCTCCTTCGTGCTCACGATGTTCATCGCTTTCGGCGTGACCTTCGAGGTACCGGTCGTCGTCGTGGTGCTGGTGCGGCTCGGCGTGGTCGATTTGAAGAAGCTGCATGCGATCCGGGGCTACGTCATTGTCGGAGCGTTCGTCGTCGGCGCGATCTTCGCACCGCCGGACGTGCTCTCGCAGGCAATGCTGGCGATACCGCTCTGGCTGCTCTACGAGCTGGGACTGGTCGCGGCACGCTTCGTCGCCGTGTCACCGCGGACACCGAGCGTCGAAGAGAGCGAGGCGGCAAAATAGGGGCGATTGGCCCGCGTGCTCAACCGGTCGGCTTGGGACGTTTGCCGACGGTGACCTCCAGCTCGAGGGGCTTGTTGTCGCGCAGCACCTTGAGCGTTGCCTGGCGGCCCGGGGTTAGGGCGGCGATCTGCGACAGCAGCGCGGTGCCGTCACGTGTCGGCTTGCCGTCGATCTCCACCACCATGTCGTGCACCTGGAGGCCGGCGCGATCGGCGGGCCCATTCTTCAACACGCCGCGAATGAGTACCCCGTCGCCCTCCCGGAGCGCGAACGCGACGGCGACCTCGGGCGTGACTTCCTGCGGCTCGATGCCGAGCCACCCCCGCGTTACTTCGCCGTCGCGAATGATCTGCTCAAGCACGTTGCGCGCGAGCGAGACGGGAATCGCGAAGCCGATCCCCTGCGAGCCACCGCTCTGCGAGAAAATGGCACTGTTGACCCCGATCAGACTGCCGGTCGAATCGACCAACGCCCCGCCGGAGTTGCCCGGATTCACGGCGGCATCGGTCTGGATGAAATCCTCGAAGCGATTGATGCCCAGATGGTTGCGTCCGAGCGCACTGACGATGCCGTGGGTAACTGTGTTGCCAAAGCCGAACGGGTTGCCGAGCGCCAGAACGGCATCACCGACCTGGACGTTGTCGAGCTTGCCGAACGTTATCGCCGGGAGGTCCTTACCGTCGGCTTTGAGCACGGCCAGATCGGACTCCGGATCGTTGCCGCGCACGGTGGCGTGCAGGCGGCGGCCGTCGGCGAGCACGAGCTGGATATCGTCGGCGCCTTCGATGACGTGATTGTTGGTCAGAACGTAGCCTTCGCTGCTGACGATCACGCCCGAGCCCAGACTGGTCGCACGTCGCGGTTCACCGTCGGACAGGCCCGGAAAGAAACGGCGCAACACAGGGTCGTCGAGCAGGGGATTCCGCTGCCGGATTTCCTTGCTGGTGTAGATATTCACCACCGAGGGCATGGCCCTTTTGGCGGCGTCGGCGAAGCTTTCGACTTTCGGGCCGGCAACGGTGGGCGCGGTTTCCTGCACCAGCACAACGTTGTTCTTGCCGGCAACGCCGGCGAGCAGATCAGGGCGCAGCGTCGCGACGACGAACAGCGCTGCAACGCATACCGTGGCGACTTGCGCGAACAGGAGCCAGAAACGGCGCAGCATGGCAAAGTGATCGAGAAATAAGGTGATTATAGACCTCGAACGCATCGGCTGCGGCACTGCAACATGGGAGGGCCGCCAGCCAAACCGCCACCACGTGGTTTCTAATATCATGTTTTAAATGAAGTTTTCACGGCATTTTGGGCGCATGGCTTCCGGCAGGATGGCTGAATCATCTATAATCCAAAAGTTTGCGGGGGGACGGGATCCATGCCAGAGGATGGGAAGGTAGACGGGGGAAAACGTCGCTTGCTGCTCGGCGCGACGACGGCGGTGGGTACCGTCGGTGTGATCGCTACCGCGGTCCCGTTTGCCATGAGCTTCTGGCCGAGCGAGCGCGCGAAGGCAGCCGGTGCTCCGGTCGAGGTCGATATCAGCAAGCTCGACCCGGGCCAGCAAATCACCGTCGAGTGGCGGAGCAAGCCGATTTGGATCGTTCGCCGCACTAAGGAGATGCTTGCCGGCCTGCCGAAGCTCAACGAGCGGGTCGCAGACCCCGGGTCGTCGGTTGATCATCAGCCGCTGTATTGCAAGAACGAGGACCGCTCGATCAAGCCAGAGATCCTGGTGGCGATCGGCATCTGCACCCATCTCGGCTGCATTCCGACGTACCGCCCGGACGTTGCGCCCGCGGATCTGGGACCCGATTGGCTCGGTGGTTTTTTCTGTCCCTGCCATCAATCGAAGTTCGATCTCGCCGGCCGTGTCTACAAGGGTGTACCTGCGCCGACCAACCTTTACATTCCGCCGTACCGGTACCTGTCTGACTCGAAGATCCTGGTCGGTGAGGACAGCAAGCCCGCGTGACCCAATGCAAAGACTCCTGTCCTGGATCGATGCCCGCTTCCCGCTGACCAAGCTGTGGGAGGACCAGTGGGGCAAGTACATTGCCCCGAAGAATTTCAACTTCTGGTACTACTTCGGCTCGCTCGCCGGATTCGTGCTGGTCATGCAGATCGTGACCGGGATCTTCCTGGCCATGACCTACAAGCCCGATGCGACTAAGGCATTCGAGTCGATCGAGTACATGATGCGGGATGTGCCCGCCGGCTGGTTCATTCGCTACCTGCACTCGACCGGCGCCTCGGCGTTTTTCGTCGTCGTCTATCTGCACATGTTCCGCGGCTTGCTCTACGGCAGCTATCGCAAGCCGCGCGAGTTGCTTTGGATAATCGGCTGCTTTCTCTACCTAGCGCTGATGGCAGAGGCGTTTTTTGGCTACCTTCTGCCGTGGGGCCAGATGTCGTACTGGGGCGCGCAGGTTATCGTCAATCTCTTCTCGACGGTGCCTTTCATCGGCGACGACCTCGCCATCTGGATCCGTGGCGACTACACGATCTCCGACGTGACGCTCAATCGCTTCTTCGCATTTCACGTAGCGGCACTGCCGCTGGTCCTGATAATCCTGGCGGCGATCCACCTGATGGCCCTGCACGAGGTCGGTTCGAACAATCCGGATGGCATCGAAATCAAGCAGCAGCCCAAGGACCCGAAGACCGGCATCTACCTCGACGGCATCTATTCGCATCCGTACTACACGATCAAGGATCTGGTCGGGATCGTTTTCTTCCTCTTCGTCTTTTCGATCGTCGTTTTCTTCCTACCCGACGTCGGCGGCTATTTCCTCGAGGCGAACAACTTCATTCCCGCCGACCCGCTGAAGACCCCCGTGCATATCGCGCCGGTGTGGTACTTCACGCCGTATTACGCGATGCTGCGTGCGATACCTTCGTTCCTGAACTCGCAGTTCTGGGGAGTCCTGGTGATGGGCGCCGCCGTAGTCATCTTTTTCTTCATGCCCTGGCTCGACCGCGGGGCGGTGAAATCGATCCGGTATCGCGGCATGAACTACAAGGCTTGGCTTGCTGTCTTCGTTTTTTGCTTCCTCGTCCTGGGATACCTCGGCACTGTGCCGATTACCGTCTGGGGACAGTTCAGCGGCGGCTGGTCGGACGCGCTCGATACGAAAGACAGGGCGACGTGGGTCGCGCGGTTGTTGACGCTGGTGTATTTCCTGTTCTTCTTTCTGATGCCCTGGTATACCGCTCGCGACAAGACCAAGCCCGTGCCGGAGAGGGTAAGGTGGTGAAGGCAATGCGTCGCTTTGCCGGCGTGATCCTGCTCGCGGTCGCAGGCGCAGCGCTTGCCGCCGAAGGTCCGAGTTTGATGTCGGCGCCGTCGAACCGCCTCGATGTCGAATCATTGCAGCGTGGCGCGCGCGACTTCGTGAACTACTGCCTCAATTGCCACAGCGCGCAATACATGCGCTACAACCGGCTGGCTGACCTTGGCCTGACTGAAAAGCAGATTCAAGACAACCTCATGTTTGCTACCGACAAGATCGGCAGCACAATGACCGTGGCAATGAGTCGGGCGGATGGCGCAGCGTGGTTCGGTACGGCACCGCCTGACCTGACCGTTGAGGCGCGCGTGCGCGGCAAGGATTGGTTGTACAGCTATTTCCTTGCCTTCTACCGCGACGACAAGGCGACGAGCGGCTGGAACAACCTCGTGTTCCCAAACGTTGCTATGCCGGATGTGCTGTGGAGTCTGTCCGGAACGCAGAAGCTGGTCGAGACGGAGTACGAGGACATCGATAAGGCAGAGGCGGCCGCGCTCGCGGCCAAGGGACTCTCGTCAGTCGAACCGGCGCGGGGTGGCAAGTACATCGTAAAAACCTTGGCGCAAGACACGCCGGGGACACTATCCCGCGTCGAATACGAGGCGTTGGTCGCCGACCTGGTCAACTACCTCGACTACATGGCTGAGCCGGTCAAGAACGAGCGGATCAACATCGGCATCGGTGCTTTGCTTTTCCTGGGCGTCCTCTTTGCCCTCGTCTATGCGCTAAAGCGCAGCTATTGGGCCGATTTGCACTGAACAACTGAAGCGAATACCGGGGCAGGGGCGCCGCTCCTGCCCCTCGCATTTCCGCGCCGTGGCGGCGATCGCAACCCGGCCTCAGGAGAATACATCATGATGACGCTCTATTCCGGGACAACCGATCCTTTCAGCCAGCGCTGCCGCATCGTGCTGCACGAGAAGGGAATGGATTTCCAAATCATCGATGTCGACTTGGATCATAAGCCCGAGGACCTCGCGGTCATGAACCCATACAACCAGGTCCCGGTACTTGTCGAGCGCGACCTGGTCCTGCACGAGTCGAACATCATCAACGAGTACATCGACGAGCGTTTTCCGCACCCCCAGCTGATGCCGGCCGATCCGTTGATGCGCGCCCGCGCGCGATTGTTCCTGCATCGATTCGAGAAGGAGCTCTTCTCGCACATTGATACACTCGAGGGCAACAATCAGAAACAGCTTGACAAGGCGCGGGGCCTGGTGCGCGACAGCCTGCTGCAGATCGCGCCGGTATTTGCAAAGCACAAGTACATGCTTGGGGAGGAGTTTTCGATGCTCGATGTGGCAATCACGCCGTTGCTGTGGCGGCTCGACTACTACGGCATTCAGCTGCCCAAGCCCGCGGCACCGCTGATGAAATACGCGGAGCGGCTGTTTTCGCGACCGGCATTCATCGAGGCGCTCACGTCGGCCGAACGCGGGATGAGAAAGTAGATGGCAGTCCCGGCAGGACGCCGCGGTCGGCCTATTGGTGTATCCTAAGCACATGTCAGAGCGATCGGCCAAACCCTACCTGATCCGCGCCATCTGCGAATGGTGTGCGGACAACGGCCTGACGCCTTACCTTACCGTAAAGGTCAATCGGCAGACGCGCGTTCCGGCCGCTTACGTCAAGAACGGTGAGATCGTGCTCAACATCAGCGCGGGCGCGACACGGCGCCTTACAGTCGACAACGAGCATGTGCAGTTCACTGCGCGCTTCGATGGCGTGTCGCAGGAAGTTTCGGTGCCGATCGCGGCAGTGTCAGGGGTAATTGCCAAGGAAACCGAATCCGGCCTTACGTTCCCCGTGGCCGCCGATCCCGCCGCATCGCTCGATGCTGCGACGGCCCCAACGGAGCTGGCGGCGGCGCGCGCTCCGTCCTCACGGGACAAAAAGCCGCGCGACCGGGCAAAACACCTTCAAGTTGTAAAGTAACCGCGTTTGGTCTTGCCACGCGGGCCCGGCCGGCATAGCTCAGTTGGTAGAGCGGCGGTTTTGTAATCACTGAGCCGCTATCGCGGCTCAGCGAAAATCGCTAGACTAATCAATAAGGTGTGGCCCGGTGGCCCTCTCGGTTGTTGAGGACTGTCACCAACGATGGTGGTCATAGTCACCGTTCGCTTAGCCGGATTAGCTCAGTTGGTAGAGCGGCGCATTTGTAATGCGATGGTCAAGGGTTCGAATCCTTTATCCGGCACCAACCAATGTTCCCGCGCATGATCAGCGTTGCTTTAGCTCGGAGACCCGGAGCAGGTAGCTAGAGCTGCTGAACAGGTACCTACACGCAGCATGGCGCCGGCGCATCCACACTCGTGAGCGGGATATTCACCGCCGTCACTCTCAACTTGGACGGCGGCAATTTCGCCGTCGCGGGCGGTTGAGAGATAAAACGCAGTCAGGCAACTTCGCCACCACGGAGTTCACCACCTGGACTTGCCCGGTCGGCGATGTGTGCACGGACGTATTCAGGGAAACACTTTGACTCTGGAGATCTCGGGTAACTCCACGAAGCCGGAGCCGAGCGAGATGCTGTTCCTGGTGACCGGGTTGCTGGCCCTTTGTGTTAGGACTGAGGCAGAGCGATAGGAAACTGGAAAGAAGTAAAGCAAAGCGACGAGCCGAAAACTGGTTCGCTGCTTTCGTTTCGGGAGAGTTGGTTTTTGGGCGGAGGCAGCGGGAGGCCGCAGATCAGAATTGCAATTGCGGTTGAAAAGCCGGAGTGATACGCTCACTCGGCTTGCGCCAGGGAAAATCGCTTCAGGGATGCGGTGTGAATCGAGGAAAAGGATTCTTTAGATGAGCGATCAGGGGGATTGGGTTTCTGCAGGCAGTGTGGGTGCGGCGGGGCTGCTGCTGATCGTGGCGGCGGGCTGGTACATCGTGGACCTTTATACCGGACACATAGCTAACACTTTTGCGGCGGGCTGCGCCTGCCCCTTGGCCGTCTGAGAACCGGGGGGCTCATGACGGTAAGTGGCGCACCGGCCTGGTCGATTCCGGTGCAGGGCCCGGTTGCGGAGGGGGAGTGCGTCCGGATCGGGTGGCCCGAGGAGTCCGAGCTGGACGCAATCACGGCGCTTCGGAACCGCTCCGACGTGCGCCGCCAGTTCCTCGATCGGCGCGTACTTGACCCGGATCGCAACCGCGAGTGGTTGCGGCGCGGGATGAACCGGCCGTACGAGGCCGTCTTGGCCATCCGGATCAAAGCGGACGACGCGTTCGTCGGCGTGATCGGCTGGAGCAAGGGCGACGCGGTCGAGCGGAGCTTCGAGCTCGGCCGGGTGATGGTCGATGCGCGGAAGCTCGTTCGTTATCGCAGCTTTTTCCCGGCCGGCTATCCCGGCGTCGCGGTCGACGCTGGCATCGCGATGCGCGACTTCGCGTTCACAATATTGGGGTTGGAACTGGTTCGGATGACCGTGATCGAAGGCAACCGGCTCTCGCTGCAGGCCGCGATCGTCGGTGGCGGACGCGTAGTCGGAACCCGCATTCATCGCCGAGACGATGGCGGCGCGACGCGGCTGATCGACTTGGAATGCTCGCGCGAAGACTGGCTGCGCCTGGGCGCGCGGCATCTCGGTCGTTTCGGACCAGGCGCAACGGGCCAAACACCGGTGGCTTCCGTTCCCGCACCATGAGCGCGCCGACCGGAAACGTTCCGGTTCCGCTCTTCCGAACGTGCGTCGCCGATGCCGGGCGCCAGCGAGCGCTCGCCGCGCTGGAATCGGGCTGGCTCGGGTACGGTCCCGAGTGCCAAGAGCTGGAGCGGAAATTTATGCAGCCCCGCCGCGGCTGGGCGCTCGCGACTTCTTCCTGCACCAGCGCCTTGTATCTCGCCGGGCTGTTGGTGCGGAACCTTTCGGGCGACTCCGCCCCCGAGGTGGTCGTACCGGCGGTGTCCTTCGTGTCGTCGGGCGTCGCATTCGCGCAAGCGGGTGTGCGGCCGGTGATAGCGGAGGTGCGCGTCGACGACTTGCTGCTCGACCCGAACCGCGTCGAGCGAGCGCTCACGCGCAGAACGCGCGCCATCGTCGTCGTACATCTCTACGGTCAGCGCCATCCGGATCTGTTGCGCTTGCGCGCGCTGGCCGACGCACGCGGTCTGTTGCTGATCGAGGACTGTGCTCATCGGGTCGATCTGCTCGATCGCGAAGCCGTCGTCGGCGACCTCCTCTGCTACAGCTTCAATGCGGTGAAGGAGTTGCCCGCCGGCGAAGGGGGGCTCTTGTGGGGGTGCGACCCGGCGCACGAGCGGTGGGTCCGCGCAGTCTCGAACCTCGGGCTTACGGTCGACACCATCGAGCGCACGGCGACACCGCACCACGCCGACTACGCGTCGATCCGGGAGCCGGGCTTGAAGCTTCGCAGCAACGATCTCGCCGCCGCATTGGTCAATGGCGGCATGGAGTCGCTGGCAGCATGTCGCGCGCGCCGGCAGGAACAGTTCCGGCGGTATGACCGCTTGCTCGCACCGCTCGCCTCCGGCGTTCGCGTTCTGGATCGTCGTGACGACGACAGTTGCTTGATGTACGTGGTGAAGGTTGCGGCCGAGGCACGAGAGCGGATCCGTGCGGCGATGGCCGCCGAGGGCGTGGCCACGAGCGTGCATTACCCGTCGCTTGCCCGGCATCCGCTGTTTGGCAACCAGCGTGCCGGCGCCCTGTGCGGCGACGAGGACCGGAAACTCATGACCCTGCCGACCTTCCTCGACCTCGCGCCGGAAGCCCAGCAGCGAGTCGCCGCGGCGCTCGAGCGTGCGCTGGGCTCGTGCTCGCACGCGGCGGGCATCGATGCGGTCGGCGTGGCCAGTGCCGTTCCAGGGGACTGACGGGTGAAGTCGGCACTGCCCGATGCGGCGTCGGCCGCGCCTTCGATCGTTCTCGCGGCGGCCGACGCCGCACGGGGCGAGGTGCCCAGGCTTCAGGCGCGAGCGAGCGAGCAGCACGGGCCCGTCTTGCGCGGCAACGTCCCGTTCGGGCCCGATGCCGGGCCGTGCTTGTACCTCGTCGGACCCGAGGTGGCGGACCAAGCCATGACGTCGAAGGTCAGAACGTTCAGCAGCGCACAGGGCTGGCGCCACGTGCTCGGCCTCGGGTGCGGTGAGGCGGTGCTAAACACCGATGATCCGTTGCACGCGGAGCAGCGCCGCCTCTGGGCGCCCGCGCTTACGGCCGGCATGATCCAATCGCACTGGCCGGCGATCGAGGACACGATCGACGAGTGGGCGGCGGGGCTGGAGCACGGCGTGCAGATCGATGTCTATCCAAGCCTGCGCGCGTTGGCATTTGGGATAGTCGCCGGCACCATCGTGGGATTGCCCGACGCCGCCATCGAACCCGCGTTCCGTGCCATCTGCACCGTGCTCGACGGACAGGACTATGCGAACGAATCCCGCGAGAGCTATGTCCGGCGTGCGAGCGAGGCGCGCGCCGAGCTTGCGACCGTGCTGCGCCGGGTCATCGCCGACCATAGGCGCCACAGGCCGGCGCCGGTGCAATCGCTGCTCGACCTGTTGTTGGACGTTCCGGCATTCCCCGATCACGCCGACCCTGACGAGGCGATCCGGTCGCACCTCACGATCATCCTCATCGCCGGTCACGACACGGGCGCGACGCTGTTCTCGCGCGCGGCGTTCGTGCTCGCCGAGCGGCCGGACGTCGCCCGGTTGCTGGCGCAGGAGCTGGCCGCAGCAGGCTGGACCCGCGATCGGCAGCCGTCGGTCTCGGTGCTCGATCGCCTCCCGTACCTGCAGCGTTTCCTCCTCGAGACGGGACGTCTGTACCCGTCGCTGCTCAACCTTCCTCGGGTGGTGGTCGAGGAGTTCGCGATCGGTGGCTACTGCATCGCACCCGGGACGCGCGTGGCCCTCGCCGCCGCCGCCACCCATCTGCTGACGCGCCTGCACCGGGACCCCTTGCGTTTCGACCTCGAGCGTTACGCGGGGGGCGACCACGGCCCGGCGACACGTCCCTTCCAGATGCTCACCTTCGCCGGTGGCACACGAATCTGCATGGGCATGCGTTTCGCGCAACTCGAATTCAAATCGATTTTTGCTCGGATCGTGTCGCAACTGGAGCTTGTGCCGGCAGTCGAGCTGCCGGTGCCGCACGCGGGGTTCTGGAACGCCCGGCCGGCCGGTCCGCTGCGGGTGTCGATACGACGGCGAGCTAGCGCGACCGCGAAGCATCGCGCGCGCCGAGAACCTCTCGCAGCGAGGCGCTGAAATCGCGACGGCTGAACAGCTCGAAGCCCCGCTCGGCGAGGGCAAGCCGGCGGCGATCATCAGCGAGCAGCGCCCGGCAAAGCCCCGGTAGTTCCGACGCCACTCCTGCGGCGATGCCATCGCGCAAGTCGGGATCGATCTTCGCGTTGGGTCCCAGCTCGCTGACGAGCGCCCGTCGGTTCGACAGCACGTGTGCGACCCGCGCTATCTCGAGGGCTGCGGTTTCGGTTGCGTGAACGTTGAGCACGATCCTGGCACGCGCAATCAGCGCGTCGCGTTCTCGTCGGTAAACGCCGGAGACCACCTGCAGGTCGATCCCGGCCCGCGCGATCGCGTCGAGCACGGTTAGGCGCCGGGGGCTGACATTGCCGTAGAAAAGCACGTCGATATTCGCTGGTGTCGCGGGATCGATGGTGGTCGACTCGGGCAGGTACCCCGGCTGGAGGTAGCGCACCCGATCGCCCAGTCCGAGCGACCTCCAAACTGCCACGTTGGCAAGGCTGTGATCCCAGAGCTCAAAGCGCGCCACGAATGGCCGCAGCGATTCGATGACCTGGTTGGACGGTCCAATCTGCTCGGTGTTGTAGATGACCGTGCCGGCGGGAAGCTGCTCCGCCAGATCACCCGCAAGGTGATGTGGCCCGACAATGATGTTCGTTACGTCGCGCAGGAACTGATTCGACGCGAGGCGCACTTCGTACCCCAGTCGGCGCAACCCGAAATAGAGCAGCCGTGCCGCGCCGAGAAAAGGCGCGTAGCCGACGTAGTCCACCGGGTGGACCACGAGGAGGTTGAATCGCTCGGTCATGGCTGTGGTCCATTATCGCCGACGTGCGGTGCCGGCGCGGTACAGATTGCTTCACAGTAGGAGAGGGTCCAGCATTTTCTCAATAGTGGACCCTCGATCACGTCGTCGCTGATCAATTCTTGTGTTACGTGTGCTCGATAGTTGATCGAGCGGGAGAAGCACCCCGCTCCACGGTTGAACTCATTTATTGTCCGACGACGTGTAATCAATATCTGAAACGAAGCCTTTGTCGTCGAACGAAATGCGCAGAACCTTAACAGAGTTCTTAATCCCGCTGAACAAGCCGCCACGAACCGCCTGGTAGGTGTATCCGATTGCTTCACCGGAGGTTTCCTTGACCATGGGCGGAATGAACGTTGCCGTTGGCTCTCCCAGCAGCTTAATTGCGTCCGCACGCGTCGTTTGGCCTTTCTTGATGTCCTCGACTCGTTTTTCGTCAAAATTCGAGTTGTCAGACTTGAATGAAGAAATGAATTCCTGGCCAATCAACGTGTCGTTGTAGAAATAGTACGTCAGACCACGAGCGGCTGTTACGCCGGCTTCCAATGGCTCACCACCCGTGGATGCATACACGTAGGTGACAGCCTTCACATTCTTTCCGTTCTTGAGAATGTCGGCCGCCCTTCGTGGCTCTCCCATTCGCTGGACCACTTGTGAGTAGGTTGTTTGACCCAATTTGAAATCTTCTGAACCCGGACGCACAAAATCTTTGCCTGCACAACCGAGCAACCCAGAGATCAACAAGACTGCAAGAAGACTCTTCAAAGCCATTCCCATTGATTCCTCCCATTCTAAGAATGGTCTCGCTCTTGCCCGTTGGTCCGACGCGACAGGTGTGGGCACGGCACCCCGCGTTGAAGCTACCAATTTGCGCGACGAAATCGCGACGTGCGATCCCGACCGATGGTGTTATCGCACCACGACATTCAACCCCAGCCCTGGCGCGCGACCGATCATGAGCGCACTGGCGTCGACGATCCCGTCTCGGCCGAACATCAGCGACGGCTCGACCACGTCGCGATCGAGCAGGTGCGTGCCGAAGGCCCCTTCTTGCGCGACGACGCAATCGCGAAAGGCGCTGACAAGCGCGAGGGCTGCGCGTGTTAGCACACTCGTCTCGCCGACGTGCGCGCCGGCGATCATCGCGAGGCCACGAAGGCGTGCCTTGCGCGCAAACTCCAGAGACCGTAGCAGCCCCCCCATTTTTGACAAACGCACGTTGGCGATCCAAATGGCAACATCCTTGCTGATCTCATCAAGCTGTTCGACGCGCAACATGCTCTCGTCGAGGACGATCTTCGTGCTGAGCGCCGCCGAAACTTGCCGCATGCCCGCGTAGTCACCGGCTTGCAAAGGTTCCTCGACCGCCCAGAATCGAAAGTCGAGCGCTTCGAAGTAGCTGACTGCTGCGTCTACATTGGGCCAAAGATTGTTGGCGTCCGCGCGGACCGACCCCGGTACGATCCCGGCGGCAAGAAGCGCCTGCACTTTCGCCCGGTCGCGCGCAAGGTTGCCGGCGAGCTTGATCTTGAAGTCGCGAAAGCCTGCGTTCCGATAGGCCGCGAGTTGCGCCTCGAACGTGCGTGGCGAGGCATCACCGAGCACTGCGGTGTACGGGAAAATCCCGGCGATCTCGGGGAGGCCAAGCGTTGATTCGAGCGTGGACGCCGTGGATTTCCCGACCAGGTCGAGCAACGCCAGCTCGACCGCGGCCCATGCCGAGGGATGGCGATCAATGTCCGCGCGGTGGCCCCCAACCCACGCGGACAAGCTAGCCAAGTCGTGGATCGTCGAGCACCACCCCTGCTGACGCGATACGATGAACGCCCGGGCGGTAGCCAGATTTTCTCCGCTGACATATTCGCGGGGGCACCCTTCACCGTACCCGATTAAGCCGTCGCGTGTTTGCGCAACGGCCCAGACGGTTTGCGTTGCCGTGCGGTTCGCCAAGGCATGGCGAAATGCGGACATGAATGGAATCCGGAGCGCAGAAGCCTCGATCGATTCGATAATCATGGTCAGGCCGCCACGACAAAGGGATCGAAGTCGAAGCCGAAGCTCCGGCGATAGGCGAGTGCCGCGGCTTTGAACTGCCCCTCGCGCTGGCCGTGAGCCACACAGAACTGCTTGTACGCGTCACCGGCTTGTTCGCGTAGCCAGTGCACCTCGATCGGCCCGAGGCGGTCGCTTTCGCGCTTTGCCTGATATTCCAAGTTGGTGTTCGCGAGCTTCGCATCAACGACCTTCGCGATCCACGCCGCCGTCGGCTTGGGGCCAACAACAGGCTCTATATACAAGCGGTAGGCGCGGGCTTCCTCATCGGCGAGCATCATCACAAATCGGAGCGCGCAACCCATTTCGTCCATTGCTTTGCGAACCGCATCGAGAACCTGGCACTCGTAGAGCTTCTCGCCGGTAATGTTGGTGACACCTTTACCCTTCTGCACGAACCTGAGTAGCGGCGCCTTGTGCAGGAATCCCGCGACGCGCACGAGATCGTTAATGAAATAGCGATACAGGCCCGATGGCGTGGTGACGACGATGTAGTAGTCGGCACCCTTGCGGATGCGGTCGAGCGTAAGGAACTCGGGCTCGCCTCGATCCCAGCGGTCGCGTTCGACGAACTCGAAGAAGTGGGTGTCGAAAGTCGGAAGCCCGCCACCGACACGATGCCCCAGCGTGATCGTGGCGCGGAATTCACTGGCGATGTAGCCGAGTTCGAGCACACGCGTGTGGGGCGACAACTGATGGCGCAGCGCGCTCACCGCTGTCCCGGCGCTAGCGCAAGTCCAAGTTACGACGGCGTGTACCGTGGGCCAGAGATCTCCGATGCGCGGGTTGGGAACCCGGGCATGCAAGGCTGCCAGTTCGTTGGCTCGGCCGGGGCATGCATCCAAGCGGGACGAAATCGCGGAACTGACCTGTGCCGGCAACTGGTCCGCGAGAAAGAATGTGCCGCGGCGCAGATCTTCGATCAACTCAGCCGCGTGCTTTTGGTAGAGCGCCATGAGGGCGAGCAGTGTCGTCGAGTTGGCCGTCCCAATGTAGGTGATGTCGCGCCGACGCAGCGCCAGGCGGAGGATCAGCAGGTATTTCACACGGCTGTCGTGGATGGCGAACACTTCGGCCGGGAGGACGAATTTCTCCTTTACCGCGGCCGGTGTATTGCCTGCAACGATCCCAGAGGCCGAGCCGAATGGCTTGCCGCTCTCCAGCAGCCCTTCGCACGCAGGGCTGACGATTGCCAGAATGCTTCCGTCAAAGGCGCGAGGACACACTCGATATTGGAATGCAACGGCAGTCACGTGAATGCGGCGCAGCGCTTCGAGATGCCCGGACGTGAGCGGGATATCCTTTGGCTTGCCGGTCGAGCCACTGGTGCGGACGTACTGCATTGGGGGCGCCTCGGTAAGTGCATGCTCGCCGCATTTGATCTCGGCGTCGATATACGGCCGCAGCGCTTCGTAGTCGGCGACTGGCACGCAGCTAGCGAAGGCCGGATAGCCGCTCATGTCACGGAACCTGTAGCGAAGCCCGAAGGCTGTCTCGCAGTTCTCGCGCAGGATGCGGGCGAGCAACGCGTTCTGGACGCTCATGGGATTGCGGACTGCGCGAGCAATGCGCCATCCTTGGACCAGCAGCGTCGACCAGAGGTCGGCTCGGACTAGGATGTTGGCGCAGGCGCGTTTGACGGTTCGCCCGAGCTCCGCGCGGCGAAGGTCAGCGAACGGTGCAATCATCTGTTGGCAGAAACCACCCGCATACCTCGTGTCCATGATGCCCACCTCCTTCAGCTGGCGGCGCCTTGGCAGTTGCCAGGTACCAAAGATCACGTCCCAGATCACAGTGCTGCTGCCGTAGTTGCAGGTGCCGACGCGGGAATCTCGCGCGTGATGCCAGCGGTGCGTCTCGGCGCTACCGACGATGTAGTTGAGCCAGCCATACCGCAAGTGCACATTGCTGTGTTGGAAGAGGCCGTTGGTCGCATACACCAGGAAATACCCAGCGATCACCTCGGGCGCGACGCCGAGCGCGAGGAACGGCATCGTGTCGATGCCGAAATGCAGCGTCTTTTCCAACGGGTGGAAGCGGCCGCTATTGAGGGAGTAGAGAACGTCCGGCGAGTGGTGGACCGCGTGCAGCCGCCACAGCGGCAAACAACGATGGCACGCGCGATGCAGCCAGTACCGCATGAAATCCACGATAACGAGCATCAGGCAAACTTGCGCGATCAACGGCCAACTATGCGGCCAATCGGAGCCCGTGGCCTCCGCGCGCCGCGCGCCGGCGAGGACAAGCACGAAGGTCGCCGAGAGTCCCTGGGGCAACGTCACCTGCACGAGCGCCATGAATGTCATGTCCGCCTTTACTGCTTCCCACCCTGGACGCCACGACTGGCGCTCCGGAAAGCGCCATTGCAGCCACAGGACGGCGAAGGCGACGAGTACGATCGGTGCGTAAAGCGCAATTACTAGTGGCGCGTTCGCGGCGAGCAGTTGCGCGAAGAGGATCACCGCGACGCACATAGTCGCGGGGTACCACAAGTACGGCGTGACGCGAGCGGCTGTCGTCATGGCGCTTCTCGTTTCTTTGCCCGCCGTGAGGGCTCGCGATGGTACGCTGCGAGCGCCAGGACGAATATCGCAAGCACGAAATGGAAAACCGTGGAGACCTCGGACCGGAACCAGGACGGTGCGTCCGGCACCGTCTGTCCGATTGTTAGCCGCGTTAGCATCGTCGCGACGTAGACCACGCCCGCAACGGTCAACCTGCGGCTGACGTGCGGTCGCGGTCTTAGCATGCCGCTATGCACCCGCCAGGCAATGACAAGCATCGCAGCGAGGATGGCGATCTGCACGGGTAGCAGGATGACGTAGGGAAGCGCGCTGCCCTGGAACGCGCCGGGCGGCGGCAGGAATGGCAGGGGTAGCCAGCGCTGCATCGCCTGAGCGGCGACACGCGCTGCGAACAGCGCGGAGAGGATGGCCAGGACGACCGCGTAACCCGGCGCAGGTCGCACATCATTCGCAAGCGGGCTCTTCGGAACAAGAAGTTGCCGGATCTGCATGGCGCGCAGAATGGGTGTGCGCGCCATCGGGTGCAACGATTTTTGAGAAAGTGGCCTAGAATGGGCCCCAAAGTACTACAGGACGATACTGACCATGTCCCAGACCACTCTCCTCGTCGAGACGCTCAAGAAGAGCCTGCACCAGCGCGCTTTGACCTATGCCGACGTTGCGCCCGCACTCGGCCTGTCAGAATCGTCTGTGAAGCGGCTGTTCGCGCAAAAGAACCTCAGTCTCGAACGCATCGAGCGAATTTGCACGCTGATGAAGCTCGACATCACCGATCTGCTCGAACTGATGCAAGCCGCGGAGCGACGCATCGCCGAACTCACGGAAGAACAGGAGCGCGATCTGGTCAATGAACCAAAGCTCCTTCTCGTGGGAATACTCGCAATCAGCTTCTGGAGCGCAGTCGATATAGTCGAGACATTCCGGTTCTCGAAGGCCGAGGTTACACGGCTGCTAGTACGCCTCGATCGCATGCGGCTCATCGATCTCCTCCCCGACAACTACATCAAGGTCCGGCTCGCACGAAACTTTACGTGGCGCAAGGACGGTCCTATCCAGCGGTTCTTCGAGGAGCGTATACAGCAGCAGTTCTTCGAGACATCATTTACCCACCGCGGCGAGTCGCGCAGTGTGGTTTTCGGGGCGCTGTCGAGACGGTCGAACGAACTCCTGCAGCATCGGCTGCAAAAGCTCGCCGAGGAATTCGATTCGCTCGTGCAGGAGGACAAGGCGCTCGACCATAGGATGCGCACCGGCACAACCATGGTTCTCGCCATCAGGCCGTGGGAGCCCAGCCAATTCACAGAACTACGCCGGCGCGCGGGTGATACAAAATTAGGTTAATCGTCCCCCGGCCAGACTTGCAGTTCGGAGAGCTACGGATGCAGCCAACGGCTACGCAGTTGGCACGCCACTAACGCATCAAATAGCATGCACATACCGATGGAGTCCGACTGAGTTCGGTTTGGCAGATGGCGCAAATAGCGGTGCGGCAGCGGGAACGGCATCCGGTTGCGCGGCGGCGGATCATCACCCTTCACTCGTTCACAATCTCGCCATGCGTTGGGAGCGGCATGCTCGGTTTCCACATCTTCGTCAGTTCTTTCACCTTGTCGATTTGCTTCAGTGAAAGTCCCTGCACAATACTGACCCGATTGCTAACTCGTCCTGCGGGGCTCCTTGGCCCTTGTCGACCTCATTTCTGACGACCCGCGCTACGAACTCGTCTTCGGTTCGAATGGCGCAGGACGATCGCGACCGCGCATCGAGGCCCCGATCGGATTGGACGGCACATTCCGCTTTCACGAAGAGGATGGGATCGCGTGGCTGCACGCCACCAAGGGAAGTTGGCTCTCGAACAGCGTTTTCGAGATCGTGTCGCAATCGGTTCTCGAAGGCGCTATCACGAGATCCACACTCACATTCACAGGCAGAGATGTCGATATCGTCGTCGAAGCGAACGGCTTCCGAACGCAGTTGCATGGTGAAGCGAACGAGTGACGAGCGCATTCATGACGTGGACTGATTGCTATCCCCATGCCACGACCCTTATGCGCCACTGCTAGAATGCCCACGGGCTCACGCCATGCAACAAGCTATGAACATCCTCGCCAGTGAACGGGATGCGTCGCGCTTACTTGGCGCCCGGCGTCTCGCTGGTCCGCGGATCTTGAGCACCTCTCTGATAATTAACCGTTCATGATGTTTCCTCATCGCAACGATTAGTGAGAATGACCCGTGAAAATTCCGCTTAGCGCCTGTGCATTTTTTTCGGCCGCGGCGATCGCCGCATCGCCGACGCCCCCGCTCGAAGTGCTTGGCGTCGCGCTTGGTGCCAGCGCGGAGAGACTCCAGCAGGTTATCCCCCTATTCAAGTGTTATGGAGCAACGTGCAGTTTCGATCCGATCGACGCCGCAAACGCCCAATGCGGACCGGTTAGTTCCAATCCGACCGTGCTTGAGTGTTACACGAGTGCCGGCACCGAATATGCGTTTGGTCCAGCTCGCGGCGCAAAATACACCGCGTATCTCCAGGATGGACGCGTCGGCGAGTTCCGCATTACATTTCCGACGGCGCGCGCCGATGAAGTCGTTAGTGCCCTGACGAAAGAATACGGTTCCCCCTCCGACGACCGGGAGGTCGAGACGCAAAATCGGCTCGGGCTGAAATTCCGCAACCGTATCGTGACCTGGCGTCAGTCGGACAGCGAGATTACCGTGGAACGCCGCGCGGTCGATGTCGACACCGGGTCGGCAACCTTCGTCGCCGCTTGGTACAGCCGTGCGACGGCCACCGACCAGGAAATCGGCGGAAAGTCCGATGCCAGTGGTGGCCAGTAGTTCGCCCGAACTACGGTGGCCTCGCAAGGAGCACAGCGCCGCAGGAGAGCGGCGATTGAACTTGGTCCGCTTTCCACCGTCAGAGCCTAGGTGCCAACCGATGAAGCGGCCGCGCGCAGTGGCATGTGGATTGCGTCGCCGGCAAGGCGTTGCGCGGAGGTCGCATTACCACCGGCGGCGCCCGATTGCTGGTGCTGACTTTTCTTCGGACCATAAACGTCTTATGCTCATTGTTGGTTGTTGCTTGCGTCAATCCTGATCAAGCGCCGGCAGTTGTGAAATCATGAGACGGTGCAACCCAAAAACCCCAACGCGAGGAGTTATCGATGCCCAAGCCTGAGCCATTTGACCACCGCCGCCGTGAATTGCTTTTGGCGGGCGGCGTGCTTACCTTTGCGGCGGGGCTGCGACCTTGGCAGGCCATCGCGCAGGCGACGGGTGGCTCCAAATCGCGCATCGGCGTTATCGGCTCAGGCCACATCGGTGGGACGATCGGCGGCCTGTGGGTCAAGGCCGGCCATCCCGTGCTCTTCTCGTCGCGCCACCCCGAAGAACTGAAGGATCTGGTGGCCGGGCTCGGTCCGCTTGCCCGCGCCGACACCGTGGCGCGGGCGATTGCTTTTGGCGATGTGCTCTTTGTGGCCATACCCTATGGCGCGCTGCCGCAGCTTGGCCAGGACTATGCCGCTGCGCTCAAAGGTAAGATCGTGCTCGATGCCGGCAACGCGGTGGCGGCGCGTGACGGCGCCATCGCTGACGAGGTGGAGCGCGAGGGCATCGGCGTTACATCGCAAAAATACCTGCCGGGAACGCACGTGGTGCGCGCGTTCAATTCGATCAACTACATGGTTCTCGCGCGCGAGGCGAACCGACCTGATCCGAAGCTTGCCATCCCGATCGCCGGCGACGACCCGGATGCCGTGCAGGTGGCCGCGGGTCTGGTGCGCGATGCCGGGTTTGATCCCGTGGTCGTCGGCAAGCTCGCGGACGCACGCCGTTTCCAGCGCGGTGCGCCCGTCTACCTCCAAGCGCTGACGGCAGCCGAGCTCAAGCAGAAGCTGTCATTGGCGCCGTGACGTTGCCCCAAGGCTGGCTGCGGCGGGCCATGCCGGCCACGCCCGAGGAGCGTGCGGCTGCACTGTGGTCCTTTGCCTATTTCTTTACCCTCCTGGCGGGCTACTACGTGCTGCGCCCGTTGCGCGACCAGATGGGCATCGCGGGTGGGATCAAGTCCCTGCCGTGGCTGTTTACCGCGACCTTCGTTACGCTGCTCGCGGCGCAGCCGCTCTACGGCGCGCTGGTGGCGAAGCTGCCGCGGGCGCGGTTCATTCCTATTGTCCTTCATTTTTTCGTCGCCAATCTCGCGTTGTTCTGGCTCCTGCTGACCCTCGACATTGAGACGGTGATCGTGGCGCGCGTCTTCTTCGTCTGGGTCAGCGTGTTTAACCTCTTTGCCGTGGCGGTGTTCTGGTCGTTCATGGCCGACATTTTTACCAGCGAACAGGGCAAGCGCCTGTTCGGCTTCATTGGCGCCGGAGGCACGGCTGGAGGGCTGCTCGGCCCGATCATTACCATCGGACTCTCGGTGCCGCTCGGCCCCACCAACCTATTGATCGCTGCCGTCGTGTTGCTCGAACTGGCAGTGTTCTGTGTCTACCGGCTCGAGCGCAGCGCCAATGCGCGCCAGGGCCCGCGACCGGACGAGCACCGTATTGGCGGCGGCGCCTTCGCCGCGCTACCTGAGCTGATGCGCTCGCCCTACCTGCTCGGCGTCGGGGCGTGGGTGAGCCTGCTCTCGTTTGGCGCGACAATCCTCTATCTGGCGCAGGCCAATATTGTCGCCGCAAGCATACATGGCGCCGGCGAGCAGACGCGGATCTTCGCCAGCATCGACTTGTGGGTTGGGCTTCTGACCCTGGCGACGCAAGTGTTCGCCACCGGACGGTTGCTCAAGCGGTTCGGCACTGGCGCCACGGCCGGCGCGTTGCCGGCGGTGTACATCGCGGGGTTCGCGGCCTTGGCACTGGCACCGTCCCTCATCGTCGTGGTCGTGGTCCAAGTGGCCCAGCGCTGGATGAACTTCGCGATAGCCAATCCGGCGCGCCAGGTGTTCTTCACCGTTGTCCGGCGTGAGGAGAAGTACAAGGCGAAGAACCTGATCGACGTCGTAATTTATCGCGGGTCCGACGCGTTGTACGCGTGGGTGTTCGACAGCCTGCAAGCGATCGGCCTCAAGCTTGGTGCCATCGCGCTGTGTGCGCTGCCGGTGGTGGGCGGATGGCTACTCCTGTCGACCGCGCTGGGACGGGCGCAGGAGCGCCGCGCAGTCCAGGCGGCCACCGTGGCGGCGCAGGGAGACTGACGATGATCCGCATCAGCCGCCGCGACTTTACGCTTCTAGCTGCCGCATTGCTGGCGCGGCCCGCCTTCGCGCAGGGCAACGAAACCCCGCCCATTACCCGTCCGATTCCGAGTACGGGCGAGCGCATACCGGTGGTCGGACTAGGCACGGCGAGCGTGTTTGACAGTGATGATGAGTCGACGCGGCGCGCTGGCACGGAGGTCATTCGAACGCTGGTCGCCGCGGGCGGGCGACTCATCGACACGGCCTCGGTATATGGCGATGCCGAGATTGTGGTGGGCAACGCCATCGCGGGCGGGGGGCTGCGCGACCAAATCTTCATCGCCACCAAGCTTGAGCAACCTGATGCAGCCGAGCTCAAGCGCTCCCTTGCGCGGCTCAAGTCGACGAAGGTCGATCTGCTGCAGCTCCACAATGTGCGCGATCCGCGCCAGTCGCTGGCGCAATTCAAGGCGTGGAAAGTGCAAGGTCTCTGCCGCTATATCGGCATCACCTCCACTTCCCACGGTGATTTCGCCGCCATCGAAAGCGTGCTCGAACGCGAGAAGCCGGATTTCGTGCAGATTGACTATTCCCTCGACGACCGCGAAGCGGAAAAGCGCATCCTGCCGCTGGCAGCCACGGTCAAGGCGGGCGTGCTGACGGCCCTGCCATTCGGGCGCGGCCGCCTGTTCCGCGCGGTACGAAGCAAGGAAATTCCTGACTGGGCGCGGGATTTTGCGGGCAGTTGGGCGCAGTTTTTCCTCAAATACCTGCTCGCCGACGAACGGGTTACGGCGGTCATCCCCGGCACTTCCAACCCGGCACATATGGCGGACAATCTTGGCGCCATGCGCGGCCGCCTGCCCGATCCGGATCAGCGCAAGCGGATGGTGGCCTTCATCGACAGTCTGTAGTCGCACGCGACCGGCGCGAGGGGGCTTGGCCAATCGATGCCCGGCGGCTAGGCTAGTGAGCGCTAGGGTCGGTCCTACCGATCAGCCCGCGGTATCGGCGCAGGTTCGTATTCGCGCCCGAGCGCGCCACGCCAGCATTCGGCAACCTCCTCTAACCGTACCGGCGCGTCGGCGATCAGGGGCCGCGCTACCCGACGCACCAGCGCTTGTTGCTTCGGACGCCCGTCGAGGTACTCCACGGGCGACTGGCCGTCGACCCGCGCGAGCAGCAGGGCGGGCAGCAAGGAGGCCGCCCGCGCCTCGAGCGCGGGCCGTGGCTCGAAACGCGCCGTGTCGAAATAGGCCGTGACGAAGGCCGCGAAGGCCGCGAGCAAGCCGTCGGTGCGGGTAGGTTGGACGAGGCATTTCAGCAGCAGATGGTTAAGGCAGAAGGCTACATCGAAAGCCGGGTCACCATACCAGGCGCACTCCGCATCAAGCAGCACGGGTCCTTGCGGGCCAATGAGAATGTTCTTCGGGCTCACGTCGCCATGCACGAGCGCCAAGCGCGTGCTGCCTGTGCGCAGCGCCAGCGTCCGCAGCCGGTCGGCGATATCCGGATGCCGACCAGCGGTTGCGAGCAGATAGGGCTGGAGTCGCAGCGCATGGAAGCTGGGCAGGGTGTCGAAGCGGTGGGCCAAGTCGGCCCGGTGTGCGCTTGCGCCGTGCAGCCGCGCAAGCACCGTAGCGACCTGCGCGGCCACTCCGGGCTGGACCGTGCCGCGAAGCAACTGTTCCTTCCACACCGGGTGCATCTCGGGCGCGAGAAAGCTCATCACAAACAGGCCTGCTGCCGCATCATGCGCCAACGGACGCGGCACGGCCTGCGGCTGGATTTCGGCGGCGAAGCAAAGCCAGGCCCACTCGTAGGCATTGCGCGAGACCGGTGCTTTCCAGTCGACCCCGACCTTCAGCTTAGGGAGCGCCCGCTTGACACACAGGCTGCGACCGGGCAGGTCGACGCGCCAGATGTCCGACGACACGCCGCCGGCCAGCGGGAACCACTGCGTCGGTTCGTCCGGGGTGGCGAGGTGGTGCGTCTGCAGAAACCGATCCAGGCCTGGATCGTGGGTATCCATTGCCCCCTCAGCGCCGGCCAGCAAGTGCGCCAATCCCGGCAAAGACCGCGTCGCTCCGCTCTTCGATACGCAGCAACTGGTTGTACTTGGCGACCGTGCTCGAGGTACGCAGCGAGCCGATCTTGATCTGGCCGGCCGCCGCGCCGACGGCGATGTCGGACAGGAAAGTGTCCTCGGTTTCGCCCGACCGTGCCGAGAGAATGGTCGCGTATCCGGCTGCCTTGGCTTGCGCCACGACCTCGAGTGTTCCGCTGAGCGTTCCATTCTGGTTGGCCTTGATGAGCACGCCGTTGGCGATGCCTTCGCGTATGCCGCGCGCAAGCCGCCGCGGGTTGGTCGCGAACAGGTCGTCGCCCACCAACTGCACTCTGCCGCCGACGCGCACACTGAGGGCCTTCCAGCCGGGCCAGTCCTCCTCGTCGAGCCCGTCCTCGATCGAGACAACCGGAAACTCGAGCAGCCAATCCTCCATCATCGATATCATTTCGGCGCGTCCACAGTTCCGACCCTCACGCGCGAGTCGGTAGCTGCCATCGGGCTGCTTGAACGAGCTGGCTGCCACGTCGATGGCGATCGCCATGTCCTCGCCCGGGCGCAGGCCCGCACGTTCGATCGAAGCGACCATCATCTCCAGCGCGGCCCGGCTCGTTGCCAACCCGGGACCGAGGCCGCCCTCGTCCGCAAGCAGGGTCGGCAAGCCGCGGGCGCGCGCGACCTCGGTTGCGGCCGAGCGAACACGGGCAACGAGGTGAATCGCTTCGTCCATCGAACCCGCACGCAGCGGTATGGCGAGGAAGTCCTGCAGATCCATGCCATGACCAGCGTGTTTGCCGCCGCTCAGGATATTAGTCATCGGCAGCGGCAGTGTGGGCCGCGCGACTTGCGCCAGCTCGGCAACGCGTTCGTAGAGCGCCTGGCCGCGGGCACTGGCTGCCGCGCGACTGACGGCGATGGAGACGCCCAGCGTGGCATTGGCACCGAGGCGCCGGAGCTGCGGCGTGCCATCCAATTCGCACAGCCGCGCGTCAATTACCCTCTGTTCGCTTGCATCGAGTCCGCGCAGCGAGGCGGCGATCTCGCCGTTAACGTTGGCCACTGCCTTCAGTACGCCAAGCCCGGCGTAGCGCGCCGGGTCGCCGTCGCGCAGTTCATGGGCTTCGGCGGCGCCAGTCGAAGCCCCGGAAGGAACGCTAGCCCGGCCGATACTGGCGTCGGCGAGGGTGACGTCAACCTCGATCGTCGGACAGCCGCGCGAGTCGAGGATCTGTCGCGCACGGAGGGAACGGATGTGGGTATCCATCAATCCATCATGTCAATGGCGCTGCCCACGGGCGAACAAACCCACGCCGGGCCGCCGCGAAGGCGAGGCGCCAAGTCGCACTATGACCCAATTAGCCAGCCACGTGCAGTCGTCGACGCGATCACCAGCGTCGCGCACAGCGGACGCGCCCGGGGCGCCACCACCGTGGGCCGCGCCGACGTTCAGCGGTCACCCGCCATGCATGACACGAGAGTCGGCGGGCGCCTCGGCACGATCATTCATACCGTAATCACGAATCACTTGCGCGACGCGCAGCCGGTAATCGGCGAACATGACCTGTCTGCCCGCACTCTGGATCTGCCTGTGCGGTTCGACATTGCGCCATTCCCGAACCGCATCCTCGTCGCGCCAGTACGAAAGAGAGACAATTTTTCCGGGGCAGGTCAGGCTCTCGAAACGCTCGATCGAAATGAACCCATCGACCCGGGCGAGCAGCGGGCGCAACGCGGCCGCGGCGTCGAGGTACGCCTCCTTTTGACCGGGACGCGGCTGCACTTCAAAGATCACGGCAATCATGGTGCACCTCGCTGTCGCGGGCGACCAGACGCAGGGTGCCCTCGACTGCTTCTAAGAAACTGCGCTCCTCGCGCAGGATTAGGCGTTTGTTTCGGGCGAAGTCGAAGTTCGCGCGGCCTTCGGGGTCGGATTTCAGCCGGGCGCGATAGGCTTCGTACGCCGCCAGGCTATCGAACGCGATCAAGCCCCAGGCCACGTAATTGGTCCCCTCGTGCGGCAGGAAATAACCGAGCAAATCCCCGCCGCAGCGCGGGATTATGCGCGCCCAGGTCTTGGCATACTCCTCGAAGGCGCCGCGCTGGAAGGGATCGATCTCGTAGCGGATGAAACAGGTCATGGTCATTGAAGGTTCTCCCGAAGCGTTTAGCAAGCGATCGCGCGGTTGCATGCAGCCCTCGTATCGAGCGCTGCAGGGAATCCGTCGGCGTGAAGGCTTTCCGGAAGCGGTTGCCCGTCGTTGCCCGCGTCGGAAAGACAGACTCTTGGCGCAACAATACCAGCCCATGCTACCATGATGGTTCGACTTGGATCGAACCATGAATGACGACCCGAACATCGTGCGCGTTGCCGCTCTCATCGGCGACCGTGCGCGCGCCGGTATTCTGACGGCACTGATGGCGGGCGAGGCGTTGACCGCGACGGAACTCGCGGAGGCGGCGGCGGTGACCAAACAGACGATCAGTTCGCACCTGGCTAAGCTCCTTGACGCCCGCCTTGTTGCGGTCGAAAACCAGGGGCGGCACAGGTACTTTCGACTTGCCGACCGCGACGTGGCACTGCTTCTGGAGAGCATCATGGGTGTCGCTTACCGCTCCGGAGCGGTACGCATTCGCTTGAGTCCTCGAGAGCCCGCACTGCGCAAGGCGCGCGTGTGCTACGACCATCTTGCTGGCGAGCTCGGTGTACTCGTATTTGACGGCCTGCAACGGCGGCGGTTGCTGCGCTTCGTCGGCGGCGAGGTAGAACTCACCAAGCAGGGCAAGCGATTCTGGCGGGATATCGGGGTCAATACCGAAGTTCTGGCGCAGGGTCGTCGTGCGCTGTGCCGGGCGTGCCTGGATTGGAGCGCTCGCCGTCATCATCTCGCAGGTGCACTGGGTGCGGCGCTGCTAAACCGCTGCTTCGAGCAGGGCTGGGCGCGACGCGCTAAAGGTACGCGCGTGGTCAGCTTCACGCCGGCGGGTGAACGGGCGCTTCGCGAGCAGTTCAGCCTGCCCGAGGCGTGAGACAGGCGCTTGGGGTGACGGGCTTGGCATGCAATCGAGCGGCGGCGTGAGTTGACTTCGTTCAACGGTATTGAAAGAGATCTCCTTTGCAATTCGTAACCTGCACTTACGAGTCTCACGCGCGCCAGGCGCTCGAAATCTTGAACGAGGCCATCGTCAATTCAACGGCCCTCTATGACTACCAGCCGCGCTTGCCGGAGAGCATGGTCGCCTGGTTCAGAGGCAAGGAAGCCGGTCGTTATCCGGTGATCGGGGCCATTGCGGAAGATGGCCAGCTACTGGGCCTCTCGACCTATGGCGTCTTCCGGGCCTGGCCGGCCTACAAGTACTCGGTAGAGCATTCCGTCTACGTTCACAAAAATCACCGCGGAAAAGGCATCGGTTTCGCACTCATGGAGCATTTGATCGATGCCGCAAGGAGCCAGCAATATCATGTCATGGTCGGGGGGATCGACCTTGCGAACCGCGGCAGCATCGCCTTTCACGAGCGACTCGGTTTCTCGCATGCGGGCACGGTCAAGCATGCGGGATTCAAATTCGGCCGGTGGCTTGATCTCGCGCTTTATCAGTTGATTTTCGAGACGCCCGATCAACCGGTCGATGGCTAGACAACCTTCGCCGCCCTCTGGTCTCGAATCCATGGCCTCGCCGCCATGACTCCAGTCGCACGCTTGTGCGCCGAACTGTCGGCAATTCCGGGCGTAACTACAGGGCGATCGCGCTTGGGCACGGGTCAGACGTCGGCTTGGCGAGTTGGCAGCCGCGAGTTTGCGCATTTGCACTCGGAGACGTTACTCGACCTGCGCATTCCCCGCGCAGCCCGGCTACAATGCCCCGAACGCTTCAGACCGGAACCTGACCCAGCACGGTGCAACGGCGCACCACGCGACGCTGTGTGGCCGGATCGTAGGGTGTCGCGCGATGCATCAGGCAGCGGTTGTCCCACACGATCAGTTCGCCCGGTCTCCAGCGATGTTCGTAGGTAAGGTCCGGATGAATGGCGAGAGCGTTGAGTTCTTCGATTAGCGCTCGTCCCTCCACGTAAGGCATGCCGACGATGTATTGCGCATGGTCGCCCAGGTAGAGGCACCGGCGACCGGTCTCCGGGTGCGTGCGCACGATCGGGTGGTCGACCGGCGGCGTTTCGAGGCGTTGTGCGTCGGTCATCGGATCTTCGCCATGACGGCGGGTGCGCGAGAAATCCAGGTTATGGACGGCACGCAAGTTGGCGATGCGCGTCCTCCAGGCCGGGTCAAGACGCTCATACGCCCCATACATGTCGCAGAAGTGTGTCTCGCCTCCGCTCTCGGCGACGATTTCGCCATAGATGATCGTCGCCTGCCCGGTGACTCTGCGCCAGGAACCGTCGGTGTGCCATTCGAGCGTGCCCTTGTCCGGATGTCGACCATTTGGATTTCCATTTTCATCGAGGTTTGAGAGCCGATAGAGCTCCGGGTAACCATCGGCGTGATATTGGTTCATCACGTGAATCTGGACTTCTCCAAATTGTCGCGCAAAGCTCACTTGGCGGCCGGCAGGGAGATCCTGCGGCGGAAATACAAGGACTTGGTAGTGCAGCCACGCCCGGTAGATCGCGCGGAAGAGCTCTTCGGAAACGCCGTCTGCCAGTCTCACGCCGGAGATCTCGGCACCGAGATGCTCCGTCAGCGGTCGTACGGCAAAGGGTAGTCGAAGGTCAACGGCGGCGTTCATGCTCGGTTACGGATGTAGGAGTTTGCGCCCGGGAGTAGGTGCCTGGATTAGCGGCGCATTCCGCTGTTCTTCGGGGGCATTGTGCGTGGGCGGGCATACCGACTATCGCGCCAACCAGCACGTGGCCATCCCGATGTGCATCATTGATCAAACGGCCGTCGTTGACAAGCCGGCCGCGTGTGTCGGAGGCGACAGCCGGCACCTCGCGCCGTAACGATCCGGGGGCGCGGGCAACGGCCACGCAGCCGCGCTCCGGAAATGCTAGCATCGCCCGGCGCGCAAAGCTGACCGAGAGGCGAGAGCTTGAACACATGAATGAACTCGACTTCAATGGCCGTACCGCGGTGATTACCGGCGGTGCGGCCGGTATCGGCCTGGCTGTCGCGCAACGTCTTGTCGCCAGCGGCGGTCGTGTGAGCCTGTGGGACCGCGATGCCTCTGCTCTCGATAAAGCCCAGGCCGCGCTTGGCCATGAGACTGAAACCCAAATTGTTGACGTTGCGGACTCTGCCGGCGTTGCCGCTGCAGCGCAGGCAACCGCGAAGGCGCTCGGACGCATCGATGCGCTCGTCTGCTCGGCCGGCATCACGGGCCCTAATACGACCACCTGGGATTACCCGGTCGATGCGTGGCGCCAGGTGATGACGGTCAACGTGGACGGGGTGTTTCTCTGCAACCGCGCAGTGGTGCCACTCATGGCCGCTCGGGATTATGGGCGCATCGTCAACATCGCGTCGGTCGCTGGCAAAGAGGGAAATCCGAACGCAAGCGCCTACAGCGCCTCCAAGGCGGCGGTGATCGGATTGACTAAGTCGCTGGGCAAGGAGCTTGCCAGGAGCGGCATTCGCGTCAACTGCGTTACGCCGGCTGCGGTAAGGACGGCGATATTCGATCAGATGACACCTGCTCATATCGACTTCATGCTGTCGAAGATCCCCATCGGTCGCTTCGGGGAAGTGGAAGAGATCGCCGCGTTGGTTGCGTGGCTGTGCACTGAGGAATGCTCGTTTTCAACCGGCGCGGCGTTCGATCTTTCGGGTGGGCGCGCGACCTATTGAGCGTCCAACCGGATGCGTTTCTCGCCGCTTGGAGATTTCCCCCAATACTTGCCACCGCAACGCCGAAGGTGGCGTTGACGCAGGTCGTGCATTAGCGCCATGTCCCCGAGCGAATCTCGATCTCCCGTGCATAACATTGCGTCGCTGCTTATGCGCAGCGCGCGGCGCTATCCGGCGCTTCCGGCAATCGCCGTCGGGGCGGCCGTGCGCCACAGCTATGGCGCGCTCGCCGCGCGTGTGACTCGGCTCGCCGGCGCGCTCGTCGGCGCCGGCCTTCGTGCCGGTGACCGCGCGGCGCTGGTGGCAAGCAATCGCGGCGAATATGTCGAAGCGCTATTTGCGTGCTGGTACGCGGGCTTGTGCGCGGTACCGATCAACTGCAAGCTGCATCCGCTCGAGCTCGCGTACGTGCTCCGGCATTCCGGCGCACGGTGGGCATTCGTCGATGCCGCGTGGGCCCCAGCGCTCGGCGCGTTCGCGCGCGAGTGCGACGCGCTGCAGCGCATCGTTGAGTTCGGCAGCGCTGATTATGACCGTCTTCTGACCGCTTCCGCCTACGGCGCGCCGATGGCGGTCGCGCGCGCCGATCCCGCTTGGCTTTTCTACACCAGCGGCACGACCGGCCGGCCAAAGGGCGCGGTGCTCTCGCATGGCAACCTGCAAGCAATGAGCCTGTGTTTTCTGGCCGACGTCGAAGCTGTTGCGCCTGGCGATGCGCTCCTGCATGCGGCACCGCTGTCGCATGGCTCGGGGCTGTACGTGCTGCCGCACGTCCTCAATGCTGCGGTCAACGTCGTGCCCGAGTCTGGTGGCTTCGATCCGGCTGAGGTAGTCACGCTGCTCGCGCGCTGGCCGAAAACGTCTTTTTTTGCAGCTCCGACCATGGTCAAACGACTCGTTGCACATCCCGGATTGCACGATGCACCGCTTGAGCACCTGAAGAGCATCGTCTTTGGAGGCGCACCGATGTACGTCCAGGACTGCAGGGCGGCGTTCGCAGCGCTCGGACCACGGCTGGCGCAGATCTATGGCCAGGGCGAGTCGCCCATGACGATCACGGCGATGCCGCGGGCGTTGCTCGCCGACGCGATGGCTCGTGATGATGCTGCACGCTTGATGTCAGTCGGCGTGGCGCAGACCGGCATCGAGATCCGCCTCACCGGCCACGACGGGGCGGAGCTCCCCACTGGCGGGACCGGAGAAGTGTGTGTTCGCGGACCGACCGTCATGCAGGGCTACTGGGCCGATCCACTGGCAACCTCGACCACGCTGGCCGACGGATGGCTGCATACGGGCGACATCGGTTGCCTCGATGGCGATGGCTTTCTCACGCTCAAGGACCGCGTGAAGGACTTGATCATCAGTGGGGGCAGCAACATCTACCCGCGCGAAATCGAGGAGGTGCTGCAGAAGCACGCCGCGGTCATCGAAGTGGCGGTCGTGGGGCGCAAACACCCGGACTGGGGTGAGGAGGTCGTCGCCTGCGTGGTCGCGGGTGCCGACGCCGATACTGCGTCCCTCGGGCAAGAGCTTGATGCTCTGTGCCTTGAGCACATCGCTCGTTTCAAGCGGCCTAAGGCGTACGTCTTCGTCGCCGAATTGCCTAAAAACAACACGGGCAAGGTGTTGAAGACGTCACTGCGCGAGCAGCTGGCCAACGATATGCAAGGCTGAAAAAAGCTAAGAGCGCTGCAGCGGCAGCGACACCACTGCTGCGACCACGCCCGCGGCTGCCGCGCAGGCGAATGCGCCCCACGGACCGACGGCCTCGATGAGCTGACCGCCCACCGCCATCCCGGCGCCGACACCGCTGACAATGCATGTCGACATCCAGGTGAATGCTTCGGTGGCATAGCGGGCGGGCGTGTACTGGGTGACCAGCAGCGATAGCGCGGTGAGCGCGGGAGCGATCATCAGTCCGGCGACTAGGGCAAGTGGCGCCAGGATCCAGGCCGAATTGGCCAACGCGTGGGCGCCGAACGGAATCGCGAGCAGCAGCAGCAGTCTCGGCAATTGCCTTTCCAGCGGTAGGGCGAAATGCATGCCACCGTAGGCGACGCCACCCACCGCGCTGCCGATCGAGCAGATCGCGAGCAGTGCGCCACCCAACGCGGGTATCCCGGCCCGTGCGGCAAAGCCTGGATAGCCCACCTCGAGCATGCCGAACGAGAAGGTGAGCGCGCTGCTGGTGGCATACACGATGAGCAGCTTGGGCTCGGTGAGCGGACCGAGCAGGTGATGAGCTTCCGCCGGCGATCGCTTCCAGTAACGTGGTGCGCCACAGAGGAAGAACAGCGGTGCAGCGCTCGCGGCGACGAGCCAGGTGGCACCGAAGGCGAGCATGGGCGTACCGAGGAGCAGTATCAGCCCGACAAGCGCGGGTCCGAGGGTGAAGTTGATCTCGATTAGGACCGAGTCGACCGCGAAGGCCGTGCGCCGTTCATCCGGCTGCTCGAAACGATGCCTCCACAACGTGCGCGTCAGCACCGAGATCGGTGGCGAAGCGGCGCCTGCGATGACGGCCAGCGGGGCGATTGCCGCCAGCCCCAGATGGAGCGGCTCGGCGAACAGCAGCAGCCCGAGCGCGACGGGCTGGACTAATCCGGTCACGATCAGGACCCCGCGGGGGCCGTAGCGGTCCGCGAGGCGGCCCTCGACCGGTGCGCTTGCCGCCATGGCTACAAAATAGGTTCCGACGATGCCGCCGGCAAATGCGAACGACCCGGAGAGCTGGCGCAGGTGCATCAATAGCGCCAGCGACATCATCCCGACCGGCATGCGTGCGACGAGCGCCGTGGCGAGCAAGCGCGAAACGCCAGGCAACCGGAAGAATGTCGCGTAGTGCGTCAGGAATCCACGCATGGCTGCAGGGGCAGGGTTGGCGGCTTGGGCGCATCAATGGGCAGCGGCATCGCGCTTCCGAAATACGAGGCTGAAGTTGTTCGCGGGCATGGTGACGGTATCGGCGAGGGCAAAACCGGTCTGATTTGCCACCTCCGTGAGTACTTCGATATCGCGCAACCCCCACTCGGGGTCGTGCGCGCGAAGTTCGTCGTCAAAGCGTGCATTGCTTGGCGCCGTGTGGTTGCCACTGCGTCGAAACGGGCCGTACAGAAACAGGAGGTTCCCGCGCGAAAGTACCTTCTGCGCGCCTGCGAACAGCGCCTGCGTTGCCGCCCAGGGCGCTACGTGGATCATGTTAATGCAGATGATCGCGTCCGCTGTGGCGATCGGCCACGGCTGCTGCCGCACATCGAGCGTGATCGGTGCATGGACGTTGGCGAGATGCTCGAACTCGATCCAGAGCGAAATCGAGTTCCGGAACCCGGGGTCGGGATCGCTGGGCTGCCAGGAGATGCGGGGTAAAGACCTGGCGAAGTGCACGATGTGCTGGCCGGTGCCGCTGGCGATTTCCAGCACCAGGCCGCTAGGCGGGAGTTCACGCCCAAGCACTTCGAGGATCGGTCCCTGGTTGCGCTGCGCAGCCGCGGCAAACAACCTGCCGTCGGTTAGTCTCTCGCCGATTGGCCAGCCACGCACCACGCTACCGCGTCGATTCAGACATCTTCAAAGGGCAGGTTGAGGTCACGAACGCGGATGAGGTTGCCGCCACGACTCTCGTATTCGCCGGAGAGGATCACGTCTTCGCTGTCAATGCGAAGTTCTTCGACCAGTTCGGTCAGCCGGTCGATATCGCCGCGCGAGCCGATCACCGCGCAGCGCAGCAGGCGCGGCGCCACGGCTTCATCGCGCTCGTCGACCGCGTCTTCGAGCAGGCCGACCGCAGTGGTCCGGTCCATCTCCCGGAAATGCCGATTGACCCACGCTACGACGTCATCTGGAATGGGCATGAATTCAGATTCCTCAGCTCCATGCGTCCGGTGTGGCGACGATCTACGCCAGTCCGGCACCAGCCGCCTGGACGGGATGATAAGCGAAGCCCGTCAAGCGGGGGCGATCCGGGCGATAGGCGAGGGCAACTTGCATCACGCGCACCAAGTCAGGCAGGTGTTCCCGCTGGCACGCAGTGGCATGCCCGTACGCCAGGCGCCAGTCAGGCCGCGCCCCCCGGGCCTGCAACGCAATGGCCGCCTGGCCGCTGGTGCTCGCGGTGTGCATGGCCTCAGGCTTCAGGCGCGCACGGGCTGGCGATAAATCGCGGCGACGATCAATCCTAGACTCACGATGAGTATCCCGTCAAAAATCATCTGCTTGAGCACCACTAGACCGGGCATCGGCTGCACGACATAGTAAATCATGTACGTCGGGACGATCGTCAGCAGAGCAACCGCGATGCCAAAGCGAATCCCCTGAGGCAGCCAGGGCTTGTCGTGGACACCCTGCGCGTAGATCCATGAGAAGGCGCCAGCCAGGATCACGTGAGCCAGGATCATCAACGGAAAGTACTGCTGGGCGTCAGCTTCCGTCCGAAAAAGACTGGGCAGTTGCATGTAATCGTTGTGCAACAACACGCCATGGACAACAAAGCTGCCGATCATCCAGGCGAGAAAGATGCCGATCCAGGCAAGCAGAAATTTCTTGTTCATGGCCCGTCCTTGGCTGTACTAGGTTGAAACCACGCGATCCCGACAAGCAAAGGTGAGCGATCGTAACCCGGCGCCCTGACATTTTGCTACCCGAGCCACGGCTTGCAGCGGCTTGCAGCGGCTTGGACGGCGGAGGCTGCCTGCAGCCCGCCGCCAGTCCGCCCTTCAGGCAATTGCCCGCACCACGCCGCCATCGACGCGGAGCGCCGCGCCAGTCGTCGCCGATGCCTGGGTGCTGCAGACGTACGCAATCATCGCCGCCACTTCGTCGGGGGTGGCAAAGCGCCGCAACACCGAGGAGGGGCGAGCGGTGGCAAAGAATTCCCGTTCCATCGTGGCGGCGTCCGAGCCCCGCTGCGCCGCCATCCGGGCGACGAATTCACCCACGCCTTCGGAGGCGGTCGGTCCGGGCAGCACGCTGTTCACCGTGACACCGGTGCCAGCGAGCGTCTCCGCGAGGCCGCGCGAAACCGCCAGCTGCGCAGTTTTGGTCATCCCGTAGTGGATCATTTCGGTCGGGATCTGGAGTGCCGATTCGCTCGAGACGAAGACGATGCGCCCCCAATTGCGCGAGCGCATACCCCGGACGTAATGGCGAGCGAGCCGGATACCGCTCAGCACGTTGGTCTCGAAGAAGCGAATCCAGTCGGCATCCGGAATCTGGTCGAACGGTTTGGGCTCGAAGATGCCAAGATTGTTGACCAGCACATCGACATCCGGCAGGCGACCAATCAGCGCCTGGCAGCCGTCGCCGGTGCTAAGGTCCGCGGCTATGCCGTCGACCGCCGCGTCGGACAGTTCGCCTTGCAGCCGGCTTACCGCGCTGTCGACGCGTGCTTCGGCGCGACCATTCACGGTCACCTTGGCGCCCTCGATCGCCAGTGCGCGCGCCGCCGCGAACCCGATGCCGGCCGTCGAGCCGGTGACGAGCGCCCGCTTGCCTCTAAGTCCAAGATCCATCGCTACCTCGGATATCGACCCAGGATCCGCGCGAGGAACGCCGTCAGCGCCGAGCGCCCTTGCGGCCGCATCCCCGGGGCCAGTTCATAGTAGCGACGATGTTCGTAGCACCAACTCCACGTCTCGCCACGCTCCAGGGGCGCAATCAATGGATGCCTGGTCTTGTGGAAATGCTCGAGCGCGTGCCGGTGCTCCGAATCCTCGCAGCAGCCGACGTGGCCGCAGGACAGGCATACGCGCAGCTCGGTCCAGGTCGCCCCGAGCGCGAGGCACTCTTCACAACCGTTCGCGCGTGGAGTCGTCGGGCGAAGGTCGCTGTAATGCTCACAATATTCGGTCATGTCCGGATCGCGCCGTACGAGGCGGCAAAGTTGGGCGGTAACAAGATCAAGCTCGCGCGGCTTGTCCCTGTCGCGCGCCAATTGTAATTCTACAGAGGCCGCCGAGGCCCCATTGCGCAAGGACTGCGTGCTCGGCGGATACTAGTACATCACTCGCACATTTTCCGGACTCAACCATGCGCGCAGCTGCGCCAGCAGCGGTTCCTCGAGATTTACGCGCCACGCCTCCGGCAGTTCGATCTCACCGCCGGCTGCTTGGTTCCGGTAGTCGATCGTGATCGGGCATTGGCCGCTCTTGAACGGCTCGAGCAGCGTCAGCAGGCGATCAGCCGAGCCCGAGCCGTTGCAGCAAAGCTTCAGCCCGCGCGCGAACCTTCGTCGGGCCGTGGGCAGATCGTGGAGCGCGTCGGCGATGATGCGCAGACCCTGCATCTGACCGTCCTCGTTCATACGCTGCTGGACGCGCACCTCGGCAACGAGCAGCACGTCTTCGCGCAACAAGTGGCGGTGCGCATCGAAGGTCTCGTTGTAGATAACGACCTCGGTCGGATCCTTGCCGTCATCGAGCGTAACAAATGCCATCTTGCCGCGGCGTGAAGTCTGGGTGCGCAGAGTCGTGACGATGCCCGCTATGCGGACGGGCGCCGAGGTGGGCTTGATTGCGCCCAGCGCGACGTGAACGAGCGACGCGAGTTCGGCGCTGTGTTCGTTGTAGGGATGCCCGGAAAGATAGAAACCGAGGCTTGCCTTCTCATTTGTCAATCGCTCGCTGTCGGTCCATTGACGCGCTTCGATCAGCTGCGGCCTTGCCGTGGCCGGCTCATCTCCGGAATCGAAAAGCGAGACTTGCGAAGCGGATCGTTCGTCCCTCTCGGCCTGCTCGAGTACCACGCCGACCGAGGCTAGCAGGCTGGCGCGCCGCGGGTCGATCGCATCGAACGCGCCGGCGCGGATCAGCCCTTCGATCGCTCGCCGGTTAACGGCGCGCTTGTCAACGCGGCGGCAGAACTCGAACAGGTCCACGAAGGGCCCGGTCTCCCGCGCCTTGACGATCGCCTCGATGGCGCTGTGCCCGGTGCCCTTGATGCCGCCGAGGCCATAGCGGATGTTTTTTTCGTCGACCGGTTCGAAGCGATAGTTCGAAGCATTCACGTCCGGCGGGAGCACGTTGAGCCCGCAGGCCTTCGCCTCGTCGCGGAAGTGACGAACCTTGTCGGTGTCGTCCATCATCAGCGACAGGTTCGCCGCGATGAATGCCGCCGGATGATGCGCCTTGAAGTACGCTGTCTGGTATGCGATCAGCGCGTAGGCGGCTGCATGTGACTTGTTGAAGCCGTAGCCGGCGAATTTCTCCATCAGGTCGAATAACTGCGTCGCGCGCGCCTTCGACAGTCCATTTTTTTCCGCTCCGTCGATGAAAACGAAGCGGTGTTTCGCCATTTCTTCGGGCAGTTTCTTGCCCATCGCGCGGCGCAGCAGATCGGCGGCGCCCAACGTGTAACCGCCGATTACCTGGGCTATCTGCATGACCTGTTCCTGATACACCATTACGCCATAGGTCGGCGCGAGGATCGGTTCGAGTCGGGAATCGTAGAAGTCGACACGCTCCGCTCCCTGCTTGCGGCGGATGTAATCGGGGATTAGTTCCATCGGCCCCGGTCGGAACAGCGCGACCAGTGCGACGATGTCGTCAAAACGCTTCGCCGGCGCCTGCAACAGCAGTTCGCGCATGCCGCGCGATTCGAACTGGAACACGCCCACCGTGTTGCCGCTCTTGAATATATCGAATGCGCCTTTGTCATCCAGAGGCAGCAGCTCCAGCGTAAGGGTCGACGCCGGGTCGAGCATCTTCACGTAGCGCAGCGTCCAATCCAGGATGGTGAGGGTGGTCAGACCCAGAAAATCGAACTTCACCAGCCCGACATGCTCGACATCATCCTTGTCGAACTGCGACACCGGCGCATCGGTCCCGGCCTGCGTATACAGGGGACAAAAATCGGTGAGCTTGCCGGGCGCGATCAGCACACCGCCGGCGTGCATCCCGACGTTGCGCGGCAGGCCCTCGAGCTGCTCGGCGAGAGCCAGCAGCTCGCGCACCTCCTCCTCGGCCGCCTCGCGTTCGTTCAGCTGCGGTTCGACTTCGCGGGCGTAGACGACATTAACCGCGGCGTCGCGGGGCGGGCGCCGCTTCAACGTCACGGTGCGCCCAGGCTGGAACGGGATGAGCTTGGCGATGCCGTCGCAGAAGCTGTACGGCAGATCGAGCACGCGGCCGACATCGCGCACGACGGCGCGCGCCTGCAGCGTGCCGAAGGTCGCAATCTGGGAGACCGATTCGGCGCCGTATTTCTTCTTCACGTACTCGATGACCCGATCGCGGCCATCTTGGCAGAAGTCGATGTCGAAATCGGGCATCGACACGCGCTCGGGATTGAGGAAGCGCTCGAAAAGCAGCGCGTAACGCAGCGGATCAAGGTCGGTAATGCCGAGCGCGTAGGCGACGAGCGACCCCGCGCCCGACCCGCGTCCGGGCCCGACCGGGACGCCGTTCTGCTTTGCCCAATTGATGAAGTCGGCAACGATCAGGAAATAGCCGGGGTAGCCCATCTGGATAATCGTCCGGGCCTCGAACTCAAGGCGCGCGACATACTCTGGGCGCTTCGCCTCACGCTCGGCGCGGTCGGCGTAGAGGAGCGCAAGGCGCCGCTCCAGGCCCGCAAACGCTTCGTTCTTCAGGTGCTCCTCGATGGTTACGCCGGAGGGAATCGGGAAGTCGGGGAGATAGTTCTTGCCCATCGGGATGGCCAGGCTGCAGCGCTGGGCGATGGCCACGCTGTTGGCGAGCGCGCCGGGCAGGTCGGCGTAGCGCCGCGCCATTTCTTGCTGCGAGGTGAAATACTGCTCGGCAGTGAAGCGCTTCGGTCGGCGCGCGTCGGCGAGCGTGTGGCCCTCGGCGATGCACACGCGCGCTTCGTGTGCACGGAATTCGTCGCGGCGCAGGAATTGCACCGGGTGCGTGGCGACGAGGGGCAGATCGAGCTCGGTGGCGAGGCGAACCGTGGAGGCCGTCAGCGCATCGTCGTCCGGATGGCCCGCGCGTTGCACTTCGAGGTAATAGCGGTCGGGGAAGAGCTTGGCCCAAGCGGCCGCGGCCCTGGCCGCGCCCTCCGGGTTGCCCTGCCCAAGGCAATCGCCGACCTCGCCGCCACGAAAGCCGGAGAGTGCGATCAGGCCACCCGTGTCTTCGGCGAACCATTCGCGCTTCATCTCCGCACGGCCGCGATACTGGTTGCTGCGATAGGCGCGGGTCAACCAGTCAGTCAGTTTGAGATAGCCGGCGCGCGACTGGCACAGCAGCAGGAGGCGATAGGGCGCATCGCGCTCGGTGTCATGGGTGATCCACACATCGCATCCGACAATCGGCTTGACCCCCGCCTTGCGCGCGGCAGTGTAAAACTTGACCATGCCAAAGACGTTGGACAGGTCGGTGAGGGCCAGCGCCGGCATCTTGTCGGCGACCGCGGCGGCGACCGCGTCGTCGATGCGCACCATGCCGTCGACGATCGAGTATTCGCTATGCAGGCGGAGATGAACAAAGCCCGTCAGCGACTCTGCGGGCGCGCGCCTGGGCATGATGGAGCGCGAAGAGGGTGCCGGCTGCAACGTCGAGTTCGAGCCGCCCGACGGCTCGGCCACGGCGGCGGAACCGGGTCGGAAGTCGAGCGCGCTCATAGGGTACAATTTTACTCGCTTTGCCCCATGGTTTTTCTGCCGTATTTCTAGCCATTTCGTTGCCTTTAGACCAATGATTTGTGCGCGTCTTTCACGCTACGGTTTCATGTCATTGATAATGCTCGCGTCCAGTTGCGCGACGGTTGGTCCGGCTCCAACCCCCTACGGAACGCCAACATCGTCCCAGCCGCAGGGTAATCCGAACCCGCCGTCGAACGTCAACCTGCAGGGCTTTCCGCTGGAATATCGCCAGGGCTACGCCGACGGCTGCGCCAGCGCTTCGGGTGGCGAGCGCAAAGACGCGGCGCGCTTCAAGAACGACGGGCAATATCGCACCGGCTGGATCGACGGCCAGGCGTTGTGCAAGAGACCGTAGTTGGCAGATGAAGCCGTCGGCGTCGCATACCGTTCCCATCCGCGGCCTCGCCTACCACGTGCGCAGCTGGGGCAACCCGGGCGCCCCGAAGCTGTTCATGCTGCACGGCTGGATGGATGTCGGCGCGTCGTTCCAATTTCTTGTCGATGCACTGCGGCGCGACTGGCAGGTGATCGCTCCCGACTGGCGCGGCTTTGGGCTATCCGAATGGTCCGTGGACGGCTACTGGTTTGCCGATTACCTCGCCGATCTCGACGCACTGCTCGACCGTTTCGCGCCAGGCGAACCAGCGCGGCTCGTCGGCCACAGCCTGGGCGGCAATGTGGTGATGCTCTATGCGGGCGTACGGCCGCAGCGCGTCGCGCGTGTCGTGTCGCTTGAGGGCTTCGGTATTCCCGCGGAATCTCCCGACGTCGCCCCCGCCAAAATGACCAAGTGGCTCGACGCGCTCAGGAATCCACCCACATTCCGTCCGTACAAGAACCTCGCCGCAGTCGCCGATCAGTTGCAGAGGAACAATCCCCGGTTGTCGCGCGACAAGGCCGAATTTCTCGCTGCCCACTGGGCACGAACACAACCGGATGGAAGCACACGGCTGAGTTCGGATCCCCGGCACAAGCTGCCGTTTCCCACCGTCTACCGGATGGAAGAAGTGGTTGCGATCTGGCAGCAGATCACCGCGCCGGTGCTGTGGGTCGCGGCGACGGAATCGTTCATTCCGACCTGGTTGGGCGCGCACCCGGAGGGCGAAGCGGCGGCAGACTCGTTGGAGGGCATCCGCGCGCGCCTCGAGCAGGTGCCACGTGGCGAACTCCTCACTGTCGACCAAGCGGGCCACATGCTCCATCTTGACCGGCCTGAAGCCGTTGCGGCGGCGATCGAGCCATTTCTCGGCTCGTAATGCAGCACCTGCTTGGCATCGCTTCGAAGCGATCTGCGTACGGAGCGCTGGTCTTTCTTGCGCTTATCTGGGGCATGAACTGGAGCGTGATGAAATTCGGATTGCGGTACGCGGACCCGGTTGGCTTCAACATCGAGCGCACGCTGATCGCGATCGTGCTGTTGTTCGCGGTCATGATGTGGCAGCGGCGTCCGCTCAAGCCCGAATCGTGGACCGCGGTCATCGTCACCGGATTCTTCCAGACGACGATCAACTTCGGCGCCACGACGATGGCGATCGCCGGTGGCGGCCCTGGCCGCACTGCCGTGCTCGTATTCACCATGCCGTTCTGGACGATGCTCATTGCCTGGCCGGTGTTGCACGAGCGCGTGCGCGGCAGCCAGTGGTTCGCGGTCGGCTGTGCGCTTGTCGGCGTGGTATTGGTCGTCGAACCGTGGAGTTGGCAGGGTGGCCTCGGACCCAAGCTTTGGGCAGCGCTGTCGGGATTCGGCTGGGCCGCAGGCTCGGTGGCGACCAAATATTTCCAGCGGCACCACCGCCTCGACATGCTCAACCTGATCGCGTGGCAGATGGCTGCCGGAATCCTCCCCATCTGCTTGTTCGCCTTGGCTTTTCCGCCGCCACCCGCGCAGTGGAACGGGATCTACGTTGCGGTGCTCGTCTACGTGGGGGTGATCGCCACCGGTATCGGGTTCATCCTGTGGACTGCGATTCTCATCTGGTTGCCGGCGGGCACTGCGGCACTCAACATGTTCGCAATTCCGGTGCTCGCGCTGCTCTCATCGATGCTCGTTTTCGGGGAGCGGCTGACGGCGGCAGAGTGGCTCGGCATCCTACTCATCGGCGTCGGGCTGGTCACGGTCTCAGTGCGCGCGTGGCTTGCCAGCCGACGCGGCGACGACGTGGTTGAAGCGCCGGCAATCGAGGGTGGCTAGGGCAGAGCGCCGGCAATCGATCCGGCTCGTCGTGGAACGGTGCGGCTAGCGCGGCTGCGGCGGTTGTAGCAGGTCGTCTTCCAGCGCGCGCTCGATCGCCGCTTGGGCCGGTGGGGGCGGCGCAAAGTGCAAGTCGCGCTCCGCCGCTTCGATCGCCTGCAGAATCTCATTCCCGTTGAGTTCGCGTTCGACGTCGCTGCGGGCTGCAGCCCACGCTTCCCTCACCGCGCGCTCTTCGACGAAATCGGAATCGACGGTGTCGAGCAGCGAGTCGATCGTCGACGGATCGATCGGGGCGGAGGCCAGGCGGCTCGCCGTGACGCCCGCGTTCCCGAGGCGGGACGGGGTTGCCGACTTCCGGCTAGCGCCTTCAGCGCCTCCCGAACTCGTCGTCGCCCCAGCCTGCGAAACGGTGTGCGAAAGCGTAGCTTGTGCGGTGGAAAATTCGCTGAACGTTCGCGTGTCGGCGTAAGAAGGGCTGCGTGTCCATTGCGGAATTTCCGGCGGCCTGTTGTGCCGGAATGCGAGCACGGCGGCGAGCGCAAGCGCGCCCAGCACCGCGATCCCTGCTCCAAGGAGCCAACCGCTGCCGCCGCCGGCCTTCGCAGGCTGCACCCGCGGGGGGAGGGTCGCGACCGGCACCGGCAATTCCGACGTCGCCGCCACCTGGCGCAATGCCAAGGGCGCCACGGCGCCGGACCTCGCGCCGCGTTCCCCGACCGAGGGAGCGGGCGCCGTCGTAGCCGGCGGAGAATCGTGATCGACGAACCCTGGCGCGTGCACCACCTGGGTCTGCGCCGGGACGGAGCTGCCCGGGTTGCGCCGTACGGTGGCAGGCTGCGGCGCGAGTCGCTCCTGTCTGGATTCGCGCGCCGTTGCCTGCTTCGTCGTTGCGGCTGCAGGAAGTCCCGCCTGTGGCGGATCGAGCAGCAGAACATAGCCGTGGCGCGCCAATCCGTCGCACTCGGACTGAATGCTGAACCGGATTGCCGGTTCGTTGACCGCATTCGCGGTGGTCACAACCAGCCTTGGCGCCGCCGCCGCACGTTCAACACTGACGCGCGCCGTCACAATCGCTGCCGAGCCTTCACCGGCTGCGGGCACAACCTGGAAGCAGCCCGGCCGCAGCGCTTCGCCGGGTCCGGCCGTGACCGGTATGACGACGCGCAGCGGTGACCCCAGTGCCGATTGGGCCGTCGCTTCGCCCAGCACCAGGCCGTGCGCGGTAGAGGACACAACCAGGGTCACGAGCAACAACCCCGTCGCGGCGGCGAGGAAAAAACGCTCCGGCATCGGGATGGACAAAGTTCTCGATCGGTTGTTTGGTACGGTTGCGCGCATGTGCCTAAATTGCCTCGTTTCCGACCCCCCGGCCGGTTCCAACGGAGTAAAAGCAACTTCCATGCCTCGTTCCATGGCGCCTGAGGACTTGGCGTGGGTTAAGCTTGCTTACCGAGCGCGGCCCAGTTCTTCCTTAGCGGTGCCTTCCGGAAAGCCTGGCCGAATACGTTGATTCTTTGCCGCGTTCCGCCTCAAGTAGCGGCCTATGCGACCGATTGCGTTGTTTGCCATCTCCACGCTCATCTGGGGCTCGACCTGGCTCGCGATCACGTTCCAGCTCGGCGCGGTCGCACCGGAGGCGTCGGTAGCATACCGCTTCGCGCTCGCCGCGTTGCTGCTTGCATCGTGGTGCTTCGCGACCGGGCGTTCTTTGCATTTTCCGCTGTCGCAGCACCCGTGGTTTGCCGCCCAGGGACTGTTGCTGTTCGGGCTCAACTACCTGTGCGTCTACGAGGCCGAACTGCACATCGCGTCGGGACTGGTCGCGCTGCTGTTCTCGCTCATCGTTTTTCTCAACCTCCTCGGCGCGCGGGCGTTCTTCGCCGCACCCATCAGCCGGCGCACGCTCGCCGGCGCAATTCTGGGTGTGCTCGGCGTTACGCTGCTGTTCTGGCGCGGGTTAGCCAACAGCCATGGCGACGCGCTGCGCGGTATCGCCTTTGCCGCTGGCGCGACGGTGTTTGCTTCGGGAGGAAACCTGCTCGCAGTGCGCAATCAGCGCCGCGGCATCCCGTTGCTGCCCGGCATCACGTGGGCAATGGCCTACGGAGCGCTGGCCATAGCCCTGGTCGCCGCCATCGAAGGCATCGCTTGGACGTTTGATGCGCAGCCGCTCTACGTCGCGTCGCTGCTCTACCTGGCCGCATTCGGGTCGGTGATCGCGTTTAGCGCCTATCTCACGCTGCTCGGGCAAATCGGTCCCGCGCGCGCGGGCTACGTTGGGGTCGCCGTGCCGGTCGTGGCACTGCTTCTGTCCACCGTCTTCGAGCACTACCAATGGACGCTGTTTTCGCTCGCTGGTGCGGCGCTGTGCGTGGCCGGCAATGTGCTCGTGCTCGCGCCGCAGGCGGCAGCGACGCGGGCGTGAGCGCCGGCGTGCGGCGGTGGAACGTTGCGCCCGGGTCGTCAGGCCTGTTGCGGCCTAAAGGATGCGGGAGTAGCGCCGCAGTATCGTTCCGACACTGGCGGCGTGCAGGTCCGAAGCGATCGATTTCGGGCGATTCAGTCTTCGCTCGCGCCCTGGACCACGTCGACGTTGTCGATCAGGCGGGTCGTTCCCAGCATTGCGGCACCGAGCACGATGAGCAAATTCGGATGGTCGTATCCTTCCGGATGAGGAACGCGCAAAGCCAGGCCGTGGCGAATCGCGATGTAATCGACCTTCCATCCGTGCCGCGACAGGTCGGCGCGAGCCGCCGCCTCCAGGTTTGCATAGTCATGGCGGCCAGCGAGAATCTCGTCGGCTACCCACGATAGCATGCGATAGAGCCGTGGCGCCTCGAGGCGTTCTTGCGGCGAAAGATAGCTGTTGCGCGACGCCAGGGCGAGTCCATCGTCGGCGCGGACCGTTTCTGCGGGAACGATGCGGATCGGCAAGTTGAATTGTTGCACCATGCCGCGCACGATCTTGAGCTGCTGACGGTCCTTCTTGCCGAAGACGGCGATATCGGGGCGCACGAGGTTGAAGAGCTTCAGTACTACGGTGCAAACGCCGTGAAAGAATCCCGGTCGCGAGGCGCCTTCCAGCTCCTCGGCGAGCGGTGGCGGAATTACGCGGTATACCTGCGGCGTCGGATACATCTCCTGGTCCTGCGGGGCGAAAAGCACATCGACACCTTCGCGCCGCAAGGCATCGCAATCGTCTTCGAACGTGCGCGGATAGCGGTCGAAGTCTTCATCCGGACCGAACTGTAGGCGGTTGACGAAGATGCTGGCGATGACAGCGTCGCCGTGCTCGCGCGCAATGCGCATGAGCTGGAGGTGCCCCTGATGCAGATTGCCCATCGTCGGCACGAACGCGATGGTGCCGGCGTCGACCAGTCTCGGGTGCAGCTCCGCGGCGGTAGTTACGATTTGCATCGGTCAGACAGAGTGCTCGGGTCCGGGATAGTCGCCGTTCTTGACCGCCTTGACGTACGCCGCGACGGCGGCTTCGATGCTCTCGGCGCCGGCCATGAAATTGCGCACGAACCGTGCTGGCTTGCCCGGGTAGATGCCGAGCATATCGTACAGGACGAGCACTTGCCCGCCGCAGCCCGGCCCGGCGCCGATGCCTATCGTCGGTACGGTGGTTTCGACGGTAAGCGCCGTGGCGACTGCGGCCGGGACCAGTTCCAGCACCAGCAGTTCGATCCCGGCGAGGGCGAGTGCATGGGTATCTTCGCGCAGGGTTTGCGCCGAGGCGTCGGTCTTGCCCTGAATCTTGTATCCGCCAAGCCGATGCAGCGACTGCGGCTGCAGGCCGAGATGGCCGCACACCGGAATGCCGCGGGCAACCAGGAACGCGACGCTCGGCGCGACCCAGGCACCGCCTTCGAGCTTGACCATCTCCGCGCCCGCGGCCATCAGCCGGGCGGCGTTGGCGTAGGCCCGCTCCGGGCTGGCCTGGTAACTGCCGAACGACAGGTCGGCGATGATTAGTGCCGAGCGCGCCTGGGCAGCCACGCAGCGCGTGTGATAGACCATTTCGTCCATCGTCACGGGCAGCGTCGAGGCGTGGCCGCCGATGACCATGCCCAGCGAGTCGCCAACAAGCAGCGCGTCGACCCCGGCGCGATCGAGCACAGCGGCGAAGCTCGCGTCGTAGCAGGTAAGCATGGCGATCTTTTCGCCCCGGCGCGCCATCGCCACGAGGCCGGGAACGGTACGCTTTGCCGTGGTGGGTGTCATTGTGCCCCCAAGTTAAAGAACTCCCGTCGCCCGCGCATGCCCGCGATGCGCGAGCGCAGGAGCTCGAAATGATCGGGTTGGTCGACGAAATTGAGCCGTTCGCTGTTGACGATGAGCAGCGGCGCGTCCTCGTACTGGTAGAAATACCGGCTGTAGGCGTCGGCCAGCCGCGCCAGATAGTGTTCCGGGATGCTGCGCTCATACTCGACGCCGCGCTTGTGCACGCGCTCGATCAAGGTACTCACCGGGGCCTGGAGATAGATGACGAGGTCCGGCGTCGGCGTCTGCGGCTTGAGGTGCGTATATACCTTGTCGTAGAGCGCGAACTCGTCGTCGCTCAGGTTGAGGCGCGCGAAGAGCGGATCCTTGTCGAAAAGGAAATCCGCAACCGTCGGGCGCCGGAACAGGTCGAGTTGCGTCAGGCCGCGCACCTGATCGACACGCTGAAACAGGAAATTGAGCTGCGTCGGCAGGGCGAAGCGCGGCATATCTGCGTAGAACCGGGCGAGAAAGGGATTTTCCTCCGGTGCCTCGAGCAATGCATCGCCCTCGACATGCGACGCGAGGACGCGGGCGAGGCTCGTCTTGCCCGCGCCGATCGGCCCCTCAACTACGATGTAGCGGCACTTGCCGAGATCCATGGCGGGCGGCGCGACGTTAGCGCCAGAACGCGCGACCTGTGCGGGCAACGCGTTGATTGCGCACGCGGTGCAGCCACAGGCGCGCGGCGCCGCGACCCGGAATGGTCACCGCCGGTGCGATGTCGAGCAGCGGGCGCAACACGAAGGCACGCTCGTGCATGCGCGGATGCGGCACGGTCAGTCGCGTCGACGCCAGCCGACGCCGACCGAAGAGCAGCAGGTCGAGGTCGAGGACGCGTGGTGCGTTGCGGCGCTCGCGGCGCTCGCGCCGCCGGCCCAGGCGATGCTCGATGGCACGCAGGTGATGCAGCATGGCGCCGGGGGCAAGTGCGGTGCGCAGTGCGGCAACCGCGTTGACGTAGTCCGGTTGTGGTTCGCAGACGCCCACCGGCGCGGTCAAGTAGTTGCGCGACGCCGCTACCAGTGCCGAGCGCGGCAGGCGCGCGAGTTCGGTCAGCGCGCGCGCCAGCCGCCGGCGCGGATGGCCAAGATTGCTGCCGAGTCCGACGTACGCGAAACTCATCGCCAAGTGGCCGGCCTCTAGTGCTCCGGACGCGACGGCGGGTCCGCCGCGCCGGTCGCGGGCTCTTTGCGCTTGCGCCCGCGCGGGCGCCGCCGCTTCGGGGGCGCTTCCTCCGGGCGCAGCAGGCGTTCGCGCTCGGCGCTGTCGGCAAGCTGGAAACGCTCCCACCAATCGGCGAGCTCGACCGGGATCTCGCCGCTGTGCCCGCGCAGCCAGAGAAAATCATAGGCGGCACGGAAGCGCGGATGCTCGAGCAACCGGAACGGCCGCTGGCCCGCGCGCTGCTCGAAGCGCGGCTGAAGTGCCCAGATCTCCTTGATCGTGGCCTCGAATCGGCGCGGTATCGCGAGCCGCTCCGCCTGCTGCTCCAGCACGCGGTCCATCGCCGCGAACAGCGCCGGGATAGGCCGCTCGCCCTTGGCTTTGGCAGCGTTCCAAGTTGCCAGCACCTCGTGCCAAAGAAGCGTGGCGAAAAGAAATGCGGGTGTCACCGGCTTGGCGGAGCGGACGCGCTCATCGGTGTTGGCGAAGGCAAGCTCGATGAAGCGTGAGCCCAGTGGTTGTTCGAGGATCACGTCGAGCAGAGGAAGCACGCCGTGGTGCAACCCGTGCTGGCGCAGGCTCTTCAGGGATTCGACCGCGTGGCCCGACAGCAGTAGCTTCTCCATCTCGTCAAACAGGCGCGACGGAGGAACGTTGTTGATCAGGGGCGCCAGCGTCGAAATCGGCGCCGCGGTCTTCTTCTCGATGTCGATGCCCAGTTTCGCCGCAAACCGCACCGCGCGCAGCATGCGCACGGGATCCTCGCGATAGCGCGTCTCCGGGTCGCCGATAAGGCGCAGCTTCCTTGTCTTGATGTCGTGCATTCCGCCGACGTAGTCCCACACGCTCTCCGTCGCCGGGTCGAAATACAGTGCATTGATCGTGAAATCACGGCGCACGGCGTCGTCCGCCTGCTCGCCAAAAACGTTGTCATGCAGCAACCGCCCGTGTTCGTCGGCGGCGTCGCCGGTCTGGCGACCGCGAAACGTCGAAACCTCGATCGTTTCCGGTCCGGCGAGCACATGCACGAGCCGGAAGCGCCGGCCGATGATGAAGGCGCGGCGAAAAAGTGGTTTCACCTGCTCCGGCGTGGCGTCGGTGGCGATATCGAAGTCCTTGGGCACGATCCCGAGCAGCAAGTCGCGCACCGCGCCGCCGACGATAAGGGCCTTGAACCCGGCATGCTGCAGCTTGCGCGTGACCTCGGTCGCTCCGCGCGAGAGCTGGCTGCGGCGCACCGGGTGGGCGTCCGGTCCGAACACGCGCGGCTCCGCCGCGGGCCTGCCGGGAATCAAGCGCGCGAGCAAACGGCGGATCACGATACGTGGCTAAAGATGTGCTGCAAGCGAGGCGCGATCCGGGCGGTTGCCCTCATCGTTGAGGAACCCACGGGACATTGCAAAGGTTCGGACCGGGCCCGAATGATAGCACGCCGATGCCGCGCTTGGCGGACGGGCGTGTGCGGGCAGACGTGCCGACTTGGCAGCGCCTTTGCATGGCAAGAACAGGGGGAATCGAGGATAATTTACAGTTCGCAGTTTGCGCCGAAGGAGACTCGATTCCATGCCCGCCTTTCAGCACGTGACGGTTCCCACCGGGGGACAGAAGATCACCGTCAACAACGATTTCAGCATCAATGTCACCGATCAGCCGATCATTCCCTACATCGAGGGTGACGGCACGGGCGTGGACATCACGCCGGTCATGATCCAGGTCGTCGACGCGGCGGTGGCGAAGGCCTACGGGGGCAAGCGCAAGATTCACTGGATGGAGATTTACGCGGGCGAGAAGGCGACCCAGGTGTACGGCGCAGACGTGTGGCTGCCCGATGAGACGTTGGCGATCGTCAAGGATTATATTGTTTCGATCAAGGGTCCGCTCACGACCCCTGTGGGCGGCGGCATTCGCAGCCTGAATGTTGCCCTGCGGCAACAGCTCGACTTGTATGTCTGCCTGCGGCCGGTGTGCTACTTCAGCGGCGTGCCCAGTCCCGTCAAAGCACCCGAGAAGATCGACATGGTGATCTTTCGCGAGAATTCGGAAGACATCTATGCGGGCATCGAATGGGCGGCGGAGTCGGACGGTGCCAAGAAGGTCGTCGATTTCCTGCTCAAGGAGATGGGCGTTAAGAAGATCCGTTTTCCGGCGACCTCCGGCATCGGCATCAAGCCGGTCTCGCGGGAAGGCACGGAGCGCCTGGTGCGCAAGGCGATCCAGTACACGATCGACAACGATCGGAAATCGATGACGCTTGTGCACAAGGGCAACATCATGAAGTTCACGGAAGGCGCGTTCCGCGACTGGGGTTATGCCCTGGCGCAGCGGGAGTTCGGCGCGCAACCGATCGACGGCGGGCCCTGGAACAAGATCAAGAACCCGAAATCCGGTCGCGACATCATCGTCAAGGATGCGATCGCCGATGCGTTCCTGCAGCAAATCCTGCTGCGGCCGGAGGAATACGACGTCATCGCCACGCTCAATCTCAATGGCGACTACATCTCCGACGCGCTGGCGGCGCAGGTGGGCGGAATCGGGATTGCGCCCGGCGCAAACATGTCCGACAGCGTGGCCATGTTCGAGGCCACGCACGGTACTGCACCCAAGTACGCCGGCAAGGACTACGTTAACCCGGGCTCGGAGATCCTGTCGGCGGAGATGATGCTCGTGCACATGGGCTGGAAGGAAGCGGCCCAGCTCATCGTCGCCAGCCTGGAAAGGGCTATCGCCGACAAGGTTGTGACCTACGACTTCGCGCGGTTGATGCCCGGCGCGAAGCAGGTGTCGTGCTCGGGGTTCGGCCGGGCGATGATCGAAAGGATGTAGCGCCGTGCGGCGGCGGCAATCCCGGCAGCGCCGGGCAGGGCTGGCGTTGGGGATCCCATCAACGGCGCCCGGGCGCGGCCACCGGCGTCCGGGGCGCCGCACCCAGATGGGTGGTAGGCCTGGCCCAGCCAAGCCAGAGTCATTGGCCCGCCGCTGCGGACAAGGGGCCGCTGGCGCCATGGCTTGCCTGGCCTTGTCCCCCGCGCCGACAAAAAACCCGCCGTGTGGCGGGTTTTTGCTGCCACAGCCGCCCGGGCGAGCCGGGAGACGGGCGGAATTCAGGCGGCCTGAATGTTTGAGGCCTGCTTTCCCTTGGGGCCCTGGGTGACTTCGAAGCTCACCTTCTGACCTTCCTTCAGCGATTTGAATCCGTTCATCTGGATGGCCGAGAAATGCGCGAACAGATCTTCACCGCCGTCGTCGGGCGTGATGAAACCGTAGCCCTTCGCGTCGTTGAACCACTTCACCGTGCCTGTTGCCATAAGCCCACTTCCTTACAAGAATGAGGGGATTGGTGTTTGGAGAGCAAGTACTATCTACGGCAAGCGCAACGGAACGCGGTGCAGCCGCAAACCGGGACAGCAGAGACTCATAGGCCAAACGCAAGTTTTTTACGCGCTTTGCGACAGTGAAGTCAAGTCCCGGACGAAAAATGCGCGTTTCACTTGAAAAATCTGTTGCAATCATCAAACATTAGAGCATTGGACGGCGGGTTTCCGGCACGGCATGGCGATCCAGCACCAGGACGGGAGTGTTCTCGAGGTTGAAAAGACCCGCCTCAAGCCGCCGCCGCTGTACAAGGTCATCCTGCTCAATGACGACTACACGCCAATGGACTTTGTCGTCGTGGTGTTGCAGACTGTGTTTGCGATGAGCCGCGAGAAGGCGACTCAGGTTATGCTGCAGGTTCATCGCGAGGGCATGGGGGTATGTGGAACGTACACGCGGGAAGTCGCCGCAGCAAAGGTTGATCAGGTGGTGAATATCGCCCGCAAGTATCAGCATCCCCTCCAGTGCACCATGGAGGAGACGTAGGCGTTAGGGGGATTTGACAGCGGCAACGCGGCAGCCGCGCCGGCTCGGCGCTGGCACTGCGTTCAAGGACGATCATGATTGCGCAGGAATTGGAAGTCTCCCTCCACATGGCTTTTGTCGAAGCGCGGCAGAAGCAGCACGAGTTCATCACCGTCGAGCACCTTCTTCTGGCGATGCTCGACAACCCTTCCGCCGCCGAGGTGCTCAAGGCCTGCGGCGTCGACCTGGAGGAGTTGCGCGGCATCCTGACGGACTTCATCAACGAGCACACGCCGCGGCTGTCGCCCCATTCGGACGCCGATACGCAGCCCACCCAGGGCTTCCAGCGGGTGATCCAGCGCGCGATCCTGCACGTGCAGTCCTCGGGCAAAAAGGAAGTCACCGGCGCCAACGTGCTGGTCGCGATCTTCGGTGAGAAGGAGTCGCACGCCGTGTACTTCCTCAATCAGCGTGGGGTGACGCGGCTCGACGTGGTCAATTACATCGCCCACGGCATCACCAAGAACTCACAGAAGAAGGACGAGAAGCAGGAGTCGGCCAAGGACGAGGGCGACGGCGAGCAGCAGCCCGCCGGTGCCCTGGACGCTTACACCGTGAATCTCAACCAGATGGCTAAGAGCGGCAAGATCGACCCGCTGATTGGCCGCGAACTGGAACTCGAGCGGGTGATCCAGGTGTTGTGCCGCCGGCGCAAGAACAACCCTCTCCTGGTCGGCGAAGCGGGCGTGGGCAAGACTGCGATCGCGGAGGGGCTTGCGCGCCGCGTCACCGATGGCGAGGTGCCCGAGTTGCTGCGGGAATTCACCGTCTATTCGCTCGATATGGGCGCGCTGCTTGCGGGCACGAAGTACCGCGGTGATTTCGAGCAGCGGCTCAAGGCGGTGCTGAAGCAGTTGACCGAGAATCCAAAGACGATCCTGTTCATCGACGAGATCCACACCATCATCGGCGCCGGTGCGGCGTCTGGGGGAACGCTGGACGCGTCGAACCTGCTCAAGCCGGCGCTCAACACGGGTGCGCTGAAATGCATCGGCGCGACGACCTACAACGAGTACCGGGTGATCTTCGAGAAGGACCACGCCTTGTCACGGCGCTTCCAGAAGATCGATGTGCCCGAACCATCGATCGCGGAGACCATCGAGATCCTGAAAGGATTGAAGACCCGCTTCGAGCAGCACCACGGCGTCAAGTACGCGCCGGCGGCACTGACCACGGCGGCCGAGCTCTCGGCGCGCTTTATCAATGACCGCCATCTGCCGGACAAGGCGATCGACGTGATCGACGAGGCCGGCGCGGCGCAAAAGATCCTGCCCAAGTCGAAACAGAAAAAGGTCATCAGCAAGACCGAGATCGAGGAAATCGTCGCCAAGATCGCGCGCATTCCGGCTAGGAGCGTGACCTCCGACGACCGCAATGCGTTGCGGACGCTCGATCGCGACCTGAAGAATGTCGTATTCGGTCAGAATCAAGCCATTGACGCGCTGGTGGCCGCCATTCGCATGGCGCGCTCGGGACTGGGCAATCCGAGGAAGCCGATCGGCAATTTCCTCTTCAGCGGACCGACGGGCGTGGGCAAGACCGAGGTCGCGCGCCAGCTCGCCTACTGTCTGGGCGTCGAATTGATCCGCTTCGACATGTCGGAGTACATGGAACGGCATGCGGTGTCGCGGCTGATCGGCGCCCCGCCCGGCTACATCGGCTTCGACCAGGGGGGCCAGCTTACCGAGGCGATTACCAAGCACCCATACAGCGTGGTGCTGCTCGACGAGATCGAGAAAGCGCATCCTGACATCTTCAGCATTCTGCTGCAGGTGATGGACCACGGGACGCTCACCGACAACAACGGACGCAAGGCCGATTTCCGTAACGTGATCGTTATCATGACGACCAACGCCGGTGCGGAAATGCTTTCGCGCAACGCGATCGGGTTCACCGAGAACAAGCAGGCCGGCGACGAGATGGAGTCGATCAAGCGCATGTTCACGCCGGAGTTTCGCAACCGCCTCGACGCGACGATTTCCTTCGCCGCGCTCGACCATGAGGTCATCCTGCGCGTGGTCGACAAGTTCCTGCTCGAACTGGAGAACCAGCTGCACGAGAAGAAAGTCGAACCGTCGTTTACGCAGGCGCTGAAGGAATTCCTGGCGCGCAAGGGCTTCGATCCGCAAATGGGCGCACGGCCTATGGCGCGACTGATCCAGGATACGATTCGCAAGGCGCTGGCGGATGAGCTGCTCTTTGGTCGGCTGGTCAGTGGCGGGAAGGTAACCATCGACGTGGGCGATAACGGCCAGATCAAGCTTGTGTTCGAGGAAGCCAAGGAGGCCGAGCCGGTGGCCTGATTGATCGCTTTGGAGCAGACGTTGCGACGGGGGCCTGGCGGCCCCCGTTTTCATTTACGCCGCGGCCGGCCCCGTGCTGCAAGTGGGTGTTTACACGGGCTTCCAGAGCGCCGCCGCAACGCCGAAGCCGGGGAGGGGCACCGCTTCGCCCGCTGCACCACCTTCGCGCAAGCCCAGCTAGTGCGTCGCAACAGGATTGTTGATCAGCGGTGGCGATTTTCGCCGGGACAGGCGTTTTTGAAGCATAAAGCATTGATTATGCGTGTTGCTTTTTTCGTATTGCGGCGCGATAAAAATGCTTGTCACGGTGTCGCAACTTTGCTACCGTCGCCTTGATGACGCAATCGCCACGCAGACGATGGAGCAGGGGATGAACTACGATCTGGAAGCGGCAAGGCTGAAGAAGGACTGGGCAGAAAACCCACGCTGGAAGGGCATTCGTCGCGGCTACAGCGCCGAAGACGTGGTTCGGCTGCGGGGGTCGCTCCATGTCGAGCACACGCTCGCGCGCCGTGGCGCCGAGAAACTGTGGAAATCCGTCAACGACGAGCCGTTCATCAATGCGCTCGGCGCGATGACCGGCAACCAGGCGATGCAACAGGTCAAGGCCGGCCTCAAGGCGATCTATCTCTCGGGCTGGCAGGTCGCCGCCGACAGCAATGTCGCCGGCGAGATGTATCCAGACCAGTCGCTCTATCCGGTGAACTCGGTGCCCGCGGTGGTCAAGCGCATCAACAACACCTTCGTGCGCGCCGACCAGATTCAGCATATGGAAGGCAAGGGCGAGATCGACTACTTTGCCCCGATCGTGGCCGATGCCGAGGCCGGTTTTGGCGGCGTGCTCAATGCCTTCGAACTGATGAAGGCGATGATCGAGGCGGGCGCGGCGGGGGTGCACTTCGAGGACCAACTCGCGTCGGTGAAGAAGTGCGGGCACATGGGGGGCAAGGTCTTGGTGCCGACGCGTGAAGCCGTCGAAAAGCTCGTTGCGGCGCGGCTTGCGGCCGATTGCCTGGGCGTGCCGACGGTTATCCTGGCGCGAACCGACGCCGAGGCCGCCGATCTCGTTACCTCCGACATCGATGACAACGACCGCCCGTTCTGCACCGGCGAGCGCACGGTTGAGGGCTTCTACCGTACGCGCAGCGGCCTCGATCAGGCGGTGTCGCGGGGCTTGGCGTACGCGCCGTACGCGGATCTTTTGTGGTGCGAGACCGGCAAGCCCGATCTGGAGTTCGCCAAGGTGTTTGCCGAGGCGATCCACGCCAGATACCCGGACAAGATGCTGGCGTACAACTGCTCGCCGTCATTCAACTGGAAGAAGAATCTCGATGACGCAACGGTCGCCAGATTCCAGCACGAGCTGGGTGCGATGGGCTACAAGTTCCAGTTCATCACGCTGGCCGGATTCCACAGCCTCAACTACTCGATGTTCAACCTGGCGCACGGCTACGCGCACAACCAGATGACCGCCTTCGTCGAGTTGCAGGAGGCGGAGTTCGCCGCGGTGGCGAAAGGCTTTACGGCGATCAAGCACCAGCGTGAGGTGGGCACCAGTTACTTCGATGCCGTGACGCAAACCGTGCAGGGCGGACAGTCGTCGACCACGGCGCTCAAGGGATCGACCGAGGATGAGCAATTCTTTGACAAGCCGAAGGCGGAGCTCTCGGTCGCCAACGCCTAAAGCGGATCTCCCGTCGTAACCATGCGGCGCGGCGCCTGCAAGGGCGCTGCGCCGCATGCTTTATAGTGGCCGCATGACCCCGGAGCGGTTCGCCAAGCCACAACGCGTCTTCTTCGCGCTGTGGCCCGATGCCACGTTGCGTGCGCCGCTGGCCGATCTCGCGCTCGAGGTAGCCCGCGAAAGCGGGGGTCGACCGACCGCACGGAACCTGCTCCACCTTACGCTGGCATTCCTGGGCGATCAGCCGGCCGCTGGGGTCGAAACGCTGCGTGGCATAGGCGCCGGCATCCGGGCGCGCGCGTTCGCGCTCACATTCGATACGATTGGCGGTTTCCGGCGCACCGGCATCGCCTGGCTGGGGGCCGGTGCACCCCAGCCTGAGCTGGAGGCGTTGCAGGGCGAGCTGACGACGGCGCTGCAGGCGTCCGGATTTGTGCTCGACGCAAGGCCCTATGCACCGCATCTGACCCTGGCGCGGCACTGCGCGGTTACCCCGGAGCGCCGCCTGCCGCAGCCGCTGTGTTGGTGCGTGAGCTCGCTTGTGCTGGTCGAGTCCGCATCCGGGCCCGGTGGCCCCGAATACCGAACGCTCGCCGATTGGTCGCTGGCCGCGGCTTGAGCGCCTCTGCGCAAACCCGAACCGCGGTTTCCGCCGCGGCGCCGCCAGGGGAGCGATCCCAGGGACGCTCGGTTAGGCCGCCTCGGGCGCTGCATCAGGCCCGGTTGAGGGTAGCGCGACGGTTCGCGCGCTGCCGCTCACGCTGCCGTTCCACCTGCGCTTCAGTGAGCGACACGATCGGTGCGAACGAAGCCTGCACACTCTCGTTGAATTCGGACGCGGTTGCATCGGCAAGCGGCGGCACCTTGACGATGGAGGCCAGCAGCGCATGGCCCGGCTGGGACGTTGCGCTCTGGGCGCCTCGGCGCTGTTCGGCGCGCACTGCCACGATTTCCTTCGCTACGCAGCCCAGCACACCGAATACGAATCCTCCGCCGATTAAGGCCACGACACTGTGCCCGATGGCATCGCCTGACGCCGCGACCACTCCGAGCAACGCGAGCCCCGCAAGCCCGGCGCATGCGCCGATCGCGTCGGGAAGCCATTGCTTCGATAACATGTTCATCGTTTCCTCTCTCTAACCGGGCGTCGGGTTCCTCGGCTGCCCATTTGATGCGCTGACCGCCCGCACCGGATTCACTGTCTGCAAGCGAATGGCTGCAGCCTAAGGGAGCCGCATCACGGGCTCAAGAACGACGCGACGAATCCGCCTAACGGGAGGATGAAATGCGCTCTGGGCGCGCGAACGCGTGACGCAGCGGCTGCCAACCGCCCGCCTCACAGGGCCGTGGCGCCGGCGCGGGCCGCACGGGGCCCGCTTGACCTGCGCTATATTGCTTCAGTCACGGCGCGCGCGACGCGCCAAAAGGGGGATGAATGAAGCCGATTCTGCGCATCAGCCGGTATCTTCTCGTCGTAACCGTAGTCGGCTGCATCGTCATGTTCGGTGCGGTGACGATCTATGCAGCGGTCGCCGTCGGTGGCGCCGTCCTCAAGATGTCGTTCGGCGGCATTAACCCGGCCGACATCGCCGCGGTAACCGGGTCGGCATTCAAGATTCTCGATCTGTTCCTGCTTGGGACGATCTTCTACATCGTCGCCCTCGGGCTGGCTGCGCTCTTTCTTGACAGCGAAGCCGCCCTGCCACGGTGGTTCAAGGTGCGCGAGCTCCAGGACCTCAAGATGATCGTGTCGCAGTCGGTGGTCCTTGTGATGCTCGTCGCCTTTCTCGGCGATGTGCTCGAGTGGGAGAACGCGAATGACATCGCTTTTGTCGGCGCCGGCGTCGCCGCCGTCATTGCCGCGATTGCGTTCATGTTGCGCGACGTCCGCGCTGACGGGCGCCAGCCTTAAGCCGCGCGCCGCTGCAGCCGGGCGGGCCCGGCTATCGGCTGCGGGCGACCGGTCGCGCGGGATCGGAAATCCACTCGCTCCAGGACCCGGGATAGAGGCGCGACCCCGGCAGCCCGGCGACCGCCATCGCAAGCACGTTGTGGCACGCGGTGACGCCGGATCCGCATTGGTGCACGACGGCCGTCGGCGACACTTCGCCGAGGAGCGCCTCGAACTCCGAGCGCAGCAGCAGCGCGGGCTTGAAAACACCCTGCGCAGTGAGATTTTCGGTATACGGGCGATTGTGTGCGCCGGGAATGTGCCCGGCGACCGGATCGACCGGTTCGAGATCACCGCGAAAGCGTTCGGCTGCCCGTGCATCGAGCACGAATATCGAGGCGTCGTCGAGATGCTGCAGGATTTCGCTCGCGGAAGAGGTCGCGCCGAGCCTCTGGGGCACGAGGGTGCTCGCCGCGTCGCTCGGCAGGGCACTGGTCAGCGGCCGTGCCTCGGCACTCCACTTGTCGAGGCCGCCATCGAGCACCGCCACTGCCTCGTGACCGAGCCAGCGCAGCAGCCACCACAATCGCGACGCCCACATGCCGCTGTTCTGGTCGTAGGCGACGACCTGCTTCGAGGAGTCGATGCCGGCACCGCCGAGCGTCGCCGCGAGAGTCTCCGCATTCGGCAACGGGTGCCGTCCGTTGCGGCCGGTCGTGACCCCGGACAGATCGCGGTCCAGATGCATGAACCGGGCGCGAGGAATGTGCGCCAGCCGATAGGCACGCTCGCCGGCATCGACGTCGCTCAGGTTGTGGCGGCAATCGACGACGACCCACGAGGGATCGTCGAGATGCAGCGCGAGATCGGCGGTGGAAACGAGGGTCGTATAGCTCACGGTCGCGACATCGCAGCCGGTGGCAGCCGGCCGGCACAGCGCCCTTCCTGCGCGGGAGGGGCAATGGAGGCTTAGACCCTAGGCGCCTGGTTCAAGTTCGCGCCGCAGAAACTCGTGAAAACGCTGCATACCGTCTTCCATCGGCGACTGATAGGGCCCAACCTCGTTGCGGCCGAGCTTATACAGAGCCCGTCGCCCGGCGTCCATGCGTTCGGCGATTTCATCGTCCTCGGCGGCCGTCTCCAGGTACGCCGCCTGTTCAGCCTCGACAAACTCGCGCTCGAAAAGCGCGATCTCCTCCGGGTAATAGAACTCGACGATATTGGTCGTGCGGTCGACGGCGCGCGGGATGAGCGTGCTTACGATCAACACGTGCGCATACCACTCGAGCATGATGTTCGGGTAGACCGTGACCCAGATCGCGCCGTGCTTCGGCGGCTCGCCACGGTAGTAATCGAGCACCGCCTTGTGCCAGCGCTCGTAGGTTTTCGTGCCGGGCTTGGCCAGCGCGTTGTTGACGCCGACCGTTTGCACCGAGTAGCGATGGGCGAACTGCCAGCGCAGGTTGTCGGTGGTGACGAACTGTCCCAGCCCGGGGTGGAACGGGGCGACGTGGTAGTCCTCGAGATAGACCTCGATAAAGCTCTTCCAGTTGTAGCCGACGTCGTGGTGCTCGACCCGGTCGAGCACATACCCCGAAAAATCGAAGTCCTTGGCGACATCGATGCCCGCAAGATCCCGGGCGACGTCGCGCGGCCCGTCGAACAACAGCCCATGCCAGGAGGTGAGCGCCGTGCTCTCCAGCTTGACGCACGGTTTGTCGGCAAAATGCGGCGCGCCAAGAAGATTACCCTTCAAGTCATAGGTCCATCGATGCAGCGGACAGACGATATGGGAACCGCTGCCGCGGCCCTCGAGGATCACCGCCTGGCGGTGCCGACAGATGTTCGACAGCAGTTCGACCCCGGTTTCGTTGCGCACCAGTACCTGTGCATTGTCGCGCCAGGCGAGCGCATGGTAATCGCCGACGTTGGGTACCATGAGCTCGTGCCCGACATAGCCGGGTCCGGGCCGGAACAGGCGCTCCTGCTCGATTTCGAACCGTGCGGGATCGCAGTACCAGGAAACGGGGAGCTGCGACGTGGCGCGACGCAGCCGATCCGCAGTAGCGAGATTGGACATGGCCTTTCCCTTTACGTAACCAACCCAACAATAAGGGGCGAGAATCCCCGCCCCTCGAACTTTGCTAAGTCAGCCCGCCCCGGAATAGACCCGTGTAAAGGCCGCGTCGTCAAATGCACTGGCATTATAACCGCAAACGGTCCGTCAGTCTATTGTCAGTCCATGCTCGACGTTGACTCTCCGTGACGAAATGCGGTAGTTTCATTAATTTTTCAAGACGTTGAATCCGCGTTCGGCGCGTCGCGCCCGAAGCGCACCAGCACCGCTGCCGATGGCAAAAACCGACCCGCCTCCCCAGACCTTTGAAGCCGCGCTTGCCGAGCTCGAGGCGATCCTGGCGACCATGGAGGATGGCCAGTTGCCGCTGGCCGACACGCTCGCCGCGTACAAGCGCGGCGCCGAGCTGCTGCAATTTTGCCAAGCTGCGCTGAAGGATGCGCAGCAGCAGGTTCAGGTCCTCGAGCGCGGAGTATTGCAAGCCTTCACGCCGGACGAAAAAGAGTCCGGGATTGAACGCGATCGCTTCGGCGAGTCCGATGCATCCTGACGTCTCGTGGGCAGTCTGGTCCAGCGAGCGCGCGCGACGCGTCGAAGCTGTCATGGACGCCCTCCTGCCTCCGGCCGACGAATTGCCGCAGTCCTTGCACGAAGCCATGCGCTATGCGGTGCTCGGCGGAAAGCGCGCCCGCGCCCTGCTCGCCTACGCTGCCGGTGAGCTGGCCGACGCCGACCCCAAACGTGTCGATTTTCCTGCGGCTGCGGTCGAATTGATCCACGCCTACTCGCTCATTCACGACGACCTACCGTGCATGGACAACGATGTGCTGCGCCGTGGCAAGCCGACGTGTCACGTCGCCTTCGGCGAAGCCACCGCGTTGCTCGCTGGCGATGCCCTGCAGTGCTTCGCCTTCGAAGCGCTTGCCGGCGCGGCCCTGCGCGATCCCCAGCGCGCCTTCCTGCGGCTCGCCCAGGCCGCCGGGTCACGCGGCATGGCGGGCGGGCAGGCCATCGATCTCGGCGCCGAAGGGAAGCGGCTGGACCTGGCCGCACTGGAACGTATGCACCACCTCAAGACCGGCGCTCTTATCCGGGCTGCGGTTCTGCTCGGCGCAGATTGCGGGCGGGTCATGACGGGCGCAGAAAGCGAGGCATTGCAGCGTTACGCATCGGCCGTCGGGCTCGCCTTCCAGGTTGTCGACGATGTCCTCGACGTCGAAGGCACGGCGCAGAGTCTGGGCAAGACGGCGGGCAAGGACGCGGCACAGTGCAAGTCAACCTATGTCACGCTGCTCGGCCTTGGCGCCGCTCGGGAGCGCGTCGAAGCGCTGCGCGCGGAGGCCCGAGCCGCGCTCTCCGTTTTCGGTTCCGGCGCGCGCCGGCTCGCCGAGCTTGCCGATTGGATTGCGGTACGCACGCGCTGATGGACAGCCTTCTCGAGCAGATCAACGACCCGGCGGATTTGCGCCGACTGGATGCCAGTCAGCTGCCGCAGCTCGCCCGCGAGCTACGCGAGTTCATCCTCAACTCGGTCAGCCGTACGGGTGGACATCTGTCGTCCAATCTCGGCACGGTGGAGTTGGCCATCGCGCTGCACTATGTCTTCGCCACGCCGCATGACCGCCTCGTATGGGACGTGGGGCACCAGACCTACCCGCACAAGATTCTCACCGGCCGCCGCGAAGGCATGGCCAGGCTGCGGCAGTGGGGCGGCATCGCCGGATTCCCGCGCCGCGTCGAGAGCGGATATGACACCTTCGGAACTGCGCACTCATCGACGTCGATATCTGCCGCGCTGGGGATGGCGATCGCGGCCAGGCGCAAGGGCGAAAAGCGCTCGGTGGTCGCGGTAATCGGCGACGGCGCGATGAGCGCGGGGATGGCCTTCGAGGCGCTCAACAACGCCGGCGCAGCCGAGGTCGATATGCTGGTGATCCTCAACGACAACGACATGTCGATATCGGAACCGGTCGGCGCGCTCAACAACTATCTGGCGCGCCTGATGTCCGGTCGCGTCTACAACACCGTGCGCCGCGGGGGCAAGGAGGTTTTGTCCAAGCTGCCGCCGGTCAAGGAGCTCGCCAAGCGCTGGGAAGAGCACATGAAGGGCATGGTGCTGCCGGGCACGCTGTTCGAAGAGTTCGGCCTTAACTATATCGGCCCGATCGACGGCCACGACCTCGATACGCTGGTCAAGACGCTATCGAACCTCAAGCAGCTTCCGGGGCCGCAGCTGCTGCATGTGGTGACGGGCAAAGGTCACGGCTACGAGCGCGCCGAGGCGGACCCGATCCTCTACCACAGCGTGACCAAGTTCGACCCGGCGATCGGCGTCGTGCCGAAGCCGCCGTCAAAGATCTCCTATACTCAGGTGTTCGGCGACTGGCTCTGCGACATGGCGGCGCGCGACGTTCGGTTGATCGGCATTACGCCGGCGATGCGCGAAGGTTCGGGATTGGTGCGCTTTTCTCGGGAATACCCCGACCGCTACTTCGACGTCGGCATTGCCGAGCAGCATGCGGTCACCTTCGCAGCCGGGCTCGCGTGCGAAGGCATGAAGCCCGTGGTCGCAATCTATTCGACGTTCCTGCAACGGGCCTACGATCAGCTCATCCACGATGTGGCATTGCAGAATCTGGCGGTCGTATTCGCCATCGACCGCGGCGGCCTCGTCGGCGGCGACGGTCCGACGCATAACGGGAGCTACGATCTCACGTACCTGCGCTGCCTGCCGAATATGACGGTGATGGCGCCGGCCGACGAGAATGAATGCCGGCAGATGCTCACGACGGCGTTCTCGCTCGACACGCCCACTGCCGTGCGCTACCCGCGCGGGGCCGGCCCGGGTGTCGCCGTCGAGCGCGAGCTCAAATCGGTGCCGGTGGGCAAGGGAGAGCTACGGCGCGATTCGAAGCGGCATCGAATCGCGATCCTCGCCTTTGGCAGCATGCTGCACCCAGCGCTCGCGGCGGCGGAGGAAATCGACGCGACGGTCGCCAACATGCGCTTCGTCAAGCCGCTTGATACCGAAATGATCGCCTACCTGGCGCGCACACACGAGGCGCTTGTCACGGTGGAAGAGAACGTCGTGGCCGGCGGCGCGGGCAGCGCCGTCGCCGAGATGCTCGCCGCGGAAGGCTTCACGGTTCCGATCCTGAATCTCGGGCTGCCGGACGAATTCATCGATCACGGGGATCCGGTGCTGTTGCTGGCAAAGTGCGGACTCGATGCAAAGGGCCTGGCGGGGTCGATACTTGCCCGTTTCGGCTCGCGCCGCAGCGACGCGATGTCGCCGGCGTCCGCCGCGGTGGTGAAGATCACCAAGCCAGCGGCCTAGCCGCCGCGGCGCACCTAGCATTCGGGCATGGCGGGTTTGGAATGCTCAACCCTTCGTGCCGCCTCGCGCTCGAAGGCGTCGCGGCGCGAAAGCAGGCGCTGCTGCGGAACCGAAATCAGCGCGAGTTGCCGTAACGAAGCCAAGCGTGCATGGGCTTGCTCGCATGCACCGTCGCTTGTCACCCAGAGCGCCGGGTCGAGTTGCCGCATGTCGAACGCAAGCGAATGGCTGCGCAGCGTCTTGTGGCCGCGTCGATCGAAGTATTCGTGAAAGTAGGACATGGCGAGCTCGCGCAGGCTGCGATAGATCGGATCGCGATGGCGCAGGTGCGAGCCGTTGCTCTTCGATATCGCGCCCCAGTAGGCGCCGCGGCGGAATAGCGCGACAACATGCGGGAAGTCGGACCGAGCGCAGTCCATGAACATGACCAGTGGGCGCTCGCCATGGACCCATTGTGCGCACGCCGCCACGAAGGCGGCTTCGATGCAATGGGCACGACGCCGGCGCAGCACCTGCCGCACGGAGAGGATCGTCTCGCCGCCGATTTCATAGTTGGCTGGAATCGCGTTGACGAAGAGCTGGACCTTGTGCGGCGTATCGAGCCGCCTGAGAAGCGCGAACTCGGAGGGCGTCAGATCCAGATCCTCACGGCGGGCGATGCGCTTGTGCTTGCGGCGAGCCATGCCCGAGTATCATACGCCGCGTGCCGCGAGATCAGCGCTTGCGGTCCCGCGCCAAGTCTCGTTACGATGGTCGTGCGATAGCCTTGCGAGTCAGCTGCCGACGAAGGGAGGAGAACGATGCTTAGCCGTTCGACGACGCGAGTGCTCGGGCTGCTGTGCGTGATGTATTTCATCACCTATGTGGACCGGGTCAACGTCAGCACCGCCGCGATTCAGTTCGGCAAGGAATTCAGCCTCTCCAACACGCAGGTCGGGTTTGTTTTCTCGGCCTTCGCTTATCCCTATCTGCTGTTTCAGATCATCGGTGGCTGGGTCGGCGATCGATTCGGCCCGCGGCGGACGCTGACGATCTGCTCCTTCCTCTGGGCCGGCGCGACCGTGCTCACCGGATTGGCTGGCGGGTTGGTCTCGCTGGTCGTCGCGCGCGTCCTGCTGGGACTCGGGGAAGGGGCGACATTCCCGACCGCGACGCGTGCGATGTCCAACTGGACGCCGGCCGGAAGCCGCGGGTTCGCCCAAGGCATCACGCATGCTTTCGCGCGCATCGGCAACACCGTGACGCCGCCGCTGGTGACCTGGCTGATGCTGGCCATCAGCTGGCGCGCGTCGTTCTTCATCCTCGGCGTGGTCAGCTTTCTCTGGGCGCTGGCCTGGGTCTGGTACTTCCGCGACAACCCGCGCGATCACGCGAGCATCACCGCCGAAGAGCTCAGCAAGCTCCCCGCCTACGTCGGGGTCAAGGAGTCACCTAAGGTGCCATGGGGTCCGCTGGTCAAGCGCATGGCGCCGGTGACCGTCGTGTACTTCTGTTATGGCTGGACGCTGTGGCTGTTCCTGACATGGATTCCGCAGTATTTCCTGCACAACTATCAGGTGAAGATCACCAGTTCCGCCTTGTTTGCTTTCGGGGTGTTCTTCGCGGGGGTCCTCGGCGATTGGCTCGGCGGCCAGACCACCGACTGGCTGTTGCGGCGGACGGGAAGCTTGACCAAGGCGCGCAGTCTCATGGTCGTGGTATGCAATCTCGCCGCGCTCGGCTCGCTGCTACCGATCCTGTTCGTGCACGATGTGACCGTGGCAGCGATCTGCCTCAGTGGCGGATTCTTCTTCGCCGAAATGACCATCGGACCAATGTGGTCGATTCCCATGGACATCGCGCCGAAGTACTCCGGTACGGCCAGCGGGATCATGAACACCGGTTCGGCCCTGGCAGCCATCATCAGCCCGGTGGTGGGCGGCTGGATCATCGACCAAACCGGGAACTGGGATTTTCCGTTCATCGGTTCGATCGCGCTGATGCTCGTCGGCGCGCTGCTCGCTTTCACGATGAAGCCGGCACAACGCTTCTGAACCGCTCGTCCCGGGAGCGCGCCGGGAGCGATGACCGGGCGGTACGCCACCCGGCGCTGGTCCGGTCGTGATTCGTCCCTGATTTTCCGCCATTCATTCCTCACTGACCCGCGCCGCTCGTCGACCTCGATACAGACCGCTTCAGGCAGGTGCATCGCGGTACAATCGTCAACGTCGACGCGGTCTCCGGTGTGCTGCGTGAGGATGCGGAAAAACAGTTCCTTCTGCTCAAGGGAAAGCGGTTGCCGATTACCCGCCAGTTTTTCCATCTTTTGAGGGCGTAGCGGCATCCGTCGCGCCATTGTTTCTCGAGTAACGTGGTGGTCCTTGTAGTGCGTACGCCTTAGCCATGCAGCCGGTTGCCATATTCCGCTTCTCCCCCACCGAGGGGCCCGGTCATTTCGCGCAATGGCTAGATGCCCACGGCCTGCCGTGGCGCTTGCTTGCGCTCGACGGAGGCGAGCCGGTGCCGGCGGACCCGGGCGCGTTTTCCGGCATCGCGCTGATGGGCGGACCGATGAGCGCTAACGACGATCTGCCGTGGAGCGCGCCGCTGCTCGACCTGTTGCGCGGGGCGGTCGCAGCCGACATTCCGGTCGTCGGGCATTGTCTTGGCGGGCAGATGCTGGCGAAAGCACTCGGCGCCCCCGTTACCCGCGCAGCGGTGCCGGAGATCGGGTGGGGGAAAGTGAGCGTGCTGCCTGCCGGCGACGCAGCAACCTGGTTCGGCAGACGCGAGGCGTTCACGACGTTCCAGTGGCACTACGACACCTTTGCGCTGCCACCCGGCGCCACGCGCGTCCTGACCAATGCGCACAACGTGGAGCAGGCATTCTGTTTCGGCAAGCACCTCGGCATGCAATGCCACGTCGAGATGACGCGGCCGATGGTAGAGACCTGGTGCCGCACCGGTGCGACGGAATTACCCCCGCACTCCTCCGCCTCGATGCAGAGCCGGGAGGACTTGTGCGCCGATCTCGATCGACGGCTCGCGGCCCTTGCGCGCGTGGCCGATGACGTCTACGCGCGCTGGGCGAACGGGCTCGTCCGCTGATGTCCGCGATACGGCTGCTCGCTGATCATTTGATCAACCAGATCGCCGCCGGCGAGGTGGTCGAGCGCCCCGCGGCGGCGCTGAAGGAGCTGCTCGAGAACAGCCTCGATGCGGAGGCGCGAACGATCGATGTCGAGCTTGCTGGCGGCGGAATCAAGCTCATTCGCGTTGCCGACGACGGCCGAGGAATCGAGCGCGAAGATCTCGTCCTTGCCATCGCAAGGCACGCGACGTCCAAGATTGCCGCACCCTCGGATCTGGAGGCGATTGCGACGCTGGGTTTTCGCGGCGAGGCGCTGGCGTCGATTGCGGCCGTATCGCGACTGAGCCTGACGTCCCGCTCGCGCGACAAGCCGCATGCCTGGCGTCTTGAGGTCGACGGCGGCGAGGTCGGCGTGCCGCAGCCGGCCGCGTTGTCTGCCGGCACGACGGTGACGGTGCAGGAACTCTATTTCAACACCCCGGCGCGACGGAAGTTCCTGCGCACCGAGGCCACGGAATACGGTCACTGCGAGGAAGTATGCCGCCGTATCGCACTCTCGCACCCCGACGTAGCATTCACGCTCAGTCACAACGGCAATGTCCGCTACCGGCTGCTAGCTGCCGGCCGCCGGGTGCGCGTCGATGCCCTGCTGGGCGAGAGCTTCGGTGCTCAGGCCGCCGTGGTGGACGCCGCCGGAACACCGATCGCGCTCGCCGGTTGGGCGGTGCGCCCGGCGTACGCAACGGCGGGCACGCTCGCACGCGACGCGCAGTACCTCTTCGTCAACGGTCGCTTCGTGCGCGACCGGGTGCTGACGCACGCGCTGCGCGAGGCGTATCGCGATGTGCTCCACAGCGACCGCCAGCCGGCCTACGCGCTGTGGCTGACGATCGAGCCGCGGCTGGTCGACGTCAACGTGCACCCGACCAAGATCGAGGTGCGGTTCCGCGACAGCGGCGCGGTACACCAGTTCGTTCGCCACGCCGTGGAAAAGGCGCTGGCGATGACTGCAGCCGAGCAGCCGGCGGTATCCGCAGCCGAGCGTCTGGGCGTGGTGGGGGCGCTGACCCCGCCACGGTTACCGGGATCGGCGGGGCGTTTCGCGGCCGCGCCCGTGCAGGCCGCAATGGGATTTGCGACGACCGAGTCCGCCCTCTTCTACCAGCGGCTCTTTGGCGCGCGCCCGCCGCCCGCGGTCGCCGAAGGTCCCGATCTCCCCAATGCCGATGAGCATCCGCTGGGCTTCGCGCTGGCGCAGCTGCACGGCATCTATGTGCTCGCCCAAAACCGGGACGGGCTGGTGCTGATCGACATGCACGCGGCGCACGAGCGCATCCTGTACGAGCAGCTGAAGAACGCACTCGATCGTGCCCTGCCGATGCAGCCGCTGCTCGTCCCGGTGACGTTTGCCGCCGATCCGCTTGACGTGGCTACCGCCGAGGAGAATTCCGGCGTGCTCGGCTCGCTCGGATTCTCGCTCTCGGCGCTGGGGCCGGGGACGCTGGTGGTGCGCGGCGTTCCGGCATTGCTGCGCAACGCCGATGCGGTGGTGCTCGCCCGCGCCATTCTCGCCGACGTGCGCGAATACGGCGCGAGCCGGTTGTTGACCGCGCAGCGCGACGAGCTGCTGTCGACCATGGCCTGTCACGGCGCGGTGCGCGCTCACCGCAGCCTCACGGTGCCGGAAATGAACGCACTGTTGCGAGAAATGGAGGCGACCGAACGCGCCGGACAATGCAATCACGGTCGGCCGACTTGGTATCAGCTGACGCTGACCGACCTGGACCGGTTGTTCATGCGCGGCCGTTGATGGCCGCGATCCCCGCCGTCCTACTCATGGGGCCGACCGCGGCCGGCAAGAGTGCGCTCGCACTCGCGCTTGCCGAGCGCCTGGGGGGCGAGATCGTCAGCGTCGATTCGGCACAGGTCTATCGCGGCTTGGATGTCGGCACTGCCAAGCCCGACGCCGCGACCCGAGCCCGCATCCCGCATCACCTCATCGACATTCTCGATCCGACGGAGGCCTACTCCGCGGCGCGGTTCGCGCACGAAGCCCTCGCCGCGATCGCGGATATTCGAGAGCGCGGCCGCCTGCCCATCGTCGCCGGCGGCACGATGCTCTACTTCAGGGCCCTGAGCGAGGGTCTTTCCGCACTGCCCGGGGCGAATTCGAAGCTGCGCGCCGAGATCGACGCGCGCGCCGCGCGCGAGAGCTGGCCGGCGCTGCACGCGGAGCTTGCACGCGTCGATCCGCCGACCGCGGCGCGCTTGCAGCCCACCGATGCCCAACGCATCCAGCGCGCGCTTGAGGTCTGGCGCCTCGCGGGGGTGCCGCTGTCTGCACTGCAGGGGCGGCGCACAGGTGCCGCTGCTGCGCTCGGCGCGACGCTGCGCGTCGCGCTGGTGCCTTCGGACCGCAAGCGACTGCACGAGGCGATTGCGCGGCGCTTCGACGCCATGCTCGCAGCGGGGCTGGTCGACGAGCTTAAGGAACTGCGCCGAGGCTACGCACTGAGCCCCGAGCTGCCGTCAATGCGCTGCGTCGGCTACCGCCAGGCGTGGGAGTATCTGGAAGGACGAATCGACGCGGAGACTCTGCGCAACCGCGGCATCGCGGCAACCCGACAGCTCGCCAAACGCCAGTTCACCTGGCTGCGCGCAAGCGATGTTACCGCCTTCGACCCCTACGCGGAGGACACATTCGAGCGCGTTCTTGCTGCGGCGGCGTGCGCATGCGGTGAGGACTTCGCGGCGCGGCGGCGACGGTGCGACGTAGCAGACGTGGGGCCGCCTATTGCGCCGCAGCGAAAATAACGCTAGTTTTTGCGATTCGCCCATCCTGTCACCCGATTTGGCCGCCCATGCCTTCCATGACGCTCTACGACAAGCTCTGGAGCTCTCACGTCGTCCGCAGCGAAGCCGACGGCACGACCTTGCTGTACATCGATCGCCATCTGGTGCACGAGGTCACCAGCCCGCAGGCGTTCGAGGGCCTCAAGCTCGCGCGACGCAAGCCCTGGCGACCGGACTCGATCATCGCCACGGCGGATCACAACACGCCGACGACGCATTGGGACCGGGGGATCAGCGATCCGACCTCGCGTGTGCAGGTCGAGGCGCTCGACGCCAACATGCGCGAGCACCGGGTCAAGGCCTACTTTCCGTTCCGCGATGCGCGTCAGGGCATCGTGCATGTTATCGGGCCGGAGCAGGGCGCGACGCTGCCGGGCATGACCGTGGTTTGCGGCGACTCGCATACGAGCACGCATGGCGCCTTCGGTTGCCTCGCCTTTGGGATCGGTACGTCGGAGGTGGAGCACGTGCTGGCGACGCAGTGCCTGCTGACCAAGAAATCCAAGTCGCTGCGGGTGCGTGTCGGCGGCACGCTGCCGTTTGGCTGCAGCGCCAAGGACGTGGTGCTGGCGATCATCGGCAGGATTGGCACGGCGGGCGGCACCGGGTATGCGATCGAATTCGATGGCCCGGTCATCCACGCGCTGTCGATGGAAGGGCGCATGACGGTGTGCAACATGTCGATCGAGGCGGGCGCCCGCGCCGGCATGGTCGCGGTCGACAATACGACGCTCGAATACCTGAAGAACCGGCCCTTTGCGCCCAAGGGCGACCTGTGGGATCGCGCGCTGCGGCACTGGCGCACGCTGGTATCGGACGCCGACGCGAAGTTTGACCGCGAGGTGGTGCTCGATGCAGGCGCGATTGAGCCCCAGGTGACCTGGGGCACCTCGCCGGAAATGGTGACCACGATCGAGGGCCGCGTACCCGACCCGGACAAGGAGAAGGATCCGATCCGGCGCGAGAGCATCGAGCGCGCGCTTGCCTACATGGGGCTCGCGCCGAACACAGCGATGGCCGACATCGCGATCGACAAGGTGTTCATCGGCTCGTGTACCAATTCGCGCATCGAGGATCTGCGCGCCGCGGCAGCGATTGTTCGCGGCCGGCGCAAGTCCGACCGCGTCAAGCTCGCGCTCGTGGTTCCCGGATCCGGGCCGGTGAAGGCGCAGGCCGAGCGCGAAGGGTTGGATCGCATTTTCATCGCAGCGGGGTTCGAATGGCGCCAGCCGGGGTGCTCGATGTGCTTGGGGATGAACGACGACCGGCTCGGGCCCGGCGAGCGCTGCGCGTCGACCTCCAATCGCAATTTCGAAGGTCGCCAGGGTCCGGGCGGCCGCACGCATCTGGTCAGCCCGACGATGGCGGCGGCAGCCGCGATCGCGGGGCATTTCGTCGACGTCCGTCGTCTGGGATGAGGGCGCGGCCATGCTGCTTCAGTTTCCTGCGTCGAACGACCCCGCGCCGCGTCGGCGTCGCCTGGCATCCGGCCGAAGGCGTGGGAATCGACGTCCGGGCCACGATGCCTTCGAGCGGCAAGAGGGCCCCCAGGAACACGACTTAGCGCAACGCTCATGCAGCCGTTCCATACACTGACCGGGCTGGTGGCGCCGCTTGATCGCGCCAACGTCGACACCGACGCCATCATTCCCAAGGAGTTTCTGAAATCGATCGCGCGCTCCGGCTTCGGTGCGAACCTGTTCGACGCATGGCGCTACCTCGACCGCGGCGAGCACGCGATCGGCGCCGGCAAGCGGCCGCTCAATCCGGACTTCGTGCTCAACCAGCCGCGCTACCAGGGAGCGCAGATTCTGCTTGGGCGACGCAATTTTGGCTGCGGAAGCTCGCGCGAGCATGCGCCCTGGGCTCTGATCGATTACGGCTTCCGCGCGCTGATCGCGCCCTCCTACGCCGATATCTTCTTCAACAACTGCTACAAGAACGGCCTGCTGCCGATCGTGCTCGCCGAAGCCGAGGTCGAGCGGTTGTTTCATGATGCGGCCGCATTTCCCGGCTTCAAACTGCACATCGATCTCGAGCGCCAGATCGTGTCGACCGTCGACGGTGCGACGGTTTTCGCGTTCGAAGTCGAGCCGTTTCGCAAGCATTGCCTCGTGAACGGCCTCGACGAGATCGGCCTTACCTTGCAGCACGCGGACGAAATACACGCGTTCGAGGCGAAGCACCACGCACAGCAGCCGTGGTTGGCGTGAGGCTTCGCGCCCCGTGAAAATCGCCCTGCTTCCCGGCGACGGCATCGGGCCGGAAATCATCGCCGAGGCGGTGAAGCTGCTCGAGCACCTGCGTCGCGACGGGCTGCCGATCGAAACCGAGACTGCGCCGATCGGAGGCGCAGGCTACGACGCCGCAGGGCAGCCGTTGCCAGAGGCCACCCTCCGCCTGGCGCAGGCTTCGGATGCGGTATTGTTGGGCGCGGTCGGCGCGCCCCGCTATGACTTGCTGCCGCGCAAGTTTCGACCGGAGCAGGGAATCCTGGCAATTCGCAAGTCGCTCGGCTTGTTTGCCAATCTGCGTCCCGCGCTGCTCTACGCCGAGGTCGCCGCGGCGTCGACCCTGAGGCCGGAGATCGTCGCCGGACTCGACCTCATGATCGTGCGCGAGCTGACCGGCGACGTCTATTTCGGCGCGCCGCGCGGGCGAAGGACGAACGCAGCCGGCGAGGCCGAAGGCTTCGACACCATGCTCTACAGCGAAACCGAGGTGCGGCGTATCGCGCGCGTTGGCTTCGAGGTTGCGCGCAAGCGCGGGCGCAAGCTCTGCTCGGTCGACAAGGCCAACGTGCTCGAGACCTCCGTGCTCTGGCGCGAGGTGGTGACCGAGGCTGCGGCGGATTATCCGGACGTCGCCCTGACGCATATGTACGTCGATAATGCGGCCATGCAGCTGGTGCGCAACCCGCGCCAGTTCGACGTCATTGTCACCGGCAACCTGTTCGGCGACATCTTGTCCGACGAAGCCTCCATGTTGGCCGGCTCGATCGGCATGTTGCCGTCGGCCTCGCTCGATGCACGCGGCAAGGGTCTCTACGAACCGATCCACGGCTCCGCGCCCGATATCGCGGGCCAGAATCGGGCCAATCCGCTGGCCATGATCTTGTCGCTGGCGATGATGTTTCGCTATACGTTCGCGCGGGCGGATGTCGGCGAGCGGATCGAGGCCGCGGTCCGGCGCGTGCTGGCGCAGGGCAGGCGCACTGCGGACATCGCCGCCACCGGAGCACCTTGGCTTGGGACGCGGGAGATGGGCGACGCCGTGCTGAGCGCCCTCGCCGGCGAATCATGACGGCAGGTCATCCCATCGTCGTGCGCCGGGCCGAGCCGGCGGATGCCGAGGCGATCCATCAGACTTTTCTCGGACCGCGGGCGATCGCCGGCACGTTGCAGTTGCCGTATCCTTCGGTCGAGACGTGGCGGCGGCGGCTGGCGGAGTTGCCGTCAGACGACTACCTGCTGGTGGCGACGATCGATGCGGAGGTTGTTGGCAACCTGGGCTTGCATGCGGCGTCCAAGGCGCCGCGGCGCCGGCACGTCGGCAACCTTGGCATGGCAGTGCGCGACGATCGCCAGGGGAGAGGCGTGGGCACCGCCCTGTTGCGCTCCGCGCTCGAGCTTGCCGACGCCTGGCTCAACTACCAGCGACTCGAGCTATGGGTATACGCGGACAACCTGGCGGCTTTGCACCTGTATCGCAAGTTCGGGTTTGCCATCGAGGGTACCTGCCGCGCCTATGCGTTTCGCGACGGGCAGTACGTGGATGCCTGCGCGATGGCGCGGCTGCACCCGGCGTTCAGGGTGAAGACGGAGATAGAGTCCGATGAATGACGGGGTCGCAGTCGAGCGGGAGTCGTCCGGGTTGATCAAAGGGAGAAGGCCCATGATGCGCGTGGGTTTGGTCGGCTCGCGGGGCATGGTCGGGTCGGTGCTGCTGCAGCGCATGCTGGAGGAGAACGACTTCGCGTTGATCGAGCCAGCGTTCTTCTCGGGGTCCAATGTCGGCGGCGCGGCGCCCGCGATCGGCAAACCGGTCGGAGCGCTCATGGACGCGCGCGACATCTCCGCGCTCCTGGCTCAGGAGGTGATCCTCACCTGCCAGGGCGGTGACTACACGGCCGAAATCTACCCGAAGCTCCGGGCTGCCGGCTGGAACGGCTACTGGATCGACGCCGCCAAGACGCTGCGCATGCAGGACGACGCGGTCATCATCCTCGACCCGGTCAACCGGCCGGTGATCGATGCAGCGCTGGCCAAGGGTATCCGCAACTACATCGGCGGTAACTGCACGGTGAGCCTGATGGTCATGGCGCTCGCCGGGCTGTTCCGTCATGACCTTATCGAATGGATGACCTGCATGACGTATCAGGCCGCATCCGGCGCAGGCGCGCAGAATATGCGTGAGTTGCTGCAGCAAATGGGTGAAGCGCACCTCGCCGCCAGGCATCTGCTCGAAGATCCGAGCTCGGGGATACTCGACATCGATCGCGAGGTAGCCGGCATTCTGCGTGACCCGGGCTTCCCCATCGAACATACGGGCGTGCCGCTTGCAGGCAGCCTCATCCCCTGGATCGATCGGGACCTGGGCAATGGTATGAGCCTGGAGGAATGGAAAGGCGGTGCGGAAACCAACAAGATTCTGGGCCGAGCGGTTGCCGACGCCATCCCGGTCGAGTCATTCTGCGTCCGCATCGGTGCGATGCGCTGTCACAGCCAGGCTCTGACAATCAAGCTCCGGCGCGATGTCGCGCTTGCCGAGGTGGAGCGACTGCTCGCTGAAGGCAATGCCTGGGTTCGCGTCGTTCCCAATACGCGCGAGGAGAGCATCAAGCGCCTCACACCCGCGGCGGTGACCGGCACCATGGAAGTGCCGATCGGGCGCCTGCGCAAGCTCGCGATGGGGTCGCAATTCCTCGGCGCATTCACGGTGGGCGACCAATTGTTGTGGGGCGCCGCCGAGCCTCTGCGGCGCATGTTGCGCATCCTTCTGCAACGCTGAGCGGTCGGGCCATTCGTACCTGGCCGTGGGTTTTTGCGCGGTCGCGGCGGCATCCGCGACCGGGCGTGCGTTTCGGCCAGTTTTATGCCTAAACGCTAGGCCGGCGCCGGCGTCTGCCCCCGAGGCGCGACACGGTTACAACAGGCGAGAAATCCTGCAAGGCATTCAGGCAATCCACAACATCTAGTGCCCGGGTTGTTGGCGGATCCCACCGGTGGGGGCAGGACTGGGGTTAGGGCCAAGCGAGGCAAAGCCCGGGTAACCACCGCTTTGCGGCAAAAAATCAAGCTAATACCGAGGTTTAGCTTGCACCGCTAACTCCATGATGTTAAGTTAGCTTAGCTTATAAGCATTCTGAGGTCGGCATGCGAGCAAAACCCTTGGTCGTTTGGGGCCTGCTGGCGGGCATTGCGTTGCTGCCCGCCTCAGCGCTTGCGCTGGGCTTGGGCAAACTGACGGTTGACTCAAACCTCGGTCAACCGCTTTCGGCGCGCATCGAGTTAACGGCGGCGCAGAAGGACGAACTGGATTCGCTCGCGGCAAAAGTTGCCGATCAGTCCGTCTATCGCGATAACAACGTAACCTATTCTGCTGTCCTAGGGCGAGCCCGTGTAGTGGTCGAGCAGGGTCCGAACAACGCACCGTATCTAACTGTAACCACGACCCAGGCGGTCAACGAGCCGTTCATCAACCTCATTGTCGAAGTGAACTGGGCCACCGGCCGGATGGTGCGCAACTACACGTTCCTGCTCGATCCTCCGGGTGTCGGAGAAACGCAAGCAGTCGAACCGGTGGCGCCGATCCGCGCCCAGGCGCCGGCGCCCGCGCGCCGCCGCGCAGAAGAGACGGCCGTTGCGCCCAGCAGCGGCGAAGCGAACAGCTACACCGTGCACCGCGGTGACACGCTGTCCAAGATTGCCAAGGAATACAAGCCGGAGAACGTCAGCCTCGAACAAATGCTCGTTGCGCTCTTCCGCAGCAATGAAAGCGCGTTCGAAGGCAAGAACATGAACCGCCTGCGCAGCGGGCAGATCCTGACCATCCCACCCGCCGACGAGGCCGCGGCAACGACCTCGGTCGAGGCGATGAAAGTTGTGCGCGTGCAGGCGGCCGACTGGCGCGCCTATCGCGAACGGGTCGCCGCTGCAGCACCGATGACCGAAGCCGCCGAGAGCGGCCAGACCGCGGGCGGCAAGATCACGACCGCGGTGCAGGACCAGGGCCAGGCAGCGCAGCCCGGCAAGGATCAGCTGCGCGTCTCGCGTGAATCAGGCAAGGGCGCGGTGGCCGGCGCGGCGGTGGCCGAAGAACTTGCGGCGAAGGACAAGGCCCTGGCCGAGGCGAACTCGCGTATCGCCCAGCTCGAGACCACCCTGAAGGACATGCAGAAGAGGGCTGCGCTTACGAGCCAGCCGATGGCCGACCTGCAGAAGCAGGCAGAGGCGAACCAGGGCGCGAAGGCGCCCGAGGCGCCAAAGACCGAGCCGGCCAAGATCACGACTGCTCCAGCGACCCCGCCGACAGCGGAAGCGCCGCCCGCCGTCGCTCCGCCGAGCGCACCGCCTCCGCAAGCTGCGCCTGCGCAAGCTGCAGCACCGGAAACCAGCGCCGGGGAAACGAAGGCTCCGGAAACCAAGGCGCCCGAAGCGAACGTGCCCGAGACAAAGGCACCGGAGACGAAGGTCGCGCCCGCCGTAGCGAAGGCCGCCAAGGCGCCGGCCGCTCCGGAGTCGTCCTTCCTTAGCCAGCTAATCGACGACACGCCGACGTGGGCGCTGGGCGCCGCCGGGCTTGGCATCGTCGCGCTGTTTGCTGGCCTTTTCGCTGCCCGCCGCCGCAAGACGACCAAGTTCGAGGACAGCATCATTTCCGGCACGGACATCAAGACCAACACCGTATTCGGGTCGACTGGCGGTGGGGTCGTCAACACCGGCGACAACTCGCTGGCGAGCGACTTCAGCCGCGAGGGGCTGGGCAGCATCGACACCGATGAAGTGGATCCGATCGCCGAGGCCGAGGTGTATCTCGCTTACGGTCGCGATGCGCAAGCCGAGGAAATCCTGAAGGAGGCCCTGAAGAAGGACCCGCAGCGGCAGGAAATCTATCTGAAGCTGCTCGAAATCCATGCCCAGCACAACAAGCCATCCGCGTTCGAAACAGTTGCGAGCGAGCTCTATTCGGTGTCCGGTGGGCAGGGCGAGGTGTGGCAGAAGGCGATGGCACTGGGTCGCCAACTCGATCCGAACAATCCGCTGTTCGCCGAGGTGGGTGGCGCGGCGGCGTTCGCTGCTGCTGCGGCGGCCGAAGGCGAGCACCGGCAAGCGATTGGCGAAGCCGCGCCGGCACCGCAGGGCGTCGTGCCGGCGACACCGATAGCGGAGGACCGGATTGCCGAGCCCACCGCCGCGAAGGGCATCGATTTCACGCTCGACGACGACATATCGCTCGCGCCGACTTCGGAGCTCGCGCCGGAGGCTAAGACACCGGCGGCAATTCTCGCCGGTGCCGCGCAGGAACTGGCCAAATCCACGCGCGCGGATTCGGGCCCGTTGCGGCCAGCGGCCGCGCCGCTAGCCAAGGGCAGCGAGACGAGGCCGCCGCCGGTGCCCGACGCGTTAGCCTTCGAGCCGGAGTCGATTCCGAAATTCGACCTCGACTTCAATCTCGACGAACCTTCCAGACCGGGTCCGCCGATGCAGCCGATGCCCAGTCCAGCCATTTCGCGGCCGGCCGCACCCAGACCGTCTGTCGAACCCGCGCTCGCCGCCGTCGGGGCCAGCGCACCCGCGCCGCAACTCACGCGTCCAGCTGCCGCCATCGAACTCGACAAGCTCGACCTCGCCTTCGACCCGCAGCGCTCTACGTTCGAGGACCCGACACCGTCGGTACTCGATGGCCAGTGGCACGATGCCGCGACCAAGCTCGACCTGGCCAAGGCGTATCAGGAAATGGGCGACGTCGAGGGCGCGCGCGAAATCCTGCAGGAAGTCCTCCATGAGGGCGACGACCAGCAAAAGGCCGAGGCACAGGCGCTGCTGTCGAAGCTGGCGTAACGGAGCTGGACCATAAAGGACGGCGGCGCGGCAAGCCGCCGTCTTTTTTTCCACCATGCGCATTGCGCTCGGACTCGAATACGACGGCGGATCGTTTCATGGCTGGCAGTCGCAAGCCGATGGCGGCGGCGCGCAGGACGCGCTGGAGCGCGCGCTCAGCACGGTCGCCGGCACCCGGATTGGCGTCGCTGCCGCGGGGCGCACCGATGCCGGGGCGCACGCAACGCTGCAGGTCGTACATTTCGACACCGGCGCCGTGCGCCCCGACACGGCGTGGGTGCGCGGCGCGAATGCCCTGCTGCCGCAGACGATTGCCGTGCGCTGGGCGATGCCGGTCGAATCGGGATTCCACGCGCGTTTCGCCGCCACCGGACGCCACTACACGTATCTGCTGCTCGATCGACCGGTTCGCCCCGCGCTGCTCAACGGCAAGGTCGGCTGGTACCATCGTCCCCTGGCGGTCGCGGCGATGTGCGCGGCGGCGGCGATGCTTCTCGGCCGGCACGACTTCTCTGCCTTCCGCGCCGCGGAATGCCAGGCGAAGTCGCCGGTGAAAACACTCGATCGCCTCGACATCGCTCGCGAGGATGACATGGTCCAATTCAACCTGCACGCCGATGGCTATCTGCAGCACATGGTGCGCAACATCGTTGGCGCGCTGGTCTACGTTGGCAGCGGCCGGCAGGCACCGGATTGGATAGGCGGGCTGCTAGAAAGCCGCGATCGCACGCGCGGCGCGCCGACATTCGCCGCATCAGGGCTGTACCTGACCGGCGTGGACTATCCGTCGCGCTGGAATCTGCCTCCGACCGTGGTTCCGGTTCGCATGCCACAGGGCTAATGGACCGGCAGGATGCGCACCCGGGTCAAGATCTGTGGCATCACGCGGGTCGAGGACGGCATCGCTGCCGCACACGCGGGGGCCGACGCGATCGGGCTCGTCTTCTGGTCCGGAACGCCGCGTTGCGTAACCTTCGAGCAGGCGCGCGCGATCGTCTCGGCGCTGCCAGCGTTTGTTACCGTGGTCGGACTGTTCGTCGATCCGCAGGCCGAGGCCGTGCGTGCGGCGCTTGCCGCAGTGCCACTCGATGTCCTGCAATTTCACGGCGATGAGAGCCCCGAACTCTGCGCCAGTTTCGGCCGACCTTACCTCAAGGCGGTGCCGGTCCGCCCAGGAACCGATTTGCTACAATACACGGCGCGTTTCGACGCCGCGCAGGGATTGTTGTTCGACGCATTTGAGCCTGGCGGACTGCCGGGCGGCACCGGGACGACATTCGACTGGGCGCAACTGCCGCCACAGCTGACCGAGCCGACGACACGACGCCTGGTCCTGTCCGGCGGGCTCACGCCGCAGAATGTCGCGGCGGCGGTGCGTCAGCTGCGTCCCTGGGCGGTCGACGTCTCGAGCGGCGTCGAGGTCACGGATGCCAGTGGTAAGGCGCGCAAGGGCGTGAAAAGCTCCACCAAAATCGTCGCGTTTATCCGTGAGGTGCGCAGTGCAGATGGGTGATCTCTCCTATAGCCTTCCCGACGAGCGCGGTCATTTCGGACCCTACGGCGGGGTGTTTGTCGCCGAGACGCTGATCCATGCACTCGACGAACTCAGGCAGCAATACGCGCGCTATCGGCGCGATGCGGATTTCATTGCCGAATTCGAGTACGAGCTCGAACATTATGTCGGGCGACCGAGCCCGATCTACCACGCCCGGCGCTGGTCGGAAAGGCTCGGCGGCGCGCAGATTTACCTCAAGCGCGAGGACCTCAACCACACCGGCGCGCACAAGATCAACAACTGCATCGGCCAGGCCCTGCTGGCGCGTCGGCTCGGCAAGCCGCGGGTGATCGCCGAGACCGGGGCGGGACAGCACGGTGTGGCGGCCGCGACTGTCGCGGCGCGCTTCGGCATGGACTGCGTCGTCTATATGGGCTCGGAGGATATCGAGCGCCAGGCGCAGAACGTGTTCCGGATGAAACTTCTCGGCGCCGAAGTCGTCCCGGTCCAGTCCGGATCGAAGACGCTCAAGGATGCACTCAACGAAGCCATGCGCGATTGGGTGACCCACGTCGAGAACACGTTCTACATCATCGGTTCGGTTGCCGGCCCGCATCCCTACCCGATGATGGTGCGCGACTTCCAGAGCGTGATCGGCAGGGAGTGCTTGACGCAGATGCCGCAGCTCGCCGGCCGGCAGCCGGACGTGGTCATCGCCTGCGTCGGCGGGGGCTCGAACGCGATGGGTATCTTTTATCCTTATCTCGCCCATGCGGCGGTCAAGCTTGTCGGAGTCGAAGCGGCGGGCGAGGGCCTGGCAACCGGGCGCCATGCGGCGTCGCTTTCCGCGGGACGGCCCGGCGTGTTGCACGGCAACCGCACCTACCTTCTGCAGAACGCCGACGGGCAGATTGCCGCAACGCATTCGGTGTCCGCCGGCCTCGATTACCCCGGGGTCGGGCCCGAGCACGCGTGGCTCAAGGATAGCGGGCGCGCGAGCTACGTCGCGGTCTCCGATGACGAGGCGCTCGCGGCGTTCAACACCTGTTGCCGTATCGAGGGCATCATCCCCGCGCTTGAATCGAGCCACGCGCTGGCCTACGCCGCGCAGCTTGCGCCCACGCTGTCCCGTTCGGCCCTGCTGCTCGTCAACCTCTCCGGGCGCGGTGACAAGGACATGGCGACCGTGGCTGAGCGCGCGGGCCTTAAGTTCTATTGCCGCCAGGAATGCGATCCTTCGCGCCGCGGTTGAATGCCTGCCGGCCGCCTGCCTTGAGCCGCATCGACACCGCTTTTGCCAAGCTGCGCGCTGCCGGACGCACCGCGCTGGTTCCGTACGTTACCGCGGGCGATCCATCACCTGTCGTAACGGTGGAACTGCTGCACGCGCTCGTTGCTGCCGGCGCCGACATCATCGAGCTGGGAGTCCCGTTTTCGGACCCTATGGCTGACGGGCCGGTGATCCAGCGCGCGTCGGAGCGCGCGCTGGCGCAAGGCATTGGCCTGAAGGATGTGCTCGCCATGGTCGTGGCATTCCGGAGCAAGGACGTGGCGACGCCCATCGTGCTCATGGGGTACGCCAACCCGATCGAGGCGATGGGAATCGCGGCCTTTGCCTCAAGGGCGCGCGCCGCCGGTGTCGATGGCGTGATCGCGGTCGATTATCCGCCCGAGGAAGCGGGCGATTTCGTTGCGGCCCTGACCGCGAACGGCATAGCTCCCATCTTCCTTCTCTCGCCGACGACCGCCGAAGCACGGATCATCGCCGTGGGGCGCTTGGCGCGGGGCTACGTCTATTACGTTTCGCTCAAGGGCGTCACCGGGGCCGGACATCTCGACATCGCCGAGGTGATCGGCAAGCTCGCCGAGATCCGTCGCCACGTAGCGTTGCCGGTCGGTGTCGGTTTCGGTATTCGCGATGCGGCGAGCGCGCGGGCGATCGCGGCGCATGCGGACGCGGTGGTGATCGGCAGCCGCATCATCGAGGAAATTGAAGCGGGGCCGGCGAGCGCTGCCGCGCCACGCGCCGCGGCATGGCTCGCGACGATACGTGACGCGCTCGACACCGTCGCCAAGAGAGCGGCCTGATCCGCCAGGGATAAACGATGACTTGGCTGCAAAAGCTCCTGCCGCCGCGCATCAAGGCGACGCCGGGCTTAAACAAGAAGTCGATGCCGGAAGGGTTGTGGGTCAAGTGCACGTCGTGCGAGGCGGTGCTCTATCGCACCGACCTGGAAAAGAACCTCAACGTGTGCCCAAAGTGTGGTCACCACGGGCGCGTCAGAGCACGCGAGCGCATTGAGCAGCTGCTCGATCCCGAGGGTCGCTACGAAATCGGCTCCGAAGTCGTTCCGGTCGACAGCCTCAAATTCAAGGACACCAGGAAATATCCGGAGCGCCTCGTAGCGGCACTCGAGGAGACGGGCGAGACCGACGCACTGGTCGTCATGCAAGGCAGCATCAAGTCCGTGCCGCTGGTGCTCGCGGTGTTCGAGTTCGACTTCATGGGTGGCTCGATGGGATCGGTGGTCGGCGAGCGCTTCGTGCGCGGCGTACGTGTCGCCTATGAGAATCAGGTGTCCTTCGTCTGTCTCACCGCGAGCGGCGGCGCGCGCATGCAGGAGGGTGTCCATTCGCTCTTTCAGATGGCCAAGACGACCGCGGTGCTGCAGGAGTTGACCAAGGCGCAGCTGCCGTTCGTTTCGCTGCTGACGGATCCGACCATGGGCGGCGTCTCGGCGAGCTTCGCCATGATCGGCGATATCGTCATCGCGGAGCCGGGGGCGCTGATCGGTTTTGCCGGCCCGCGAGTCATCGAGCAGACCGTGCGCGAAAAGTTGCCCGACGGCTTCCAACGCGCCGAGTTCCTGCTCGAAAAGGGCGCCATCGACATGATCGTCGATCGCCGCCAGCTGCGCGACGAGTTGCCGCGCCTGCTCGCCCTGCTGCAGCGACAGCCGTTGCCGACCAGCTGAAACGGCGGTGTCGCCACGCCGCGACTGGTAGCGGCGGTGCCGTGTTGCCCCGCCGGCCATGAGCCTTCCGACTACTCTCTCCGGGTGGCTCGCGTACCTTGAGACGCTGCATCCGAAGACCATCGCACTCGGCCTGGAGCGCGTGCGCGCTGTCTATGAGAGGCTGTCGATAGCGCCGTTGTGCCCGGTGGTCACGGTGGGCGGCACCAATGGCAAGGGCTCGACGTCGGCCCTTCTCGAACGCATGCTCTCCGCCGGGGGTTACCGGGTCGGGCTCTACACCTCGCCGCACCTGCTGCGCTACAACGAGCGCGTGCGCATCGCTGGTGGCGAGGCCGACGACGCCGCGCTGTGCGCCGCCTTCGCCGCGGTCGAGGACGTGCGCGGGGACACGCTGCTCACCTACTTCGAATTCGGGACCTTGGCGGCGTTGTGGCTGTTTGTGCGTTCGCGCCTTGACGCGCTGGTGTTGGAGGTCGGCCTCGGCGGCCGGCTCGACGCGGTCAATATCATCGATGCCGACGTGGCCGTCGTTACCACCGTCGCGATCGACCACGTCGATTACCTGGGCCCGACGCGGGAGGCTATCGCGCGGGAGAAGGCGGGCATCTTCCGTGCCGGGCGCGTTGCCGTCTGTGCTGACCGCGACCCACCGGCCGCGCTCATTGCGCAGGCGCAGGGGATCGGCGCTCGGCTGCTGCGCATCGGCGCCGAGTTTGGCTACGTCGCGCAGCCCAATCAATGGCGCTATTTCGGACCCGGCGGAGCCCGTCACGGCCTGCCGTATCCGGCGCTGCGGGGGAACTACCAGCTTGCCAACGCGGCCGCCGCGCTGACGGCGCTCGACGCGCTGCACACTCGCCTCCCCGTACCCATGGGTGCGGTGCGCGAGGCGCTCGTCAGCATCGAATTGCCGGGCCGGTTCCAGGTGCTGCCCGGACGGCCGGTGACGGTGCTTGACGTCGCACACAACGAACAGGCGGCACTGGCGCTCGCCGACAATGTCGCGGCGATGGGTTTCCACCCCCAGACGATGGCGGTTTTTGCCAGCATGGCCGACAAGGACATCGACGCGGTGATCGCAGCGCTTAAGCCGCGCGTAGATCGGTGGTTGATCGCGAGCCTGCCGCCGCCGCGCGGCGCGGCCTCTGAGCTGCTGCACGCGCGACTGACTGGATTGGGCGTGGCGCCCCATGCAATCTTGAGTTACCAAGACCCGGGGGCTGCGTATCGGGCGGCGCGAGAGCTGGCGACCGAAGCTGATAGAATCATCGTTTTTGGCTCATTCTTGACCGTTGCCGCGGCGCTCGCGCAGGTGTCTGGCCGTGGCGCCTGAGAGCTTCTCCATGGCAACCCGCTCCGAAGCCTCCGAACCGGCAGTCGACGAACTGAGGCGCCGCGCGCGCCGCCGCCTCGTCGGCGCCGTCGTGCTCGCCCTCGCTGCGGCGGTCCTGCTGCCATTGCTTCTGGAAAGCGAGCCCAAGCCTCTGGGCGATGACGTCTCGATCCAGATCCCGCCCGTCGACAGCGGCAAGTTCATCAATCCGCTTTCCTCTGCCAAGACACCGGACCCCAAGGTGAAGGGAAGCACCGCCGGCGGCAGGAGCGCGACCGAGCTTGCCCCTCCCTCGCCGTCCGGCGATGCGCCGCCGGCGGCGGCGCCAGGGCCGAAACCAGGTGCGGCCGCGAACGAGGCTCCTGTGGCGGGTGCAGCCGCGACCGTGCCGGCACCGGTGCCGCCATCGCCCACCGCGGACGCCAAGGCTGCGACGGCCGAACCGGGGCAAGGCGGCGCCGCGGGCAAGCCCGGGAACGAGGCCACCGCAGAGGCTCAGGCCACGCCGGCGGCGACCGCCAAGGCCGGCTCAGAAGCGCTGGCGGCTTACGCTGTGCAGATTGCCGCGTTTTCCGATCGCTATGGCGCCAATTCGCTCGCAACCAAGCTCAAACATGACGGCTTCCCCGGGTACACGGAGGCGGTGACGACAGGCAAGGGGACGACGTTGCACCGTGTGCGCGTCGGCCCCTACGCGTCGCGTGAAGCTGCGGACGCGGCATTGGTCAAGCTCAAAGCGGCAGGATTCAACGGCATGGTCACGCACGTCGGATGACCGCGTTCGATCTCATGGTCATCGGCGTGGTCGGCCTGTCGACTGTGCTGGCGTTCATGCGCGGCTTCGTGCGCGTCTTCGTGTCCTTGGCTGCATGGGTCGTCGCGGTGCTGGCGGCAATCCGCTTCTCGCAAGTAATCGGCGGCATGCTGCCGGACTTCGGCGAGGCGCCGGCGACGCGCTATCTCCTGGCGTTCGCACTGATCCTCGTCGCGGTGCTCATCGTCGGCGCGCTGCTTGGTTTTCTTCTGTCGCGGCTGGCGCATGCCGTTGGACTCGGCCTGCTCGACCGCACGCTCGGTGCCGTCTTCGGCGTGGCGCGCGGCCTGCTGATCGCCGTAATCATCGTGCTGTTCGCCGGGATGACCTCCGCGCCGAAGATGGATTGGTGGCAAAATTCGCTGACCGCCCCCACCTTGGCTCTCGCGGCCCTGAATTTGCGGCCCTGGCTGCCGAAAGCGTGGGCGGAGCGAATCGATTACGGTCCAGGGGAACGCCGGCCCGCCAAATCGGTCGTAAAGGCAGGCCGTTAAGAAAAGGTTCAGAGCGATACCATGTGTGGCATCGTCGGCGCAGTGACCCATACTCCGGTCAATCAGCTCCTCTACGACGGGCTGTTGCTGCTGCAGCATCGTGGCCAGGACGCGGCGGGGATCGTCACCAGCGAGGGCCCGGTGTTCCATATGTACAAGGGCGCGGGATACGTGCGCGACGTGTTCCGTACCCGCAATATGCGCGATCTCTCGGGCAACGCGGGCATCGGTCACTGCCGCTATCCGACGGCTGGCTCGGCCTGGTCTGATCTGGAATCGCAGCCGTTCTACGTCAATTCACCGTTCGGCATCACGCTCGCGCACAACGGCAACCTTACTAACAGCGAGGCGTTGAAGCGCGAGCTCTTTCAGCTCGACTTCCGTCACGTCAATACCAATTCGGATTCAGAGGTGCTGCTCAACGTCCTGGCGCTCGAGCTGGAACGCGCGGCGCATCACGCCAAGCTCGACGCGAACGCGATCTTCACCGCGGTTGCCGCGGTCCATCGACGCTGCCGCGGGGCCTATGCGATCGTGGCCATGATTGCCGGATACGGGTTGCTGGCTTTTCGCGATCCCTATGGCATCCGCCCGCTCATCATCGGTGTCAACGAAGCGATGGGCGGCACCGAATACGTGATAGCCAGCGAGTCGGTTGCACTCGAAGCCCTGGACTTCTCGGTGCTGCGCGACGTTGCACCCGGCGAGGCCATTTGGATCGACCAGGCGGGCACTTTTCACGCGCGGCAATGCGCCGACGAGCCTCGGCTGACCCCATGCATCTTCGAATTTGTCTATCTGGCGCGTCCGGATTCGGTCATGGATGGCACGTCGGTGTACGAGTCGCGCCTGCGCATGGGGGGCGAACTCGCGCGCAAGATCACGGGCATACCTGCGGCGCAGGATATCGACGTGGTGATCCCGATACCCGACTCGAGCCGTCCATCCGCGCTTGAACTGGCCAATCATCTCGGCCTGAAGTATCGCGAAGGGTTCGTCAAGAACCGCTATATCGGCCGCACCTTCATCATGCCCGGCCAGGCAATCCGCAGGAAGAGCGTGCGCCAGAAGCTCAATCCGATGGGGGTGGAGTTCAAGGACAAGGTCGTGCTGCTGGTCGACGACTCGATCGTGCGTGGTACCACCAGCCGTGAGATCGTCTCGATGGCGCGCGACGCTGGCGCACGGAAGGTGTACTTCGCTTCGGCGAGCCCGCCGGTTCGTTTTCCCAACGTCTACGGCATCGACATGCCGAACCAGCGCGAACTGATCGCGACCGGACGCACCGAAACCGAGATCGCAAACGAGATCGGCGCCGACCTGCTCATTTACCAGGATCTCGAGGCGATGAAGCGCGCGGTGCGCGCCGTAAACCCAAGGCTCAAGGAATTCGAGGCATCCTGCTTCGACGGTCACTATGTCACGGGCGACGTCACAGCTGATTACCTGTCGCATCTCGCCGCGGAGCGCGACGAGACCCGAGGAGATGCGGACGCGGACCTGGTACTTGAATCGAGGGCGGTCGCAGGATAGGTACTTTTGACCGCGTCCCCGAAATAGGGTAGAGCGCGCTCCAGCCCGGGAATGCCGGGCGGGGCACACGAAACCCGTTTGGCGGAGGCCCGACGGGTTTTTTGTTGGCGTGGCGCAGGCGATTTTCTCTGGGTCCAGCCAGGAGCGAGCATGAACGATCTGCATCCAAGGCGCGGCTTCACCACCGCAATCCTGCATTCGGATCGCGCGGCAGCGATCGAGCACGGCTCGCTGCACAAGCCGCTCCACCTTTCGGTCGCCTATGGCTATCGCCATGCGCAGGAACTCGCAGCCGTATTCCAGGGACGGTCTCCGGGTTACGCCTACGGTCGGCAGGGCAACCCCACCACGGCGGCGCTCGAGGAAAAGATCAATCGCATGGAAGACGGCGTGGGTACGGTGTGCTTCAGCACCGGCATGGCCGCAATCGGCGCGATCATGGTCGCGCTCTTGCGCGCCGGCGATCATGTCGTCTCGAGCTCATTCCTGTTTGGCAACACCAACAGCATGTTCGCGACGCTGGCGACGCAGGGTATCGACGTCGCCTTCGTCGACGCCACGGATGCGCGGGCAGTCGAGGCGGCACTGAAACCCGCCACGCGACTGGTATTCGTCGAGACGATCGCCAATCCGCGCACGCAGATCGCCGATCTCGAGCGCATCGGTGAACTCTGCGCGGCGCGAGGATTGATTTATGTGGTCGACAACACGATGACCTCGCCATACCTGTTCCGACCGAAGGCGGTCCGGGCGAGCCTCGTCGTCAATGCGCTGACCAAGTACATCGGCGGCCATGGCAACGCGCTCGGGGGCAGCATTACCGACACGGGAAATTTTGACTGGACACGGTTTCCGAACCTGTACGACAGCTACAAGAGCGCGAATCCGGCGCTCTGGGGCATCACGCAGCTGCGCAAGAAAGGCCTGCGCGACTGGGGTGGGACCCTTGCCGCAGAGCAGGCGCACCATCTTGCGGTCGGCGCCGAAACGCTGGCGCTGCGCATGGAACGGGCCTGCGCCAACGCGATGGCCCTGGCGCAATTCCTGGCAACCCACCGCCGGGTGCGCGCAGTCTATTACCCAGGATTGCCAGGGCACCCGCAACACGCGCTTGCCCGGGCGCTATTCGCAGGCTTCGGCGCGCTGTTGGCATTCGAACTCGATCCCGCGTTCGACTGCTTCGCGTTTCTCGATCAACTCCAGAATGTCGTGCTGTCGTCGAACCTGGGGGACAACCGCACGCTGGCAATCCCGGTCGCGCACACGATCTACTGGGAAATGGGAGAGGAGCGGCGCGCGAGCATGGGCATCGCCGACTCGCTGATACGCCTTTCAGTGGGAATCGAGGACCGCGACGACCTGATCGCCGATTTCACCCAGGCGCTCGGATGACGGCTTCTTTTGCCGCGCTCAAATGGAGCGCGGTGTGATTGCGTCCGGCGCGACTTCGAGGTAGCTGCCCGCCTTGTACCAGTCGGCCAGCACGTAACGCTGGCAAGCATGGCCGTCGAGGCTGAAATCGTGCCGCGCCGGCCGGTGGGTGTGGCCGTGAATCAGCCGCGTGACGCGATGCTCGCTCATCGCAGCGGCGACGGCACCGGCGTTGACGTCCATGATTTTCTCGGGCTTGCTCGCTGTCGCATGTCGGCTGCCGGCGCTAAGCAGCCGCGCGATCCCGCGACGCACGCCATACGGCAATCTCGATAGGCGCCGACGATACACCGGATTCTGCCAGAAGGCGCGCAGGCGCTGATAGCCGACGTCGTCGGTACAAAGCTGGTCTCCGTGCATGATCAGCGTCGGCGTGCCGTACAGGTCGTGCACGACCGCGTCCGGAAGCAGCGTTGCGCCGGCGGCGCCAGCGAAGCGCTCGCCGAGCAAAAAATCGCGGTTACCGCGTTGCAGGTAGACGCGTGTCCCCGACGCGGCCAACGACGCCATGGCACCGGCCACCTCCGCGGCAAGCGGTTCCTTCAGCTGATCATCGCCCAGCCAGGCGTCGAACAGGTCCCCGATCACGTACAGCGCCGCGGCACCTCGCGCGCGGCCGGGGACGAGCTCGTGAAATGCCGCCACCAGACCAGGCCGTTCCGGCGCCAGGTGGAGATCGGAAATGAACAGCGCCGGCGCCATTGCGACCGTAATACTACGGAGTCTCTTCGGCGCGCTCGATGATCACGTCCTCCTCGGGCACGTTCTGGTGCCCGCCGCGATTACCTGTCGGCAAGCCCTTGATGCGGTCGACGACATCGGTACCGGTGGTGACGCGGCCGAATACGCAGTAGCCCCAGCCGTTGGCGTCGGGCGAGCGGTGGTTGAGGAAATCGTTGTCGGCAACGTTGATGAAGAACTGCGCAGTCGCCGAGTGCGGATCCCCGGTCCGTGCCATGGCGACGCTGTAACGCTCGTTTTTGAGCCCGTTGCGTGCCTCGTTCTCGATCGCGGCGCGGGTGGGCTTCTGCCGAAAATCCGGCGCCAAGCCACCCCCTTGGATCATGAAGCCGTCGATGACGCGATGAAACAGGGTGTTGTCGAAGTGGCCCGCGCGCACATAGTCGAGAAAATTGGCGACGGTCTTGGGCGCGCGCTCGGCATCGAGCTCGAGCGCGATCTTGCCGTGGTTGGTGTGTAGCACGACCATGGTTCTTGCCCCCGTTACGGCGTCGCGACGAGTGTCGCCGACTTGATAAAGACGCGTTCGACGGGAACGTCTTTCGGGAACGGGCCGCCGGCGGAAGTCGGCGCCGTGGCGATCTTGTTGACGACGTCCATCCCGGAAACGACCTTGCCGAACACGGTATACCCGTAGCCCTGAGGCGTCGGCTCGCGGAAGTTGAGAAACTTGTTGTCCCCTACGTTGATGAAGAATTGAGCCGCCGCCGAATGTGGGTCAGAAGTGCGCGCCATGGCAACCGATCCCGGCACGTTGAGCAATCCTGCCTTGCTGCTCTGCTCGGCCTCATTCCGGACCGGGGGCCGGGTCGGCTTTTCCCTGAAGTCACTGGTATAGCCTCCGGCCTGGATCATGAACCCCGGGATCACGCGGTGGAACTGCGTGCCGTCGTATTGCTTGGCCTGCACGTAGGCCAGAAAATTCTCGACCGTCTTTGGCGCGGCGTCTGGATAGAGCTCTATCCTGATCTTGCCGGCGCTGGTGTCGAGGTCGACCTGTGGATTGGCGGCGTGGACGCAAGCCGCCAAGACGGCGAGGCCAATGGCGGCGAGCGTACGGAGATAATGGCGATACATCGGCAGCTCCTTTGTTGTGGCTCGAAACGGGCAGATTGGCCGCCACGGCGGCCGGCGCTGGTGTCGCGGCTTACTGCGTTGCCTTGGCCGCGGGTGCAGGTTGGGGTGCCTCGGGCTTGGGCGTCGTGCCCACCGGCGCAACGGTGTACAGCTCGCGCACCAGGACGAGCTTGCTTTGTACGCTCTTGTCTTTCTTGTCGAGCGCGAGCGCGCGGTCGTACTCGACGCCCGCGAGCCGCACGTAGATGTCGCCCAGGTTTTCGTGGGCGATCGCGTAGTCGGGACGCGTCACCAGCGCCAGCTCGAGCGCCTTGCGCGCCTTGTCGTACTCTCCCCGCTTGGCCCAGATAACGGCCAGGTTATTGTACGGCTCGGGCAGCTCCGGATAATCCTCGTTGAGCGCCTGAAAGGTGGCGATGGCGGCATCGGTGTCGCCCTGGTCGGTCTGCACCACACCTTTCAGAAATCGCGCCTGGGGATTCTTCGCGTCGGTCGCGAGCACGGCGTCGATCTTCGCCAGCGCCGGCGCGTACTCGCCTTCACCGATCAGGCGTGACGCGTCGGCCAAATCGGGCGCGAGGGCAGGCGTGCGGTGCGGCACGACATTCGCCGAGGTCGGCGGCGGCGGCGGCGTTTGCTGCGCGACCGCCGCCGGCAGCAGCATCGAACAAAATGCCGCTGCGGCAAATCGGGCAAGGCGTAGTGTCATCGAGGAAATCGACGGATCCTTACCATGGGGCAAACCGGCCGTGGCGCGCTATTTTAACAGGACCGTTCAACCTGGCCTGCGGCGCGGCGGCCCCGGCGTGATTCACCGGCCACCTCGCGCTCAGGCGGGTGGCGACCCGCCGAGCCTCGCTACCGTCGTATCGATGAGCTGCCGTGCAATGCTGACCGGACTCGGCAGCTGTGGCAGCGCGTCGAGCGCAAACCAGCGCGCGTCCACGATCTCGTCGTCGCAGGGATGCACTTCCCCGCCGGCGTACTCCGCCGTGTAGGCGATCATGAGCGAGTGCGGAAACGGCCACGATTGGCTGGCGACGTATCGGAGCCCTCCGACCTCCACGCCGACTTCCTCGCGCACTTCACGGTGGATGCAATCCTCGATCGATTCGCCCACCTCCACGAATCCCGCCAGCGCGCTGTAAACGGCGTGGGGAAAGCGGCGCGCCCGCGCCAGCAGCAACTCCCGGTCACGCGTGACCAGAACCATCATCGCCGGGGACACCCGCGGATAGGCCACGTAGCCGCAGTTGGGACACTCTTTCGCCCGTTCGCCGCCTTTGTCGCGCGTTGGCGTGCCGCAGCGGCCGCAGAACCGATGGCTGCGCTCCCATTCGGCGATCTGGAAGGCCCGTCCGGCGAGCGCGAGCAGCGGATCGGCGAGCTGGAGGAACAGCGTGCGCAATCCACGCCATTGCCACCCGGCAGGCTCGGGCGTGTCTGCCGCGACGCTGATGGCGATGCAATCGGCATCCTGGAAGCGCCCGAGGTAGTGCCGCGTCCCGCCAAGTCCCAGCCCGACGACATCTGCCATGACCGGCAGTGTTGGCGGCTCGCGCGCGCGCGTGAGAATCTTGTCCTGTCGCCAGACGAAACACAGCGTTTGCAGAGCCAGATCAGACGGCAAGACGTGCCCGGGTTCGAACCCGGGCGGCGTGTTCATCCGCACGCAGCGTCAGCGCAGGAAGCGCTCATCCTTGCCGATGACGGTAAGTTCGACGAACTTCGATCCGCTGTGATCAGTCGGCGTGAAGGTCACGACAAAGCCGCCTACGTCAAAGTCGCGGATCTGTTCCATGGCGGCGATAAACCTCTCGCGGGTTAAATCCGCCCCTGTCCGGCGCAGGCCCTCGACCAGCACCTTCGCGGCGATGAAGCCTTCGAGACTGGTCCAAGAGTAATTCTGCTTTCCGGTCGACGCCTCGAGCTGCTGCTGGTATTCCTTAACCACGCGTGCAGATAGGTTCCAGGGGAAGGGCACGACCTGCGAAATGCCCACGCCGCGACCCTCCGGCCCCGCCTCGTGCGCCAGGGCCTTGCTGCCGACAAAGGAGACGTTCATGAACTGCGGGTTGTATCCGGCCTTGCGCATCGCCTTGATGAACGCGGCGCATGACTTGTAGGCGGAGATCATCACCACGCCCTGAGGTTCGGCGCTGCCGATCGCCTTGACGGCGGCGGCAACGTCGACCGTGTTGCGTTCCACCGTTCCGGTCGCGACGATCTTCAGGTTACGCCTCTGCATCGCGCGTTCGACGCCAGCCAGTCCGGCCTTGCCGTAGTCGTCGTTCTGATAGAACACGGCGATGCGATCAAGGGTCTGGCCGACGAGCTGGCCGACAATCTTGTCAGTCTCGTCGAAGTAGCTCGCGCGAATGTTGAAGATGTATCGATTCAGGGGATTGCGCAGGGATTCCGCACCGGTGAACGGCCCGACGAACGGTACGCGTGCGGCGGTGAAGATCGGTTTCGAGGCGTTGGAGGTCGGCGTGCCAACGTACCCGAAGAGTAGAAACACGCCATCGTCGATCAGTTTTTTGGTATTAGCCGCAGCGCGATCGGGCTCGTAGCCGTCGTCGAGCGAGCGCAGTTCGATCTTGCGGCCGAAGACGCCACCGGCCGCGTTGATCGCCTGAAAGTACGCCATGGCACCAGCCCGCATTTCGGTGCCCAGCTCGGAGGCGGGCCCCGAAAATGCTGCCGACTGGCCAAGGACAATCGTCGACGCGACGCCAGGATTCCGCCGCGGCAGCAAGCGCAATCGCGGCAACCAGGACGCCGCCGCGAAGCGATCGCCACGCGCTCCTCATCGCGCCCCCATTGGCACGCCCGCGCCGAATCCGAAGCCGTCCCTGTGCGACTTCGGGACAGGTCGCCGTCGAGAGCGACACGCAAAGCTTCCTCGTCGATTAACATAGGCATGATCTCTCCGCGGAAGGTTCCGGCGCGAACGGCAGCGGCCGACAGGTCCGCTATCACAGGCGATTCCCGGGCGCAGCAAACGCGGTTGCCTGGCATGCCGAGGCGCCGCGGGCAGCACGAGCCCAGAGATAATGTGCGCCGATCGGAGCAGATACCAATGGAAGCCGAACGGATCAACCAGATCGCCAACACGCTCACCGGATTGCAAGTCGCGCACGGTCGAGCTGCGGAGGTATCTTTGACTTCGACGTCAAGGCCGCACGCCTGACCGAAGTCGGGCGCGAGCTCGAAGACCCCAAGGTCTGGGACGATCCCCAGCGCGCCCAGGTCCTGGGCAAGGAAAAAAGCAGCTCGACGACGTCGTCGGCACGCTTTCCCGTCTCACCACCAGCCTCGATGACAGCAGCCAGTTGTTCGAGCTTGCGCGCGGCGACGCCGACGACGCCACCCTCAATGCGGTGGCCGACGACATCGCGGGCCTGGAAGCCACGGTCGACTCCATGGAGTTCCGCCGGATGTTTTCGCATCCGATGGACCCGGCCTCGTGCTTCCTCGACATCCAGGCTGGAAGCGGCGGCACCGAAGCGCAGGATTGGGCTTCGATGCTGCTGCGCATGTACCTGCGCTACGCTGAGCGCAAGGGTTTTCGTACCGAGATCCTCGAAGAGTCTCCGGCGAATCGCTGGCATCAAGAGCGCGTCGATCAAGATCGACGGCGAATACGCCTATGGGCATCTGCGTACCGAGACCGGTGTCCATCGCCTGGTGCGCAAGAGCCCCTTTGATTCCAACGCGCGCCGCCACACGTCGTTTGCGAGCGTGTTCGTCTACCCGGAAATCGACGATTCGATCGAGGTGGACATCAATCCCGCGGACCTGCGCATCGATACTTTCCGCGCTTCCGGAGCCGGCGGGCAGCACATCAACAAGACCGACTCGGCGGTGCGCATCACCCATCTGCCGACCAACATCGTCGTCCAGTGCCAGAACGACCGCTCGCAGCACCGTAACCGTGCCGAGGCCATGGCGATGCTGAAGGCCAAGCTCTACGACCTGGAAATCCGCAAGCGCCAGGAGGAACAGCAGAAGCTCGAGGACTCGAAGACCGACATCGGCTGGGGCCACCAGATCCGCAGCTATGTACTGGACCAGTCGCGGATCAAGGACCTGCGCACCAACTACGAGGTAGGCGACACGCAGCGGGTGCTGGATGGCGATCTCGATGCCTTTATCGCCGCGAGCCTCAAGCAGGGCGTGCAGTGTGAGCGAACCCGGCGACCCGAATCCTCCCGCCGTTGATGAAAACCAAATCATCGCCGAGCGACGCAGGAAGCTCCGCGCGTTGCGGGAGCACGGTCCGCTTATCCCAACGATTTTCGTCGTACCGCGCTCGCGTCGAGCTGCACGAAGCGCACTACGGCAAGGGCGGAATGGCGCCGACGCTGCGCCGATCGCGGTGGCCGTGGCCGGCCGGATGATGCTCAAGCGGGTCATGGGCAAGGCAAGCTTCGCGACCCTCCAGGACATGAGCGGCCGGATCCAGCTCTACATCACCAGCGATGGCGATCGGCGTGGACGCGCACGACGCTTCAAGCACTGGGACTAGGCGACATCGTCGGCGCGCGGGAACCCTGTTCAAGACCCTGGACCGGCGAGCTGTCGGTGCGCGTTACCGAATTGCGGCTGCTCGCCAAGGCATTGCGACCGCTGCCTGAGAAATTCCACGGGCTTACCAATCAGGAGCAGAAATACCGGCAGCGGTATGTCGACCTGATCACGAGCGCTGAGTCGCGGCGCGTGTTCATCGCCCGTTCGCAGATCGTGCAGGCGATCCGCGAATTCTTCGTCGCCCGCGGCTATCTCGAAGTCGAGACGCCGATGATGCATCCGATTCCCGGTGGTGCCGCGGCGCGGCCGTTCGTCACGCATCACAATGCGCTCGATACCGAGCTGTATCTTCGGATCGCCCCGGAGCTTTATCTCAAGCGGCTGGTCGTGGGGGGCCTGGAGAAGGTGTTCGAAATCAACCGCAATTTCCGCAACGAGGGTATCTCGACGCGACATAACCCCGAATTCACCATGCTCGAGTTCTACGAGGCCTACCACGACTACCGCTACCTGATGGAGCTCACGGAGGAGCTCCTGCGCGCGGTTGCGCACAAGGTCGTTGGTACGACGACCGTCGCTTATCAGGACGAGCCGATCGACCTTGGGGCGCCTTTCGACCGCCTGACGATGGCTGAAGCGATCGCCAAGCATAACCCGCGTCACATGCTCGCCGAGCTGGCCAGCCTGATTACCTGCGGCGGCACTGGCCTCGCTTGGCGTCGACGTCTACCCACCGATGGAGTGGGAGTGCTGCAACTGAAGCTCTTCGAAGCCACTACAGAAAAACTGGTGCAGCCGACGTTCATTTCGTCGCGCCATCCCACCGATATCTCCCCGCTCGCGCGCGCCAACGACGCCGATCCGGCGATCACCGACCGCTTCGAGCTGTTTATCACAGGCCGCGAAATCGCCAACGGCTTCTCCGAACTGAACGATCCCGAGGACCAGGCGGCGCGCTTCCAGCAGCAGGTCAACGCCAACGAAGCCGGCGACGACGAGGCGATGCACTACGACGCGGACTACATCCGCGCACTGGAATACGGGCTGCCCCCGACAGCGGGCGAGGGTCTCGGCATCGACCGCCTGGTGATGCTGCTGACTGACACACCGTCCATTCGCGACGTGATCCTGTTCCCGCAACTCAAGCCGGAAGCTTAAGACAAGCCATGGCCGGCCTGGAGCAGCGCGTCGCATGGGGATGCAGACGGTGCCCGGCCGGCGCGTGACATTCGCTACCTTTGCCGAGTTCTATCCGTACTATTTGTCCGAGCACCGGAATCGGATCTGCCGCCGTCTGCATTTCACCGGTTCGCTGCTGGTGATCGCGGCCATCGTCGCCGCGATGGTCACCGGCGAGGCGTGGTCCTGCCCCGTCGTCGCGCCGGTCGGCGGGTACGGCCTGGCCTGGATCGGCCATTTCTTCTTCGAGAAAAACCGCCCCGCAACCTTCAGCCACCCCTGGTACAGCCTGGCCGGCGACTGGGTGATGTTCCGCGACCTGCTCGCGGGCAAGCTGCCGTTCTGACGCTGATACCCCCATAGGGTACCTTGACTTATACCTAGCCAGGGTATATCTTCGCAAGATGGAATCGGTCACTGCCGTCGCGTCGCCGGCGGAACACGCTTCCGCGCCGGTTGACCTCGCGCTGGAGGGCATGACCTGTGCCGCGTGTGCGGCGCGCATCGAAAAGGCGCTCAATCGCGTTCCCGGCGTGGTGGCCGCGGTCAACTTTGCCACCGAATCGGCGCGGGTGCGTTACGACCCCCGGCGAGCCAATCGCGACGCGCTGCTTGCGGCCGTCGAGAAGGTCGGCTACCGGGCCCATGTCAGGCGTGACGCGGGCACGGAGCGCCGAGCCGACGAGGCACGCGCTCGCGCTGCCTATGCGGCTTTGAAAACGGGGCGAGTTTATCGCCGCGGCCGTGCTGACGCTGCCCCTGATTCTCCCGATGCTGCCCATGCTGTGGCGCGGCGCGGAGCAGGGCGATCTTCTACCGCGGCGCTGGCTGCAGTTCGTGCTGGCGACGCCGGTACAGCTCTGGATTGGCCGTCGCTTCTATGTCGGCGCGTGGCATGCGCTGCGCGGCGGTGGCGCCAACATGGACGTACTTATCGCCTTGGGCACGACGATGGCATGGGCGTTGAGCTCCGTGGTGACCGTCCTGGGTCTCCACGACCAGCACGTTTATTTCGAAGCCGGAGCGGCGGTGATCACGCTGGTGTTGCTGGGCAAGCTCTTGGAAGTGCGGGCACGGGCTGGTACGTCCGCGACGGAGGGATTGCTGCGGCTGCAACCGAAGAGCGCAAGAGTGGTGCGCAGCGGCGTGGCCTTCGATGTCCCGCTTGCCGAGGTCGCGGTCGGCGATCGCGTCATCATTCGGGGCGGGGAAGGCGCGCCGGTCGACGGCATCGTGCGCGAAGGGCAATCCCATGTCGACGAGAGCATGTTGACCGGCGAATCGCGGCCGGTGGCCAAGGCGCCTGGAGCCCGATTGCGTGCGGGCACGCTGAACCAGGAGGGACTGCTTGCCTGCGAGGCAACCGACGTCGGCGAAGGGACCCTGCTCGCGGGCATCGTCCGGTTGGTCGCGGAAGCGCAGGGATCAAAGGCGCCCATCCAACGGCTCGCCGACCGGGTATCCGGAGTATTCGTTCCGATGTGATCGCGATCGCGGTGGCGACTTTCGTGCTCGCCTGGTGGCTTGGCCGCGACGGCGCGCAGGCGCTCATCGATGCCGTCGCCGTGCTCGTCATTGCCTGTCCCTGCGCGCTGGGCCTGGTACTCCACCGCGATCATCGTCGGCACCGGGCGCGGCGCCCAACTCGGTGTGCTCATCAGGAATGCCACCGCCCTGGAGAATGCGGGCCGGCTCAAGACCCTCATTGTTGACAAGACCGGCACTTTGACGGAGGGCAGGCCTGAGGTTACCGACGTGCTGCCGGCGCGCGGCGCGGCGCGCGCGGAATTGCTGCGTGTCGCCGCCGGCCTCGAGCAGGGCTCGACCCATCCCTTGGCGCGGGCGGTGCTCGCCGCGGCGCACGCGGAGGGGGTCGTACCGGAACCGCCGGTCGAGTTCTTGCTCGCTGCCGGCATGGGGTTGCGCGGCCGGCTCGCCGGTGCCGCCGGAGAGGCGGTCCTCGGCTCGCTCGACTACCTGGCCGAGCAGGGCGTTCCTGTGGACGCCGGCCTGGTAGCAACGCTGCAACCCGAGGGCAAGACGCTCGTCGGCGTCGCGGGCGTCGGGAGGCGCGTGCTCGGCCTCATCGCGCTCGCCGACCGCATCGGCCGACTTCGCGCTCCGGCGTCGCGCGGCTGCGCGAAGCGGGAATCGACGTCGTTATGCTCACCGGAGACAATGCCGCCACGGCGCGGGCGGTCGCCGATCAGGTCGGGATCGCGCAGTATCGTGCCGGTGTGCTACCGGAGGGCAAGGCCGACGCGGTGCGTGCGCTCAAGAGCCGGGGCATCGTTACCGGCATGGTCGGGGACGGAATCAACGATGCGCCGGCACTCGCGGTGTCCGACGTAAGCTTCGCCATCGGTGCCGGATCGGATATCGCCATCGAGGCCGCGGACATCACCCTGATGCGTCCGGACCTCAACGCAGTCGTCGATGCGATCCTGCTTTCGCGCGCGACCGTGGCAAAGATTCGGCAGAACCTGTTCTTCGCCTTCGTACAACGTTCTTGGCATCCCACTCGCGGCTTTTGGTCTGCTGCACCCGGCGATCGCGGGCGCGGCGATGGCGAGCTCGGTATCGGTCGTTGGCAACGCGCTGTTGCTCAGGCGCTGGAAGGCGCCGCGGTGATGGCAATTGAGGAGAGCGGCATGGAAACCGTTACGTTGAAAGTCAATGGCATGACCTGCGGTGGCTGCGTGGCCAGCGTCACGCGCGTGCTGCGCACCGTTCCCGGCGTCGGCCAGGTCGCGGTAGCGTTGGAAACGGGAACGGCGCGGGTCTGCTTACGATCCGCAGCGCGCGGGCCTGCCGGATATCAAACGCGCAATCGAGGACGCTGGCTATGAAGTCGCGAGTTGAGCCGGCGCCAAAGCGCGCGGCAGCGCAAGCGCATGTGGTACGCCACGCCACAAGGCGGCGCTCGGCAAACGCTTGAACCGCATCGAAGGGCAGGTGCGTGGCATCAATCGAATGCTTGCCGAGGACCGCTATTGCATCGACGTGCTGACCCAGATCAGCGCAGTGCAGTCAGCACTCGACGCGTTCGCACTTCGGCTGCTGGAACATCATCTGCACGGCTGCGTGCAACACGCCGTTCGATCGGGGACGGCGACCGGGCGATTGAGGAAGCGCTGGGCGTGATCCGCAAGTTCGCCCGCTGATCGCGCTTGTGGCGATCATGGGCCACTCTATTT
>CAVXPH010000001.1:0-646715 GCA_963763625.1 uncultured beta proteobacterium | reverse complement strand
GGGCCATAGTTCTCAACGAGGAGGTGCTTTCGCCAGGGATGGCGCCTCGGCAAACGGTAGGAGCGGTGCTGCCACGATGATTGCTACCGGCGGCATGGTGCCACGCGGCGCCGATGCGGTGGTAATCGGTCGAGCACACCGAAGTCATCGGTAACGGCCGACAGCTGGAGATAACCCGCGCGGCAGTGCCCGGAGAAAATGTTAGCTACGCCGGAACGGACATCGCCAAGGGTGAGACGGTGTTGCGGGCTGGGCAACTCCTGACCTCGCGCGAGATCGGTGTGCTTGCGGCAATTGGCCTTGCCGAGGTGCCGGTCTATCGCCAGCCGCGGGTCGCGATCCTCTCCACCGGTAACGAAATCGTAGCACCGGGCACGCCGCTCTTCCCTGGTGCGGTGTATGACTCCAATGCGGCAATCATTGGTGCAGCGGTGGCGGAGCTAGGCGGAGTGCCGGTGCAACTCGGGTACCGTCCCGATGATGATGAAGCGCTTGCGGCAGCGCTCGCCCGACCCTGCGGTACGATCTTGTCATACCTTCGGGCGGCACCTCCAAGGGCGCGGGTGACCTCTCCTATCGTGTGGTCAGCCGATTGCGTGACCCCGGCACATTGCCCATGGTGTTGCGGTCAAGCCAGGGAAACCGATCTGCCTCGCGGTCACCTCCGGTCCCCGTGGTCATTCTGCCCGGCTTCCCCACGTCCGCCATATTTACCTTTCGCGAGTTTGTCGCTCCAGTAATACGCGCCTATACCGGCCAGTCGCCTGACCGCCAGGCAGACGGTCTCCGCGATACTGCCGATGCGCGTTAACTCGGAGCGCGGACGCAAGGAGTACTTGCTGGTGGGGCTGGTGCATGCTCAGACAGGCTCGCGGCTCTCCCATGGGTAAGGGTTCGGGCTCCGTCACGGCGTTCAGCGGCGCCGATGGCTTCATCACGATCGATCAGCACACGGAGATTGTCGATGCCGGCTCAACGGTCTCCGTGCAACTGCTCGGACATAAGCTCGAGGCGGCCGACCTGGTGATCATCGGCAGTCATTGTGTCGGTCTCGATCTACTCATCGGGAAGTTGCTTCAAAAAGGCATTCGGGCGAAAGCCATGTATGTGGGAAGCATGGGCGGACTGGCTGCGGCAAAGCGCGGCGAGTGCGATATCGCGGGCATCCATCTTATGGACCCCAATACCGGTGATTACAATCGCCATTTGCTAACCGCAGACTTGGCGCTGGTGCCAGGTTATGGGCGCATGCAGGGCATCGTGTATCGCCTCGGTGATACGCGCTTCGCCGGCAAGAACGTCGACGAGGCGCTCGAAGCGGCCCTGCGGGACCCCGACTGCACTCTCGTTAACCGCAACACTGGCAGTGGCACACGCGTCATTATCGACAAGCTGCTCGGCGAGCGCAGACCTCCTGGTTATGCAATACAGACTAAGTCGCACAATGCGGTTGCAGCGGCCGTGCAGCAAGGCCGTGCGGACTGGGGCGTGGCGATCAAGACGATCACCGATCATTATGGCCTGGGATTTATCCCGTTGCAGCAGGAGCACTATGATTTTGTAGTGCCGAAGTCGCGTCTCGACCGGCCCGCGGTACGGATGTTTTGCGAACTTCTCAAGGATTCGGCGGTTCGACAGCAGCTTAGCGCCTTCGGCTTTGACATGTAGGGGTCCGATCACGTATGACGGGCCCTAAGCTTGCCATACTGACCCGAGGGCAGGAAACGGAGCTCACACCATTTGCCGCACGGTTCGCAGAAGTTGACGAGTCCATGAGCAGATAGCACCATGACGAGGAGATTCGTCCCTGGTGGGGCGGTCAGGCCTCAAACCTGTTCGGGGGCGCTAAGCGCTTCCGGATGGGTTCGACTACCATTCTCTTCCGCCACGAAAACGTGCGTCAGCCGCGCCCAGCGGGTCTGACGCTTCTTGGAGTTGCCATGTCGCTGGTCCGGCGCAGGCTTACGCTACACGATGAGGATATATGATGGATCGACGCGAATTTCTTAGTCTCTCCGGTGTCGCCACGCTTGCTGCGGTAGCGTCCGATTTCACGGTCCCAGCGGTGGGCGCCAGAGCTCTCGGCACCTCAGCCAGATGCTCCCTGGCGAACCTTCGAGGTTGTCACCGACGTGGAGATCTGGCCGCAGGACCTGCCGGCGAGACTCTGGTTACCGTTGTCACAGTATCGCGATACGGAATATCAGCGAACGCTCGATGTCAGCTGGGCCGGCAACCAGGCGAAGGCCGGCATCTATCGTGATCCGAAATACGGCGCACCAGCTTTTTTGCGCAATGGGACGACCGGTCGGCGGCGCCCAAACTGCGGGTAGTGAATCTCGTTACGACACGCAACCGAAGCGTAGACCTGACGCGGTCGGGCGAGCCTCATTTCGTTCCGCGCCAGGAACTCGATCTGTACCTGCAATCAACCTCGCACATTCCGCTCGATGGCATTGTGCGCGATACCGCGAGTAAGGATGTGACACAAGAGTACCGACGCCAGCGTCGATACGTTGACGCGAGCGCGTGGCATCTACGATTGGATCTCGAAAACACGTACCGGGACCCAAAGGTCATCGGTTGTGGGACCGGAGACATCCGCTTCATGTCGAATCGGGTAATCTTGGCGGCAAGTGTGCCGACCTAAGCGCGCTCTTTGTTGGACTTGCTCGCTCCATTGGTATTCCGGCACGCGACGTTTACGGTGTGCGCATTGCCGATTCGGCAACCTGGAAGAGCCTGGGCAAGAGCGGAGACATCACTAAAGCGCAGCATTGCCGGGCGGAATTCTACCACCCCAAATTCGGGTGGATTCCGGTCGATCCCGCGGACGTACGCAAGGTTGTGCTCGAGGAAGAAAAGGGCCGACTCCTACCGCTGAACGATACCCTCGGGTGAAGCTCGCCCGCGACACGCTCTTTGGCGCCTGGGAAATGAACTGGATGGCGTTCAACACGGCTGGCGATACGAAGCTCGCGCCCGAGACCGCCAAGTCGCTTGGCCACTTCATGTATCCGTATGCAGAAGGAGCCAAAGGGCCGCTCGATTACTACGACGCGGATAATTTCCAATATCGCATGAGCGTGCGCGAGGTAAATGCCTGAACAGTACTACTAGATTGTGGGCCCTTTGCTTGCCGCAGTCGGCGGTACGGATCTGGTCCACTACGGTCACCTAGGGAACGTTTTGCCGGGCACGTGGGTGACACTTTCGGCTCGAATGTGGTCGAGCCACACTCGGAACGATCGAGTGTGGCGCAAGAAACCTCAGGTCGTTATTCACAAACTCAACCTAGGCTCCATGGGGCCTTGGGTTGAATGCCTCGGCAAATCCCTGGACATCGACATCAGCGCGAAGAGAAGCATGCCAATCCAGCCGCCACCTAAGAAGGTTGCAAGAAGCCACCAAGCCGAGACCATGATTGCCTCCTTTGCTCTGATAAACGTTAGCTACCAAGCAAGTTGCGGACGTGGTTCGTCGCAACGGTGGCTACGGTTATCCGTGATCGTAATAGCGGAAAGCCCTATCGCCGTCGTAGCGGTGTTCCCAGTGGTCGCCTCCGTAGCTGTCGTGCCCTGCGGGAACGACGACACAGCCGGCGAGCAATGCGCTAAGCAGAGCGAGTGCCAAAAGCCGCTTCATCCAGATCTCCCTAATGAGTTGGGTGGTGAGTCGGCCGCGAGCATCACTTTCGACGCGGTGACTCGACTGGAGCATCTCGCGAAGCGATTGGGCACACAATCAGCGCAGTACCTTTTGGCACGTAGGTGCGCGAGGCGATCAGCGTAGTCCGATGTCCTAGTGGAGCTGTTGACTAGGCCCTGGCGGCGTGGGGCTTCGGGGCGCCCGACTGATCCTGTAATTTTTCTGTAGACGACTTAATCGGAGATGATTCTGCAGGATGTCGACCGAGAGGAGTCGTTGCGCCGCCGCAGCCCTGCTATGCCGCCACACAACGACTATTGGCACAAGGTCCCTGCAGGAGGTGCGAACAGCTCCCGCGTGAGCTGCTTCTCTTGCGCCACGCCATTGACGGTGTAGTCGAAGGCTGCCGCGTTGCCGTTGGCGAAGGTCAGCGTGGCAGTCCCGACCGCGGTTAGGGCCACCAGTGCCGGATTGAACGGCACCGCGCTAAACGCCGGCCCGGTCGTGCGGAATAGCTGGCCTGAGTAGACTCCCGGTCCTGAATTGTTCGCGGTGACCGATAGCCATAGCGGCGAACCATCGACATCGTAGGTGAACCATGTCGCGAAAATAATGTTGCTTTGGTGCGTAACATTGATGCCCCAACCCGACTCGGCGCCGCCAGGTACCCACCACAGGTCCTGGTAGTTGCTGGCACTGGCGAAGTCGGGCTGTGCCGAGTAGGTGCACTTCGGCAAAGCTCCGAAGACCTCGCGGGTGAGCGTTTTTGTCTGCTGCGTGCCGTTGACAATATAGTTGAAAGTGGCGCGATTGACGTCGGGGAAGGCTAGCGTGGCCAAACCAACGCCGGCGTGTGTTACCTGGCTGGGGTCAAACGGTACCGCGCTGAATGCCGGACCGTGGGTGGCGTACAGCTCTCCCTTGTAGGTATCGGGACTAGTCCCGGTCTTGTTAGCGGTCATGGACAGCCACCAGGCGTTTCCCGTCAGATCGTAGGTGAACCAAGTCGCGAAAATCACGTCGCCCTGTTGCGCAAAGTTAATTCCCCACCCAGACTCGGAGCCCGCCGGCAGCGTCCACCACAAGCCCTCTGCCTGCACGCCGCCTGTCAATCCGGTACTCGCGGCGGAGACCGCCGCGCCCGCGTCGAGCATGCCAGCGCCGCAGGTGTCGATCGTGCACAGACATTCCAGCTGGTCGATCGGATTGCCTTCGGGATCGTACTGCGGCGCTGTGCATTGGACCACCGCCGGATCGCTGCTCGTCGTCGGAAACGGACGCGCCGTCGACTCGAGCACCACGCGCGCCTGCGATGGCGTCAACGACGGCTGCACGGCGAACATCAACGCGGCGGTTCCGGACACGAGCGGAGTGGAAAAGCTCGTCCCCAGCGAAGGGTTGTAGCTGTCGGTGTAGATCGACATCGCCGGCGTCGTGGTCCCTGAATTGGAGGTAGTGAGAATCGGGTACAGGCAGGGCGAACCCGCCGTGATATTGACGCAGTTCCCGCCCGGTGCGCTGATCGCAATTTCCGATCCCACCGAGGCGAAGCCCACCTTGGTGCCTACATGGCGCAAACCGCCAACAGCGATGACCCCTGGACAATTGGCGGGCGTGCCGACCAAATTGCCGGCGGAGTTGCCCGCCGAGACGACAATCACCGTGCCAGCGGCCGTGATCTGGTTGACCACATCCATATAGGCCGCGTTGCATGCGCCGTCTCCGCCGAGACTCATGTTGATGACCCGGGCGCGTGTAGGATTGGCGGGCACGCCCGGCACGGAGTATCCGGCCGCCCACAGCATGCCGGCGAGGACATCGGAGTCGAAGCCGCCGCACTTGCCCAGCACCCGCACCGGCAGCAGCCGCACCGTACGTCCGACGCTCGCCATGCCAATGCCGTTGTTGGTGCGCGCCGCAATCAATCCGGCCGTTTGCGTGCCGTGCCAGGAGCTATTGGTCGGAGCGGGCTCGCATTGGTAGAACTCGCCGTCTGTTTGCGAGAGTTCGGCTTGCGTTACCCAGTCGCCGGGATCGGACGCATCGGGGCCGCGGCAGGTGGCGTTGTTGGCAACGCCAGGATCGCTGATCATGCAATATCCCGGCAGCAGATTGCCGCCCAAGACCACCGCGAGGAGATCGGGGTGTTCGAAGCGTACTCCGGTGTCGATGTCGGCGACGACGACGCTCGGGCTGCCCGTGGTAATGCTCCACGCCGCCTCGGCATTGATGGATGCGAGAACCGTGGAATCCGGCGCGCGCAGATACCACTGACCAACGGCCGGACCGTTTCCGCCGACCCCGTTGGCATAGAGTGGATCGTTGGGCGCGGTGACTAAGCGCTTGCGTTCGTCCGGTACGGCGTACTCGACGTCACTTTCCGCGGCAAGCCTTGCCGCCAGGGCTGCCGAAGTGACCCCGTCCGCGAATACCACCTGCGCGCGATCCGACAGGGGCGCGCCCGCGCTCATCGCGATGCCCACGCGCTCTCCGAGCGCCTGCGCACGACTCGCCTCTCGGCTAGTTGCTGCCAACGCCGTCGCGGTGACAAGCCCCGAATCGGCTCTGAATTTAACAATGACCCGTGCGGCAGCGGTGGTCACTGCACCGCTGCCTGCCTGTGCCAGGGTCGATTCCGGCAGCAAGCAACCAAGCGCGGCACACGCAACACCGAGCATTAGTGAAATCTTTTGCATTACATTCTCAAGGATGTTCACAGAGAGTCAACGCCCGTGGGGACTCATTTGCAGCCATTGTCACGGACGCGGCGGCAACTCCGTCCATCAGCATACATAAACCCATATCGCTGGCGCAGTTGGGCGGCGGTTCGATCTTACATTCTTTTACGTGAACAACAGGCATCGAGCAGTTGAGGCGGCCCGTTTGTCGCGATCCGAATGACTACTTACATCAGTTTCAACGACCGCTTCGCAGCACCCGACCGTCAATTGAGGGTCAATTCTGTTGAAGAACTCCTTTTCCGGAACTGCTCGAAGAATTCCAGGCCCGCAGAGGCGTTGCTTCTTTTGGGACACGGGGACCATGCGCTCTTCGATTGCGCCCAACCAAGAGCCTTCTAAACAACATTCCGACGCCCGTCTGGATCGCGACGGCGGGCATAGTAGGAGCCGGCTACGGACGCGCAGCCGCGGCTCAAGCGGTCGTTTCAATGCTGGTTCTGGGGCAAGCCGTCCGCAATCTGGTAGTAGTCGCCTTTGTCTGCCACGTGGATGTGAATCCTCAGCTTGGTATTTGTGGGCAGGTCGAACGCGCCCATCGCAATCCCAATCCAGTCTTTCTGGATCGGGTCCCAGAACAGGGAAGAGCCGCACGTTGAACAGAACCCTCGCCGCACCTTCTCGGAGGAGCGGAACCAGGTGACTTTATCGCCGCCGTGGACCGTCAAAGCGGCGCGGGGAACGTCGGTGGACGCGAAGAAATGGCCCGCGTGCTTGCGGCATTGCGAGCAATGGCAGGCATCAGGCGGCGGCAGATCACCGGCGACCTCGAACCCCACAGCTCCGCAAAGGCATGATCCCTTGTGCATGCCGCGCTCCTTGATCGTATGTGCTCGCAGGCATCCTAGCTTTTAGCGCGGGCGGTGGGCCAGCGATGCGGCCGGCAAGCAGCAGGTCAATCTCGTTGCGGCACCCCCCAGCATGGGAACCGCAAACGGCCGCTCAGGCGGGGCAGAGGCGGCGGCAGGGTAATGAGCCCGTACGCAGGGCCAGCGGCCGAGTTCGCGTCGGCGTGGCGTGCTAGCTTTCGTCGCAGAGCGTGCCTACATGGGGCGCTTTGTGACACCAGACGGCATCATTCCGAGCCTACAAACGCGCTCCGGTCGGTCTCACTACGACATAGCAATTTCTCTGCCAAGTCAGTCACATCGCTTGTTTTACCTTTAATGGGCGCTGGGGTTGCCGGCAGGCACTCCTCAGTCGCGCTGAGAGGGAAGCGATGCGGGACCACCGTACCGCAAGTCGTTGATAATAAGGGCGCTTTAGATCCAGGGCGAAAGCTACGAAGGAGCAATACGTGGGTTCGAATCCTGCCGGGCGGGCCAAATAATCAAGCACTTAAGCAGTCTTTGCGCGACTTCGGTGCGACTTTTTGCTTGCGATTCATCCTGCGGCGGCGAGTCGGCCTTGCGAACGGCTCCCTGCGTGGGACTAGACTTAGTCCAGTCACATAGCATGAGGAAACCATGGAAAAAGTTAACATTCACCAAGCGAAAACGAACTTTTCTCGCCTGGTCGACGAAGTCGCTGGCGGCGCTGAGATCGTAATCGCCAAGGCGGGCAAGCCGGTCGCGAAACTTGTCCCGATTGGGCGAAGCGGCGTACGCAAGCCGGGGTTCCTGAAGGGTAGGATCAAGATCGCCGCCGATTTCGATGCACCCCTTCCCGCAGAGCTTCTCGAAGCCTTCGAAGGCCGGACGTGAGGCTGCTGCTCGATACCCAAGTCTACCTGTGGTACTTAGCCGACTCGCGGAAACTCTCCGCAAAGGCGAGAAGCGAGATCACTAGCGCCGAAGAGGTGTTCGTCAGTGCCGCGTCGATCTGGGAAGCTGCTTTAAAAATTGCGATTGGCAAGCTGGACGCGGCTCCGGACGACCTCGTCGCAGGCATTGGCGCGAGCGGGTTCGCGGAGTTGCCGGTGTCAGCGCGGCATGCTGCGCGGGTCGTAACGCTGCCGCTGCATCACCGCGATCCTTTCGACCGCTTGCTGGTGGCACAGGCGATTCACGAACCGCTTCATCTTCTCACGGCAGACGCGGCGTTGCGACGCTACTCGGAATTGGTGGTGACGGTATGAACGTGCCACCAGCAACGCAAACCGGTGAAGTGGAAATATTTCGATCCATGGCAACGAATTAGTTCAGATTCCGTTGTTATAGTCCACGTGTGTGCAATTCGCCTTGCGCCGGTAGAGGCGAGAAAAACTGCCCCCACTTCCTAAAGTAGACGCTTCCAGGATTTCACCGGCCATGTCCGTTTCGTCGCCAGCCTCTCCCCCGCGCAGTTTTTATCGTCGCTCGCTTCGCTATCTCGTCGGCATCGTTTTGGTCGTTCTGGTTGTGTTATCCGGTACGACCGGCTGGTATTACCTTCAGATGCGTGGAAGCCTGGCGCAACTCGATGGCGAAGGCCTGATGCCGGGTGCAGCGGCGCCCATCGTGATTGAGCGCGATGGCCTCGGAATCCCGACCATCGGCGCGAGCTCGCGCGCCGACGTGGCGCGCGGACTAGGGTTCCTGCATGGGCAAGATCGCTTTTTCCAGATGGACCTGTCACGGCGACGGGCCGCGGGTGAGCTGGCCGAATTGTTCGGGCCGGCGGCGGTGGCGATCGACACCAGGACACGTATGCTGCGGCTGCGCGCACGCGCGCGGAGCGCGATTGACGCGGCCACGCCGGACGAGCGTGCGGTGCTGCGCGCCTACGTCGAGGGCGTTAACGCCGGGCTCGCGGCGCTCACCGTCAAACCCCCGGAATACCTCCTCCTGCGTACGCAGCCGAGGCCGTGGATCCTCGAGGACTCGGTGCTGGTCGTGGCATCGATGTTTCTTACCCTGCAGGATTCCGAAGCGCGCCGCGAAGCGCGCCTAGCCGCCGTGTACGCGGCGCTTCCGGCATCGCTTGCCGACTTCATTACCAGCACGGCGAGTGCCTGGGAAACTCCGCTCGTCGGCGGGGTGCGCGCGGTCCCGCCGATACCCGATGCGAGCGTGTTCGATGCGCGTACGATGCCACCATCTGCACGGCCACCCTCGCGCTCCAATGCAGACGGGGATGCCATATGGCTGGCATGGCTCTCTCCACCCACCGACGATGACACCCGCGGCAGCAACAATTGGGCAGTGGCGGGTCGCCTCACGGCCGGTGGCGGCGCGATCGTCGCCAACGACATGCATCTTAGTCTGTCTGCGCCGAACATTTGGTATCGCGCCTCGATGGTGTGGCGCGACACGCAGCCGCATCGCCTCACCGGGGTCACCCTTCCGGGCGTGCCGTGGCTGGTTGCCGGCAGCAATGGGGACGTCGCATGGGGTTTCACCAACTCGACCGGCGGTTGGAGCGATCTGGTTATCCTCGAGCCCGACCCGGCGGACGCGGGTCGCTATCGGACGCCGTCGGGGATGTTGTCCATTTCGACCGTGCACGAGACCATTGACGTCAAAGGTGGCGTCAGCGTGCCAGTCGAAATCCGCGAGACGATTTGGGGGCCCATCATCGACCGCGATTCGAGCGGACGCGAACGCGCCGTCGCTTGGGTGCCACTGCGCGAAGGCGGCATGAATGGTGCGCTGGCTGGGGTCGAGATGGCGCAGACGCTCGAGCAACTGTTCGATGCGGCCGCGCGCGCGGGAATCCCCGCGCAGAACATGGTTGCCGCGCAGCGCGACGGACGGATTGGCTGGTCGATCGCGGGGCGTATTCCCCGCCGCGTCGGCTACGATGGACGCCTTCCGACGTCGTGGGCCGATGGCACACGTCGATGGGACGGGTGGCTTGCGCCGGCCGAGTATCCGCGTCTCATCGATCCTCCGGAAGGACGCATCGTAACTGCTAACAATCGCCTGGTGGACGCCGCGCCGTTGCGCGTACTCGGCGACGGCGGTTACGATATCGGCGCTCGGGCGCGACAGATCAAGCATGACCTCGAGGCGATCGCCTCGGCATCGGCGCACGACATGCTGCGAGTGCAGCTCGACGACCGTGCAGTATTCCTGTCCCGCTGGCGCGATCTTCTGTTGCAGACGCTCTCAGTGCCCGATCGCGACGACTCGGAGGCGCGCAGAGAGCTGCGGCGGGTGGTAAGCGAGACATGGACCGGCGGAGCGTCAGTCGATTCTGCCGCCTACCGGATCGTGCGCGAGTTTCGGTTGCGCGTGGGCGAATTGGCGTTCGCGCCGTTGACCGAACGCATTCGGCAGGTCGACGCTGCCTATTCGCTGACGGCGGCACGCAGCAGCGAGGGTCCGCTGTGGGCGCTCGTTTCGCAGCGTCCGATACACATGCTCGATCCAAAGTTTAAGGCGTGGACGGATCTATTGGTCGCTGCCGCCGATCGCGTCGCCGACGACGCGAAGAAGGCCGGCGGCATCGCGACTTACACCTGGGGGCGAATCAATACGGTGCGGATTAAGCACCCGCTGAGCGCGGCCCTACCGATGCTCGGGCCCTTCCTCGACATGCCTGCGGAGGAGCTCCCCGGCGATTCGAACATGCCGCGCGTGCAGGGGCCGACGTCCGGCGCGTCCGAGCGCTTTGCCGTCTCGCCCGGGCGCGAGCAGGAGGGCTATATGCACATGCCGACCGGGCAGAGTGGTCATCCACTGTCGCCACATTACCGGGACGCGAACGCCGCCTGGGCCGGCGGCGAGGCCACACCGTTTCTTCCCGGGTTGACCGTGCATACGCTCATTTTGCGACCTGTCAGCGCTCCTCAGCCGATTAACAGCTCTTTACGTTGACCGTTTTCTTCTTCAGCGAAATCTTGGCCGAAGTTTGGTGCCGCTAGACCAAGCGCCGGTAACCGAGGCGATCGGCTTCGCGCGCGGCGTCTATCAGCACACCATAGTCCGCCGCGTCGACTGCCGCAAAGCCTTCGATCAGCAGCGCCTCGCGCACACTTGAGAGCTCTTTGGCGTCGGCGACGGCGACGAGCGCCTCCCGTAGACGCGATACCGTGGCGGGAGCCGTACCCGGTGCCGCCACGAAGGGAGGAATGGGCGTTCGCATCGTCGTGGCGATCGTGCGCAGGGACGCGGTCAGCTCCGGTTGATGTCGCCGCATGAGATCGTGCGCGTAACTGTCGAGTGGCCCGACGTCGGCATCCCCGTCGAGCACGGCCCGCACGACATTGCTTGGAGTGACGAGCGGGCCGACAACTGACGCAAAGAGAGGACCACTTGCAGCGCCGGCAAAGGGGGCAAAGAACCGGCGCGGTGCGTGGTAGCCAGATTGCGAGTTTTCGGTCGTATAGGCGATTCGAGTTCCGAGCGCGTCGGTTGCCGTGAAAAGACCTGAATCCACATGGACCACGAGATCGGTACAGTAGGTGGGTTCGTGCTCGTAACGAGCGGGACTCGGCCGCATGGCGGCGAGTACCACTGGCGCGGGTGTCGCACGCGCAAGAGGGTACCCGCACATCAACGCGCAGCCCAAATCGTCGCGCGCCCACAGCGCCGGAAGCGGCTCCGGCGGCGGATAGTCGATCACCTCGCACTCGATGTCGGCACGGGCGATCACCCATTCCAGCAGCACGCGCCAGCACGCGGCACTAACGGCGTCGCTCGAGTACATGCGCGCATTGGCGATCACGATGTCAGCGTCGCGTACCTGCGCGAATCAAAATCGTGACCGGCATGGTTGATTGCGGTGACCTCACTCGATGGTGATCTTGGCGTTGCGCACAATTGCGCTCCATTTTGCCGTCTCGGATTTGATCATGGTGGCGAATTCCGCTGGCGTGTTCGCGATCGGTTCCGCGCCTAGTGCGATGAGCTCGCTCCTAACCTCGGGCTCGCGCAACGCGTTGGCGATCTCTGACTGCAAGCGCGCGATGATCTCGGCCGGCGTTCCCGCTGGCGCGACAATGCCATACCACGAGGTAACATCGAAACCGGCGAGGCCCGATTCTGAAAGCGTCGGAAGATCCGGCGCAGCGGACATTCGCTTCAGACTCGCGACCCCCAGCGCATGGAGCTTGCCGGCGCGGACATATGGCAGCACCGTAGGCGCGCCCGCGAACATGAGCTGCACCTGCCCTCCGAGCAGAGCCGTCACCGCGGGCGCGATGCCGCTGAACGGCACGTGGACCATGTTCGCCCCGACCATGCTGTCGAAGAGCTCGCCGGCGAGATGCGCGCCGCTCCCCGCGCCGGGCGAGGCGAAGTTGAGCTGACCCGGATGTGCCTTCACGTACGCGATGAACTCGGCCAAGTTGCGTGCGGGAATCGAAGGAGTCACGACGAGAATGTTCGGCACTGCCGCAAGCACCGTAACCGGAGCAAAGTCCTTGCCGACGTCGTAAGGCACGCTGCGGTAAAGGCTCGGGTTTACCGTGAGATTTCCCGCGGGGGCGAGCACCAGCGTATAGCCATCTGGCGCGGCCTTGGCGCCGAGCGCCATGCCGAGGTTTCCACCGGCGCCCGGACGGTTGTCGACGACGACCTGCGTGCCCATCTTGGTACCGATTCTGTCTGCGACGACTCGCGCGAGCGCGTCAGCAGGACCCCCTGGCGGAAAGGGAACGATCAACCGGATCGGCTTGCTGGGATACGCCTCCGCCGCCCGCGCGCTGTCGGCTGGCAGCGCGAAGGCAAGAAGCAGGAGGCAGAGTGAACGGGAGAGGATGGACATGGCGAATTCCGGTTCGGGTCGCAGGGAAGGCAAGCAGAAGATAGCCGTCACGCAAAACGCAGCTGCTGTCCGAGGCCCAGGCGCTGCGCTTTTTCGAGCATTGTGTGGCCGAGTGCGATGTCGCTGATCGAGAGTCCGCGATGCCAGAAGAGAATGGTCTCCCGGGCGGACTCGCGGCCCGGCTTGCGACCGGCTACGATCTCGCCCAGCTCGGCATGAAGCGTGCGCTCCGACAGCTTCCCCGCGTCGACGTGGGCGCGCAGAGATCCGAATATTCCGCCCTTGCACTGGCCCCAGTCGTCGACCACGATCTTGTCCATAATATCGGTCAGTGAAAGCTCCACCGCGCTCATCGTGCCATAGGGGATGACGAGTGCCCCGCGCTTGATCCACTCGGTGCGCAGGAGGGGCGCGGGCTCCCTCAGTCGCGAGGCCTCGACCACGATATCGGCACCGCGTACGCACGCCTCCCAATCGGTGGTGGCCACCACCGTCTTGCCAAGGTCTGAGGCGAGTCGGCGCGCGAAGCTGTCGCGGCTTTCCTGCCTCCGCGAGTGTACGCGGATCTCGTCGAAGTCGAATAGCCGGTCGAGGAGGCGCACATTCCAATAAGCTGTACCTCTCGCCCCAATGTGCCCCAGGACTTTGCTCGCTTGGTTGGCAAGATGCTTCGCTCCGAGTGCGGTCATGGCGCCGGTGCGCATGTCGGTAATGGACGTTGCGTCGAGCACCGCAACCGGCATGCCGGTGCGCGGATCGAAAAGGTTGAGGAGCGCCATCTCGGAAGGCAGTTGTCGCTCGTAGTTGTTCAGGTAGTCTCCGACGATCTTCACCCCGGCGAGGTTCAGCGGCGCAACGTAACCGCGCAGGACGTTGAAGTGACCGTTGAATCCTGGGTCGGGAATGAGGTGCACGCGGGGTTCGATCACCGTCTCGCCGCGACCCTGGGCGAGCAAGCCTGATTCAACCGCACCGAGGATCTCATCGTCGGTGAGCGCAAGCGCGTTCACGTCAGGGCCGCTAAGGTAGTGCATGAAAATTTTCATTGGGTGAATTCCGGCAGCGCTCCATCTGAGCGTTGTGCGATTCCTCTGCGATGCGGGATGGGGGCCTGGCTTCGCCGTCCTGGCGTCCTGATTCTAAACATTGGTTGGCTGCGCCGTTGCGCGGTGGATAGGTTACCCGGAGATTTGGCAGCAAGCGAGGCCTTCGAGACAGCCGTTCGAGGTCGCCGTTTGCGCGGCCGGACGATTCTGGCTAATCTCGCCCCGAGCCGTACCACCGAGCGCCGGAGTGACAATGAGCCTGATCGCAGTGGGCGGGTTCCAGCACGAGACCAATACCTTCGCCCCATCGAAGGCCGACTACGCGGCATTCGAGCAGGGCGGAGGCTGGCCGCCGCTTACCTTCGGGACCGATATCGCACCGCGGCTCGCCGGCGCCAACATTCCCGCCGCCGGCGCGATCGGCAAGTTGCACTCACTCGGACACCGCAGTGCGGGCCTTGTCTGGGGCGCGGCTTCGCCGTCGGCGCAGGTCACACGCGATGCCTACGAGCGCATCGCCGGCGAGATGCTGACGCGCCTCGCCGCGCTCGGGCCCATTGAGGGTGTCTATCTCGACCTGCACGGAGCGATGGTCAGCGAACATCTCGACGATGGCGAGGGCGAATTGCTCGCACGCGTGCGCCGCGTTATCGGTCCTCGCGTGCCGCTCGTCGCGAGCCTCGATCTCCACGCCAATGTCACGCGCTCGATGATCGAACATTGCGACGGCCTGGTCGCGTACCGAACCTATCCGCATGTCGATATGGCGGAAACCGGCGAGCGCGCCGCGCAGTTGCTCGATGCCGTGCTGAAAGCCGGCCGGGCGCCGGTGAAATCGTATCGCACACTCGATTTTCTCACCGGGTTGCCGTCGCAATGCACGCTCATTCAACCGGCGAAGAAACTCTACGCGATGCTCGAGAGTCTGGAACGCGAGCACAGGTCGGTGTTGTCCTTCACCCCCGGCTTTCCCATGGCCGATTTTCCGGAATGCGGGATGGCAGTGACAGGCTACGGCGACGACGCGGCACGCGTACAGACCGCAACCGCCGCGCTCGCGCATGCCATCGGCGACGCCGAGGGCGAATTCTCGATGGAATTGTTCGAGCCCGACGCAGCAGTCATCCGCGCCATGCAACGTGGCGAGCCGGGCGCACCGGTAGTGCTCGCCGACACGCAGGACAATCCCGGTGCCGGTGGCAACGGCGACACGACGGGGCTGCTCGCCGCTCTGCTCGCGCGACGCGCCCAGGCTGCGGTGCTCGGGCTATTGATCGACCCCGCGTCGGCAGCGAAGGCACATGCAATCGGTATCGGCCACGAGGCGCCGTTCGCGTTGGGTGAGGTCTCTGGCGTTGCGGGCCATACTCCACTCGAGGGTGAGTTCCGCATAGTGCAATTGGGCGACGGCCACTTTACCTGCACCGGGCCAATGTTCCATGGCTTCCGCATGGACCTTGGGCCGATGGCGGTCCTCGAGAAGGAAGGGGTGCGCGTGGTGCTGGCGTCGAAGAAGTGCCAGGCCGCCGATCAGGAAATGTTTCGCCACGTCGGAATCGAACCGAGACAGCAGCGCATTTTGGCGCTGAAGAGCTCGGTGCACTTCCGTGCCGACTTCGAGCCGATCGCGCGCGAAGTACTCGTCGTCGCCGCGCCAGGCCCCGCGAAAGCCGATCCGACGCAGTTCCGATGGTCCCGGCTTCGGCCGGGTCTGCGACTCAAGCCCCTTGGACCGGCGTTCGCGCCGCAATGAGCCCTTTTAGCCTGCCTGCAGACCGCGTTTAACGAAGTTGAATGTGGCGAGACGCGGCCTGGCCTCGTCACACTGACCGTGTTGGCCGAACTTGTTTGGGTAGTCGAAAGCTGCGATGGGAGCGCCAGTGCGCGGTGCAGAGGAATCTTCGAACCGGCTGCGATCAGTGGGTCGAATGCCCCTTCTTGCCCTGATCTGAATTGAGAACGAGTTTATCCGGACTTAAGCCCTCGCGTTTCTTCAAATCCTTCAGCAAACCTGCGTCGGAGAGATCGAGCTTGTGGGAATTGTCCCAGTCATGTTTGGCGGTCTTCTCCAGACGTTTTACAGTATGGTGATCGTCGGTCTCGATCGCGAGTTCACGCCTGGCATCGAAGCTGCCGGGAGCGAGGTTGATCGAACCGACGATGGCGCGCTCGCCGTCAGCCAGCAGCATCTTGGCGTGAAGCTTGAGGTGCTTAATGGTGTGCACCTTCGCCCCGACGTCCTGCAGAATGCGCAGGCCGCCCACGCCTTCGATCAGCTTGTCCGCCTTTAGCGAATGCGGTGGCCGCGCCAGGATATGCACCTTGACGCCGCGCTCCACCGCCCGCACTAGCCGCTCGATGATGACCGTATCCTGGTAGCGCTCGTTTTGCACCCAAAGCGTGTGCTTGGTTTCATCGATGAATTTGGCAACCCGCGGCCGGCCGCCGTTCGGGCACCAGATCAGCAGCGATTCGGGGTGAGGCGTGAATTCGCCATGCTCCCAATCCGCGTCGAAACAGCGGACCATCTCCGCCACCTCATGAGCGTGCGTGGTGACGACGGCATAGTCGCGCGTCTGCGTCAGGTCTTTGGGCTCCCAGTTCAGCGACTCGACAAAGCCGGTCTTCTTGTCGATTACCATCGACTTCTGGTGTGTCAAGTCGAAGGCGGGGTTGCTGTCGCGGACATCGATCCCAGCCGCGACGAGCGCCTTGCGCGCTTCCTTGTTTTCGGTCTCGCCGCTGCGGCGCGCCGGATTGAGCATCACCCTGACCCTTACCCCGCGACGCTTCGCGGCGATCACCGCATGAAGGAGTGTAGGTTCCGTGAACAGGAACATCCGGATCTGCAAATCATGCTCGGCCGCGTTGATTGGGTCGAGGATGGGTTTTGCCGTGTCATCTGGGAGGACGATCAGCGTATGCGACATGGTGGGGCCTCACTCACTAGGCATGACTGCGATTCGCGAGCGGCAGCGGGTCCGTCGCTCTCACGCCGCACCGGCCGCCTGGGCCGGCGACGTTTCGTACTGGATGCGGTGCAGCTCAGCGTAGACCCCCCCGCGCGCGATCAGCTCGTCGTTGGTTCCTTCCTCCGCCACGACACCTTCCTTCAGTACGATGATCTTGTCAGCGTCCCGCAGCGTGCTCAGGCGGTGCGCGATCATGACGACGGTGCGACCCTTCATAAGCCGCTCCAGACCCTCTATAACCAGACGCTCGGACTCCGTGTCGAGCGCTGCCGTCGGCTCGTCCAGAATCATGATCGGACTGTCCCGGATCACCGCGCGGGCGATGCCGATACGTTGCCGCTGTCCGCCCGAGAGCGTGTCGCCGCGCTCGCCCACTACCGAGTCGTAGCCGTGGGGCATGCGGACAATGAATTCGTCGGCATTAGCAAGCTTCGCGGCGGCGATAACTTCGGCTTCGCTCGCGCCAGGGCGTCCATAGGCGATATTCTCGCGAATCGTCCCGCGGAAGAGCACGGTTTCCTGCAGCACGAATCCTACTTGTGACCGCAGGGCCGAGAGTTTGTAGGCGTCAACGCTTGTGCCGTCGATAAGTATGCGCCCTGCAGTCGGATCGTAGAAGCGAGGAATCAGACTCAACACCGTCGACTTGCCGGAGCCGGTAGGGCCGACAACGCCCACGACCTGGCCCGGCTCGATGGAGAAGGAGACATCGCGCAGCACCGGAGCATCATCGCCATAGCCAAACGCGACGTGATCGAGGGTGATCGCACCCTTGACTCGGCCGGGATCGGTTGCGTCCGCGCGTTCGGGAATGATGTCGTCTGCGGAAAGGATCCTCTGGATGCGTTCCAGTGCGACCGTCGTCTGGGCGATCACGCTGGTCATGCCCGCCAGGTCCTTTATCGGCTTGAAAAACTTGGTGAGGTAAGCGAGGTACACCGTTAACGCGCCCGCGGTCATCGTCCCGGCGACGATAAGCGACGCTCCCTTCCATAGCACAATGCCGGTGCAGAGCGCGACCACAATGCTGACCACCGGGGACAGCAGCGATTTGATTTGACGTGCCTTCAATGCCGCCTCGACGGTGGCGTGGCTGGCCGCTTCCATGTGCGCCACCTCGAGATCCTGCCGCCCGAATGCCTTCACCGCCCGCACCGAACCCAAGCCTTCCTGAACTACCGCGACCACCTCGCTTTGCTTTGCGCGCACGATCCGCGTCACCTCCTTGACCGCCTTCTTGAAGCGCATCACGAACAGCAACAGGAACGGCGTGACACCAATGGCGATCAGCGTGAAGTCCCAGTCGAGCCAAAACATGAGTCCGAGCATGAAGACGATAGTCAGGAGGTCGACGACAATGCCCAGTGTCGACGACGAGGCAAAGCTCTGCACCGTCGATACGTCGCTGGTGATGGTGGACATCAGCGCCCCCGTTTTCGCGCTGTCGTAGTAGCGTAGCGAAAGCCGGTGCAGGTGTTCGTAGATGCGGATGCGCAGGTCGTTGGCTACCCACTGCCCGACACTGGTGGTGTAGTAGTTGTCCACGTAGGTTGCGATCGCCGCGATGATGGCAATCAATACGCTCGAAAGCCCTGCGAACAGTGCGACCCCAAGTGTGTTGCGTACGATGCCGTAGTTGTGTGCCCAGGCGAGCCAATCCGGCAACTTGTGATGCACGAGAGCGTCGTCGAGGACGAGTTTTAACGGCCACGGCGCGGCGAGGCTCATCGCGATCTCCACCAACATCGCCACGAAAACGATCACCAGCCAACCCCGGTACGGCCGGAGGAGGGTGAGGACCAGGCGCCTCAACTGCTTGCCCGGGGCCGGTGCGCTGTGCGCCGCCGCGCCGCCGGAGACCGGCACGCCTGGGGATTCGGATGGGGCCTGGCTGGACATTGGGGCTGCGAGCGCTTCCGACAGGGGCTATCCTTGCTCGACTCCATCAGCAGCGTCAAGTCACACGATTTGCTCGAGTCGCCGGGTCCATTGCACAGCCGCCGCGGGCGACTGGATCGGCGCCATTGAAGGCGGTCAACGGCAGTGGCTTGGCAAAGGCAGTTGGCGGGCTGCACAACGCGGCTTGGGGGCCCATAACCGAGATCAGGAATGGATGCTAGGATGTCTGCGTACCGTGCGCGGTGACTGGCCTATGTCTAGCCCCCATGTCGGCCCCAGGGCAAATCACAGGAATTGGCTGACGGTGCCGCGCAACACGACCGCGAACCGCGGTCGGTACTGCTAATCTGGGCGACCCGCTTCGTTTCCCGACGAGAAGATATGGACCATAGCGTATGAACAGCGACTTGACTCACTATCCGTTGCTTATATTCGCGTTTTCCTTCATCGCGCTTTGGATCTCGGAACGGATCGGCCTCTTTTTTCGCGGGCGGAGGGGGAGCCCAGAAGAAGACTTCAGTCAAGACTACGGCATTGTTCTAGCGGCTACGCTGACCTTGCTCGGTCTGGTCATTGGCTTCACCTTCTCGATGGCAACCAGTCGCTACGATCAGCGCAAGGATCTCGAGGAGGCCGAAGCTAATGCGATTGGCACCGAATATCTCCGCGCCCAACTGCTGCCTGCCGCTGACACCGCCAGGGTGCAGTCGCTGCTTAAGCAGTACCTGGAGCAGCGGGTTTTATTCTATGGGGCAAGCGACCAGGCACAACGGCAGCCGGTCGATGCCGCTACGGCAAAATTGCAGACCGCGTTGTGGTCGGCGGTTCTCGCTCCGGCCGCGACACAGCCGACGCCCCTTGTCGCTCTCGTCGTCGCGGGCATGAACGACGTGTTGAACTCCCAGGGGTACACCGAAGCCGCCTGGCAGAACCGTATCCCGAATGCAGCGTGGGCTCTGATGACAGCGATCGCCCTCTGCAGCAGCTGGCTGGTCGGGTATGGCTCGCGAAGCGCGGGAGAGGGAGCTAAATTGCTTCTCGTTCTTCCGCTGGTCGTTTCCATCGCCTTCATGCTGATAGCGGACATTGATGCCCCAAGCCACGGCCTCATTAAGGTAAGACCCCAGAATCTGATCAGCCTCGCCGAATCTCTGCGGGGCCAATAAAGAAGAAGGCCTTCAGGGGCATGCTCCTACCGCACGGTCTAGGCCGTCCCTGCGTCTATGGTGAGCAGCTGCGGACGCATCGCGTCCACGCACGCCCGAGCTACAGCAGTTTCTCGGTACGGTGCAAAAGCGAGTCGGGGCGCATGAGCGCATCGCCCGCCAGGCGAACGCTCAATTGGTGGCGGTGGCTTTGTTCGCACTTGACCGAGGCAAGCGCACGTGCCGCATCAGCCAGACGATGACCGCGATGGTAACAAGGTAGATGAGCAGCTGCGCACCGCTCGGTGTGGCGGTGTAGCCGATGAGTGTGTGCAGCAGCCGCCCGGTTAAACTCTCGTCGGAGAGCAGCCAGGAGCTATTCCAGACGGTAGAGGTCAACACCTCGAGATATCCGGCTTGTTGAAGGAAGGCGACGGCCTGTGCGGCGAGCCCGGCGGCAAGCAGGGTAATGAGACCGGACGTGACAGAAAACAGATGGCGCGCGGGAACGGTCAGCAGGCCGAGGTACATAAATGCTGATACGCCGGCGCCTGCGAGCACTCCAAGGGCGCCACCGGTGATCAGGCCGGCCGCCGAGGTGCCGCCGGATGCGGCGATACCGTAGAGAAAGAGGACGACCTCCGAGCCCTCCCGCAGCACGGCCACGCCACAGACGATCGACAGTGCCGTAAGGGGTCTCTTGCCCGCTGTCACGTCAGCACCCACCTGCCGCATCTCCTGCGCCATGACGCGGCCGTGGCTTGCCATCCAGACGTTGTGCCACGTGAGCATCCCGACGGCCAGCAGGAGGATGCTTGCGTTGAAGAGCTCCTGGCCTGAGCCTTCGAAGAGCGAAGAGAGTTGCCCGGCGAAGGCCGCAACGAGACAGGCACCGGCAACGCCAGCAACCACGCCCAAGCCCACCCATAGGCCACGCCGCGGGACCCCTCGGGTGGCGGCAAGTACGATGCCGACAATCAACCCGGCTTCGATCACCTCGCGGAAAACGATCAAGAGTGTAGCCAGCATAATCGCGTGTTTCTATTCGGAAATTACCACGCCTTGGGCGGTGTCGGCATGGTATTCGCCCATGAACGGAAACCGGCCGGCAGCGAGCGGCCGCAGCCGCACCGTGGCGGATCGGCCGCCCGCGATCACCTTTTCCACCTTCAGTGCCGTGGAATCGAACTCCTCAGGAGTGGAGTCCTCATTCTTGATCGTAAGCTGGGTGGGCTTTCCCGTCGGGACGTGAATTTCCGCTGGCGCGAAGCGGTGATCCTTGATCGTGACGTCGATGTTCAACACTTCCTCCGCGATCGCGGGCACAGCTTGGCCGAACGCGATGAAAAGGGCGGGAAAAAGGAATCGCGTGCGCTCAAGGGTCCTCAAGCCGGCGGTGGCGGCGGTGACTTCGCGCAGATTGCGCAAATCGCGATTTCGATTGGCAGTGGTCATGCCGCCCCGAACAATTGCTGACCGATGAATTCGCTCTTGGCGGGTCCCCGCGGGCAAGCGAACAGTCCGCCACCGACGTGGGTCGCGAACTGATTCATCATGTCGAGCTTCGACATCTTGTTATAGATAAGGATGAATCCGGTCCGTGGGTCGCGCTGATAGGCGAGGAAGAAGAGCCCGGCGTCGTATTCCATGCCTTGGCGCCATGGCGGCCAGCGTTCGGCGGTGAAATTCACGCCGTCGTTGTAGGAGTAGGGCCGGCGCAGGATCTGCGCTCCGCTGTTGCTCGCCGCTGCGGCGAGCCGAACATGAGCGTTCTCGGCAATGACCGGGTTGCCATCCTTGTCGGTCGCATCCAAGTTCAGCCGGTCGACCTCGCCTTTGCCGCCGAGCGGGGCGCCCGAAGCCTTTTGCCGGCCTATCGTCTGCTCCTGAAACGCGACCTGCATGCGGTCCCAGTGCTCGAGCGCGATGCGAATGCGGCGTGCGACCAGATAGCTGCCGCCGCGCATCCAGTTCGGCCCTTCGGCGCCAACCCAAACGTAGCGCTGCATCGCCTTGGTGTCGGCGACCGAGGGGTTGTTGGTGCCGTCCTTGAATCCCATCAGGTTGCGCGGCGCGCCCTTCGCACTGGGGATGAACCCGGTCTGCGCCCAGCGCACCTGCGCCACGTCCTCGGCGAGGCGGGCAAGCTGGCGGACCGCATGGAACGCCACCTGCGGATCATCGGCGCAGGCCTGTATGGACAGGTCGCCACCTGTGTGCGCCTCCACCAGCTGGTCGCCGGCGAAGCGGGGCATGTCGACAAGCGCCTCCGGACGGCGAGAGGCGAGGCCATAGCGATCCTTTCCATCCTTGAGGAACAGACCGCCACCGAAACCGAAGGTCACCGTCAGACGAGCCGGCGCCAGGTCGAGCGCCTCCCCCGAATCGGCAGCCTGGGTACGCCAGTCCGGTTTTTCGTAGGCGCCGTCATCTTTCGACTGCGCATCGCCAGCGGCCCTAGGCGCGACGGGCTTAAAGCCTCCCTCGAGAGGCTGGGCGGTTTGCCCCTCGGTCATCCGCGCAGCAGCGGACGTCCACGTTTGCAGCAGCTTGGCCACGTCGTCGCGCTGCGTGGTGACGAGATCAAAGGAAGCGAAATAGGTTTGGGTCTGCGCCGGCGTCAGGATGCCACCCTGATGCGCACCCCAAAACGGCTCGGGCTGCCCCTTGCCCTGGGTCTCAGGGCTGCTTGGTGCCGTTGTCTGCGCCGAGGCATTTGTCGCCGCTCCCGCGCCGAAACCCGCGCCAATCGCCGCGGCCAAGCTCGCCGACGCGGTGAGAAAGCCACGACGGGAAGCGCTCAAATTACGCGCGGCTCGCCGACTCACGGAGTTGCCTCGACCAGAGTGTTCACGTCGTCTTCGACGTAGTAGAAGCCCTTGCCGTCCGGCGTCAGGGCGAGGCCGAACAGGTCGCCGTTGCCCGGCGGCGACTGTGCTTGGTTGGTGTCGACCCACTGCGCATAGAGCTGCTTGCCCGTTGCCGGGTTTACCTCCACCACCTGGCCGTTCTTGGCGTTGGTCACGAGGAGATTCCCGTTGGGCGCCATCACCATCGCCAGTGGCCGCTTCAGAAGACCGTCCTTGGTTATGGTCCGGCCCGTTCCGGCACTGTTAGTGCGGGTGGTTGCCTCGGGGATTGCGACGATCTGGTTGCCGAGTGCATCGGACACGTAGAGCGTGTTATCCGCCGCAAGCGCCAAGCCGGTGGGGCCGATGAGGAATACATCCTTGTCCGCGCGGTGGGTGAAGCCGCTGGCGATCACCGTCTGCCCGGTAATCGTGGGCGGCTTCCCTTCTGGGATCGAAAGCTCGATCCGCAGCACCGTCGCCTTGTTCACGGTCACGGGGTAGCCACTCTGCGCATCGCGCACCTCCGGCCCGGGCACATCGAACCCGGCCATGCTGATGAAGAGGGTTGCCGTGGCGCCGTTGTCGATCACTGCCATGTTGCCCCAGGGGCCGTTGATGTTCGGGCCGGTCCAGGAGGTGACAGGTTGTCCGTTGGAATCGAGGACCAGCAGGCAGCCGTCGCCCTTGGTGCGGGTGGTACCGTCGCTGCTCGGCGTGCTGCCGACGATAACCCAGCCACTCTTGAGCATGGTCATCGCCGTTCCGAGGCCCACGCCGCCGGGACACTGCGGCAAGCGCTGTGGCAGGCTGGCAAACACGGTCATCTTCTTCGTGGCCGGGGTGTAGTCGATGATCGTGCCGCCGGTTCCCTGCAGATTCGACACGTTGTTGAAATTGGTTACCAGCACATCGTCCTTCTGGATTTTTCCGGCGGAGACGGGCGCTACGACGATCGCATAGGGATTGAGGTCGCCGTTGTCCGGCACGGTCGAGGTGCGCGTGATATGCCGGCGGATCGATTCCAGGTACCCCTTTGACTCCCCGGTCTGCGCCGGGACCAACGCAGGCAAACCCGCCGCAAGCACCCCGATCACCGCCACGAGGAGCCATTGCGGGCTTCGTCGCACAAAGGGGGCCATGGTCCGGCTGCGCTGCATTGCACGCCCAAAGAGCGGGGCAAGACGCCACGATTCCATTAGTCAGAGTTTCCGTCAGAAGATGATATTGGTTCGTATGCCGATGACCACTTCGTTCCCGACTCGCTGGTTCGGCATGTTCGGGTTCACGACGCCGGCCCCCGGATTGAACACGTACTGAAAATCGGGTTGGATCTGCCACCAGGGCGTCACCTGGTACTGGTAGGTCACTTCAACAAAGGTTTCGCCGCTGCGAACCGGGGTGAAGGCCCCCGTGTAGTATGTGGTAGCTCTATCCAGTGCCGACACACTGCTGCTCACATGGGCATAGCCCATGCCGATTCCGAAGGTGTCGTCGTCGCGATGCAGGAACGGTTCATGAAAGGTAATGCCTGCATTGAGGCTGAAGTTGATGAGATTGCGATCGCCAAGGCGCGTTCCCATGGCGCGGACGAAGACGTTCAAGGTCCGGTCAGCTTCCGCAGGGTCCTGCCACACCATCTGATCGGCGACGGCGTAGATCGAGTAATTCCCGTGATACATCTTGGGAATGCCGGTGCTGGCGGGGTTGGCAAGCGACAGCCCGGTATTGTCGATATCCTGCGAAGAAAAATCTTCGCCGTTGTACCAGAAGCCGAGCTTGTATACACGCGCCAGGGGTTCCTGCTGGTCGGCGTAGAGCATCGTGCCGAGCGACGGGTAGGCGTATTGCATTTCGGCGAACGCGAGCACGCGGCCGTTTAGTGGAAAGCTCGTTCCCGATGGATTTTGCTGCTGCGGGTCGCCGCTGTTGTTGCTCACCGGACTGCCGTTGAACACGCCGGCGAGGAAGGTCAGTGAATCGATCGGCCGTGCCCGCATCCGGACGCCCAGCGCGGAGAGCGGATAGGCAGGGCCGCCGCCGGGCAGGTCGGCGGAGGGCAGCATGGGCCAGCCGAACATAGTATTGACGAACAACAAGGCATTCTGGCTGACGATGAATTCCTGGTCGAGACTCTGCTGGCCGATCTTGATGTCGAGCCGATCCTCGGTGAGAAATTTTTGCTGGTACCAGAGCTCCCACAGGCGGGTCGCGCGATCCGCTTCGATCCCACTCGCAGTTTGCAGGGTGAGCAGGTTCTGCGCGCTGAGATTGTTGCCGTGAATCTGGAGCGCGCTGACGTTGAACAGCCCGCCATACACCCCAAAGGCGCGCTGCGTATCGAGCTGCAGGATCATCTGCGTCAGTCCGTCGTAGAGGAAACTCTGTTTGGCGCCGCCGCTGACATTGCCAAGCAGTTCGCTCGTTTCCTGCACGGCGAAGGACATGCCGTATCGGCTGAGGAAGGGGCGCAGGCCCCACATGTCGCCCAACATATAGCCGCTGCGCGATATGCCCTCGAGAAACCCCAGCGCCCCCGTCGCGGCCGTTCCCGGCTGCCCCGCCTCATAGCTTTCGGGCTCAACCGGGACCGAGACCGGGGGCGGGGCCGCAAGAACCTCACCCGCGCACAGGCAGGCGACAAGGCAGGCCCAGGAAACACCGCGCCTGCGCTCGCCAAGCCCACGGCGCAGCGTGCGTCGCGGTTCGCCACGGTCGGGCGGGCACGCGTCTGGGCCAGCCCGGAGAGCAGTGGGTGGGCGTTGTTTCGAAGCACGTTTAAGCTCCCCCCGCAGGGTGATCGGCACCGGCTTACTCGCCGGGATCCATTTGCGACTGCTGGTAGTTGGCGATGCCAATCTTGTTGATGAGCTCGATTTGTGTTTCCAACCAGTCGATGTGGTCTTCTTCGGACGCAAGGATGCTGCGTAACAGGTCGCGGCTGACGTAGTCGCCCGCAATCTCGCAGTCGGCGATCGCCGACTTAAGGGCAGGGTGGGCGGCGAGTTCGAGCTTGAGATCGCCGGCTAGAGCTTCTTCCGCGCTCTCGCCAATAAGGAGCTTGTGCAGGTCTTGCAGGTTCGGAAGCCCTTCGAGGAACAAGATCCGCGCGATCAGGCTTTCGGCATGCTTCATTTCGTCGATCGATGCCTTGCGCTCGTACCCACCGAGCTTGGTCAGGCCCCAGTGGCAAAACATTCGGGCATGCACAAAATACTGGTCGATCGCGGTCAATTCGTTGGTAAGAACGGCGTTGAGGTGCCGGATGACCTTGACGTTACCCTTCACGTTGCGTTCTCCTCTGCCGTAGTTGCGCATTCGGCTGGCGCGCGGGCGATTCGGGCCAACGTCTCCCCGAGCAGCGTTTTTGCACAGGACGTACAGCGGCCGCAGCCGAGGCCGACACCTAGTCCCTGCGCCAGATCGTGCGTGGAGCGAGCACCGAGCTCGACGGCACGCACAATTTCTCGCTCCGTGATCGCGTTGCAGAGACAGATGTACATGGAAGTCGCGCGTTTCCGATTTTCAATACGGCGTGGAGAACGTCCGCCGTGCGTGGATCTCGAATTCCCAAGCTGTCGCACCCCATTGAGGCTCCTGTCGAAGCCAGGTGGAACTGTATCAAAGCTAAAACACAAATGCAAATCATTCCTATTTGTAAACTGTCAGTATCAATATGAATCAATGATTTAATGGGCTATACCCTGCGCATGACCCGCCTTACGGAGCGGCTAAGCGAGTCTAGTGCCTGCATTTCGGGGCCGGATTTTAGGACGCGCTCGATTAACGCCGTGTGCACCTACGAGGTCCCTATGCGGCGGTCGCCGCGATCAAGGACCACCTTGCCTTCTATCCGGTTCGCATCGACACCGTCGAAGAACGGCCCGTTGTTTCGAGCGCCAAACCCCGAAAAGCGCCAACACCGAAGTCGCTTTCCGGCAGACTAGACGGGTAGGGCTACTCCGTTGCGCGCAACGCTAGGGCGTGGCGGATCGTGGTCCGGCCAGAGGAGAGGGTCATGCCGACGCGTCAATCGAGCGTGCGAACGCTACGTGCGGAGCGCGCAGAGCAGGGTAAGGCATTGCGGCAAAAGGTGCCTCGACCTGAGCAGGCCAAGTGGAAGCCGCCGGCCAAGCGACGCGACCTGCTGGCGATGGTTAGAGCATCCGATGGCGACCGGATACCGGCTTTGGTGCCGATTCGCTACGCGCGCATGCTGCAGTCGCCATTCGCCTTTCTGCGTGGATCGGCGTCGGTGATGGCGTTCGATCTGGCGCAATGCCCGACCACCGGTATCCGCGTGCAAGCGTGCGGGGATTGCCACCTGATGAACTTCGGTGCCTTCGCCACTCCGGAGCGAAACGTCATCTTCGACATCAACGACTTCGATGAGACACTGCCCGCTCCTTGGGAATGGGACATCAAGCGGCTGGTGGCGAGCATCATGGTGGCAGGCCGCTATCGCGGTTTCGCCGAGCGACAATGCGCTGAGGCAGTGCTCACGGCTGCGCGCGCGTACCGCGAAAACCTGGCCGAGTACGCTGCTTGGCCCGAGCTCCAGGTCTGGTATGCGCGCATCGATGCCGAGCAAATGGTTGCAAAAGCGTCCAGGATCAAGCCGCTCGATGACTCGGCTGACGCCAATGCTCGCGCAGCCGCCAACATGTCTGCACGCCTGCTGCCCAAGCTGACCGAAGTCGTCGGCGGCAAGCGGCGCATCAGGGAGGAACCCCCACTGCTCTACCACCCGCGGCGTGAGAAGGCCTTCGCGCGAGAAATACGGGCGGTGATCCACCGCTATCGGCTGAGCCTGCCGCCGGAACGCAGAGCCTTGGTCGACCGCTATGAGGTGATCGATGTGGCGATGAAAGTTGTCGGAGTGGGCAGCGTCGGCAGCTTTTGTGCGGTGGCCCTGCTCCAGGCCGACGTTGACGATCCGTTGTTCCTGCAGCTCAAACAGGCACGGCCATCCGTGCTTGAGCCTTACGCGGGTCAAAGCGCGTACCGCAATCAAGGCGAGCGGGTGGTCGTCGGACAGCGCCTGATGCAGTCCGCCAGCGATATGTTTCTGGGGTGGTCGCGGATCGGCAAGCCGCCGATTGATTTCTATTTCCGGCAACTGCGTGACATGAAGGTGTCGGTGAATCTGGACGCGCTGCCGCTTGGATGGATTCATAAACTATGCGCGCTATTGCGGCTGGGCCGTGGCGCGGGCGCATGCCAAGACGGGCGACGCGGCCATGATCAGCGGCTACCTCGGTCGCGGCGATGCCTTCGATGAAGCCCTGAGGGGCTTCGCGCGCCGCTACGCGGATCAGACCGAGCACGATCATTCGGCCCTGGTCAAGGCGGTCAAGGCAGGAAAAATCCCCGCCGCAACGCGGGGCGCGGCGTAACGCTTGCGCAAGGCAAACGGCGACTGCGACAGGGGTTCGAAGGAATTACCTTGAGCGGCAGGCCGTCAACCCGTGTCGTTGCGACCGATTCCCTTTTTGCGTCATGGTTGTGGCCAGCACAAATGACCTGCTAGCATGGTTTTTTCCTTGCGCTGGCGGCGAACAAGCCGATGCTCAAAAACCCCGGACTTGATCGAGCGGGGACAGATGCCAAGAATCGCGCCGCAGTGGATCTCTCGGGGCGCCGTTTTTTTCCTCTGTGCGACACTGCGATGGCAAGAATATTGTTGTAACGGTTGCAAGGACCCGTGAGCAGGTAGTGGGCGCGCCTCTGGAGACTAGCGATGCATCTCATCTGGACTATTCTTATCGGTTTTGTGGCCGGTCTCGTCGCCAAGTTGTTCGCGCCAGGGACCGGACCTTCCGGGTTCTTCATGACCGCAACGCTGGGCATCGCCGGATCGTTGATCGCAACCTACGTCGGCGAATTCGTTGGCTGGTACAAGGAGGGTGAATCGGCGGGCTTCATTGGCGCAACGTTCGGTGCGATCGTCGTGCTTGCCACCTATCATTTCTACCGCAAGATCGAATCGTAGTGTTTTCCGTGGCCCGCTTCGTGCAGCAGGAGAAAGCAATGGCAATCGATCTTGGCGCGCTGCGAGCGCGCTGGGCGGCCTGGCGGCGGGGTGCGAGCCCGACGCGCGGCATGCGGGGCTGGTGCAGGCGCTGGGCAGCGCCGCGTTAACCATTGCCCTGGCCATGATAGCCACGCGCATGGTGGCGTAAAATCGTGCGCGCGTAACGCAAAGTCGCACCAGGCCCCGGGGCGAACCGGTGACCTCGTGGCTGAGTGGTCAATACCGGTATTTTCAGGCGAGGAGGAGACCTTGAACTACCCGAAACGAATCAGCGCGCTTGTTGGCTGCGTGGGCATTGTGGTTGCTCTGGCAACCGCTGCGTCGCAGGCTCAGGAAGTCGTCAAGATAGGCTTTGCCTCACCGTTGACAGGCCCGCAGGCCAATTACGGCAAGGACAACGAGAATGGCGCCCAGATGGCGATCGATGAGCTCAATGCTCGGCGCCTTACGATCGGAGGCAAGGCGGTGACGTTCCAGCTCGCGGCCGAGGACGATCAGGCCGAACCCAAGCAGGGTCCGCTCATCGCCCAGAAACTGGTCGATGCCAAGGTCGCCGGGGTGGTGGGGCACTTTAATTCCGGTGTGACGATCCCCGCGTCCCGCGTCTACAACGAGGCTGGTATACCCGAGCTGTCGGTGTCGACCAACGTCCAGTACACCCATCAGGGGTTCAAAACGGCATTCAGGCTAATGGCTGACGACGACAAGCAGGGCAAGGCGCTCGGCGAGTACGCCGTGAAGACGCTCAAGCTGAAGCGAGTCGCGGTGATCGACGACGCCACCGCCTATGGCCAGGGTTTGGCCGATGCGTTCGAAGCGGCGGTCAAGGCCTCGGGTGGCCAGGTCGTGCGACACGAGCACACCAACGACAAAGCCGTCGACTTCAATGCGCTTCTGACTACGATCAAGGCCAGCAATCCAGAAGCAATTTTCTTTGGTGGCTATGATGCTCAGGCCGGACCGATGGCGAGGCAGATGAAGTTGCTGGGGATGAACATCAAGTTGATGGGCGGCGAGACGATGAATTCCGCCAAGTTCATCGAGCTCGCAGGCCCGGCGGCGGAGGGCGACATCGCCTCGACACCTGGCGCCGCCCTGGAATCCCGACCGGGCGGGAAGGCGTTCGCCAACAAGTACAAGGCGCGCTTCCACCAGGACATCGGCCTGTACACGCCTTATTTCTACGATGGTGTGATGCTGATCGCGGCGGCGATGGTGGCCGCCAACTCGACGGACCCGGCGAAGTATCTGCCGCTGCTGGCCAAGATCAATTACCCCGGGATCACTGCCGATATCGCCTTCGACGCCAACGGTGACCTTACGAAAGGACTGCTGACCATCTTCGAGGTTAAGAACGGCAAATGGGAGGTGATCAGCAAGTAGGGACCGCCCAAGCGCCCGTGAACGGGGCACCGATTGGTCATTGCTGGCTTCTTATGCCGGCAAGGTAGCCGGTGGACTGGCAGCCGAGATTCGTGCTGTCGAGAGTAAACGATGCGGCAAGCGAGTTCACTTCGACATTCATCGCCGAGACCGTGGCGTTGCCCAAATAGCCGGAATTCGACGTATAGGTGCCGATAACTGACCCAAACTGACCGCTTTGACTGAGCGTCCCGGAGATGGTGATGGTCGTGAGGGCCGCGAGCACGATGCCGAAGGAGTCTCCACTCTGGGTAACGGTGAAGGTCGCTGTCGGGACGTCCGCCGACCCGTTGCTTGACGGGTTGGTGCACCCGGTCGTGGTTGTGTGGAACGCACCCACGTAGACGCCGCTGTAGTTGTCGACGACCAGCGTTTCGCGAGTAACGCCCTTCGTTACGACGACCCCGTTGACGACGTAGTTGAGCGTGCCCGTATCGACTGTCTGCGCCGTCCAGGTCATCGTTCCCACCTTGGTCGACACGACACTTGCCGGATTGAATGGCAGTGTCCCGAAATAGGGACCCGTTGTCGCATAGAGATCTCCGGTCCAGGTGAGGTTGGGCGTGGCGTCCAGCGTTGCGCTGTACCACGTGGGACCGCTCGAAGGGCCGTAGACAAACAGGGTCGCAAAGATTATTGACCCGCGCTGGACCAACTGCATTCCCCACCCCGCTTCGCTCGGAATCCACCACAGGTCGCTCTGGTCCGTCGTAACCGAGGTGGACCGCGCGGAGGATGCGAGAAAGAACGAAGCGGCGAGCGCGACGCATGCCGCGCGACGAAGCCTGTGCATGGAACTCTCCTGAGAACAGCCCATCTCCGGGATGGTAATCCGGCCGGGAAGCCTACGCCGAGTGCTCGCTTGCGTCCAACTGCGGCCTTGCGCCTCGGTCGAATGAGCGCGTTGGGGTTTACCTGCACCATGTTTTTTGGTGCAATGCGACCGCACTTTGTGCCAATTGCAGCAATCGTGCGTCAAGCCGGCTGATTCGCCGCCCTTATTGAACGACCCGGCGGAGAGCGTAGCAACATGGCGCGTCCGGAAGGGAATAGCCCGTCGCCGCGCGCTGTTGGCTTGTGGTGGGCGGCCCGGTGTGCTGCCAAGTGGAGCAGAGCAGATGAAGGCACGAATGGGATGGACGGTCATTGGACTCTTCGCCGCGGCAACGAGCCTCACGTATGCGGCGGGCGGCGGGGGCGGGGGCGGGGGCGGCGACGGGGCTCCCAGGCGCGACGCTGCCTATCAGGCTGGCGTGGAGGCAATCGAGCACCAGAATTGGCAGCGGGCGATCGACTTGTTCCACACCTCGCTACTGTGGGATCGCTTCAACGCCGATGCCCACAACTGGCTGGGCTTCGCCTATCGCAATGAGGGCGACCTGAACCATGCATTCGCCGAGTACGAGGCCGCACTCAAGCTCGACCCGCAGCACAAGGGAGCGCACGAATACCTGGGCGAGGCCTACGTGATCGCCAAGAACCTGCCCAAGGCCAAAGAACACCTCGCGGCGCTGGAAAAGCTTTGCGGCCAAGCCTGTCCCGAGTACCGCGAACTCGAGGAGGCGATCGAGAAGGCGCAGCCGGAGGCGATCGAGAAGGCGCAGCCGGAGGCAATCGAGAAGGCGCAGGCAGGCGGCTAACCTGATACCCCGCGCCGCAGCGGGCGCCGGCGCAGGCAGGGCACGGCCGCAGTCGGTGCTCCAGTTTCCCGCCGGCACCGTTGTGATGACGTGCGGGCCGGCGCAGAAGGTACCCTTCGTCAAAGCGGTCAGCGCGCGTCGCCTAGAGTGAGGACAAGAAGGCGAGCAGGGCGCCACGCTGCTCGCGGTCCAACTGCCGATATGCCTTTACCACGGGGTCGGCTTCTCCGCCGTGAGCCAGAATCGCCGCCTCGATCGTGCGTGCGCGACCATCGTGCAGGAAGCGGCCTCGGACCGACAAGCCCCACAGCGGTGTGGTGCGCCAGTCGCTTCCCCGCGCCTGGCCCTGGACCACGCCGTCATTGAGCCCAGGGCCCATGTCATGCAACAACAGGTCCGAGTACAGTGGTAACAGCTTTTCGCCCGCCGCGAGCGTCGGCGTATGGCAATCGGCGCAGCCGGTGCGGACGAACAATGCGTTGCCCACTGGGTCGCGCCTAGTGGGTGGCAACGCTTCGAGAGAGCGCACGAAAGCAGTCAGCGAATTGACCAGGCTCCCGTCGTCCTTGGGCGTGGTGCCGGCGCCACTGCAATCGGGGTGGCGCGCCCCGCCAGGCGTCAAATCCTGCGGCGCGAGCGGACTGGTGATACCCAGTTCGTTGCGCAGCGCGTCCGCGACGAACAATTCGAGGCTCGGTGTGTCGGCCTTCCATCCGAACCTGCCCACCGCATTGCGTCGATCGGCGCCGGTGACGATATTGGCATGGCCATGAATCCCGTTGCCCCGCGCAACGGCACCGGCAAGAATGGTTGCATCCGGAATTTCGTCGACCAGCCCCAGCCCGTACAGTGCGGGTGCATTGCGGACGGAAATCAGATTGGCGCCTGGCGGAATGCCCGGCACGACGCCACAGGAGATGCCCAGCTCGGATACCGAGTGCATGCGCGCAATAGGGCCGCCGCGACCGAGCATGGGGTCATAGCCGTGGCTGTCGAGCGTACCGATACGCAGCACGGTGGCGAGCCCGTCCGCGCCCATGCCGCCCGGCAGCGGCGAACGGTGACAATCGGTGCAGGAGCGTCCATTGAACGCCGGACCCAGACCCATCTGCACGGCGACCTCCGCGGTAGGCCCCGGTGAGCGGCCGGCGGAGGGGTCCGGACCGAATGCGGGCAGCTCAAGGATCGCGCCCTCGACACCGTTCGATCCCGGCACTTCGCCACTGACGCTAACCCAGATCCTGGTCGCGTCCGGCGCGGTCGCGATGCCGTCGAGCCGACCCGGGCCCAGTACGGCTAGCCGGGCGAGCCCAATGCGCCGTATGGCCAACACGGTCCCTTCCTGGCTCATGCGCACGATGGTGCCGTTGCCGCGGTTTGCGACATAAAAGTCGGCGCCTCCCGCCAGGGTCGTGCCACTCGAGAAACGCGGGTTCATGCGCTCCACAACCGCGGGGGCCAGATCGACCGGGAGATTGAAGGCTGCCGCATCCAGGCGACGCGCTTTCTCGATGCGGAAAACCTGCCCTTCCTCGGTGAGGGTCAACGCGACCACTCCATTGCGATGCGGATCGGCGATGTACAGAACGGGATCGGGTACCCAGTTGACGATGGCGCCGGTATGCGTGATCGCCACGTCTGTTCCAGGATTGTCGGGCGCGTTGAGCGGTGCGATCGTGCCCGACGGCGCGAGCCAGACTGATTCCGCCTGCGTCTGCGCTTGAACGACGCTGCCATCTGCATGAACCTCGGCGAAGAGAGCCCGCGAAGCGTCGGTGGTCGACCGGCTCAGGAGCACGCGAGCGACCACGTCGTGCTCGGCAGCGCGAGGCAGCAATGGATGCAACCCATTGGACGCCGGGCCTGCGACTTGGTCTGTCGCCGCCGTATGCTTCGCGTCGAGGCTTCCGTCGGGTAGTGTCCCGGCAAGGACTGTGTCGTTGCGCCCCGGGGCGGGAGGAGGAAAGGTGCCGCGCTCGCGAAAGGCCGCGATGTCCGGGGCGGCGACTAGACGGGCTTGCAGCACAGGCACCCCATCGGAGGTTGGCGCATTTTGCGCCGACTGCAGGGCGCAGCCGACGACCGCTGCGATGATCAGGAAGCACAAAAAACGATCGGGCAGCGAACGCATGCGCACAGCCTATCGGGCGTCGTCGGCGGCTGGGCAGATAAGGGCGCGCGATCCTGTCCGAACGTGCCCCGCGCCCACATCGCGCGATGCAAGAAGCCCAGCCACGTCGTCAAAGTTAATGCGCATGCATGTGCGCGTGCATTTCGTCATCGATGGGCGAATGCAGGCGGACCTCGGCATTGACGCCGACCTCCTGGCGCGTCCCGTCGGCTGCCTCGATGGTCAGCGTGAGTTGGACGCGATCGCCGACCTTGAGGGTTCGCGCGAGCCGACGCAAGGCGATGCGGTATCCGTCAGGGGCCAGCGCCACGACGCGTTCGGCGGGTAACGACAGGTGGTCGACCTTTTTGGCCGTCTTGCCCGGGGCCAGGATTGCAACGGCTGCGGCAGCGGTGCTGGCCGCGCCGACGAGGCTCGCTCCGTCGGTGCTGGTGAGGTTCATGTAAGCCTCGGTCGACCCGGCTTGCTGCGCCGGCCGCACCCATGGCTGGTTGACGACGAACAGCGCGCTCGCCTGCTGGGCCATCACACCCAGGCTCAGGCCGCAGGCCAGGGCAACGCGGCGCGTGTCGGAGATAAGACGATTCATGCGGAAATGATAACGCGGCAAGAAAAAAACAAAAGCCGAAAATTTCTCGCCGAAGGCTGCCGCGGGACGGAATAGCACGCGCATGCGCGCTGTTTGCGAGGCACAGCGGTCTGAAGTCGGGGGTATCGCCGCGGTGGTTACGCCCCCGTGTCACGTTATCGGAGGCGCGTTCATGCATCGATTTTTCAATTGGCTGCTTGGCTGTTCGCTGGCGCTGGTCGCGAGCGGCGCCATGGCGGAATTCCATACCTTCCAGATCGAGCAGATGTTCTCCAACGCCGACGGAACCATCCAGTTCGTCGTGCTGCACGAGATTGCCGGCCTCAACGGTGAGAATTTTCTCGGTGGCCGCGCCTTTACCGGCACCCAGGGCGGGACCATGCACACGTATTCGTTCGATGACAACCTGCCGGGTGGCTCAATGGGTTATTACGGCAACATGCCGAGTCCGACCGCGTTTGCCCACGTCCTGATTGCCACGCAGGGGTTTGCGGCGCTGGGTCTGATCACGCCGGACTATGTCATTCCGAATGGCTTCCTGCCGCTGACGAATGGCACGATCAACTATGCCGGAGTGGACCAGGTGAGCTATGCGACGTTGCCCACCGACGGGGTGAGTGCGCTCAATCGCAGCGGCATGGTCATACCGAACCTGGCGATGAATTTTGCCGGGCAATCGGCGTCGGTCACAGCGCCGGTGGCGGTGTTTGACCTGGATCAGCACGGCTTGACCGGTTCCTGGTATGACGCGGCGACCAGCGGGCAGGGGGTCGAAGTCGAGGTGTATCCCGATCTGTCGGCGCCTGGAACCGGTTTCGCCCAGGTCAGCTGGTTCACCTTCGATACCGCCGCCGGCGCAGCGGACCACCAGCGCTGGTACACGCTCAGCGGGCCGGTGATCGCCGGACAGCCCAATGCGGCGCTGACGATCTATCAGAATACCGACGGTAACTTCAACGCGGGGCCGATGACCACTGCACAAGCGGTCGGGACCGCGACGCTGAGCTTTGGCACGTGCACCAGCGGGCAGCTTTCGTACAACTTCACCGACGGTACCGGGCGCATGGGGAACATCCCGTTGACACGGCTGACGCAGAACGTGACCTGCGCGACGACTACTCCGTTTCCCACCAATGCGGACTTCGCCCATTCGGGGAACTGGTTCGATTCAGCCACGGCGGGGCAGGGCTTCACCGTCGAGGTCAACCCGACTTCAGGCGCGCTATTCGCAGCCTGGTACACGTACGAGCCGATGGGCGCTATGGCCGGGGCAGCGGGGCAGCGCTGGTACACCGCGCAAGCCACCTTTACGGCAGGGATGCGTTCGATCCCGGTGACGATCTACGCGACCACCGGTGGGATATTTAACACACCGCCGCCTGCTGGCCAGCAGACCGTGGCCGTGGGTACCGGCACGCTGGCATTCCAGAGCTGCACAGCCGCGACGTTTAGCTACAACTTCACCGGTGCAAGCAGCAGCGGCCTGTCCGGGACCATCACCTTGAGCCGCGTCGGCGCGGTGCCCCCAGGCTGCACCTCATGAGGACTTTCTTTGCGCAGGAGCGCGACATGCATCGACGCTTGAACTGGCTGTTGGGTGTGGTGCTGACGCTGGTCGCGACCAGTGGCTGGGCGGAATTCCATCTCTACCAGATCGATGAGATCTTTTCCAATGCGAGCGGCAGCGTGCAATACGTGGTGATGCACGAGTTCACGGGCTCGAACGGGGAGAGTTTCTGGGGCGGAAACCCATTCACCAGCATGGGCCAGGGGGGGAACCAGGCTTTCGCCTTCCCCGCCGATTTGCCTAGCTCGCAGACCGCGAACACGCACGTGCTGATCGCGACGCAGGGGTTTGCGGCGCTGGGTCTGATCACGCCGGACTATGTCATTCCGAATGGCTTCCTGCCGCTGACGAATGGCACGATCAACTATGCCGGAGTGGACCAGGTGAGCTATGCGACGTTGCCCACCGACGGGGTGAGTGCGCTCAATCGCAGCGGCATGGTCATACCGAACCTGGCGATGAATTTTGCCGGGCAATCGGCGTCGGTCACAGCGCCGGTGGCGGTGTTTGACCTGGATCAGCACGGCTTGACCGGTTCCTGGTATGACGCGGCGACCAGCGGGCAGGGGGTCGAAGTCGAGGTGTATCCCGATCTGTCGGCGCCTGGAACCGGTTTCGCCCAGGTCAGCTGGTTCACCTTCGATACCGCCGCCGGCGCAGCGGACCACCAGCGCTGGTACACGCTCAGCGGGCCGGTGATCGCCGGACAGCCCAATGCGGCGCTGACGATCTATCAGAATACCGACGGTAACTTCAACGCGGGGCCGATGACCACTGCACAAGCGGTCGGGACCGCGACGCTGAGCTTTGGCACGTGCACCAGCGGGCAGCTTTCGTACAACTTCACCGACGGTACCGGGCGCATGGGGAACATCCCGTTGACACGGCTGACGCAGAACGTGACCTGCGCGACGACTACTCCGTTTCCCACCAATGCGGACTTCGCCCATTCGGGGAACTGGTTCGATTCAGCCACGGCGGGGCAGGGCTTCACCGTCGAGGTCAACCCGACTTCAGGCGCGCTATTCGCAGCCTGGTACACGTACGAGCCGATGGGCGCTATGGCCGGGGCAGCGGGGCAGCGCTGGTACACCGCGCAAGCCACCTTTACGGCAGGGATGCGTTCGATCCCGGTGACGATCTACGCGACCACCGGTGGGATATTTAACACACCGCCGCCTGCTGGCCAGCAGACCGTGGCCGTGGGTACCGGCACGCTGGCATTCCAGAGCTGCACAGCCGCGACGTTTAGCTACAACTTCACCGGTGCAAGCAGCAGCGGCCTGTCCGGGACCATCACCTTGAGCCGCGTCGGCGCGGTGCCCCCAGGCTGCACCTCATGAAGCCTTCGCGCGGCAGCGGCCAGCTGGATGCGAGCCGGACTCGACGGCTTCAGAATAAGAGCGAAAGTGTCAGCACCGGCCCGTTGCGGCTTCGGACTCCGGTGACGCCATACATCGCGGTCGCGGCATTGATTCCAACCCAGCTAAGCTGGACATTGAATGGCTCGAAGTCGATTCCGATGCCTATTCGGCCGTCCAGCAGACGCTCGGGCCCGCCGTAGTAGAGAGTGCCGTTGGTGCTCTGCAGGATCCCAACGTGGGCAAGCAAGCGAACGCGATCGGCCAGCGGCTGTGTGGCGTTGACTTCGCCGTAGAGGGTTGCCACGTTCTGCCCAAAGTAACGTGGCGAGTAATACAGCCTCGCGCTGAGGTTTTCCGACGCGGCCCCGACATAGACCTCGGGATAGCCATAGGCCTGGGCGCTGCCGCTAAAGAAGGAATAGTCTGCGCCTGCCTCCCAGCTGACTCCGGTGGCGTTGCGCCAGGCGTAGCCGACGAAAGGAACGGCTTGGAGCTCGATGCCTGACGGGGTGGCGAACTCAACCGTGGAAACGAATGCTCCGGCATACCCTCCCTGCGCATCGTCGTAGGCCACGCCAAACTGCGCGGCCGGCTTGTTTTCGCTTAGGGAAATGCCGCGAAAGCGGTAGTTGGTGACGAAGCTCGCGGTACCGGAGATCTGCGCCAAGACGTTGCCGGCGACCAGAGACAGCAAAAGAGCAACGCTACCGTGCCGCACCGCGACTCTAAAGGCGCGGCAACGATTTCGGGTCGTGCGCGGCGGCGCAGGCACAGGCACAGGCGCGCGTTGTTCTCCCGATGGCGGCGCAGGCATCGACGATAGCGTGGTTGGCCGGGCCCGACTGGGGCGCAGGCCAGAGCAGCTCTCGAATCTGCGGCGGTTGCAAGTCGGGAGCAAGTTCACGCAGGAGCGCCACGAGGCCGGTCACATGGGCTGCCGCAAACGATGAGCCGGTAACGAAGCTCCACTTTCCGTCAAGGACCGTCGTCGGAATATCTCGCCCAGGTCCGCGCAAGATGCCGCCGGCGACATCGTGCACGTCATCGCTGGCGATGGCAAGAACGCCGTGGTGCGACGCCGGAAAACCGCCATCAGTGACCTCCGGATCAGCGGCACTCACCACGGTGATGCCGCGAGATAGGGCGGCATCGAGGAGTCGTTCGAGAAGCCGATCGCGTGGCCCGCCAAGGCTGAGGTTGATGACTTGGGCGTTCGCATCGAGCGCAAACTGCAGCGCCTTGGCCAGCGTGAAGCTGCTGCAAACGGCCGTCGCGGCACTGCTGTCGATTTGCCAGCAGGCGCGCAGTGCGATCAGTCGCGCCTCGGGGGCAATCCCCACCATGCCGATACCGTTGTTGCCAATGGCGGCGATGATGCCCGCGACCGCAGTGCCATGCACCTCGGCGACGCCGGCACGTGCGTCGACAAAATTACGCGCCAGAACGATCTGTCCGCTTAAGTCCGGGTGGTCGCTCTCCACGCCGGTATCGATCTCCGCCACGCGCACATTCCTGCCGGTCGTGAGCTTGTGCAGTTCCTCCAGATGCCACAGGTTTGCACTTGGCTGCAGAGGGTAGAGGGGGTCGTTGTAGGCGAGGACATGAAACAGATTCATCGCCTGTGCCGATTCCACCCGCGGGTCAAGCGACAATTGATCGACGAGACGATCGACCGGGACCTTGGCAGGCACCTGCATGACGAAGCAATCGACGCCGAGGGCCGGCATGGGCCAGTTGTTGACGAGCGTCAGTTCGTACTGCGCGGCGAGCGCTTGAGCGATTCGCTGCCGGGCGTCGCGTCCGACGCGTGAGTCGTAGCCGCCCGCATAGTCCACGTCGGGACGGAAATGCGGCGGGGCCACCCGCAGCATTACCAGGATCTGAAGCTGCGCGGCACCATAGTCGACGCCAGAGTTTTCCTGGCGGTCGAGGCTGGCGCATGCCGCCACGCAAAGGCATAGCAGCAGCGAACCGAATCTGCCCCACTCGGTCAACGTGAACCCTGAGGACCCAGTTGTTCGACCATCACTGCGGCTCGCTGCGCCCGCAGATCTTGCAGCGCCTGGTCCCGCCGCTGTGCGGGGACGTCAAGCACGTAGGCATTGGCCTGCGTAGGGCCATCGACGATGCGCGCGCCCGCGTCGCGCAAAATGCGGCGCAGATCGGCTTCGGTGGTTGCCGGGTCGAAGACGACCACGAGGTTGCCGGTTGCGGGCGCCTGGGCGTTGCGCGCGCCAAGCGTGCGGTAGAGTGCGGGGCTATCGTACGCTGGGAGGATCCAGGCCCCCAGGGCGACGATCAGCGCCAGTTGCGTGGCGATCACCCAGCGCGACCAGGGTGGGCTGTGGCCCCATAGATTGCGCAGCTGTGCCATCGGTCCCGGGCGGCCTGGCCGCTCCCCGAGACGGCGCCGCAGTTGGCGCAGGGCACCCGAAGCGTCCGGGTCGGCCTCGCCGGCGACGCACGCGGCATGGATCTCGCGTAGCCATTCAACCTCGCGCTGACAGCTTCCGCAGCGGCTAAGGTGCTTCTGCACAAAGGCGAGCTCGTCAGCTTCCAACGTCCCGTTGACGAACCATGGCAGCAGCGCGTCCGCAACTTTGTGCGCGGCTGGATCAAGTTGCAACACACTTCCGGTCATGCGGCCTCCTCTCCACGCTCTTTGAGCAGCGCTTTGAGCCGGCGCCGCGCGTAAAACATCCTCGTCTTCACGGTATCCACCGGACAATCGACGAGGGTCGCGATTTCCCGGCACGAATAACCCTGGTAGAAGCTGAGCTCGATCACGGCGCGCTGTTCCACGGAAAGCGAGCGCAGCGCGCGACCCAGCTGCGAGCGTAATTCCTGCCGCAGCAACTGCCCTTCCGGTCCACACTCGATGGGAATCGCGGCCTCATCCGCATCCGCCTCGATCGCGTCATCGCGGCGGCGCAGCGCTTTGAGGCCGCGACGCAACGCGATGCCGATGATCCACGTCGACACCTTGGAACGCAGGTTGAATGTCTCTGCCTTACGCCACACCACGAACATCGTGTCGTTGACGATTTCGTCGACTAAATGGGGTTGTCGCGCCATCGGCTCGAGGAAGCGTTTGAGGCGAGGGTAATAGCGATGGAAGAGCGTCTCGAAGGCGGCCTGGTCGCCCCGCGCCACCTGGGCAACCAGGGCGACCTCGCCCGGTTCCTGCCCGCCTGCCCCGGCCGGGGCCTCCTTGGCGCTGCTTTTGCTTTGTCGCATCAATAGTTTAGCCACGTTACGCCGCAAAGTCCGGGTAGGCTCCCTCGGGCGGGTCGGCGTCTCCTTAACACTAACCGTCCCGGCATCGATTTATTCCGTAACAGGACGATAATAGGATGGCAGGGTTCTGGCAGGTGGCCCCTCGCGGTCCGCCCGGCCAGAAACGAACGGCGTGAGCGGATAGCAAATGGGCCCGGCTCCCCTCAAGGGAATGAACCTTTTGCGCTCCTGCGGGGATTTACCGCCAAGGAGATGGATAACCTGGCGATTTTCGCCCTTCCCTGAAAGGCTCCCTTGACGCTCCCTTGGCTGGCGAAAGTCGTCCGGCGCCGGCGACGGGCCGCCGAAGCGCAACCGGCGGGCGGTGAGCGGCCGGCTCCTGACGCCCTGCCGGATGCTGAACTGCTCGCCGCGTTGCCCCGGCTCCGCCGCTACGCGCGGGTACTCACTGGTGACAGCAATCGCGCCGACGATCTGGTGCAGGATACGCTGGCTCGCGCCTGGGAGAAACGCGGCCTCTGGCTTGCCGGCAGCGACCTGCGCGCGTGGCTGTTCACGATCATGCACAACGTTCACGTCAACCAGTTCGCAAGGCGCCGGCGCGAGCTTGCCGAAAGTTCGCTTGACGCTGATGACGGGCCGGCCGCCGGCTGGGAAGTCCCGGTGCGTGCGACGCAGTCCGATCGGGTCGAACTCAACGAGGTGCTGATGCATATCCGGCGCTTGCCGAGCGAGCAACGCGAGGTACTGATGCTCGCTGCAGTCGAGGAGCTGCGCTACGACGAGATCGCGCGCATCCAGGGCATACCGATCGGCACGGTGATGTCGCGGCTCAACCGCGCGCGGGACAAGCTGCGCCGCATGCTGGCGGACCCGCCAGCACCGCTCAAGGTGACCAAGTGAGGCCGGGTTCGCCATGACGTGAGGCTCAGAACGACATCTCGATACGCAGCTGAAAGGCCAGCGCGTTGGGAATTGCGGGCGTCGTATTGGGGGTGATGACGTATTGCAGGTCGGGCTGCAATGCCAGCCATCGGGTAAGCGGTATCAAGTAGGTGAGCTCGATCGTCTTCTCGGCGCTCGTCACCGGCAGGCCCTGCATGCGCTGGGCGCTCAGGTAATGCGATCCGTTGTGGGCATAAGCGAGGCCGAGTCCGAGTTCGTCGCTGGGGCGGCCCTCGAACAGGCCCACCGCCGTCAATCCCACGCCAAGGTAGGCGCCGAAACGGTCGACGCGGTCGTCGCCCACGCCGGCCTGAACAAAGCCGGTGAGCTTGCGCCCCGTTTGCTCCGGGTCCCGGTAGAGCAACTGATCGATCAGCACATAGAAGCCGTCGCTGCCGCGGTGTCGCACCGGTTGGCCGTTGGCTTGAGTTTCCGACAGATCGTCGAAGGTCGCCGTGTAGTACCAGCCGCCGAGGGCGATCTTTTGGTCGTAATCACCGAGCATCGCCTGCCTTCCGAGGCGAAACCGACCGCTCGTGGGGGCCGTACTTACCTCGGGGCGATCGAGGAAGGCGACTTCGGCAACGATCAGGGCCCCGTCTCCGGGCTCGAAGATGCCGCGGCTGCCATTTGGCCGGTCAACCGGTACGCCGTCCAGGACCGCGGTGCGAATGACCACGTCTTGCGCGGGTTTGAAGGCTATGCGCATGCCGACGGAGGTATCGGGAAAGATCGAGGGCCCTTCGACACCACTCTGGGAAAATTCCGGGCCGATGCCAAATGAGCTGTTGAGGAACAATCCGGCAGACTGAAGGCGATAGAACTCGCTGTTGAGGTCGTAGAGGCCCGCCAGCACGGAAACCCGGTTGCCGAGGAAATTCTTCTCCACCCACGCTTCGTAGATTTTCACGTCGTTTGGCGCGGAAATGTTGCTCACCCCCTGGGCATCGCCAATGAAGTTGCTCGGCAGCCCGCCCTGGAGCCAGAGCGCGTCGACGTAGGCGATGGTGTCGGGCCAGCCGAACAGGGCTGCGGCGTCGAGGTTGAGCTGGAGGTTGAGGTTACTGGTATAGGTTCCGCCTGGATGCACACCGCCGCCCAGATTCGCAAATGCTGCGCTGTCGTATTCCAGCGCCGGCTTGAGTCCGCGTGGCAGCGTGCCTTGGTCCGCAGCCGGCGGCTCGTCAGCGCTCGCCGGGCGGCAGAGTGCGAGTCCGAGCATTGCCGCGAGGAAAAGCGCCGGGACCATGCGCCAATGCCAAGCATGGACCCCGCAGCGACCACTCCAAGACATCCGCATGCCCAACCCCCTGCGGCCTCTGGAAACCAACGATAGCGCCACGGCCCGATGCTTCAGTCGCCTTTTGGAAGCATTGATCGCAGTACGTGATCGCGCAGAAAGAAGTGGTGGAGCAGACCGGCCGCGGCGTGCAATCCGGCCAGCCAAACAATCGTGTCGCCGAGATATGTGTGGATGGTAGCGAACGTTTGGCCCACGCCATGCGCCAGTGGAAGCGGCGAAGCGACGTCGCCCGCCACGAGCAGAGTTAGCGGATGCCCCTCGAGCCACGCGCCAAGGATTGCGGTGAGCGGTACCGCGAGCAGGAGCAGATACAGCGTGACATGCACGATTTTCGCGGCGTAGCGCACCACCGTGGGCATCGGCGGATCAACCGGGGCGCCGTCCCGCGCGCGCCAGACCAGCCTCACGAGCGTCAGTACGAAGACGCTGAGGCCCAGCGTTTCATGCATTCGGCGCCCGGCATCGCCAGCCGCGGAATATACGTGTTCCTCCGAACCGCCAGGGCTCAACACGTAGGCGGCGATCACTAATATGACCGTAAGCCAGTGAAAAGCCTGTGCCACGGGGCCGTAGCGATAACGGGTGCTCGAAATTTTTCCTTTCATGGCGTGACAGGCGACGGGAGCTCTGCTTATTGGACAAGCCCGCCGACGCCGAGCTTGCGTTCGGTCTGGCGCAGCGCCAAGCCAGTGAGGTTGGTCAGAACGAAATAGATTAGCGCGACGATGAGATAGACCTCGAGCGAGCGGTAGGAGACGCTGATGATCTTCTGCCCTTCATGCATCAGGTCGGCAATGGTCAGCAGCGATACCAGGGACGAATTCTTGATCAGGGCGATGAACTCGTTGCCCAGCGGTGGGATCATGCGGATCGCCGCCTGGGGGACAATGACGTGGCGCATGGCCACGCGCTCGGGCATCCCCAGCGAACGCGCCGCATCCATCTGGCCGCGGGCGACGGACTGGATCGCGCCGCGCACAATCTCGGACACGTAGGCGCCGCTGTACATGCCCATGCCGACGACACCGCAGAAGAATGCCGGCAGGTTGATGCCGAGGTAGGGGAGGCCGAAGAACCAGATGAACAGCTGCACCAGCAGCGGTGTCCCCCGCACAAACGCGACATAGGCGGTGCACACACCGTACAGAGCCCTGCGTTTCGGATCGAGCCTCCCCAGACCGATCAGCAGGCCGATGAGGCAACCCAATGCGATCGCTCCGGCCGTCACCTCAACGGTGACGAGAGTTCCGTGCGCTAGGTCGCGCCAGCCGGCCCAGACGGGAGAAAAATCGAGGTCCATGGTCGCTCCCCCGCCGCGGGCGGGTCACAGGTACTTGTTGACGAGCTGCTGGTAGGTGCCGTCGGCCTTGAGTTTCTTGAGGGCGTCGTTGAACTGCATGACGAGCTCGGGCTCGTCTTTGCGGAGGGCGTAGCCGTACTCCTCCACCGTCAACGGCGTATCGACGACCTGCAGCGTGCCGCGGGTGCGCGCGTAGAGCTTGGCTGCCGGCTTGCCGGTGACCACGGCGTCGGCACGGCCGACCTCGACCAGCTGGAACATCTCCTGATTTTTCTCGACCTCGATGCGTTCGACGCTGGGGAAGTTATCTTTCAGGAAGTTGACCGACTTGGTTCCCACCTGCACCGCAACCTTCTTGCCTTTGAGATCGTCGGGACCCTGGATGCGCTTGTCGCCCTTTGCGGTCATGATGACCAGGCCGCCGGGGTAATACGAATCGGTGAAATCCACGACCTTCTTGCGGTCGTCGGTGATGTATATCGCCGAGGCGGCGACGTCGAAGCGCTTCGCTAGCAGACCGGGGATGAGCCCCTTGAAGTCGATGTCGGTCCACTCGACTTTTTTGTTGAGCACCTTGGCGATGGCTTCGATCAGCTCCACGTCGAAGCCGACGCGCTTGCCGCCTTCGGTGTATTCGAACGGTGGAAAGGTCGCGTCCGTGGCGACGCGAAGCACGTCCTGCGCCTGCGCCAGGCTACCGGGGCCCAGGGTAAGCGCGGCGAGAAAGCCAATGAAGCCGAAGAAGCGGCGGGCGGATGTCATGGAGTCTCTCCTTGGGGGCAAGAAAATCTACGCTCAATCCCACCAGGGATGGTGATGGCGGGAGCATGAGGCCTGGGCTCGATGGGTGGGGAGGGAGGCAAGCGCCATGCGGTGTCGCCGCGCCGAGCCTCGGTCACGCGGCGCATCCCGGTCCGGCGCTCGCGCCATTATTTCACGCGCTCTTCCCACTCGAATAGCCTGTTTGGGATGCGCGAGCGGCGGGCTCGCCTGTTTCCCGCGCGGACAGGCTTCGGGCAGAGCGAGGCTTCTCTCGGGCAGCCGGGGCTAGCGCCCGCGGTTCGCCATAAGACGCACTGTGGCCCTCGACCCGGCTCTATTGGAGCCGCCAGCGCAGGCCGACGAATAGCTGCTGGCCGCCGGTCGAGTAGTCTGCCGCGAGCTGGTAGTTCTTGTTGAAAACGTTGTCGCCGCGGGCGAACAATGCCGCGCCATGACCAAGCGGCCATTCCGCCGTCAGATTGAGGATCGTGTAGCCTCCCATCTTGACCGTGTTCGCCGCGTCGTCGTAGCGCAGCGATGAGGCGACCACCTCGGCGCCAAGGCTCACCGGGCCGACCTGCTGGTTGACGGCGAGCGCGCCGTGGCGAAGCGCGCGGCGCGGCAGCTGCAGGCCGGTCGTATCGTCGCGCGGCGACTGCAAATCGAGCGAGCCGCGAACCTGGGTCGCGTGCCAGGTCAGCGTGCCGCCGAACTCGATGCCCTTCAGCGTCGCATCCTGCACATTTTGCGGCGCACAGATGCTGAAGTCGGCGTTGCATTCGAACACGATCAGATCGGTGACGCGGTTGTACCACCCGACCGCGCGCAGATCCCATTGTGCATCGCCCGCCGTGCCGTTGCCATAGACACCCCCTTCGATATTGCGCGAGGTCTCGGGCACAAGGTCCGGATTGGAAAATCCGGGGTAGTAGAGATCATTGAACGTCGGCGCTTTGAACGCGGTGCCATAACTCGCGGTGACACGCCATTCCGATGCCAGCCGATAGCCGTACTCGATCGCGCCGGTCGTGTGCGAGCCGTATTGGTTGGAATCGTCGACACGGAGATTCGCCTGCAGTGCCTGGTCGCCGGCACGCAGCTGGTAGATCGCCAGGGCGGAATTGGTGTTGCGCTCATTGACCGCGAACGCAGGGTTGGTCGACACGCGTTCCTCCAGCCGTTCGACGGCCGCGGTCAACAGCCCCTGCGGCAGCGTGAAGTCGTTTTGCCACGCGTACTGATGCTGGTTGGTGAGGAATGGTTCGTTTCCGAACGCCGTCTCGGAGACCGAGTCGTCGCCGCCGTTTCCGGCCGTCAACCGCGAGATCCAGAACGGGGCCACGCGGTTATTCGACGTGACTTGCCAACTTTGGAGGGTGGTGATCGTGCGATTGTCGTAATTGTCGCCGTCATCGAATTGCGCATTCAACCGGCTGCGCAGATATTGGAACGCTAATTGCTGGCCGGGTCCATAAGTCCAGTTCCCGCTCGCGCTGACGCTCGCCTCGTTGTAACCATCGTCTATCGGCTCGTAAAGGGGATTTTGCGGATTGGCGATCGCCGGGAAGCCTCTGCTGTGGCGCGCATCCACCAGCGCAGACAGCCGCAGCGTGTCGGTGCTGGCGCCAATGCCGGCCGTGACGTCGGCCGTGTTATAGGTTCCATAGCCGCCCGACGCGTTGGCGTTGAAGCCCGGCGCGCCCTGGCGGGTGAAGATCTGGATCACCCCGCCGATCGCGTCCGCGCCGTACAGGCTGGATGCGGGCCCGCGCAGGATTTCGATATGATCGATCTGCGACAGCGGGATCGCCTCCAGCGCCGCGGTCCCCGTCGTTGACGATCCGACGCGCATTCCGTCGACCAGCACCAGGGTCTGATCGGTGTTCGCCCCGCGCAGAAACACGCCCGAGGTCGAGCCCGGACCGCCCGTGGTCACGACTTCGGTTCCCGGTTGGCGCTGCAGGAGCTGCGCGAGGCTGTCGACGCCGCTTGCGGCAATCTCGTCGGGCCCGATCCAGGTGACGTCGGCCAGCAGGCCGAGCAGCGACTGCTCTGTGCGCGACGCGGTCACAACGACTGGTGGAATGGTCGCGACGCCAGAGAGCGGGGGCGCCGGCTGCGCGACCGCCGGCGTGGCAAATGTCTGACAAAAGGCGAGCAGGAGCAAGACGAGCGCCTCCCGCGGGCAGCGGGCCGGCCAGGCGTTACGGGACATGTGAAGACTCCGCGTTCTGCCGTGCAACCCCGCACAGCGGTTCATCGGAGCAACGCGAATCTCGATACTGCCTGCGGCGCGTTCGCTGCGCCGATGCCTGAGGGGCGTGCGGCGTGGCGCGGTCGCTTGGGGCGAGCGGCGGGACCGACGTTGCGTTCAGTCCGATCGCACGCATTCCCACCACGGCCGATCGGGCGCAGGCCGGTCTCCGGGCTCGCCGGTCTTGATCGCCCGCCTTCCCGTCAGACTTGGACAGTGGCGTGAATGGACGATCCGCACCGGCCTACCGTTGCGGGGGCAGCCGCGGCTTGTCGCTCGTGCGAGCGGGTCACCGCATTCCCGTTTCACCCGACGCGAAGAAGCCGCGCCGGGCACCTACAGCGGCAATTCTAGCCCAGAAGTCCCGGCTCTGCGCCGCCGTGGCTCGCATCTTGCCACGCGGCCAGCCGCCGTATCGATCCTCTTTGTTTGGGCCGCCGTAGCCGCCACCCGATCGGGCCCCGTCCCATGGGGGGGGCTTTTAGGCCCTGGGTGGCGAGGTCGCGAATCGCTCTGCGGGTTTGACAATGTCCGCGTGCGCGGTCTCGCGCAGCGCCCATACGGACAGTGTGCTGATCAGGCCAACGATCAACATGTAGGTCGCCACCAGCCACGGTTGTCCGTCGTTCTGCTTGAGAAGCGCGGTGGCGATGATTGGCGTGAGCCCGCTCGCGAAGATGCCGGAAAACTGGTAGACGAACGAGATCCCGCTGTAGCGCACACGCGTGTCGAAGAGCTCCGAGAATAGCGCCGCTTCGGGCCCGTAGACGGCTGCGTAGACGATGCCGAAAGGGATGGCGATCGCGAGCGTGACGAGCAAGCCGCTGCCGCCGGCGTTGCTCATCAACCAGAAGGCGGGGAATGCAAGCAACCCGGTGAGCAGGGTCGCCGTACCGAAAACCTTGCGCCGGCCCACCGTGTCGGACAAGCGCCCGAACAAGGGAATGAAGAACAGCATCAGCACCGAGGCGATGGTCACCGCGAGCAGCGCCGTCGTGCGTGGCAGCTTGAGCGCCGTCACGAGGTAGGTGATGACGAACACCCCGTAGATGTTGAAGGCGACGCCCTCGATGTAGCGGCACCCCATGCCAAGCAGAATCTGCCTGGGGTAATTACGGATCAAATCCATGAAGGGCACCCGCGACAGTGCGCGCGTCTCCACAACGCGAGTGAAGGCGGGGGTCTCCATGAGCTTGAGGCGGATGTAGATGCCGACAGCGACGAGCACGATGCTGAGCAGGAACGGGATCCGCCACGCCCATTGCAGGAACATGTCTCCGGGCAGCGAGGAGAATAGGGCGACCATGCCGGTCGCGAGCGCGAGGCCTGCCGGTACGCCCAGCTGCGGCCAGCTGCCGTAGAAGCCGCGACGATTGTCGGGCGCGTGTTCCACCGCCATCAGTACGGCGCCGCCCCATTCGCCGCCGACGCCCAGGCCCTGCGCAATGCGCAACACGAGGAGCAGGGCAGCCGCCCAGGCGCCGATGCTCTCATAGGTGGGCAGCAGGCCGATCAGGAACGTGCCGATACCCATGATCAGCAGCGTCAGGATAAGCATCTTCTTGCGTCCGACGCGATCGCCGAAGTGGCCGAACAGGACTCCGGCGATGGGGCGCGCGATGAAGCCCACGAGGGCAGTCGCGAACGCGAGCATGGTGCCCACCAGCGGATCGAACGACGGAAAGAACAGCTTGTTGAAGACGAGAGCAGCAAACGTGTTGTAGAGAAAGAAGTCATACCATTCGATAGTGCAGCCAATGGCGCTGGCCATCGCGATCTTGCGGATGTCCGTCGAGCCGGGGGGGTTCGAGACCTGTGTTGTCGTCACGGCTTGCTCCTCCTATGGATAGATCGACGGCAATGACCTGGCGGACGACGGGTTGAAGCGACGCGAGCCAGCGGGTTATTTCCGCATCGGCGGGGCGATCGCCCGATCCTTGTGCAGCCGCGGGCCGGCGGTAGCCGTACCTTACCTTAATAGTGCAGCGTCGGGCTGCCAAAACCAAGCTTTGGCGCTCCAAAGCTGTGCTGGCGCTGCTGCGGGCGGTTGTTTGCCTGCCGAAATTCCGTGTGGGTAGGGCATAATCCCTCCGATTCGTTTCCGCATCGTTCCCGGAGGTCTCGCCAATGAAGATCCGTTCTGTGCTGCGTCGCTCGACCCTTGGCGCCCTCGGCGCCCTCGCCCTGGCCTTGGTGTTGTCTGCCCCTGCGGCGCGAGCGCAAGAGCAGAAGGTGCTCAAGTTCATCCCGCAGGCCGACCTGCGCATCCTCGACCCGATCACGACGACGGCGTACATCACTCGCAATCACGGGTACATGATCTACGACACGCTGTTTGCCACTGATGCCAAGTTCCAGGTTCAGCCGCAAATGGTGGATAAGTATGAGCTGAGCAAAGATCAGCTGACCTATACCTTCACGCTCCGGGATGGCCTGAAGTTCCATGATGGCCAGCCGGTGCGGTCAGCGGATTGCATCGCCTCGATCGAGCGATGGGCGAAGCGCGATGCGCTGGGCCAGAAGCTGGCGGAAGTGACGGAATCCTGGAAAGCCGTCAACGACAAGACCTTCACTCTCAAGCTCAAGCGACCCTTTCCGCTGGCGCTCGAAGCGTTGGCGAAGCCGTCGTCGAACGTGCCGTTTATCATGCCAGAACGGATCGCCAAGACCGATGCGTTCACCAACATTACCGAAGCGATCGGTTCGGGCCCCTTCAAGTTTGTCAAAGAGGAGTGGGTGCCCGGCAGCAAGGTGGTCTACGTCAAGAATCCGGACTATGTGCCGCGCAAGGAGCCGCCTTCGTGGGCGGCTGGCGGCAAGGTGGTCAAGGTCGACCGCGTGGAATGGATCTATATTCCCGATTCGGCCACTGCTGCGGCGGCATTGAGTGCCGGAGAGGTCGACTGGTGGGAACAATTGCCACCGGATTTGATTCCCGTGCTGGCGCGTAACAAGAGCATCAAGGTCGAGAACATCGACCCGCTCGGCTCGATGGGTCTAATCCGTTTTAATTTCCTGCATCCTCCATTCGACAATCCGAAGATGCGGCAGGCGCTGCTCTATACGGTCGACCAGAACGACTATGTTCTTGGCATCGCCGGCGACCCGAAGAACGGACACACGTGCTATTCCTACTTCACCTGCGGCACACCGCTCTCGAGCGAGGTCGGGGCGGAGCCAATGAAGGGCAAGCGCGACTTCGAGAAAGCCAAGCAGCTGATCAAGGAATCAGGCTACAAGGGCGAGAAGATCGTCATCATCGATGCCACCGACCAGCCCATCGTGCACTCGCAATCACTGCTCACGGCGGAAATGCTGCGCAAGCTCGGGCTCAATGTCGAGGTTCAGGCGGGCGACTGGGGTACCCTGATCACCCGTCGTACGTCCAAAGAGCCGGTTGAAAAGGGCGGCTGGTCGATCTTTCACACCTGGCTGGTCGGCCCCGACCTCACCTCCCCGGCGGTGAATTTCGCGCTTCGCGGCACGGGTGAGACGGGCTGGTTCGGCTGGGCCAAGGACGCGAAAATCGAGGAACTGCGCGAGGCGTGGTTTGCGACCACCGATGCGGCGGCTTCAAAGAAGGCCGCCGACGCGGTACAGGCGCGGGCCTTCGAGTTCGTTCCGTATATTCCCACCGCGCAGTTCATCCTGCCCACGGCCTACCGGTCGAATTTGTCCGGCGTGATCATCGCGCCGATTACGCTGTTGTGGAATGTCGAGAAGCACTAGCGTTCCTGTCCGGCGAGGTCCACCGGCCGGATGATCGCGTACATCGTCCGGCGTCTGGTCTCGACTGTCGTCGTCATGGCGGTGGTCGCGCTGGTGGTTTTTTCGCTTCTCTACCTGACGCCGGGAGATCCTGCTGCCATCATCGCCGGAGATATTGCGACCGACGAGGACATCCGTCTCATCCACGCCCGACTCGGTCTCGATAAGCCCTTTCTGGTGCAGTTCGGTCGCTGGCTGTGGGCGCTGCTCCACGGCGATCTGGGCACCTCGATCTTCACCAATTTGCCGGTGACACAGCTCATCGGGCAACGCATCGAGCCGACGCTTTCGCTGACGCTTTGTACGCTCGTCGTGGCGATCGTGGTCGCCGTTCCGCTCGGTGTTGTCGCCGCAGCCAAGGCCGGCACCTGGCTCGATCGAGCCGTCATGTCGTTCTCGGTCCTGGGCTTTTCCGTCCCCGTATTCGTGTTTGCCTACATCCTTATTCTCACCTTCTCCGTGCAGCTCGACTGGTTGCCCGTGCAGGGCTACCGCAATCTTCGCGACGGGGTGTGGGAATGGCTGCGCCACCTTATTCTACCGAGCGTTGCGCTCGGCACCGTTTACGTGGCGCTGATCGCGCGCATGACACGCGCCAGCATGCTCGACGTGCTCGCGCAGGATTACATCCGCACCGCAGCGGCAAAGGGGCTCGCACCGGACCAGGTCCTGATCCGCCATGCTCTCAAGAACGCGGCAATTCCGGTGATCACGGTCATCGGCATGGGCATTGCGCTGTTAATCAGCGGTGCCATTGTGACCGAGACGGTATTTGCGCTTCCCGGGATCGGACGCCTGACGGTCGACGCGATCCTCCGCCGTGACTATCCGATCATACAGGGCGTGACATTGATCTTTTCCGCGGTCTACGTGGTGGTCAATCTCCTGGTCGATCTGTCGTACGTGTTTTTCGATCCGCGCATTCGCTATTGACATGGACGCTGCCGCTTTTGATGCAGGCCCGACCGCGCCGGGTAAGTCGGTGTCTCCGACGTGGCGCCGTTTCCGCGATGCTTTCCGGCGGCATCCGACCGCGTTACTCGGCGGGGGCCTCCTCTTGTGCATGATCGGCATCGCGATTCTTGCGCCATGGCTGGGGACCATCGACCCGCAAGCGGTGGCACCCATCAAGCGCCTGAAGCCGCCGTCGAGGGAGTTCTGGCTTGGCACGGATATGCTCGGCCGCGACGTTTACAGCCGGGTGGTCTACGGTGCGCGGGTGTCGCTCGTCGTGGGCCTCGTGGTCGCGCTGCTCTCGACCTGCATCGGGCTGGCGATCGGATTGGTCACTGGCTATCTGCGCCGAGTCGACGCGGTCGTGATGCGCATCATGGACGGCCTGATGTCGATTCCCTCGGTGCTGCTGGCCATTGCGTTGATGGCGCTGACCACGGCAAGCATCGGGAACGTGATCGCCGCGATCACGCTGGCCGAGGTCCCGCGCGTCGTGCGCCTGGTGCGCGGGCTCGTCCTGACGCTGCGTGAGCAGCCTTACGTCGAAGCGGCGATTGCGGCGGGGACGACCCTGCCGCACATCCTGGTGCGCCACATCCTGCCCAACATCGTGGCGCCGCTACTCGTGCAAGGTACCTATGTCTGCGGCTCGGCAATGATTACCGAAGCGATCCTTTCGTTCATTGGCGCCGGTACGCCGCCGAACATCCCGAGCTGGGGCAACATCATGGCCGAAGGGCGAAGCCTTGTTCAGATTGCGGGCTATCTGATTATCTTCCCTGGCATCTGTTTGTCGTTGACCGTCCTGGCGGTCAACCTGCTCGGCGACGGCATGCGTGACGCGCTCGACCCGCGGCTGGCGCGTCGCCTCTGACGCCATGTCCGCGCCATCGCCTCCCGCAGCGCTGCTCGAAGTCGAGGGGCTCAAGACCTATTTCTTTACCCGCGACGGCGTGGTGCGTGCGGTCGACGGAGTCTCCTTCACCGTGGCGCGCGGCGAGACGCTTGCCATCGTCGGCGAGTCCGGCTGTGGCAAGAGCGTCACGTCGCTTTCGATCCTGCGCCTGGTTGCGTCGCCGCCGGGTCGGACAGTAGGCGGGCGCGTTCTCTTCGAGGGCCGCGATCTGCTGCAACTATCCGAGCCGGAGATGCGCAAGGTTCGCGGCGATGCGATCTCGATGATTTTCCAGGAGCCGATGACATCGCTCAACCCGGTGTTGACGATCGGCCAGCAGATCGCCGAGGTGCTCAGGCTGCATCGCGGGCTTTCCGGCGAAGACGCCATGCGACGGTCGGTCGAGATGCTGCGGCTGGTGCGCATGCCCGAGCCTGAGCGTCGCGTCACGCAATATCCGCATCAACTTTCAGGCGGAATGCGGCAGCGGGTCATGATCGCCATGGCGCTTGCCTGCGAACCCAGGCTGCTCATTGCCGACGAGCCGACGACCGCGCTCGACGTCACCATTCAGGCGCAGATCCTCGACCTGATGCGCGAGCTGAAGGCAAGAACGGGCGCCGCGGTCATGTTGATTACCCACGATCTGGGCGTGGTGGCGGAGATGGCACAGCGGGTGGTGGTGATGTATGCGGGTCGCAAGGTTGAAGAAGCGCCGGTTGCCGACCTGTTTGCTTGCCCGCGCCATCCGTACACCCGCGGATTGCTCGATTCGATCCCGAAGCTCGCGGCGCGCCGGGGCGGCGTGGTAATGCGTCTTAGCGAAATTGCCGGGACCGTGCCTTCGCTGTCCGAGCCGATCGTCGGTTGCGCTTTCGCGCCACGGTGTTCCTACGCCACGGCGCGGTGCCGAAGCGAATATCCGCCGCTCGAGGAAAAGGTGCCCGGTCATCGCGCCGCGTGCTGGGAATCGGAGCGGATGGTGTTGCGAGCGACGGCATGACGGCGGCTACGCGAGACAGCACGCCTAACGAGGCCCCGCTGCTGGAGGTGACGGACCTGACCAAGCACTACGCCATCCACGGTGGGGTCTTCGGTGGGGTTCGTGCCAAGGTGCATGCCGTCGACGAGGTCAACTTTTCGATTGCCGAGGGGGAGACCCTGGGCCTGGTCGGAGAGAGTGGATGCGGCAAGTCCACCTTGGGCAAGACCGTGCTCAAGCTGGTCGAGCCGACGGCGGGGAGCATCCTCTGGCGTGGGCAGCGCATCGATCAGCTCAGCGGCCGCGCCATGCGCCCCTATCGGCGCGAGATGCAGGCCGTTTTCCAGGACCCCTATGCTTCGCTCAACCCGCGCCTGCGGGCCGCGGATATCGTCGCCGAACCGATCCGTAATTTCGAGCGCAACACGCCGGCCGCAATGCGCGAGCGCGTACTGTCTCTTTTCGAAAAAGTCGGTTTGCGTGCTGACCAGATGCCCAGGTATCCCTACGAGTTCTCTGGCGGGCAGCGGCAACGGCTGGGTATCGCACGGGCTCTTGCGCCGCGTCCGAAACTGATCGTCTGCGACGAGCCGGTTTCGGCACTCGATGTCTCGGTGCAGGCCCAGGTCATCAACCTGTTGGTCGATCTGCAGCGGGAATTCGGGCTTTCCTATCTGTTCGTTGCGCACGATCTCGCCGTGGTCGAGCACATCAGCCACCGGGTGGCCGTGATGTATCTTGGGAGGATTGTGGAGCTAACGTCGACGCAGGCGCTGTTCGGGAACCCTCTGCACCCCTACACGGAGGCGTTGCTTGCGGCCGTTCCGGTTCCTGATCCTGCCATGCAGCGAAAGCGCCTCATTCTTGGGGGCGACGTGCCTAGCCCGATCAGCGTTCCCACAGGGTGCCGCTTCCACACCCGTTGCCCGTATGTATTCAATCGCTGTCGAGTGGAGGAACCGGTGCTCAAGGAGGCGATGCCCGCACACCAGGTTGCATGTCACCTGCATGAAATCCCGATCGAGACGAGAACGCGCGCGTAGCCCTGGGCGCCGTGCGCAGGGATGATTAGGTAGCTGGCCTGTCGGGCCACGTGCCTGGTCTAAAGGTTACCGAGACCTAGCTTAGGCAGGAAGGCGGCGACCATCTCGCACTAGGTCTTGAGGCCGGTCCGCTAAGACACTAGTTTTGCCTGGCTTTTTGAGTGGCAAGTCACGCTCCGCTCGCGACAAAATGCGCCTGATCAGCATAGGCTGAGGGGACCATGAGGGGTTCTGGGGTCGTGACTCTCGGTCCCAACACCGGATGGTTGCTGCCAACCGGCTGAAGTTAGACGCATTTGCTGAAAATTGCACAAACTTACCTTATGCTGCTTGTCGAAAGGGACTTGATGGAATACATGATTGTGGTCTACAAATAGCCACCGAAGTAGCGCTTACCAAACTAGGGGATTCTAGGCTCAATCGGCGTCGAGCCTCACCCTCCAAGAGCTAGACCAGTTGCTGCAACACCAGTTTGTTTGCCACAATGTGCTCGGGTGAGTGAATTTTCATGTGACAACGGGGGATATTCATGAACGCGATTGCCGAAGTCAGGTTCTTCCCGCAAACCGAGTTTGACCAACTTGAAACTCGCTTCGACGCGGAGTTCGGGGTGCTGTGGGGTTTCATGAACCCCAAGCCACGGCCAACCTTCAACCCACATTTGCTCGCGGAACTTCGGGGGTATGTGGATAGCATTGTTCAGCCGGGTGGATTGATCTTTCATGATGGCGCCGAGCGAGCGATCAACTATGCCGTCATCGGATCGAAGGTACCAGGTGTATTCAGTTTAGGGGGCGATCTATCCCTATTTCGTGAGGCAATTGCGACTCACGATCGGGATTTGCTTGTTCAATATGGGCGCAAATGCGTGGACAACCTTTACCCATGGTCTCGCAACTGCGATCTCCCGTTGACGACGATTTCACTAGTTCAGGGCGATGCGCTTGGGGGCGGTTTTGAGTGTGCGCTGTCGGCATCGGTGCTCGTAGCTGAAGAATCGGTTCGAATGGGCTTTCCAGAGATTTTGTTCAATCTGTTTCCGGGCATGGGTGCATATAGTTTTCTGGCTCGGAAGGTGGGTCGGCGAATTACGGAGGAACTGGTCACAAGCGGAAACCTTTACACTGCTCGCCAACTTTACGATTTGGGCATCGTCGATGTTTTGGCGCCTGACGGTGCCGGCGAGGCCGCGGTCTACAGTTTTATCAGGAAACACGCTAGAGCCCCGAATGGGCGCCGGGCAATCGAGATGGTCCGACGGGAAGTCGAGCCCGTAACGCATGAGGAACTTATGCGCGTTGTAGGAATTTGGGCTGATGCAGCTTTGCGTCTTTCGGAGCGAGACCTTCGACTTATGGAGCGGCTCGTGAGGGCACAAAATAGAAACGAAGACGGTAGCGTACTCGCAGCAACTGTAACGCCCATTCAACGGGTTGTCGCATCATAGACTAACTGCGAGTTTGACGCCGTCGCTCCTCGATATGCTGCTCGAGCGCAGCATGCGCGGCATTTGCCGCGTTCGTTAATTCTTCCATCCACGCTGAGGCTCTCAGACGGAGCGTGTCGTAGCTTGACTTTTCGAATCGGATTGCCAATTGTACGAGTTGCGTCGCGCCGACGCTCCCTGCGCCACCTTTTAGCGCGTGGGCGGCGTCCTTGACATCTTCGTAGCGGCGTGCCGCGAGTGCGTCGCTTATTGTCTGAAGCAATCGCTGAGTATCCGAGTGGAATCCGCGGAGGAGTCGTTCGATAAAAGTTGGGTCGCTCGATAGACGACCAAGATCCTCTAGGACACCATGATCAACCGGCGGCGTCTCAATTACTGTGAGCGCCGGTCGGTCTTCCGAACGAATTGGCAGCAACGATTGATTGAGTGCACCAGCCTTCTCCGCGAGTTGCCGCTCGATCGCATCAAGCAGCGTCGTGGCGCGAATCGGTTTGGCGATGAATTCTGCACAGCCAGCGCGCTGACATTCTGCGATGATGTCAGTCGTGACGTTTGCGGAAAGGATTAAGACCGGAATCGGTCTCGTCGTAGTGTATTGATATAGCTTTAGCGCTTCTAGGCCGCTTAGCACTGGCATCGAAAGATCGAACAACGCCAGATCAAAGCTACCGTGTTCAAGTGCATCCAGGGCGGCCTCGCCGTTTTCGACAATGGTCGCGTTATGCCCACCGCTTTCGAGGACAAGCTGCGTTACCCTCTGGTTCGTTGGATTGTCCTCGGCGACTAGCACGCGGGCACCGCGGATCTTGGTGACCTTTGTCGGTTGTTGACCGGCGAGCGCAGCGGCTGCAGAGGATAATCTCGCCGTATCGGCGACTTCTGCCGTAAGGTCTATGCCGGCCGGTTCGGCGAACGGTAGCGGAACTTCGAACCAGAAGGTACTTCCGACGCCGACAGCGCTATCTACGCCGATCTTTCCGCCCATAAGCGCCACAAGCTGGCGTGCAATCGTGGTGCCGAGTCCAGTTCCCCCGTAAATTCGTGTAATCGAGTCGTCAGCCTGGGTGAATGGTTCGAAAATAACTGCCTGCTTCGCAGGGTCTATTCCGATACCTGTATCTCTCACCTCGACTCGAACCTGCGCATCGGCTTTTGTGTTATTGGTTACGGTAACACAGAGCACAACCTCTCCCCGTTCAGTAAATTTGATTGCATTGGAAAGCAGATTTAGCAGTACTTGCCGTAGGTGGTGGCTATCGCCAGAAAACCATCGCATCGCCTGGGGCGCGATATCCGTGTTGATTGCAAGCTCCTTATAGCGCGCCTGCGGCAAGACAACCTTCACCGTACTCGTCAATAACTTGCCAAGATCGAACGGCTGGCGCTCGATTTGAACACGGCCAGCCTCGATCTTAGCCATATCCAATACATCCTCAATCTGCACGAGCAGAAGGTGAGCAGACGTTCCAAGCGTGTTGACGATCTCCCGTTGTGATTCGTTAAGGTCTGTCTCGCGTAAGACGTCAGCCATTGCAATAACACCATTGAGTGGCGTGCGCATTTCGTGGCTGACAATTGCGAGGAATCGCCCCTTGGCTTGATTGGCCTCGTCAGCACGTTTCCGCGCTTCCTTAATTTTTTCTGAAAAGCGACTCACGTAGAACGGCAAGATGACTAGAGCCAGGAGAAATGCAAGGAAAATGAGTTTGTGTTGCGACCAGAATGGCGAAAGTTTCCAAACAAGGACAAAGCCAAGACAACTCATCAGCTGGCAAGCATGAAGATATATTCGGCCAAACCGGAATCCATTTCCGAAAGTAATGAATAGATAGACGCCAAGGACGATTGCGCCGTCTTCCCCAAGGCGTATCAGACAGTAGGTTGTCACCGCATTGTCTAATGCCATACCGAGAAAACGTCGCAATATAGAAATCTGAGGCACCTCTCGCAAGCGAAGCATCAAACCGACGGCAAATAGGAAGAAGCCGATGGCAACGAGAAGAACGTCGATTTTGTCCGGATGACCGTCGTACCAGTACCACGCTAGGTATGCGAGGACAGGTCCCGCCATCATGACGCGCACCGTTGACTGACTCTGCTCTTCTTTTTCAGTCCCCGGAGCGAGTGACAACATTGCTCTAAGCCCTTCGCGGCTGAGGCAACGTCGCGCTTCACTGATGAAAGCCAAACGCATTCGACTGTAAAATGGCACGAAAAACATATTGTAACGCTTCCCTATATCTGTTTCCTTCAAAAGTCTTGGTCCCCCCTACCGAATCGGCCGGCGCAATCGGCGCACCGGGTACAGAAACGTCAAGCGACCTTGTAATCGCTGCTACAGACGGTTATCCACTCGCTGCTCGCTTATGGGCAAGCGGTCCGCAATCCCTCCCCGTTAGCGTTGCCCTTATTAATGGTGGCGCCGGCATAAATTCCAGCTATTACGACCGCTTTGCGCGCTACCTCTCCCAGTGCGGCACGCCAACGCTCGTCTACGACTATCGCGGCATCGCGAGGTCGAGACCCCGCTCGCTACGAGGCTTCGCAGCCTCCGTCGAACATTGGGGAAGCAAGGATTGTGCCGCAGTGCTTCAATGGATGGCCACGCGATTTCCTAGGGCACGACGGACAGTGATAGGCCATAGCGTGGGTGGGTTCGTGACCGGATTTGTCACTAATGGCCGCATGATCGACCGAATGCTGCTCGTCGGCGCTCATACCGGGTATTGGCGCGATTACGCCCCCAGTGCGCGCTTAGGCATGTATCTGCTTTGGCACATGATTATGCCTGCCCTAACACGTGTTTTCGGATACTTTCCGGGCCGGTGGCTTCGTTTGCTTGAGGACCTGCCGGCTGGCGTTGCACTCGAGTGGGCTAATCGACGCCAGGCTGACTTCTGGTGGAATCTGCGAACAAACGATGGGCAGCCAGATCGAGTTCGCATAGAGGATGCGATCGATCGTTTCATGGCGATTCGCGCACCAACTCTAGCACTTACATTTGCTGACGACGCCTTCGCAACGGAAGCGGCAACAGATCGAGTGCTGAGCCTCTACCGTAACTGTCCGGCAACAAAACTCGTTGTCGCGCCAAGTGATGTAGGCGGACAGAAAATCGGACACTTCGGATTTTTTCGCTCGCGCTTCCGCGACGTACTGTGGCCGCGAGTTGTCCAGTGGTTGAACTCAGAGGATGCCAGTTGAGGCGTACCACGCCTTATCGGCCCCGAAGCTGAGTGCAAGAATCAACCCACCTCACCCATCGGCGTACTGCCCCTGAATCGCCCGTACCTTGTCCGTGTTGGCCAAAAAAGCATCGATACAGGTAGCGTCGAAGTGCTTGCCTTTCTGGGAGACGAGGTAGGCGAGCCCGTCGTCGACGGTCCAGGCATGTTTGTAGGACCGCTCGCTGACCAGCGCGTCGAACACGTCGGCCACGGCGACGATGCGGGCGACGATCGGGATGTCCTCACCATGCATTCCCGTCGGGTAGCCTGAGCCGTCGTATTTCTCGTGGTGCCCCAACGCGATTATTGCTCCCATGGCGAGGTACTTTGACGGGCTACCCTTCAGTATGTCGTATCCGATTCGAGGATGATTTTTCATCACCGCGTCTTCGGCCGGCGTCAGCGGGCCGTCCTTGAGAAGAATCGAGTCGGGGATGCCGATCTTGCCGATGTCGTGCATCGGAGCGGCGAACTCGAGCACGTGCACCGTCTCTGGCGCCAGGCCGATGTTGGTGCCGATCAGGGCCGAGTACTTGGCCATGCGCGTCAGATGGTTGCCGGTGGTGCGATCCCGGAACTCGCCGGCCTTGGCCAGCCTCGACAGCGTTTCCAACTCGCGCTCGTGAATCTCGGTAACCGACTTGTCGACCTGGTATTGCAGCACGCGAGCCTGATCTGACAGGACGATCTTGTGCCGGCGCAGTTCAAGCAAGTTTGCGCATCGTGCTCGCGTCTCGTGCTCATCGAGTGGCTTGATAAGGAAGTCGGTGGCGCCGGCCTCAAGCGCTTCGTAGCGGACACGGCGGTCGTCGACCACGGTGATCACGACAATCGGGACGTCTACACAGTGGGGCAGGGAGCGAAGTTGCCGGACGAGCTGCACGCCGTCGAACTCCGGCAGCTTGTAGTCCGTCAGGATCATGTCGACCCGGTTGGTGCGCGCAAACTCCAGTGCCCGACTTGGCGTGTCGAACAGTTCGAGGTTGAGCTTGCCGTCGATCTGCCGCACGATCTCCGCCAGCAACAGCCGGCTGCTAAAGAGGTCGTCGACGATGACCACCGTGTTGCGCTGCGCCCGAGCCAACGCCAACTCGGAAATCACGCCGGGTTTGCCGGGGTTACGCGACTGAGCGAGACTCATAAGATGATTTTCTTTAAAATAAAGGGGCAAGGGATTGATAAGTCACGCAACCAGTATGCCGTGTAGAAGCAGTTTCGGCTAGCTTCGGGCAGTTGGGCGACTTCGTACCGGGCTGACCGAAGCCGGGGCCGTGCCCCGGGCGGGCCAATCCGCGTGGCAACGAGCGGCCAGCCCAGACTCGCTGGCCTCTCGTCCTAGGAGAGAATGGTCGGGGCGATGTGATTCGAACACACGACCCCCTGCACCCCATGCAGGTGCGCTACCAAGCTGCGCTACGCCCCGACACCGTGTTGAGCATTGTACCGGCATCAGCTGTCCGGACCCAGGATTTGACGGATTTCCTCGATGACCTGCCGTATTTCTGCAGGTGAAAGCGACGCCAGGGGGCTTGCCGCCGGCCGCGAGTTCCGGGGCGGCGCTGGCAATTCGGCATCCCCCAAGGCCTCGGTCTCCAGACGGTGCCGGGCACCGTTGATGGTGAACCCCTGCTCGTAGAGCAGATCCCGGATGCGCCGAATGAGCAGCACTTCGTGGTGCTGGTAGTAGCGGCGGTTGCCCCGGCGCTTGACCGGTTTGAGTTGCGTAAATTCCTGCTCCCAGTAGCGGAGCACATGCGGCTTGACCGCACACAGATCGCTGACTTCGCCAATCGTGAAGTAGCGCTTGGCGGGAATCGGCGGCAGGTCCGCCTTAATCTGCCTGGGTTCGGCCATGGTTCGCAGCTTCGACCATTGCCTTCAGCTTCTGACTGGCGTGAAAGGTAACGACGCGGCGGGCAGTGATCGGAATCTCTTCCCCCGTTTTGGGATTGCGCCCCGGCCGCTGCGGCTTTTCTCGGAGCTGGAAATTGCCAAAGCCGGAGAGCTTGACGCTATCGCCCGCCTCGAGGGCGATGCGAACCTCCTCGAAGAACCGCTCGACCATGTCCTTGGCTTCGCGCTTATTGAGTCCGAGCTGCTCGAACAGCAGGTCGGCGAGTTCAGCTTTGGTGAGCGTCATCGGAGTCCCCCGAATCCCTACTGGCGTAATGCACCGCCGAACCGATCTTGGATCACTCGCAGCAAGGAAACGACTGCGGCGTCGATTTCAGCGTCCGTCAAAGTACGTGCAGTATCTTGCATAAGCACCAGAATTGCAAGGCTTTTTTTGCCGACCCCGATTCGGGGCCCGCGGTAGACGTCAAATAGCGCCAAGCGCTCGACTGACGCCGGCTTGGCGGCCGCAAGGGCGTCGAGAACACTCTGCACCGGGATGGCTTCGTCGATGACGACCGCCAGATCGCGGCGCACGACGGGGAGCTTGGAGACTGCACGGGCCGATGGCTTGGGCCGTCGGCTCAAGGTCGCCATGGCAAGCTCGAAGACGACCGGCGCATGTGAAAGCTCGAAGACCCGCACCAGCCGCGGATGCAGTTCTCCCAGCCATCCGGCAACCTCGCCATCGACCAGCACACGGGCCGAACGGCCGGGGTGCAGGGCAGGGTGCGGCAGCGCCTCAGTCCTTACCGCCCAAGGTGCCCCAAGCGCCTCGAGGTCGCCCTTGACGTCGAAGAAGTCGACCGGCCGCTTCGCCTCTCCCCATTGCTCGGGCATGGCGGAACCGAAGGCCAGACCGCCCACCTGCAGCGGCTGCTCGTAGCCGTCCCGGCCGCGCAGGAAGCAACGCCCGATTTCAAAAATCCGCACCCGCTCCTGCTTGCGATTGGCGTTGGTGCGCAGCGTGTCGAGCAGGCCGCCAAGCAGGCTGCTGCGCATCACGTCCAGGTTGCTCGCGATCGGATTCAGCACCCGGATCGGGCTAGCCTGCATGCCGAGCGCGCGCTCCCATTCCGAATGGACGAAGCTGAAGGTGATTATTTCCTGATAGTCACGGGCGTTGAGCAGGGCCCTAATTGCGGCCGCAGGGCGGACGTCCTCGCGCTCCGGCAACATCGTCTGCGGCTGCACCGGTGGCGTCGATGGGATACGGTCGTAGCCATAGAGGCGCGCGACTTCCTCGATGAAATCTTCCTCGAGGGCGAGGTCGAAGCGGAACGACGGCGGCGTGCAGACGAAATCCGAGCCATGGCGCTGCGGTTGCAGCTGCAGCCGCCCGAAGATATCGGCAACCGCCTCGGGCGCAACGCTGACGCCGAGCACGCGTGCGATGCGCGCGCCACGCACGCGCACCGGGTCGCGCCGCGGCATCTCGCCGCGCACGTCGATGAGCGGGCCTGCAGCGCCGCCACAGAGCTCGATGATAAGCCGGCTGGCCCGTTCGACCGCCACTGGCGCAATGGCGAAGTCGACTCCGCGCTCGAAGCGGAAGCTGGCGTCGGTTGCGAACGCCAGGCGGCGCGCCTTGCCCTGAATCACCGCGGGGTTCCAGAACGCGCCTTCGAGAAAGATGTTGCGCGTGGTGGGGGCGATGCCACTGTGCTCACCACCCATGATGCCGGCGAGGCCAAGGGGCTTTTTCTCGTCGGCGACGAGCAACAGGTCGGGTTCGAGCTTAAGTGTCTGGCCGTTGAGCAGGGTGAGCTTTTCGTCGTGGCGCGCGAAGCGCACGGCGATGTTGCCTTCGAGCAGCGCGTCGTCGTAGGCGTGGAGCGGCTGCCCGAGCTCGAGCATGACGTAGTTGGTGGCGTCGACGGCGGCCGAAATCGAGCGGATGCCGGAGCGCTCCAACCGGCGCCGCATCCACTCCGGCGTCGGTGCCTGCGCATCGATGCCCTCGATCACGCGGGCACAGAAGCGCGGGCAGGCGAGCGCATCCTCGACCTGCACGCTGCGCCGCAACTTGGACCCGACCGGGGCCGGGGATAGGGGCGGGGGCGTAAGCCGTAAACTCGTAATCGCGGCCACCTCGCGCGCGATGCCGAGTAGCGACAGGCAATCGGCGCGGTTGGGTGTGAGCTTGAGCGTGAGCACCGGGTCGTCGAGGTCGAGCGCGACGCGCAGGTCCTTGCCCGGTTCGAGAGTTGCCTCGAGCAGAAGCAGGCCCGAGCTGTCTTCGGCAAGACCCAATTCCGCTGCGGAGCAAAGCATGCCGTGGGATTCCACGCCGCGCACGGCAGCTTGCTTGATGACCACACCGCCGGGGAGCTCGGCGCCGATGAGCGCACAGGGTGCCACGACCCCCGGCGCTGCATTGGGCGCGCCACAGACGATCGCCAGCGGTTGGTCGCGGCCGACGTCGACCTGGCATACGGTCAGCCGCTCAGCGCTGGGGTGCCGGGATACGCCGACCACCCGGCCGACGACCACACCGGTGAAAGGCGGCGCGACCGGCCGGCTGTCCTCGACTTCCAGCCCGGCCATCGTCAGTCGTTGCGCAAGCTCCTTGCTGTCGACCGGCGGATCGACCAGCGTGCGCAGCCAGTGCTCGGAGAATTTCATCGCCGTCGAAATTAGACGAACTGGCGCAGGAAGCGCAGATCGTTCTCGTAGAACAGGCGCAAGTCATCTACGCCGTAACGCAGCATCGCCAATCGGTCCGGACCCATGCCGAAGGCGAAGCCCTGAAACCGCTCGGGATCGATGCCCACCGCACGGAGCACGTTCGGATGCACCTGGCCGGCACCGGAGATCTCGAGCCAGCCGTCACCGAAGCCCACGTCGATCTCCGCCGAGGGCTCAGTAAAGGGGAAGAACGATGGGCGAAAGCGCACCTTGAGATCGTCGCGCTCAAAGAAGCGGCGCAGGAAGTCGGTGAAGACACCCTTCAAATCGGCGAAAGTCACCTGCTCGTCGATCCACAGGCCCTCGACCTGGTGGAACATCGGCGAATGAGTCGCGTCGCTGTCGACGCGATACACGCGGCCGGGAGCGATGATCTTGATCGGCGGTCGATGCGTTTCCATGTACCGCACCTGGACCGGCGAGGTGTGCGTGCGTAGAACCATGCCGCCTTCGACATAGAACGTGTCTTGCATCGAACGCGCGGGGTGGTTCTCCGGCGTATTGAGTGCGGTGAAGTTATGGAAGTCGTCCTCGATTTCCGGGCCATCGGCCACGGCAAAACCGAGCGAGTGAAACAGGGCCTCAATCCGTTGCACGGTGCGCGTGATCGGATGTATACCGCCGACACCCATGCCGCGCCCCGGCAGCGACACGTCGAGCGCATCGGCGGCGAGCTGCCGGGTAAGCTTGGCCTCGGCCAATTCCTCGCGCCGGCGTTCGAGCGCCCCCTCCAGCCGCGACTTGGCGGCATTGATGCGTGCGCCTTCTGCCGGACGCTGGCTTGCCGGCAGCGCGCCGAGGCCTTTCAACAGCTCGGTAAGGTGGCCGGTCTTGCCAAGGTACTGCGCCTTACGGTCTTCGAGCGCAGCCGCGTCGGTGCAGGCGGCGAAATCGGCCAGGGCGGCGGCAACGATCGAGTCGAGGTTGGGCATCTGGAAACAAAAAAAGGGAGGCGATTGTCGCCTCCCTCGTTGGTTTTCTGCACTCAGGCCAGAGAGGCTTTGGCCTGCTCTGCGATCTTGCTAAACGCCGTCTTGTCGTGCACCGCCAGATCGGCAAGGACCTTGCGATCAATATCGATCGAGGCTTTCTTCAGGCCGTTCATGAACACGCTGTAGCTCATTCCCAGTTCGCGCACGGCGGCGTTGATGCGGGCGATCCAGAGCGCGCGGAATTCGCGCTTCTTGTTGCGCCGATCGCGGTACTGGTACTGCCCCGCCTTCATTACCGCCTCCTTGGCAATGCGGTAGACGTTGCCGCGACGGCCGCGATAACCCTTCGCCTTGGAAAGGATCTTCTTGTGCCGCGCCTTGGCGGTAACGCCTCGTTTGACTCGTGGCATGGCCGGCTCCCTTAGGCGTACGGCAGCATGGCTTTCACCGAAGCCGCATTGGTGCGGTCAACTCCGGTGGGGCCGCGCAGGTGCCGTTTGTTCTTGGTCGACTTCTTGGTAAGGATGTGGCGCTTGAACGCCTGCGAGCGCTTGACGCTGCCGCTGCCGCGCACGCGGAAGCGCTTTTTTGCGCCGCTCTTGGTTTTCATCTTGGGCATGATTCTCTATCTTCCTATTTGCTGCCCACGGCGGTGCTCTCCGACGGAGAGGCTTTGGGCGCCTTTTTCACGGGCGCCTGACCGGCTTCGGGCTTGTTCGGGTGATGCTTCGGTAAGACCTTCTTCGGAGCCAGCAGCATCACCATCTGCCGGCCCTCGAGTCTCGGAAACTGCTCGACGACGCAGAACGGCTCGAGATCGCCGCGGATTCGCTCGAGAAGGCGTATGCCAAATTCCTGGTGCGCCATCTCCCGGCCGCGGAAACGCAACGTCACCTTGGCCTTGTCGCCTTCGCCCAGGAACCGGATGAGGTTCCGGAGCTTGATCTTGTAGTCCCCCTCGTCGGTGCCGGGGCGGAATTTCACTTCCTTGACCTGGATCTGCTTGAGCTTGAGCTTTGCCTCGTGCGCTCGCTTCGCCTCGCGGTATTTGAACTTGCCGAAATCCATGATCCGGCACACCGGGGGCTTGGCGAGCGGCGCGATCTCGACCAGATCAAGCTCCGCCGCTTCCGCCCGTGCCATCGCATCCGCGACCGGCACGACGCCGATTTGCTCACCGTCTTCGCCTACCAAGCGAACCTCGGGGACGGTGATTTCCCCGTTGATTCGCTGCGCTCTTTCCTGGGCGATTGTGTTCTCCCGAAATATGAAAAATCCGGCCGTGCCGCCCGTCCGGGCTCGCGCGCCGCGCCGATGGATTAACCGGTCAGCTGCGAGTTTTTATCTCGCCATCAAGGCGAGACACGAAGGTTTCCAGGGGCATCGCCCCCAGGTCTTCGCCGGTGCGGGTACGCACGGCCACCTGTTGCGCCTGCAATTCCTTGTCGCCCAGGATCAACTGGTACGGCAGCTTTTGCAGGCTATGTTCCCGAATTTTATAAGTTATCTTCTCGTTGCGCAAATCGGCCACGACCCGGTAGCCGGCGGCGCGCAAGGCTGCGGCGACCTCCCGGGCATAGCCGGCCTGGCGGTCCGTGATGGTGAGTACCGCCAACTGCACCGGCGCGAGCCACAACGGCAGCGCTCCGGCATGGTTTTCGAGCAAGATGCCGATGAAGCGCTCGAGCGAGCCGACGATCGCCCGGTGCAGCATGACGGGCACCTTGCGGGTGTTGTCTTCGGCGACGTATTCGGCACCCAGCCGCTCCGGCATCGAAAAGTCCACCTGCATGGTGCCGCACTGCCAGGAGCGGCCCAGCGAATCCTTCAGGTGGTACTCGATCTTCGGCCCGTAGAAGGCGCCCTCGCCGGGCAGTTCGGTCCAGCTCACGCCACAGGCCCGCAGCGCTGCGCGCAGCGCCTCCTCCGCGCGGTCCCAGACCGCGTCGTCGCCCATGCGCTTGTCCGGGCGCAGTGCGAGCCTGATGGTGACGTCGTCGAAGCCGAAATCCTTGTACACGGCCAGCGCGAGGCGGTTGAAGGCGGTGACCTCGGGCTCGATCTGCTCCGGCGTACAGAAGATATGGCCGTCGTCCTGGGTGAACGCGCGCACGCGCATGAGTCCGTGCAGCGCGCCGGAGGCTTCGTTGCGGTGGCAGTAGCCGAATTCGCCGTAACGCAGCGGCAGGTCGCGGTAACTGCGCATTTCCGAGTTGAAGATCAGCACGTGCCCAGGGCAATTCATCGGTTTGACCGCGTAGTCGCGTTTCTCCGATTCGGTGAAGAACATGTTCTCCCTGAAGTTGTCCCAGTGGCCGGAGCGCTTCCACAGGCTCAAGTCGAGGATCATCGGCCCGCGCACTTCCTGATAACCGTTGTCCTGGTAGACGCGGCGCATGTACTGCTCGACCTGCTGCCAAATCGTCCAGCCCTTGGGATGCCAAAACACCATCCCCGGCGCCTCCTCCTGCAGGTGAAAGAGGTCGAGCTGGCGACCGAGCTTGCGGTGATCGCGCTTCTCGGCTTCCTCGAGGCGCTGCAGATACAGGTCGAGGTCTTCTTTCTTCGCCCATGCCGTGCCATAGATCCGCTGCAGCATCTCGTTGCGCGAATCGCCGCGCCAGTACGCGCCGGCAAGCTTGGTGAGCTTGAACACCTTGAGCCTGCCCGTCGACGGCACGTGCGGGCCGCGGCATAGATCGGTGAAGTCGCCCTCGCTGTAGAGCGAAATCGGCTGGTCGTCCGGGATCGAGGCGATGATCTCGGCCTTGTAGTGTTCGCCGATCGACTCGAAGTAGCGCACCGCGTCATCGCGCGCCATGACCTTGCGCAGCACCGGTTCGTCGCGCCGAGCGAGTTCGGCCATCTTGGCCTCGATCGCCGCGAGATCCTCGGGGGTGAACGGCCGCTTGAAGGAAAAGTCGTAATAGAACCCGTCCTCGATGACCGGGCCGATGGTCACCTGGGCATCGGGAAACAATTGCTTGACCGCGTAGGCGAGCAGGTGCGCGGTCGAATGGCGCAGCACCTCGAGTCCTTCCGGATCCCTGTCGGTAACGATGGCGAGGTCCGCGTCGCGAGCGATGACATACGAGGTATCGACGAGCTGGCCGTTGACCTTGGCGGCGAGCGCGGCCTTGGCGAGGCCTGGGCCGATGGACTGGGCGACAGCCAACACGGAGACGGGTGCGTCGAAGTGCTTTATGGCACCGTCAGGCAGGCGGACATCAGGCATGGCGGATCCTTGAAAAAAAAGTGCGGACGAGCCGCACCTTCTTTCACCTCACACCGGCGTGCGAACTCGCGCTTCGATCAATCGGGCTCCTGCCGCGTTCGCGGTGTCATAACGCTGCCTTTCGCTCCTTCGTGCGTGCACATTGGTAGGCGCGATTGGACTCGAACCAACGACCCCCACCATGTCAAGGTGGTGCTCTAACCAGCTGAGCTACGCGCCTGTAAGCGAGCGATTATACGGGAGCCTCCCGCGGCCGGCCAAGACGAACCTAGACGACCACGCGCAGGATGCCGACCAGCAACGGTTGGTGCACCAGGTAGACGAGCAGGCTGTGGCGTCCCAGCCACGCCAGCCAGGCCGGCGTCGCGCGGCCGAGCGCCGCGATGGCGACCGGTTGGCGTGCGAGCAACCAGTGGCCCGCAGCGACCCCGACCAGCACCACGCCGAGCCACGGAAAAAGCGGCACGTAATCTTCGGTCGCCGGCTTGTGCGTCATCATGCCGACCCAGTGCAGCCACGGCGTATCGAAGAGCGGCAGGTGCAGCGTGTTGCCGATTGCGATGATGGCGATGCCCGTGCACAGGGCGAGGCGCGGCGAATCGACGAGCGGTCGCGCCAGGATCGAGCTCACGGCGATGCAATGCAGAATGCCGAAGGTGATGAAAGTCTGCGGAAAGGCTACGTAGCTCGCACCGCTGACGAGCATGGCGCAGGCGGCAATCAGCGCGACGCGGCGCCAGAACGCTCCTGGCCCCGGATGCGCACGTCGCGCGAGCACCAGGCTCACCCCGACCAGGCCCACGAACAACGTCACCACGATGCCGCGATACCCGAGCCAGAACGGATCGTGGTTGAAATCGGCGTGCAGGACGCGGAACCAGGCCAAGTCGAAACTGAAGTGATAGACGACCATGAGGCAGAGCGCGAATCCCCGCAGCCCGTCGATGGCTGTTAGGCGTTGCGGCGGGGGCGGCTGCGCGCTGCTTCGGGGATGCGCTGGCCTGGTGCGGCCGCGGTGGCGACGGCGGCTCATCGCCAAGCCCCGGTCCAATGCACGCGGTAGCCGCCCTCCGCATCGGCCGCGCCCAGGGTCGACAGCGCGGCCGTGACCAGTTCGGCGCGCTCGCGATCGGCGCTTCGTGGCCGGAGCGTGGCTTCGAGGTTTGTTGCACCCGACGCCGTGAGTGCGAGTCGGCCATTGATTTCGACGTCCCCCCCGGAGTTGCGCACCGGGCCGGTAAGCTCGACGCCGCGTCCATTGAGGTCGATACGTACATCGCCCAAGCCGATGCGACTATCGGCCCTCGGCCCCGGCAGGCTCGCGTCGCGCCATTGCAGCGTCAGTTGCCCGTCGAGCGCGCCGGCAATCCACGCCAGGTGGTTTACGTGCACAGCCAGCGTGCCGCCGAGCGCGATCTTCGCGCGGGTGGCAAAGGGCAGGATGCTCTCTACTGGCAGCGCGAAGTCGAGCGTGGAGAGGTCGAAGCGATCGCGACCGTACACCAGGGTCGCGCCGGGTGCGAGCTCGGTCTGCGTGCCGATGGCGCCCCGAACTTCGCCGCGGAGCAACGGCCAGGCCTCGAGTTGCCAGCGCAGTGGCACGCGCGCCGCGGTCGGCAACAGCACCACCTCGCCCGAACCGTTCCAGATCGTGCCGGCGGCGTCCGCCAGGCGCAGGTGTCCGTCGGAGAGCGCGGCAAGGCGTGCATCGAGCAGCGTCGCCGGCGCGGTGATGACCAACGCGCCGGCGAGCAACACGGCGCCCGCGGCGATGGCCAGCGCGGGTCGCATCAGTGTGCCAGGGTGAGTTCGGCGCGCACCTGTCCGGGTTCGACGCGGGCGGTGGCGACGAGCTCAACGGCCCGCAGTTGCGCGCTTTTCTGCAAGGCGTCCAGAAACGCCGTGAGCGCATCGAAACCAATGCGGTCGAAGGTCGCGCGGATGCGCTCGTTGTCGCCGCGTTCAATCGACGTCGCGGCGCTCTTGAGACCCTGCGCGACTAACGCCGCATCGAGCGCGGCGCGCGGATCGCCGGCGGCGACCCCGGGCGCGGTGCGCGCGAGACCGGCAATCGCGTCGGCTTGTCGCCGCGCTTCGGCCAAGGTCGCCCGATCGGCGGCGAGCTGCCGCGTCAACCGGTCCGTGTCCTGCAGCAGCGGTTGCCAGATGAACAGCCAGCCGAGGGCGAGGGCCACCGCGGCCATAACGAACGCGAGCACGGCGCGCTCGCCGCGCGAGCGCAGTTGCCACCACTGGGCCAGAGACTCGCGCCGGCTCGAGGCGGTGGTGGCCATCAGTTCAACCCTACCCGCAGCCGGGCGCCGTTGCTGGTGGGTGCGGCGATCGCGACCAGGCCGGCGCGCTGCAGTTCGCGTTGCAAGGCGGCCGGCCGCGTTGCCTCGATCTTTTGCAGATCGAGCAGCAGGTGGCCGTCGGCGTAGGTCAGCGAGCGGATCGCTTCGGGCGGAAGGGCCGACAGCGTCGGCGCCGCGCGCGCGAGCAAGGGCAGAAAATCGTCGCCGGCGAGCAGGCCGGCGCGGTGCTTGAGATCGCGCTCGCGCTGCGCCAAGGCAAGCGCGGGCGCGATCGGGCCGGAGCCGCCGGCGGCGAATTCGGGCACGGCGGCAACGGCAAGCGCGGTGAGCTCGCGGCCGATCGCCGCGGTTTCCCAGCGCAGCCAGAGCCACTGTCCGAGCGTCGCGGCCACATGCAGGCCGATGGCCAGGACGGCGATCCACAGAGCTGGTCTTAGCAGGCGACGAAAATCGAGCGCGGGGCGGGCCGCATTCCTGCCAAAGCGCTCGAAGAACAGATCGATCGCGCCGGCAAACGCCCCTGGCGCCGCGTCCGCCCAGCGCCACGGCGTGCCGGCGACGAATTCAACCCCGGTCAAGGCCCGGGCACGGTCGAGAAGCATCGTCGTCGCACCCGCGGCGTCGACACGGACGGTCTGCGGCGCGTCGGCACCGCCGCGGGCCAGCGCCAGGGCCAGCTCCGCTGGCGGCGCATCACCTTGCGCCGGCCCCACCGCGATCGTTGCGCCAGCGTGGGTGCGGACAAATCCGGGCTCCCCAACCGAGGTCGCACACCAACGCCAGCCACGCGCCGGTGCCAGCGCCAGGTCGCTTTCGAGCACGGCGCGGTCCCAGTTGAGGCCTACCCGCTGCGACGCGGCAACGAAGGCTGCCATCCAGCTGCTGGCGACGATCGCCACACGCAGCCCGGTGCCGCTGCGCTCGCTGCCCACGGCGACATGGCTCTCATCGGGCGCGTCGGCAAGTTGGTCCTCGAGCGCGAACCGCGCCGCGGCGACGATGCGACCAGGCGGTAACGGCGGCAGCGGCAGCGTGACGATGCGGCCATGGCGCGCTGCGACGACCGCTTCCCTGCGCTCGGCCGCGGGCCATGCCGACGGCGGACTGCGGCCGCTGCCGACCTGCCCACCGGCGGCGTCGAACAGCACCCAGGCGAATTCGCGGCCCGCCTCGGGCGGGTCGTCGACCCATACACGCAGTGTGGTTGCGGTGAGTGCCATCGCGAGATTCAGGCAGCTGGTGCAGGCGTCGCGCAAGCTGCGACACGACGTCGCGCGCCAGGGCGCTTAGCGGACAGATTCCGAGGTGCCCTCGATCGGCGCCGATTGTACTCGACCCGTCGTGATGCCCGTGGCGGGACCGGCGGCAGCCAAGACGCTACTCGACGGTTTGCCAGACGACGTCCGGCCACGTCATCGGCGCGGTGGAGCGTCGCAGCAGGGCCCGGGCGCGGGCGACGGTATCGCTTTGCCGCGCTTCGATGGTTACCACAAACCAGTCGCTGGTGACGGTAAGCGTGCTTTCGTCGACGTCGAGATTGCCAGACGGCAGACGCGTGCGGAAATCGCCGAGGTTGGCGAACGGTTTGGTGGTCCGACTCGCCACGAGGGCCGTGGCGCCGGCGGCGCCGAGTCCGCCGATCACGGCGACGAGCACTTCCGCCGGCGCGGTATTGACGTTGACCATGGTGGGCGCATCGAGCGCCTCGATAAACGGCGCCAGGCGCGCGATAAGCGTCGGGTCTCCACCGCGCACGGCGAGCAATTCGGCGACGCGGCGTACCGGAGCATTGGCGGCCAGCCGCGGCGGGTCCTGCGCCAGATAGTAGGAGTCTTCGGCGCCGCCGTTCGGCGTCGTCTGGTCGTCGCTGTCGACCCAGTCGGCGGTGGCGTTGAGCAGGGCATTGGGCACGCCGAGCTCGGCGAACAGGCGCTGCAATGCCAGCTGCGCCGCCGCGGTCACGGTGGCATTGCTGGCGAGGTTGTTGACGTTAATGCGGCTCTGAGCGTCGGTGATGTAGCCGCCGATCGACCCGTTCTCGATCGGCGTCGTGGGCAGCCGGAAGGCCCACGGCTGGCCCAGCTGCACGATCGTCGGCGGCGCATTCTCGAACAGGATTTGACGCGCCCATTGCACCCCGGCCATTGCCAGCGCCTGGGCCTGCACCTGATCGCGGCGGCGCTCGTATTCGCCCGCCCAGCGCTGTTGCTGCCAGAGCAGCGCGGTGGCGATGGTCGCCGCCAGCGCGGCGAGCAGCATCGCCATGACGATGGCCGCGCCGCGCGCGCTTAGCGGAGCGCGAGCCATCGCTCGATCACTTCGCCCGAAGCCAGCGTGAGGTCGACCTTCACCGCGCGCGGCAGCGGGCTTTCGGCGGTGAGCGGGCCAGCTCTCGGCCCAGGTTCCGCCCTGCGTGAGGTAGGCGAGCTGGAAGCGCGCCACGCCGTCTAGCAGTGGGTACGCCGTGGGGTCAACGCCGCGCGGCCGATCATAGCTCGCCCAATAGAGCACTTCGACCGCGCCAGCGCGAAGACGATAGGCCAGGCGCTGCCCGGCGCTCCCCGCTTCGAGCGTGAATTCGGGCCCGGCGCGGGAGAATTCGAGCACGCTGTTGCCCTCGGCGTCGGCGTCTCCCACCCACGCCGGCTCGAGCGCGTCGGACAGGCGCGCCGGGCGCGGCATCGCCTGGCGCAAATCGCCTTCCAGGCGGGCGAAGAAAAGGTCGAGCGTGCGCCAGCGCGTCGCCTCGGCCGCGAGCTTCGTTTCGCTCGTGCTCAGCGCCGCGACGGCGCGATAGCCGAGCGTGGCGATGAGGGCCACGATGGCGACGGCAATGAGAACTTCGAGCAGCGTGAAGCCGCGGCGAACGGCGCAGCGCATCGGCATCACTGGGCGCTTTGGCCCACGTAGCCGACCAGCCGCGCCAGCACGTAGTCCGGACGCTCGGTCTCAGCGACGGAGATCTCGACGCGTCGAAACGCCGGGTTCGGCGTGCTGACAACGGTTGCGCGCCAGACGAAACTGGCGCCGGCCTCGGCGTCGTTGCCGCTGCTCTCGCCTACCGCCGGGCCTGGCGTTGCGAGCTGCGCGGCCGCCAAGCGGTTTTCCGCCACCCACAACGCCAGCGTGCGCGCCTTGAGCGCGGTTGCGCTGTCGCTGCTCTGTGCGACGCTGCGGAATCCGGCGGCGAGCGCGACCGCGACGATCGCCAGCGCGACCAGGACTTCGACCAGGGTGAAGCCGCACCCGCGCGCGGCGTGTGTGCGATTCAGCGCGGAACCGGGCCGACGAGCGCGACCCGGTTCAGCGGGTCCGAGGTGAGCAGCAGTTGCCATTCCGGAGAAGCCAGCGCGATGACATAAGGCTCATTGCGCCCGCTGGGGACGAGCGGCAGGACCGCCTCGTTGGGCACCGCCTGTCCGGCATAGGCGCGCGCCACCGCGATCAAGGGCGCCGGCAGCGCCCGCGACGCAAGCAGGTCGTCGTCGGAAAGCGCGACCCAGTGCTCGCCATCGCCGTCGACTCTGCGGCGCCAGAACCGATACGCGCTGCCGTTGGCCGAAACGCCAAGGGTCTCGTTCTTCCATTGCGCGAGCAGCGCCGCATGTTCGAGCGCGCCGGCCAAGCGCCGCCCTTCGCGCTGCAGCGTCTGGCGCGGATCGCTTTCCAGCTGGGCATAGGTGATCGCGGCGGCAATGCCGATCACGACCAGCACGACGAGTATCTCGGCGAGCGTGAAGCCGCGACCTTGGCGGCGCGTCACAGATCCCACGAACCGATGTCGGCGTCATAGCCCGTTCCACCGGGCTGACCGTCCGCACCGAAACTGAAGACGTCGATCTCGCCGCGCAAACCCGGATTGAGATACTGATAGGGATTCCCCCACGGATCAAGCGGCAGCCGCTCGAGGTAGCCGTTCGGCTTCCAGTTCGGAGGCACCGGTGGCAGGGATGGCTTCGCCACGAGCGCGTTTAGACCTTGTTCGCTGGTCGGATAGCGTTGGTTGTCGAGGCGATAGAGCCTGAGCGCCTGCATGAGTGTCGCGATATCGGCCTTGGCGGCGGTGACGCGTGCCTGATCGGGGCGTTCGATGATGCGCGGCACGACCAGCGCGGCGAGGATGCCAAGGATCACGATGACAACCAGGATCTCGACTAACGTGAAGCCGGGCGCGCGTGGCTTGATGCCGGCGGATCGAACCATGGAGCCATTATAATCGCGCGATTCCGTTTTCCGCCTGCGAGCGTTTTGTGTCGCGCCGTCTGTTCGCGTTGATCGTCATCGCCCTGGCCGCCGGGGTGGCCGCCTGGTGGTGGGTGACGCGCTCTCCTTTGCCGCTGCCGCAGCAGCCGTATGCCTTTAGCGTGCGTTCCGGCGCGACGCTGCGCGCGGTCGCGCACGAGTTGACGGCCGCCGGCGTATTGCCCGCGGACTGGACGCTGGTGCTGTTGGGTCGCTTGGTCGGTGTCGATCGCACCATCAAGGCGGGTAACTACGAGCTCCCGGCGGGCACGACGCTCGCCGCCTTGCTGGCGAAATTGTCGCAGGGCGACGCCACGCAGACGAGTCTGACCATCGTCGAGGGCTGGACGCTGCGCGATCTGCGCCAGGCCTTGCGCGCTAACGCCGAGATTACCCAAACTGCGGCTGATGTCGCCGACCCGGACTTGATGCGCGCGCTGAGCGCCACGGAAACGCAGGCGGAGGGTTGGTTCTTTCCCGACACCTATTTTTTTTCCAACGGGGCGAGCGACGTGTCGATCCTGGCGCGCGCCTACCGCACCATGCGCCAGCGACTCAATGCCGCCTGGGCCGCGCGCGCATCCGGGCTCCCATTGACCTCGCCGTACGAGGCGCTGATCCTGGCCTCGATCGTGGAGAAGGAGACCGGGCGCGGTGCCGATCGGCCGCTCATCGCTTCGGTGCTCATCAATCGCCTGCAGCGCGGCATGCGCCTGCAGGCGGATCCGACGGTGATCTACGGCCTGGGTGCACGCTTCGACGGCAACCTGACCAAGCGCGACCTCGATACGGATACGGCGTACAACACCTACACCCGCGACGGCTTGCCGCCCACGCCGATCGCGCTGCCGAGCCAGGCGTCGCTCGACGCGGTATTGCATCCGCCGTCCACACCCTACCTGTACTACGTCTCGCGCGGCGACGGGTCGAGCGAGTTTTCGGCCAACCTCCCCGACCACAACCGCGCGGTGGCAAAATACCAGAAGAACGGGCGCTAGCACGGCCGTTGCATCACGCATGTCAAACCCTCGCCCCCGCGGCCGTTTCATCACCCTCGAAGGCATCGACGGAGCCGGCAAGAGCACGCACCTGCCGTGGCTCAAGTCAACGCTGGAACGCGACGGCCATGCGGTGTGGGTGAGCCGTGAGCCGGGCGGCACGAGCGTCGGCGAGAAGCTGCGCGAATTGCTGCTGCACGAGCCGATGACGCCCTTCGCCGAAACGCTGCTGATGTTTGCCGCGCGGCGTGAGCATTGCGAACGCGAGATCTGGCCGCGGCTCGCCGACGGAACGTGGATCGTCTGCGATCGCTTTGTCGACGCCACCTACGCCTATCAGGGGGCCGGGCACGGGGTGCCTCTGGAGACGATCGCGCAACTCGAACGGCTGACGCTGGGCGAGTTCCGCCCCGACCTCACGCTCCTATTCGACATCCCGGTCGAGGTCAGCCGCGAGCGCGTCGCGGGGGCCCGGGCGCAGGACAAGTTCGAGCGCCAGACCGGAGCGTTCTTCGAGCGCGTGCGTGAGGCATATCTGCAACGCGCGCGGGCAGAGCCGCTGCGCATGCGGGTGATCGACGCCACCGGTTCGCCCGACGCGATCCGGGCCGCGCTTGCCGCGCTCGTGGCGGGACTATGAGCGAGCGTGCGACGGCCTTGGCGCCAGGACAGCCGTTGCCACCGTGGCAGCGCGCCACGGCCGCCGCCGCGCTGCAAGCGCGCGCGCGCTGGCCGCAGGCCTTGCTCATCACCGGCCGGCGCGGCACCGGCAAAGGTATCCTGGCCCTGCATTTTGCGCAGGCGCTCTTGTGTGAGCGCCCGAACCCGGATGGCAGCGCCTGTGGCGCCTGCCCGAGTTGCGGCTACATGCTGGCGGGAGCGCATCCGGATCTGCGCGTGATCGAGCTCTTCGAGGCCGACGAGGAGGGCAATCCGACCCCCGTCGACCGCATCGAGGTCGACCGCATCCGGCAGCTGACCGAATTTACCCAGCTCTCGAGCCATCGCCAGCGGGCCAAGGTCGCGCTGATCGCGCCGGCTGAAGGCATGAATACGGCCGCGGCGAATGCCCTGCTCAAGACGCTCGAGGAGCCGCCGCCGGCGACCTATCTGATCCTGGTCAGTCATCTTCCCGGGGGCCTGCCGGCAACGATTGTGAGCCGCTGCCAGCGGCTCCTCGCGCCCGAGCCCGACGCAGCGGCGGCGAGCGCGTGGCTGGAAGCGCAGGGCGCACCCAACGCGTCGCTCCTGCTCGCCCAGGCCGGCGGCGCGCCGCTGCTTGCACTGACGTTTGCCGAGGCCGCCGTGCAGCGCGAGCGCGAGCTGCTGCTCGACGCGCTGGCACGACCCGAGCGCCTGCGGCCGGTGTTGCTCGGGGCGCGATTGGAGGCGTTCCCGAAGGAGGAGCGCAAGGCGCAGCTCGCGGCTGTGGTGTACTGGTTGCAGACCTGGATCGCCGATCTGGCGGCCAGCAGCAGCGGCGGGATCCCGCGCTTCAACCCGGACCGGCGCGATGCGTTGCGGCGGCTGGGGCAGAAGGTGGCGCGGCTGAAGCTGTTCCGCTACTATGGAACGCTGCTCCAGCAGCGCGCGCTGCTCGGCCATCCACTCCAACCGCGGCTGGTCGTCGAAGCGCTGCTGTTCGAGTATCTCGCCCTGTTCGGTAAGGGAGACGTCCATTAGCAGCAGCGATCGCTTCAACGGCAATACGTCGTCGGTGTCGCGGCCGGGTGTGTTGTCGCTCAACATTCGCGAGAAGGCCGCGCTCTACGCCGCCTATATGCCCTTTCTCAAGGGCGGGGGCATATTCATCCCCACCAACCGGCCCTATCAGCTGGGCGAGGAAGTTTTCATGCTGCTCTCGCTCATGGACGACCCGCAGCGCATTGCCGTGCAGGGCAAGGTGGTCTGGATCACCCCCGACGGCGTCCAGGGCAATCGCACCCAGGGCATCGGTGTCCAGTTCACCAATGACGATATCGGCGCATCGGCGCGGGCGCAAATCGAACAGGTCCTCGGCGAGACGCTGGCGTCGAACCGCCCGACGCACACGATGTAGCGCTTGTTCGTCGACTCGCACTGCCACCTCGACTTCCCCGAGCTCGCCGCCGATCTTCCGGCGGTGCTCGAGGCCATGGCCGCAAACCAGGTCACGCACGCGCTATGCATCAGCGTCAACCTGCCGGCGATGCCCTCGGTGGTGAAGCTCGCCGCCGACCATGCGCAGCTCTACGCCTCGGTCGGAGTGCATCCCGATGTCGAGGACACGCCGGAGCCGGATGCGGACGAACTGGTGCGCCTGGCGGCACAACCGAAGGTCGTCGCCATCGGCGAGACCGGGCTCGACTACTATCGGCTGAAGGGCGATCTTTCCTGGCAGCGCACCCGCTTTCGCACCCACATCCGCGCTGCGCGCGTCTGCCGCAAGCCGCTGGTGATCCATACCCGGGCCGCGGCCGAGGATACGCTCGCGATTATGCGTGAGGAGGGTGCCGGCGACGTGGGCGGCGTCATGCACTGCTTCACCGAAAGCTGGGACGTTGCAGCCGGCGCGCTCGAGCTCGGCTTCTACATCTCCTTCTCCGGCATCGTCACCTTCAAGAACGCGCTGGCGCTCAAGGACGTGGCGCGCCGCGTACCTCTCGCGCGCATGCTCATCGAGACCGACTCGCCCTACCTCGCGCCCGTGCCGTTTCGCGGCAAGACCAATCAGCCGGCCTACGTGCGCTACGTTGCCGAAGAAATTGCGCGTTTGCGCGACGTCGCCGTCGCCGAAATTGCGGCGACGACTTCAGACAATTTTTTTCGCCTGTTCGGGGTGCCCCGTGATGTGCACTAAATCCTCATGGCAAGCGCCCGGAGCTGCGTGCTTCGCCCTCGGGCTCTTCTTCGCCGCGCCGCCGGCGGCAAACGCCGATCAGTCCTACGATAGCTTTGTGCAGGCCGTGGCGATCGACCGCAGCGACCAGGTGCGCGCCCTGCTCGCGCGCGGCATGGATCCGAATACCCTCGATCCGAATGGCGACCCGGTTTTGCTGGTCGCGGCGCGCGCAGGCTGGCAGCCGACGGTCGACGCGCTCCTCGGTGCCGGCGCCAAGGTCGACCTGCCCAATCGCTTCGGTGACCGCCCGATCACGGTGGCGGCGTTGGGCGGCCACCTCGCGATCGTCAAGACGCTTTACACCCGCGGCGCCGCGCTCGATGGTCCCGGCTGGACGCCGCTCCTCTATGCCGCGAGCGGCGGCCAGACCGAGGTTGCCCGCTACCTGCTCGACGCCGGCGCCAACGTCAATGCGGTGTCGCCTAACGGCACCACGCCACTGATGATGGCAGTGCGTGGCGGCTATGCGCCGACCGTCGACCTGCTTCTCTCCCACGGCGCCGACGTCAACCAGCACAACGAAAACGGTGCCACAGCGCTCTCCTGGGCGGTGCGCGGCGGGTTCGACGCGATTGCCCGCGCGCTGCGCTCTCACGGCGCGACAGAGTAGGCCAAACGCGGCGGATCGGCGGCGAGACCGGCGGCGCGCGGGTGCGCGCCTGGCCTGGTTTTTCAAGCAATAATATTGTTAATAACAAATAGCTTGCAACGTTTATCTAATGTTATTTATTGGTTGCGCGCTGTCTTCGCGCCAGTTTCGGATCCACCTTGAGCGGCCGGTAGAGCTCCACCCGGTCGCCGTCGGCAAGGACGGTGTCGCGGCGGGCCTGTTTGCCGTAGATCCCGACCGTGCAGCGCGACAGGTCGGCGACGGCGAGGCGCAGATTCGCTCCGGCGTGGTCGATCGCGTCGGCGATCGTGGCGCCCTCGGGCAGATGCAGCGCGACTTCAATCGCCTCATCGGCCAGGGCTTGGACGACGGTGACCCGGATCTCGCTCACGTCCGACTATCCGCGACCGAGCGCTGCGCCGCGGGGGCCATTGCTACAATAGGATCGCGCGTTTCGTCCCAGTTTCCCGAACGAGCGGCGAGCGAAGAACCCTGCGATGAGCATAGTCGACAACCGAAAAGCCTATCACGACTATTTCGTCGAGGAAAAATTCGAGGCCGGTCTCGCGCTCGAGGGCTGGGAGGTCAAAGCCATCCGCGCCGGCCGGGCGCAGCTCAAGGAGGCCTACGTCGTGGTCAAGAACGGCGAGATCGTTCTCCTCGGCGCGCACGTGACGCCCCTGAGCACCGCGTCGACGCACATCCGACCCGACCCGACGCGCACGCGCAAGCTGTTGCTGCACCGGGTGGAAATCAACCGTCTGATCGGCAAGGTCGAACGCGCCGGTTACACGCTCACCCCGCTTAACCTGCACTTCAGCAAGGGCCGGATCAAGCTCGACGTCGGTCTGGCACGGGGGAAGAAACAGTACGACAAGCGGGCGGCGACTAAGGAACGCGAGTGGAATCGCGAGAAACAGCGGCTGCTGCGCGGCCGACCCGGCAGCAACCGTGCGACGCGCGGGTAATGACCGGGCTCGGGTCGTCAGGCGTGACCCTGCGCGCAGCAGCGCGCGCCGACCTGACGCAGATCACCGCGATCTATGCCGAGCAGGTCGCCTGCGGGACGGCGAGCTTCGAATACACACCTCCTTCGATTGCCGAAATGGAGCGCCGCTACGATGCCATCGTCGCCGCCGGGTATCCCTATTTCGTCGCCGAGAGCGGCGAGGGGATCATCGTGGGCTATAGCTTCGCCAGCGCTTATCGATCGCGACCGGGCTATCGCTACACGGTCGAGGATTCGGTCTATGTCGCGCCCGCCGCGGCGGGGCGCGGCATCGGGCGCATGCTTTTGGCGCGCTTGATCGAGGCTTGCACGCAACGCGGCGATCGGCTGATGGTCGCAGTGATCGGGGATGTCGGCAACGCGGCTTCGGTTGCGTTGCACCGTGCCCTGGGCTTTGTCGACGTCGGTCGCATGCCCGGCGTCGGCTGGAAGTTTGGACTCTGGATCGAGAGCCTGCTCATGCAGCGCCCGCTGGGCGCCGGGTGCACGCAACCGCCAACGCGTGCCTAGACGACGCGATCATGGCGTCCTCCGCTGCTCCCACGCCTGTGCCGCGCACTGACTCCCTGGACAAGCGGCGCGCGAACTACGTCCCGCTATCGCCGCTGCAGTTTCTGGAACGCAGCGCGCTGATCTGGCCGCAGAAGATCGCGGTGCGCCACGGCGCGGAGGCGTACACCTATGGCGAGTTCGAGACGCGCTGTCGGCGCCTTGCCTCGGCCCTGGCACAGCGGGGGATCGGTCGCGGCGACACCGTCGCCGTCATGGCCCCCAATATTCCGCCCCTGCTCGAAGCGCACTACGCCGTTCCGGCGCTGGGCGCGGTGTTAAACCCGCTCAATTACCGGCTCGATGCGCGCAGCATCGCCTTCTGCCTGGCGCACGGCGAGGCGAAGGCACTCCTCACCGATACCGAGTTTGCGCCCACGATCAAGGCCGCGCTGGCAGAAGTCGATCGCGACATCCTTATCGTCGACATCGACGATAGCGCAGCGCCGCAAAGCGCCCGACTGGGTGCGATCGATTACCCGGCGCTACTCGCCGAGGGCGATCCGGGCTTCGTCTGGCCCGGACCCGAGGACGAGTGGGACGCGCTGGCGCTGCTCTATACCTCGGGCACCACCGGCGACCCCAAGGGTGTGGTCTACCATCACCGCGGCGCGTATCTCAACGCCCTGGCCAACGCGCTCGCCTTCGGCCTGAAGCCGGACAGCGTCTACCTGTGGACGCTGCCGATGTTCCACTGCTGCGGCTGGACGCATACCTGGGCGGTGACCGCCGCCGGCGGAACGCATGTGTGCCTGCGCCGCGTCGATCCGGCGCGGATCTTTCCGGCCATCCGCGACCACCGCGTCACCCATCTCTGCGGTGCGCCGATCGTGCTCAACATGCTGGTGCACGCGGCGCCGGAGGTGAAGCTGCGCTTCGACCACCGGGTCGAAGTAGGAACCGGGGGCGCCGCGCCGCCCTCGGCGATCATCGAAGCGATGGAGCAGATGGGCTTCCGCATCACGCATCAGTATGGGCTGACCGAGACCTACGGGCCGGCGACCCTGTGCGCCACGCAGGAAGGCTGGGGCGATCTTGACCCGGCGGAACGCGCGCGACGGATGGCGCGCCAGGGCGTGCCCATGCCCACGCTCTCGGAGCTGACCGTAGCCGACCCGGCCACGCACCGGCCGGTGGCGCGCGACGGGGCGAGCGTGGGCGAGGTGTTGCTACGCGGGAATACCGTCATGAAGGGCTATTTGAAGAACGAGGCGGCGACCGCGGCGGCAATGCGCGACGGGTGGTTTCACAGCGGCGATCTCGCGGTGTGGCATTCCGACAACTATATCGAGATCAAGGACCGGGCCAAGGACGTCATCATTTCCGGCGGCGAGAACATCAGCTCGCTTGAAGTCGAGGAGTGCCTCTATCGCCACCCGCAGGTGATGGAAGCCGCCGTCGTCGCCAGGCCCGACGCCAGGTGGGGCGAGACGCCCTGCGCATTCGTCGCGCTGCGCTCCGAAGCGAAGGGCATCGGCGCTGAGGAGTTGATCGCCTGGTGTCGCGAGCGCCTCGCGCACTTCAAGGCGCCGCGGAGCGTCGTTTTCGGGCCGCTGCCCAAAACCTCCACCGGTAAGATCCAGAAGTACGTGCTGCGCGAGCGCGCCAAGGCGCTTGCCACCGGCGATCCTTAAGGCACGGCGCTAGGGGTGCGCGGCGAGCAGCTGGCGCGCTGCCGTGACGCCGCTGCGAGTGGCCGCCTCGAGCGTCGCCGGGAAGTCCGGGTCGGTGTAATCGCCGGCCAGGTAGAGCCGCTTCTCCAGCGCCCCGGGTGCCGGCCGCGCCAGGCCGCCAATGCAGGCGTACGTGGCGCGGCGCTCGGCAATGGTCTGCGACCATGTCGGCGGAGGCAGCTTGGGGAAGAAGCGGCGCAGCTGGGTGTCGATCGCGCGCTCCAGCGCGTCGTGCGCGATTCGCGCCGCGGCAACATCGGTGCTGATGACGACGGCGGCGAGGCCCGGGGCGCCGCCGAGCTGGCCACGGTCAAACACCCACTGCCCGGGATCGCTGTCGAGCTTGAGCATCGGTTGCACCAGGTCCAGCGCCGACGGGTACTGCAGGTAGATTGTTCGGATCGGCTCGTAGGCGAACGCGGCGACCTGGGCAAGCGGGACAGCAGCGGAGCGGCGTTGCGCGAATCCCGAGAGCGGCGTGAGCTGGTGCGGCGCGACGGCGAGCACCGCCGCGACAAAGCGCTCTTCGCCCGCCTCGGTCGTCAGGTCGATCGTGGCGTCGGCGACGTCGAGGCGGGTGACCGTTCTGCCCAGGCGCGCTTCGCCACCGCGCGCAGCGACATAGGCTGCGGCGGCGGCGGGAAAAAGGGTCGTCAGGTTAACCCGTGGCACGAGCACATCCGAATCACGCGCGTGGGCGGCGAACGCGAGGCGCAACACGTTGAGGAAGATCTGCGCCGACGCGGTCTCGATGGGGGTGTTCAGGGCGGCCACGCACAGCGGCTCCCAGAGCAGGCTCACCGCGAGCGGCGATTGATCGGCCAGCAACGCGGCGACGGTCAGTTGCCGTGCGCAGCGAAAGCGCGCGCGGCGCAGACAACGCACAAAGGCGACCGTCCCCAGCCGAGCGTGGCGCGGCAGACCGCGCATGCCGAGCAGCGCAACGACGAGGTGCCAGGGCGCCGGCAAGGCCGGCGTCTTGAGGCGAAATGCGCCCGGCTGCTCGAGGTGCAGCCGCCGCCGGTCGAACAGCTCGCGCTCGGCGCGCTCGCCGTGCACGGTGCGCAGCAAGGCGAGCGTTTGCGCGTACGCTCCCAACAGGATGTGCTGTCCGTTGTCGATCGTGCGCCCGTCGATGTCGACGCGCCGCGCGCGTCCGCCCAGCACTTGCGCTGCCTCGAACACCGTGACCGGCCGTCCGGCCGCGGCCAGCGTGACCGCGGCCGCCATCCCTGCCCAGCCGCCGCCGACGATGGCGATGCGCCCGGCTGTCTCAGCCATCGCCGCGCTTCAATAGGACCACGAGGTCTTCCATGCGATCCACGCCTTGGCCAGCGGGCTCAAGCTGATCCTGTGGTCGAGGACGCGAAAGCCGTCGCGCTCGATCGCCCGCAGCAGGGCCTGGTAGATCGCGGCCATGATGAGCCCCGGGCGCTGCGCGCGGCGGTCGGATTTTGGCAGCGCGGCGAGCGCCCGCGCGTAGAACGCCCGCGCCCGCGCCACCTGGACGGTCATCAGAGCGATGAACGCCGGCGTGACCCGGCGCCCGAAGAGATCCGCTGCTGTCACGCCGTGGCGCGCGAGCTCGTCCTGGGGCAGATAGATGCGGCCCCGGCTCGCGTCCTCGCCGACGTCACGGATGATGTTGGTGAGTTGAAACGCGATGCCGAGGGTGCGCGCATAGTCGCGCGTCGCCGGCTGCTCGTAGCCGAAGATTTCCGCCGACATGAGGCCGACCACGCCGGCGACGCGATCGCAGTAGCGCTCGAGGGTCACGAAATCGCGGTAGCGATTCTGGTCCAGGTCCATCGTCATACCGTCGATGACCGCCTGCAAATGCTCTTCGCGCAGATTGAACGCCGCCACCGTCGGCACCAGCGCGAGGGCGACCGGATGCTGGGGCTCCCCACCGAACACGGCCGCGATTTCATTGCGCCACCAGGCGAGTTTCAGGCGCGCAACGCCCGGGTCGGCGACTTCGTCGACGACGTCGTCGACTTCGCGGCAGAACGCATACAGCGCGGTGATGGCGCGTCTTCGCTTGGGCGGGAGGAAGCGGAAGCTGTGGTAGAAGCTTGAGCCGCTTTGCGCGGCCTTCGCTTCGCAGTAGGCGTCCGGGCTCATCGCGTAAGGGCCGCCGCCGACATGGCCACCCAATCGCGGCGGCGCAGCTGCGGTCGGCGCTGGAAAATGTCGCCGCGCACGGCGTCGATCGCAGAGAGAATGCGCAGACCGCCGGCGAGGATGAATTTGAGCTCGAGTCCCAGGCGCAGCGGCAGCGCGCGGGTGAGGGGACGCCCCGCTTCGAGCAGCGCGCGCGCGCGCGCCACCTCGAACTCGAGCAGCTGCGACCAGCGCTCGTCGCAGCGGGAATCGGCGATCTGGGCCTCGCTCACCCCGAACCGGGCGAGGTCTTCGCCAGGGAGATAGACGCGGCCCTTGCGCCAGTCGAGGGCGATGTCCTGCCAGAAATTAGTCAGCTGCAATCCGGTGCAGATCGCGTCGGCATGGCGGAGGTTTTCCGCGTCTTGGATGTGATAGAGGTGGAGCAGCAGCCGGCCGATCGGGTTGGCCGAGCGCGTGCAGTAATCGAGGACCTCGTCGAAGCTCGCGTAGCGGGGCCTGATCACATCCTGGCGAAACGCCGACAGCAGGTCGTGGAACGGGCGCAGGGGCAGGGCGTGGCGGTCGATCGCGGCGGCGAGCTCGACGAACGGGTCCGCCGCGGGCACTTCGCCGCGCTCGATGCAGTCGAGCATGGTGGCGTAGGCGTCGAGCTGGGCCAGGCGCGCCGCCGGCGGATCAGTGCCTTCGTCGGCGATGTCGTCCGCGGCGCGCGCGAAGCGGTAGATCGCCACGACCGCAGCCCGCAGGGAGGCGGGGACGAGCCGGGAGGCGACCGGAAAGTTCTCGTAATGCGCGACAGACACGGATTTCGCGGATTCCAGCGCCAAAGCGTACACCGAGCCAAGCGCGCCAGCCCTCTGCATGCCACGGCGCTTCATGGCGCGGGCTGGAGGTTTGCGCTATACTTATTTGTTTGGCGAAACCGGGCGCGAAAGTGGCGGAATTGGTAGACGCACCGGCCTTAGGAGCCGGAGCCGAAAGGCGTGAGAGTTCGAGTCTCTCCTTTCGCACCAGCGCACCGTGGGCAAGGCACCGACGCACCATAGCAAGGAATCGTAGCGTATGCAAATGACCCTGGAGACACTGGGCCAGCTCGAGCGGCGACTGCATGTCGCCGTGCCGAAGGCGCAGATCGAAGGCGAGATCCACAAGCGTCTCGCGCAGCTGGCCAAGACGGCGAAGGTCCCTGGGTTTCGGCCCGGCAAGGTACCGTTCAAGATGGTCGCCCAGCAATATGGGCCGCAAGTGCGCTCGGACGTGATCTCGGACACCGTGCAGGCGAGTTTCAACGACGCGATCCGGACGCAGAATCTGCGCGTGGCCGGCCATCCGCGCATCGAGCCCAAGCAGGATGTGGCCGAGGACCAGTTCGAGTTCTCGGCCGTGTTCGAGGTCTATCCCGAAATCAAGGTCGGCGATCTGTCCACTGTGACCATCATGCGTCCGGTGGTCGAGGTCACCCCGGTCGAAGTTGACCACACCATTGAGATCCTCCGCCAGCAGCGCGTGCGCTACGAGCCGGTGACGCGACCGATGCAGAAGGGCGATCGCGCCATCGTCGACTTCACCGGTACGATCGACGGCGCCGAATTTGCCGGCGGGCAGGCGCGCGAATTTCCCATTGTGCTTGGCGAAGGCAAGATGCTGCCGGCATTCGATGCCGCCTTAACGGGGATGCAAGCCGGCGAGGCGAAGCACTTCGCGCTGACCTTTCCGGCCGACTACCATGGCAAGGACGTCGCCGGCAAGGAGGCCGAATTCGCCCTGACGGTCAAGTCGCTGGGCGAGCCGCACCTGCCTGCCATCGATGCGGAGTTCGCGCGCAACTTCGGCATCGCCAGCGGCGACCTGGACGAACTGCGGCGCGAGATCGCCGCCAATCTTGGCGTCGAGCTGCAGCGCAAGATCGAGGGGGTCTTGAAGGACCAGGTGATGAAGGCGCTGCAGTCGCGCTGCGAGCTGGTAGTGCCCAAGTCGCTGGTCGAGTTGGAAGCGCAGAGTCTGCACGATCGCGCTGTCGCCGAGCTCAAGGGCCGCGGCGTGGAGATCGAGAAGCTCGAGCTTAGCCCCGAGGTGTTTCGGGAGCGGGCGGCGGAGCGCGTCGCCTTCAGCCTGATCATCGGCGAGATCGTGCGCCAGAACCAGCTGCAGGCGCGGCCCGAGCAGATCCGGGCGCTGGTCGAGGAAGCCGCGCAGAGCTTCGAGCAACCCGATGCGGTGATCCGCTGGCACTACGAGCAGCCGGATCGGCTGAACGAATACGAAGTGCGCGCGGTCGAACGCAACGTGATCGACTGGGTGTTGCAGCGGGCCCGGGTGGAGGATCAGCCAACGGCGTTCTCCGCCTTGATGGAGCCTCCCGCCGCAGCGGCCGGCACGGGCCAATAGGTCGGCAACAGGGTAACCAACGTGGGTGGACAGATGAGCGACAGAAGAGACACAGAACCGAGGGGCCTCGGCTTGATCCCGATGGTGATCGAGCAGAGCGGGCGCGGCGAGCGGGCGTACGACATCTATTCCCGCCTGCTCAAGGAGCGGATCGTATTCCTCGTGGGCCCGATCGAAGAGGCGACCGCTAACCTGGTGGTGGCGCAGATGCTGTTCCTGGAGTCGGAAAACCCCGACAAGGAGATCAACTTCTACATCAATTCCCCCGGCGGCTCGATCGCCGCGGGTTTTGCCATCTACGACACGATGCAGTTCATCAAGCCCGACGTGTCCACGCTTTGCGTCGGGATGGCGGCGAGCATGGGCGCCTTTCTGCTCGCTGCCGGCAGCAAGGGAAAGCGCTTCGCGCTGCCCAATTCCACCGTCCTTATCCACCAGCCCCTGGGCGGGTTCCAGGGGCAGGCGTCGGATATTGCCATCCATGCCAAGTTCATATTGAGCCTGCGGGAGCGGCTCAACCGGGTGCTGGCGTTGCACACCGGCAAGCCGATCACGCAGATCGAGCAGGACACCGACCGGGACAATTTCCTCACCGCCGACGAGGCGCTGCAATACGGTTTGATTGACAAAGTCTTGCAGAAGCGGGCTTAGGGCCTGTAAAGTGTGTTCGAGCAGGCCGGCGCGGAGCTGGCCGGCGCCGGGCGCGGGAGAGGCGGGCAGGGGCAGCGACGCAATGCAGCAAAGACGCGGGGAAAGGGCCACCGAGGCGGAATGAATGGCCGATAAGGCATCGGGCGACAAACTGCTTTACTGTTCCTTCTGCGGCAAAAGCCAGCACGAGGTGAGGAAGCTTATCGCCGGTCCGTCGGTATTTATCTGCGACGAGTGCATCGAACTCTGCAACGACATCATCCGCGAGGAGGGCGCCACCTCCGATCCGGCGCGCGCCGACAAGAGCAAGCTTCCCACGCCGCACGAGATCCGGCAGATCCTCGACCAGTATGTCATCGGCCAGGACCTGGCCAAGAAGATACTCTCGGTTGCGGTCTACAATCATTACAAGCGTCTCGACACGAGCGTCAAGGAAGACGATGTCGAGCTCGCCAAGAGCAACATCCTGCTGATCGGGCCGACCGGCTCGGGCAAGACGCTGCTGGCCCAGACGCTGGCGCGGCTGCTCGACGTGCCGTTCGTGATCGCCGACGCGACGACGCTGACGGAGGCCGGTTACGTCGGCGAGGATGTCGAGAACATCATCCAGAAGCTGCTGCAGAAGTGCGACTACGACATCGAGAAGGCGCAACGCGGCATCGTCTACATCGACGAGATCGACAAGATCTCGCGCAAGAGCGACAACCCGTCGATCACCCGCGACGTATCCGGCGAGGGAGTGCAGCAGGCGCTGCTCAAGCTCATCGAGGGCACGATCGCCTCGGTGCCGCCGCAGGGCGGGCGCAAGCACCCGAACCAGGAATTCGTCCAGGTCGATACGACCAACATCCTGTTCGTCTGCGGCGGCGCGTTCGACGGGCTGGAAAAGATCATTCGCCATCGCACGGCCAAGACCGGCATCGGCTTTGGCGCGGAAGTTCTAAGCCCGGACGACCGCAAGGACATCAGCGATCCTGCTGCGCGAAACCGAACCCGAGGATCTGATCAAGTTCGGCCTGATTCCGGAGTTCGTCGGCCGCCTGCCGGTGGTGGCGACGCTGGAAGAGCTCGACGAGGCGGCGCTGATTCAGATCCTCGTCGAGCCGAAGAACGCGCTGATCAAGCAGTACCACAAGATTTTCCGCATGGAAGGCGTCGAGCTGGAGGTGCGCGAGCCGGCGCTGCAGGCGATTGCCAGCCGGGCGCTGGCGCGCAAGACCGGCGCGCGCGGTCTGCGCTCGATTCTCGAGCAGGTGCTGCTCGACGTGATGTACGACTTGCCGTCGCAGGCGAATTTGTCGCGGGTCATCGTCGATGAGGCAACGATCGCCAACGAGGGCAAGCCGCTGCTGATGTTCGCCGAGCAGCCCAAGGTGGCTGCCGCGCATTCCTAAGCGCCTCTGGCGTAGGCGCGGGCAGGAGGCGTCGGCTTGAACGGCCGACTGCTGCCCCCATCTGCGCTTGTGCTATCGCTAACCCATTTTCAAACGTCGAGTACTCATGGCCACTGATCCTGCGAACCGTTCTCCCGAGCTGACGAGCTTTCCGCTGCTGCCTTTGCGCGACGTCGTCGTCTTCCCGCATATGGTCATACCGCTTTTCGTCGGGCGGCCAAAGTCCATCAAGGCCCTGGACATAGCGATGGAGGCGGGCAAGCATATCCTGCTCGTGGCCCAGAAGTCGGCAGCCAAGGACGAGCCGGGCGCCGATGACGTGTACGGGATCGGCAGCGTCGCAACCGTGTTGCAGATGCTCAAGCTTCCCGACGGCACGGTGAAGGTTCTGGTGGAGGGCACGCAACGCGCGCAGATCATCCGGGTCGATGAAGTCGGTGATTATCTGTCGGCGCAGGCGGCGCTGCTTGTGGGCGGAGACGACGCGACGCACGAGATCGAAGCGATGCGCCGAGCGCTACTGGGGCAGTTCGACCAATACGTGAAGCTGAACAAGAAGATTCCGCCGGAGATTCTGACCTCGATGTCGGGTATCGACGACGGGGGTCGGCTGGCCGATGCCATTGCTGCCCATCTGCCGCTCAAGCTCGAGCAGAAGCAGGAGATCCTCGAGATGCAGGAGGTCGGCCGTCGGCTCGAGCACCTGCTCGGGTTGCTCGAGGGCGAGGTCGATATTCTGCAGGTCGAAAAGCGCATCCGCGGCCGCGTCAAGCGGCAGATGGAGAAAAGCCAGCGCGAGTACTACCTGAATGAGCAGGTCAAGGCGATCCAGAAGGAGCTCGGCGAAGGCGATGACAACGCCGATCTCGACGAGACAGAGAAGAAGCTCAAGGCGGCCAAGATGTCGAAGGAGGCCGAGGGCAAGGCGATCGCCGAGCTCAAGAAGTTGCGCATGATGTCACCGATGTCGGCCGAAGCGACTGTGGTGCGCAATTACATCGACACGCTGCTTGGCCTGCCGTGGAAGAAGAAGAGCAAGATCAACAAGGACCTCGGCAACGCGGTCAAGGTGCTCGACGCCGATCACTATGGGCTGGAAAAGGTCAAGGAGCGCATCGTCGAGTACCTCGCGGTGCAGCAGCGCGTCGATCGGTTGAAGGCGCCGATCCTGTGCCTGGTCGGCGCTCCGGGCGTGGGCAAGACCTCGCTCGGGCAGTCGATCGCGCGCGCGACCAACCGCAAGTTCGTGCGCATGTCGCTCGGCGGTGTGCGCGACGAGGCGGAGATTCGCGGCCATCGGCGCACCTACATCGGCTCGATGCCGGGCAAGATCCTGCAGAACATGGCCAAGGTCGGCGTGCGCAATCCGTTGTTCCTGCTCGACGAGGTCGACAAGATGGGCATGGATTTCCGCGGCGACCCTTCCTCGGCGCTGCTCGAGGTGCTCGACCCGGAACAGAACAACACCTTCGTCGATCACTACGTCGAGGTCGAGTACGACCTGTCGGACGTGATGTTCGTGGCCACTGCCAACACGCTCAACATCCCGCCGGCGCTGCTTGACCGCATGGAGGTGATCCGGCTGTCCGGCTACACCGAGGACGAGAAGATCGCCATTGCCAAGCAATACCTCGTTCCGAAGCAAATGAAGAACAACGGGCTCAAGGAGCAGGAGTTGCACATTGCCGAATCGGCGCTGCGCGACATCACGCGGTACTACACGCGCGAAGCCGGCGTGCGCGCGCTCGAGCGCGACATCTCGAAGATCTGCCGCAAGGTGGTCAAGGGGCTGCTGCTCAGGGCCAGTGAAGGCAAGCCACGGGCGGCGAAGAACCCGGTCGAGGTAACCGCCAAAAACCTCGACAAGTACCTGGGCGTGCGCAAGTTCACCTACGGCATCGCCGAGAAGAAGAACCAAGTGGGCCAGGTGACTGGCCTCGCCTGGACCGAAGTGGGTGGCGACCTGCTGTCGATCGAAGCGGTGTCGCTGCCGGGCAAGGGCAAGACGACCACGACCGGCAAACTGGGCGACGTGATGAACGAATCGATCCAGGCCGCGCTGTCGGTGGTGCGGCACCGCTCGAAGCAGCTCGGAATTCCGCCCGACTTCTACCAGAAGACGGATCTGCATATCCACATGCCGGAAGGCGCGACGCCCAAGGATGGGCCAAGTGCCGGTACCGCGATATGCACCTCGATGGTGTCGGTGTTGACCGGCATCCCCGTGCGCGCCGACGTGGCGATGACGGGCGAAATCACTCTTCGCGGCGAAGTGCTGCCGATCGGCGGGCTGAAGGAGAAGCTCCTGGCGGCAGGGCGCGGCGGCATCAAGCAGGTGCTCATTCCGGAAGAGAACGTCAAGGACCTGACCGAGATTTCCGACGAGATCAAGAACCGACTCGACATCCACCCGGTGCGGTGGATCGAGGAAGTGCTGGAGCGGGCATTGGAGCGCCAGCCTCAACCGATGGTCGAAGTCGCGGTCGCCGAGGCAGCGGCGGTGCCGGCAACGCCGGTCGAGGAACCGACTGCGGTCATCAAGCACTAGCAGCGAAACGGCGACACGGTCGACGCGGCGAGAGTCCCGTGCGTCGCCGTGGCGCGAACGTTGCAGTCAGTGCGGTCGCGGTGAATAAAAGCAAGGCGCTATCGCGCGCCGCTTGACACGGTGTTTTGGCGATTGCTATAAAGCACGTTCGCCGATTCGCAACGTGCCTTGCTGCCAGCCTCATGATGCAGGGCCGACCCCGTTACCGCCCAATCACTCCGCATCGAAAGGGGACATTCGTGAACAAGTCAGAACTGATCGACGCGATTGCCAAGCACGCTGACATTTCGAAGGCGGCGGCCGGCCGCGCCTTGGATGCGACGGTCAATTCGATCCGCGGCTCGCTCAAGAAGGGCGACATCGTGACCTTGGTTGGCTTCGGTTCGTTCTACGTCGGCAAGCGCACGGCCCGCCAGGGCCGCAATCCCCGCACCGGCGCTGCAATCAAGATCAAGGCCGCACGCGTGCCGAAGTTCCGGGCTGGCAAAGCACTCAAGGATTCGGTAAACTAGCGCGCGCTTCGTGAGCCGGCCGCGGCGGGCTGCGGGGCTCGGAAAACCGTAGCGCCTGGCACGACCGAGCGGGTGCTTAGCTCAGTTGGTAGAGCGTCGCCCTTACAAGGCGAATGTCGGGAGTTCGAGCCTCTCAGCACCCACCAACAGGCGCATGGCGCGCGGTACAGTTCCGGGAGTGGTAGTTCAGTTGGTTAGAATACCGGCCTGTCACGCCGGGGGTCGCGGGTTCGAGTCCCGTCCACTCCGCCATCCGCCTGATTGTACGGCCCGGATACATGGGTGCCAGGCCGTACCTAAGACATAGGTAACAACCGCGAGCCGAACGGGTATCGCGACGTCCTCGATCCAAGTCCCCTCGTCGACTCCCTAAATGCCGACACGCGGAGCGGCCAGGACGTGGGAAACGTTGATGCGTTTGCGCTGCATAGAGATGCGGCCGCAAGCGATGATGGTCACGACATTGGCATAACCTATGTCAAGAAATCGAACGCTCAAAGTTGTTGCCGGTGTCGCCGCTTCGTTTGCTGGACTCGTCGCTGCGATCGTTGTTCTGTTGCAAATGAGAATCGTAACCCTCGGGATTGCGAAACTAATGCTGGTCGCGTTGTTGGGGATGTACATCGGATTCGGGATTCTGATTGCTGTCTATCGCTTGATTCGTAAGCTCGAATGAGCGACTTACCGGCAACGGGAGACTGCGTTGGCCGGTGTCGCCAAAGTTGCCGCTGCGCGGGCAGTGGAAGTCCTGCGTGCCGTTGGCGGCATCCAGCGTAGTCACGGCACGCTTCCTCGCCAATCGCATCTTATTCACGTCGGCTCGGATTCCATCCCCATCGTGTCGGGCCACTTTACAGTGCGGACCACTGGCACTGAGGCGATTCAACCATTAGTCCATTTTGTCAATGAGTTAGATTCGGCGCACGATTTATGCTTGTCGCTTGGACCGCGCCCGGGTCCAACACGGGGGCTATAAAAATTAATGCGCTGCTCGCCGGCATTGCACAAGCGGCGTTTGGGGGTAAGACATGATCTGGTGGGTTATCAGCATCTTCGGGGTTTCGTGTACTGGCGTGCTGCTATTTTGCGCGATGGCAGTTTCGAAGAAGGCGGATCGGAACCAGCGCCACGCCATGCGCGATCTTGTACCTTTTGAGGATGTGACCATCACGCGCTTCTAATCCTTGGTGCGCGGTCACGCTCAATCGCCCGGTTAAGTGTCGCCGCGCCACCGGCCACGCGGGACGTCCAGCGCGCCAACTCCCAATATGAGACCGGCTCAATGCGCGCTTGGCTGCCCAAGACGCAGTGGGCGAAACGAGGCACGCTCTGCGCCCGTTGCAATTCGCTTGCCCCACCCTGCCAAGCGTATCCGGCACCGTCCCGCGTTCCGTTAGTAGGCCCGGTGGAGGCCGCAGGCGGCACAAACGCAGACTATGCGCCTCGATCCATCGGGGAATCGGGCGCGCCCAAGCGACTCCAGATGCGCCGGCACCGGGTCAGCGGCGAGGCTTCGCGTGACCAATGGCGAGCGCGTCTACGCGGTGCGCGTCAACGAATCGATCTTCATCCCGGGCGGATTCCCGCAGCGGCTGGAAAAGCCGGCTCGGAGCGCTGCGGGTGATCGAGGCGCAGCGCGGGGAATACCTCGACGAGGACGACATCGTGCGCATCGACGATCACTAAGGTCGCGGCGATCGAGTTCGAGCGGGGGTGGATCGGCGACAGGGCGGAGGCAGAACCCAACACCGCCCGCAACAAGGAGTTTATAGTCGGGCGGAATTGCCCGGACCGACTGACGGCGCTAGTCCGCTTCGTCGATTCCAAGGACAGTTCCCCGATAATTTGTTGCGACCCGCACAGGCTTATGAAAGATGGTGTGACGAGGCAGCCGTCGGTGGCCCAAGGCTGGCCGACGCGGATCGCGCGGCGTTTGCGCAAGGTGGCAAGTTTCGGTGGCGCTGTCTCCTCTGCCGACCGGAAGGTTGGCTTTCGCTGCAACATCTGCGGCAGCGCCTGCACCGTGGCAGCCGCGGCACTGCAACGTGAACTGCCGTCGTGTGCCCGTTGCGGGTCGACCGTGCGAACGCGCGCCATCGTGCACCTGCTCACCACCGAACTGTTCGGTCGGAGCGTGACTATCCCCGAGCTGCCGCGGCGCGCTGACCTTGTCGGCATAGGGCTTTCGGATGCCGAGCATTACGCGAAGCGGCTGAGCGACAAACTCGACTATACGAACACCTTTTTCCACCAGGAGCCAAGGCTCGACATCACGGCCCCGCCGGAGGAGCTTAGCGGCCGTTATGATTTCATTCTCGCCAGCGATGTGTTCGAGCACGTCGCGCCTCCAGTATCGCGAAGCTTCGCCAGCGCCCGGCGCCTGCTCAAGCCGCAGGGCGTGCTGATCTTTTCGGTACCGTACTCGCTCGAGCCGGAGACGCGGGAGCATTTTCCGGAACTCTACGACTATCGGCTTATCGAGTTGGACGGGTCCTGGCGCCTGGAAAACCGTACCGCCGACGGAAGGAAGCAGGTCTTCACGGACCTGTGTTTCCATGGCGGCCCGGGGTCGACGCTCGAGATGCGGCTCTTTTCCCGTTCCGGCCTGGTGCGTGATTTCGCTGCCGCGCGATTTGCGGGCGTGCGCATTGCCGACAAGGCTTGCCCCGAGTACGGAATCGTCTGGCCCGAACCGTGGTCGCTGCCGATGGTGGGCTACGCGACGCTGGGACGATTGCCCAGCCAGTGGGTCGACCCAAGCTTCGTGGAAGACCGGCGCGGGGCGAAACCGCGCGGGCGCTCCTGATTAGCCGCGCGGGCGAGGATCAGCTAGCCGCCACAGTCGTGCTAGGCGTTCTGCAGGGCAGCTGCCTTGCCGACGCGATGATCCGACGTTAGCGCGAGCAAGCGGGTGAGGGCGTGCAGCGCATTGGCACGCGAGAAGTGGGTGCGGATGTTCTCGCGGCCCCCTCGGGCCAGCGCATGCCAGAGCTGCTCATCGTGGTAGGCGCGCGCCACCGCGTCGGCAAACGCTTCCGGGCTGTCGCCGACCAGTACGTCGGAACCCGCGGTCAGATGCATTCCCTCGATCGAAGGCGACGTTGCGACGACCGGCAGGCTGTAACTCATCGCATGGTTCACCTTTCCCTTTACGCCCGCTCCGTAACGCAGCGGCGAGATCGAGAGGCGACAGCCGGTGAGGTAGGGTGTTATGTCGGGGACGTAGCCGGTAAATACGAGATCGTCGGCAGCAAGCCCCTTGAGCGTCAGTGGCACATCGCCGCCAACCACGTACGTCCTGACACCCGGTAGCCGCTGGCGCACCAGGGGCAGGATCTCGGTCGCGTACCAGATTATCGCGTCGGTGTTGGGGGGATGGCGAAAGCCGCCGATGAATACCAGTCCGCTTCGCTCCTCGAATGGCTTGCCTCCCTCCCGCGCTTCGTGAATCGTGGACAGGATCATGATCCGGGACTGGGGTTCGAGACGCCCGAGCAGCTCCTTCTCGATATCACTGACCACCAGCGTGACGTCAGCCTCGCGGATGAGCGCGAGCTCCATTTCTCGCGTAGCCCGCACGGCTATCCGCGCGGCGACGCCGCCGTTGAGCTCGGCCATGCGTTCTTCGCGCAGAAAGTGCAGGTCGACGGTATCGAAAACGATCAAGGCACGCGGCGCCAACTGGCGCACGATGTCCAGGTACTTAGCGGCAACGTAGTGCCTGGAGATGAGGACGAGATCGAAATCAGTCCCGCGTTTGCCGAGGAAGTCGACGACCGAACGCACATAGGGATGAAACTGAACCTCGACGCCCGCTTGCTGGAGCTGTGTGACATAGGGCTGCCGGTGCTCGATATTGTCGGCGATGAAGGTGACCTTGCAGCCGAGGCCCACCAGGAGGTCGAGCGTTTCGCGCATGCGCAGCGACCCGGCATCCCGGTCCGGAGTGAGCATGCAGGCGTCAATGACCAGCACTCGGTGCTTTGGCCAGCGGTCGCGCTCGAACTCTGGCGCGACCCCGTTCGGCCCGTGGCGCGCCAGCGACTCCTGCCATTTGCGCAGGAACTTGCCCCGGTTGACGTCTTGATAGCGCTTCGCGCCACTCGCCAGATCCGTGCCCGCGGTGCCGCCTTCGAAATGCACAACGGTGGCGGACGGCTGGTAGTAAACCTTGCGCCCGGCCGCGCGCACGGCGAAGGCAAGGTCGGTGTCCTCGTAATAGGCGGGCGCGAAGCGCACGTCAAAGGCACCGATTTGCTCGAACAGCTTGCGCTCGACTGCAAGGCACGCACCGGAGCAATAGTCGACTTCGCGCACGTAGTTGTACTCGGGCCGGTCCGGATCATCGCCCCGGCCGTAATTCCACGCCGATCCATCGCGCCAGACCAGGCCGCCGGCCTCCTGCAGCCGCCCATCCGGATAGATCAGCTTGGCCCCCACGAGCCCCGCCGCCGGTCGTTCGCGCAGGACGGCGGTAAGCGATTCGAGCCAGCCGGGGGTGACGATCGTGTCGTTGTTAAGGAATACCAGGACATCGCCACGCGCAAGCAGAGCTGCCCTGTTGCAGCTGCCGACGAAACCCAGGTTCGCTTCGTTGCGAACGAACCTGACTCCGTTCATTTCCTTGAGCGTGACCTGCGCCGGGTCGGGCGATGCGTCATCGACTACGATCACTTCGTAGCTACCCGCCGGCGTATTGCCGTGGACGCTTTTCAGGCAGGTGTAGGTCAGCAATGGCTTGCCATAGACAGGGATGATGATCGTCACCGCGGGCTCTTCCGCTTCCAGGAACGTAAGCGCCTCTATCACTGCTTCGGACGCGAACGCCTTCCTGCTCGACGTGGCGTAGCGGTGCGGGCGCCGGACGCGGCGCCAGACACGGCGGGCAAGCGAGCGCGTGCCCTCGTCGCGCAGGATGGTGAGCGCATACCCGACATGGCGCGGCGATCCGCGCAGCGATGCCCACCGGCCGCGAAGCTTCGCCGCCCGCACCTTGAGACTGTGAACGCCGCGGCGCAGCGGCGCCGTTGCGCGCCAGATGCGGCTCGCCTCGAGCTCATCGATCCGCGCCCGCGCCGCCGCCAGCGCGGTCTCCAGATTGCGAATGTGCCCCTCTACTTGAGCGCGCTCGCCGCGTTGCGTCTGAACGAGCTGCGCCGCCAGCTGTGCATAGTCGGATTTGGCCTGCTCGAGGACGGCGTTGAAATTCAGCAGTTGCGCGCTGGCCACATCGAGCTGGCGCTTAAGCTCCAGGCGTGCGCCACGATGGCCGCATTCGACACCGCTCGCGAACAGTTCCGCCAACGACAGCGGTGCCGGCTCGCTTTGTCCGGGCGGCAGGTAAAACTGGTGCGGTTCGAGCGCCGGCGAAGCACCCGGTTCGCGCCGAAGTGCAGCGCTGGCAAGCGGCGCGAGATAGAGCGCGCCATAGCGCGCGTTTTCGCTCCGGCGCGGAAGTTCTTCGGCTACGGTGCCTGAGTTGACGATGCCTCCGCCCGCGGCGGACAGGGCTTCGTTCCATTGCGCGGCCGACGCGTTCCACGGCAACAGTGTCGAGCGAGCATATCCTTCTAGCCGCTCCGGAAACGCCCCGAGCGCCGACGCCACGATCGGGATGCCGCTGGCCATGGCGAAGGACAGGGTATAGGAATAGGTCTCGGGAACCTGCGCAGGGAACCAAAACACGTCCGGGCGCTCGGATCCAATCAACGCCGCGAGCTCGTGCTCGCTGTATTGGCCATGGATCGACAGCGGCGTATCCGGCCACTGCGGTGCAGGCTGCGAGGTCGATCCGATTACGCGAAACACGTGCGGCAAGCCGCGCGAGCGCGCGTCTGCTGCGCACGAGACGACCGCGTGCAAACCCTTCTCCGGGGTAAGGTTGCCCAGGATCGCGACCCGCACCATGCGTCGCAGCGGCCGGGTCGCGCCTTCCGGATGCGCGACAATCGTTGTTTCCAAGCCGGGAAAATAGCGCTCGACACGCTGTGCCACGTCGCGCGAAGGAGCGAATACACGCTCGGCGCCGCGCAACAGTTTGCCGAACTCGGCTCGCCATGTGTCGATATTCAGGCCCCACTGGCCGGGCCTTTGCGCGAGGCAGGCCGCGCAGCCGCGGGCGTCGGGCTCGCCGCAGTAGGCACCCTGTTCGGTATTGAGGTGATATTGAGGACAGATCGGGTAGTAGTCGTGCAAGGTACAGTCGTAGGGCACGCCCAGGCCCTCCGGCAAGTCGAGCACCGAACGCGGGAGGCCCTGAACATGATGGAAATGCAGGCGTGCAACGCCGAGCGCACGCAGCAGCGAGACCAGCGCTTCCGTGTCGGCTGGCAGAGTGAAGTAGGCGCTGAAGTCTTCTCCTTCCTTGAGCCATGAAAGCTTGACCGTATCGCCGCCGGCGGGCTCCACCAGCAGCACCTCGCACTGTCCGCCCACCAGGCGCGCGAGGTCCGTGATGTGGCGCCGAATGCCGCCACCCCATGCGTGCGCAACGAAGCAGACGAGCTGGCGCGACGACTCGCGCAGGCGCAGGAGATCCACCGCCCGCCGAAACGCCCGCGCCGGATCGCCTGCAAGCAACTCCGCGCGCTGCGCAGGGTACGGGGGGAGGGGCTTCATGCCGGAGGCGCTTGCCGTGCGGAGCGGCGCCGCCCGGTCGACCGCAGCATCCCCGCGGTGCCGGACGTACACGTCGCCCACCAGCAGGTGGTGAAAGCCCGCGCGCGCCGCGCGGAGCGAAAAGCCTTGCTCCACCCCAAGGCCACCGCTGGGACCACCGTCCTCGAACGGGCCGACCGAATCGAGGCACCTGCGGCGAAAGTAGACGCAGGGTCCGTAGCTAAACGGAACCACGGCTGACCGACCCGCATTGGCGCGGCGAAAGAGCAAGTCGAGCGATGCCGCAGTGTGACCCTCCGGGACGGCGTTGCGCGTATCCATGCGCGGATACCCTGCGAGCCCCGCCCAGTTGGCAAACGGCGTGATGGTGCCCAAGTCTGCGTTGGCGGCGGCCCGAGCAGAAAGTCGATCCAGCCAGTCGTTGGCAAGCTCGGCGTCCTGGTGGACCACGACCATATCGCGATCGACATGCAGCGCTGCTGCGCGATTGACCGCGGCGGCAAAGCCTTGTGGCGACTGCTGCGTCAGCAGCGTGATCAGGCCGCTCTCCGCCATGGCGTTGAGCATGGGTCCGAGCTCCGGCTCCGGACCCGCGTCGTCGACGACGATGAGATCGAATGCAGTCTTCTGCGCGGCGGCTAGCAAGCTGTCCAGGCACGCGCGCACGCCACCGACGTTGCCATTTACCGGGACAACGACGTCGATGCTTGTCACGAGTCGCGGGCCCCGATGAGTGAAGATCGGAGCCGGTGCAGTGGCCAGCGCGTCCAACCCTTCCACGACTCGCGGAAGCGCAGCCGTGACTCTGCTCCAGCGAACGCCATTTGCATTCGTTCCAACTCGATTTGCAATCCCGCGTTCAACTGCCGCATGGCATCCTCTCGCTGCCGCGCGCGGGCCAGTTCGTTGGCGGCCTGGATCGCCTCGTCAAGCCGCTGCTGGGCAATTTTTCGCGCGTCGACTTCATCCCAATGCAGTCGCTCTTCAGCCAGCAGAGCGCGTTCGTAGTCCCGGTACAGCGACTGCATGCCATCGTCGAAGAGGGCAAGCGGCGGCAGCTGCGGCAAGATGGCATGTTCGCTTCCGCACACGACGATGAAATACAACGCCGGCGCCGGCGCATCGAGAGGTTTGATCTGGCCATCGCTGAGCGCCATCAGCCTCACGGTGCGGTCACCGCGCGCACCCTCGTCCCAAATAAGCGAATGCGCAAGCATTCGTTGGCCGTACCAGGCCTGCTGCGGGAACTTGCGTCGAAGTTGCGCGGCCAGCTCTTCGCGCGTCAACTCGCACACGTGAAAGCGATTGGTTCTTCCCGTCTCACCCGTGTAAATCGCCTTGTTCGGGGAAGAGATCATCATCACACCGTCGTCGACCAGAACGCGCCGGAACTCCGCAAGCATCTGTTCTTGTTCGGCAAGATGCTCGATGGTCTCAAACGAAATGATGAGATCAACGCTGGCAGCGGCAAGCGGCAGCGACGTGCACGAGGCCTGGACGAAACGCAGGTTGGTCCGTTGCGCGTAGCGCGACTGCGCGTGGCCGATGGCGGTGGCGTCGATGTCGACGCCGATCACGCTCGCCGCGGCACCGGCGAGCAGCATGCTGCCGTAACCCTCACCGCAAGCGGCGTCCAGGACGCGGTTGCCGGCAGCTGCGGGCAGCGCGGCGCAGTAGCGGTGCCAATGCTCGTACCAGATCGCGCCGCCGCGCTCGGGCGTGAAGCGTTCACCGGTGAACTGGAGGGGGGCGCTCAACGGCTTTCAGACTGAGCGAGGTTTCGAGGGGAGACGCTGCAACAAGGCGTCATTTTACTCCGGCGGGTGTGGCGAGTCCAAACGCCACGGCGGCCGGTTCTTTGAAACCAGGTGTCTCCAGCCATCGCACGGATGCTAGCGCAGATTTTGGCGGCATTCCGCGGCGGCAGGAGTCGCGCCGGTCATTGCCTAACCGATGCGCTGTCGCGGTTGGGTGACCCCTGCTTACCGACGCTCAGGCCTGTGCAAGCATGTCGCGCAACGTGGTGATGAACGGGATCTCGGGTCCCTGTCCGATCAACGACTGCAGCTTCTGCGGCGAGCCGACAAGGCGGCGCACTTCGCGCGCGCGCACGAACTTCGGATTGACTCGAATCTCGAGGCGATGCCCTGTCTCGGCTTCGAGCAGCGAAATGACCTCGCGCAGAGAAATGCCCTGGCCCGAGCAGATATTCACCGTCGCACCGCGCGCCGCGGGGCACCCGAGCAGGCGACGGTATGTATCGACGACGGTGCGTACGTCCAGAAAATCGCGGATGACATCGATATTGCCGAGTTCGATGGCGTCGGCCCTGCGCCGGAAATGTTCGACGATCTTGGGCACAAGAAAGGTCTCTGGCTGTCCCGGACCGGTGTAGTTAAACGCTCGCGTGATGGCGATTGGCAGCCTGTCGGCGAAAGTGCCGGCCATGTACTCCATCGCCAGTTTGCTGATCGCGTAGTGGCTGCTCGGCGCGCACGGCACCGACTCGTCGATCACCGGCTGTTCCACGTTACCGTAGACATTGGCGCTGCTGGCCAGAATAACGCAGCGCAGGCTTGCCGGCCGCGCTGCGAGCGCGCGCAGCAGCGCGAGCGATCCGAGCAGATTGGTGCGGTATACGCCCTCGATATCCTCATCCGCGACGAACGAGACCGCGGCGAGGTGGATCACCAGGTCGGGTCTGATCGACCCCACCGCCTCGTCGGTCGCGGATGCGCTGCGAATATCCGCGACCACCTCCCCGGGGGAAGAAGGCATGGATTCGACCAGGCCGATGACTTCGTATCCGTTCTTGCGCAGGTGCTCGCACAGGTAGCGACCAGTGAAGCCGCGCGATCCGGTGACGAGTACCCGCTCAGAACGAGACGCCACGTTCCACTCGTCTGATATCGGCCGCGACCATCGTGGCGCAAAGCTCCTCCAGCGAGGTCGTCGGCTTCCAGCCGAGTTCCTTCGTCGCCTTGACGGAGCTTCCTACAAGCCGCTCCACCTCGGCGGGACGATAGAACGTCGGGTTAACGCGGACCAGCGTGCGGCCCGTCTTGGCGTCCACGCCGACTTCCTCGATTCCAGTGCCGCGCCACGCCAGGTCGAATCCGACTGCGCCAAAGGCGAGCTCGGCGAAATGGCGGACGCTTTCGCTGCGCCCGGTCGCCAGAACGTAGGTGTCGCACTTCGGCGCTTGCATCATGCGCCACATGCCATCGACGTAGTCACGCGCGAATCCCCAGTCGCGGCAGGCGTCCAGGTTGCCGAGCTCGAGCACGTCAAGCTTGCCGAGCCGGATCCGCGCAACGGCGTCGGTGACCTTGCGCGTGACGAATTCCTTGCCGCGCAGCGGCGACTCATGATTGAAGAGGATTCCGCTCACGCCGAAGATGTCGTGCGCCTCGCGATAGTTCACGATCATCCAGTGGGCATAGAGTTTCGCGACGCCGTAGGGGCTGCGCGGATAGAACGGCGTGCTCTCGGTCTGCGGTGTCGCCTGCACCTTGCCAAACATCTCCGAGGTACTAGCCTGGTAGAAGCGGATCTTAGGGTCGACGATACGGACCGCTTCGAGCAAATGCAGCGGGCCAATGCCCGTTACCAAGGCGGTGCTCAGCGGCTGGTCGAACGACACGGCGACGAAGCTTTGTGCCGCCAGGTTGTAAATCTCGTCCGGTCGGGCCTTATCGATCAGGCGCACGCTCGAGCTCAGGTCCAGCAGGTCGTACTCCACCACGCTCAGGTCCGCATGGCGGTCGATGCCGAGCTCCTCGATGCGCCAGAAATTGGCCGAGCTCGTGCGCCGATACGTTCCGACCACGCGGTAGCCGCGCGCGAGCAGGTCGGCAGCGAGATAGGCCCCGTCCTGGCCGGTGACGCCGGTAATGATCGCGGTCCTTTGACCAGGCATGGTCACCTCGAGGGGGAGCAAGAGCGTTGCATCATCAGCGGGCGCAAGCGACGATTCATCAATGCGTGTTACGGCTGCGAAAGACGCGCCAAACCCTCAAGGTCAGGATTCGCAGATCAAACCAGAGCCACCAGGTTTCGATGTAGTAGAGGTCAAATTGCATGCGCTTGCCAACAAGGCCTGGCAGCACAGGCCGGGCGCAGCTCAACGACCCGTGCGGCGAGACCGACCTGCCCATGGCCCACGATTATCGCCTACGGACGAGGATACCAGCCGACTCACCTTTGCTGCGTGGGCCGAAGGCTGGCTCGGCTTTGCCCAATCGGCTATCATGCCGGTCCCCGCCGCGCGTGGGCCAAGCGGGGATCCGCTGGCGCGGTCGTCGCGCGCCCCGGAGAAACCAAGCCGGCGCCGCTTAGGGACACCCGGAGGGCGAACTCCGGTTCGCCTTTTTTGTCTCATTTACTCGCCGGAATGCCATGTACGATCTTATCTATAAGCGCAAGCGCCTGGTCCAATTCGTCCTGGCCCTGATCACCCTGCCGTTCGCATTTGTCGGCGTCGGTTACTATTTTCGCAATGGGGATCGCAGCGGAGAGGTGGCCACGGTTGCGGGCAGCAAGATCACTGACGCCGACTTCGGCAACGCGCTGCGCGAGCAGCAGCAGCGCATGCAGCGAGCGATGGGGGCCAAATACGATCCGGCCATCTTTCAGAGCCCCGAGGTAAAGTACGCGCTGCTCGAGCAGCTCATCGGCGAGCGGCTGCTGCAGGACCAGGCGCGGCGCGACCACCTAACCGTTTCCGACGAGCAGCTGCGCAAGTTCATCTCCGACATTCCGGCCTTCCAGGAAAACGGCAAGTTCTCTCAGACACGCTACGAGCAGCTGCTTGCCGGCCAGGACCCGCCGCAAACGCCGGTCACCTTCGCCCAGAATGTGCGCCAGGGACTCGCGTTGGCTCCGCTGGAGGAGCCGGTCAACGGCGCCAACATCGTTGCCCGGAGCAATATCGAGCGCTACCTGGGCCTGCTCGATCAGCAGCGCGTGACCGCACAGGCCAACGTCGAGGCCGATGCCTTTGTCAAGGACGTCAAGATCGATGACGCGGCGGTGAAGGCCTTCTTCGACGCGAACTCGGGCGCGTTCCAGGTGCCGGAGCAAGTAAAGCTTGACTACCTGACGCTGTCGCCTGCCACGCTCGGCGCGACCATCAGCATCGATCCGGCCGAAGTCAGGAAACAATATGACGATAACCCGCGGCGCTTCGGCAAGGTCGAGCAACGCGATGCGGCGCATATCCTTATCACTGTCAAGCCGGACGCCTCGGCCGAAGAGAAGGAAGCCGCAAAAAAGAAGGCGGAGGAAATCGCCGCCCAGGCACGCAAGTCCCCGGCGCAATTTGCCGAGATGGCCAAGAAACTGTCGCAGGATACGGGCTCCGCGGCCGAGGGCGGCGACCTGGGTTTTATCGCCCGCGATGGCTCGATGGTCAAACCCTTCGAGGACGCGGTGTTCGGCATGAAGGTGGGCGAGATCGCCGGACCCGTGCAGACCAACTTCGGCTGGCACGTCATCAAGCTCATCGCCATCCAGCCGGCACAGCAGCAGGCCTTCGACCAGGTCAAAGGTCAGATCGAGCAGGACCTCAGACGGCAGCAGGCGGCGCATAAATTCGCCGAAGTCGCCGAACAGCTGCAAAACATGGTCTACGAACAGGGCGATTCCCTGCAGCCGGCCGCCAAGACGCTCAACCTGACGCTGCAGTCGACACCGTTTTTGACCCGTGCGCAGGTACAAGCGCTGGGGCAGAACAATCCGAAGTTCGTGCAAGCGGTATTCAGCGCCGATTCACTGCAGTCGAAACGCAATACCGAAGCAATCGAGATCGCGCCCGAGACGCTGATGGCGGCGCACGTGGTCGAGTACAAGCCGGCGGTCCCGCGACCGTACGACGAGGTCAAGGCGGAGATCCGCAGCCAACTCGAGCATCGCGCCGCCAGTGAGCTCGCGCAGAAAGCCGGACAGTCGAAACTCGCGCTGCTGCAGGAGGGCAAGGACGCGGGCCTGACCTTCGGCAAACCGGTCACCGTCGCCCGCAACAGGCCGCAGCAGGGATTTGCGCAACCGGCCCTGACCGCGATCTTTCAGGCCGACGCGGCGAAACTGCCGGCCTATGCAGGGGCAGCGAACGAGCGGGGCGGGTACTCGCTGTATCGGATCGAGCGCGTCATCGCACCGCCGGCGCCCGATGCGGCGCGTCTGACCGCGTTCACCAACCGTATCGGGGAGCAGGTCGGGCGCGAACTGGCAGCGGCCAATGTCGCCAGCCTGCGGGCAAAGTCCGAGGTGAAAATCAACCAGGCAAGCCTGGAGAAGGACCTGGAGGGTAGCGCTCCGGCGGACGCCCCGGACGCGCCGCTCAACCCGCCGACGCGATAGGGCAGTCCAGGTCGCTCATGGCCTTCAGGGTGTCGGCGACCGCCTGGTCGCGCTCGGCCGCGTCGTAGTACACCTTGCCGCCGCTTTCGTCGTACTTGTACACCGGCGCACTGCTCTTGAGCGTCAGCAGCCGTCCGCGGAGCTGCACGCAGCGGTCGCTTTTGGCCTTGGCATCGGTTGCGGCTTTTTGGGCCTTGGCTTCGTCTGCCGCACGGTCCTCTTGCAGTTTCTTGATCTGGGCATCCTTCGAAGCCATCTCCCGGACCGCGTTCGGATCGCCGGGCGCCACGTTGGCACTGATGCGTTCGGCCTTGACACCGGGAGGGGGCGTGTCGCCGTAGACGGTCCCGCCTTTTTCGTCGGTCCACTTGTACAGGGCTGCGCCCACGGGCAGCGCCGCGAAGAGCAGCGCGCAGACGGCGAGGCGAAGCGTTGAGCGGAAATGCATGGCGTACGTCCTCAAATGCGACGATAAACGACACCCTAATGCAAACAGCATAATGCGTCAAACGGCCGTTTTGCCCGCGTTCGCGTTTACCGCCCCCGGCGACCCGCGTATAATCCCGTTTTGCGCATAGGAGAAATGCACCATGCGTGTCGTGCAGAAGGCGCTGACTTTCGACGACGTCCTGCTGCTCCCCGCTCATTCCCCTGTCGTCCCCCGCGACGTTAGCCTGCAGACCCGCCTCACCCGCCGCATTACGCTCAACATTCCGCTGTTGTCGGCGGCCATGGACACCGTCACCGAAGCGCGCCTCGCCATCGCGATCGCGCAGGAAGGCGGTCTTGGCGTCGTGCACAAGAACATGTCGCCCAAGGCCCAGGCGGCCGAGGTGGCCAAGGTCAAGCGCTTCGAAAGCGGCGTGGTCAAGGATCCGATCACGATTCCGCCCACGATGTCGGTGCGCGAGGTGCTCTCGCTTACCCAGCAGCACAAGATCTCCGGTTTGCCCGTCGTCGACGGGCGACAAGTCGTCGGCATCGTGACCAACCGCGACCTGCGCTTCGAGACCAACCTCGACCAGCCGGTGGCCCGCATCATGACCCAGCGCGATCGGCTGGTCACCGTGCCCGAAGGCGCGGAACTCGAGGATGCCAAGGCTTTGATGCATCAGCATCGCCTGGAACGGGTGCTGGTCGTCAACGATCGCTTCGAGCTCAAGGGACTCATCACCGTCAAGGACATCCTGAAAGCGACCGAGCATCCCCTGGCGTGCAAGGATGAGCGCGGGCAGTTGCGCGTGGGCGCGGCGGTCGGAACTGGCGGCGACACCGAGGAGCGCGTCGAGGCATTGGTCGCCGCCGGTGCCGACGTGGTGGTCGTGGACACCTCGCATGGTCACTCGCAGGGGGTGCTGGAGCGGGTGCGATGGGTCAAGCGGACTTATCCGCAGGTGCAGGTCGTCGGCGGCAACGTGGCGACGGCGGGGGGTGCCCAGGCGCTGGCGGACTATGGCGCGGACGCGATCAAGGTCGGCATCGGTCCGGGCTCCATCTGCACCACCCGCATCGTCGCCGGCGTCGGGGTGCCGCAGGTCACGGCGTTGATGAATGCCCTCGAGGCGGCTGCCAAGCTCGATCTTCCGCTCATCGCCGACGGTGGCATTCGCTACTCGGGCGACATCGCCAAGGCGATCGCCGCGGGCGCGTCGTGCGTCATGCTCGGAAGCCTGTTTGCCGGCACCGAGGAAGCGCCGGGCGAGATCGAGCTCTACCAGGGGCGCTCGTACAAGATTTACCGCGGGATGGGGTCGCTGGGCGCGATGCAGCAAGGCTCTAGCGACCGTTATTTCCAGGATGCCGAAGGCGACGACGCAGCCGAGAAACTCGTGCCCGAAGGAATCGAGGGCCGCGTTCCCTACAAGGGTGCACTGGCCGCAGCGGTTCACCAGCTCATGGGAGGGGTGCGCGCGGCGATGGGCTACTGCGGCTGCGCGACCATCGACGAGATGCGCACCCGTGCCCAATTTGTCGAGATCACCGCCGCGGGCATGCGCGAATCGCACGTGCACGACGTGCAGATCACCAAGGAAGCGCCCAACTACAGGGTCGAATGAAACCGGCGGAACCCGTCCGTGTCTGAGTTGCCGTCCGCGCCAGGCCGTCGTGCCGGAATGCCGTTCATCCTGGTTGTCGTCTTCATCGACGTGCTCGGCATCGGGCTGGCGATGCCTGTGCTGCCCATGCTCGTCGGCGACTACACGGCGAGCCGGGAGCTGCAATCGTACTGGTACGGGGCGCTGGTTATCGTCTACGGCCTGATGCAGTTCATCTGCGCCCCACTGCTGGGGGCGCTGTCCGATCGTTTCGGCCGGCGGCCGGTAATCCTGGTGTCGATCTTCGGCCTGGGAGTCCACTACCTGTTGCTCGCGCTCGCGCCTTCGCTCTGGTTCATGCTCTTGGCGCGCGTGCTCGGCGGCATTACCGGGGCGAGCTTTTCGGTCGCCAACGCGTATGCCTCCGACGTTACCCCAGCCGAGGGCCGCGCCAAGAGCTTCGGCCTGATCGGAGCGGCATTCGGACTGGGCTTCATCTGCGGCCCAATGCTCGGGGGGCTTCTCGGCAGCATCAACCTGCATCTGCCGTTCTACGCCGCCGCCGGACTGGCGCTGGTCAACGGCCTGTATGGCGCCTTCGTCGTGCCCGAATCGCTGCCGCCCGAGCGCCGCGCGCCGTTTGCCATCCGGCGCGCGAACCCCTTCGCCGCGCTCCTCGCGTTGTCACGTCAGCGCGAGATCGGGCACCTGGTCGTGGTGTTCGCGCTGGTGGTGCTGGCGCAGCTGATCCTGCAGACGACCTGGGTGCTCTTCACGCACTTTCGCTTTGGCTGGGGGCCGCGCGAGAACGGCTTTGCGCTCTTTTGCGTTGGCCTGGTCGCAGCCGTCGTGCAGGGCGTTTTGCTTGGGCGCCTGCTGCGCTGGTTCGGCGAGGTGCGCCTCGCGCTTTTCGCTCTTGCCGTGGGCACGGTCGCCTACCTGGCGTACGGTCTCGCCACGCGGGGCTGGATGATGTACGCGATCATCGTCGCCAACTTCGTCTCCTTTGCCGCCGGGCCGGCCCTCCAGGGGATCGTTTCCAATGCCGTCGGGCCGCGTGAGCAGGGGGTCACCATGGGTGCGTTGAGCTCCCTCCAGAGCATCATGTTCGTCATCGCTCCGGCAATCGGGACATCGCTGCTCGCCCAGGTGAGCCACCTGCCGCCGTCGGATTGGCGCGTCGGCGTGACTTTTTACGTCAGCGCGGTGCTGCAGCTAATCGCCCTGTTCGTGGCGCGGCGGCATTTTGCCGTGCGGCGCGTTGCCGCCGCCTGACCCTATGGCATCCACGCATTGCAAGATTCTGATCCTCGACTTCGGTGCGCAATACACCCAGCTCATCGCGCGCCGCGTGCGCGAGCTCCACGTCTATTGTGAAATTCACCCGTTCGACGTCAGCGACGCCTTCATCGCTGATTTCGCGCCCGCCGGGATCATCCTCTCTGGCGGCCCGGAGAGCGTCATCGAGGGCGATACGCCGCGCGCGCCCGGTGCGGTGTGGACGGCGCAGGTGCCGGTGCTCGGCATTTGCTATGGCATGCAGACCATGGCGGCGCAGTTGGGCGGCGCGGTAGAAAGCGGCCTGGTGCGCGAGTTCGGCTACGCCGAGGTACGCGCTCAGGGTCACGGCCGCCTGCTCGCCGGCATCCAGGATCGGGCCAACGCGCAGGGCCATGGTTTGCTCGACGTGTGGATGAGCCATGGCGACAAGGTCATTGCGCTGCCGCCGGGGTTTTCGGTCATGGCGAGCAACGCCGCCACGCCGATCGCGGCGATGATGGACGAATCGCGCCGGCTGTACGGGGTGCAGTTTCACCCCGAGGTCACGCACACCCGCCAGGGCAACGCGCTGCTTGCACGCTTCGTGAGGGACATCTGCGGCTGCCCCGGTGACTGGACGATGCCCGGCTACGCTGACGAAGCGATCGCCGGGATCCGCGAGCAAGTTGGCAAGGACACCGTTATCCTGGGCCTGTCCGGCGGGGTCGATTCGTCAGTCGCCGCCGCGCTCATCCAGCGCGCGATTGGCGACCAGCTGACCTGCATCTTCGTCGACACCGGATTGCTGCGCCTGAACGAGGCGGAGCAGGTCATGGCCACTTTCGCGCGTCATCTCGGGGTCCGGGTTGAGCTCGTCGACGCAAGTGATGCGTTTCTACGCGCGCTCGCTGACGTCACCGACCCGGAGGAGAAGCGCAAGATCATCGGCCGCGAGTTTGTGCGCGTCTTCGAGGCCGAAGCGGCCAGGCTGCGACTTCATGCAAGCGCGGCAAAATGGCTGGCGCAGGGGACCATCTATCCTGACGTGATCGAGTCGGCGGGCGCCAAGACCGGCAAGGCGCACACGATAAAGTCGCACCACAATGTCGGTGGGCTGCCGGCGACTTTGCAGCTCAAGCTGCTCGAGCCGCTGCGCGAGCTGTTCAAGGACGAGGTGCGCGAGCTCGGGCTTGCTCTAGGGTTGCCGCGGGAGCTCGTGTTCCGGCACCCGTTTCCAGGCCCTGGTCTTGGCGTGCGCATCCTCGGTGCGATCACGCGGGAGCGGGCCGATATGCTGCGCCGGGCCGACGCGATCTTCATCGAGGAGTTGCGCCGCGCCGGATGGTACGACCAGGTCGCGCAGGCGTTCGCGGTCTTCTTGCCGCTACGCTCGGTCGGTGTAATGGGCGACGGGCGCACCTACGAGCATGCGGTCGCCCTGCGTGCCGTGCAGACGACCGATTTCATGACCGCGCACTGGGCGCCGCTGCCGCACGAGCTGCTCGCCACCGTATCCACGCGTATCACCAACGAAGTGCGCGGCATCAACCGCGTCGTGTACGACATATCGGGCAAGCCACCGGCGACCATCGAGTGGGAATAGCCATCTGCGTAAGCCCATACTGAGGTGTTTCAAGAACAACTATGGAGTCACACAAGCGAGAGTTCCGCAGCTGCAATGGCCAACCGCCGGTCCAAGGTCCAGAACGCTTGGCCGGCGAGTCGAGCCGACGCGAGCATATGGACGTCGATCCAACCCAAACCTCGACCACGCAGCTGGTGGGCAGCGATGAAGCCCAAGACCTCCTCGTGCTCCACGAGGGGCACGTGCGGGAGTGCTTCGCCGTCGACACCGCTCCGGCCAAAAACGCCTGACCTTCGGCAGAAGCTTGGAATCGGGTCGGATCCAATTCGCTGGCGACGCGACAAGACAAGAGACGACCGTCAGCGAGAGGTCATGAACATCCGGCATTTGATTTGACACGTGTCCAGGTGTACATATAATGTACATGTACATCGGGAGCTCGGAGTTCATTATGGCAGCGGCAGTCGAAAGGATCGTTGTTCAGGCTACGGCACAGGAAAAGAGGGCGATCGCGGCCAAGGCGAAAAAGCTTGGCCTGCCGATCTCGGAATTGATGCGCCGGGGCGCGACCGCCTACCGGTCGGCGGACGCAGAGGAGGAGCTGGGTGGCCTGGCGGATGCGGCCACGGCAGCGGCCGAGCGGGCGAGTGCGTCGATCGACAGTGCGCTGGCGTTCATCGAGGCGAGCAACAAGCGCATTGCGGACCTGGAAGCAGGGGCCAAACGCAGCACTCGAAAGGCGGGTTGATGGGTGTCACCGAGCGCGTGTGGAGGGCCCTCACCGCGGTGATCAAGCTCGAGGACAACGTGAGGCGCCAGGCCGATGCGCTGAAAACGCAGCAGGTAAAGATCGAGGACCTGACGGCCAGAGTCATTCGGCTTGAGAGCCAGTTCGAGTTGCTGGTCGGCGCGGCGATGATCAAGAGGCTCAAGGGCCAATAGACCCGGGGCGGCGCGCCGTCAACGGCGAGCTTCCAGAGTCGGCGCGGCGGCGGGGTACGAAGCCGGTCGCGAGCCGGGTGGCAGCAGAATCCGCGGACGAGAGCAGATGAAGCGCGAACTCTATTCTTCCGCAACGCCATGGGAGCCTGTCGTGGGCTACTCGCGCGCGGTCAGGGTTGGCAGCCACGTCTGGGTTTCCGGCACCACCGCGACGGATGCGAACGGCGGTATCGTGGGCAAGGGAGACCCTTATCTGCAGGCGAAACAGGCGATCGCCAACATCGAGCGTGCGCTGGTCCAAGCCGGAGCCGGGCTCGCCGATGTGGTGCGCACGCGCCTCTACGTTCTTGATATCAGCCAGTGGGAGGCGATCGGCCGCGCCCACGGCGAGGCCTTCGGCGCCATCCGGCCGGCGACGGCGATGGTGGAAGTGAGCCGGCTGATCGATCCGGACATGCTGGTTGAAATTGAGGCTGACGCCTTCCTCGCTGGCGACCGGTCACCACCGTGACGGGGGGCAATGCGCCGGCAAGCTCGCCGCCGGGCGCGAATGGGGACGACGAGCGCTGGATGCGCGAGGCCATTGCCCTGGCGCGCATGGCGCAGGCGCGCGGCGAAGTACCTGTCGGCGCACTCGTCGTGCACGCCGGGGCGATCATCGGTCGCGGCGGCAATGCGCCGATCGCGGCCAACGATCCGACGGCGCATGCGGAAATCGGTGCCCTGCGCAGCGCCGGCGCGGCCCTGGGCAATTATCGACTGCCCGACTGCGAGCTATTCGTCACGCTCGAGCCCTGCGCGATGTGCGCCGGAGCGATCCTGCACGCGCGCATTGGCCGGGTGGTATTCGGGGCCCGCGATCGGAAAACGGGCGCCTGTGGCAGCGTGATTGACCTGTTTGCCGAGCCGCGCCTCAACCATCACACCAGCGTGCGCGGTGAGGTGCTCGCCGCGGAGTGCGGTAAGCTCCTGTCGGACTTCTTCGCCCTGCGCCGCTAATGCCTGCAAAGCCTTCGGACCTCGCCTTGGACACTGGCGGCAACCACGCGCGCACCTACGGCATCGGTTTGTACGCACCGGCGGGCTTTGCGCTCGCCCCGGAAGCGGTGGCGCGTGCTGTGTCGCGCCTTGAAGCCGCAGGGCACCGGGTGGTGGTGGACCCGACCGCGACCGCGCGCTGGCAACGGTTTTCGGCCAGCGATGAAGAGCGCCTGGCGGCACTCTGGCGCATGGCGGAGGACCCGCGCATCGAGCTCGTGGTGGCGGTACGCGGCGGGTACGGCTGGACACGACTGCTGGATCGGATCGACTTCGGGCGGCTCGCCGCGATGCGAAAACGCTGGCTTGGACACAGCGACTTCACCGCCTTTCAGCTGGCCGCCCTCGCGCGGGCCGGCATGGTGACCTTCGCCGGTCCGCTGGCAGCCTACGATTTCGGTGCCGAGACCGTGTCGACCTACACCATGGAGCATTGCTGGGGGCTGCTCGGAAGCGAGCATTACGCGCTCGAGTTGCCGCTGGCAGGACCGGCGAATTTTGCTGCCCAAGGGTCGCTGTGGGGCGGAACCCTGACGCTGGTCGCGCATCTGGTCGGCACGCGTTACCTGCCGCCGATCGACGGCGGGATCCTTTTTCTCGAGGATGTCGGGGAGCATCCGTATCGCCTCGAGCGCATGCTCTATCAGCTCTATTACGCTGGCGTGCTCGAGCGCCAGGCGGCGGTGCTCTTCGGCACGTTCACCGGTTTTGGCCCGAGTCCCAACGACAACGGCTATGACCTCGCGGCAATGGTCGCGCACGCGCGTGCGCGATTTGGCGTGCCGATCTTCACCGGCCTGGCGTTTGGCCACGGCCCGGACAAGTTGACGCTACCTGTCGGCGGCCGATGTGCGCTTACGGTGCGCGACGGCAAGGCGCGCCTGGAGCTTTCGCACTACGGTCAAGCTCCGCCGCCGTCGCCGAACTGAACACCGGCGTCCTGTGCGCATCGATCGCCTGGATCACTTCGTGCTCACCGTGGCCGATGTCGCTGCCAGTTGCGCCTTTTACCACCGCGTGCTCGGCATGGCCGTGGTCAGCTTCGGCGATGGCCGCACGGCGCTAGCGTTCGGCCAGCAGAAGATAAACCTGCATGCGCACGGACACGAGTTCGAGCCGAAGGCTCATCGACCGACGCCGGGCGCCGCCGATTTCTGCCTGCTCACAAGCGTGCCCCTGGCCGCCGTGGCGGCGCACCTGCGCGCGGAGGGCGTCGCCCTGGTCGCCGGCCCGGTAGCTCGAACCGGTGCCACCGGGCCGCTTGAGTCGATCTACTTTCGCGACCCGGACGGCAACCTGATCGAAGTGGCCAATCTCATTGCCGCCTGAAGCGCAAACGTAACGTCACGCGGCACTAAGCGCGAATTCATGCGCGGCCTCGCCGGTCAGGCGGCCCTTGGCGTCGAAGCTGCGCTCGACAAAGCGCACGCTGCCGTCGTTCGCGATCGTAAGCACCGTCGAGCAACGCGTCCCGTAGCGTTCATCGACGATGAATGCGCTCGACAGCAGGCGCTCCCATTCAGGTGCGATGCCCGTCGCCGGCAGCGCGGCGGGCTCAACTTGCGTGCGGTCGGCGAGCAGGGCGAACAACGATTCGATGGCGACGCTGTCGGGCGCGAGGCACTCCGCCAGGCGTTGCTTGGCGTGCACGACCTTTGGCCATGGGGTATCGAGAAGGTGATTCGACAGCCCGTGAATGCCAGGGCCGAGCACAAGCGCCCCGCTGGCCCGATTCGACGCATAGGCCGCCGTTGCGACCTCGCCCAGGAGCAGGTTGTAGCCGTGGTAACGCGCGCCGTCGGCGACCATTGATGCGGCACAGGCGAGCGGTGGGGTGCGTTCGGCGAGCGCGCGAGTCACCAGCCCGCCGCGCGACGGCGCGTTCGGGTCGCGCGGCACGCCCTCGCGGTAGTTGGTAACCAGTGCCCAGCGGCCAGGGCGCGTCACCCCGAACCACGTTCCGCCCGCCTCCAGATCGACGCCGGCGAGAGTGCCGTCGGCCCACCAGTGTGCGGGGGCCGCGGCACGGGCGTGGAACTCGTCGCGGTTGGCCGCAATCAGCAGCCGGACTCGCGGGTGCGCGTCGAGCGCGATCAGGGCTAGGCACACGGCGTTGATTGCGCTGGCGCAGCTTACGGCCGTTGTGCCACGAAGCGCTCGATGCGGCGCTCGGAGCCGGGTGCGAGGAAGCTCGCAAAGCGATGGGCGGAGAGCAGGTCGTTGAGCGTTATCTCGAAGCGCTCCTGGTCGTGGACGTTTTCGTAGACCTCCATCCACAGCAACGGCTCCGACTCGCCTTCGTACAGGCGGCCAACGATGCCGCAGCGCTCTTTCATGGCGCGCAGGGTGGCGAGGATGGCCGAGCGTGCCGTGGCGGCATGCGGCGCGGCGACGCGGTAGTAGATATAGCAGTGGGCAAGCCGCTCGGTCACGCGATCCGCCCGCGCGGCGCGGCGGGTGTGGGCAGAGCATAGGGCAGCGGCAGCAGCGTGAGCGCGGCACCGACCCGCGCCTCTAGGCGCAGGTCGCCCTCGGCGAGGGCGGCGAGCTGCGCCACGCAAAGCAGGTCGGTGCCCCCGGCCGGGGCCCTCGCGGCGTTGATCACCGTGCCGCAAGGCTGATCGCCAAAGCTGGGCGCAAACAACCGTGCCCCGGGTGCCGCTGCGGCGGCGGAGTGCGCCAGCGCCAGCCGTTCCTTGAGCCGTCCCAGATACTGGGTGCGAGCCACGATCTCCTGCCCGGTATAGCAGCCCTTCTGGAAGCTCACGCCGCCCAGGGCATCGAGATTGAGCATCTGCGGGATGAACTGGTCCTGCGTGGGCGGGAGGATGACCGGCACGCCGGCGCGGATGGTCAGCCAGCGCCAGCAGGGAAAGCCCGCCGCGCGCGCCGCGCCCAGGGCTTGCCACAGGCTCGGGGCCTTGGCCTGCTCGACGCTGGCGATGAAGCGCGAGCCCGGCTGCAGCGACACACTCCCCCCATCGATGGGCGTCCAGTGCTGCAACGTCGGCGCCGTGACGGCGACTTGGGCGACGCACTGCGCGGCTGCGGGCCCGCCGATTCCGATGCGCACCGCCGCCTCACTGGCATCGCGCAAGGTGACCTTGGCGCGCAGGACGAACAGGGCGAGGCGCCGCTGCACCGTCTCGAGCAGGAGGCGCGGCAGCAGCAGCTCGAAATGCTCGCCGGCGATGCGCCGGACGATGAAGTTGGCCAGGACCCGGCCTTTGGGCGAGCACCACGCTGACAATTGCGAGCTTCCCGGCGCCAGCGCAGCGACGTCGTTGGTCAGCTGCCCTTGGAGAAAGGCGGCGGCATCGCTGCCTGTGACGGCCAAGGCGGCCAGCCGGCCCAGGTCGCAGACGACGGCGGCATCGCCCGCCGCGGCCAGTTCGCCCGGCCCGTCGCCGAAGGAAGCGACCTCGGTCGCATCAAACGACGCGCCGCGCGCGAGCAGAAAAGCAGTCCAGGGAGTCAAAGGTATTGGGGCGGAGCGAATGGGGTCGATGCCTGGCCGGTGCTCGCGAAAACTGTGCTAAAATCGAGTGTTAGCTTGGTTTGGCGGTATCGGCCGTCATACCGAAGCGGGCTTAAAAGGCGCCGCGGTCGGTGGGGCTTACGCATAACCAGGCAAATTCGCAGATCCGCCCGTTCAGGGTGCCTTGCGCAGCGCTTGATAGGCGCCGCCTCAAGGCCCGGTGGCAGATCGAGGCTCAACCCTGACAAGGAGTGTAGTGATGTCGGTCACGATGCGTCAAATGCTGGAAGCCGGGGTGCACTTCGGCCACCAGACGCGCTACTGGAATCCGAAGATGGCGGACTATATCTTCGGCCAGCGCAACAAGATTCACATCGTCAATCTCGAAAAGACGATGGCGATGTACCAGGAGGCGACCAAATACATCCGCCAACTGGCCATGAACCGGGGCACCATCCTTTTTGTCGGCACCAAGCGGCAGGCACGCGACATCGTCGCTGAAGAGGCCAAGCGAGCCGGCATGCCCTTCGTCGATCACCGCTGGCTCGGCGGCATGCTGACCAATTTCAAGACGGTCAAGGCCTCGATCAAGCGCCTGAAGGACCTCGAGGCGATGTCCCAGGACGGCACCTTGGAAAAGATGAGCAAGCGCGAGGCGCTGACGCTGCAGCGTGAAATGGAAAAACTCAATCGCAGTCTGGGCGGGATCAAGGAAATGAACGCGCTGCCCGACGCCTTGTTCATCATCGACGTTGGCTATCAGAAGATCGCGGTAACCGAGGCGAACAAGCTCAACATCCCGATCGTCGGCGTGGTCGACACCAATCACTCGCCCGACGGCATTGCCTACGTCATTCCGGGCAACGACGACTCGAGCCGCGCGATCCGCCTTTATGCCCGCGGTGCGGCCGACGCGATTCTGGAAGGGCGGAGCCAGGTGATCCAGGAAATCGTCCAGCCGGACGAGTTCGTCGAGGTCTCCGGAGACGAGGCGACAAAGTAGCGCGCGGTCAAGGGGCCGTGGCCCCTTTGTTTTGCCTGCCGGCGAGCGAGCCGACGGGGTGCACAACCGACCGGGTCGGCGCTGCGTCGAAGCGACGCCCGCACGACCCCTAGACGATCTGGAGAGGATCGGGATGGCGGAAATTGCCGCAAGCATGGTGATGGATCTGCGCAGCCGGACCGGGCTGCCGATGATGGAATGCAAGAAGGCGCTTACCGAGACCGGCGGCGACATGGACAAGGCCGAGCAGCTGCTGCGCATTCGCGGCAGTGGCAAGGCGACGAAGGCCGCCGAACGGGTTGCTGCAGAAGGCGTGATCGGTGCCTACATCGCCCCCGGCGGCAAAGAGGGGGCCATGGTCGAGCTCAACTGCGAGACCGATTTCGTCGCCCGCAACGCCGAATTCCTTGCCTTCGCGCAAAGGCTGGCGCGGCTCGTCACCGAGCGCAACCCCGCCGACGTTGCCGCCCTCGCGGCGCTGCCACTCGATGGCGGTGCGGTCGAAAGCGCGCGCCAGGCGCTGGTGCAGAAGCTCGGCGAGAACGTCTTGCTGCGGCGCTTTGTCCGCGTCGCCACGGACGGCAGGCTGGCGCAATACCTGCACGGCGGCCGCATCGGGGTCACCGTGGCCTACGAAGGCGGGGACGAGTCAACCGGCAAGGACGTCGCGATGCACGTCGCCGCGTCGGTCAAATCGGTGCGGGTGTTGTACATCACGCGCGACCAGGTGCCGGCGGATCTCATTGCCCGGGAGCGGGCGATCTACACCGCCCAGGCTGCCGAGTCGGGCAAGAGCCCGGAGATCGTCGCCAAGATGGTCGAGGGCCGGGTCAACAAGTTTCTGGCTGAGGTGACCCTGCTCGGCCAGCCCTTCGTCAAGAATCCGGACGAATCGGTGGAGAAGTACCTCAAGGCCCGGAAGGCGACGGTCAAGGCCTTCGAACTCTATGTCGTGGGCGAGGGGATCGCCAGAAAAAAAGATGACTTTGCGGCCGAGGTCGCGGCGATGGCCAAGACTGATTGAGCGTCGCAATCGACGACCCACTGAACCGGGAGCGCATCGCCATGACAGCACCGATCGTCGCGACGTTGCCCACGGCCTCCGCGCCGCGCACGGAGCCCGCCTACAGGCGCGTGCTGCTCAAGCTGTCGGGCGAGGCATTGATGGGTGACGACCCGTACGGCATCAATCGCGAGGTGATCGACCGCATCATCGCCGAAATCGGCGAGGTCGTGCGGCTCGGCGTTCAGATCGCGGTGGTGATCGGCGGCGGCAACATTTTTCGTGGTGTCGCCCCGGGCGCTGCGGGCATGGATCGCGCCACCGCCGACTACATGGGCATGCTCGCGACGCTGATGAATGCGCTGGCACTGCAGGACGCGATGCGCCGCGCGGGCCTGGTCTCGCGCGTGCAGTCGGCGCTGGCGATCGAGCAGGTTGCCGAGCCGTATATTCGCGGCAAGGCGCTGCGCTATCTGGAGGAAAACAAGGTGGTGATCTTCGCCGCCGGCACCGGCAATCCGTTCTTTACCACCGATACCGCCGCCGCCCTGCGCGGGCGCGAGATGGGTGTCGACATCGTGCTCAAGGCGACCAAGGTCGACGGGGTCTACACCGCCGATCCGAAGAAGGATCCGACCGCCAAGCGCTATCCGTCGCTGACCTTCGACGAGGCCATGGTCAAGAACCTCAAGGTGATGGATGCGACCGCGCTTGCGCTCTGCCGCGACCAGAACATGCTGCTCAAGGTCTTCAGCATCTTCAATCCGGGTGCGCTCAAGCGCGTGGTGATGGGCGAGGACGAGGGCACGCTCGTGCACTGCTAGGAGGAGCCGATGATCGCCGACGTGAAGAAATCTGCCGAGCAGAAGATGCAGAAGACCATCGATGCCCTCAAGCACGACTACCAGAAGGTGCGCACTGGTCGCGCCCACACCGGCCTGCTCGACCATATCCAGGTCGACTACTATGGCGCGATGATGCCCATCAACCAGGTCGCCAACATCACGCTCGCCGACGCGCGGACGATCGCGGTGCAACCGTGGGAGAAGAAGATGGTGCAGGTGGTCGAGAAGGCCATCCGCGACTCCGATCTCGGCCTCAATCCGGCGACCTCCAGCGACGTGATCCGGGTGCCGATGCCGCCGCTGACCGAGGACCGGCGCAGGGATCTGATCAAGGTGGTGCGGCACGAGGCCGAAAATGCGCGCATCGCCGTGCGCAACGTCCGGCGCGACGCCAACGAGCACCTGAAGAAGCTGCTCAAGGAGCACACGATCTCGGAAGACGACGAGCGCCACGCGCAGACCGACGTGCAGAAGCTTACCGACCGCAATATCGCCGAGATCGACAAGGTCCTCCAATCCAAGGAAGCGGACTTGCTGGCAGTCTAGCGGCGCCAGGTTCAACCGCCGCCGGCTACGACGTCACCATCCATTGCCACCGCTTTCGAACCGCTCCCGCCTGCCGTTGCCGCCGCTTCCGGTGTTCGAAAGCTCCACGCGCGAAATCCCCGCGCCGCGCGCAGTTCCGCGGCATGTCGCGATCATCATGGACGGCAACGGGCGCTGGGCGAAGCAGCGCCTGTTGCCGCGCATAGCCGGCCACCGCCGCGGCGTCGAGGCGGTGCGCACGACGGTGCGCGCCTGTGCCGAGTCCGGGGTGGAGTTCCTGACCCTGTTCGCCTTCTCCAGCGAAAACTGGCGCCGCCCCGCCGACGAGGTATCGATCCTGCTGCAGCTTTTTCTGCGCACCCTTGAGCAGGAGGTGGCCAAGTTGCACGCCAACGGCATGCGCTTCAGGGTGATCGGCGACACTGCCGCGTTCGAGCCGCGCATCCGCGAGCTGATCGCGGCTGGCGAGGCGCTGACGGCCGGCAACACGCGCCTGACGCTCACCATTGCCGCCAATTACGGCGGACGCTGGGACATCGCGCAGGCCGTGCAACGACTCATTGCCGCCCAGCCGGAAGCCGCGCGCGGGTTTGCGCCCGAGGCGCTCGAGCCGTACCTGTCGCTGACCTACGCGCCGGAGCCGGACCTGTTCATCCGAACCGGCGGCGAACAGCGCATCTCCAATTTTCTGCTCTGGCAGCTGGCGTACACGGAGTTCTACTTCACCGATCTGCTCTGGCCGGACTTCGACACCGCGGCGCTGGCAAACGCGATCGTCTCCTACCAGCAGCGCGAGCGTCGCTTCGGTCGTACCAGCGAGCAACTCGCGGCCAGTCGCTGATGCTCAAAACGCGCATCGTGACCGCGGCCGTGCTCATTCCGTTGACGCTCGCAGGGCTGTTTTGGCTGAGCCCCCGTGCCTGGGCCGTTGCCACCCTCGCCGTGGTCGTCATCGCGGCGACCGAATGGGCAAACCTTGCCGGCTATCGCCGGCCGGCCTGGCTGCTGTTCGTGCTGGGCACGATCGCCATCGCCGGCGGGCTGCTGTTGGCCCCGGGCAGCGGTTTCGGCGCGGAGGGCGGCTGGCCGAAGACGATACCCTTGCTCATCTGCGGCGCAGCCACCCTGTTCTGGCTTTTGGTGGCGCCGGCCTGGCTCGCGGCGCGCTGGCACGTCGAATCGAAGCTCGCCCTGGCGGCCACCGGTTGGTTGGTGCTCGTCGCGGCGTGGGTGGCACTGGTGCAGATTCAGGCCCACTCGCCCGGATTGCTGCTCGCGCTCATGGCCGTGGTCTGGATCGCCGACACGGCCGCCTACTTTGCCGGTCGCGCCTTCGGCCGGCGTCCGCTCGCGCCGGCAATCAGCCCGGGCAAGACCTGGGAAGGGGTTTATGGCGCGCTGGCGGCCACCGCCCTGTACGCGCTGGCATGGCTCGGTTTTGCGCCCGACGCCGAAGGCAGGCAGGCGAACTCGCTCCTCGCCATCGGCCTGTGGGTGGCGCTGCTGCTCGCGCTCGCCGCTGTATCGATCGTCGGCGATCTGTTCGAGTCGCTGCTCAAGCGGCAGCGCGGTGTCAAGGACAGCGGCCGCATCCTCCCCGGTCATGGCGGGGTGCTCGACCGCATCGACGCATTGCTTGCAGCGATGCCCGCGGCGGCGCTTATCGTACAGTACGTGCTGCGATGACCAAGGCAGCCCCCCCAGTGCGCAGCATCACGCTTCTCGGGGCCACCGGTTCGATCGGGGCTTCGACCTTGGATGTCATCGCCCGGCACCCGGAACGCTTCGCGGTGGCGGCGCTGGCGGCCAACCGGCAATGGCGGCCGCTGCTCGAGCTGGTTGCGCGCTTCCGCCCGCCCTACGCGGCGCTGCTCGATGCGCAGGCGGCGGGCGAGCTCGCGGCCGCGGCGAAGCGCGAAGGCTTGCCGACGCAAGTGCTAAGCGGCGCAGAAGGACTGTGCGAAGTGGCGACGCTGGCGCAGGTCGACACCGTGGTGGCGGCGATCGTTGGCGCGGCGGGGCTCGCACCGACGCTTGCCGCAGCGCGCGCGGGCAAGCGCATCCTGCTCGCCAACAAGGAAACGCTGGTGCTCTCCGGCAGTGTTTTCATGGCTGCGGTGCGCGCGGGCGGGGCGACGCTGTTGCCCATCGATAGCGAGCACAACGCGATCTTCCAGTGCCTGCCGCCGGGTTACGCCGGTGCACCCGAGGCGCGCGGGGTGCGGCGCATCCTGCTCACCGCGTCCGGCGGACCGTTCCGGGCGACGCCGATCGGGGCGCTTGCCCGGGTGACGCCGGACGAGGCCTGCGCCCACCCGCGCTGGCGCATGGGTCGCAAAATATCGGTGGACTCGGCCACGATGATGAACAAGGGACTGGAAGTGATCGAGGCGCACTGGCTGTTCGGCGCAGCGCGCGAGCAGATCGAGGTCGTCATCCACCCGGAGAGCATCGTGCACTCACTCGTCGAATACGTTGACGGCTCGGTACTGGCGCAGCTCGGCAACCCCGACATGCGCACGCCGATCGCCCAGGCGCTGGCGTGGCCGGCACGCATCGCCGCCGGGGTGTCGCCACTCGACCTCGCGCAGATCGGGGCGCTGCATTTCACCGTTCCCGAAGCGGCGCGTTTTCCCTGTCTCGGCCTCGCCTGTGACGCACTCGGCGCGGGCGGGAGCGCACCGGCTACCCTCAACGCGGCGAACGAAGTCGCGGTCGCGGCCTTTCTGGAAGGCACCATCGGCTTTCTCGATATAGCGAGCGTGTGTGCGGAGGCCCTGTCGCGCTTGCCGGTGCATCCGGTCGCGTCGCTCGACGACGCGCTGGAGGCTGATCGCGCCAGCCGTGCGCTGGCACGCGAGCTGCTCGGCCGGCAGGCAGTGTCGGCATGATCGGCATCGCGCAGAAAGTGCTTGCCTTCGCCGTTACGCTGGGCGTGCTGATCACGTTCCACGAGCTCGGCCATTACTTCATCGCGCGGCTGGTCGGAGTCAAGGTGCTGCGCTTCTCGATCGGCTTCGGCCGTGTGATCTGGTCGCGGCGCGTCGGCCGCGATGGCACCGAGTGGGCGCTATCGGTGCTTCCCCTCGGGGGCTACGTCAAGATGGTCGACGAGCGCGAGGGCGAGGTCGCGCCCTCCGATCTGCCGCGGGCCTTCAATCGCCAGAGCGTGTGGAAGCGCGCGGCGATCGTTATCGCCGGGCCGCTTGCCAACCTGTTGTTGGCGGTGCTGCTCTTCACCGGCACGTACCTGGTGGGCGTTCCGGGGCAACGCGCGGTGCTGGCAACGCCGCCGGCAGGCACGCCCGCGGCGACCGCCGGTCTCGCCGCGGGGGAGATCGTGCGCGCGGTCGACGGTACAGCGGTGCAATCGTGGCAGGACCTGCGCTGGCACTTGTTGCGCGCCTCGGGGCAGGACGACGCGACCCTCACCGTCGAGCGCGAGGATGGCACGCACGCGACGCGGAAGCTCGCGCTCGGCTCGCTCCGGAGCAGCGACTGGGAGGGAGACTTCCTCGCCGCGCTGGGTCTGAGGATCGACCTGGGCGCACCGCGGGTGAACGAAGTATTGCCGGACAAACCCGCTGCGGCGGCGGGATTACGGGCAGGCGATACCATCGTCGCGGTCGATGGCGTGCCGATGCGCTCGCCGGCTGACGTGGCGACGACGACCAACGCACACCCGGGCGAGCGGCTGCGCTTCACGCTGCGTCGTGAAGGCGCAAACTCCGATATCGAGGTGGTGCCCGAAGCGACCGAACAAAACGGCCGCAGCATCGGCATCGCCGGCATGCGCCTTGGCGTCGATCCGGCGGCTGTGGCGAGCCTCGCGGTGACAGTTCGTTACGGGCCCGCTGAGGCACTGCTGCAGGGCGCGAGCAAAACCTGGGATCTGTCGGTCTTCACGCTGCGGATGCTCGGCCGCATTTTGAATGGCAGCGCGTCGCTGAAGAACATCAGCGGCCCGCTGACGATGGCCGATTATGCCGGGCAGTCTGCGCAAGCAGGCCCGCTGACGTTCATCGGCTACCTCGCGCTCATCAGCATCAGTTTGGGCGTGCTCAATCTGTTGCCCGTTCCCATACTCGACGGAGGACACTTGCTGTATTATCTCGTCGAGGTTTTTAAGGGCAGTCCTGTCTCCGACCGCGTTCTCGAGGTCGGCCAGCGCATCGGCATGGCCGTGCTGGCCCTGCTGATGGCTTTAGCGCTTTTCAATGACCTTACGCGTTTCTTCTGATCCCCGCGGACAGTTGCGGGCCGTGGCTCCGCGCGTGTCCGCCAGGATCAGGGCGGCGCTGACGTTGCTCGTGGGTCTGCTGGCAACGCTGGTCGCGCCGACGGCGCTGGCCTTCGAGCCGTTCACGGTCAAGGATATCCGGGTCGAGGGCGTGCAGCGCACCGACGCCGGGACCGTGTTCAACTATCTGCCGATCAAGGTCGGTGACCGGGTCGACGACGAGAAGGCCTCGGCGGCCGTCAAGGCGCTCTACGCGACCGGCTTTTTTCGCGACGTGCGCCTGGAGGTGGAGAACGGCATCCTGGTGGTCATCGTCCAGGAGCGCCCGACCATCAGCCAGCTTGACATCACCGGTGCCAAGGAATTCGACAAGGAAACGCTGCGCAAGGGATTGAAGGACATCGGCATCGCCGAGTCGCGCATCTTCGACCGCTCGGCACTCGACCGCGCCGAGCAGGAACTCAAGCGCCAGTACATCAACCGCGGCTATTATGCGATGAAGGTGACGACCACGGTCACGCCGCAGGAACGCAATCGCGTGGCGGTGAACTTCACCGTCGACGAGGGCGACGTGGCCAAGATCGCCCATATCAATATTGTCGGGGCGCAGGCATTTCCGGAAGCGACCCTGATCAAGGAGATGCAGCTTTCCACCTCGGGCTGGTTTACCTGGTACACGAAGAACGACCAGTACTCGAAGCAGAAGCTTTCTGCCGATCTGGAAACGCTGCGCAGCTACTATACCAACCGCGGCTACCTGCAGTTCCAGGTCGATTCGACGGAGGTGTCGATCACTCCCGAGAAGGAGAACATCTACATCACAGTCAACATCACCGAAGGTCCGAAGTACACCATCGGCGACGTCCGCCTGGCCGGCGAGCTGTTGCTGCCGGAAGCCGAGTTGATGCGGCTGATCCTGGTCAGGCCGGGCGATGTGTACTCGCGCGAGAAGCTCACACAGTCGGCGAAGAACATCTCCGATCGCCTTGGCAGCGACGGTTATGCGTTCGCCAATGTCAACGCGGTGCCGGACATCGACCGCGAGAAGCTCACGGCGACATTTACTTTCTTCATCGATCCCGGTCGCCGGATCTACATCCGCAGGATCAACATCAGCGGCAACGCCAAGACGCGTGACGAGGTGATCCGGCGCGAGATGCGGCAGCTCGAGGACGCCTGGTACGACGCGACCCGGATCGAGCGCTCCAAAGTACGCATCACCCGGCTCAACTATTTCGAGGACGTCAACATCGAGACGCCGGCGGTCGCCGGCAGCCCGGACCAGGTCGACATCGACGTCACGGTGACCGAAAAGGCGACCGGCAACCTGCTCGCCGGTATAGGCTACTCCAGCGCGGACGGCATAGTGCTGACCGGATCGATATCGCAGAATAACGTCTTCGGCACGGGCAACTCGATAACGGCTGGGGTCAATACCAGCAAGATCGGCCGCACCATCTCGGTGCTCTACAGCGAGCCCTACTGGACCGAGGACGGCATCACGCGCACCACCGAGGTCTACGACCGGTCCGTCAATTCGTCGTCGCTTCCGATCGCGCAATATTCGTCGACCACCCTTGGCGCGGCAATGGGCTTTGCCGTGCCGGTGACCGAGACCGACTCCATCAACTTCGGCGGGCGCTTCGAGCACACCAATCTTTCGCTCGGTGGCAACAGCCCGCCGATCTACATCACCTTCGTCGAGGATTTCGGTTCCACCACCAACGCCTTCATTCTCACCAGCGGCTGGGCACGCGACACGCGCGACAGCGTCCTATTTCCCAGCAGCGGCCTGTTGCAGACCGCGTTGGCGGAATGGGGTACGCCGCTGGGCAACCTGCAATATTACAAAGTCAGCTATCTGGCGCAGTGGTTTACGCCGCTGCCGGCGAGCATCGTCTGGATGCTGCGCGGCGATTTGGGCTATGGCGGCGGGCTTGACGGCAAGCCGCTGCCGTTCTTCAAGGCGTATTATGGCGGTGGCGTGGGTTCCGTACGCGGCTACGAGACGGCATCACTCGGCCCGCAGGACAGCCAGGGCAACACGATCGGCGGCAGGCGCAAGATCATCGGCAACTCGGAGTGGTTCTTTCCCATGCCGGGAGCGAAGACCCAGGACCAATCGGTTCGCCTGTCGGTGTTCTTAGATGCCGGGCAGATTTGGGACAATGGCTCACAGCCGCAGTTCGAGGGTTTCCGCTATTCGACGGGTCTCGGCCTTGCCTGGAACTCTCCGGTCGGCCCGCTCAAGTTTAGCTATGCCGTGCCGATACACCGACAGCCCGGCGATCGGATCCAGCATTTGCAGTTCCAGGTCGGGACGGTGTTTTGAGACAGGTTTGAGGCGGGAGAGAAAGTTGAGACAGGGCATGAGAGCATCGATAATTCGCGCTGTCGCCGTGCTGGCGACCGCGCTGATAGCCACGCCGGCGTTGGCGCAGAGCGGCGACTACAAGATCGGGTTCGTAAATACGGAGCGGCTGTTTCGCGAAGCCGTGCCGGCAAAGCGCGCGCAGCAGAAGCTGGAGAAGGAATTTGCCGGCCGCGATGCCGACATCCAGAAGCTGTCCAAGGACGTGCGCGACCTGCAGGCACAACTGGACAAGGAAGGCGTCGCGATGCCCGAAGCCGAGCGGCGCAACAAGGAGCGCGACCTCGCCAACATGACGCGCGACCTGCAGCGCCTGCAGCGGGAGTTCCGCGAGGATCTGAACCTGCGCCGCAACGAGGAGCTGGCCGCCGTGCAGGAACGGGCGAACAAGGTCATCCAGCAGATTGCCGAGCAGGAGAAGTTCGACTTGATCCTGCAGGATCCGGTGGTGTTTGCGAGCACGCGGATCGACATCACCGACAAGGTGATCAAGGCGCTCGCCGACAAGTAGGCAGGCTTCCTTTGGCGGCGCGGCGCGAACGCCCATGGGCTCACCACACGCTGTCGGGATTCCCCTGCGAGAGCTCGCGCTGCGCTGCGGAGCCGAGCTCGCCGGCGATGGCGAGGTCGTGATCGACCGCGTCGCCGCGCTCGACCGGGCGGGCCCAGGCGCGATCGCCTTCCTATCCGATCCGAGATACCGTAGCCACCTCTCCGGGACGCTCGCCAGCGCGGTTATCGTCGCGCCGGCCGATGCACCGGCCACGAGCCTACCGAAGCTGCTCGCCGAGAATCCCTACGCCACCTATGCGCGGGTGGCAGCAGTACTCCACCCACGGCATGCGCCGCCGGCCGCCATCCATTCGACAGCGGTGATTGCGGCCGACGCGCGCGTGGCCGCAACCGCGGCGGTAGGCGCCCACGCCGTGATCGGCGCCCGGGCCAGCGTTGGCGAACGCACCGAGGTCGGTGCGGGCACGGTGATCGGAGAGGACGGAAGCGTCGGCGACGATTGCGTGCTGCACGCCCACGTCGTTGTCTATCCGCGCTCGGTCATCGGCGCGCGCAGCATCATTCACAGCGGCGCGGTCATCGGTGCCGACGGTTTCGGCATGGCCGAGCATGAGGGGCGCTGGATCAAGGTCCCGCAGATCGGGCGGGTGGTGATCGGCTGCGACGTGGAAATCGGCGCCAACACGACCATTGACCGCGGTACGATCGGCGATACGGTGATCGAAGACGACACGAAGTTCGACAACCAGATCCAGATCGGTCACAACTGCCGTATCGGCGCGCACACGGCGATCGCCGGCTGCGTCGGCATCGGCGGCAGCACCACCATCGGGCGCAATTGCAAGATCGGCGGCGCGGCGATGATCGCCGGGCATCTTGACATCGCCGATGGCACCGTGATCTCGGGCGGCACATCGCTGTTCGAATCGATCGCCGCGGCTGGCGTCTACACGGGAGTATTTCCGCTGCTGCCGCATCGCGAATGGAAGCACGTGGCGGCGATCATCCGCCGGCTGCGCCCGATGCTGGAGCGGCTGCGTGCGCTCGAACGCGGGCAAAACGACAGGGAGAGCTGACCGTGCCGACCATGGACATCCACGAGATCATGCGGCACCTGCCGCACCGCTACCCGTTCCTGCTCGTCGACCGCGTGCTGGAATGTGAAACCGGGCAGCACATCAAGGCGATCAAGAACGTGAGCATCAACGAGTCCTTTTTCCAGGGGCATTTCCCCGGCTATCCGGTGATGCCGGGGGTGCTGATCATCGAGGCCATGGCGCAGGTCTCGGCCATTCTCGCCTACATGACGCGCGCCGAGCGTCCCGACGACAAGTCGCTGCTGTTTTTCGCCGGGATCGACGACGCGCGCTTCAAGCGCCCGGTGTTCCCCGGGGACCAGCTGGTGCTCGAGTCGACCGAACTCAACGTCGTGCGCAGCGTTTTCAAATTTGCCGCCAAGGCGAGCGTCGGGGGCGAGCTGGTCGCCGAAGCCGTGCTCATGGCGGCGGTGCGCAGCACACGGGTTTGAACTTGGAGCACGTTCATCCCACGGCCCTGATCGCGCCCGGAGCCCGCCTCGCACCGGACGTCCGCGTCGGCCCGTTTTGCGTCATCGGCCCGGCAGTCGAAGTCGACTCCGGAACGACTATCGCCAGCCATGTCGTGATCGCGGGTCGCACCCGCATCGGCGCGGGCAATCGCATTTTCCAGTTTGCCAGCGTCGGCGAGATTCCCCAGGATCGCAAATACAGCGGTGAACCGACGGCGACGGTTATCGGTGCCAACAACGTCATCCGCGAATTCGTAACGATCCATGCCGGGACCGCGCAGGATCGAGGCACCACGACCATCGGCGATCGCAACTTGTTCCTCGCCTACAGCCACGTCGCGCACGATTGCGTGATCGGCAACGACACGACGTTTTCCAACAACGCGCAGCTGGCGGGCCATGTCATCATCGGCGATTACGCCGTTCTCGGTGGCTTCGTCGGCGTGCACCAGTTCTGCCGCATCGGCGCGCACGCGATGATCGCCGCGGGTACGATCGTGCTCCAGGATGTCCCGCCGTTCGTGACTGCCTCCGGTTATCCGGCCCGCCCGCACGGCACCAACAGCGAGGGTCTGCGCCGGCGCGGATTCGCAGCCAGTGACATCGTCGCCGTCCGCCAGGCCTACAAGGCGCTCTACCGGCAGAAGCTCTCGCTCGACGAGGCGCGCCAAAGCATAACCGCAGCAGCTGCGAAGGCGCCGGTGCTGACCGCCCTGGCGGAGTTCCTGGAGACACCGGGACGCGGGATCATCCGTTGACTGCGCGCTGATTCCGATGCAGCAGGCAGCCGAAGGGGTCACCATCGGCATCGTCGCCGGGGAAGCATCGGGCGACGCGCTCGGTGCCGAGCTGGTCGACGCCGTGCGCACGCGCCTGCCGCAAGCGCGCTTCGTGGGCATCGCAGGGCCGCGCCTCGAGGCGGCAGGCTGCGAAGCCTGGTACCCGACAGCGAGGCTGTCGGTGGGCGGCTACGTCGAGGTCGTGCGTGCGCTACCGGGCTTGCTGCGCATGCGTCACGAATTCGCGCGGCGCCTGCTCGCAGCCAAGGCGCAGCTGTTTATCGGCATCGATGCGCCCGACTTCAACCTCGGGCTGGAGGCCGGGCTCAAGCGCCGGGGTGTGCGCACGATCCACTACGTTAGCCCGTCGGTATGGGCCTGGCGCAGCGAGCGCATTCACACCATTGCCCGCTCGGCCGACCGGCTGCTTGCGTTGTTTCCCTTCGAGCCGCCGCTCTACGCCGCGGCGGGGTTGCCGGTCACCTTCGTGGGACACCGGCTGGCGGCGACAGCCGCCACGGCGACGAGCCGGCGCGAGACGCGCGAGCTGCTTCGACTTGACACCAAACAGCCGGTATTCGCGCTCTTGCCCGGCAGCCGGATGGCGGAGCTCGCGATGCACAGCGACCTGCTGCTCGATGCCGCCGGCGAAATTCTGGCGGCACAACCTGCGGCGCAATTCCTCGTCCCGCTGATCAGTCGCGAAACGCGGGAGTACTTTGACGCGGTGCGCTACCGCCGGCAGCGCGATGACCTACCCCTGACCATTCTCTACGGCCATGCCGACCAGGCGCTGCGCGCGGCCGACGTCGCCCTGGTCGCGTCCGGGACGGCCACGCTGGAGGCAGCGCTGTCGCGCTGCCCGCATGTTATTTTCTATCGCATCAATGCGCTCTCCGGTCGCCTGATTGCGCGCAAGCTGCTGCTACCCTATGTCGGATTGCCCAACGTGCTGGCCGGGCGCTTTGTGGTGCCGGAATTCCTGCAAGGCGAGGCGACCGCGGGAAATCTTTCCCGGGCGGCGCTCAATCTTTTCGATGACGCGCTGACCCGGCGCCGGCTGGAGGCGCTGTTTGCGACCATGGCGCGGATGCTCGCCGCCGATACGCCGAAACTGGTCGCCGACGCGGTCAGAACGGAGCTTCAGCAGGCAGGCGTCCGATGCTGATCGCCGGTGTCGACGAAGCCGGCAGGGGGCCGTTGGCCGGACCGGTGGTCGCCGCGGCGGTGATCCTTGACCCTGTGCAACGCATTCGCGGCTTGCGTGATTCGAAGCTCCTGACCCCGGCTGCGCGCGAAGAGCTGGCGGTGCTGATCCGCGCGCGCGCCGTCGCGTGGGCCGTAGCCGAAAGCGACGTCGCCGAAATCGACACCCTCAACATACTGCAGGCGACGCTGCTGGCAATGCGGCGTGCGATCGAGGGCCTGACCACCCAGCCGGAGGTGGCATGGATCGACGGCTTGCACTGCCCGCAGGTCGGCTGCCCGACGCGCGCAATCGTCGACGGCGATCGGCTGATCGCCGCCATTGCCGCGGCGTCGATTCTGGCCAAGACCGCGCGCGATGCCCTGCTGGTCGAACTCGACCGCAGCTATCCGGCGTATGGCTTTGCCCGGCACAAGGGTTATGCGACGCCGGAGCACCTGGCGGCGCTGCGCCTGCATGGTCCCTGTCCGGTGCACCGGCGCTACTTCGCGCCGGTCGCCCAGACCGATTTCGATTTCGATGGCCGTTGAGCATGCCGCGGTTGCTTTGCGTCGACGCGGCGCGCTACCATGGCTCCATCGGTCAAGACCTTGGAGCGAGCCGGTGATTCACTGCGTTCTTCACGACCCAAAGGATTCCGTGGCCGTGGTCGTGGTCGAGGGTGTCAGGGCCGGGCAGACCCTCACCGGGCTCATTCTCGACGAGGATCGCACGCTCACGCTGTCCTGCATCGAGGATATCCCGCTTGGCCACAAGGTCGCACTGCGCGAGCTGGCGGTGGGCGACACGGTGATCAAGTATGGCGTCGACATCGGCAAGGTTGTTGCGCCCATCCGAGCGGGGCAGCACGCTCATGTGCACAACATCAAGACCAAGCGCTGGTGACTGACGTGCAAACCACGTTCTGGGGCTATCGCCGCGAGAACGACCGGGTGGGGGTGCGCAATCACGTCGTCATCCTTCCGGTCGACGACCTGTCGAATGCCGCCGCGGAGGCGGTTGCCCACAACGTCAAGGGGACACTGGCGATACCGCATCCTTACGGGCGACTGCAGTTCGGCGCCGATCTCGAGTTGCACTTCCGCACGCTCATTGGCGCCGGCTGCAACCCGAACGTGGCGGCGGTCGTCGTCATCGGTATCGAGGAGGGCTGGACCAAACGCGTGGTCGACGGCATCGCAAGCACCGGGAAGCCTGTCACCGGCTTCGGCATCGAGCTGCATGGCGACCACGACACGATCATGCGCGCCTCCAAGGCCGCCCGCGAACAGCTGCAGTGGGCGAGCGAAAAGCAGCGCGTCGCGTGCGATCTGAAGGAGCTCTGGGTCTCGTGCAAGTGCGGGGAATCGGATACCACCTCCGGCTGCGGCTCGAATCCGACGGTAGGCAATGCCTTCGACAAGCTCTACGCGGCGGGCAGCACGCTGGTCTTCGGCGAGACCACGGAGCTAACCGGTGGCGAGCATATCGTTGCCGCACGCTGCCGCGATGACAAGGTGCGCGCCGACTTCATGCGCGTGTTCGACCGCTATCAGGAAGTGATCAACCGCCACAAAACAACCGACCTGTCTGAATCACAGCCGACGAAGGGCAACATCGCCGGGGGCCTGACGACGATCGAGGAGAAGGCGCTCGGCAATATCCAGAAGATCGGCCGCCAATGCCGAGTCGACGGCGTGCTCGACAAGGCGGAGGCGCCGAGGCATGCCGGGCTGTGGTTTATGGACAGCTCGTCGGCAGCGGCGGAAATGGTTACGCTGTGTGCGGCCGCAGGCTTCGTGGTGCACTTCTTTCCGACCGGGCAGGGCAACGTCATCGGCAATCCGATTCTGCCGGTGATCAAGATCTGCGCCAATCCGCGCACCGTGCGCACGATGAGGGAGCACATCGACGTCGACACCTCGGGCCTGCTGCAACGCGAGATCACGATGGACCAGGCCGGGGACAAGCTCCTCGACATGATGTTCCGCACCGCCAATGGCCGCCTGACGGCGGCCGAGGCGCTCGGGCATCGCGAGTTCGTGTTGACGCGGCTCTACGAAAGCGCGTGATCGCCGTGTGCCGGCGCGGCGGCGCGGGCCAACGCCTATAATCGCGGCATTCCAGGTTGCGGAGGAATGGTAATGCGATCGACGTGGTTCCCGCGCGCCGCCGCCGTGCTCGTTTCCGTCGTGCTGCTTGCGCTGTCGGCGCTTGCGCGGGCTGAACTGGCCGAAATCAAGGTTGCCAAGCAATACGGCATCAGTTATCTGCCGCTGATGCTCATGGAAGACGGCAACCTGATCGAAAAGCACGCGAAGGCGGCGGGCATCGAGGTCAAGGTCACGTGGGCGACGTTTGCCGGCGGCAACGTGATGAACGACGCGTTGCTTTCCAACAGCTTGCAGATCGCGTCCGGCGGCGTCGGCCCGCTGGTCACGCTGTGGTCACGCACGCGCGGCAATCTCGATGTTCGCGGAGTCGGCGCGCTCAATTCCATGCCGCTCTATCTGGTCACGCGCGATCCGCAGGTGCGCAGCGTTCGCGACCTGTCCGACAAGGACCGGATCGCGCTGCCGGCGGCCAAGATTTCGGTCCAGGCGCTGGCGCTGCAAATGGCGGCCGAGCAGGTGTTCGGCCCGGGGCAGCAGAATCGCTTTGACGCGCTGACCGTCTCGATGGCGCACCCGGACGCGATGCAGGCCCTGCTCTCCGGACAGTCGGAAGTCAACGCCCATTTCGGGTCGCCACCGTACCAGTACCAGGAGCTCGCAAGGCCAGGCATGCACCTGGTGCTCAACAACTACGACGTGATGGGCGGCGCGGTGACCTTCAACGTGGTCTGGACCACCGCCAGGTTCCGCAACGACAACCCGAAACTCTACGCCGCCTTTATTGCCGCCCTGGACGAGGCGGAGGCGACGATCAACCGCGACAAGCGCGCAGCCGCCGAGGCCTACCTGCGCATCAGCCGGGACAGGGATTCGCCGCAGGACATTGAGCGCATGCTCAACGATCCGCAAACCGTATTCACGACGACGCCGCAAAACGTGATGAAGTATGCCGACTTCATGTACAAGACCGGCGCCATCAAGGTCAGGCCCGAGTCGTGGAAGGACCTGTTCTTTCCCAACGTGTACGCTCTGCCGGGCAGTTGATGCCAGACGCAATAGCCAGCGGCGGGGCGCTTGCGCTTCCCGATCTCGCGGCGATCCGCGCGGCGGCGGCGCGCATTGGACCGCACGTGCACCGCACGCCGGTGTTTACCTGCCACGCGCTCGACGCGGAAGTCGGGGCGCGTCTGGTGTTCAAGGCGGAGAACCTGCAGCGGACGGGCGCCTTCAAGGCCCGCGGCGCGACCAACGCCGTGTTCTCGCTCTCCGAGGTCGAGGCGCGCCGCGGCGTGGTGACCCATTCCTCGGGCAATCACGGCGCCGCGTTGGCCTACGCTGCGGCCCGACGCGGCATCGCCGCCTTCGTGGTGATGCCCGACAATGCGCCGAAGGTGAAGCAGGACAACGTGCGTCGCTACGGCGGCACGATCCGGCTCTGTGCGCCGACCCCCGCCGCACGCGAGGCCGGCTGTGCGGAGGTGCAGCGCGAGACCGGCGCCGCGCTGGTGCATCCCTTTGACGACCCGCGGGTGATTGCGGGACAGGGTACCGCCGCGCTCGAGCTCTTAGAGCAGGTGCCCGAACTCGACGCGGTGATCGCCCCGGTTGGTGGCGGGGGGCTGCTCTCCGGCACCGCGATCGCGGTCCGATCGAGCGTGGGCGCGATGCGGGTTTATGGTGCCGAGCCGGCCAATGCAGACGATGCGGCGCGAAGCTTCCGTTCCGGCCGGGTCGAGCCGCTGCCTGCGGCGACCACGATTGCCGATGGTCTGCGCACGACGCTCTCGCCGCGCACCCTGGGCGCGATCCGAGCCGGTGTCGAAGGCATCGGCGTGGCGAGCGAGGCGGCGATCGCGCGTGCCATGCGCATGCTCTGGGAGCGCGCGAAGCTCGTCGTCGAGCCCTCGGCTGCGGTACCGCTGGCGTGCCTGCTCGAGCGCACGCTCGAGCTGCGCGAGGCACGGGTGGGCGTCATCCTTTCCGGCGGTAATGTCGATTTAGACCGGCTGCCGTGGCAGTCGTAGGAGGCGCGACGGTCGGGAGAGCGCATGCCTGACGCGGCGGCACCGATCCTCGACGTTCGCGGCGTGACGCTGCAGTACAAGACGCGCGACCACCTGGTCACGGCAACCTATCGGGTCGACTTCCAGGTCTATGCCGCCGATCGCTTCATCCTGCTCGGCCCGTCCGGCTGTGGCAAGTCGACGCTGCTCAAGGCCGTGGGCGGCTACATGAATCCGGTCGAGGGCGAGATCCGCTTGAAACAGCAGGTCGTCACGCGGCCCGGCCCGGACCGGATGATGGTGTTCCAGGAGTTCGATCAGTTGCTGCCGTGGAAGACGGTCAAGCAGAACGTCATGTTCGCGCTCACCGCCAGCGGCAGACTCTCGGTCAGGGTGGCCGAGGAAAAGGCGCTCGAGTACATCGCCAAGGTCAACCTCGCCAAGTTCGCCGACAGCTTTCCACACATGCTCTCGGGCGGCATGAAGCAGCGGGTGGCGATCGCCCGCGGCATGGCGATGGAGCCCGACATCCTGCTCATGGACGAGCCGTTCGCCGCCCTCGATGCACTGACCCGGCGCAAGATGCAGGACGAGTTGCTCGCGCTCTGGGACGACACCCATTTCACGGTGCTGTTCGTGACGCACTCGATCGCCGAGGCGATCACCGTCGGCAGCCGGATTCTGCTGCTCTCGCCCGCTCCGGGTCAGGTCAAAGCCGAGATCAACAGTCTGGCCCGCGGGCACGGCGATGTCGCGCAGGCGCAGGTGCTGGAGCAGAAGATCCACGAATTGCTCTTTGCCGACACGGTCGAGAGCGAGGAGGCAGGCACGCATGGCTGATCCATCGGTGCAACGCAAGGACGTCTTTCGGCAAACTGTCGACGCGGCGCGTTTCGGCGTGGTGGCAAAGCCGCTGTCGACCTGGGAGCGTGTCTACAACCTGGGCGCGGTGCGCAAGAGCCTGCTGCTCTTCGCGCTCGCGGCGACGTGGCAGATCTACGCGCGCTGGCTCGACAATGCGCTGCTCTTTCCCACCTTCAGCGCCACCGTCGAAGCCTTCTACGACAGCATGGTTCACGGCGAGCTGCTCGCCCGGGCGTGGACCTCGATTAAGATACTGCTGGTCGGCTACTTCGCCGGCATCGCGCTTGCGGGCCTGCTCACCGTGGTCGCCATCACCTCGCGCATCGGCACCGATCTGCTCGAGACCCTGACGTCGATGTTCAATCCCCTGCCGGCGATCGCGCTGCTACCGCTTGCGCTCATCTGGTTCGGGCTCGGTGCGGGAAGCATCGTATTCGTGCTCATCCATTCGGTGCTGTGGGCGGTCGCGCTCAACACCCACTCCGGCTTCCTGTCGGTGTCGAATACGCTGCGCATGGTTGGCCGCAATTACGGTCTGCGTGGCCTACCCTACGTCGTCAGGATCCTCATTCCGGCGGCTTTTCCCAGCATCCTCACCGGATTCAAGATTGGCTGGGCATTTGCATGGCGGACGCTGATCGCGGCGGAGCTCGTGTTCGGGGTCTCGTCGGGCTCCGGCGGTCTGGGCTGGTTCATCTACGAGAACAAGAACGAGCTCGAGATCCCCAATGTCTTTGCCGGGCTGTTAACGGTGATCGTCATCGGGCTCATCGTCGAGAACCTGATCTTCCGCAGCGTCGAGACGCGAACGGTGCGTCGCTGGGGCATGCAAAGCTAGGGCGTGGCGCATGCGCGTGCTGATCGCCGAGTTCATGGACGAAGCGGCCGTCGGTTCGCTTAAGCGTCGGTTTGCCACGACCTACGACGCCGGACTTGCGGACCGGCGCCAGGCGCTGCTTGCGGCGCTGCCTGCGGCCGACGCGCTGATCGTGCGCAACCGGGTCCGGGTCGACGCCGAGCTCCTCGCCGCGGCGGGCAGGCTGCGCGTGGTCGGACGGCTCGGCGTGGGTCTGGACAACATCGATTTGCCGGCCTGCGCGGCGCGTGGCATCGAGGTCATTCCGGCCACCGGCGCCAACGCGCTCGCAGTCGCCGAGTACGTGATCGGCGCCTGCCTGGTGTTGCTGCGTGGCGCCTATTTCAGCACCGCGGCGGTCGCCGCCGGGGACTGGCCGCGCGCGGCGTTGTCCACCGGCTGCGAGCTCGCCGGCAAGCGTCTCGGGGTCGTCGGCTTCGGCAGCATCGGGCAGCGGACCGGGCGCCTGGCGCGCGCGCTCGGGATGCGCGTGATCGGTTGCGACAGCGCGATCCCGGCGACGGCAGCGCTGTGGGCCGAGCAGCAGACCGAGGCCCACGCTCTGCACGATTTGCTGCGCACTGTCGACGTGGTATCGCTGCATGTGCCGTTGACGGCAGCGACGCGCCACCTTGTAGGCGCCGCAGAGCTCGCGCTCATGCAGCCCGATGCCATCCTGGTCAACACCGCGCGCGGAGGCATCGTCGATGAGGCGGCGGTGGCGGAGGCCCTGCGCGCGGGCCGCCTTGGCGGCGCAGCACTCGACGTGTTCGAGGTCGAACCACTGCCCAGGGCCTCGGCGCTGGTTGACTGTCCCCGTCTGCTGCTCACCCCGCACATCGCCGGCGTCACGCGCGAATCGAACGTTCGCGTCTCGACGCTCATCGCCGAACAAGTCGCTGCCGCGCTCGACCGCGGTGCGCAAGCGGCGTAGGAAGCAAAGCGATGCCGCAACTCAGCCTCGAGGCGCTGCACGACCTTGCCCGGCGCTCTCTCTTGGGCGCCGGTGCCGATGTCGATCTGGCGCAGGCCACGGCTGCGGCCCTGGTCTATGCCGATGCGCGCGGCCAGGCCGCGCACGGCGTGGCCCGTATTCCGCAGTACGCCGCCCATTTGCGCAACGGGCGCGCGGATGGCCGTGCGCGCCCGAGGCTGCTTGCCGCCAAAGGCGGCGCGACGCTCATCGACGCCGGGTCGGGCCTCGCCTTCGCCGCCTGCGCCATGGCAATCGCCGAGGTCATCGGTCGTGCTGCGGACTTCGGTGTTGCACTCTCCGCCGTCACCAACAGCCACCACTTCGGCGTGGCCGGATACCACCTCGAGGCGGTGGGCGCAGCGGGCCTAGTTGGGCTGGCTTTTGGCAACTCGCCTGCGGCCCTCGCTGCCGCGGGCGGCACGCGACCGCTTTTCGGCACCAATCCGATCGCCGCCATCTTTCCGCGACCGCGCGCCGCACCTCTGCTGATCGACCTGTCGCTGTCCGCGATCGCCCGCGGCAAGCTGATGCTGGCAGCCAACGACGGCCAACCGATTCCACTCGGCTGGGCGCTGGATAAGGACGGCAAACCGACGACCGATCCGCGCGCCGGCCTCGAGGGCAGCATGCTTGGACTCGGTGGCGCCAAAGGCGCGCTGCTGGCGCTGATGGTGGAAATACTGGTGACTGCGCTTACCGGCGCGGCCCTGGGCTTCGAAGCGACGTCGTTCTTTGTCGACGCCGGCAACCGGCCGCGGCTCGGACAGGCGTTTCTGGCCGTTGATCCGGCGGCGCTGGCCGGGCGCGCGATCTACGACGAGCGCATCGAAGCGCTGCTTGCGGCCATGACCGCCGAGCCCCAGGTGCGGCTGCCAGGCGCTCGGCGCGCCGCGCTTGCACTCCAGGCGGCACGCGACGGAGTCGCCATTCCGGGCGCCCTGCACCAGCGACTGATCGCGCTCGCCGGCTAGGGCAGGGCGGTTACGATCGACTCGCGCAAGGCGTTGAAAATGCCCGGCGCGGCGGCAATCACCTCGGCGCCGCGCAGGCAGTCCGCGCCGCCGGCGAAATCCCCGACGCGTCCGCCGGCTTCGCGCACGAGCAAGGCACCGGCGGCGATCTCCCGCGCCTTCAGGCTCATCACCCAGAAGGCGTCGAGCCGACCCGCGGCGACGTAGGCCAGGTCGAGCGCACAGGCGCCGGCACGGCGAATGCCGGCGCAACGCGCGAGCAGGGCGGTGAAGATCGGCAGATAGATCGGCAGCCGCGGACTCTCCGCGGCGGGAAACACTGTCCCGACCAAGGCGCTGTCGAGCTCAGTACATCCGGAGACGCGGAGGGCGACGCCGTTGAGCAGCGCGCCGCGACCCTTGATGGCGGTGAACAGTTCGTCGCGGAGCGGATCGAGCACGACCGCGTGCGTCAACTCGGAGCCGTGCGTGAGCGCGATCGAGATCGCGTAATACGGGTAGCCGTGGCGGAAATTGGCCCTGCCGTCGATGGAGTCGACAATCCAGCGCCATTCGGAGCTGCCCTTACGCTCCGGTTGCCCTTCGGCACCCAGGATGGCGTGCCCGGGAAACGCCGCCGCCAGGGTGGTCATGATGGCGTCCGTCGCCTCAGTACTGGCCGACGAGGCGATGTGGGCGTGCTCCTGCGACGAGCTCGGCAGGCGCACAAGGTCGCGCGCCGCATCCTCGATCACGGCGGCGGCGTTGCGTGCGGCGCGGACAGCCACCGCCAGCGAGGGGTCGCTCATTGGCGGTATTGTAGGCCACAATTCGGCCACCAACCACCGCCTCAGGTAAGTTTCACCCCGAGCATCATGCCGCCATCCTCGTGCTCGAGGTTGTGGCAATGGAACACGTAGGTCTGCTCGCCAGGGAACGGGCAGTGAAAGTCGATGCCGAGGCGGACGCTCTCGCCCGGCCATACCAGCACGGTGTCCTTGCGCCCGAGGTCGGTGGCGAGGCGACCGTGGTCGTCGATCTTGAGCGCCGCGACCTGGTCGGGACTCGTCTCGCGGGCGAGGACCTCGAAGGCGAAGCCGTGCAGATGCATCGCATGCGGCATGCTGTTGAAGTAGTTGCGAATGAGCCAGGTTTCGACCGTATCGCGCCGCACCTCGATGGGCGTCTCGCCCATCGCGAAAACGCGATCGTTGATGCGCCACCTGCCCTTGGCGAACCCGAGGCGAAAGGGTCTTTGCGTCGCCTGCGCGGTGGCGATGGGCGAGAGGGTGGATAGCCGCGTCGGAACCTTCGCGCTGTAGGCGGTCTTCTCGCGTACGCGCAATTGCAGCAGTGTTCGCGCTGCGCCCTCCGGAAAGCTGCCGCCGTGATGCATGGCGGCGTGGTCAGTCGCGCCCGCTGCGGGTGCCGCGCTGCCATGGCCCATGGCGCTGTGGTCCGTCGCCTCCGGCTCCATGGTGCCCATTTCCATGTGCATCGGATCGAAGCGGCGCGTGTCGAGCAACACCGTTTCACCGACGGCAAGATCGGAGAGGTCGAGCAGCAAGTCGAGGCGCTCGGCGGTGGCGAGGAAGGCCTCGCTACAGGTTTGCGGCGTCGGCAGCAAGCCGCCGTCGTTGCCGATGAGCATGAACGGCAGGGGCGTGCCCGACGCGGTGCGCCAACCAAGGCGGTAGGTGCGGGCGTTGGACGCGTTGAGAACGCGGAACCGATACAGCCGCGTGGCCACGTCCAGATACGGGCAGGCGGTACCGTTGACGTAAACCGTGTCGCCGAAGTAGCCGTGCATCTGGTCCATGGGAGAGGCTGCGTAATCGGCGCCGCGCCGATCCTGCAAGAGCAGCGGAATCTCGCTTTTGCCCGGCACAAGGTCCAGGGTTGCGCGCAGTTTGGCTTCGTCGTCGTCGCTTATCTCGAAAGCGCCGAACAGGCCGCGATACGCCTGGCCGGCCGCCAATCCGTGGGGATGCGGGTGATACCAGTACAGAGCGCCTCGGTTACGCACCTCGAAATCGTAGGTATAGCGTCCTCCGGGCGCGGCCAGGGTCATGCCGGCGCCGTCGTTACGGGTGTCGACCGCCAACCCATGCCAGTGCACGATCGTTGCTTCATCAAGGCTGTTGTCGAGCTCGATGCGCACGCGCTGTCCCGGCCGCAGCACAAGCGTCGGATTGACGAACTCGCGGCCGTGATAGCGCGCGAGGTAACCCTGGGTCAGGCCGCCTCCGGCGGCAACGCCCGAGGGCAGAGGCGCGGCGCGCAGGGTGAGCGGCTGCTCGTCTAAATCCAGGCGGCCGAGAAAGCCGTGCTCGCTGCTGGGAACGAACAAGGGCTGGGCGACGCCGCCGGCACCGCACCAGTCGGACGGACCCAGCGTTGCGTCGGGCACAGGGTCGCTGCGCGCACCCTGTGCGAGCGAGGAGAGCGCGAGCCCCCCGAGAGTGTGCAGAAAACTGCGCCGGGAAACGCTCATGGATCGAGCCTGAAGCGGGTGCGATGCACGCCGTCGGCAGCCATCAGCGGATCGCGACGCCCCAGGGCAGTTCGCCCACCGGGACCTCGGCAATCTTGGTGTTGGTCTCGGTGTCGATCACGGCGACCGCATTCGACCGCCCGCAGGCGACGTAGAGTTTCTTTCCGTCCGGTGTGATGGCCATGTTCCAGGGGCGCTTGCCCACCGGGATCTTGGCGATGATGGTGTTGTTGGCGGTGTCGATGACCTGCACCACGGCTTCGCCGCCGGAACTCACATAGACCCGCTTGCCGTCCGGGCGCACGGTTACGCCGTTGGAGCGGCTGGCGGCCTTGATCCGGGTGATGACCTCGCCCCGGGACACGTCGAAGACATTGACCACATCGGCGTTTTCCGCGGCGACATAGGCGCGCGTGCTGTCGGGCAGGAAACCGATGCCGCGCGGCCGGTCGCCGACCGGCACCGACTTGGTCACCTGGTCCTGGCCCAGGTCGACGATATCGACGCTGTCGGCTTCCTCGCTGCTGACGTAGAGCCATTTGCCATCCGGGCTGAACACCGCATGCTCGGGGTTCTTGCCACGCATGGTGATGCGGCGCGCGACCTTCCCGGTCGCCGTGTCGACCAGCAGTACCTGGTTGTTCTCCTCGATCGCCGCGGACAGCCATTTGCCGTCGGCGGAGAGATAAATACCCTCGGGCGAATCGCCGAGCGGCGTGCGATCGACGGTTTCGCCGCTGGCGGTATCGATGGTCAACAGCGAGTTGCTCGTCTGGTCGCTGATGTAGAGGCGCTTGCCGTCGAGAGACACGGCGACGCCGCGCGGCCGGGTTCCGGCTTTGAAGGTTCGTGTGACCTTGTCGCTGGCGGTGTCGACGACCGAGACGCTGGCCGAACCCTCGTTGGGAACGTAGGCGATCGGCGCGGCGAGGGCTCCGCCGCTAAGGATGGCCAATGTGACGACGACTAGACGGCTGCGCATCGGTGCGGGACCTTTCAAGCCAAGGCGGAGTTGTCGGGGCGCGCAAGGCAACGGGCGCGAGCGCTATCCTACCTGACTTCGTTACCGCTCTCGCGGCGCGGCGGAGCGCGTACCGCGAAGATTTCGCCGCGCTCGCTCGCGGTGGCGCAACTAAAGCTGCCTAAACAGGTCATTATGCGAGGGGGCCCGGGGGGCTGGCGTGCCTCCCCGCCCTGCGCCCGGCGATGGGGGTTGCGTCGTCAGGGGAGTGAAATATAATGGGGCCTGCACCGCCGATCATCGCTCGACCAACCTAGGGGTAGACCATGCTTTGGACAAAACCAACCTACGAAGATATCCGGTTTGGCTTCGAAATTACGATGTACGTCGCAACGCGCTGACCTTGCGGCCGCGGCTGGCGACGCTGGCTGTGGCGTTTCTCTAGGGTGCCTGAAGCGAACTGAAGGCACGCTCTCTCGCCGGTCGCGGGACGGCGGGCGAGCCTGATTACCTGCCCGTGATCGTGCACGTTCTCGGTTCGGCCGCGGGCGGCGGCTTCCCGCAGTGGAACTGCAACTGCCGCAACTGTGACGGCCTTCGCCACGGTCGGATCACCGCCCGCGCGCGCACCCAATCCTCGATCGCATTGAGCAGCGACGGCAGCAACTGGGTCCTGTTCAACGCTTCGCCCGACATCCTGGTGCAGTTGCGCAGTTTCCCACCGCTGCAGCCGGGACGCGCCCTGCGCGATACCGCGATCGTGGGCATCGTTTTGGTCGACAGCCAGATCGACCACACGACGGGTCTGTTCATGCTGCGCGAGGGCCAGCCGCTGCGCGTCTACGCGACCGATTGCGTGCGCGAGGACCTCACTACCGGCAACCCGGTGTTCCATATTCTCGGCCACTATTGCGGCGTCGACTGGCAGCGCATGGACACCAAACCGGATGCCTACTTCCCCATCGAGGGTGTGCCCGGCCTCAGCTTCCGCGCCGTGGCCCTGGCGAGCAAGGCGCCGCCGTACTCGCCGCATCGGCAAGCCCCGCGCGAGGGCGACAATGTCGGCATCGTCGTGCGCGACGAAGCCAGTGGCAGGACGCTTTTCTACGCCCCCGGCCTGGGCCGGATCGAAGCACACGTGGGGGAGATTTTCGGGCAGGCGGACTGCCTCTTGGTCGACGGCACGTTCTGGAGCGACGACGAGATGCTGCGCCTGCAGATTTCCACCAAGCGGGCCCGGGACATGGGCCACCTCGCGCTGTCCGGACCGGGAGGGATGATCGAGGTGCTTGGCCGCTACTCCCGGCCGAGGAAGGTGCTCATCCACATCAACAATACCAACCCCATTCTCGACGAGGACTCGGGCGAGCGCGCACAGCTCTCGGCCGCCGGGATCGAGGTCGCGCACGACGGGATGGAAATTTCCCTTTAATCATGCACGCACTGGCGACACCTGCCGCGCCCGCGCATCCCTGGACCCGGGAAGAATTCCAGCAGCAACTGCTGGCGCAGGGCGCTCGCTATCACATTCATCATCCGTTCCAGGTGCGCATGAACGCCGGGCACTGCACGCGCGAGCAGCTGCAGGGGTGGATCTGCAACCGCTTCTACTACCAGCTCAGCATCCCGCTCAAGGACGCCGCGATCCTTTCCAACTGTCCTGACCGCGAGGTGCGGCGCGAATGGATCAAGCGCATCGTCGATCACGATGGGACCCAGGGCAGCGAGGGAGGTATCGAAGCGTGGATCCGGCTCGGTGTCGCGGCCGGTGTACCCCGGGAGGAGCTCACCTCGTTGCAGCATGTGCTCCCCGGCGTTCGCTTCGCCGTCGACGCCTATGTCAACTTCGCCCGCACGCGACCATGGCAGGAGGCGGTCTGTTCGTCGCTGACGGAGTTGTTCGCCCCCGAGATTCACAAGAACCGCCTTGCCGGCTGGCCGCAGCATTACCCGTGGATCGATCCGGCAGGGCTCGCGTACTTCCGCGAGCGGGTGGCGCTGGCACGACGCGACGTGGCGCACGGCCTGGAGCTCACGCTGACCCATTTCGATACCCGCGAGCGCCAAGAGCAGGCGCTCGACATCTTGCGCTTCAAGCTCGACGTGTTATGGTCGATGCTCGACGCGATGCAAGGGGCCTATGGCCTTCCCGGAAGCGAGCATGCCAGCTGAGTCGGTGGTGCGGCCAATGGATGTGCCGGCGCTCTCGGGCAAGTTTCGATTGCAATACGAACAGGCCCAGGCGGCCTGGGTCTTGCTCTATCCGGAGGGGATGGTGAAGCTCTCAGGGACTGCCGGCGAAATCATGAAGCGCATCGACGGGCGAATCACCGTCGACGGGCTCATCGGCGATCTCGAAGCGGCGTTTCCGGGCGCGTCCCTGCGCCAGGATGTTCTCGATTTCCTGCAGGAAGCCCATGCCCGCGGCTGGATCCAATCCGGGACCTAGCGCCGCGCGGCCGGCGGGCCCGCGGTGGCTCCTGGCGGAGCTCACCTATCGCTGCCCGCTGCACTGCGTGTTCTGTTACAACCCGCTCGACTATACCGCGCATGGCGCCGAGCTCGACACGCAGGCGTGGCTGCGCGTGCTGCGCGAGGGAAGGGCCCTGGGCGCGGTGCAGCTCGGTCTCTCCGGTGGCGAGCCGCTGTTGCGCGACGATCTGGAGATCCTGATCGCCGAGGCGCGGCGCCTGGGCTACTACTCGAACCTCATCACCTCCGGCGTCGGTCTGAACGAAGCGCGCATCGCCGCCTTCAAGCAGGCGGGGCTCGATCACATCCAGCTTTCGTTCCAGGACTCCACGCGCGAGTTGAACGACTTTCTTTCCAGTACCCGCACCTTCGAGCTCAAGTCCAAGGTCGCCAAGCTCATCAAGGCCCACGACTACCCGATGGTGCTCAACGTGGTCCTGCACCGGCTCAATGTCGACCACGTGGGGCAGATCCTGGAGATGGCGGAGGCGCTCGGCGCGGAGTATGTCGAGCTCGCCAACACGCAGTATTACGGCTGGGGCCATCTCAACCGCGACCGGCTGCTGCCCACGCGCGAGCAGCTGGCGCGCGCCGAAGAGGTCACCGAGCGCTTCCGGGCACGGGTCGGGACCCGGATGAGGGTGTTCTTCGTGGTGCCGGATTATTTCGAGACGCGGCCCAAGGCGTGCATGAACGGCTGGGGTTCGATCTTCCTCACCATCACCCCCGACGGCACGGCGCTTCCCTGCCACGCGGCGCGCATGCTGCCGGGTCTCGCCTTTCCCAATGTCCGCGATGCGGACCTGGCGGCGATCTGGTACGACTCCGAGGGATTCAACCGTTATCGGGGTGATGCCTGGATGCAGGAGCCGTGTCGCTCGTGCCCGGAAAAGGTCAAGGATTTCGGCGGCTGCCGCTGCCAGGCCTACCTGCTCACCGGTGATGCGGCGAGCACGGACCCGGTGTGTGACCTCTCGCCACAGCACCATCGGGTCACCGATGCGGTGCTGCGGGCGCGGGAGCCAGCGATGCAGGTGCAGCCGATCGTGTTCCGGGACGATCGCAACTCGCGCCGGCTGGTGGCGAAAACGCCGGGGTGAGCACCGTGCCGGGAGCCGCCGCGCGCTACACGACCACGGCGAGCGTCCTGCACTGGCTCGTCGCCGCCCTGGTGCTGGGCATGATTGCGTTCGGCTGGTGGATGCAGGAAATACCGAAGACGCCGGTCGGCCCGCGGGTCAATGCCTACAACCTGCACAAGTCGATCGGGATGACGGTGCTGCTGCTCATGCTCTGGCGCGTGCTGTGGCGCGGCGCCCATCCGCCGCCGGGTCTGCGGCCCATGCCGCCATGGCAGGCGCGCCTGGCTCGCGGCGTGCACCTGCTGCTCTACGTCTGCCTGTTCGTGCAGCCGGTTACGGGCTACCTCGGCTCGGCCTTCAGTGGCTATCCGGTCAAATTCTTCGGCCTCACGCTGCCCGGTTGGGCCGCAGCCGACCCGGCGATCAAGGATGCGATGAGCGTCATCCACCGCGGCAACAGCTGGGTGCTGGTGAGCGCGCTCGGGTTGCACCTGGCCGGAAGCCTCAAGCACGCCGTAATCGACCGCGATGGGTCGTTTCGCCGCATCTGGCCGTGGTGGCCGCCGGCGCGCGATCACGCCACCGAGCCGGGTAGCGATTAGCGTCGTTCAATCGCACACGGTGGCATCGAGCAGCTTCGCGGTCGCGGGGAAATTCTCCTCGCGCGCGATGTCCTGCGCGCTCTTGCCACGATCGTCCTTGAGCTCGGCCCGGGCGCCGGCCGCGAGCAGGGCCCGCACCGTGTCGTCGCGGCCGTAGCCGGCCGCCCACATGAGCGCGGTTAGCTCATGGGCGTAGAGCGCGTTCGGATCGACGCCGGCGTGGAGGAGCAGAATTACGACCTCGGTATGGCCCTCGCCTGCGGCGTAGATCATCGCCGTCTTGCGCAACTGATCGGCAGCATTCACGTCAGCCCCCCGGGCGAGGAGGGAGCCCACGATGTCGCTGTAACCGCCATGGGCGGCGGCCATCAACGGCGTCACGCCGTTGGCCGCGGGGAGGTTGACGTCGGTTCCGGCAGCCAACATCTGCACGGCGAGATCGGCCCGCCCGTCCTTGAGCGCAATGATGAGCGCGCTTTCGCCCAGTCGGTTGCGGGCGTTGGGAGTCGCACCCGCCGCCAGCGCCCGCGCCATGGCCGCTGCATCGCCGGCGCGAGCCGCGGCGACGAGGCTCGCGTTGGCGCTTGGCTCCTGGGCCGCCAGGCCGGGGCAAAGGGTGAGCGCGAAGGTGGCGCACAGCCACGCGGCGAGGCGCCGAGTGCCCCGACTCGAGCCTTGCGCTCGATGGCTTCGCTGCGGGCCGCGGCGGCAGGGAAACGGTTGCCTCATGGCCTACTCCCGGGTTGGCTTTGCGGTTTGCATTGGCCTGTATTTTCGACTATAAACGACCCACGCGGGGCACGCTTCCCGCCGCCCAGCCGCAAGCAAATTTTGCCACGGCAGCACGCGGTCAAGGGCACACAACAAGATATTAGCGCCTGAGGAGGCACACATGTCATCTCGCTCTGTCCTGCTGGCCGGCGCAGCGGTCGCGTCCGCGCTGACCTTCTGCTTTTCGGCTCCACTCGCTGCGCAGGAAATGTCGAGCGCGGACACGACCACCGCCCGGCCGATGAATACCGCCCCGGTGGCCATATCCCAGGCGATGCTCGATGCCTCGGGCAAGGACAGCAAGAACTGGCTGCAGTCCAACGGCAGCTACGAGCAGACGCGCTATTACACCGGCAAACAGATCAACACCCAAAACGTCGGCAAGCTCAAGCCCGCGTTCGTGTTCCAGACCGCGGTGCTGGAATCGATGGAGACCGCGCCGATCGTCGACAACGGGGTGATGTTCCTCACTACCTCGTTCAACCACGTCTATGCCATCGATGCGGCGACGGGCGAAGAATACTGGCACTACAAGCACAAGCTCGGCCCGATCGTGACCGTATGCTGCGGTAACAACAACCGCGGCGTGGCCATCGCCGAAGGCAAGCTGTACATGGGCACGATCGACGCCAAGCTGGTGGCGCTCGATGCGAAGACCGGCAAGCTGCTGTGGGCGGTGCAGATCGCCGATCCGGACAAGGGTTACTCGGAAACGATGGCCCCGGCGGTCATCGATGGCAAGGTGCTCATCGGCACCAATGGCGGCGAATACGGCATTCGCGGCTTCGTCAAGGCCTTCGACGCCAACGACGGCCATCTGCTGTGGACGTTCGACACCATCCCGGATAGGGGCAGTGAAGGGGTGTGGGCGAAGACCGATGCCACCGGGCGCGACATGCACCGCGACATCGAGGCCGAGAAGGCCGCTTTCGCCAAGGACAGCTCGTTTTATACGCGCCTGGGCGGCGGCGTGTGGATGACACCGGCGATCGACCGCAAGACCAGGACGGTGTTCTTCGTCGTCGGCAATCCCTCGCCGGACCTGTACGGCGCGATCCGCCCTGGCGACAACCTCTATACCGACTCGATGGTTGCGATCGACCTCGACAAGGGCACCTACAAGTGGCACTTCCAATACATCGCCCATGACGTCTGGGACTTAGACGCCGTGAGCCCGCCGATCCTCACCCAGGCGAAGGATAAGGACGGCAAGATGGTCGACGTCGTGATCCACGGCGGGAAGACCGGCCACATCTACGTGCACGAGCGCAATACCGGCAAGCTGATCCGCTTTTCCGAGGCGATGATCCCGCAGGAGAACATGTGGGTGCTGCCGACCAAGGAGGGCGCGCGCATGCTGCCGGGTGCCAACGGCGGCGTCGAATGGTCGCCGATGGCGGTCGACCCGGTGCTGCATCTGGCCTACGCGGCGAACCTGCATCAGCCCATGACCTACTCGGTCGAGGACGTGCCCTATCCCGGCGGCAAGCTGTGGCTGGGCGGCGCGTTCAAGACCATTCCGAGCGAGCAGCAGTGGGGACAGCTGGTGGCGGTGGACATCGATACCGGCAAGATCGCCTGGAAGGCGAAGACGCCGCAGCCGCTCATCGGCGGCGTGCTCGCAACGGCGGGCGATCTGGTGTTCAATGGCGAGGCCAACGGCTGGTTCAAGGCCTTTGACGCCAAGACCGGCAAGGAGCTGTGGAAGTACAACTGTGGTGCCGGGGTGAACGCACCTGCGGTTTCCTACGTGGTCGGCGGCAAGCAGTACGTCGCCGTGGCCGCCGGAGGCAACAATCAGATCGATTCCAAGCGCGGCAACAGCGTATTCGTTTTCGCCTTGCCGTAGCCCCGTCAACGAAGCGAAGGCGGCTGCTGGGGTCACACCGGGCAGCCGTTTTTTTATGCCCATGAGTAAATGGCTGAAGTACGCTGCCGCGCTCGTCCTCGCGGCGGCCGTGTTTCCCGCCCGGGCGCAATACGAACCAGCGCCGATGAGTCCGGCCGAGATGGCGGCAGCGCGGGCGAAGGCGCAGGTCTGCGAGGCCTGCCACGGGCCTGACGGTAACTCGCAGAATCCCGCATACCCGATTCTTGCCGGGCAGACCTGGCGCTACATCTACATCGAGCTCAAGGATTTCAAGGCCGGCCGCCGCAGCGATCCGGTGATGTCGCCGCTGGCGCAGAATCTGTCGCCCGAGGACATGATTGCGCTGGGAAACTTCTTTGCCGCCCAGAAACCGCTGCCGATCAATTTCCAGGCCGATGGCGCCAAGGTCGAAGCCGGGCGCAAGATTTCGGACGCCGCGCTCTGCACGATGTGCCACCTGGGCGGCTTTGTCGGGCAAAACGACATCCCGCGTGTCGCCGGACAGTATCCGCAATACATCACGAAGCAGCTGCAGGACTTCAGGGCCAAGCGCCGGACCAATGACGCCGGCAACATGACCAGCGTCACGGAAAACCTGTCCGACCAGAACATTGAGGATCTTTCGCAGTACATCGGCAACCTTAACTGATGCCCGGACGGCACGGGCGCGCGGTCAGGCAGCCGGAGACCCGGGCAAGCCAACGCGGATCAAGCGCACGAGCCAAGGCTTCATCGACAGGGGTGGGCGTCCGGCGTTGCATTGCCGTCATCTGGCACGCGGAGTATCCTAGCTTTGCCGCCGCACGACGTTCCCAACGACCACCATTCGGGCGGCATCCAACCGAAGGAGGATGACCGTGTCTGTCTCGTTGTCTCTCACCGTCAACGGCAAGGCGGAACGCAAGGACGTCGATCCGCGCACGCTGCTCGTCGAGTTCATCCGCAACGACCTCGCCCTCACCGGCACGCACGTCGGTTGCGACACCGGGCAATGCGGCGCCTGCACGGTGCTCATCGACGGCAACGCGGTCAAGGCCTGCACTATCCTCGCGGTGCAGGCGCAGGGCGCCGAGGTCATGACCATCGAGGGTCTGGCCCCTGATGGCACGATGCATCCGATGCAGGCCGCATTCAAGGAGTGTCACGGCCTGCAGTGCGGATTCTGCACGCCGGGAATGGTCTTGAGCGCAATCGATCTGGTGCAGCGGCATCCGAATGCCGACGAGCAGACGATCCGGAGTCAACTCGAGGGCAACCTCTGCCGCTGCACGGGCTACCAGAACATCGTCAAGGCGGTGGCGCAGGGCGCCGCCGCCATGCGGAGATAGAGCATGGGCGCAAACGATCTCAACACCATCGGGCAATCGATCCGGCGCAAGGAGGATTATCGCTTCCTGACTGGAGCCGGCCAATATACCGACGACGTCAATCCGCCGCGCCATACGCATGTGTTTTTCCTGCGCTCGCCGCATGCCCATGCGAAGCTGGGCAAGATCGACACGGCGAAGGCCAAGGCCGCGCCGGGAGTGATCGCGATCTACACCGGTGCGGACTTGACCGGCGTCAACGGCCTGCCCTGTGGCTGGCTCATTACCGGCAGCGACGGGCAGCCGATGAAGGAGCCGCCGCACCCGGTGCTGGCACTGGGCAAGGTTCGCTATGTCGGCGATCCGGTCGCGATGGTCGTCGCCGAGACGCCTGCAGAAGCGAAGGATGCCGCCGAGCTGATCGTGGTCGACTACGATGTTCTGCCGGCGGTCGTGCATCCGGTCGCTGCGCTGCAAGGCGGCGCGCCGCAGATCCACGAGGGCGCGCCGGGCAACAAGTGCTACACCTGGGCGCTGGGCGACAAGGCTGCCGTCGACACCGCGTTTTCCAAGGCGGCACACGTGACCAAGCTCGACCTCGTCAACAACCGGCTCATTCCCAACGCCATCGAACCACGTGCCGCGGTGGCGACCTACAGCCGTGCCGATGACAGCTATACGCTCTATGTCACCAGCCAGAACCCCCACGTCGAGCGCCTGTTGATGACCGCCTTCGTGCTTGGAATACCCGAGACCAAGGTGCGCGTGATCGCGCCCGATGTCGGCGGCGGCTTCGGATCGAAGATCTATCTTTATCCGGAAGAGACCGCGATGGTGTGGGCGTCGAAGCGGGTCAACCGGCCGCTGAAGTGGACGGCCGAGCGCAGCGAATCGTTTCTTTCCGATGCCCACGGACGCGATCACGTGACGCATGCCGAGCTGGCGCTGGACAAGGACGGCAAGTTCCTCGCCATGCGCGTGCACACGACCGCGGCGATGGGTTCCTACCTGTCGACCTTCGCTTCCTGCATACCGACGATCCTCTACGCGACGCTGCTCGCCGGCCAGTACACGACGCCGGCGATCTACTGCGAAGTCACGGCGGCGTTCACCAACACCGCCCCGGTCGACGCCTACCGCGGCGCGGGGCGGCCCGAGGCGACATACGTGGTTGAACGCCTGGTGCATGCCGCGGCGGCGGAAATGGGAATCGCCCAGGACGAGATCCGGCGGCGCAACTTCATCCGCAGTTTTCCCTACCAGACGCCGGTGGCGCTGCTCTACGACACCGGCGGCTACGACGCCTGCCTGGACGGGGCGATGCAAATGGCCGACGTAAAGGGATTTGCCGCACGCAAGGCAGAGGCGGCCAAGCGCGGCAAGCTGCGCGGACTCGGCTACGCGTCGTACATCGAGGCCTGCGGCATCGCGCCGTCGAACATTGCCGGCGCGCTCGGCGCCCGCGCCGGACTCTACGAGGCGGGCGAGGTACGCGTCAATCCGACCGGCGGGGTCACCGTCTTTACCGGATCGCATAGCCACGGGCAGGGGCACGAGACGACGTTCTCGCAGGTGGTCGCGAGCCGGCTGGGCATTCCGCTGGACAGCGTCGAGATCGTGCACGGTGATACCGGGCGCATTCCGTTCGGCATGGGCACCTACGGTTCGCGCTCGCTCGCGGTCGGCGGCACGGCGATCGTCAAGGCCCTGGACAAGGTCCTCGCCAAGGGGAAGAAGATCGCAGCGCATCTGCTCGAAGCGGCGGAAGCGGACATCGAGTTCAAGGACGGCAAGTTCAGCGTCGCGGGCACCGATCGCAGCAAGACCTTCGGCGAGGTCGCGCTGGCCGCCTACGTCCCGCACAACTATCCGCTCGACAAGCTCGAGCCGGGCCTCGACGAGACAGCATTCTACGATCCGACCAATTTCACCTTCCCCGCCGGCACCCACATCTGCGAGGTCGAGATCGACCCGGACACCGGGGCGGTTGCCATCGTCAGTTTCACCGCCTGTGACGACTTCGGCAACATCATCAATCCGATGATCGTCGAAGGGCAGGTGCACGGCGGTCTGGCGCAGGGTATCGGCCAGGCGCTGCTCGAATGCTGCGTCTACGACAAGGACAGCGGTCAGCTGCTTACCGGCAGCTACATGGATTACGCCATGCCGCGCGCCGACGATCTGCCTTCGTTCAAGGTGGAGACCCGGGTCACGCCCTGCACCCACAACCCGCTCGGCGCCAAAGGCTGTGGCGAAGCGGGCGCCATCGGTGCTCCGGCCGCGCTGATGAATGCGGTGCACGATGCGCTGTCGGAGGCAGGGGTGAAGTATCTCGACATGCCGGCCACGCCGCACCGGGTGTGGGCCGCGCTGCAGGCTGCGGGACACTGATCAAGGAGCGCTCCATGTACGCATTCGAATACCAACGCGCGAAAAGTGTCGCCGACGCGGCGGCCGTGCTGGCGAAATCGGGCGGCAAGGCCTTGGCCGGCGGCCAGAGCCTGGTCGGGGCGATGAAACTGCGCCTTGCCAACCCCGGTACGGTGGTCGATCTGTCCGGCTTAGCCGAGCTCAAGGGCATCAAGAAGGAGGGCGCTGCGCTGGTCATTGGCGCGCTGACCACGCATGCCGAAGTGGCGGCGTCGCCCGTCGTCCGCCAGGCCATCCCGGCGCTCGCGGCGCTCGCCGAAAGCATCGGCGACCGCCAGGTGCGCAATCGCGGCACGCTCGGCGGTTCGCTCGCCAACAACGATCCGGCCGCCGACTATCCGGCCGGGGTGCTCGCCCTGGGCGCGACGGTCCACACCAACCGGCGCAAGATTGCGGCCGACGATTTTTTCCGCGGCATGTACGAAACCGCGCTCGGCGACGACGAGATCATCACCGCGGTGAGTTTCCCGCTGCCGCAGAAGGCAGCGTACGTGAAGTTTCCGCAGCCGGCGTCGCGCTTTGCGCTGGTTGGCGTCTTTGTCGCCCAGACGGCGAACGGGGTCCGGGTTGCGGTGACGGGCGCCGCGGCGCACGTGCACCGGGCGAAGGCAATCGAGGACGCGCTCACGAAAAGCTTCACCGCTGCCGCGGCCAAGGCGGTGAAGATTCCCGCTGACCACTTGAACAACGACTTGCACGGTTCGGCGGCCTACCGCGCGCACCTGGTATCGGTGCTCGCGGCGCGAGCGGTGGCGGCGGCTGGGTAGCAGGCTTTTTTGCCCGGTTGCATGGCGGCACCCGGTGCAGATATGTCGCGGTACGGTTTGGGATTAAATATTTGCCGTTGCAGCACCTTGCGTGTGCCGGCTTTCCGATCAGGAAGACCGACCGACCCTCCGACACCGCCGCCAGCTGAAAGAAAAAGGGCCCCCGAAGGGGCCCTTGATTCGGATGCTGCTTAGCCCGTCGGTTTCAGTGCGGGCCTACAAATCCCCATGGCCGCGAGAACAGGCTTCCCTTCGGGTTCGCCGTCGAGATCGCCGCCAGGCCGTCAAACGGGCTGACGTGGTGCGCAAGCCAGGGCACAATGCCCGGCGCAACCGGCGAGCCGTTGCCGGTGGTCAAGTCATAGCCCGGCCCTGCCGAGAAGCCGATGACGGTGACGGGGTTGCCGCTCACGTCGTATTCGAGCGCCGAGTTGGTTCCCGCGGTGATGTCGTGGAATGAGCCGGCACGCGCCGTGTAGATGGCGAGATTAAGGAATCCGAGGCGCCTGTACGCAATCTGATCGGCAATCGCGGTAAGGGCGGCCCATTGTGGCGAGCCGCAGCTGGTGCCGCCGAAGAGATAAAAGCCCTGAGAGCCGCCGTTGGTCCACACGATCAGTGTGCCGTGGAAGATGGCCCCACTGTAAGCGACGTCAGGCACGGTTCGCCACTTGCCACCGCGTTCATTGATTTCCTGATACAGCGGTGCAGGGAACAGGACGCTCACGCCACCACCGGTCGCAGCCGTGGAACTAAGCAGGTCCTGGAAGTCGCCGAAGTTCGGCCCTTCGTTCCACGCGATCTCTCCCTCGTAAGTCCCCGGCGACGGGTTCACGGCGGGATTGCAACCCAGCGTGGCCAAGCAGTACCCCGCCGCGTGGAGCTCCGTGCCGCCGACTCCGGTCACCAGCGGATTGCTAGCCGGGTGCGAAACCGACTTTACCCAGGAGTTTCCATCGCAGGTCGGCAGCAGGGCGCCGTCATCGGCGGACGAGGCGATGAACGTGATGCCTCTCAGCGTGCCGTAGGCAAACACCTGCAAATAGCCAGGAAACGTCGTCGGATCGACGCAACTCTCGTTCTCGCCGAAGCTCATCGAGACGACGTCACCCAGGTTGTTGTCGACCGCATACTTGAGCGCATTCAGAATATCGGCGTCGGAGTCCGACTTGGCGAGGACCAGGATGATCTTCGCACCGGGCGCCATCGCGTGCGCGGATTCGACGTCGAGCGAGATCTCGGCCGACCAGCCGACCATGTCGCCGTTGGTCGGGTCAAACGGCGTCAACCCGTTGGGGGCAATCTGGGTAAACGAGGCGGTGGGCAGGCCGTAGAAGGTTTCGAACTCGGCCAGATCGGACTGCAGGGTCGGACTCTGAAACGCGTCGACGATGACGATGGTGTGCCCAGTACCGTCAGAGCCGGCGTTGATCAGCGTGTCGATTCCATACGCGTGTCGTATCTGGTACGGGTCGTAGCATGTCCTGCCCTCGGCGTCGAGTCCAACTTGGCACCTGAATAGGCCGTATTGCGGCCCGGGGGCGGCGTACTCCGCCTGTGGCCCGATGACGAGCAACGGCGACATGCGATGCGCCTGTCCTGCCAATGCAGATTGCGAGACGATCAAGCCCAGGATGCCGACACATTCCCATACTAGAGATCGAGCTATCCGATCTAAAATCATTTTTCCGCTCCTTTTTTGAAGATAAAGATACACGCCTCGCCAGTGCGCGCGATGCCACATGAATGCCGAGATGCTTCCTCCGCTTGGTCGCTCCATCCGATCCACTTCGACGTGCAAGGATCCCTGCCGGAGCGTCGGCGAGTCGCGAATCCTAATCTGCGCGAGACGGGTGGTCAAGAACGTCATTGCGCATTGTGCCTTGCAACTTTGTTGTTGGCGGATTTCGCGCGGGGCCGTCGGCAGATGTAGCTCAGATTGGATGCAGCCTAAGCGTGCAGCCATTCCCATAGGACTGTTGGGCTTATTCGCCGCGCAGCGATGCGCGGATGTCGCATGCAACTCAATTGCATTGACCGATTGCAGGCGTCATGGCCCGCGCGACAACCCTGATCGGGTTTGAGTTTTAACATAACAATTCATGCTGATAGGTTGCGCATGCGGCGGTGCCACAAGCTCCCATCCGCTTAGGCGTACGGTGCGGCAAAGGTTGAACGTGAGGCATTGCGCAATGGTGTTTGTGCGCCGGGTAGCTAGCTGTGTCCTCACCGAGATCGTCGCTCGCAAGCACTACTTCGTCGAATGGGCTAACTTCCACCCAGGCGTGCCGATCCAAACTTGCCAACCTTGACTATCGAACGATCGTTCGATAGAGTATCCCTTCCTGTCTGACCAGGGCCCATCCCGGTTTATTTCCGGGGCGGGCTCCGGTTGCCCGGCTCGCCATGAAGCCAGCGCTCGCCGCACTGCTGCAACATCCTTTGCTCTGGCGTGGAGACCGGCTGGCGCAGGCCGATGACACGCTCGCCAGCGGGTTTGCCAGCCTCGACCGCGAGCTGCCGGGAGGCGGCTGGCCCAAGGCTGCGCTGACAGAGCTCCTGGCTGACACGGAGGGCATCGGCGAGCTGCAACTGCTCTGGCCCGTGCTCAAGCGCCTGGCGCAAGCCGGCGAGTGGGTGGCGCTGGTGGCACCACCGCACATTCCCTACGCGCCGGCCTTTGCCGGCCGGGGCATCGATCCGACCCGGGTGATCGTGGTCGAGGCGGCGGAAGACAGGCAGCGCTGGTGGGCGGCGGAGCAGGTGCTGCGTTCGAACAGCGTGGGGGCACTCCTGTTCTGGCCCAAAACCCTGGGCGATCAGCGCATGCGGCGGTTGCAGCTCGCGGCGCAGGAAGGCAAGACGTTGGGGTTTCTCTTTGCGCCGACCACGCGCGCTGCGCAACCGTCGCCTTCACCGCTGCGCCTGCGGCTTTCGCTCTCGGGACGCCACTTGAGCATCGATATCTTCAAACGCCGTGGAGGCGTGGCGTCCGCGCCGTTGCTGCTCGATGTTGCGACGGCGGCAAACGGGCCCAGCGATCGCGCACCGAGCCCGGTGAAGGCGCTGGCACAGCGCGACCGGCTGGCAGCGAGCCGCTCGGCAAGCTTTCGTCGCCACTATCCGGTCGGAGGCCCTCAGGCACGGATCTGGAATCGGGCACTGGTGCGCGCCGACGAGGTCCGGCGCGTGCCGGGGCCGGATCCCCGAGGCGGGCATGCTCTGGACCTGTCTTAGCCTTCCCGATCTTCCACTGGCTGTCTTCGCCCGCGGCGCGGCGAGCGAGAAGCCTGCAGTGGTGGCGAGTGCGAGCCATCGCCCCGACGTCGTGGTCGCCAACGCGGCGGCGGCAAAACGAGGCATCGCCGCGGGTCTTTCCATCGCCGCCGCGCTCGCGCTCGACCCCGACCTCACGATTCATCTGCGCGACGAGCGCGCTGAAAGTCATGCCTTGAAAGGCGTTGCGCTCTGGGCGGGGCAATGGACCTCCACGATCAGCATCGAGCCGCCCGATTGCGTGCTGCTGGAAATCTCCGCCTGCCGTAACTACTTCGGCGGCCTCGATAAGCTTTTGGGCTGCATCGATAGCGGCCTTGCCGCGATCGGCTTTTCCGGGACCCTTGCTAGCGCGCCGACCGCCGGCGCGGCAAGCCTGTTCGCCCGCGCGGGCCAGGCGATCCTCGCCGCCGAAGACAGCGACTGGGTGCACAAGCTCGCCGCCCTGCCGCTCGCCCTGCTCGCCAGTGCGCAAGCTGCGCTGGACACGCTCTCGGGCATCGGCGTGCGGACAATCGGTGAATTCATCGCCTTGCCGCGCGACGGCGCCGCCCGTCGCTTCGGCCAGGCATTGCTCGACGAGGTCGACCGGGCGCGCGGGCTGCTGCCCGACCCGCGGCTGCCGTTCGTGCCGCCGGAGCGCTATCACGGCCAGCTCGAACTGCCCGCGCCGGTTGCCGAAGTCGAGGCGCTGCTATTCGCTGTCAAGCGCCTGGTCGCCGAGCTCGCCGGTTTCCTGCACGGCCGCGGCGCGGGCGTCACGCAGCTGCGCTGCGACCTGGTGCACGAAGACGCAGCCCCGACATCGCTCGTGCTCGGGCTTAGCTGCACGCGCCAGGTCGAGCACATCCTCAACGTGCTGCGCGAACGGCTTGCGCGCATCGAGCTGCCCGACCGGGTCGAGGCGATCCGGGTCGTGGCCGAGGAGATCGCGCCGCTGGGAGCGAAGGCGGGCGACTTCTTTCCCGTCGCGGGTGGCGACGGGGAAGCCGGTGCGCAGCTGCTGGAGCGCCTGCGCGCGCGGCTGGGTGAGGATGCGGTGCGGGCTCTGGAGCTTCGCGCCGACCATCGTCCCGAGCGGGCCTGGGGACAGACTGCGACGATTGGCGCCGTGGCAGCGAGCGCAAAAACCCCGCTTGGCCTCCCGCTGCGCCCGCTGTGGCTGCTCGCTTCTCCGCGTCCGCTCGGGGCCGACCCGGCGCTGGCGCAGCTCACGCTTTTGTCCGGGCCCGAACGCATTGAAACCGGCTGGTGGGACGACAGGGATATCGGCCGCGATTATTTTGTCGGCCGCAGCCGGCGCGGCGAGGAGCTGTGGCTCTATCGCGAGCGCGGGGGGGATTGGTTCGTGCACGGCGTGTTCGCGTGATGCCATGCCTTACGCCGAGCTGCACTGCATCTCCAACTTCACCTTTCTGCGCGGTGCATCACATCCGGAAGAGCTCGTCGTGCGGGCGCAGGAGCTTGGCTACGCGGCGTTGGCGATCACCGACGAGTGTTCGCTTGCCGGCGTGGTGCGGGCCCATGTCGAAGCCAAGAAGCAGCGCTTGCCGCTCATCATCGGCAGTGAGTTCCGTCTCGACGACGGGCTGCGCTTCCTGTTGCTCGCCACCGATCGCGCCGGCTACGGCAACCTCGCTGCGCTGATCACGCGCGGCCGCCGCAACGCGGTCAAGGGCAGCTATCGACTGACCCGCGCCGATCTCGCCGCCGGCGTTGCCGGCTGCGTTGCACTGTGGCTGCCCGGGCGCTCGCCCGAAGGCGAGGAGGCGCGCTGGCTCGCCGCGCGTTTTCCTGACGCGCTGTGGATCGCTGGCGAACGCCTGCTCGACGCCGATGACGCCGCGCGGTGTGAAAAGCTCGTCGCCATCGCTGCTGCAACCGGCCGGCCCCTGGTGGCGGCCGGCGACGTGCACATGCACCGGCGCGAGCGCCGCGCGCTGCAGGACACGCTGACCGCGATCCGCCTCAAAACGTCGGTCGCGCAGGCTGGCTACGCCTTGTACCCGAACGGCGAACGCCATCTGCGGCCGCTGGCGACCTTGCAGCGCCTCTATCCGGCAACCTGGCTTGCCGAGACGCTCGGCATCGCCGAACGCTGCCGGTTTTCGCTCGACGAATTGCGCTACGAATATCCCGAGGAGATCGTGCCGGCGGGGCAGACGCCAAGCTCCTACCTGCGGCAGCTCACCGAAGACGGTTTCGCCCGGCGCTTTCCGGTGCAAACGACGAGCGTGGCGGCGCGCGCAAAGGTGCGCAAGCTGATCGAGCACGAATTGGCGCTGATCGCCGAGGCGCGCTACGAGGCGTTCTTTCTCACCGTCTACGACGTCGTCGAGTTCGCTCGCAGCCAAGGCATCCTGTGCCAGGGCCGCGGCTCGGCGGCGAACTCTGCGGTGTGCTACTGCCTCGGCATCACCGCGGTCGATCCCTCCCGCATGGAAATGCTTTTCGAGCGCTTCATCTCGCGCGAACGCAACGAGCCGCCCGACATCGATGTCGACTTCGAGCACCAGCGCCGCGAGGAGGTAATCCAGTATCTCTACCGCAAGTACACCCGCGAGCGCGCTGCGCTTACCGCCACCGTGATCTGCTATCGGCCACGCTCGGCCCTGCGTGACGTGGGCAAGGCGCTCGGGCTCGATCTGGCGCAGGTCGATCGGCTGGCGAAGTCGATGGCATGGTGGGATGGCAGTCGCGCGCTTTCGAAACGGGTGCAAGAGGAGGGCTTCGACACCTCGAGTCCGGTGTTGCAGCGGCTTTTTGCACTGGTCACCGCGTTGCTCGGCTTTCCCCGCCATCTGTCGCAGCACACCGGCGGCTTCGTAATCGCGCGCGGGCCCTTATCGCAGCTCGTGCCGGTGGAGAACGCCGCGATGCCCGAGCGTACGGTCATCGAATGGGACAAGGACGACCTCGATGCGCTGGGCCTGCTCAAGGTCGACGTGCTGGCGCTGGGCATGCTCTCCGCCATCCGCCGCGCGCTCGACCTGCTTTCCGTCCGCTATGGGCGGCCGTTCGGGCTGACCGACGTGCCAGCCGAAGATCGTGGCGTATACGACATGATCGGCCACGGCGACACCGTCGGCGTGTTCCAGATCGAGTCACGCGCGCAGATGGCGATGCTGCCGCGGCTGAAGCCGGCAAACTACTACGACCTGGTGATCGAGGTGGCGATCGTGCGCCCGGGCCCGATCCAGGGCGGCATGGTGCACCCGTACCTGCGCCGGCGGCAAAAGCTCGAGCCGGTCAGCTATCCGAGCGCGGCGGTGCAGGGCGTGCTGGAGCGCACGCTGGGCGTGCCGATCTTCCAGGAGCAGGTGATGCAGCTGGCGGTGGTGGCGGCCGACTTCACGCCGGGCGAATCCGACCAGCTGCGCCGCTCGATGGCGGCGTGGAAGCGCAAGGGCGGGCTGGAGCCCTTCGAGCGGCGGCTGATCGACGGCATGCGCAAGAACGGCTACGACGAACAGTTCGCACGGCAAATCTACCAGCAGATCCTCGGCTTCGGCGAATATGGCTTTCCCGAATGTGTCGTCGGCGAGACACGTGTCGTGGATGCCGGTACTGGGCGGTGGGTGACTATCGATGAGATTCTTTCCGGCCGTGCCGCCTTCAAAAACACGCTTGCCTGTGATGGCGAGCTGCGGTTGCAAAAGCAGAAAGTGATCGCGGTCAGAGCGAGCGGGACAAAGCCTGTATGGCGTTTGCATACGGCCTTGGGTCATACGATAACCGCGACGGCCGAGCACCCATTCATGACCATACACGGGTGGCGTAAGCTCGGCGCGCTGCGGCCGGGTGAACATGTGGCTGCGGCCCGCTCATTGCCCCTAAAAGGCCGACGTCGTTGGCCGGCCGCTAAGATTCTGGTACTTGCCGATCTCATCACCGAGGGAAACCGGAGATTGGGCATCTGGGGATGCACCGCGCGTCAGAAGTTTCTGCCCCCGCAGGTTTTCGAGCTGTCGGACAGCAATATTGCGTTACTTCTCGCTCGTTTGTGGGAGGGGGACGGCGGACTATCGCTCAAAGGCCATGCTGCATACGATACCGCTTCACCTCGGCTGGCCGCGGAGGTTCAGCATTTGCTTCTGCGTTTGGGTATCGTCGCGCGCCTTTATCGGCGAGTGCGTTCGTACAAAGGACGAAAGCTGGAACACCATGTCGTTACCGTGACTGGGGAATCGCTGATTGTTTTCTGCCAGCGCATCGGCCGCTGCTTTCGGGACCCCGAGAAGCGTCGGCGCTCCGCCGAGCTCGCTGCGCGCAGAAACGGGCGTATGTCCCGCGACATCATTCCCGCCGACGTTAGGGAGATCATTCGCAGGGAACGTGACATTGCGAAGCTCAGTTGGGCAGAAATTGGCAGAAAGACCGGCCTCGGGATGCGAGAGATCCAGGCTCGCAGCAGCAATACCAAGATCGGATTTCGTCGGTTTGTGATCGAACGTCTGGCAAAGGTACTGCACTCCCCTCAATTGCAGCGCCTGGCGGATTCGGATGTGTATTGGGACCGGATCGTAAGGATTGAAGCCATGGGGTATCAGCCAACCTACGATCTTCAAATCGGAGGCAATCATAATTTTCTGGCCAACAATCTCGTCGTGCACAATTCACACGCGGCGAGCTTCGCGCTGCTCGTCTACATCTCGGCCTGGATCAAGCGCTATGAGCCGGCGGTGTTCACTTGCGCGCTGCTCAATTCGCAGCCGATGGGTTTTTATTCACCCTCGCAACTGACGCAGGACTTGCGCCGGCACGGGGGTTCGATTCTGCCCGCCGACGTAGCGGCGAGCGAGTGGGAATGCACGCTCGAAGCCTTGACCTCGGCGCCGAAGCTGCGCCTCGGTCTGTGCCTCGTCAAGGGCCTGTCCCAGGCCGCCGGCGAGCGCCTGGTCGCGGCGCGGCGCGTGCAGCCGTTCGCCGACGTGGACGATCTCGCGCGCCGTGCCGAGCTCAATGGGCACGACATGCAGGCCTTGGCCGCGGCCGGAGCGTTGGCCGGCTTGAGCGGCCATCGCCGCCATGCGCTGTGGGACGTTGCCGGCGTCGAGCGCATGCCCGCGCTGCTCGCGTCGGCGCCCTTCGAGGAATCCGAACCGGTGCTCGACGCGCCGAGCGAGGGCGAGGACATCGTCGCCGATTACGCGAGCCTGGGGCTCACGCTGGGGCGCCATCCGCTGGCCTTGCTGCGCGAACGCCTGCAGCGCCAGCGCATGCTCACCGCGGCTGAGCTGAAGGCGCTGCCGCACGGGCGTCTCGCGCGCGTCACCGGACTCGTCACCGGCCGCCAGCGGCCGGGCACGGCGAGCGGCGTCACCTTCGTCACGCTCGAGGACGAAACCGGCATGGTCAACGTCATCGTCTGGCGCGACCTCGCCGAGCGCCAGCGCAAGGAGCTGCTGCGCTCGAGTCTGCTCACGGTGTACGGCACGCTCGAGCGCGAGGGCGAGGTCGTGCACCTGATCGCCGGGCGCCTGCGCGATCAGAGCTCACTCCTCGGCAATCTGCTCACGCGGTCAAGAGATTTTCATTAGCTCGGGGCGCCACCTCACGAACAATGACCCGCCACAGCCTTATGCATTCGCGATCGTGAACAGCTCTTGCGGCTCACGGATGCCGCGCAGCGCGTGGACGCCCACCGAAATCATCCTGCCCGCCCTGGCCGCGGCCGCCTCAAAAAACATGTTCGAGACGAGAATCTTGCGCTGCAACGGGCGGCACAAGCCTTCGATACGGCTCGCTTCATTCACCGCGGAACCCACGACAGTGAAATCGAGCCGGTCGCTCGAACCGATATTGCCGTAGAGCACTTCGCCTAGGTGGAGTGCGACACCAAAATCGAGCGTCCGCTTGCCGGCGACGCGACGCTCGGCGTTGAACTGCGGCAAGGTCTCGAGCAGCTTTTCCGCGGCCATCAATGCATCGGTGCACGCGGTGTCTCGACCGTGCAGCGACAAGTCGAAGGTCGCGAGGAACCCGTCCCCGAGGAACTTGAGGATTTGGCCCCGGTTGTCCAGAACCGGGCGCGCCATCAATTCGAGATACGCATCGATGATTTCGATCAGCTCATCGTGCGACACCCGGTTTGCGACCGCGGAGAAACCGCGCAGATCACACAGCCAAATCACGGCGTCGATACTTTGCACCGAGTGCCGGTCGATTTCACCGGTGAGTACACGCCGGCCTGCATCCACGCCGAGATAGGTTTCGAGTAGGGTGCGCGCAACCTCGTACATCGCCCGCGATTTCACCGCCAGCGCGAGGTAAGGCAGCGAATCGGCAACTTGCGCTAGATGAACGTCATCGAATCCCTCTGCCAAATCGGTCGTACAGGAGAAGAATATGCCTTGCATCGGGCCCGGTTGATCGACCCGTTGAATCTCCGGCCGCGCGAGCAGTGCGGCGGCACGCCCGCCATCAAAGGGCACGATCCACGCAGCGTAATCGGTCATGCCTTCGGCACGCCGGTCGGCGAATACGGGGAATTCGTCCGGAGTACCCGTGTTGAGTCGTCGGCGCAGGCTCACTTCACCCGAACTTTGCAGGTAATGGATCGGGCTGCGCAGGAAGGGTTCACGTTCCTCGCTGCTCTGTTGGCGGGCGAACTCCTCGGTTTCGAGGCCGCCGGGACGCCAGACGTAGCTGCGTGCCCCATGCCGCGGGTGCAGTATGCCGAGGGACATGGTCAGCCGGCGCGCGGGGAACCCCGCATCGACGACGCGGCGGCAGAATCCGTCAACCTGTTCGTCGAGCGGCACACCGCTCAATCCCCGCTCCACCAGCCATCCCGCGAGGCCGGTCAGATCGAGGGGGGACCGCTTGCGCCCCGAGTCCGCTTCTGGAGTCATGGCAGCGTTGATCTCCCGTCTTAAGTAGCAGCCTGTCGCGGCAGCTTCTTGAAGAATAATCGTTTGGGGGAAATCTTGCGATTGGTAACGAGACCGGAACCGGATCGCTCGCGATCGGCAGAAATCAGCGCGCGGCGGCCTTTGCCATTACTCGGCTGCGCGGCGCTCCTCGCGCCACCGCGCTGCCTGTCACCATCAACGAACGGTGAGATGGATCATCGTGGTCTGGCTCAAGGGACCCGCAACACCCGTGAGGGTGACCATGGTTGTTCCCGCCGTCGGGTTGTGAGCGGCCGTCAGCGTCAACGTGCTCGTACCGGTGGCGGGGTTCGGGGTGAAGGACGCGGTGACACCGCTGCCCATGCCACTGGCAGACAGCGTGACGTTGCCGTTGAAGCCGCCCGACGGCGTGATCCTGACCTGCGTCGTGACCTTGGATGCCGGATTGAGCCTTAAGTTGCTCGGCGACACGGAAAGGCTAAATTCGCCAGACGCCACCGTGGTGACCGTCAGTGTGACTGGGGTGGTTTGCGTAATGCCTCCGCCCTTGCTGGTGACCGTGATCGGGTAGACGCCGGCTACCGTGGTCGGAGCCACCGTCATGGTCATTGTCGAGGTTTCGGACCCCGGGGCGGCGACCGGATTGGGGTTGAAGCTCACCGTCACGCCGTTGGGCTGGCCCGCCGCAGACAAGTTGACGGCCGAATTAAAGCCGCCGGAGATGGCGAGGGTGATCGTTGCTGTGCCTTGGCTACCCTGGACGACGGAAACCGAAGCGGGCGATGCAGCAAGGGTGAAGTTCGGGGACGCTGCCGCCCTGGTCAGGGCATTGATCAGGCCGACCCCATTGGGGCTGCCCAGGCCGGTCGCCAAATCGTAGCCGGTCGCTGTCGGATCACCGTTACTGCCGCTGCTGATATCGTGAAACGCGGTGCCATAGCCTGGCCCCGAGGCAAGCTGATAGATGATCGGATTAATGAAACCGAGCGGCGAATGGCCGTTGGCAAGCGCCTGTTGATTGACCAGCGCCAGAAAGCCCGCCCACATGGGCGCCGCAAAACTGGTCCCACCATACTCGTTTGCAGTGCAGGCTGTTTGGTCGGCACAAACGTAGAAAGTAAAATTCGCGTTCGCCGAAACATCCGGGCCGTTACGATACGTTCGCGAGCAGCTGGAGCAACCTTGGGCTGCAGCCGCCTGCCAAGCGGGAATCGCATATCGGTCGGGCGAAACGCCGCCGCCGCCGAAAGCCCAAGCACTTTCCGCTCTCCAGGCGCCGCCCGCCCCGGCCGTCGTCAAGTCCGTACCGCCGACGGACGTCACATACACATTGTCCGCCGGGTAAATGAGCGAACCCCGTGTCCACCTGCCGCCGTCGCCCGCCGCCTGAAACAGATTCTGACCTTGTGCCGCGAACTCCAGGAAATACGGGTCGTCAGTGCCGGGATCGGCTGGATACCATGTCCACGAAGAACTCAATTGGTTGCTAAGCGGCGCGGCCGTGGCCATGGCGTTGAAAATGGCGGCATCGGACGATCCGATGTAGACCACGAGGCTGGACAACCCCGGGGCCATGCCCAACGCCTGAGTCATGTCCAGGGTCTGTTCGGTGTCGTCACATCCTTCACTGTTGAGGCAGCCCGTGGGGGTGCCGTCCGTCGACTCGAGCGTGATCGGCACATTATTCGTTTGACCCGCGGTTGCGAAGTAGGTCTCCAAATCGCTCAAATCGGTGCCGTAATACTCCACCAATCCGACCGACTGGCCGCTGCCGTCGAGGCCCCCGCCGTAGTATGCCGCCCTCATATCGGTGCCAAGAAAGGAGGCCGCCGGGCCGGAGCCGGTGGTGGCATTGGACGTCACATCCAGGCTTCGGCTCAGGCCGGCAGGATGCGGGATCGAATAGTTGTCCAGGCCGGCGATGTGCCACAGCTGCACCGAAAGGCTCGGTGTGGGCTCGCGGTCCGGAGCGTAGAAGGTGCGATCTTCGGTGGGGTGCTGGTAGGCGCCCAGCTGCAAATGGAAGGCGTTGTCGATGGTCTGCACCGTGCCGATGACATCCACGTTCAGGCGATTGCGAGAAGTGCCGACCACACTAAAGCCGTTCGCCTGCGCAAACGCAATGACCGCGTTGTAGTCGTCCTCGCTGGGACCAAAGAGGGCGGTGAACTCTTCGACGGTGAGGAACTGGCGGAACGTCGCACTGGACGGATCGTAGAGATTCTTGAGGAACTCATTCAACTGCGCCTGATTGCGCAGGGGCAGAACCAGGACAAGGCGCATGGACTGTGTCGCGGGGAGATTCCCGACGAACTGCGCCTGCCCGCTGACGGTCACTTCGCGCACGTGAGCCGTCAACGGCGCCACCTGCGCCTGGCATTCGCCCACGAAGAAGAAGAGAGCCAAACCCAACAGCGCATGCAGTCCGCGCACAACACGCGTTGCGTGGCTTTTAATTGGCGGGTTCATACGTTGGCTCTGTTGACACTCGATCTAGTGCAGTTTTTCGAAGGATAGGGGATTCCTAGCCCCGCAACAGGCTGCGTTCGACACTATCACGAGTTGTGCCACGCAGGCTGGCGGCCGGACGGGTGGCGGGGCCTTGCCGATGGGCTGCTCTGGGCGCATTTGCGACATTGAAGGAATTGGGCAGGTCACATTTCGAACGCCGCGACAAACCCCGGAGCGGGCAAGTGGTAAATTGCGCGAGGAAAGTTTTTCGTCGCACACAACGCGCCGCCACCAATGCGCTGTCCAGGAGAGGGGAAGTGTCAAATGAATCCGAATCAGATGCTATGGGAAAAGGGCGACTTTACGCGGATCGCTGAAAGCATGCGGGAAAGCGGGGAGGCGCTTGTCCGGGGCCTCGGAGTCATCAAGGGGCTCAAAGTGTTGGACCTGGGCTGCGGCGACGGCACGACGGCCCTGCCAGAGGCCAGGCTTGGAGCGGAGGTGTGGGGCGTCGATATCGCCCGAAACCTGGTGGCCGCTGGGAACGCCCGCGCCAAAGCGCAGGGGCTGACCAACTGCCGATTCCAGGAGGGCGATGCCTCCGACTTGCACGACCTCCACGATCACTCGTTCGACCTCGTTGTGAGCATCTTCGGCGCCATGTTTGCCCCGCGGCCGTTCGACGTGGCCAAGGAGATGGTGCGCGTGACCCGGCCCGGCGGCCGGATCGCGATGGGGAACTGGATTCCAAACGATCCGACGCTCGTGGCGCAAATTCTGAAAATCAGCGCCTCCTATTCGCCGCCACCGCCGGCAGGGTTTGTCAGCCCTATGACGTGGGGGATTGAGGGCAACGTGATCGAGCGATTTGCGGCAGCCGGGGTTCCAGCCCAGAAGATCTCGTTCTCCAGAGACACATACACCTTCACGTCCCCCGGACCACCCTCTGCGTTTGTAACTGATCTCAGACACTGCTACGGGCCAACGATGAATGCGTTCGCTGCCGCAGAACAGAGCGGCAAAGCGGCGGATCTGCAGCAGGAGCTGGAGGCCCTCTGCGAGCGCGAGAACAGGAGCCAGGCCAAAGGCGTCACGTCCATTCCTGCGACCTTCCTGAAGGTCACCGTGGCTGTTTGAACGACCCGTGGCAGTGGCCTCGTCCTGCAGCACCATAACCGTGCCGTGGAATTTGTGCCGACTTTCGTCCCCTACATGTCGTTCGCGCACATCAACGGGCTCGCTCCGCAGCTGGTGCGGGCCATTGCGTCGATCATCGACGACGGCCTCGCAGCCGGCAATTGGGCTAGATGCCCCTTGCAATCCCTACCCAGGATTTATCCCGCATCGCAAGCCTGCGCCAAGCCGAAGTAACCGTAGTCCGGCCGATGCGACGCGAATACGGTCGATCACCGACGCTGCTTAGCGCGTTTACAGATCAGTCCTACAGCACATTCAGACTTGCGCTGATAGGCAATGCCACGCAACCGCAGGTAGTCTAATTGCACGCTGCCGTGCGCTGCCACGGAACACACTGTGGACCAAGATCGGCTAGCCAGGATCGATCACGCTCGCGCATCGGACATCACTATCTGTAAAGGAGAATCTCATGAAAACAATCGTTTCCATACTTGTCGCATCCACGTTGTTTGTCGGCGGCGCCTATGCGCAATCTGTCGCGCTGTCCAATACTGACTCAGCCTCCAAGTCGTCGCACGCGATGATGAAGTCGGGCGCCAACCACAGTGCGGAGATCGATAAACACATCAAGGATTTGCATACAAAACTAAAGATTACTCCGGCTGAGGAATCGCAATGGGACGTGGTAGCCCAAACGATGCGCGAAAACGCGACTGAACTTGACAGTGCAATCAGCAAGCGCGAGACGTTGGCTGGTCGCGGGTCGGCTATCGACGACTTGAATGCCTATGCCGATATCGTCCAGGTCCACGCGGACGCCATCAAGAAGCTCTCAACGGCCTTTTCTGCACTGTATGACTCGATGCCGGACGATCAGAAGAAGGTGGCTGACGACTTGTTTGATCAACGCGTGCCGAAGAAGGTCGCCGCGAAGTGAAGTTTTGCCAACTTTGTGCGGTGATTCATGAAACGGATCTACTTTAAGGATTGGCCATGAAACAGCGAATGGTTTGTCTTGTTCTCGGTGCCCTCGCGCTTGGCGCAGCCTCGGTCGCAAATGCGCGGGTGGATTTCAGTGTCAACCTCGGACCGCCTCCGGTGGTCTATCAGCCCGACCCCTACTATGTCGCGCCTCCAGTCGTTTATATCGGCGGCGGGTATTGGGGCGGTGACCACGACCACCATGGGAGAGGCCATCACGACCACAGGCACCACTGAAATTTGCCGGGAGGTCGGTTGCATCGCAACCTGACTCCCGGCTTTTCCGCTGGGCCCCTGGCCGCGCCCACCGGTCGTGACCCCGCCGAGCGGTTAGGGTTGGGCACATAAGTTCGGGGCGGGCAAAGATTTCGCCGCCCCTGTCGACCACTCCCGCCGCGGGCGACCAGCCGCGGCGGGTTGCTGCACCGGGGTCTTCGTCCGGCCCCCCGCCCTTTGGTTACCGTTCGCATCGAGCATCCTGTGCGGTTTGGGGAGCGCGAGAACAGGAGCCAGCCAAAGGCGCCACATCCATTCCTGCGACCTTCCTGAAGGTCACAGTGGCTGTTCGAACGACCCGTGGCAGAACCCCCAAAGCCTGCGGCCGGCCCGTGGCGGAGCGATAATGTCGCCCTACCGCGCACCAGGAATCGCATGTCCTCGCAATCTCCCCCTGCGCAGGGTCACCCACACGCGCCGGCCGTCAAGCGGCGCGGCCTGGCCGATACGGTCGGGTACGCGCATCTCGAGCGCCAGATCGAGGCCGTTGTACGGCGGATTGCCGCCCAGGATGGGGCCAAGCTGGAACGGATACTCGAAGACACAAGCGTAGCCGCCGGCGATCGCTGGCGGATGGCCATCGCGCCCCACGACGACTATGCCTACGCCGGACTCATGTACCCGCTTGTCCTACGGAACGTCGCAGCGCCGGTGGTCATCATCTTCGGTGTCGCGCACAAGGCGCGGCAGCTCGACCTGGAGGACCAGCTCGTCTTCGACAGCTTCACGCATTGGTCGGGGCCGTATGGCGATATCGCGGTCTCGTCACTGCGCGAAAAGATCATGACTGCGTTGCCCCAGGAAAGCTATCGTGTGAGCGACGAGATGCAGAGCATCGAGCACTCGGTCGAAGCCAAACTCCCATTCCTGCAGCACTACAACCGTGGCGTCGAATTTGTGCCGATACTCGTTCCCTACATGTCGTTCGCGCGCATGAAGGAGCTTGCGCCGCAACTGGCGCGGGCCATCGCATCGATCATCGACGACGAACGCCTGGAATGGGGCGCCGACATTGCGCTGGTCGCATCGACCGATGCGGTTCATTACGGCGACGAGGGGTGGGGTGGCAAGGATTTCGCTGTCTACGGCGCCGACGCCGCAGGCTACGCCAAGGCGCTCGTACAGGAGCGGCAAATCCTGCACCAATGTTTCGAAGGCGATCTCCAGCCGGAAAAGATCGAGCGCTTCACCCGCTATACGCTTGCCGATCACGATCATCGCGAATACAAGTGGACGTGGTGCGGGCGCTATTCCGTTCCCTTCGGATTGCTCAGTGCCTGGCACCTCCAGCAGTTGCTGGGTGCGTTGCCTCTGGTCGGCACGATCCTCGGCTACACGACCTCGCTGGAAGGCCAGCGCATCAAGGTCGACGATCTCGACGGCATGGGCGTGACCGCAGCGGCAACGCTTCGCCACTGGGTCGGCTACGCCGATGTCGGGTTTCGCTGATGCGGGCCGCGTCGCACGCGACCGGCGGGACTCGTATGGGAGGCGGTCGCGGCACGGCGCCCGGCCAGCTAATCTTGCCGGCAGAAGTATCGATTTCCTCTGGATGGGTTGAGACGTGCTAGCCTGAATCGGAGGGAGAGATCGCTTATGCCCGGTCTTGAAGCACACTATTCGGCCCGCGACATAGAGTCACGGATCCTGGCGGCCATCCGCGCCGCCGGATTGAATCCCGAGCAACGCCTGTTGCCCGAGGATCTGGGCGCGCTTGACCATTTCCACACCGGCGGATTGCGCGCCTCGCTCGAGTTGTTGGAGCTGGCGAAGATTCGGGCCGAACATCGCGTTCTCGATATTGGGGCTGGGCTGGCCGGTCCCGCCCGGCTGCTCGCTTCCACACTTGGCTGCCGTGTCAGTTGCCTCGATTTATCGCCCGATTACTGCGCCGGCGCGGTATTGCTGAATCGGCTCACCGGCCTCGACGACCGAATCGAAGTGCACACGGGCAGTGCGCTCGACCTACCCTTCCCCGACGATTCGTTTGATGCCGTGTGGATGCAAAACGTCGGCATGAACATTGCGGACAAACGCAGGCTCTATGCCGAGATCTACCGCGTCCTCAAGCCGGACGGCCGGTTTGCATTTCAGGAAATTGCCGCTGGGGCATCCGCTACGTCCTATTTTCCGCTTCCGTGGGCCAGCGACCCAGCCGACAGCTGCCTTGTTTCTGCCACAGAGATGCGCTCGCTTCTCGGCGAGAGCGGATTCATCGCTGAACTCTTCGCCGATATCAGCGAAGCGCATTTGAACCGGGCTGTGGGCAACGCCGAGCCGGAAGGGCTGAGCTTGGCGGTGTTCGTCGACAACCTCGCGCAAAAGGCCGGGAACGCGCGACGCAGTCTTCAGGAGGGCCAGATCCGGTTTGTCCGAGGTGTCTTCCGGGTGAACCGAGCTGCCTCAGTCTGCAATGCACGTCTGTCTGATATGGGTCGCTACGCAGGCGGTTGACCTTTGACGCCTCCGCAAGTGATCCCGGAGAACGATCAACAGAATTGCACGCAAGCAGTCGCCGGTGCCGGCACGAAAGGTTAGTCGGGGAGGCCGTTCCGACCGTGGAGTCTTTGCACGATTAGTTCCGTTGTCATCAAGTCCAGATGGGCCCCGCCTGCATTCTTGAAAAACGTGATGTCGGAAGCTGACCTGCGACCCGCGATACGCCCGCCGACGAGGTCGTACAGGTCCCCCAGCACGTCAGCCTCCCGAATCGCACCGCTGGCGATGGGCTGGAGGATATCGCCCACTCCGCCGAACGCAGACTCGCGGCGATCGACAAAGACCAGCGCACGGTGCGCAGCTGCATCGTCCGCCTCACGGGTGTGTGGCGTGTAGCCGCCCACCAGGTCGAGGTGGACTCCCGGGGTCAAGTTGACGCCCAGAACGAGAGGCTCGTGCGAGCGCGTGCAGGTGCTGATGACGTCCGCCATGCGCGTCGCGGCGGCGAGATCTTCGACCGGATGCGCCTCGATTCCTTCCTCGGTCAACCGCGCCGCCACGCGCGCCGCGCGCTCTTGGGTTCGGTTCCAAACGAGCACGCGCCGAAGCGATGGCCTTACGGCACGGTGGGCGTGAACCAGGCGCGTCGACATTTCCCCGGCACCGACAACGAGCAGCGTCGCAGGCTCGAGCGGCGCTAGGATCTTGGCGCCGAGCGCGGAATCTGCAGCGGTTCGCCAGTAGGTGATTTCAGTCCCGTCCAGAACAGCCAAAGGTCGCCCATTGCTGCCATCGAACAGAACGCATATGGCTTGCACCGCGGGCAATATGCCACTATCAAGATTTACAGGAAAGCTGGTGATTAATTTGCTCGCCATATACCTGCCGTTATCGACCGCGTGGCGGACAAAAAATTGCCCCTTCTCGTTGCCGAGCATAGCGTCGAGGACTTCGATTTTCGCCCGGCGGTGGCCTGCCTCCAAGGCGGCAATAAGCAGCGGAAAAGTCAGAAGGCTTCTGATTTCATCCGCGCCTACAAAGCGCATCGACATTCTCATTTAATGCTTCCACGATGCCGAATGTTTGGGAGCAGTTTTCCGCCGGGCAATCGAAGCCGGCACGCGGGCGACTTGGGGCAGACGCCGTCGGGCTGCGGTTGGCCACCAGCAGCCAGCTTTCGATGCCGAACATCGTGTCAAGCGTCGGAACTTCTCCTCTGAAAGTGCTGAAGCTTCTCATCTAAGGGCTCCCACGTGAGGGCTACTAGCGGCAGGCGCTTGCATTGGCTGAGAAGCTCGGGATGCGCCGCCTCCTAGGGTACTGCCAACTCGGCCTCGGCAACCTCGGCCGTCGTGCGGGTAAGGAGAAGAAAGGTCTCCCGGCAGTAGGCTTTGACAGCAGGAGGCGGGTCACCCGAGGGGTATCAACGGATCTCGGCCCCGGGGAGGCCTGCGTAAGCTCGTTTTATGACGATTGCATTGTGGCGCATTTGGCGCTAGCCTGAAGACCCCTCATCCTTGATCGACCCTGCGCCATGTCCATGTGGAAAGATAATACGGCCCCCCGGCCGAGTCCCATTCCGGCTCCCGAACCGAAAGAGCCGCTCCGGGTCGACACTCCCCCGAAGCCTCAGTACACCGCCGTACCAGCCGCCGCTCCGGTGGTTCGCGCCGACTCGAGTCTGCCTCGCAAGGAATCGGTGATCGCGCCCGACATCACCATCGAAGGCAAGATCGAGGGCAGCGGCAGCGTACGCGTCGCCGGCAAGTTCAAGGGCGACGTCAACGTCCAGGGTGACCTTACCATCGACGGCGGCGCCAAGCTGACGGGAAGCGTACGGGCCGACAAGGTCACCATCGCCGGTGAGCTGGAAGGCAACGTCGAGGAGTCCTCGCGCGTCGATCTGCAACAGACGGGCGTCTTGACGGGAGACCTGAAAACCGGTTCCCTGACCGTCGCAGCGGGTGCGCGTATGCGCGGTCGGGCCGAATTCGGCTGGGACGAGAGCGGCCCGAAAGCCGTCCGACCGGGCAATGGCCGCGGCGTCGGGAGCGACGCCGGCTCATGAGCAGCGCCCGCCCCGCCAGCCCAGGGGCGACGCGCAAATGTCCGCACTGTCGGGAGACGGTCCTCGAAAGTGCCGCCGTTTGTCCGGCCTGCCGGCACTACCTGCGCTTCGAGCCCATGGCCGAGGCGCCCCAGGAGCCTGCGCTCACGCCCCTACGCATCGAGGGCAGCATCCGTCACCCCGCCGACGGCGAAGCTTGGGAATACACCGTCGTTGTGTCTATTTGGAATGATCGCGACGAAGAAATCGCTCACAAGCTCATCGGTGTGGGTGCAATGAATCCCAACGAGCGGCGCACCTTCACCTTGTCGGTCGAAGCCGTGTCGGCCAAGCCGAAACCATCCGGACGAGGCGGCATGCGCCACTGAGCGCAAGCGGAAAGCCTGCGGCTCCAGCAAGCAATTTATAGTTCGTTGGAATTTCAACCAGTCAAAGTCTCACTCTTCCGGATACACGGTGTAGCGAACGAAGTCGCTATGCGGTGTGAACTTGTCATATAGGCCCCGGGCGCGGTAGTTGTTCAGCCTGGTATGCCAATAAAGCCTGGACCAGCCCCGGCGCTTCATTTCGGCGACTAGCCAGCCGATCAAATGCTCGCCAATCCCGGCCGCGCGTTGCGCGGAATCGACGAACAGGTCGCCCAGATAGCAGACCGGAGTGAGGCCCAGCGTGTGTTCGTGGAGGACGTAGTTGGCGATACCGACGACGCCCTCGTTTCGCTTTTCGGCGACGATCGCATGGATAGGCGACGCGTCGTCCATGATGCGCTTCCAAGTGCGGCGGGTGAGCAGCTCCGAGGGGGCGCGCTTGTAGAACAGGCAGTAGCCCTCGAACAACTCGCGCCAGCGCTTCTCGTCTCGCGCTGCGGCCCGGCGAATAATCACCTTGGAAGGAAGAACTTTCGGCATAAGTGTCTAAGCGCCTAACGACTTTTGTCTTTAGCAGGTCAATTGCGACATTTTACTTCCCGTTTTGGCACGTCTGGTTTCGGCCGGCCTGGACTTCCGCGGGTATTGTGAGCACTTCGGGCCCATGATTTGAGCGTAGGAGAAAACGCATGCGTAACCCGCGATTTACCCCCGAATTCAAGGAGGAAGCCGTTCGCCAGGCACTTGGAATGACTCCATGCCTCCGCGTCGGGCGCTTTTCTTTCTCTCTCAGGCTGGTAGAGTTAGTCCTTTGCACCTTTGGTCAAACTCGATTTTCACCAATCAGTCGGAGGGCTAGCATGAGATTCGGCAGCCTAGCTTTGCTGAGCCTTTTTGCATTCTCCGCAGGGGCAGATGCAGGCACAGTTATCTGTGCTAGTCAGCAAGTCCCCGCAGGGTTCGTAATTGTCAAAGCCGGCAGCGACCAGAGCTGTCCGGGATGGACGGCCGCAGGCACCAATACATTTGAGGTAGAGCTTCCAAGCGACGGTCTACAGGTTTGTCTATGGCAGACCATTCCTTCCGGGTGGGTGATTGTAAAGACGGGTAGTGACCAGAGTTGTCCAGGATGGAATGCAAACGGCCCGAACGTGGGCGAGATCAAGCAGCAGTAAGTTTGTGCTGGCCCTTCATCGGTCAGCATAACTATTGGGCGGGATGAGAGGGAAAGATCTTCCGTCGACGGACCGAGATCGACCTGATATAGGTACTCCGTCCCGCTTTTCGTGATACCGGTCACGGCCAAACCGCACAGGATGTTCGATGCGTTCATTGCTGATGGTGGCGATCGGGGTTGTGCTCGCGCTGGTGTTCGACGCCTTCATTGCCGCCATGCACAAGCGCGGCACCCGCCGCGGCGCCGGTGGCGCCGAGCCTTTTATCTGGATCTGGCTTGCCGTCGCGGGCGTCGATTTCTGGGTGGGTGTCGACGCCGGCCATGCAGTTTCGCTCGAGCTGGGTGTGCACCTGCTCGTCTTCGCGGTGCCCGCGGCGCTGGCCTGGTACCTGGCACGCCGGCGTCACGCCCAGCGCGCTGCGGGGCTGTGAGCGGGCTGCGCCATCCCGAGCCCCATGCGCTCCCTCTACAACCGCATCGCGGGCGAGAACGTCGACCGGATTACTGCGCTGAGCGACGGTGTGTTCTCCGTGGCGATGACGCTGCTTGTGCTCGACCTGCGCACGCCGGCGGCCGACCTCATCCATTCGGAGCACGACCTGCTCAATGCCCTGCTGGCGCTTACGCCACGGCTGGTCACCTACCTGATGAGCTTCCTCACGCTCGGAATCTTCTGGCTGGGCCAGCAGGTTCAGCTCGACCGGCTCTCACGCAGTGGCCGCGACCTTGTTTGGATACACCTCGGCTTTCTGTGCGCGGTGACACTGGTACCTTTCTCGACCGCGCTGCTTGCCGAGCACATCAACTATCGCGTCGCCCTTGTGGTGTACTGGGCCAACATCCTCCTGCTCGGCCTGTTGTTGCTGTGGACCTGGAAGGAAGCGGTGCGAGCCAAGCTCGTCCGGGAGGACACGTCGCCCGACATTGTCGCTGCGATCTACCGCCGCATCCTCATCGCCCAATTGCTCTACGCCTTCGGTGCCGCGTTGTGCCTGATCAGCACCTACTGGAGCATTGCATTCATCGTTCTGGTGCAGCTCAACTACGTCGTGGCGCCGCCATGGCCTTCCCGCCGCTGAGGCTATAATCTGTCGCTGGTAACCCTCCTCGAGCCCGTTCCCATGTCGGTCCCCGCGCTTCCATCCAGCGTCGACGGCGTCGTCGCGCTCCTCGAGCAGAACGACTACTTTGCCGACCGCCGCTTGGCCACGAGCGTATTTCTCGCGCTCAAAATGCGCCGGCCTCTGTTTCTTGAGGGTGAGGCGGGTGTGGGCAAGACGGAGATCGCCAAGGTCCTCGCCGCTGCGCTTGGCCGAGAGCTGGTCCGCCTGCAGTGCTACGAGGGTCTCGACATCGCCTCTGCGGTGTACGAGTGGAACTATCCCCGACAGATGATCGAAATCCGGCTTGCCGAGGCACAGGGCGCGATCAACCGCGATGCGCTGGCGAGCGATATCTTTACCGAGCGCTTCCTCATCCGGCGGCCGATCCTGCAGGCACTGGCGCCGCATACGGCCGGGGCAGCGGTATTGCTGATCGACGAGCTTGACCGCACCGACGAGCCGTTCGAGGCCTATCTGCTCGAAGTACTTGCCGAGTATCAGGTGACGATCCCGGAGCTCGGCGCGGTGCTGGCGACCTCGCCGCCGATTGTGGTCATCACCTCCAACCGCACGCGCGAAATCCACGACGCGATCAAGCGGCGCTGCCTCTATCACTGGGTTGATTATCCGACTGCGGCGCGCGAACTGGCGATTGTCCGGCGCAAAGTTCCCGGGGCCGATGCACGGCTGTCGCGCGAGGTCGTCGCCTTCACGCAGCGGCTGCGCGCGATGGATCTGTTCAAGGCGCCCGGCATTGCCGAGACGCTCGACTGGGCCGAGGCGCTCGTCGCGCTGGACCGGATTGCGCTCGACCCGGAGACGGTCGCCAACACGCTCGGCGCGCTGCTCAAGTACCAGGACGATATCGGGGCGGTAACACCCGAGGTCGCGGCCGAGCTCGTCGATGCTGCACGCTTGGAGGCCGCCGAGATCGGCTCGCCATGAGCACCGCGCGGGCTGGCAGCGAGCGGCTGGCCGAGAACATCCTGCACTTTGCGCGCGTTCTACGTGCCGCGGGACTGCCGGTCGGCCCGGCCAAGGTCATTGCGGCGCTGGAAGCGGTGCAAGCCGTCGGCGTCGAGCAACGCGAGGATTTCCGTACTGCGCTCGAATCGGTGCTCATCGAGCGCCATGAGCAACAGGCGCTGTTCGATCAGGCCTTCGAGTTGTACTGGCGCAATCCCCGCCTGCTCGAGCGCATGATGCGGCTGCTGCTGCCTAAGGCCTATGGACGGGTGCCACCGGCGGATGCGGAGGCTCCGTTGCCGGGGAGGCTTGCCGAGGCGTTCGCGCCGCCGCGCGATGCCGAGCGTGAGGCGCAGCAACAGGAATTGACAGCCGACGCGGCATTCACCTTTTCGCCGCGAGAGGTGCTGCAGAGCAAAGACTTCGAGACGATGACCGCGGCCGAGCTGGGCGAGGTGCGGGCGATGATCGCCCGGTTGCGCCTGCCGCTACCCGAGCTGCCGACGCGGCGGACGGTCGCGGCGCGGCACGGCTCCGTGGTCGACTTGCGCGCGACCCTGCGCGCCATGACCTCGGCGGGCGGAAGCGTCGTACCGCTCGCGTGGCGCGAGCGGCGGCGGCGGCGACCGCCGCTGGTGGTGCTTTGCGACATATCGGGATCCATGGACCGCTATTCGCGCATGCTGCTCTTCTTCCTGCACGCGATTACCAACGACAACGACCGCGTGCACACGCTGCTCTTCGGCACCCGGCTAACCAATATCACGCGCCATCTGAAGCGGCGCGATGTCGATGTTGCGCTCGCGCGGGTGAGCGCCGCCGTATCCGATTGGGCCGGCGGCACGCGCATCGGCGCCTGCCTCGCCGAATTCAACCGCCGCTGGTCGCGGCGATTGCTGGCACAGGGCGCGGTCGTGCTGCTGATCAGCGACGGACTTGACAGCGACGTCGGCGATGGGCTGGCCCGGGAAATGGAGCGGCTGGCCAAGTCCTGTCGGCGCCTGATCTGGCTCAATCCGCTCCTGCGTTACGATCAGTTCGAGCCGCGGCCGGCGGGGATTCGCGCCATGCTGCCCTACGTCGATGAGTTTCTGCCCGTGCACAATCTGGAGAGCTTAAAGCAGCTTGCGGCAACGTTCGCGCGGCGGCAGGCGCCGCGAGGCAGCGCGCGCAGGGCGGCATTCGAAAGTGCGCGCCGCGCAGCCTGAAGCGATGGGGCGCTCATGGAATTGACGAGTTCGCGTACGGTACCGGCGTCGGTCGAGGCGACGTGGGCGGCGCTCAACGACCCGGAGGTCCTCAAGGTCTGCATTCCCGGCTGCGAATCGATAGAGCGCGTGTCGGATACCGAATTCCAGGTAGCGATGACCGCGCGCGTCGGGCCGGTGGCGGCGAAATTCAGTGGCCGCATCGTGCTTGCCGATCTCGTTGCGCCTCAGTCGTACCGAATGACCTTCGAGGGGCAGGGCGGGGCCGCCGGCTTTGCGCGGGGCGAGGCGCGGGTTGCGCTGTCAGCGCAGGGCGCCGACACGCGCATCGACTACAGCGCCTCGGCGCAGGTCGGCGGCAAGCTGGCGCAGATCGGTTCGCGCCTCGTCGACGGCGCCGCGGCCAAGGTCGCCGAGGATTTCTTTGCCCGCTTTGTCGAGCGGGTCGGCGGCACGCGGCGCGACACCGCTGCCCCCATCGTGCCGCCGGTCAAGGCCGCTGCGGCGCGGACGATGTGGCTGCGGCTTGCGCTGGCTGTCCTGATCATCGTCGTTATCGCCGTCTACTGGGTTACGCACCGGGCGTAGAATGACGCGGAACGAATGCCGGAAGCTGGTGGTCGGATTCCCAGCTAACCTACCTGTATCCCATGGATAGCGTCGATTTAGAGGTTTTGCGCAAGAGCGCCGAATGGCTCGCCGCGGGCAAGCGCGTGCTGCTCGTCACGGTGGTCAAGACCTGGGGCAGCTCACCCCGCCCGCCGGGGGCGCTGCTTGCGGTGCGCGAGGATGGGCAGGTCGTCGGATCAGTCTCCGGCGGGTGCATCGAGGATGATATCGTCGAGCGCTCGCGCCGCGAGGGACCCTACGTAACCCGGCCGCAGACGGTGACTTACGGCGTGTCCGCCGACGACGCGCGCAAATACGGCTTGCCCTGTGGGGGCACAATCCAGCTCGTGCTCGAGCCGCTTACGGCGCAAAGCCGCATCGGCGAGCTGCTCGACCAGGTCCAGGCGGGTTGGCTCGTCGCGCGCACGCTCGACCTGGACAGCGCAGCGGTCGATCTGGCGCCGGCGCGCGCGAACGACGGTCTGGTCTTCGATGGGCAGACACTGACGACGGTACATGGGCCGCGCTATCGCATACTGGTGATCGGCGCCGGACAGCTGTCGCGCTACCTGGCGCAAATCGCCGTCGGCCTCGATTTCCAGGTGACGGTCTGCGATCCGCGCGAGGAATATACCGAAACCTGGGATATTCCGGGCGTCATGCTGGTCACGACTATGCCGGACGACACCGTCCTGGCCATGAAGCTGGACGAACGTTGCGCCGTGGTGGCGCTGACGCACGATCCGAAGCTAGACGACCTGGCGCTGATGGAGGCGCTGAAATCACCGTCGTTCTATGTCGGCGCCCTCGGGTCCCGCGCCAACAATGCGAAGCGACGCAAGCGGCTCGAGGAGTTCGACCTGCTGCCGGAGCAGATCGAGCGGCTGCACGGACCCATCGGGCTCTACATCGGCAGCCGCACGCCGCCGGAGATCGCGATCTCCATCCTTGCCGAGATCATTGCAGCCAAGAATGGCGTAGCCTTGCCCGATAGCGTTCAGGTCGCCCTCGCGAAGGAGAAGCTCGGACCGTCGGTCGCCTGCGCCACGAGCGACGCCTGAGCGGAGCCCGCCGCTCGGGCGAAATGCGAGTTCATCTGCGATCGATCTTCGGATCGAGCGCGTCGCGCAAGCCGTCACCGAGAAGGTTGAAAGCGAGCACGGTGAGAAAGATGGCCAGGCTCGGAAAAAGCGCCACGTGGGGCGAGGTCATCATGTCGGCGCGCGCCTCGTTGAGCATCGCGCCCCATTCGGGGGTTGGCGGCTGGGCACCCATGCCGATGAAGGAAAGGCTCGCTGCGGTGATGATCGAGGTGCCGATACGCAAGGAAAAATAGACGACGACCGCGGCGATCGTTCCCGGAAAGATGTGGCGCATGACGATGGTCCAGTCCGATGCGCCGATGCTGCGCGCCGCCTCGATAAAGGTCAGGTGCTTGAGCGAAAGCGTGTTGCCGCGGACGAGCCGGGCGAAGGTGGGAATACTGAAGATCGCCACGGCGATGATCACGTTTACCATGCCGCCGCCGAGGATGGCGACGATGCCGATGGCGAGCAGGATGCCCGGAAACGCAAACAGCACGTCGCACAGACGCATGATGATCCGGTCCCACCAGCCTTCGTAGTAGCCTGCCACGAGTCCCATAGCCGTTCCGACGACCGCGCCGACGGCGACGGAAACGAAGCCGGCGGTAAGCGAGATGCGCGCACCCATCAGGATGCGACTGAAGATGTCGCGCCCAAGCGGGTCGACGCCGAACCAGTGCTGGGCTGAGGGCAGCGCGTTGAGGCTGTCGTAGTCGAAGTAGTTCTCGGCGTCATAGGGAACAATCCACGGCGCGGCGACAGCGAGCACGACGAGCAGCACGACGAACAGGCCGGCAACGACGGCGACGTGCTGCTTGCGGAACTTGCGCCAGAACTCGGTCCATGGGGTGCGCACCTCGGTCGCGGCGACCGGCGCACTGGTGGCGGTGGTCATCGATAACGGATCTGCGGATTGATCACGGCGTAGAGCACGTCGACGAGCAGGTTGATGAGCACGAATTCGAACGAGAACAGCAGCACCAGTCCCTGAATCACCGGATAGTCGCGCATGTCCACTGCGTCTACCAGCAGGCGCCCCATGCCGGGCCAGTTGAACACGACTTCGACGACGATCGACCCGCCGAGAAGGAAGCCGAACTGCAGGCCCATCATGGTAACCACAGGGATGAGCGCGTTACGCAGCGCATGCTTGACGATCACCAGGCTCTCCGGGAGCCCCTTGGCGCGCGCGGTACGCACGTAGTCTTCCTGCAGAATGTCCAGAAACGACGAGCGCGTAAATCGCGCCATGATGGCGGCAACGGCGGCGCCCAGCGTCAGCGAAGGCAGGATGTAGTGGCGCCAGGTATCGGCGCCCACCGTGGGCAGCCAGTTCAGTTGCACCGCGAAGATCTGCATCAGCAGCATGCCGAGCGCAAAGGCGGGAAACGAGATGCCGGAGACGGCGAGCGTCATGCCCACGCGGTCGGGCCAACGATTGCGCCACACCGCGGAGGCGATGCCGATGGCCATGCCGATGGTGACCGACCAGGCCATGCTGGTGACAGTGAGCCAGAAGGTGGGCCAGAAGCGTTCCGCGATTTCGGTGGATACCGGCCGTTTGGTGCGAAGCGACCGCCCGAAGTCCCAGCGCAGGACACCGCCGGAGAAGCGCAGAAACTGTTCCGGGAAGGACCGGTCGAGGCCCAGATCCTGGCGTACGAGCGCGACCGCTTCCGGGGTCGCGTCGGGGCCGGCGGCCAGGCGGGCCGGGTCGCCCGGCAGCAGGTGCACGAACAGGAATACCAGGATGCCGACGAGCACCAGGGTCGGGATCAGGCCGAGCAGACGGCGAACGAAGTACTGCAGCATGGCGCGGCGGCGGAGGTCCGGTGCGAGGCGGGCCCGCGCCCCGGCAGCGGCGGCCGGAGGCACGAGCGGGCCAACCGGTCGCTAGTGCAAATCGACGTCGGTGAAACTGAACGACGCGTCGGGAATCACGTACACACCGGTCAGCTTCCGGTTGTGCACTGAGAGCAGCTTCTCGACGACGAGCGGCGCCCAGGGCGCATCCTGGTAGGCGGTCTCCTGCGCGTCCTTGTACAACCTTGCCTTCTCGCTCGAATTGGTCGTCAGTTGCGCGCCCTTTATATCGGCGTCGAACTTTGCGTTCTTGTAATAGGCGTTGTTGGAAAGCTTCGGCGGCCAGGATTCGCTGTCGAGCAGAGGGCGCAGCGCCCAGTCCGCTTCGCCGGTCGATGTCGACCAGCCGACATAGTAAAGGCGCACCGGTGCTGTCGCCGGGTCTGGCCAGCTTTCGACCTTCTCCACGCGCTGGCCGGCCTCGAGCAGGGTGATCTTGGTCTTGACGCCGATCTGCTGCAGCTGCTGTTGCAGGAATTGCGTTACCTTCTGCGCGGTGGAGTGGTTGTACGCCGACCACAGCTCGGTCTCAAAACCGTCAGGGTATCCGGCCTCCTTCATCAGCTGCTTCGCCTTCGCCACATCGTAGGGCCAGACCCCGATCTTGACCGCGTACTCCACGCCCTCCGGGGCCACGCCATCGGCCGGTGTCGCATAGCCGTTGAAGGCAACTTTGGCGAGCGCCTCTTTGTTGATGGCGAACGCAATCGCCTGGCGCACCTTGGGATTGTCGAATGGCTTCTGGAGCGTGTTCATCGCCAGGTAGCGCAGCACGATCGACGGCGCGGCGACCACCTCCAGTTCGGGCTTGGCTTTGAGCACTTCGGCCTGCTCATAGGGCACGGGAAACGCGAAATGCGCCTCGCCGGTCTGCATGAGCGCGGCGCGAGAGTTATTGTCGACGACCGGTTTCCAGGTAATCGTGTCGACCTTCGGATAGCCTTTCTTCCAGTAGCCGTCGAATTTCGCGACCTTCAGATAGTCGGTCTGCTTCCATTCGACGAACTTGAAAGGCCCCGTGCCGACGGGGTGGAAGGCAATGTCTTTACTCCCCCACTGCTTGAGCGCGGCCGGACTGATCATGACCGTCGACGGGTGCGCGAGCTGGTAGACGAACGGCGAGAAAGGTGTCTTCAGCGTAATGCGGGCGGTGTAGTCGTCGACGACCTCGGTCTTGGCGATGTTGTTGTTGTAAAGCCCGTAGCGCTTGAGCCTGTTGTCCGGATTGGTGGCCCGCTCGAGGTTCACCTTGACCGCGTCGGCCTTGAAATCGGTCCCATCGTGGAACTTGATGCCCTTCTTGAGCTTGATCGTGTAGACCAGGCCGTCCTTGCTCACCTCGTAGCTCTCGGCTAGCACCGGGATCAATTTCATGTCCTTGTCGAAGCCGAACAGGCCTTCGTAGAACGATTTGGCCATCGCCTGCGACAGCGTGTCGTTGGCGTCGTAGGGGTCGGTGGTGGTGAACGTGGAGGCGACGGCGAACACCACGTCCTTGGTGGCAAGCGCCGGGCTGGCGACCACGGCGCCCAGCGCCAGCACAATCGACCAACTCAGGCGAAGCAGGCGTTTCATGCGATACCTCCGAGTGCAGTGGGATTGGCCACCACGGCGGTGGCGAAAGAAGTCAGTACGCGCCGCCGATGCGATGCGTGGCCACGTAGTGACCCGGTCCGACTTCTTCGAGCGGCAGCACGACCGGCTCGTCGTCCACGGCGCGAATGGGGCTGGGCACTTCGTCGGATGATAGCTCGGTTTTTCGGCGCCGTCGCGCCGGGTCGGCGATGGGCACCGCGGCCATGAGCTTCTTCGTATAGGGGTGCCGCGGTTGTTCGAATATGGCGCGCCGCGGCCCGATTTCCACGATCTGGCCCAGATACATCACGGCCACCCGATGGCTGACGCGTTCGACCACGGCCATGTCGTGGGAGATGAAAAGATACGAAAGCGCGAATTCGGCCTGCAGGTCGAGCAGCAGGTTCACAATCTGCGCCCGGATCGATACGTCGAGCGCCGAGACTGCCTCGTCGGCGATGATGATCTTCGGTTGCAGCGCCAGCGCCCGGGCGATGGCGATGCGCTGCCGCTGTCCGCCAGAGAACTCGTGCGGATAGCGCTGGGCGAAGTCGGGTGACAGTCCGACATGGCGCAACAGCCAGGCGACCCGCTCCTCGGCCTCGGCGCCACGGGCGGTGCCGTGGACGTAGAGCGGTTCGGCCACCGAAAAACCGACCGTGAGGCGCGGATCGAGCGATGCGTACGGGTCCTGGAACACCATCTGCATCTCGCGCCGCAGCGGCCGCACCTGATCGGCGGGCAGCTTCGCGATGTCGCGGCCGCCGAATTCGATCTGGCCGCCGGCGATGTCGACCAGGCGCAGCAGGGAGCGGCCGGTGGTCGACTTGCCGCAGCCCGATTCACCAACCAGCGCCAGGGTTTCGCTCGCGTGCAGGTCGAAACTCACCTGCTCGACCGCGTAGACGCGACGTTGCGCGCGGCCGAAGAAACCGCCGGGCAGGTCGAAGCGAGTCTTGAGGCCGCGAACCTTGAGTAGCGGCGCCCCTGCGTCCGGCCGCCGCGGCGCGTCGGCCGGAGGCGGCGCTGCTTCGGCGCCCGCCTGCAGCAGCGGAAAACGCGCCGGAAAGTCGGTGCCCTGCATCGCGCCCAAGCTCGGCACGGCGGCGAGGAGCGCGCGCGTATAGGCATGCCGCGGCGCATGAAAAATGGCTTCGGCCGAGCCTTCCTCCACCAACTCGCCGCGATACATGACCAGCACCCGCTCGGCGACTTCGGCGACAACGCCCATGTCGTGGGTGATGAAAATCACCGCCATGTGCATCTCGCTCTGCAGGCGGCGGATGAGCTCGAGGATCTGGGCCTGGATGGTCACATCGAGCGCGGTGGTCGGCTCGTCGGCGATGAGCAGCGCTGGTTTGCACGACAGTGCCATCGCGATCATCACCCGCTGGCGCATGCCGCCGGAGAGCTGGTGCGGATAGCGTCCGAGCACCTGGGCTGCCTCGGGAATGCGCACCTGCTCGAGCATGCGCAGCGCTTCAGCCCGCGCCGCGGCGTGATCCTGGTGCTGATGCAGCCGGATCGATTCGGCGATCTGCTCGCCCACCGTGTACACCGGGTTGAGCGAGGTCATCGGCTCCTGAAAGATCATGGCGATCTCGGCGCCGCGAATCGAGCGCAGCGTCGCCGCGTTGGCCTGCGCCAGATCGATGCGCTGGCCACCCGGACGCAGAAAGTCGAGCTTCCCGGACAGGATATGACCGCCGCCGTGCTCAACGAGTCGCAGCACCGACAGAGCGGTCACCGACTTGCCCGACCCGGATTCGCCCACGAGGGCGACCGTCTCGGCGCGGCCGACGCCAAACGACACGTCGCGCACCGCGCACACGGCGCGTTCCGTGGTGCGAAATTCGACCGTCAGCCCGGAGACGGCGAGGACCGGGTCGGGCGGGATGGCCGGCATCGGCAGGGCACGATCAGCGTGCGGCGGTGGCGCTGTGCGCGCGCAAGGCGGAGATGGTGGCGCTCATGGTGATCGCCTCCGGGTCGATCGGCAGGTGCAACAGCGCCGGCCGGCCCGCCGCCAGCGCGCGCTCGAGCGCGGGAGCGAACTCCTCGGTGCGGCTCACCTTCTCGCCGTGCGCTCCGTAGGCGCGCGCCAGCGCGGCGAAATCGGGATTGACGAGATCGGTGCCGTAGACGCGCGCCGGGTAGTGGCGCTCCTGGTGCATGCGGATGGTGCCGTACATCGAATTGTCGACCACGATGAAGACGACGGCCAGGCCATATTGCACGGCGGTCGCCAGCTCCTGGCCGTTCATGAGAAAGCAGCCGTCGCCGTTCCAGGAGACGACGATGCGGTCCGGATGCACGGCCTTGGCGGCAACCGCGGCGGGCACGCCGTATCCCATCGCGCCGCTGTACGGCGCGAGCTGCGAGCGATAGTGTGCATAGCGATACAGCCGGTGCAGCCACACCGTGTAGTTGCCGGCGCCGTTGGTGAGGATCGCATTCTCGGGCAGTCGCTCGCGCAAGTGCGCGACGACCTGCCACAGGTCGACCGCGCCAGGCATCGGCTGCGGCGACTGCCAGGCGAAGTAATCGGCGTGCGCGGCGGCCGCGCTGCCGGCCCAGGCCGGTGCGGCGACGGGCGGCAGCGCCGCCAGCGCCGCGCAGGCGGGCCCCATGGCTGCTTCGATGGCCAGCGCCGGCTGATACACCCGCCCCAGCTCGTTGGCGCCGGGATGGACGTGGATGAGGGACGGTTTGGGTTGCGGCGCGGCGAGCAGGGTGTAACCGCCGGTCACCATCTCGCCTAAGCGCTCGCCCAGCACCAACAGCACGTCGGCGTCGCGCACGCGCGCGGCGAGCCGCGGATTGATGCCGATGCCGACATCGCCGGCGTAGTTTGGATGCCGGTTGTCGAACAGGTCCTGGGTGCGAAAGGCACAGGCCACCGGCAGCGCGTTGGCCTCGGCAAAGGCGGTCAGATCGCGGCACGCGGCGGCGCTCCAGCCGCTGCCGCCGGCAAGGACCAGCGGACGCTGCGCGGTGGCTAGGAGCGTGCGCAGTTGCGCCATCGCGGCTGGCGTCGGGGCGACGGGCGGCACCACCACGCGCGCGACGTCGGCGACCTCGGCGCTTGCCGCCAACATGTCTTCGGGTAGCGCCAGAACGACCGGGCCGGGACGGCCTGACTGCGCGACACGATACGCGCGCGCGACGTATTCGGGTACGCGTTCGACGCGGTCGATCTGCGCCACCCATTTGACGATGTCGCCGTACATGCGCCGGTAATCGATCTCCTGGAATGCCTCGCGATCGGCAAAGTCGCCGCCGACCTGGCCGACAAAAACGATCAGTGGCGTCGAGTCCTGGGCTGCGGTGTGGATGCCGATGGCGGCGTTCGAAGCGCCGGGCCCGCGGGTGACGAACACGATGCCGGGCCGACCGGTGAGCTTGCCATACGCTTCGCCCATGTAGGCCGCACCGCCTTCCTGGCGGCAGACGATGAGCCGCAACCGGTCTCGCACTTCGTACAGCGCGTCGAGCACCGGCAGGTAGCTCTCGCCGGGCACGCAGAAGGCGAGTTCGGCACCCTGTTGCAGAAGGTTGTCGACGAGAATGCGACCGCCGGTACGCATCGATGCGGGAGAGGAGAGCAGGGCTGGACGGCGGCCATTCTAGCGTGATTCGCCGCCAGTCTCCTGGGTAGAAGGGGCCTTGGCCGTATAATCCGCGCGAGACGGCCGCGTCGCGTCGGCAGGGGAGGGGAAGCATCACCGATGGTTGAATGGATCACGCTGCAGGAGGCGCTATGGTTCAGCGCCGTTGCCCTGCTCCTCGGCCTGGTCACGATGCGTTTCCGGCCGGAGCAGCGGCGCTCGGTCGTGGTCACCCTGTGCATCATCGTGCTCGGGCTGTGCGGCCTGGGCGCGCTGGCGCACTTCGAGTTTATTCCGCCGCGTCTGACCATTGCGCTGGTACCGCGCGAGGTCTGCCTGTTCATCGTTGCGCTGGGCAACATCCGCATCGTCATCGCCTTTGTCACCGGCGTGCTGCTGGCGCGGCGCCAGGTCCCGCGCATTCTCGGCGAGGTCAGCATTGCCATCGCGCTGGTCGTCTACGCGTTGTTCCGCATGGACGCGATGGGCGTGAACCTGACGACCATCACCTTCTCGGCCACCGCGCTGGTCGGGGCTATCGGTTTTGCGTTGCAGCCGACGCTCGGCAACCTGATCGGCGGCATTTCGGTGCAGGCCGACAACACCTGCCGCCTCGGCGACTGGATCGAGGTCGATGATGTGATCGGAGAAATCGTCAGCGTTCGCTGGCGCTACACGGCGCTCGCCACGGTCAACAACGTGACCATCGTGATCCCCAACGCGGACCTGATGAAGAACCGCGTGACGGTGATCGCGCGGCGCGGCGAGCTGCGCGTTCCGTGGCGGCGGCAAATCGAATTTACCGTCGGTTACGAGTGGACCCCGGGCCAGGTGCTCGCGGTGGTCGGGGCGGCGTTGCAGCGGGTGGAGATTCCCTTTGTCGAACCCAATCCCCGGCCGCAATGCGTATGCGCGGCCTTCGACGCGAGCGCGATCAAGTACGTCGTCTATTACTGGCTGAGCGACACCAAGACCTACCTGACGACCGATTCGCGCATGCGCGTGCATATCTACGCGGCACTCGGACGGGCGGGCATGGAGATTCCGATTTCCCGGTCCGAGCTGTACCTGCATTCGGCGCGCGACACGCAGGCGACGCGGGCCACGGATGAGCGCGAGTCGCGGGTGGGGTTGCTGCGTTCACTGGAATTGTTTGCCGCGCTCACCGCCGAGGAGGCGCAGGCGCTGGCCACGCAGCTGATTCCGACGCCCTTTGCCGCCGGCGACGTCGCGACCAAGCAGGGCGAGCCCTCCGATTCGCTTTACATTCTGGCCCGCGGCGAGGTCGGCATTTTCCGCGACGCCGAGCCGGGGGCGCCCCCGGGCCGGCATCGGCTGGCCAAGCTCCCGGCGCCGGCGTTTTTCGGCGAAATGGGCCTGCTCACCGGGCAGGCGCGGACGGCCACCATCATCGCGGAAACCGATGCCCTGTGTTACCGCCTCGACAAGGCCGGTTTCGAAGCGATTATTCGTGCCCGGCCCGAGCTCGCCGATGCGATGTCGAAAACGGTTACGGCGCGGCAGGCGGCAAACGACGCAACGCTCGCTTCGCTCTCCGCCGACGCGCGGGCGAGCGCCACCGGCACCCGCGCCCAAGAGCTCGTGCGGCGCATCCGCGCCTTCTTCGGCCTCGCTGCCGAGTAGGCGCGTCGCCGGCCGACCTAGGCAGCGACGCGTTGTGCTGCGAGCAGGTCGCCCTTGCGCAGCAGGAACACGGCATCCTCGGAGGAGGGCGTGGCGAGCCAGGTGAAGGCCAGGCGCGGAAATGCCGTCTCGGTCGCGTCGCGGTTGGCTCCTATTTCGACCACCAGCAGGCCTTCAGGGCTGAGAAACTCCGTGGCGCGCGCGAGGATCGTGCGCACCGCGTCGAGGCCGTCGTCCCCACCGGCGAGCGCGAGCTGCGGCTCGTGGCGGTATTCCGGCGGCAACTCCTCCATCGCCATCGTCGTCACGTAGGGCGGGTTGCTGACGATGAGGTCGTACTCCTTCTCGGTAAGGTTGGACAGCAGGTCGGAACGAATCAGGTTGACTCTGCCCTGCACGCCGTGGTCGGCGACGTTGCGCAGGGCCACCGAGAGGGCATCGGAGGAAATGTCGGCAGCGTCGACGTCCGCGTTGGGAAACTGATCCGCCATGAGGATCGCGAGGCAGCCTGAGCCGGTGCACAGGTCGAGCGCCGTGTTGACGCGCGCCGGTTCGGGAATCCAGGAGCTCAAGCCGTCGCGCAACAGTTCGGCGATGTACGAACGCGGAATGAGCACGCGCTCGTCGACGTAAAACCGGTGCTCGCCGAGCCACGCTTCGTGCGTGAGATACGCGGCAGGGACGCGCTCGTTGACGCGGCGGGCGATGATGTCGAGAACCTCCTCGCGCTCGGCGTGGCTCAATTTCGCGTCGAGGAAGGGTTCCAGGCGGTCCAGCGGCAGGTGCAGCGTGTGCAGCACCAGGTACGCGGCCTCGTCGTAGGCGTTGGTCGTGCCATGCCCGAAAAACAGCCCGGTCGCGACGAAACGGGACACGGCATAGCGCAGCCAGTCGCGGACGGTTTCCAGTTCCTGGGTGAGGGTGCTCATCGCGGCACCGAGCCGAGCAGCAGACGCTCCAGTATGCCACGATACAGGGCGCAGAGCGGTTCGAGCTCGGCGATGGCGACGCGCTCGTCGAGCTTGTGGATCGTGGCGTTGACCGGACCGAGCTCGATGATTTCACGACAGATCGCGGCGATGAAGCGGCCGTCGGATGTGCCGCCGGTACAGGACACCTCGGGCACGACGCCGCAGAGCTCGCCGATCACCTCCGTAGCAACGTCGACGAGCTCGCCCCGGGGGGTCAAGTAGGGCACGCCGGCGCCGGTCCAGGTGAGCTCGTAATCGAGCCCGTGCCGCTTGAGCACTTCCTCGAAGCGCTGCTGCAGGCTCTCCCGCGTGCTCGCCGTGGCGTAGCGGAAATTGAACGTAAGCTCGAGTGCCCCGGGGATGACGTTGGTCGCCCCCGTCCCGGCATGGATGTTGGATGCCTGCCAGGAGGTCGGCGGGAAGTACGCGTTGCCGTTATCCCAGTGCAGCGCGGCGAGCTCGGCAATGACCGGCGCGGCGAGAAGGATCGGATTGCGCGCCAGATGGGGGTAGGCGATGTGTCCTTGCACCCCGCGCACCCGAAGCGTGCCCGACAGGGTGCCGCGCCTGCCGTTCTTGATCATGTCACCGAGGCGCTCTACCGACGAGGGCTCGCCGACGATGCAATAGTCGAGCTCCGTCGCGGCCGCCTGCAGCCGCTCGACCACGCGCACCGTGCCGTCGGTGGCCGGGCCCTCCTCGTCGGAGGTGAGCAGCAGCGCAATCGATCCGGGGTGCGTCGGGTGTGCGGCGACAAAGCCTTCGATGGCGACGACAAACGCCGCCAGCGAGGATTTCATGTCGGCGGCGCCGCGGCCGTAGAGCGAGCCGTTGCGGATCGTCGGCGTGAAGGGGTCAGAGCTCCAGGCGTCGAGGGGTCCGGTCGGGACTACGTCGGTGTGCCCGGCAAGGCACACCGACGGACGTGCTTCGCCGCGGCGCGCCCAGAGGTTGGTCACCCCGTTGCTGGAGAGCGTCTCGCAGCGAAAACCCAGCCGTTCGAGCCGCGCCTTGATGATCTCCTGACAGCCGGCGTCGTCGGGTGTGAGCGAACGGCGCGCGATGAGCTCGCGGGCGAGCTCGAGCGTGGCGTTGGGCCCCATCATCGTCGCGGCCAGAGGCGGCTTCTCGCCGTCACTGGCCGCGGTTCAGGAACTCCGGATCGATCTCGAGCTTGGTCAGGCTGCTGCCAACGACGCGAAACCCGTCGCCGCCGGTTTCGCCCGAATCCATGCGTGGGGCAGGCGAATTCTGGTTCACCAGCCAGGCCAGGTTAGTCGGCGAGTCGGAGGCGGATAGCGCCTCTTCGTAGGCAATCACGCCGTCGAGGTAGAGCCGGCAGAGCGCCTGTTCGAAGGTCTGCGACCCCGGGTAGAGGCTCTGCTCCATCGCTTCCTTGATCTGCGTGATCTCCCCGTTCTTGATCAGGTCGGCAATGAGCGAGGTGTTAAGCAGGATCTCCACTGCCGGCTGCTGCTGTCCGTGCTTGTTGCGCACCAGGCGCTGGGAAATGATCGCGCGCAGCCCGATCGACAGGTCGGAGAGCAGCCCGGAGCGCGCGTCGTAGGGGAACATGTTGATGATCCGCGACAAGGCGTGGTAGCTGTTGTTGGCGTGCAGCGTCGACAGGCAGAGGTGGCCGGTCAGCGTGTGCAGCAGCGCCTGTTGCATCGTCTCGCGGTCGCGCACCTCGCCGATCATGATCAGGTCGGGCGCCTCGCGCAGTGCGTTGCCCAGCGCCTTGTTGTAGTTCTGGGTGTCGACGCCGATCTCGCGCTGGTTGACGATCGATTGCTTGTGCTCGAACAGGTACTCGATCGGGTCCTCGAGCGTCAGGATGTGGCCGGAGCGGTTGTTGTTGCGGTAGTCGATCAGCGCCGCGAGCGTGGTCGACTTGCCGCACCCGGTCGCGCCGGCGATGAGCACCAGGCCGCGTTTCTCCATCACCAGGTTGAGCATCACCGGCGGCAGCTTCAGTTCCTCGAACGGCGGCACGTTGCTGCGCACGTAGCGGATACACAGGGAGATGGTGCCGCGCTGGCGGAAGATGTTGATGCGGAAGTTGCCGACGCTGCGATCGAGGTAGGAGAGGTTCATCTCCATCTCGTTTTCGAACTCGCGCGCCTGGTCCTTGGTCATCAGCTCATAGGCGACGCGGCGGACCGTCTCCACGTCCATCGCCTGGGTGGAGATGGGCGAGACGATGCCGTTGATCTTGATGTTGATCGGCGCGCCGCAGGAGATGAACAGGTCCGAGGCCTGTTTCTCCGCCATTAGCTTGAACAGTCGGTCGAGGTACATGGGCTGGTGGGTGCCTGCCGTCGGCCTTAGGGCCGGTCGCCGGCATGCCGTGACAATGTCATGAATTGACAAGAATAACCAAGCTCAAGCAAAGTAACAACTGGCATGCCGGGTTGGGGTGTGGTTTTTTCACCCGAACGGTGTGCGCTTATCGGTCTTCTGCACAAAAAAAGCATCCATGCTGGCCATCATCGGCGGCAGCGGGCTCACCCGACTGTCGACGCTCGCCGTCGCCCACCGCGAAGTCGTCCGCACGCCATATGGCGAGCCATCGTCGGCGCTGATCTTCGGCCAGATCGCCGGGCGCGACGTGGTGTTTCTTGCGCGCCATGGCCACGGCCACACGATCCCGCCGCACCGGGTCAATTACCGCGCCAACGTGTGGGCCCTCAAGCAGCGCGGCGTCGACACGATCCTGGCGGTGGCGTCGGTGGGCGCGATCTGCGCCCGCTGTGCCCCCGGCGATCTGGTGCTGCCCGATCAGCTTATCGACTACACCGGTGGCCGTTACAGCACCTTTTTTGATGGCGAGGACCGTAACGTGGTCCACATCGACTTTACCCATCCTTACAGTGCCGCGCTGCGCGGCCGTTGCCTGGCGGCGGCGCGTGCGGCCGGAATCGCGGTGCACGACGGTGGGGTCTATGGCGCCGTGTCCGGACCGCGGCTGGAGACCGCGGCGGAAATCAACCGCATGGAACGCGACGGTGCCACCGTCGTAGGCATGACCGGCATGCCCGAGGCCGCCCTGGCGCGCGAGCTTGGGATCGGCTACGCGGTCATCGCGGTCATCGTCAATCACGCCGCGGGCCGCGGCGAAAGCGCGCAGGCGGTGGCCATCGAGCGCATCGCAGGCATCCTTGAAACGGCTATGGACAAGACCAAGATACTCATCGATCACGTCGTCCAGGGAGGCGCGGCGTGAAAATAGAGGCAAGATGATCCGACCGATCCTGCGCATGGGCGATCCGCGCCTGCTCGAGCGCGCCAAGCCGGTCGAGCGCTACGGAACGCCGGAGCTCAAGGAGCTTATCGCCGACATGCGCGAGACGATGATCGCTGCCCACGGCGCGGGGCTCGCCGCGCCGCAGGTCGGCGTGGGCTTGCGCGTGGTGATCTTCGGCTTCGAGCACAACGAGCGCTACCCCGACCAGGAGCCCGTTCCCTATACCGAGCTCGTCAACCCGGTGCTGACACCGCTGACCACCGAGATGGAGGAGGGGTGGGAGGGTTGCCTTTCGGTCCCGGGACTGCGCGGCCAGGTGCCGCGCTTCACCCGCCTGCGCTACACCGGCTTCGCACCGGATGGCCGCCCGATTCAGCGCGAGGTCGCGGACTTCCACGCCCGCGTCATCCAGCACGAATGCGACCACCTCGACGGCATCCTCTATCCAATGCGCATGCGCGACCTGCGCCTGCTCGGCTACACCGACGTCCTGTTCCCCGATGTGGAAGTCGTCGACGAGTGAGCAGGAGTCGCTGCGGGCTAGCGCAGTTGAAGCTGTTCGTAGAGCGCAGTCTCCAGCCGGAGCAGGGCGGCCTCGTCGTGCAGCCGGGCGCCGTCGAGCAGGAACACGTCCTCCACACGCTCGCCGAGGGTGTTGATCTTGGCGCTCTCGACATTGACGTTCGCCTTGGCGAGCGTATATGCGATCCGGGCGAGCAGCCCTGGCCGGTCGCCGGCGACCAGCTCGAGGATATAGTGCGTTCCCTTGTCGTCGGGAAACAAGCGCACCTCCGGTGTGAGCGGAAAGTGCTTGAGATGGCGGCTCATGCGGCCGATCGGCGGCGGTTCGAGAGGCGCCCGCGCGGCGAGCAGCTGCTTGAGCTCGAACTCGACAAAGCTGATCACGGCGCGGTAAGCGGCTTGGGCGCTGAGCGGATCGTGCACCAGGAAGGTATCGAGCGCGTAGCCGTGGCCCGTGGTGTGAACCTTCGCGTCGAGGATCGACAGCCGCGCCTTGCCGAAGAAACCGCAGATGCGCGCGAAGAGTTCCTTCTGGTCGGGCAGGTAGATCATTACCTGCAGCCCGGCACCGGAGCGTGACAGCCGCGCCCTGACCACAGGCTCCTGGCCGTCGACGCGGAAGTAGAGCTGGCGCGCGTGCCAGGCGATCTCGTCGGCGCTGTGGCGCTGGAAGTACACGCTGTCGAGCTGTCGCCACAGCGCCTGCTCGGCGCCGTCGGGGATGGCGTAGAGGCGCAGCTGCCGCGCCGCCTCGATCCGGCGCGCCTCCAGGCTGTCGTCCAGGGTCCCGGTCGTGGCGCGGCCGGTCAGCCGCGCCCGCGCCGCGTGAAACAGATCCTCGAGCAGCTTCGCCTTCCAGGCGTTCCACACCCGCGGGCTGGTGCCGCGGATATCGGCGACGGTCAGCAGATAGAGAGCGGCCAGGCGCCGCTCGGTGCGGACCTTCGCCGCGAACGCCGCGATCACCGCCGGGTCGCTTAGGTCCTGCTTCTGCGCGGTGAGCGACATCGACAGGTGCTTTGCCACGAGCCAGCCCACGAGGTTCGTGTCCGCCGTGGCCAGCCCGTGCTGGCGGCAGAAGCGCCGCGCGTCGATGGCCCCGAGTCGCGAATGGTTGCCGCCGCGTCCCTTGGCGATGTCGTGAAACAAGGCTGCGACATAGAGCACTTCGGGCCGCGCGAAGTCCGCAATCAGGCGCGAGCAGAGCGGATACTCGTGCCCGTGCTGGGGCTCGGTGAATCGGCGCAGGTTGCGAATCACCATCAGGATATGCTCGTCGACGGTGTAGACGTGATACAGGTCGTGCTGCATCTGGCCGACGATGCGCCCGTAGGCTGGGATGTAGCGGCCGAGGATCCCGTACTGGTTCATCCGCCGCAGCTCGTGGGTCACGCCGTGCGGCTGGCGCAGGATGGCGAGGAAGCGGGCGCGATTTTCCGGATCGCGGCGGAATGCCGCGTCGACGCGCTTGCGATGGCGCCAGAGCGCGCGCAGGGTCGGCGCCGACATGCCCTTGAGCTCCGGGTGCCGCTGCAGGGTGAGGAAACTGTCGAGGATCGCCCCCGGCCGCTTGGCGAAGAGCTCATCGTCCCGGATGTCGAGCAACTCGTCGACGGCCTGGAAATCGGCGTCGATGGCCTGCGCCTTGACCTCCGCCGGAAACAGGCGCGCGTGCAGGTTCTGCAGCAGGATGACGTTGAGCTGACGGATTGACTTGGCGGCGCGATAGTAGCGCTGCATCAGCTGCTCGGAGGCGCGCCGCGAGGGCGTGTCGCTCAGCCCCAGCTCGCTCGCCAGCGCGCTCTGCAGGTCGAACACCAGGCGGTCCTCGCGACGGCGCGCGAGGTAGTGCAGGCGGATGCGCAGGTCGTCGATGAGCGTTTCGTTGCGTGTCAGTTCGCGCGCTTCGGCGGCGGTCATCAACCCGCGCGCGGCGAGTTCACGCCAGGTGTGTCCGAAGCCCGCAGCGCGCGCGATCCACAGGATGGTCTGCATATCGCGCCGGCCGCCGGGACTTTCCTTGAGATTCGGCTCGAGGTTGTACGCCGTGTCCTGGTAGCGCAGGTGCCGCTGCTGCTGCTCCAGCGCCTTGGCCTCGTAGAAGCTGCGCACGTCGAGCGTGGCCTCGAAGCGACGCCCGAAGCGCGCGTAGAGCGCACGCGAACCGGCGAGCAGCCGGCGCTCGAGGAGGCTGGTGCCGCTTACCGCGTTGCCTTCCATCTCGGCTTCGCATTCGTCAACGGTGCGCACGCTGTGGCCGATCTCGAGGCCCGTGTCCCACAGCAGGCCGATGAAGCGCTCGATGCAGGACGCGGTGGCCTCGGGCATGGCCGCGAGCGGGCGGGGCAGCAGCAGCACCACGTCGACGTCCGAATGGGGAAACAGTTCGCCGCGCCCGTAGCCGCCGACGGCAACGAGCGCCAGGCCTGGCGGCGGGGCAATCGCCGTCCACAGGCCGCGCAGGACCCGGTCGGTCAGCCGCGCCTGGGCGGCGAGCAGTCGCCGTGGCGGCAGCCGGGCGCGATAGGCGGCCTCCAGTTCGCGCCGGCCGGCGTCGAGTTCGCGCTTCCAGGGCGCAGCGGCGGTGTCGGCAGCGCGGTTCGCGGCCGGGGCGAGGGCAGTGCTCAAGGCAAGTGCCCCTAGCTCGGCGCCGGCGGCGGTGCCCCCGGCGAAACGGTCAACACCTCGTAGCCGCTGTCCGTCACCAGGACAGTGTGCTCCCATTGCGCCGACAGGCTGTGATCGGCGGTGACGACCGTCCAGCCATCGGCCAGGCAGCGGATGCCGGGCCTGCCCGCGTTGATCATGGGCTCGATGGTGAACACCATGCCCGGCTGCAATTTCAACCCAATACCCTGGCGCCCGTAATGCAGTACCTGCGGTTCCTCGTGAAATTGGCGGCCGATGCCGTGACCGCAGAACTCGCGCACGATGGAGAAGCCGTGCCCTTCCGCGTGGTGCTGAATGGTCGCGCCGATGTCGCCCAGATGCGCCCCCGGGGCGACCACGCGGATGCCGCGCCACATCGCTTCGTAGGTGACCTCGCACAGGCGCCGCGCCTGGATCGGCGGCGCGCCGACGTAGAACATGCGGCTGGTGTCACCGTGAAACCCGTCCTTGATGACGGTGACGTCGACATTGACGATATCTCCGCTCTTGAGTTTCTTGTCGCCTGGGATCCCGTGACAGACGACGTGGTTTACCGAAGTGCAGATCGAGGCTGGAAACGGTTGATACCCCGGCGGCGCATAGTGCAGCGGTGCAGGGATGGTGTTCTGGACGTCGACCATGTAGGTGTGGCAGAGCGCGTCGAGCTCGGCGGTGGTCACGCCGGCAACAACGCGGGGCGCGATGTAGTCGAGCACCTCGGCGGCGAGGGCGCCGGCGACGCGCATCTTGGCGACATCTTCGGCGGATTTGAGTGATACGGACATGGGCGTCAGCTGCGCAACAGCTCGTTGATGCTGGTTTTGGCGCGGGTCTTGGCGTCGACCTGCTTGACGATCACCGCACAGTAGAGCTGGCAGTTGCCCTCGTTCGAGGGCAGGCTACCGGCGACGACCACGGACCCCGGCGGAACACGGCCGTAGCCGATCTGACCGGTCGCACGATCGTAAATCTTGGTGCTCTGGCCAATGAAGACTCCCATTCCCAACACCGAATTCTCCTCGACGATCACGCCCTCGACCACCTCCGACCGGGCGCCGATGAAGCAATTATCCTCAATGATGGTGGGGTTCGCCTGCAACGGTTCAAGCACCCCGCCGATGCCGACGCCGCCGGAAAGGTGTACGCCCTTGCCGATCTGGGCGCAGGAGCCTACGGTCGCCCAGGTATCGACCATCGTGCCCTCGTCGACGTAGGCGCCGATGTTGACGTACGAGGGCATGAGCACGACGTTACGTGCGATGTAGGCGCCGTGGCGCGCCACCGCGGGGGGCACGACGCGCACCCCGGCGGTGGCGAAGGCGAGGGCGTCAAAGCGGGCGAATTTGGTCGGCACCTTGTCGTAGAAGGCGAAAGGCGCGTCGGGCGCCGACACCCCCATGGGGATATTGTCGGCAAGGCGGAACGACAGCAGTACGGCTTTCTTCAGCCACTGCTGCGTGGTCCACTGGCCATTGACTTTTTGCGCCACGCGCAGGCGGCCGGAATCGAGCTCGTCGATTGCGCTCTCCACCGCCTCGCGTACTTCGGCGGCAGCCGATTGCGGCGAGAGCTCGCTGCGCCGTTCCCAGGCGGCGTCGATAGTCGATTGCAGACTGCTCATCGGGTTTTGCTTCGCGGCCCATGCGGGCAAAGCTCGCATTTTACCTGCTCGGGTTCAGCGGCGCTCCGGGCAAGGGCCTTGAAGCCGTCTCGTGGCTGACCACAAGCGCGGCGCGGCGGTGCTACATCGCCTTGAACAGGTGGGCGAAGGTGCGGCTGACGACAAGCTTCTCCGGGCGCGCCTTGAGGATGATGACCGGTTGGTCACGGTAGTCGCGGTCGACGCGCGCGATGGCGCGCAGGTTGACGATAGTGCCGCGATGGACCTGCCAGAAGAGCTCGGTGTCGAGTTCGTCGAAGAGCTCCTTGATCGTCTTGCGGATCAGCGCCTCGCCCTCGGCGGTGACGACTTTGGTGTACTTGTCCTCGGCGTGAAAGTAGAGGACCTCGTCGACCGGAATGAGTCGCATCGAGGCACCGAGCGAGGCCTTGACCCATTTCAGCGAGCCGCCGGCATCGCGCGCCTCGAGTTGCGCCAGGACGGTGGCGAGGTCCGCGGGCGGCCGGCCAAGGCGCTCCTTGAGACGGGACACGACTTTGGCGACGCGCTCGGGCGTGGCCGGCTTGAGGACATAGTCGACCGCGCCCTGCTCGAAGGCGGTCACCGCATACTCGTCGTAGGCGGTGACGAACACGACGTGACAGGCGCCGGCAAGCGCGTCGGCAACCTCGAGCCCCGATTTCACCGGCATGCGGATATCGAGAAACGCGATGTCGGGCTCGAGCTCGCGCTGCAGGGCGAGCGCCTGCTCGCCATTCTCCGCTTCGGCGACCACGGCGAGCTCGGGCCAGGCCTGGGTGAGCCGGTTGCGCAACTGGGCGCGCAGCAACGGCTCGTCCTCGGCGATGAGCGCCGTGGGCTGCCTACTGCGGCTGGTCATCGAAGGGAATCTCGATCGTCGCCCGCGCCCCGTGCGGTGCGACCTCTTCCAGGGTAAAGCGCGCACTCGCCGCGTAGAGCGCCTGCAGGCGGCCGCGCAGGTTGGTCAGGCCCACGCCGTTGCCGATCTTGTCGTGCAGGCCGCGTCCGTCGTCGATGACCGCCACCGCCAGGGTATTGCCTGTGCGCCGCGCCTCGAGGCGAATCGTGCCACCCTCGGCGCGCGGCTCGAGCCCGTGCTTGATGGCGTTCTCCACCACCGACATCAAGAGCATCGGAGGAAACCGGTGCGCGCGCAGCTCCGCCGGTACATCGATGTGCAAAGACAGGCGCGAGCCCATGCGCATCTGCATGATCGAAAGATAAGCCTGCGCGAGGTCGATTTCCTGGCCGATCGTGGTGCTGTCCGAGCGCAGCTGCGGCAGCGCGGCGCGCAGGTAGGCGAGCAGATGCCCGAGCATCATGTTCGCCTTGGCTGGATCGGTCTCGGTCAGGAACTGCACCGAGGCCAGTGTGTTGAACAGGAAATGCGGCTCAACCTGCGCCTGCATCAGCTTGAGTTCCGCTTCGATCGCCTGCTTGGAGAGCATGTTTCGGTCGGCGTCCGCCTTGAGCATCTGCGCACGCGCCTGCGCATCGCGAATCTTGAGCATGAAGAAGAGGCTGACGCAGGTGCCCATGAGGTAGCAACTGAACAGCGTCCATCCGACCGAATGCCAATCGATGAGCCCCGTCTCTACGCGGTAATGCTGGTCGCCAATCAGGTAGCCCTTGATCAAGAAAACCAGGATCAGCCCGACGGCGCTGCCCACGACCACCGCGCCGACCAGTCGCCATACCGGGTGGGTCTTGTTCCAGGGCGCCGTGGCGTTCACGGCATAGGCGATCGACAGGCCGCAGCATTGCGCGGTAATGAACGGATGCCAGAAAGGCCGCGTCTCTTCGGTGTATTGGATGAGGGCAACGCCGGTATTGATGAGCAGGATCAGGCCGAGCGAGAGCCAGGAAACGCCGCGGAAGCCAGCGAAGACCGGCGCCCACCAGGCGCCGGAACGGTGGTTTGACAGTGCACTTGCATGGGTCATGGCGCGGATTGTACGCGCCGCCCCGACCGGTCCTGAACTGCGCGACAGGGCGTGCCCCTACGCGACAAAACGGCGCCCTTGGGGGCGAGACGGCCGCGAAAGGCCTAGCCGCGGCGGGCGAAGCGCACCAGGCGCTCCACCGCCTCGCTGCACTCGTCCAACTCGGCCACCAGCGCCATGCGGATGTAGCCGCGGCCAGGATTCACGCCTTCAGCTTCCCGCGCCAGATAACTTCCGGGCAGAACCTGCACCGCCTCGTCGGCGTACAAGCGCCGGGCGAAATCGGCGTCGTCGTCGGCAACCCGTGCCCAGAGATAGAAAGCCGCGTCCGGCTGCTGCGTCGGACACACCGCCGCCACGCGCGGGGTGAGCAGCGCGAATTTCTGCGCGTATTGCGCGCGGTTCGCCCGCACGTGCGCTTCGTCGTTCCAGGCGGCGAGGCTTGCCGCCGCGACTGCCGGCGACATCGCCGAGCCGTGATAGGTGCGGTAGAGCAGAAACGCCTTGACCAGGTCGGCGTCGCCGGCGACGTAACCGGAGCGCAAACCCGGCGCATTCGAGCGCTTGGACAGGCTGCCGAAGGTAATCAACCGCGGATAGCCGTTGCGCCCGAGCGCTTGCGCCGCGGCCAGGGCGCCGAGCGGGGGCTTCGCTTCGTCGAAGTAGATCTCCGAGTAGCACTCGTCGGCGGCGATCGTGAAGCCATGGCGGTCCGACAACTCGAATAGCGTGCGCCATTCTTCCTGCCCGATCACCCGCCCGGTCGGGTTGTCGGGCGAGCAGACATAGACGAGTTGGGTGCGCTGCCAGATCGTTTCCGGGACGTTGGCCCATTGCGCCGCGTAGCCGTTGGCCGCAAGGCTGTTGACGCAGAACGGCGTGGCTCCCGCGAGCAGCGCCGCGCCTTCGTAGATCTGGTAGAACGGATTGGGCACGATAACCGTGGCGCCGACACGGCTCGGGTCGATGACCGTCTGCGCGAAGGCGAACAGCGCTTCGCGGCTGCCGAGTACCGGCAGCACCTGGGTCTGTGCCTCGAGTGCCTGCAATCCGTGCCGGCGTTTGAGCCATGCGGCGATCGCCTCGCGCAGCGCGGGCGCGCCGGCCGTTGTGGGATAATTCGCGAGGCCCTTGACGCCGCGCGCAAGCGCGTCTTGCAGCAGCGCGGGTGTGGGATGTTTGGGTTCGCCGAGCGAAAGATTGATCGGCGGCTTACCCGGGTTCGACGTGACGCCGCCAAAGAGCGCCCGCAGCCGCTCGAACGGATACGGTTGCAAACGTGCTAGCTGCGGATTCAACGGTGCGGGAAAAAACGTGAGCGAAGCCGAATCATACGCGACCGCTGGCGCCGTGCCGTGGCGCTGGCGGATCCTCGCCGGTGCTTTCCTGCTCGTTGCGCTCGCTCTGCTTGCGCTCGTGCTCGCGCACTGGGGCTGGCGCTGGTTTGGTCCGGTGCCGGTGAGCATTGCACCGCGCGTGGTCGACGGCGACTTCTCCCGCCGCATCGCCGAAGCACACCTGTTCGGCGCCGCGACGCAAAGCGTGGCGACGACCGAGCCCGCGGCAGCCGGTGGGGATCTGCGCTTGCTCGGCGTGTTTGCGCAGCGTGACGGTCGGGGTTATGCCTTGTTTCGCGCCGGCGCGCGCGGCGCGCTATTCGTCGCGGCCGGCAGCGAAGCTGCGCCCGGCGTGCGCCTGGAGTCGGTGCAGCCGGGTGGCGTGACCCTGGTGGAGGGCGGGGTGCGGCGCACGGTCGTGTTGCATGGCGCGGGGCAGGCCGACAAAGCGCAACCGGCAATTGCCGCGACGAGCAGCGGCAAGAACGCAGGCTGCGCCGCGCCCGCAGGCTTCGCCGGGCCGGTGATCCGGCTCAATGCCGAGCTTCTGTCGGGCATGATCGGCGCGCCGGATACCTGGAAGGCTCTGCTTCAGCCGGTCGCAGGCGGACTCGTCGTTCGCGATCAGAGCGGGTTCGCCGGCATGATGGGCCTGCGCAACGGCGATCACGTCGACCGCGCCAACGGCATTGCGTTGGCGATTCCCGACGACATCGGCGCGACGGTGCTCAAGCCGCTCACGCGCAGCCAGCCGGTATGGGTATCCGGCATGCGCGACGACAAGCCGCAGCAGTGGCTCTACCTTAACGCCGGTGCCTGCCCGGCCTGAGGCTTGCCGCTGGCGGGAAGCCAATCGAGCACGCCCTCGAGCGAGGCGATGAATCCGTCCGGCGCCCACGCTTCCGGCGTCAGCTCCGCTCCGATATAGCCGTAGCGCGCGACCAGCGCTGCCATGCCGGCGGCACGCGCGGCGGCCACGTCGCGCTCGGCGTCGCCGACGTAAACGCAGTCGGCGGCGACCAGACCGAGCTGGTCCACGGCATGCAGCAGCGGCGCCGGGTGCGGTTTGGTCTTTCCGGTGGTGTCGCCGCAGACGATCACGTCCGCGCGTGAGGCCAAGCCGAGGTGCTCGAGCAGCGGCAGGGCGAAGCGCGCCGCCTTGTTGGTCACGATGCCCCAGGCAAGTCCCCGGCGCTCGATCTCGGAGAGCACGCGCAGGCCGTCGGCAAACAGTTGCGTGTGCACCGCCAGCGCCACCGCGTAATAGTTCAGGAACGCATCTTTGAGCGCTTCCCAGTGCGGATCCTCGTGCGTCACGCCGAGGCCGACGCCGAGCAGGCCACGGCTTCCGTCGGAGGCGTGCGGGCGCAGCGTCGCGACGGGCAACGGCGGAAGATGGCGATCGGCGCGGACGCGGTTGAGCGCCGCGGCGAGGTCACCGGCCGTGTCGGCGAGCGTGCCGTCGAGATCGAACAGGACTGCGCGCACGGGCAACGGGCGCGGGCCGGCGGGCGAGTTGCCGTTAGCGGTCGCGGCGAAAGGTGGCAATGTAATTGACCGCCGTGTCCGCCTCGAGCCGGTAGCTTCCGGTGAGCGGGTTGTAGGTCATGCCGGTCACCGCATCGGCCTCGAGCCCGGCGTGGCGGGCGAAGGTGGCGAGCTCCGAGGGCTTGATGAAGCGCGCGTAGTCGTGCGTGCCGCGCGGCAGCAGTCGCAGCACGTATTCGCCGCCGATGACCGCGAACAGATACGCCTTCAGATTGCGGTTGATGGTCGCGAACACGACCAGTCCGCCGGGCTTCGCCAGCTCGGCGCAGGCGGCGACTGTCGACGCCGGCTGCGGCACGTGTTCGAGTATTTCCATGCAGGTGACGACATCGAAGCTGCCGGGCCGCTCTGCGGCGAGCGCCTCCGCGGCGATGAGCCGGTAGTCGACCGCGACACCAGACTCAAGTTGATGCAGCTGCGCCACGGCGAGTGCCTTCTCCGACAGGTCGATGCCGGTGACGTTCGCGCCGGCGGCCGCCATGGCCTCGGCGAGGATGCCACCGCCGCAGCCGACATCGAGCGCGGTCTTCCCCGCGAGGCCCTGACTGCGGCGCACGATGTAATCCAGGCGCAGCGGATTGATGTCGTGCAGCGGCTTGAAATCGCTGCTCGGATCCCACCAGCGGTGCGACAGCGCGCTGAACTTCGCGAGCTCGGCCGGATCGACATTCTGCATGGGCGAAGTATAGACGGCTAACGTCAGCCGCTCTGCAGGCGATCCTGCCAGAGCCGCGCGCGCGCGGCCAAATCGGCCGCATCGAGCGTGGTCAGCAGGCCCGCCTTCACCAGGCGTTGCCCGGCGATCCACACGTCGCTCACCTGGTCGCGTCCGGCGACGTGCACCACGTGCGAAACCGGGTCGTAGCAGGGCAGATGCTGGAACGCGGCGAGGTCCACGCTGATGGCGTCGGCCTGCTTGCCCGCTTGCAGCGAGCCGATTTCCGCTTCCAGGCCGAGCGCGACCGCGCCGCCCAAGGTTGCCATGCGCAGCGCGGTTGCGGCCGGCAGCGCGGCCGCATCGCCGGTCGTGACCTTGGCCAGCAGTGAGGCGAGGCGCATTTCCGCGAGCAGGTCGAGGCGGTTGTTGCTCGCTGCGCCGTCGCTGCCCAGCGCCACATTGATGCCGCGAGCCTGCAGTCTCACCACCGGCGCCAGGCCGCTCGCGAGCTTCAGGTTCGATGTCGGACAATGCACCACCTGGCAGCCTTGCCTGGCAAGAACCTCCAGGTCGGAATCGACCAGGTGCACCGCGTGCACGGCGATGAAATTCGATCCCGTCGCGCCGAGACGATCGAGTCGGGCCAAGGGACTCATGCCGTGGCTTTGCAGACTCTGCTCGAGCTCGGCGCGCGTTTCCTGCAGATGCGTCTGAATCGGCAGATCGAGCTGGCGCGCATAGACGACGATCTTTTCCCAGCTTGAATCGCCCACGGTGTAGGGCGCATGCGGCGCCAAGGCGAAGGCGAGCTTTGCCTCGTGCTTCCAGGCGTCGCGCACGGCCAGGCCCGCCTCCAAGTAGGCCTGGGCATCGGCGGCATACGGGGTGGGAAAGTCGAGCACCGGCAAGCCGACAAAGGCGCGCATGCCACTCTGGCGATACGCGCGCGCGGCGGCGTCGGGAAAGAAATACTGGTCGCCACAGCAGGTCACCCCGCCGCGCAGCATTTCACCCGCGGCGATGAGACTGCCGTCGTAGACGAACTCGGGCGACAGGAAGCGTGCCTCGCGCGGCCAGATGTGCTCCTCGAGCCAGGTCTTGAGCGGCACGTCGTCGGCAATGCCGCGCAGCAGGGTCATCGCGGCGTGGGTGTGCGCGTTGACCAGGCCCGGCAGCAGCACGTGCGTCGGCAGCAGCACCCGTTCGCGGGCGACGTAATCGCGCTCCGCCGTCGCCGTCGGCAGGAGCGCGACGATGCGCCCGGCGTCGACCAGAAGCGCGTGCTGCTCCAGCACGCCGGCGGGTTCGACCGGAACGATCCAGCGGGGGTCGAGGCGAAGATCGATCGCGATGGGCATGGGGTAGAAAAAAGCCCCGCGCGAGGGCGGGGCTTTTGCAATCGAGCGAGAAAAACTATAGCGCTAGATTATATTCTCGCCCATCACTTCCTGATAATTATCTCGCCCTTCACTTCGACGTCGACGCGACGGTCGGGCTGCAGGCATGCAATCAGCGCCTTGCGTTCCTTCTGGTGACACACCAGGCCAGGTACTGGCTGTGTCTTGCCCATGCCGAGGGTCTCGATCTTGTCCTTGGCGACACCCTTCGATACCAGGTAATCACGCACGGCGTCGGCACGGCGCTCGGACAGTTTCTGGTTGTATTGCTGCGTGCCGATAGGATCGGTGTGGCCGGTGACCAGGATGAGCTCAAGCTTGCTTACGTTGGCGAGCTTGGAGAGCACCTCGGTGTCGATCGCCGTCTTGCCTTCGGGCTTGAGCACCGCCTTGTCAAAATCGAACAGGGCCTTGGCTGCCAGCGTGATCTTCTGCAGTCCCGGCGCGGGCGGCGGGGCCGGCGGCGGCGGGGCCGGCGGGGGCGGCGGCGCCACGGGCGGCGGCGGCTTCTTGGGCACCAGGTCCGGGTCGCATTCTATGATCGCCATCGCCGGCGTCCAGTACCCGGTTCTCCAGCACAGCGTATCGTTGACTCCGGGCTTGCCGCCATAGGAGCCGCTGCGCCAAATATTTGCATCGGGCTTGCCATAGCCGAACAGGACATAGCCACTGTTCTGGGGATTGGCCTGGCCAAACGCTGCGGACCATAGCGTAGCTGCTGCCGCGCCGGTCACTATGGTTGCAATCAGACGAAGTTTCATCAGTTTCACCCCTTTGCTTAAAGTTATCGTGGCTACCCGCTTCTTTTGAACTGAACAGCTACTCTGATTGAAGCCGCCGAGGGCCAAGCGCGCTTTGCTAGTTGACTATAGCATAGGGATTATTGCCCCTGCAAAGATTCCCGCAACAAGAAGCTGAACAGTGTCGCGCGAATACAACGGTCATGATAAACTGCAACATTTTCCGCTCGCGGCGCCATGTCGAGGGCCAACGGCGCTGGAAGACGCTTCTGCACCCCAGCGCCAAGGCGATCGGGTACGCAGCGCTTTGCATTCTTTCAATGGATAAAGAGCCCCTTCTCTGATGGAGCAGTTCGCTAAAGAAACCCTTCCGGTCAGCCTTGAGGCCGAAATGCGGCATTCCTACCTCGATTACGCGATGAGCGTGATCGTCGGGCGGGCCCTGCCGGACGTGCGCGACGGCCTAAAACCGGTCCATCGCCGGGTCCTTTTTGCCATGCACGAGGCCAATACGGTCTGGAACCGCCCCTACGTCAAGTGCGCGCGGGTGGTTGGCGACGTGCTGGGCAAGTATCACCCCCACGGTGACAGTGCGACCTACGAGGCGCTGGTGCGCATGGTGCAGGAATTCTCCCTGCGCTACCCGCTCATAGACGGCCAGGGCAATTTCGGCTCGGTCGACGGCGACGCGCCCGCGGCCTACCGCTATACCGAGTGCCGGCTGCAGAAAATCACCGCCGAAATGCTCGCCGACATCGACAAGGAAACAGTCGATTTCGTGCCCAATTACGACGGTAAGGAGCAGGAACCCACCGTTCTGCCAACGCGGATCCCGAACCTGCTCATCAACGGCTCGTCGGGGATCGCCGTCGGCATGGCCACCAACATCCCGCCGCACAACCTGTCCGAGATCGTGACCGGGTGCCTGGCGCTGCTCGACAACCCCGAGATCACCGTCGACGAATTAATCGAGCACGTGCCGGCGCCGGATTTCCCGACCGCGGGCATCATCTTCGGCACCGAGGGCGTGCGCGAAGGCTATCGCACCGGGCGCGGCCGCGTGGTGATCCGCGCGCGCACCCACATCGAGGATCTGGAACGCGGCAACCGCCAGGCGATCATCGTCGACGAGATTCCCTATCAGGTGAACAAGTCGACGCTGCTCGGCCGCATCGGCGAACTGGTGCGCGACAAGAAGCTCGACGGCATCGCCGAGCTGCGCGACGAATCCGACAAGTCGGGGATGCGCGTGGTCATCGAGCTGCGCCGCGGCGAAATCGCCGACATCATCCTCAACAACCTGTTCAAGCTGACGCAGCTGCAGGACAGCTTCGGCATGAACATGGTGGCGCTGGTCGACGGCCAGCCGCGGCTGCTCAACCTGAAGCAGTTCCTGGAGCACTTTCTCACCCACCGGCGCGAGGTGGTGGTGCGCCGGACCCGCTACGAGCTCACCCGTGCGCGCGAGCGGGGGCACACGCTCGAAGGGCTCGCCGTGGCGTTGTCCAACGTCGACGAGATCATCGCCCTGATCAAGGCCGCGCCGACGCCGGCGGATGCAAAGACGGCGCTGCTCTCCCGGCGCTGGCGCTCGGCGCTGGTGGAAGAGATGCTCAAGCGTGCGGCGGCCGAGGCCGCGCGTCCGGAGGGCCTCGCGCCGGAGTTCGGCTGGCAGGATAGTGACCCGCCCGGCTACAACCTGTCCGATGCGCAGGCGCAGGCCATCCTCGAGCTGCGGCTCGCCCGGCTGACCGGTCTCGAGCAAGGCAAGCTCATCGACGAATACAAAGAGGTAATGGGGCAGATCGTGGATCTGCTCGACGTGCTGGCGCGGCCGGCGCGCGTGACGACGATCGTCGGCGATGAGCTCAAGTCGATACGGGACACTTTCGGCGACAAGCGTCGCTCCGAGATCGTCGCCCAGGGCATCGACCTGTCGATTGAGGACCTGATCGCGCCCGAGGAAATGGTGGTCACGCTTTCGCACGGCGGTTACATGAAGGCGCAACCGGTTGCCGAGTACCGCGCCCAGCGTCGCGGCGGGCGCGGCAAGCAGGCGGCGGCGACCAAAGAGGATGACTTCATCGATCATCTGTTTATCGCCAACACACACGACTTCATCCTCTGCTTTTCCAACCGCGGCCGGGTGTACTGGCTGAAGGTCTACAACGTGCCGCAGGGCAGCCGCATTTCGCGCGGCAAGCCGATCGTGAACCTCGTGCCGCTGCTCGAGCATGAGAAGATCACCGCGATCCTGCCGGTGAAGGAATTCGTCGACGACCGCTTCGTGTTCATGGCCACGGCGCACGGTACGGTAAAGAAGACGCCGTTGTCCGAATTCTCGCGCCCGCGGCCATCCGGAATCATCGCCGTCGATCTCGACGACGGCGACTTCCTGGTCGGCGCGGAGCTCACCGACGGCAAACACGACGTCATGCTGTTCAGCTCCGCGGGAAAGGCGGTGCGCTTCGAGGAAACCGACGTGCGCCCGATGGGGCGCGGCGCGCACGGCGTACGCGGTATGCAGCTTTCGAAGGGGCAACGCGTGATCAGCATGCTCGTGGCCGTCGACGAGGAGCAATCGGTGCTGACGGCGACCGAGAACGGCTTCGGCAAGCGCACGCCGATCGTCGAGTACACCCGTCACGGGCGCGGCACCAAGGGCATGATCGCCATCCAGCAGAGCGGGCGTAACGGACAGGTTGTCGCGGCGGCGCTGGTGCATCCGGACGACGAAGTCATGCTCATTTCCACCGGTGGCGTGCTCATCCGCACCCAGGTCAAATCGATCCGGGAAATGGGGCGCTCGACGCAGGGCGTGACGCTCATCAACCTCGGCGAAGGCGAGAAGCTCGCCGGACTCGAGCGGGTGGTCGAGACCGAGGAAGACAGCGGGAACGGGGAGTAGCGCCGCGCGCGGAGCGGGGCCGCGCCCCGTGGCGAGTAACTCATGGCCAACGACGACAAGCGCAACAGCGAAGCGGGTTTGAGCCGCTACCGTGCCGCCATCGATGCCCTCGATCGCGAGCTGCTGCGGTTGCTCTCCGAGCGCGCCCGCCAGGCGCAGGCGATCGGCGCGCTCAAGGACGGTTCGGCCTACCGGCCCGAGCGCGAAGCGCAGGTGCTGCGCCACGTCCAGGCGCATAACCCGGGACCGCTTTCCGACGCGGCAGTCGGTCGCGTCTTTCGCGAGATTATGTCCGCCTGCCTGGCGCTGGAGCAGAAGCTCTCCGTGTCCTACCTGGGCCCCGCCGGAACCTTCAGCCACGCGGCGCTCACCCGGCACTTCGGCGATGCCGTGACGGCCGAAGCCTGCGCCTCGATCGACGAGGTGTTCCGCGCTGCCGAAGCAGGGCGTACCGACTATGCGCTCGTGCCGGTCGAGAACTCCACCGAGGGCGCGGTGGGCCGTACGCTCGATCTGATGTGCCAAACGCCGTTGACAATCGTGGGCGAGATCAAGCTGCGCATCCAGCAGAATCTGCTCGCCAAGGACACCGCGCTCGATGCCGTGACCAAGGTCTACGCCCATGCGCAGTCGCTGTCGCAATGCGTGCAGTGGCTCGCTCGCCAGCTACCGGCCGCTGCGCGCGTTGCCGTCGCCAGCAATGCCGAGGCGGCTCGTCTGGCAGCGCTCGAACGCGGTGCGGCGGCGATCGCGGCCGAAGCCGCGGCCGCGATCTATGGCCTCGACATCCTGGCCGCGCACATCGAAGACGAACCGAACAATACGACCCGCTTCTGGGTGCTCGGGGGCCACGCCGTGCCTCCCTCGGGCAAGGATGAGACCTCGCTGGTGATGGCGGCGCAGAACAAGCCCGGCGCGATGGTGGCGCTGCTCGAGCCCTTCGCCCAACATGGCGTGAGCATGTCGCGGCTCGAGTCGCGCCCGGCGCGCACCGGGCTGTGGGAGTACCTGTTTTTCGTCGACCTCGAGGGCCACCAGGAGGATCCGCCCGTGGCCGCGGCGCTCGCCGACCTGCGCCTGCGCGCGCCGTATCTTAAGCTCTTGGGTTCCTATCCGGCGGCCGTGGCGTGAAAGCGAACCCGACGTTCCCGCCCGGCGACGCGGCCGGCACGAATACGAGCGCAGGCGTAGCCGCCCAGGCACCCGAATATGTGCGCCGCATCGCGCCTTATGTCCCGGGCAAGCCGATCGACGAGCTGGCGCGCGAATACGGGCTTGCCGAGGCCTCGATCATCAAGCTCGCCTCGAACGAAAATCCGCGCGGGCCCAGTCCGCGGGTGCGGGCGGCGGTTGCGACCGCAGCCGCCGACATCACGCGCTATCCGGATGGCAACGGCTTCGCGCTTAAGACCGCGCTCACGGCGCAGCTGGGTGTCGGGCGTGAGCAGATCGTACTCGGCAACGGCTCCAACGACGTGCTCGAGCTGGCGGCGCAGGCCTTCCTCCGTCCGGGTGATCACGCCGTTTACGCCCAGCACGCCTTTGCCGTTTATCCGCTGGCGGTTCAGGCGCGCGGGGCGACCGGAATCGAGGTTCCTGCGCGCGCTTACGGCCACGACCTCGATGCCATGCGGGCCGCGATCACGCCGCGCACCCGCGTCGTTTTCATCGCCAATCCGAACAATCCTACCGGCACCTGGTTGCCCTCTGCCGAGGTCAAGGCGTTTCTGGCCGCGGTGCCGCGCGACGTAGTGGTGGTGCTCGACGAGGCCTATGACGAGTACCTCGAGGCGGCGCAGCGTTCGCACAGCGTCACCTGGCTGGGCGAGCACGCCAACCTGATCGTCTCGCGCACGTTTTCCAAGGCCTACGGGCTTGCCGGACTGCGCATCGGCTACGGCCTGATGGACGCGGCGGTGGCCGCCCTGCTCAATGCCGTGCGGCAGCCGTTCAACGTCAATTCGGTGGCCCAGGCGGCGGCGCTGGCGGCACTGGCGGACGTCGAATACGTGTCTGAAAGCGCGGCACTGAACCGCGGCGGGTTGCGCCAACTTACCACCGCGCTCGAGGCGATGGGGGTGGCCTATGTCCCGTCGCATGGCAATTTCCTGCTCATCGCCGTCGGCGATGCGACGGCGGTTTACGAACGCCTGCTGCGCCAGGGCGTGATCGTGCGGCCGGTGGCCAATTACGGCTTGCCGCAGCACCTGCGCGTCACGGTCGGGCTGGAAGCAGAAAACCAGCGCTTCCTGAGCGCGCTGCGATCGGCGCTGGGCCGATGACGGCCGAGCGCATCGGGAAACTTGTCGTCGTCGGCGTGGGCCTCATCGGCGGCTCGTTCGCCCTGGCGCTGAAGCGTTCCGGGGCGACAAAACGGGTCGTCGGCGTGGGCCGCAGCCGGGAGAACCTCCTCGCCGCGGAGCGTCGCGGCATCATCGACTGCGCCGTCTCGCTCGACCAGGCCTGGACCGCCGAGCTCGCCGACGCCGACCTCGTGTTTCTGGCCACGCCGGTGGGACAAATGCCGTCGCTCTTCGCCGCGATCGCGCCCACGCTCGGCGCGCATACGGTGATCACCGATGCCGGCAGCACCAAGCGCGACGTGATCGCCGCGGCGCGGGCCGCCCTCGGCGATGCGCTGCCGCGCTTTGTGCCGGGGCATCCGATCGCCGGCACCGAACATTCCGGAGCAACGGCGGCATTCGAGGCGCTGTTTCGCGACAAGCAGGTCGTGCTCACGCCGCTGGCCGAGACCTCGCCCGACGCACTGACCCGGGTGAAGGCATGCTGGACGCATTGTGGCGCGCTGGTGCGTGAGCTCGACCCATCGCGCCATGACGCCATCTTCGCCGCGGTCAGCCATCTGCCGCATGCGCTGGCGTTCGCGCTGGTGGCCGAACTTGCCGCGCGACCGGACGGCGACGAATGCTTCGATTTTGCCGGCAGCGGGCTGCGCGATTTCACGCGGCTTGCGGGCGGCCAGGCGGAGATGTGGCGCGACGTTTGTCTTGCCAATCGGGATGCGCTGCGCGGCGAGCTTGCCGCCTACAGCGCGGAGCTCCGCCGCGTCGACGCGCTGCTGGCAGCGGCCGATGGCCAGGAGCTGCTGAGCTTGTTCGAGCGAGCGCGGAGCGCGCGCGAGAGCTGGCTCGAGCGCACCCGCGGCGGCGACGAGGTCTAGCCGGCGCCCTAGCTGCGGTCGCGATGGACCACCTCGATCTCGCGCCTGTCGCCCGCATGGCGGGCACGGTGCGGCTGCCCGGCTCGAAGAGCATCTCCAACCGCACGCTGCTGCTTTGTGCGCTCGCGCACGGCGCTACCGAGGTGGTGGGCCTGCTCGAGGCAGACGATGTCGAGCTCATGCTCACCGCGCTTGACAGGCTCGGGATCGGCATCGAGCAACGTGGCGCCACGCGCGATTTTTCCATTCGCGGCAACGGCGGCCGGTTTGCGGTCAAACGGGCGCAGCTTTTTCTCGGTAACGCGGGCACGGCCTTCCGCCCGCTGACCGCGGCGCTCGCGCTCGCAGGCGGGGAGTACGAGCTCTCGGGCGTGGCGCGGATGCATGAGCGCCCCATCGGCGATCTGGTCGATGCGCTGCGCACGCTTGGCGCCGACATACGCTACCTGGCGCAGGAAGGCTTTCCGCCGCTTGCGATCGGGCCCGGGCGATTGCATTCCATCACCCGGGTCGCGATCCGCGGCGGGGTTTCGAGCCAGTTCGTCAGCGCGTTGCTCATGGCCCTGCCCCTGAACGGAGGCACTGTTACGGTCGACATCCAGGACGAGCTGGTGTCGCGACCGTACGTGGAGATGACCTGCAAGCTGATGGCCCGTTTCGGGGTCGAGGTCATGGGCGAAGGCAATGCCCGTCTCATCGTGCCGGCGAGCGACGGCTACCGCAGTCCGGGGCGGATCACGGTGGAAGGAGATGCGTCCTCGGCGTCGTACTTCCTGGCCGCCGGCGCGATCGGCGGTGGGCCGGTACGGGTGCTAGGCGTCGGCAGCGACAGCATCCAGGGCGACGTCGGCTTTGCCGACACGCTCGCCACGATGGGCGCAGCGGTCCGCCGCGGAGCGGACTGGATCGAGGTCCGGGGAGGCCGGCCGCTGCGGGCCATCGATGCGGACTTCAACCGCATGCCCGACGCGGCGATGACGGCAGCCATGGTGGCGCTGTTTGCGCAGGGAACATCGACCCTGCGCCATATCGCGAGCTGGCGGGTAAAAGAGACCGACCGCATCGTCGCCATGGCCACCGAACTGGCCAAGCTGGGCGCGCGGGTCGCCAGCGGCCCCGACTGGCTGTCGATCACGCCGCCGGAGAAGTTTTTGGCGGCGACCATCGACACCTACGACGATCACCGCATGGCAATGTGCTTTGCCCTTGCCGCGCTCGGCGGGGTCCCGGTGCGCATCAACGACCCGGAATGCGTACGCAAGACCTTTCCGGACTACTTCGCCGTCCTTCGCAGCCTCGAAGGATGAGCGCCGCCTGGCCTCCGGTCATCGCCGTCGACGGCCCCGCAGCGTCGGGAAAGGGCACCCTTGCGCAGGCGGTCGCGCAAAGGCTGGGTTTCCATTACCTCGACAGCGGTTCGCTCTATCGCCTGGTGGCACTGCAGGCGCTGCAGACGGGTTTGGCGCTCGGCGAGGAAGCGCCGCTTGCGGCGGCTGCCGAGGCGCTGGCGAGCGCATTTGCCGGCGACCGGATCCTTCTCGCCGGCGTCGACGTGACCACCGCCATCCGCGCGCCGGCGGTCAGTACTGCCGCATCGCAGGTCGCCGTCCACCCGGGGGTGCGCCGGGCGCTGCTCGCACGCCAACGGGCGTTCCGCCGCCCGCCGGGCCTGGTGGCGGACGGGCGCGACATGGGTACGGTGGTATTCCCGGACGCGCGGCTCAAGGTGTATGTCACCGCGAGCGCCGAGGAGCGGGCAAGGCGCCGATATAAGCAGTTGATAGAAAAAGGAAACCCGGTTACACTTCCAAGTCTTTTGCGTGACATCCAGGAACGCGATGCGCGCGACGGGGGGCGTGCGGCGGCGCCGCTACGGCCCGCTGCCGACGCGGTCATCCTCGATACCACCGGGATGTCGATCGCGGCCAGCATCACGTTCGTGCTGCAGCGATACCGTGCACTTGAGGCGGCGGGGAAGCAGTAGCCGTGAGCAGGGTGAAAGGACGTTAAAGGCTGCCGCAGCAAGGACATAGAAGCGACAACGCAGCAAAAAGCAACGATAACCCCGTCGGGTTGCAGCAAGCGGGCCACGGCACACGACGGAAACGACTCAACCACCCGCCGCCACGCCCGTGGCGCGGACGAAGCGATAGGAAGCGACAACTCATGGCAACTGCCAGCACCAACCCACCCGGCCAAGCGCAGGAAAACTTTGCCGCCTTGTTCGAGGAATCGCTCGCGCGGCAGGAAATGCGCCAGGGCGAGCTCATCACGGCCGAAGTAACCCGCGTCGACTACAACATCGTTGTCGTTAACGCCGGGTTGAAATCGGAGAGCTTCATTCCGATCGAGGAATTCAAGAACGACAAGGGCGAGGTCGAGGTCAAGCCCGGCGACTTCGTCACCGTGGCGATCGAAAGCCTCGAGGATGGCTATGGCGAGACGCGGTTATCGCGCGACAAGGCCAAGCGGCTGAAGGCCTGGCACGATCTCGAGGCGGCGATGGAGCAGGGTCATGTTGTGCAGGGCCTTGTCACCGGCAAGGTCAAAGGTGGCCTCACCGTGATGGTGAATGGTATCCGCGCCTTCCTCCCCGGCTCGCTGGTCGACATCCGGCCGGTCAAGGACACCGCGCCGTTCGAGGGCAAGCCGCTCGAATTCAAAGTCATCAAGCTCGATCGCAAGCGCAACAACGTCGTGGTATCGCGGCGCGCCGTGCTTGAGGCGAGCCTGGGTGCGGAGCGCGAGGAGTTGCTCAAGACGCTGCAAGAGGGTGCGATCGTCAAGGGCGTGGTCAAGAACATTACCGATTACGGCGCGTTCGTCGACCTGGGCGGCATCGACGGCCTGCTGCACATCACCGACCTCGCGTGGCGTCGGGTCAAGCATCCGTCGGAAGTGCTGTCGGTCGGTGACGAGGTGACGGCGAAGGTGCTCAAGTTCGACCAGGAGAAGAACCGCGTGTCGCTGGGCATGAAACAGCTCGGCGAGGATCCCTGGGTCGGCCTGTCGCGGCGCTATCCGACGGGCACGCGCCTGTTCGGCAAGGTCACCAACATCACTGATTACGGCGCGTTCGTCGAGATCGAGCAGGGCATCGAGGGCCTCGTTCACGTCTCCGAAATGGATTGGACGAACAAGAACATCCATCCGACCAAGGTGGTGCAGCTCGGCGACGAGGTCGAGGTCATGATTCTGGAAATCGACGAGGAACGCCGCCGCATCTCCCTCGGCATGAAGCAGTGCATGCCCAACCCGTGGGAGGAGTTCGCCATCAACCACAAGAAAGGCGACAAGGTGAAGGGCCTGATCAAGTCGATTACCGACTTCGGCGTGTTCATCGGCCTGCCGGGCGCGATCGACGGCCTGGTGCACCTTTCGGATCTCTCCTGGACGCTGCCTGGCGAAGCGGCCGTGCGCGACTATCGCAAGGGTCAGGAAGTCGAGGCCGTGGTGCTGGCAATCGACGTTGAGCGCGAACGCATCTCGCTCGGCATAAAGCAACTCGATGGCGACCCGTTCTCGAACTATGTCGCTACCCACGACAAGGGCAACATCGTCACCGGCACGGTCAAGTCGCTCGACGGCAAGGGTGCGGTGATCGCGCTCGATGGCGACGTCGAGGGCTACCTGCGGGCTTCGGAAGTGGCGCGCGACCGGGTTGAGGATATCCGCTCGCATCTGAAGGAAGGCGATTCGGTCACCACCATGATCATTAACATCGATCGCAAGAACCGTTCGATCAATCTATCGATCAAGGCCAAGGACCACGCCGACGAGGCTGAAGCGATGCAGCGCATGAGTGCGGAGAATTCCGGCGCCAGCGCGGGCACCACGAACCTCGGCGCGCTGCTCAAGGCCAAGCTCGACAACAAGAGTCAAGGGTAAGCGAGCCCGTGATGACCAAATCGGAGCTGATCGACCGCCTGGCGGCGCAGTTTCCGCAATTGGTAGCCAAAGACGCCGAGCTGGCAGTGAAGATGATCCTCGACGCCATGGCCGAGAGCCTGGCCAAGGGCGAGAGGATCGAGATTCGCGGCTTCGGCAGCTTCGGGCTGAACTACCGGCCGCCGCGGACCGGACGCAATCCCAAGTCCGGCGAGCGGGTGCAGGTGCCCGAAAAGCACGTACCGCACTTCAAGGCCGGCAAGGAATTGCGCGAGCGCGTCGACTTCAAGAAGAGTTGATGGCTGACCTTGGAGGCCGGCCCTGATGGCGTTCGCCCGCTGGACGGTTGGAATCGCGGTATTCGCGGCCTTGCTGTTGCTGTCTCTGCAGAATTCCGATCTGGTGACCCTGCGCTTCTACCAGTGGTTCTCCTGGCAGGCGCCTCTAGTCATTCTGCTACTGCTGGCGTTCGCCACCGGCGTGGTCGCGGGTCTGCTCACCTGTCTATTCCGGGTGGCACGACTGAAGCGACAACTCACGCGACTGCGCAAGGAGCAGCGCCGCGGGCTCGCCACGCAGCCGCGGCATCCCGTCGACGGCAGCTGACGCGCCTTAAGAGCGCTGGCCATGGAAAACGAGCTCTGGTGGTTGTTGCCGCTCACGGTCCTGTTTTTCGCGCTCGGCTGGATCGCCGCGCGCATCGACATCAAGCATCTTCTGCGCGAATCGCGGGCCTTGCCGCTGTCGTACTTCCGCGGTCTGAACTTCTTGCTCAACGAGCAACCGGACAAGGCGATCGAATCGTTCATCGAGGTGGTCAAAGTCGACCCGCAGACGATCGATCTGCACTTTGCGCTGGGCAATCTGTTCCGGCGCCAGGGCGAGATCGATCGCGCGATCCGCATGCACCAGAACCTGCTCGACCGTCCCGACCTGGCCGCCGACAAGCGCGAGCTTGCCGTGTTCGAACTGGCCCAGGACTTCCATCGCGCCGGGCTGCTCGACCGCGCCGAGGAGTTGTTCAGCCGTCTCGACGGCAGCCCCTTCGAGGTACAGTCGCTCGGATTCCTGCTGCAGATCTTCGAGCAGGAAAAGGACTGGCAGAAGGCGATCGCGGTGAGCAGGCGCATGGAGGCGCTCGCCAAGCGCCCGTACTTCAAGGAAATCGCGCACTATTTCTGCGAGCTCGCGCTAGGCGCGATGCTGCGTTCGCAACTCGACGAGGCGCGGGGCCACCTCGAGCAGGCGCTGGCGGAATACAAGCTGTGCACGCGCGCAACCATCGTGCTCGGCGACCTTGAGGCGCAACAGGGGCACTACGACATGGCTGCCGCCGTCTGGCAGCGCATCGAGTCACAGAATCCGGCGTTCCTGGGCCTGGTCGCCGAGCGACTGGCCGACGCCTACCGTCGCAACGGCGATGTCGCGCAGGGCATCCGCGTGTTGCGCAGCTACGAGGACCAGTATCCGTCGCTGGATCTTTTGAACGCACTCTTCAGCCAGGTGCTCGCGCACAAGGGCGCCGACGCCGCCGCCGAGCTCATCAAGGACGAGCTCACGCGCAATCCGACGCTGCTCGGCCTGGACAAGCTGCTCGAGGCGCAGCTCATGGAGGCAACGGCCGAGAGAAGGCACGATCTTGAGCTCGTCAAGGGCCTGGTGGGGCAACACATCAAGCGTCTGGGCATGTACCGCTGCGAGCAATGCGGATTCCGCGCCAAGCAGTATCACTGGCGCTGCCCCGGCTGCGGCAAGTGGGAGACATACACCCCGCGGCGCACGGAGACTCCGGAGGGCTATGTCGCCTAATCCCGCCACGGCCGCGGGCGTACCGAAGGTGATTGTCGCGCTCGACTTCGCCGAGGCGGCACAGGCGCTCGCGCTCGTCGCGCGGCTGGATCCCAAGGCGTGCGCGGTGAAGGTGGGCAACGAAATGTTCGTCTCTGCCGGGCCGGAGCTGGTGCAACAGCTGATCGCCAGGGGATTTCGTATTTTCCTGGATCTCAAGTTCTACGATATTCCCAACACCGTCGCCCAAGCCTGTGCCGCCGCGACGCGCCTGGGCGTGTGGATGGTCAACGTGCATGCGGCCGGGGGCCGGGCGATGCTCAAGGCCGCGCAGGACGCGGTGCAGCGCACCGCAGCCGAGCGCGGAGGTCCGCGACCGATGCTGCTCGCGGTCACGCTGCTGACGAGCCTGGGCGCCGCGGAGGTGGCCGAGATCGGCTATGCGCAGGCGCCGGAAGACGTTGTCCTGCGCCTTGCGCGCCTTGCCGCCGACTGCGGACTCGACGGAGTCGTCTGCTCCGCGGTCGAAGCGCCGGCATTGCGGCGCACGCTCGGCGCCGGCTTCAAGCTGGTCACGCCGGGCATCCGGCCCGCCGGAACGCCCGCCGCCGACCAGGTGCGGCTGATCACGCCCGAGGCCGCCATCGCCAACGGCGCCGACTACCTGGTGATCGGGCGCCCGATCACCAGGGCCGTCGACCCGGCGGCAGAGCTCGCCCGGATCAACGCTTCGCTCGGGGTTGGCGCATGAACATAACCATGATGGGCACCGGCTACGTCGGGCTGGTCAGCGGCGCCTGCCTGGCCGAGGTCGGCAATGACGTGCTCTGCTTCGACGTCGACGTGGGCAAGATCGACGTGCTCAACCGCGGTGGCGTGCCGATCCACGAGCCGGGGTTGCCGGAGCTGATCCGGCGCAACGTGGCCGCGGGCCGGTTGCGCTTCAGCAGCGATCTCGACGCCGCGGTCGGCCACGGCACGCTGCAATTCATCGCTGTCGGCACGCCGCCGGACGACGATGGTTCGGCGGACACCCAATACGTGCTCGCCGCAGCGCGCAGCATCGGTGCGCGCATGACCGAATTCAAGGTGGTGATCGACAAGTCGACGGTGCCGGTAGGGACCGTGGACCTGGTGCGAGAGACCATCGCCGCCGAGCTGGTCGCGCGCGGCGCGCAGGTTCCCTTCGCGGTCGTCTCCAACCCCGAATTTCTCAAGGAGGGCGCCGCGGTCGACGATTTCATGAAGCCCGACCGGGTGGTAATCGGCTGCGACGACGAGCGAGCGATCGCGCTCCTGCGCGCCGTCTACGCGCCGTTCCAGCGCAATCATGAGCGCTTGCTGGTGATGGACGCGCGCTCCGCCGAGCTCACCAAGTACGCCGCCAACGCGATGCTGGCGACGCGTATTTCGTTCATGAACGAGCTGGCCAATCTCGCCGACGCCCTCGGGGCGGACATCGAGCACGTGCGCCAGGGCATAGGCTCCGATCCGCGCATCGGCTATCACTTTCTGTATCCCGGTGCCGGCTATGGCGGGTCCTGTTTCCCGAAGGATCTGCGTGCACTGCAGGCCACGGCTCGGCAGCGCGGGCGGCCCCTGACCATTCTGGGCGCAGTCGAGGGCGTCAACGAGGCGCAGAAGCTGCGTTTGGTGGAGAAGGTCGCCGCGCGCCTCGGCGCCGATCTCGCCGGTAGCAAAGTCGCCCTCTGGGGCCTCGCATTCAAGCCCAACACCGACGACATGCGCGAGGCGCCGTCGCGCACCATCGTCGACGGCTTTCTTCGCCGTGGTGCGACCGTCGTCGCCTATGATCCGGTGGCGATGGAGGCGGCGCAGCGGGTCTTCGGGCCGCGCACGGGCCTCTCCTATGCAAGCTCGCCGCTCGACGCGCTCGCCGGCGCCGATGCGTTGGTGGTCGTCACCGAGTGGCAGGAATTTCGCAGCCCGGACTTTGCCGAGCTCAAGCGCCGGCTGCGGCGGCCACTCATCTTCGACGGCCGGAACCTGTACGACCCGGCGCTGGCGCGCGCCGCGGGACTCGAGTATTTCGGTATCGGGCGCTCGTGAACGCTGCGCAGAAAAACTTCGCCGCGTACCGCGACCAGGTCGGCCGCACCCGCCTGCTCATCGTCGGCGACGTCATGCTCGACCGTTACTGGTTCGGCGACGTCGAGCGCATCTCCCCCGAGGCTCCGGTACCGGTGGTCAAGATCGCGCGCAATGAAGAGCGACCCGGCGGGGCGGCGAACGTCGCGCGCAATGCGGCGGCGCTCGGTGCCAAGGTGACGCTGATAAGCGTCATTGGCGACGACGAAGCTGGCCGCATGCTCGAGACCTTGCTTGCCGCCGAGGGTGTGCGCACGTCGTTCCATCGCGATCCCGCCGTGCCGACGACGGTCAAGCTGCGCGTAATCGGGCGGCAGCAGCAGTTGCTGCGCATCGACTTCGAGACCGCGCCCTCGCACGAGATCCTGGCGAGCAAGCTCGCTGACTACGAGCGGGTGTTGCCCGAATTCGACGCCGTGGTGCTGTCCGATTACGGTAAGGGCGGGCTGGCCCACATTGAGCGCATGATCGCGTTGGCGAAGGCTCGCGGCGCGCCGGTGCTGGTCGACCCCAAGGGTGAGGATTACCGGCGCTACCGCGGCGCGACGCTGCTGACCCCCAATCGCACCGAGTTCCGCGAGGTCGCGGGACGCTGGCGAACCGAGGCAGAGCTCGCCAGCAAAGCGCAGCAGCTGCGCGCCGAACTCGCGCTCGAGGCGCTCCTGATCACTCGCTCCGAGGAGGGGATGTCGCTCTACACCGACGCGGGTGCGTTAAGTTTTCCGGCGCAGGCGCGTGAAGTCTTCGATGTGTCCGGTGCCGGCGACACGGTCATTGCCACACTGGGCGCGCTGCTTGGCGCCCACGCTGATCTCGCGACCGCAGTGCGCATCGCCAATCACGCCGCCGGCGTGGTCGTCGGCAAGTTCGGTACTGCCGTCGTGCATCCGGACGAGCTTGCCTGACGCTTCCAGGCGCATGGCCAAGGCAAGAACCTCGTACGCCTGCACCGAATGCGCCGGCCGCAGCAGCAAGTGGCAGGGGCAATGCCCGCACTGCGGGGCCTGGAACACGCTGGTGGAGGCCATCGCCGTTCCGCTTGCCACCCGTTTTCAGGCCTTTGCCGGTGCCGTGGGCGAGGTGCGGCCGCTGTCCTCGGTCGAGGCGCGGGTCGATCCGCGCTCGCCCACCGGGATCGAGGAGTTCGATCGCGTTCTCGGCGGCGGACTGGTGCCCGGGGCGGTGGTGCTGCTGGGCGGCGATCCGGGTATCGGCAAATCGACCCTGCTCCTGCAGGCCATGGCCGCGATCGGTGGGACGCAGCGCGCGCTCTACGTCACCGGCGAAGAATCCGTGGAGCAGATCGCGATGCGGGCGCAACGGCTCGGCTTGGTCAACGCGCCGGTCGAGCTGTTGGCCGAGGTCCAGCTCGAAGCGATCGTGGCGGCGATGCGCACCCAGTCGCCCGAGGTCGTGGTAATCGACTCGATCCAGACCGTCTACACCGAGGCGCTGGAATCAGCGCCCGGAAGCGTGGCCCAGGTGCGCGAATGCGCGGCGCAGCTGACGCGATTCGCGAAGCAAAGCGGGATCACGGTTATCCTCGTCGGTCACGTGACCAAGGAGGGTGCCATTGCCGGACCGCGGGTGCTCGAGCACATCGTCGATACCGTGCTCTACTTCGAGGGCGATACGCACTCGAGTTTCCGCCTGGTGCGGGCAATCAAGAACCGCTTTGGCGCCGCCAACGAGCTCGGGGTGTTCGCGATGACCGAGCGCGGTCTCAAGGGCGTCGCCAATCCTTCGGCACTGTTCCTGTCGCAGCACCCGCAGGCCGTGCCGGGAAGCGCGATCCTGGCAACCATGGAGGGCTCGCGGCCGCTGCTGGTCGAAGTGCAGGCGCTCGTCGACCCGGTGCAGGGGGGCGTTGCGCGCCGGCTCGCGGTGGGCCTCGATCCGCAGCGGCTGGCCCTTCTGCTCGCCGTGTTGCATCGCCATGGCGGCGTGGAAACGGGCCAGTTCGACGTCTTCGTCAACGCCGTGGGCGGTGTGCGTATCAACGAGCCAGCGGCGGATTTGGCAGTCCTTGCGTCCGTCTATTCTTCGTTGAAAAACATCTCGTTATCAACCAAATCTCTGGTATTCGGTGAAGTCGGACTCGCAGGGGAAATCCGCCCCGTCCAGCGCGGGCAGGAGCGCCTGCGCGAGGCGGCCAAGCTCGGGTTCCGGCGCGCCCTGATCCCGCTAGCCAACCGGCCCAAGCAGGCGATCGAGGGCATCGAAATCGTTACCGTCGCTCGTGTGGCCGATGCGCTCGAGCATTTGGTCGATGTGCGCAAAGCCTCGTAGTTCGGACCGCGACGCCGGTATGCGCGCCATGGTGCTCGACGCGCCCGGGCAGCCGTTGCATCTGACGGCACGGCCGCGGCCGGTACCCGGCCCGGGCCAACTGCTGCTGGCGGTGCGCGCCTGCGGTGTGTGCCGTACCGATCTGCATCTGGTCGACGGCGAACTGCCCGATCCGGTGCTGCCCATCGTTCCCGGGCACGAGATCGTCGGCGAGGTTGTCGCCTGCGGGCCGGGGGTGACCGAGCACGCGGTGGGCGCCCGTGTCGGTGTCCCCTGGCTCGGGGGCGCCTGCGGCCATTGCGAATTCTGCACCACCGGGCGGGAAAACCTCTGCGCGCAGGCGCGCTTCACCGGCTATCAGGTTGACGGCGGCTACGCGAATTACGCGCTGGCCGACGCAAGCTACTGCTTTGCACTGCCCGATCGCTATGGCGACGTCGAGGCCGCGCCGCTGCTGTGTGCGGGCCTCATCGGATACCGCGCCTACCGGCTGGCGGGCGAGGCGCGTCGCCTCGGGATCTACGGCTTCGGCGCGGCCGGGCACCTGGTGGCCCAGGTGGCCGTCGCCCAGGGTCGCCGGGTTTACGCCTTCTGCCGTCCGGGCGATTTGGCGGCCCAGGATTTGGCCCGCCAGCTGGGTGCAGTGTGGGCGGGCGGAAGCGACCAGGCGCCGCCGGATGGGCTCGATGCCGCACTCATCTTCGCGCCCGTCGGGGGTCTCGTGCCCACAGCGCTCGAGGCGGTGGTGCGCGGGAGCACGGTGGTTTGTGCCGGCATTCACATGAGCGACATCCCCAGTTTTCCGTACCGTCTCCTGTGGGGCGAGCGCTGCGTACGCTCGGTAGCCAATCTCACCCGGCGGGATGGGAACGAGTTCCTGGCGCTGGCCGCGTCGATCCCGCTCTCGATCCACGCCCGTGAATACCCGCTGCAGTCGGCGAATGCCGCGCTCTCCGATCTGCGGGCGGGCCGCATTGAGGGCGCGGCGGTGTTGACGATCGACTCCTGAAGGCGTCGAATAGGTGTACCGCGCTGATGAATCGAAAGGAGCCATGACCATGGCTACGAGATCCGTATCGAAGTCCAAGTCCACCGGGCGCAGGCGGCCAAAGGCACGCCGCACCGCCAAGCCGAAATCACCACCGCAGGGCCCGGCAGGGTCGGCGCGAGCGCATCTGGGCGATCTTTCGAGGATGACAAAGATACTCACGCCGCAGCAGGCCTTCGACCTCTACCGCGCCAACGCCAGGATGGCGCTCGACGTGATCAACGCCTCGATCGAGAGTGCCGCGAAGCTGCGCAAGTTGCAGTACGAAGGTGAAGAAGAGGCACGCTCGATGCAGAAGAAAGCGGTCCGCCATGCAGCGGAGGCGAGCGACCCGCAATCGCTGATGGCCGCCGGTCAGGCGGTCACGCAGGAGGCAGTCGAGAAGGCGATGCTGTATTGGGGCCAGATGTTCGACATGATCGTCGAAATCCAGAAGCGCTTGTTCACGCTGATGGAGCAACAGATGGGCGATATGCCGGGCGCCAAGGAGGCGAGGGCTGCGCTGGCGATGATGCCCGACTTGAGCCAGACGCAGGGCCTGGTCAAGGCGATGCAGGGCGTGATGTCCTCAGGCGGTTCGGCATTCGACTCGATGCAGCGCGTGATGGGCGATTTCGCCCGCATGGCGCAGCAGTCGATGCCCGGCATGAGGCGCTGACGCCGCGAGCGTCGGCTGCAGGGCAATGGGCGCGGATCCGGGCGCGCCGAGGGCACTGGTCCGCCCGGCAAATCCAATCGGGATGCAGCCGGACAAGACGACCAGCAGAAGACAACCGAGCAGCATCTTCATCGTGCTTCCTTCGTGGTGAGCCGCGGCATCTCCATCGCAGATGTGCCGTGCGGGCGCCGAGGCCAGACGCAGCTTTGCCGCTCCGCCAGCCTAGGATTGAGCTGTGCCATTCTAGGCCGCATCGAGCAGCGGCGCACGGCAACCTCTCCTGCATGCCGCTGCGCCATGTCAGCGAACCGTCATCTTGGCGCCATGCCCTTTTCGCTAAGCTCCTTGATCGCGGCATCGTTTTTTGACAGATGGGCGAGGCCCATGCCGCGCAGCACGTGGGGCGCCTTGGTGAACTGAATGTTGTCATAGCCGACGAGCTCTATGCGGTTGCCCCAGGGGTCAAGAAAGTCGAGAAACGGTCCAGGAAGCGTTTTGACGCCGGCTTCCAGCAAGGCCTTTCGCGCCGCCTCCTTGTCATCGACCACCAGTCCGAAATGCCGCCCGTCATCCGCCGGCTGCGTGCGCCCCTTCTGCAGCGCGAGGAACTGGTCACCCAGGTCGATGAAAGCCATCGAATCGTTCTTGCTGCGTAGTTTGAAATCGAACAGGCGGCCGTAAAAGGCCAGAGCCTCTTCGATGTCGCCGACCTCCAGCGCGATATGATTGAAACCGAGGATGCGCACTTTCTTTGCATCGGCCATAGGAGCCCTCCGGGGAATGCGCGCCGATTGTGTCGCTTTCCCGTCCGCGCGCGGGGCGCGTATGCTGCCACGGCAGGCGGTCGTTTGAAGATAGCATTCCCGGTCCAGGTTGCACCAGTGTCTTGAGTTCGGGGGCTTTGCACGGTGGTTATTCGCAGGAACGTTCTCCAATGCTTCGCGGCTGCGGCCCTTGCCAGCCTTTTCAAATCGAAAGCGGAGGCAGACCCCATGCCTGAAGACGGACTCGTTAGCGTGGCAAGCAAATACTCGGTGAAGGATACGCTGGACCGGCTGGAGGCCGATCTGAAGGCCAAAGGTATCACCGTGTTTGCGCGCATCGACCATGCCGCCGGTGCTGCATCGGTGGCGATGCCGCTGCGACCGACGGAGGTGTTGATTTTCGGTAGTCCGAAGGGAGGAACGCCCTTGATGCAATCGAACCAGACGATCGGCATCGACTTGCCGCTGAAGATGCTGGGTTGGCAAGATGCCGACGGCAAGGTCTGGCTAGCCTATAACGACGTGAGCTGGCTTGCCCGGCGTCATCACCTCGGCCCGAGCACGGACGCGAACGTGAACGCGTTGGCAACGCTGCAGGGAAACCTGGCCAAGGCTGCGGCCGGATGAACGGACGGCGCCATGAACGATGAAAAAATTCAGGTACGTGTCACCAGCAGCGGTCAGACGCTCGAAGTCGTAGTCCTGAACAAGCGTCTGGACGTGATCCAGGTCGTGCTCGGGGAGGGCGTCCACAACGTGCGCTGTGACTTGATGCCCACTCGCAACGGCTTGGCCTACGTGGGCAATGCCAGGGGGCGCGAAATCGTCTACGAGCGCAGCCGCGAAGAAGTCAAGGCCGACCTCGCCCGCGCCGCCGGATTCCGTGACTTCGAACGCTGAGCACACGCGCCAGGCGGGTGCCGCTCCCCTGCACGCGTCGCAGCGTCAGTTCAACTGCGCCGGCAGCGAGGGGTCGATACCGGAGAAGTAGCCGCTGTAGGCGCAACCGAGGTTTGTGCTTTGGCCGCTTACTCGGGCCGAGATCATGCCGGCGCGATTGGTCATCTCGAACATGTCAAGCTGACCCACATCTCCGTTGCTGCAGCTGTAGTTCGCGCTGAATGCGCCCAGCTTGCCGTTCTGCGAGTACGGGCCGCTGTAGGTGCAAACAGCGCCACTCGGGAACGTCCAGCTCATCGACATGCTGGTGCCGTTTTGGTTGACGACCAGATTCATCGGACCTGCCGTATCGCCGTTGCCCGCTTGACTGTTACATGCCGTTGCCAGCCAATGGGCTCCGATCGTGTAGTTGCCCGTGTACTCATCGAGCACGAGCGACTCGCGCGTGACCTGCTTGGTCACTTCGGTCCCGTTGATGGAGTAGGTGAGGTTGCCCATTGAAACGGTATTGAGCTGGAAGGTCATCGAACCCGCTTCCTGGCCGCTAACCATGCTCGGACCGAACGTGCCCCCAAACCAGGGCCCTTTAAAGACGTAGAGCGACCCGCTCCAGATGTAGGAGCCCTGGCCGTGGCTTTGCAACGTCGCGCCGGCCCATGTCGGCTGATCGGTCGGCCCATAGACAAAGAGGGTTGCGTAGACGGTGCTTCCCTCCTGCACGAGCTGCATGCCCCATCCTGATTCGCTGGGAACCCACCACAGATCGCTCACGTCGGTCGAATAGGACGTGGCGTAAGCAGGTGGTGCGAAAAGCAATGCGCCGGCAAGCAGAATAAAGGCGGTTTGATGAAGCACGTGCATGTGCGTCCCCACAGGGCCGGGTTGTTCCTGGCCGCAGGCAGCAGTAATGCGCCGCAATGGTTACAAGCATTTGACGGTGGTCCGCTACAGCCCCCGTCGCCGCATGCGGAACTTGCCCGCCGCCCAGTTGGAGGTGGACGCGTCTCGTGCGTTCAGCCCCATCACTTTTTGCGATGGGGCGCACCGTCCTTATGCGTAAAGCCGCGTTTCGAATCGAGCACCAAGTCGATGTCGGGATAGACGACGTGCTCGTCGGTCGTCCGCGTACCGATTTCGAGGCAAAAGGCCATGGCGCTGCTTTTGTTGACGAGATGATGACCGTCGGGCACGGTCTTGGGGAACGCCGCGCAATCGCCCGCGCGCAAGATTTCCTCGCCCTTGTCGGTGATGAGCACGATCTCGCCCGAGATCACGTAGACGAATTCATCTTCCGACGCGTGCCAATGCCGTTGGCTGGACCACGCTCCGGGTGGCAGATGCAGAAGGTTGACGCCAAATTGAGTCAACCCGCCTGCCTCGCCGAGCCTTTGACGAATGCGAGTGGCCACCTCTCTGTCAAACGGCGCAGGATAGGACGAGCCCTTGCGCTCCGGGATGGACGTCAGGTCGAGCTTTGGCATGGTCTGCAGCTCCGTGTTCGAGTCAATTAAGGGCGGCTACTTATACGCAATTGCAGCACTGGTAGGACCCGCGAGCTGGATGAATTCAAAATGCCTGAATCCAACCTCGTTGCACCATGCGCGGAAATCAGCTCCGGTGTAGTCAAAGGCATCGCCGAATTCGATAAGCATGTTCAGCGCCATTAGCAGGCCAAAAGCATTCTCTCGACGAGCGTCATCAATCAAGCTCTCGATGGCGATGAAAGCGCCGCCTTCCGGAAGCGCATCGAACGCCTTTCGTATAAGCATTTTCTTCTTCTCAAGATTCCAGTCGTGCAGAACATTGCCCATCGTCACGACATCCGCCTGGGGTAGCTTTTCTTTGAAGAAATCCCCTGCGACCACATTGATACGCGTGCTCATGCCTGCCGCAGCAACTTGCTTCTGAGCGAGAGGCGCCACGGGCGGCAGATCATAGGAACTGAACGTCAGGTGCTGGTGGCGGGCCCCGACGATCCGTGACAGGAGTGCCAGAGCACCGCCGATGTCGCTTACAGTCCGATAGCGGGAAAAGTCGAATTTCTCCGCCAGCAAGGCAAAGTTCGCCGCTTGCAGTCCGGTCATTGCGGAAAGAAACTGACCCAGTTTGGCCTGGTTCGAATAAAGCTCCTCAAATATCGGTTTGCCGCCGTGCTTGATCTCGTTCTGCGGTTGCCCGGTCTTGAGCGCCGCGCCGAGATCGTTCCAAAACCCGAACAGGCGTGCATTGAGCATTTCGGGCAAGCCGCCAATGTAGGTGGTGCTCGTCCGGTTCAGGAACGAAGCCGTCTCTGGCGTGTTCCTGTATTTTCCTGCCACGCCATCGCCATCACGGTCAAGAAACTTCAGTGCCACCAAGGCGTCGAAAAAATCATAGGTCCCCCGAGGGTGCAATCCCAGCGCATCACCCAGTTGTGACGCCGTCATCGTTCCTTCGCCGAGTGTCGTAAATAGATCAAGCTCCACGGCTGTTAGCAGCACCTTCGAGGCCCAAAAGGCAGTCGCGGTTTGCATAATCCTGCCGGGATTAAGGTACTCATTCGTCATTTGGTCGCCCTAGATTGACTGCATATGGTAGTACGGTCCCGATAACTCGGGGTTGTCGGACCCGCGCGAATGCCAGCCTTGGCGGCGATTATCGACGGGATTTATCCGGGGATCGAGGGGGACAGGCGGGCGCTGCCCGGGCCACTTGCAGACATTCCCCAACGGCACGAAAATATCTCGAAGCAGTCTTTCGCCGAGCAGTTTTCGATGCGGAGCGAACGGCGAACGCGGGGCGCTATTTCGGTTGCTGTGAAAGGTCAAGACGATGGACAGCTCGATGATAAGGGGAATATTGATCGGCGGTATCGCGATGGTTGTCGTTTCTGCGGGGGCGGTCACCGGCTACAAGACGTTGACCAAGCCAAAGGTCGCCGACGTTATCGCGGTGAAGGAGGTCACGGAGACGGTCTCGACGCCGCGCGAGGATTGCCAAGACGTGCAGGTGCAGAAGCAGGCGCCAGCGAAAGACAGTCAGCGCATTGCCGGGACGGTGATTGGCGGAGTTGCGGGCGGGCTCTTGGGTAGCACGATCGGCGGAGGTGCGGGCAGGACGCTAGCGACCGTAGCTGGGGCTGCCGGTGGGGCCTATGCCGGAAACCAGGTGCAGAAGAATATGCAGCAAAAAAACGTCGTCACAAAAACGGAACGCCGCTGCAAGACCGTCAACGACACGACCGAGCGGCTGGTCGGCTACGACGTCACCTATCGCTTCGAAGGCAAGGAGGGGGTCCTACGCACCTCTTCCAAACCTGGCGCTACGCTTCCAGTGAAGGACGGACAAGTCGTCGAGGGTCCCCCAACAACCGGGTGAGCAACGCAGATGCCTCATCCCGTTGGGGGAAGGGCCGTCAAAGGGCTCGTTGAGCGTCTGCTGCTGATGCAGCGACCGACTGCTGTGAGTCGATCTGCGGCCGTCGACCATCGAGCAGCTCTCGGCTAAAGCGGCCGTAAGCCAGTCTGCCTGAAAGCAGAAGTAGAATGGCGGGATTGGGGTCGTTGTGAATCAACTTACATTCCAAGCGTTTGAAGCGAACGCGTGCGCGCAGGGTTTCGACGACGTGTTGGAGCGACGGTGGGCGCCTGCCACGGTTCTGGATTTGCATACACACACTTTCGCGCTACGGGCGCTTGTCGTCCACGGTGAAATGTGGCTCACCGTTGGGAACGATGTTCGACACTTGCGCCCCGGCGACGAGTTCGCGCTTGACTGCGAGGTGCCTCACGCGGAGCGTTATGGCGCCAATGGTGCCACATACTGGGTGGCGCGCCGCACGCCCGGCCAATCCTGACCATCCTCCACCAACCGGTACTCCGGAGAGCGGGACCTGAATCCGCAATAGAGACCGGTGCCAAACCAAATCAGCGCCGCCGTGGATAGGGCGGCCAAGAGCCCCAAGGCGAAGCGCCAGAAATTGCCTGCGGATATGAACGTATCTCCGGAATGAGCGCGGTACGGCGGGAGCCATCGATTCTCTCACCGCTCACAATTTTGCGAAGATTTGGCTCTCTACGAAAGGCTCACTCCATCAAGGTATCTCCTTATTGCATTTCGTCGGGATTTGTCCGGACGACCGAGCCCGCCACAACCAGTCGCTCAGCGCCGGGATCCAACTTGCCTGGAAGCGGTCATTCGCATGCAACATTCTTTGCAAGAATCTCGGGTCTGAGTAGAATCGCCCGGCTGTAGCAAACAAGGGTGCGTATCGCCTCTTCTGGGTTCGGAATCCCATCTCTGAAAGGGTCACACAAATGAATCGCACGGTAAGTCTGGCTTCGATGTTAATTGCTGCCGCACTTTGCCTGGTCGCCGGGTCGGCGCTTGCGCAGAACCGGCCCAACATCGTCATGCTTATGACCGACGACACCGGCTGGAATGACTTTGGGGCTTATGGTGGTGGCGCGAACCTCGGACATCCGACGCCGAACGTTGATCGCATTGCTAGCGAAGGCGCCGTGTTCACGAGTTGGTATGGCCAAGCGAGTTGCACCGCCGGCCGAGCCTCGTTCATGACCGGGCGCATCCCCATCCGTTCGGCCCTCTCGGTAGTGGTTGTGCCTGGCGATGAGAACGGCCTGACGAAGTCCACGCCGACGATTGCCGAGTTCTTCCAAAAGAACGGCTATAGCACGTACTTCTCGGGCAAGTGGCATCTGGGTGATCAACCGAAGTTCTACCCGATTGAACATGGCTTCGACGAAATGAAAGAGTTTGCCGCCTACTATCCGGGTGTCTATACGTATGACGACACAGATTGGTTCGCCCATCCCTGGTTCCCGAAATTCAACGCCGCCTATTGGGACGAATATCAAAAGATCGTCAATTTGTACGAATGGGAGGGCACGGCCGGCAAACCCGCGATCAAGGTCGCCCGCATCGATTACGATTATCTGCATGAGTTCGATGTTCGGCAGGCGGATTCGGCTGTCGCTTACATCAAGCAGCACGCCCGGGACGGCAAGCCGTTCTTCATGGATGTGAATTTCATGAAGATGCACAATCCGAACATTCCGGCCAAGGCGTTTATTGGAAAATCACACCTCGGCAATTACTCCGATGCCATGATGGAACTGGATTCCAATATCGGCAAGGTGATGGACGCCATCCGGGCCGAGGCTCCCAACACGATCGTCATCATCACCGCCGACAATGGCGCGTGGCAGGATGCGTGGCCGGACGGTGGTACCGTTCCGTTCCGAGGTGAGAAGGGGTCGCCGTTCGAGGGCGGTTTCCGTGTGCCCGGCATCATGTGGGCACCTGGCAAGATTCCAGCCGGAGCCCACTATGGTGAAATGATGTCGCACATTGACCTCTGGGCGACGCTGGCGACAATGGTCGGCCTCACCCCTCCACCCCACGGTGCGTGGAGGGACAACGACGGCAAGCCGATCTATTTCGACAGCATTGACAACAGCGCCTACATCATGGGCAAGGCGCGGCATTCGGCGCGCGCTTCGTGGATCTATATAGACGGCGAGACCTTTGCCGGTGCTCGCGCCGACATCGGTGATGATCCCAATAACCCCGATGTCCGAATCGCGTGGAAATACCTTTATACCGCCAAGGACACCTGGCTCGGCCCAACGCAGAATCTTGGTGCCATCGGTTCGGCCTACAACCTCACGATGGACCCGTTCGAGAAATACGACATGACGTTTAACGGTGCAGTGAGTACGCGCATGCCTACTACGTCGCCGGGCCGCTATGCCGGCTATGACAACGGTTGGGTTCTTTCGTTGATTACGGTACCGATCATGGAGTTCGACAAATCCCTCGTGGATTTCCCGAACATCAAGCGCCAACCCGGTGGAGCATCGAACGATATGAATCCGAATCTTCAGGATCCAGCTAACCCCGTGCCTTTGATGGATATAAGGAAAGTCGTGAGGACGATCGGCCTTGGCGATTAGCCGCTCAGTCCGACTTTGAAACACGCGGGCCGTCTCTCAATGGGGCGGCCCGTTTCTTTCTTCCCGAGCCTATGCGAATGGCAGCTTCCACCTGAAACTATGACCGCTTTGGAGCAGCCGATTTGTCGGCTTCACGACAAGCGCCCGTCCGGTAGTATCAGCGTGGGGCTCCTTTCCCTCAACAGAGGAGCCTTTCGTGAATGACATGCGACGCTCAGTATTCCCCTTGTCAGCGCCGGCGGTGGCGGCGCGGTAGCGTTACCAAGTCTTGCCGGATGCGAAGAAGGTTGCAGTCGAGCAAACATCCGCGTGAGAAGGACGCCATGTCAGCTTCCGAGCATTGGCGGCGCAGCAACGCTCTTTTCAAGTCGGTGGCGAAAGACGCCCTGCGCCTGGTCAAGGGAGGGGAATGGAGTTTGATCCGCTCCGGCGGCATGCTCCAGCTCTCGAAAGAAACGTTCAACCTACGGCACCCACTGGGCCGCGGCAAGGATGGCGCGGCGGACGCGCTGCGCTTGATCGGCATTCGCATCAATGACCTGTGCAACCTCCGCTGTCACACCTGCGGCCAGTGGGGCGACAACGGCTACTTGCGCGACACGCCGCTCAAGGACCTGAAGCAGCGCGAGATCCCGGTCGAGAAGTACATGGCCATGGCTGACGAGGTCCATCGGCTCGGCTGGCGGCCCGTGTGGTACATCTGGGGCGGCGAACCGATGATGTACCCCGGCATCCTCCGGTTCATCGAGCATCTCAGCAACCTGGGCATGGCGGTGACCCTGGTCAGCAACGGCTTCCACGTCGCGGCACGGGCGGCCCAGCTCGTCAAGCACCTGAAGATCCTGTTCCTGAGCATCGATGGCCCCAACGCCGCGATCCACGACGAGCAACGGCCCGGCGCCTCGGGCAGCGGCCGCAAGTCGAACTTCGCCGAGATCGACGCGGCGCTCAAGGCACTCAACGAGGAAAAGAAACGGCAAGGCCGCCACTTGCCGTACGTCCAGCCGATCAGCATCATCGCCAAGTACAACTCGCACTGTCTAAGCGACATCTACAACTACGCCGCGCCGTACAGCAACGGGCACCTGTTCTACTTCGCCTGGTGGATCGACCAGCTCTCGGCCGAACAGCATACCGAAGACTACGAGCGCCGCTTCGGCACGAAGCCGAAGAAGCACTTCGGCTGGATCGGCGACTGGACCGCGTCCGACCACGAGGTAGTGATTGACCAGGTGAACAAAATCCGCAAGTCCTACCAGAACGAGGGCAAGTCCTATCCGATGATCTGGCCACCGCTGCAGACGGCCGAGGAGGTGCGGACCTACTACAGCGATCACACCGCCACGTTCGGCTACGACCAGTGTGTGAGCATCTATATGACGATGGAGATCAACTCCAACGGCGATGTCAGCCTGTGCCGCGACTACAACGACTACGTGATCGGCAACATTCTGGAGTCCCCGGTAAAAGACATCTGGCTCGGCGACAAGGCGCAAAAGTTCCGCGCGTCGATCGCCAGCGACGGCCTCATGCCAGTGTGTCGGCGCTGCTGCGGATTGATGGGCCAGTGAGACGGCCCCGGCCCGCGACTCGTTCGACCTTCACGTCAAGACAGAAAAGCAAGTCCTGGTCGCGCAGATACAGTCGCCCGTTGGTATGACCGGGTGCGCAAACGGCTCCATCCGCTGCCGCAGATCCGCCAGAAAGCGCTTGGTCGTCCCTTCGGGCTCAAATCCCGCCACCACTTCGTCAGCGTCGCGCACGAGGACGCCTTCACCCCAGCCTTGATGCCGCCACCGACGCCCTCAACATGGTCAATCCGGTCGCCGCCGCATTCGCCGAGAAGTCGCCCGTCGTGGTGATCTCGGGCGCGCCCGGCAGGGGAGAGGCAAATCGCGGTTTGCTGCTCCAAGACTCTTGGTTCGCAATTCTAGATCTTCCGTCATATCGCTTGCGAGCCTTCGCAACGCCTCCGCGATCCCGAGTTCGATCCCGCTGAGCGATCCTACCCAGAGTGTCAGCGTGCGTTGCGACAAAGGCTGGAGGTGCGCCGCAGTCCCGCCGTCGCCCCTTAAAGATGCAGGACGTTCATAACGTAGAGCTTGAGGGGCTGTCGCGCGTAGCGAGGGAACCCGCCGGACTCGCCTGCGCCCACCCGCAAGGGGAACCAGCTTACTATGCGGCGTATGAGTCGGGACCCCACTGCCGCGCCGCCATCCGAATCCGTTAAAAGGATCTCGCGTGAGGAGATGAGCGAGTTGCCGATCCGGCGCTACGAGGGTTCGGTGCACATCGTTGCGGGGCACTCGGATCTCCAGCACGCGATGCAGGACATCTTGCAGGAAAGCGTAGTCGGCTTTGACACCGAGACACGGCCTGCCTTCAGGCCCGGCGAGAGCTACCTCCCCTCTCTCGTGCAGTTCGCTACGGCGAGCGCTGTGTATCTCTTGCAGATCCAGCAGCAGGACCTATTCGACGCGATGCGGGAGATCCTTTCGTCGGAGAAAATAATAAAGGTGGGTGTGTCGGTGACCGACGATATGCGTAACCTGAAAAAGCTATTCGAGTTCGACGAAGAATCGGTGGTGGATCTCGGCAAGGTTGCGGAGCGCCACGGCTTGAAGCAGACGGGCGTGAGGAATCTCGCCGGGATATTTCTCGGTACGCGCATCCCCAAGGGCACGAAGATCACGAACTGGGCTGCGCGCCGCTTGACGCCGCAGCAGATCGCCTATGCGGCGACCGATGCTTGGGCGTGCCGTGAGCTGTATCTCCGGTTCAAGGAATTGGAAATGGTCTGATGAAAGTCATGCCGGCCGCCGACCTGATGGTCGGCGGCGCAATGCTGATTCTCATCATGCTCGTGCACGCGGCCGGGGTCCGTGCGACGACCAATCGCGTTCTGCACCGTTCGAGGGTGCTCCTGGTACGGCCAACACGATGGCGCGCCGCGTAGGCGGGGTCCTTATCGAGTCCGCGCTCTTGGATGACTTTGCCAGCCGCGACGAGCGCCGTCGCCACAGCCGGAAATCCAACATATGGCAAGGTCTGAATTAGAGCTTCCTCAATTTCATCTAGGGTAAGGCCGGTATTGAGGGCAATATTCATGTGAATCGCGAACTTGTTTGGCTGCCGGAGGGCGATCATGACCGCCGTCGACAGCTCCGACGACCACCAAGAAGATGCGACGACGCATACCGCGAACCCCAATTCGTTTTAACTGATGGGACGGTTGGCCGAAAGGCCCGCAATCGACCACCCGAAGAAGTCATCGAGGATTACGAATCCCCGTTTGTCGGCCCGGGCTTTATGCATTAACTGTCATTTTCAGGATTGCGGACGCGAAGTCGTCGACGTTGGTTTCAAGAGCAAAGTGGCCGGCGTCCAGAAATCGGACGTCCGCATTGGGCACGTCACGCTTGAACGCCTCGGCGCCTGGTGGAATGAAGAAGGTGTCGTTTTTTCCCCACATTGCCAGCAGTGGAGGCCGGTGCGTTCGAAGATATTGCTGATACAGAGGATAGCGCTCGATATTAGATTTGTAGTCGAGCTTGAGGTCGGCCTGAAGATCCATCATCCCTGGGCGGGCAAGTAGAGCCGCATCCAGCCAATAAGCCTCGGGCTCGATCCTGGCACGATCACTCACTCCTTGAAAATATGCCTCACGGACCCCATCGAGCGACATGCGTTCCTTAATTTGCTCACGAATAGCCGGTGAAGCTTGCGTCCAATAGGCACGCAATGGAGCCCAAGGAGCGGCGCCTAGGCCCTCCTCGTACGCATTGCCGCTCTGCGAGACGATTGCGGTAATGCTACCCGGATTGTCGACCGCCAGATTGAAGCCGACGGGTGCGCCGTAATCGAACACGTACATCGCAAAGCGTCGTAGCGAAAGTTCGTTCACAAAGCCCTGAATCGTCTTTGTCAGACCGGCAAAAGTAAATTGATAGGCCTCACCCTTTTCGAGCGTCGTAAATCCGAACAAAGGCAGATCTGGTGCAATCAGGTGAAATCGGCCTGCGAGCTTTGGCATCAAGTGCCGGAAATAGTGTGACGAGTTTGCAAAGCCGTGAAGCAGCAAAAGAATCGGTTGTCCTTCTGTGCCGGCTTCACGGTAGAACACGTTCGCGGGGCCTACTCGTACGGTCGAATGACGGACGTTTGGCATGAAGATGTTCTTTCCCGTAAATTAAACTTCGACATGACCCGCTACCAGCTCACAGAGCGCGAGGTCCGGCTTGTGAAATTCTAGCCCGTACGTCCGCTTTCAAGTGCGGATTCGACCGTCGGTTCCTGGCCAGATTGAGACCATCGTCGCAAACGTCGACTTCAAGACACCCTATCACGCCCACGGTGCGCTAGCGGATTTGCAGTCCGGTCGCCAGAAAGTCGAAAAAGATGCAGTACACGGCGATTGGTAACGGAAGACCAACTAGCGTACCGATGAGGTAGGTACGGAACTTGATTCCTGACATCGCGAGCGCGTAATTTAATGCCGGCACCGTCTGGAAGAGGACTCGTAGCAGCGCGACGCTCGTGATTGGATGGGCGTCGAGCTCGCACAGTAACCGGACCGCAACTCGGTTCCTGAGCAGTCTCAAGGCGTCCCCCCCAATGGCCCGGATCGTCACGAATGTGAATGCGCAGGAGGTGACGGCGGCGACGTAGGTGACTGCACCTCCCCACATGCGGCCCAGCGTGAGCACCGCCGCCGCGAGAAACACCCAACCGGGAATCTGGATTAGGTTGCCCAGCGAAAAGAGCAACACGAAAAGGATCAGTCCGCCGATCCGGTGTTGCAAGATAAGTTGCCGTATAAACGCTAGGTTGAAGTGATCCCGCAGTCCGGAGACTTCGAAGACTGTCAACAGGACACCTAGAAAGAGACCGACCCCAAGGAATCGCTTATAGCGCCGGACAAAAGGGATCACGCTATCCAGCGCTTGGTTAGATTTCATAGCTTCGAACATTGGCACCAGCAACGGCGGGCAGGTCGGACCCGCCACGAGTGACCGCTGCTGGACAATTGTCGCAGGGATGCTGACCGTCTACAGGTGGTCGTCAACAGCCCTCTATCGCCGACAGTCGCATGTCGACCCGAAACGGAAGTTTATGCCACACAGACGCGGACGATCGGCCGGTGCCCCCAAAGACCTGGCGTGCCGGAGGTGTGCTAACGGCAATTCCGCCCACAGACGTTCGGAAACCAGGCGATTACGGTTCGATGCGCAGCACGGCGATGTCTGCACGCTGCTCACGGAGTGCCACATCTGCCCCCATATCGCCTTTCATGTACCGGTTCATGAATGCCACGCTATAGGCAACGATAGAAGCACGTGCCATACGACCGAGATCGGTCCAGGCAAAGTGCGAGGCGCCTTTAAACTCGATGTAGTACTTTGGCGCACTTAGCTGATCATACGCGCCCATTGATTTGTGAAGCGTCGGCGTGACGCCAAAGTCTAGCGTACCGCCCTGAAGCATCGTCGGCAGTTCGACACCGCCGAGTGTGCGGTGGGCTAGAAACGGCTGCACGTACGGAGAGAGCGCCAGTACCGCTGCGACGTGGGGCATACGCCATGCGGGCCACGCACCCGCAAGCCCCAGCACCGTGTATCCGCCGAGCGAATGCCCTACGAGACCAATGCGCGAGAGATCGGCGCGCGGACCGTAGCCCGCGTCTGCGCCGATGGCACGCACGAGCCGTTGCATGTCCTCACTCCGATCCGCGTAGCTTGAATCGCTCCACGCGGCGCCGTCTTTGAACGGCACGGCGGAACGCTCCGTCCAGCGCGCGCCGCCGCCGGCGCAGGTGGCATCGCGATGGTTGGGCGCGAAAACCAGGAAGCCAGCGTCCGCGAACGCCTCCATCAAGAAGCGCGACTGCGTAGCGCAGCCGTGAAAACCGTGCGAGAAGAGAATCACCGGGAGCCGCACCGTGGAGACCGTGTCCGGTGACCAGACGTAAACCTCGAGGCCAGCGAGCCTCGCCATTTCGCCGCCCGCTGCAGCGCCTTCCACCCAATAAACCAAACACGCCGCGGCCAGCATCGCGGCCAGTCTTAAGCGGATCGGAAACTTTAGCGGGAGGGGATTGTTACGCAGCTGCATGAACGTGCACATTGCGCTAAGGTGCAAAGCCCAGCGATTCTACGCCTCCCGACGGGCGGTCACCCTGCCCGCGAACGGCGGTTCTAGCCTACGAACGACTGCTTGTATGGTCGGGGTGGCGTCTTCGCATCGCTTCTGAGACAGTGAAGATGCCGGGGTGGAGGGGCTAGTGACCGCATCTGCTCTCATGCTCGAGGAGCGATCAAAGGGAATTAGTAGTAAATTGAACCGCGCTATGCCCACGCTCGCCGGATAGAAGCCATGACGTTGTCCGCCCCCGCCCCCTCTGGAGCACGAGCGCCGCTCTGGCGACGCAGTTTCGCCTGGTGGTTCGTGCAGGTGAAACACGTGCTGCCGCCGACTATCTTTTTCTTTTTCGGTTTCAACTTGATTCTATTCACGCGCTGGATGACGCTCGAGGAGTATGGCATTCCGTTAAGAAATTTCTTCACCGCGACGGTCGCCGCGCTGCTGGTCGGCAAGGCTGTCCTGATAGTCGACAACCTGCGCTTCATGCGCCGCTTCGACGGTGCGCCGCTGATCCAGCCTATCCTGTTCAAGTCGACGATCTATTGGTTGTGCGTGTTCTTGGTCCGCCTCGCCGAAGGCCTGTTGCGTTTCTTGCGCGATGGTGGGGCTCTCGCCGATTTTCCGAACTACCTTGTCGCGCAATTCTCGTGGCCGCGCTTTCTGGCGATTCAGGTCTGGCTAATGGTTCTGTTCCTCGTCTACGTGACGGCCCATGAGCTCAATACGCTGTTCGGCGACGGCGAGCTCCCGCGACTGTTCCTGCGTTGGCACTCGTCTAAGGCCAAGCTCACAAGGCGCCAACGTATCCGCTTGCTGACACGGCTCAACCGACTGACCGAGGCAGAACCTGTCGAGGCCATCAGCGAGAAGGGTTCGCCCGCGCACATCGAGCTGGTGCGGATTCTGCGTGAGCTCGCGGCGCAGCCCGGCGAAAACAAGAAGTCCACAGCGGACAAAGGCAACCCGTGAAGCAGGGCGCGCTCGATTGGGCGCTTGGGAGGACTGGAAGCTATGGCTGATTGTGGGCCAACATCGGTCATGCGCCGAGTTAAAATGCCTGCCGGAAAGCCGACGTTGGCGGGAGCGAATTGGCGCGTCGAACGTTTGGCAAGCTCAGACTGGCGGCCCTCGAAGTTCTGGCCGAAGACGGGCACATTGCAGCGGCGACGACGGAGAAGGTACGAGGAGAATGCCCCGTTTTGGTGATCGCCTTATCGAGCGGACACGCGCACTTGGACACCCGCTGTGCGTCGGATTGGATCCATACCTCGACCGCATCCCTTCGCTGTTTCGTCGTGGTGCCATGCAACCGCAACACTTGGATACGGTCCTGGCCGTCGAAGAGTTCTGCTGCCGCGTCATTGACTTGATTGCCGCAAACGTGGCCATTGTAAAGCCGCAGGCATCCCTGTTCGAACGCCTCGGCTGGCAAGGATGGCGCACGCTGGAACGGGTCATCCGGTATGCGCGTGCCGCAAGGCTATTGGTCTTGCTCGATGCGAAGCGGGGGGACATCGCTGACACAGCGACGGCCTATGCGCAAGCCTATCTGTCTCCGGATAGTTCGTGCAGCGTCGACGCAATCACGGTTAATCCCTATCATGGGCCAGAGAGCCTCGCCCATTCGTCGTCGAGGCGGAAAAAGCGGATCGCGGGATCGTAGTCCTGGTCCGCAACAGCAATCCCGATTCTTCGGTTTATCAGGCCGTGGAGACACCTGCCGGTCCGTTCTTCTCCGTTGTGGCCTCGTCCTTGGCAAAGTGGCAGGACCGCCTAGCCGGCGCGACAACTGGATGGTCGTCCCTCGGGGTAACGGTTGCCGCTACACATGCAGAGGATACAGAGCGCATTCGCCTGGCTCTGCCTCACGCCCTGTTCCTGGTGCTCGGCTACGGCGAACAGGGTGCTTCCGCGCGCGAGGCGGTGCGCGGCTTTCGCCGAGGTCCGACTGGACTGGAGGGTGGGATCGTCAGTTCCTCCCGCCCCATTCTGTTTCCAGGCATGCCGTCCGATGCGTCGGCGGGCATCTGGGAGCAGCAGGTGGGCAACGCGCTTGCTAGGGCAACCCACGAACTTGGTGCAGCGGCGGCCTAGACAGGAAACGATCGCGAATTTGCCAGCTCCTTTGCGGACATTCGTGAGTGCCGCAGAAGGGTCGAAAGCGGTCGTGTTGCCGGGCTTTACACGCTGCGCAACAGCCGCCCCAATTTTCGCAGCAGGCCCGCATGTCATTTGCCAGGTACGGGCCATTCAGGATATACAACACGTATCACTTGCACAGGATCATTAGCGCTCAGGCCCCGTTCCCGCCTGAACTCAGCGCCACTCGAGGCCTCGTCCTCACTTGGCATCAGCACGAGAATTTGCGGGATGCCGATTCCTTTTGCGGCCTCTAGCCGATCCAGGCGCGTCTCGTAGTCATTGGCCATGCTTAGCCTCCAATCGAAACCTGAGATCCCGACCTATTCCGGAAACACATCCCAAGGGAATGGCTACCTTTGCAGCGGGCTCGCTAGCAATCGGGATAGGGGCCGATCAATATCCCCGGCCGCGAGCGCCCCAGTATTCCCATCGGTGGTTATCGTGCCCGAGACCGTTTCGGTCCCGTCCGTTATATCGACGTTGTAAACAATGCTTGAGCTGGCGACACCACATACGCCGAGCAGCACCACCGAAATCAGTCCAAGAATCTTTGGCTTCATGGCATTCCTCTGGCGCCCTCGCAGCGCCGAACGACTAGGCCTTGGTGCGCGTAAGCATATAGCGAGCCATTAGCGCGAGTTGACACCCAAACAACGAGTTAGCTACAACGTACAGTCCCAGCCGATAGCGCCTGTGTAAAGCGGGCGACAGAGAGCGCGGCGGGATGCAGGCACCATCAATTGCGTGCAGTCGGCGCTGGTTGTCGGCCATTTGCTCTTGCCTCTAGTTCTTTGATCCTCGCTTCGATCTCGGTGATTTCCAGCACCTTGGCGATCTGGGTCAGGACATAGACCAGGCGAGAGGCGTCCTGGCTATCCCGCTTACCGGATTCCATCTCGCGATAGATAGCAGCGCGACCACGTCAGGCACAATTGGCACACTGCGGCGCTCGTGGTTTTTCGTCTTATTCAGCACGATGAGTCGGCGTTCAAGGTCAACGTCCGGCCAACGCAGCCCGAGTAGTTCACCGCGTTGCATGCCTGTCGTAAGGGCGAGCCGCGTTGACTGGCGGGAAACCGCGCAAGCGAACTTGCACGCGGTAATGGGTGTGCTGCCTACCGCGTTCGTCGATGCCTGCGCGTGCTTGAATGCTTGCCATGTTGTGCCCCTTACTCGGTGTTACCGACGATTTCTGCGAGTAGGTGTGCCAAATGTGTGCCAGCAAGGCAAACGCTTCCGGCTCAACCTCTCAGAGCAACGGCTAACTTATTGATTTTGTGCCCGGGGCCGGACTTGAACCGGCATGGCAGGATTGGCCGCCGAGGGATTTTAAGTCCCTTGTGTATACCAGTTTCACCACCCGGGCTGCGGTTATTCTATACGCGTTGCAGCGGTCGCATCGGTGTCCCGCAGCTGTCGCTATCAAGGCGCTTCCCGGCATCGAGGTATGATTTCAACTTTGCGCCGGGAAATCCGCCTCTTGATCGAGGCGCGATGAACCGGTTCCACCGCGGCAACGATGCGCGGCACTCGAGATCTGACTGCGTGGCGATGAAAAAAATTGTTCTGCTGCGACACGGGGAATCAGTCTGGAACCAGGAAAATCGCTTTACCGGCTGGACCGACGTCGGCCTGACCGCGAAGGGCGTCGCCGAAGCGGGGAGCGCTGCCGCGCTCCTGCAGCGCGAAGGTCTGGATTTCGACGTCGCTTTCACCTCGGTGCTTAAGCGCGCGATCAAGACGCTGTGGATCGTGCTGGAGCAAATGGATCGCATGTGGATTCCAGTACAGAAATCCTGGCGCCTGAACGAACGCCACTACGGCGCCCTGCAGGGACTCAACAAGGCAGAGACGGCGGCGCGGTTTGGCGAGGCGCAGGTCAAGATCTGGCGCCGCTCCTATGACACGCCGCCGCCTCCGCTCGAGGCCGGCGATCCGCGGCTGGATGAAGACAACCGGCGCTATGCCGACCTCGAGCCGGGGGCGTATCCCCGCACCGAGTGCCTGCGCGATACGGTGGCGCGTTTTCTGCCCTACTGGCACGCGACGATCGCGCCGGCGGTGCGCTCTGGCAAGCGGGTCATCATCGCCGCGCACGGCAACAGCCTGCGCGCGCTGGTCAAGTATCTCGACGACATGTCGGACGCCGCGATCGTCGAACTCAACATTCCAACCGGACAACCACTGGTGTACGAGCTCGATACCGAGCTCAAGCCGATCCGCCACTACTACCTTGGCGACCCGGAAACGATCGCTGCCGCCATGCAGGGCGTAGCAAACCAGGGCAGATCGGCATGAAGATCGAGCGCGCGTACACGATCGTTAGCTGCCCGGGCCGCAACTTCGTCACGCTCAAGGTCGTCACCGGCGACGGCGTGTACGGCATCGGCGACGCCACGCTCAACGGGCGCGAGCTCGCCGTCAAGGCCTATCTCGACGAGCACGTGATCCCGTGCCTGGTCGGTCGCGATCCGCGCAATATCGAGGACACCTGGCAGTACCTTTATCGTGGCGCCTACTGGCGGCGCGGGCCGGTGACGATGGCCGCCATCGCTGCCGTCGACATGGCGCTGTGGGACATCCTGGGCAAGAGCGCCGGCATGCCGGTGTACCGGCTGCTTGGCGGGCGCAGCCGCCATGCTGTCATGGTGTACGGACATGCCAACGGTCGCGACCACGGCGAAGCGACCGAGGCGGTGGGGCGCTATCTCGCCATGGGCTACAAGGCGATTCGCGTTCAGGCCGGGGTGCCGGGCCTGGACAAGGCCTACGGGGTCGCCAAGGGTGACCTGTACTACGAGCCGGCGGCCAAGGGCCTGCCCGACGAGGAGATCTGGGACACGGCGCTGTACCTGCGCCATACCCCGGAGCTGTTCCGCAAGGTTCGCGACGCATACGGTGACGCCCCGCATCTGTTGCACGACGGCCACCATCGCATGACGCCGATCGAGGCCGCGCGCCTGGGTAAGGAGCTGGAGCCCTATCGGCTGTTCTGGCTTGAGGATGCGACCCCGGCGGAGAACCAGGAGTCATTCCGGCTCATCCGCCGTCACACCACTACGCCGCTGGCGGTGGGCGAGATCTTCAATTCGATCTGGGATTGCAAGGATTTGATCCGCGAGCAGCTGATCGACTATATCCGCACCTCGGTCGTCCACGCCGGCGGCCTGACCCACTTGCGCCGCATCGCCGATCTTGCCGCGCTCTACCAGGTTCGCACTGGTTGTCATGGCGCCACCGACCTGTCGCCGGTTTGCATGGCGGCGGCGGTGAACTTCGGCCTTTGGGTGCCGAATTTTGGGATTCAGGAATACATGCGCCACACGCCGGAGACCGACGCGGTCTTTCCCCATCATTACCGCTTCGAGGACGGCTTCATGGTCATGGATGAGGTCCCCGGACTCGGTGTCGACATCGACGAAAAACTTGCCGCCAAGTATCCCTACGAGCGGGCGTATCTGCCGGTCGCGAGGCTGCGCGACGGCACAATGTGGAACTGGTAGGTTGCGCAGCCTCGCGGTTAGCTTCCGAGCAACCGCTCGGCGGCCGTGGCATCGCGTAGCGCACCCATAGCGACAAAGCCTGCGCGCGCGGTCTCCGCCTCGGCGCGCGCGGCCTCGCGCTGCGCTGCGCCGCCGTGGGCAAGCTGGAGCGCGGCGCGATGAAACAGTGCCCGTGCGTGCTCCAACCGGCTGCCGCTGCGCTCCAGTTGTACGATTGCCGCATCGAACGCTTGCTGCGCCTCGGCGAACTTTTCCTGCGCCGCCCAAGTCTGTCCCCGCACGCGGCGGCCGACGGCAAGGAAGTGCGGGGCGTTGGCGAATTCGGCCAACGCGATCGCCTCGTCGGCGAGCCGCGCTGCGTCGGCCACGCGCCCGAGCATGAGGTGGGCCTCTGCCGCGCGCCCGAGGGTCAGATGGCGCGCCACCCCGTTCTCGGTGTCGCGCACGAGCGCCGCGTACCGCTCGTACCACTCGAGTGCCTCGCGCGCGTCGCCGCGAATGGCCGCCACATAGCCCAGCGCATTGAACGCACAGGCCGATAGCACCAGCTGATCGAGCTGTTGCGCGCGCGCCCAGCCGCGATCCGCGTGCATGCGGGCCGCGATGTCATTAGCCATATCGGTCGCGACGAGCGCTGCCGCGGTGTCGAACCAGGTCGCCAAGCGCTCTTCGCCGATTTGCGCGCACAGTTCCAGCGCCGCCTGCGTGCAGTCGAGCGCCGCTGCCAGCTCTCCTTTGCCGTGCAACGCCTGCTCGCGACTGAACTCGCTCCACGCTACGTGCGACAGCGAGCCGCTCTTGCGCCCCTGCGCGGCGTCTTTTGCCGCGTAGGCCAGGGCGTCGTCCCAGAGACCTCGGGCTGCGGAGTTTTCCGCGAGGAATTCGTTACCCGAGGCGATCGCGGCCGGCGTCCTGGTGCGTTCGCCAAGGGCGATGGCCATGCGCGCCCAGCGGTCGCTTTCGTCATAGCGCAGCAAATGCTGATGCGCGCCGGCGAGGAAGGAGTAGATGGTATCGAGGGCTGCCGGATCATCGAGCGGTTCCGCCAGCAGCCGCGCCCGCTCCAAATACTCGATGGCTTTCTTATGCTCGGTCCGATAGTGATAGTAGCGGCCCACCAGTGCCGTCGCCAGCGCAAGGGCATTGGTCTGTGTCTCGGGATTGAGCTCGGCGATCGCTTGTTCGAGGTAGGCGAGCCCACGCGGATCGCCGACTGGAGCGTAGGCATTGCCGACCTTTGCCTTGAGCGCCGCGCGCGATTCGCCCGACGTCTCCGCGGCTAGGGCGCGCTCATAGCTCTCGACGGCACGCGGAATGACGCCTCGCGCCGCGTGGATGTCTCCGAGCCCGACATCGATTGCCGTGAGTTCCTCACGACGATCGAGCCCAGCTGCCGCCTCCCGCGCCTGTTCGAGGTATTGCAGTGCTTCGTCGTACGCGAAGACGCGGGAGGCGTTCTGCGCCGCCCGCCGGGCATAGGTCACGACGCGTTCGAGATCGCCGGCATGCGCGAAGTGATGGGCGAGATCCTGGGCATGCTCGTCGCTGCGCCCCGACGCGGCCGCTGGCTGCTGTGCGGTCGCATAGAGCTTCTCCAGCGTTTCCCCGATGCGCTGGTGCAGGCGACGACGGCGAATCGGATTGAGCTCTTCGTACAGCACCTCGCGAATCTTGTCGTGGGTGAAGGCAAAGCTGTCGTCACCGGCGCTGTTCACGCGGATGAGCTGCGCAGTGGTCGCTTCGTCGAGCGTGTCCAGGAGCGCATCCTCGCCTGCAGGCGAAACCGCAGCCAGATCGCGAAAGAGGAAAATCTTGCCCAGTGCAGCCGCGGTACGCAACGTTTCCACCGCGGCATCGTTCATCCGGTTGAGCCTGCGGCCGATGGCTTCCTTCACACTTTGCGGGATCGCCAGTTCATGCGTCTCCTTGCGCCCCCAGCGACCCTCCTCGCGATAGATTTCTCCCTGCTCGATCAGGGATTTGATCACCTCTTCAATAAAGAACGGGTTGCCTTCGGTCTCGTCGTAGAGCGCGGTGGTGAATTCGTCCGACACGAATTCCTCATGGAACAGCGTGGCAAGCAGCTTGCCCGTATCCGCGCGCGACAGACGGTCCAACGCGATTCGCGTCGCCAGTCGCTCCCGATTCCAGTCCACCAGGGCCGCGGCGAGGGGATGGGCGCGATCGAGCTCGATCTCGCGGTAGGCGGCGAGCACCAGCACGCGGTGGCCGCGCAGATGGCGCAGCAGATATTGCAACAGCGAAAGCGTTCCCTGGTCGACCCAGTGCACGTCGTCGATGAAGATGAGCAGGCCGCGCTCCGCCGCGAGCGATTGCAGTAAGCGCGCGGTATTGTCGAACAGCCGCATCCGCTCCTCGTTCGGGGACAGGGGTGCATTCGGCGCGAGCGCGCCAAGCTTCGCCTCGATCTCGGGCGCGAACTTCGCGATCTCAGGCGCGGTGGCGCCCAGTGCCGAGCGCAACTGGTCGGCATTCTGCCAATGGACCCAGTCGCGCAGTGCCTCGACGAACGGCAGATAGGGTGTGGTCGCCTCGTACTCATAGCAGCCACCACGCAACACGATTGCGCCGCTTTTCTGCGCGTGCGCGACGAGGTCCTGGGCAAGGCGCGTCTTGCCCACCCCCGGCTCGCCCGACAGCAGGACAAGGTGCCCGCGCGCCTGCTGCGCCTGGACCCAATGGCCCTTGAGCTGCTCCAACTCCGCGCCGCGTCCCACGAGCTTGCCCCGCACGAGCTGTTGCAAGGGCGTCGCAAACGATACCTCGACGTCCTCGACTCGCAGCGGCGGGAAATCCGACGGCAGATCGGAGGCGATAAGCTGGTAGATGCGCTCCGCTTCGGCAAGCCCCCGTAGTTTGTGCACGCCCAGGTCGCGCAGCGCGGTCCCCGCTGGCAGCCCCTCGCTCACCCCTTTGGCGGCAGTGGTGGAGAGCAGGGTTTGTCCGCCGTGCCCTGCCGCCGTGACGCGCTGGGCACGCACCAGGGTAAGCGAAGAAATGTATTCGTCGTTGCGTGCTTCGGCGACTCCCGTGTGCAAGCCGATTCGAACGCGCACTGCGCCGATCTCGCCCCAGCTCTCCCGCGCCAGCGCGCGCTGCGCGTCGAGCGCCGCGCCGAGTGCGTTGCCGCTCTCGTCGAATACCGAGCAAAACGCGTCGCCGACAATCTGAAAGACACGGCCTCGGTGGCGATCAATGGCGGCCTGTACCAGGGTCTGATGGCGCGCAATAGCGTCTTTTGCGCTTTCCGGGTGCTGTTCGATCAACCGCGTTGAACCTTCGATGTCAGAAAACAGGAAGGTCACGGTGCCGCTGGGGAGGCTTTGCATGCGCGGGAACGGAGAAGCGGCGTGGCGGTCATAGCAGCAGGTGCTGCAGCGCCGGCCTGCGGCGATTTCAACAGAAACGGCAGGGCAACGCAATCGCGCACGGCGCGCGGAATGGTCGAGAGTGGACTTTCGCCTGCCGCGGCGGGCACGGGACGTGTACCATCAGCCGACTGCTTTCGTTTCGCCTGCCGGGATAGGCAGGCCACGATGCTTGAGCGAGGTCGCGCCATGACGATCAAGACCATTAACCCGGCAACCGGCGAGCTTCTCGCCACCTACGAAGAGATGGCGCCGGCTGCCGTGAACTCCATCATCGGAGAGGCGCATGCCGCTTATCTCGGTTGGCGGCGCGTTGCTTATACCGAGCGCGCGGGACCGATGCGCAAGGCAGCGGAGATCCTGCGCGCCGAGGCCGCGGATCTTGCCCGCCTTATGGCGCGCGAAATGGGCAAACCGGTACGCGATGGTGTAGCTGAAGCCCAGAAGTGCGCGCAGGTGTGCGACTTCTATGCCGAAAACGCCGCCCGCTTTCTCGCCCGCGAGCCGGTCGCAACCGAGGGACGCAGCAGTTTTGTGACCTTCGCTCCCTTGGGCGTGGTGCTAGCCGTCATGCCGTGGAATTTTCCGCTTTGGCAGGTCTTCCGCTTCGCCGCACCGGGGCTTATGGCCGGAAACGCCGCCGTGCTCAAACATGCATCCAACGTGCCGGCGTGCGCGCTGGCCATCGAAGACATCTTCCGCCGTGCCGGCTTCCCGCCCAACTTGTTTCGCACCCTGATCGTCGGCAGCGGTCAGGTGGAGGCGATACTCGACAACCCGCACATTTGCGCGGCGACCCTTACTGGCAGCGCAGCGGCCGGCCGGGCGGTCGCGCGCAAAGCGGGCGAACTGTTAAAGAAAACCGTGCTCGAGCTGGGCGGCAGCGACCCCTATCTCGTGCTTGGGGACGCCGATGTCGAGCTTGCCGCGACCGTCTGCGCCAGGGGACGGCTGATCAACTCCGGGCAGAGCTGCATCGCCGCCAAGCGCTTCATCGTCGTCGACAGCCTGCAGGCCGCCTTCGAACAGCGCTTTGTGCAACGCATGGCGGCGGCCAAGATGGGCGACCCGCTGCAGGAGGATACACAGATCGGTCCGCAGGCGCGGCACGATCTGCGCGACAGCCTGCATCGTCAGGTTGAAGCGAGCATCGCCCGCGGCGCGAAGTGCCTGCTTGGAGGCAAGATTCCCGAGGGCGGCGGCGCCTACTATCCGGCTACGGTGTTGACCGCGGTGAGCAAGGGAATGCCCGCCTACGACGAGGAACTGTTCGGACCGGTGGCGGCCATCATCCCGGTCAGGGGCGAAGGCGAAGCCATCGCTACTGCCAACGACTCTTCCTTTGGCCTTGGCGGTGCGGTCATTACGCGCGACCTGGCGCGCGGCGAGCGCATCGCCGCGGAAATGATCGAAAGCGGCTGCGTGTTCGTCAACGACAACGTGCGATCTGACCCGCGGTTGCCCTTCGGTGGCATCAAGGAGAGCGGCTATGGCCGCGAGCTCTCCGCCTACGGCATCAAGGAATTCGTCAACATCAAATCCGTATACGTTGCCTGAAGTCGGCAGGGGTCGTTTGCGCAGGGGCCCCGAAAAAGAAAACCCCGCGCAATGCGGGGTCACCTGCCTGTCACGCTGCGAGGAGTCGTGGCACGAATGCAGCCACAGGCCGTTGCGGTTAAGTGGCTTTCGGCGCATTCACGACTAAACGCCCCACAACGAGTTACCCGGGCACCGGCTGCCCGTCACCATTGCCTTACTCTTCAGTCTCCGCCGTTTCGGCGTGCAGCTCGACGTGCTTTTTGCTCGCCAGGCCCGCATGCTCATGGGCATGAATGGCGTGCCCATGCGCGACGTGCGCGTGGTGTGCAGCCGCCTCGTGGTTACCGTCGCTAACGTGCTCAGCCGCCGCGCGGTGATGTTCGGCGGCCTTCTCGTGATGCTCCGCCGCCTTTTCGTGCAGTTTCTTCAGCTCTTTCATGATCGATCCTTGGTCAAGTGATAGCCGCAAGTCGTGGCGCTCGTGACGCCAGCACCGAGGCTACAGCAACACGATGGCGGATTTATGACCGCAGCAGAGGATCATTGCAGCAACGTGCTTACTCGAGCGCGTTGCTGAGGTCGCCTGCGTTCGGGCGCACGCCAGGCAGCGGCTCGAGCGCGAAACGGCGCGTAATGAATTTCAGTATCGAGGTGGTGTCGTAGAAGGTGTGGTCGACCCAACCTTTCTTGGCCATCGGCCCGATCACCAACGTTGGTATACGCGCTCCAGGACCCCAGCGTTCGCCCGCCGGCGGAGGAACGTGATCCCAGAATCCACCGTTCTCATCGTAGGTAACGATGATGAGCGTTGATGGCCAGGCGGCACTGGCCTGTATCTTGCCGACCAGGTCGGCGATGTGGATGTCGCCGGCCAGCACATCGGCGTAGCCGGGATGCTCGTTGTGATTGCCTTGCGGCTTGTAGAACGCGACCGCCGGAAGGTTGTTGGTCTGGATCTGCGCTACCAAGTCGGTGTAATCCCTGAGGTGCTTGGCGCGCTCCGCGGTGCCGGGCGCGTACTTGCTGAAGTAGTTGAACGGTTGGTGATGCGTCTTGAAATCCGCGGCGCCCGGGGCGGCATTGTCGATGACCTTTCGCGGCGCGCCTGCGGGTTGCATGCCGTCGCGCACGGCGTCGTTCCACGACTCGGAATACCAGGCCCAGTCCAGGCCCTTGGCCGACAGCGTGTCGCCGATAGTCTTCAGCGCCTGCGGCGGCAGAGGATTTCGCTTCGGGTCAGCGAAGCGCGAGTCGCTGCCGGCGGCGGGCGGTATATTGCTCGGCTCATACGGTGGCTGCATGGTGTTGACCGCGAATCCGTCCGGCGTGACCGCGCCATCGTTGACGTATTGCGGCGGACCGTCGAGCGCGCTCGACGGTGAGCTCGGCTTGAGGGCGAGCTTGCCATCGGCATCAAGGGCCGCAATCAATGCCGGCGGGGCGTTTGGAAAGACAGGAGTGCAAGCGCAGACCAGCCAGAAGTGATTCAGGAACGAGCCGCCAAAGGCGCCCATGAAGAAGTTGTCGGCCAGCGTATATTCGCGCGCCAATTTCCACATCGGCAGGGTGGAGCCATCGTAGGTCCCCATGACAAGGCCTCCCGCGTCGGACATCGCCGCGTAACGATCGAGCTTGCCGTGGTTGATTTGATCCTGGTTAGTGTAGAAGCGGTGGATCAAGTCCGGTGTCGCCACCGACAGGGGCGCGTTGATCGGCGGGGCGTCGATCCGGAACGGGCGATTGGGGAGATCCTTCGGGTACGCCGGATCGGCCGTGGCGTCGGACCTCCACACCGGGGGCAGAACGGGCAAGGTCGTGCCGTTGCGGTCCACCTGCGTCCATGTTGCCGGGGTGGCGTTGCCGAGGCCGTTGGCGCCCGGGAAAAGCCCGTAGAGGTTGTCGAAGCTGCGGTTCTCGGCGTAGATCACCACGATGTGCTCGATCTTGGCCAGGCTCGGTCCGGTTCGGTCCGGACCGGCGGGCGGCGTCGCGCACCCGGCGAGCAACAGCAGCACAGCGATGACCGATCGAGCGGTCAGAAGGCGCATGGTTTGGAAGAGCGCAGATGGGAAAAGGGCTTAGCTACACGTGGAAAATTAAAATACGATGACAGTTTGCTCCGCGGGCAGCGCTTTCCTGGGGTCGAGGCCGGGCGCTACACACGCAATGGACACAATTCTGACGTATTCTCGCGCCTTGGGTCTACGCGGTCGCGCCAGTCGGGCACCCCTTGCGGCCGACACGGAGGAGAGGAAATGAGCAGCGCAGTGCAACGGACTCTCGTCGGGCTTGCGGCCAGCCTGGCGTTGGTGGCATCGGCTGCCCATGCCCAAACCGCAATCTGCTACAACTGCCCGCCGGAGTGGGCAGACTGGGCGACGCAAATCCGCCTGATCAAGGACAAGACCGGCGTGACGGTACCCCCCGACAACAAGAATTCGGGACAGGCACTGGCGCAACTCGTGGCCGAGAAGGCGAGCCCGGTTGCAGACGTTGTCTACTATGGCGTCACCTTCGGCATCCAGGCCAAGAAGGAGGGCGTCGTTGGTGCGTACAAGCCGGCGCACTGGAGCGATATTCCGGCAGGGCTCAAGGACTCGGACGGCTACTGGTTCACGATTCACTCCGGGACCCTTGGCTTCATGGTCAATGTCGATGCGTTGAAGGGAAAGCCGGTACCGAAATCGTGGCACGATCTGCTCAAGCCCGAATACCGCGGCTTAATCGGCTACCTCGATCCGGCGAGCGCGTTCGTCGGCTACGTGGGCGCGGTCGCAGTCAACGATGCCCTCGGCGGCACCCTCGATGACTTCACGCCGGCCTTGAATTATTTCAAGCAGCTGAAAAAGAACGATCCCATCGTTCCCAAGCAAACCTCCTACGCGCGCGTGCTGTCGGGAGAGATTCCGATTCTTCTCGATTATGACTTCAACGCCTACCGAGCCAAGTACAAGGACAAGGCCAACGTGGTGTTCGTCATCCCCAGCGAAGGTTCGGTCATCGTGCCCTACGTCATGAGCCTGGTCAGCAATGACCCGAACCAGGCGGCCGGGAAGAAGGTGCTCGACTTCGTGCTCTCCGACGAGGGCCAGGCGGTCTGGGCCAACGCCTACCTGCGGCCGGTGCGGGCGAGTGCAATTTCGAAGGAAGCCGAGTCGCGCTTTCTGCCCGCCTCCGAGTACGCACGGGCCAAGGCGCTCGACTACGCGAAGATGGCCGAGGTGCAGAAGAGCTTTTCTGACCGCTACCTGCGGGAAGTGCAGTAGCCACGGCGCCGCGCCCGCACGCGTCTCCTCGGGCCGGGGCGGCTTAAGAACAGACGGCGCTTCGATGCGATCCCGGGCTCGTTCGTTGCTCCTCACGCTGCCAGCGCTTGCGGTCTTCAGCGCGTTCTGGCTGCTGCCCATGGTTCGCCTGTCGGCGGTGGGCGCATCCGGTGCGCAGGGCATTGCGGCGTACTGGCTCGTGCTCTTCGACCCGCGTTACCTGCGCAGTCTGCTCGCCACGGTGGTGCTCTCGGTCGCGGTGACGTTCGCGGCGCTTGTCATCTCCGGCTGCACCGGCTTTTTCCTGCAGCGGCAACGGTTTCCGGGCAGGACCTTGCTCATTGCGCTGCTGAGCTTTCCCCTGGCCTTTCCCGGCGTGGTCGTTGGCTTTCTGGTGATCCTGCTCGCCGGGCGCCAGGGGCTGCTCGCCACGCTGAGCGAGTATTTGAGCGGAGAACGGCTGGTCTTCGCCTATGGCATGGGCGGGCTCTTCCTGGGCTATCTTTACTTTTCCATTCCGCGCACGATTCTCACCGTCATGGCCAACGTGGAAAAACTCGATCCGAGCCTGGAGGAAGCGGCGCGCACGCTCGGCGCGTCGCCGTTCCAGGTCTTGACCGACGTGATCCTGCCCGCGCTCATGCCCGCGCTTATCGCCGCGGGCGCGATCTGCTTCGCGACCAGCATGGGCGCGTTCGGAACGGCGTTTACGCTGGCGACCCAGATCGATGTGCTGCCCATCACCATCTACAACGAGTTCACCAACTACGCGAACTTTTCGGTCGCCGCCGTCCTGTCCCTGCTGCTGGGCTTGGTGACCTGGCTCGCCCTGGCGGTGGCGCGCCAACTCACCGGCGCTCAAGCCGCCGCCGCGGCCTAGACCGTCATGCGCGGGGCACCGGCACTAAGGTTCCACCTGCAACTGGCCTTGGCCGTCGCAACCGCTGCGTTCATGATCGTGCCGGTGATGGTGTCGGTGCTTGCAGGCGTGACCGAAAACTACTTTGTCGGCTGGCGCAGCGGCCTGACCCTGCGCTGGCTGGCGACCGTTTGGGAGCTCTACCAGCCGACGATATGGTTGTCGTTGAAGATCGCGCTCTCGTGTGTCGCGGTTACGGCGGCGATCGGGCTGCCAGCGGCCTACGTCCTCTGCCGACACGCGACGCGTGGCACACGCTTGCTCGAGGAATTGCTGGTGTTGCCGGTTGCCGTTCCGGGCCTGGCTACGGCGCTGGCCCTGATCCTCACCTACGGCCGTTGGCAAGCGTTTCGGACAAGCTGGCTGTTCATTCTGGTGGGGCACGTGCTGTTCACGCTGCCGTTCATGACCCGGGCCTGCCTGGCCGTACTCTCCGCCATCGACCTTGACGCGCTCGAGGAGGCCGCGGCAACCCTGGGCGCCGGGTTTGCCGAACGCTTTCGAACGGTGGTCATTCCCAACGCCTTGCCCGGGATTGTCGCCGGGGCGCTGACCGTGCTCACGCTCTCGGTCGGGGAATTCAACCTGACCTGGATGCTGCATACGCCGCTCACGCAGACGCTGCCGGTCGGCTTGGCCGACAGTTACGCCTCGATGCGCCTCGAAATCGCGTCGGCGTATACGCTGATCTTTCTGCTGATGCTGCTGCCCCTGCTCCTGGCTGTCCAGCTCGTCGCCCGGCGCTTCGTGGTAAGCGGCCGTTGACCATGCCCGCGACCGTTTCTATCCGTCTCGAGCAGTGCAGCAAGACCTTCGCCAATGAGCACCGGGCGCTCGACCCGATCGACCTGGTCGTTGCGCCAGGCGAAACGCTCGCCGTACTCGGTCCCTCCGGCTGCGGCAAGACGACGGTTCTGCGGATGATTGCGGGGCTGGAACAACCGGACCCGGGGGGCCGGGTGTTTATCGGTGACTCCGATGTAACCCATGTCCCTACCGAGCAGCGTGGGGTGGGCATGGTGTTCCAGAACTATGCTCTGTTCCCGAACTTAAGTCTTGCCGACAACATCGGCTATGGCCTGAAGGTACGCCGATACGAACCGGCCAAGCGCGGGCAGCGCGTCGTCGAGCTGCTGGCCATGATGCACCTGACCGAGTTCGCAGCCAGACCGGTGCATCAATTGTCCGGTGGGCAGAAGCAGCGGGTTGCGCTGGCGCGGGCCCTGGCGCCGGAGCCTCGGGTGCTGTTGCTCGACGAGCCGTTGACCGCGCTCGACGCCAAGCTCCGCGACGAGCTTCGCGTCGAGCTGGCAGAATTGCTGGGCCGATTGCAGATCACCACGGTGCTGGTGACGCACGATCAAGCGGAGGCGATGGCGCTCGGCCACCGGGTCGCGGTGATGTCGCGGCGACGTATCGAGCAGCTCGACTCGCCGCAAGAGCTTTACCGGGCACCGTGCAATGCCTTTGTCGCCGATTTCGTCGGCACCATGAATCGTGTCAACGCGCAACAGGTCGATGGCAAAGTCGTGCTCGGTGGCGAGGACCCGCTCTACTTCCGCCCGCATGACCTGGCGCTTGCCAACGCCGACGCGGCCGAGGTGACCGGACTGGTTGTCGGCAGTTTCTTCGCCGGGAGCGTGACGCGGGTCGTAGTCCGGCTGGACGACGGGCAGATGCTGACCGTCGACGCCCTCGGCCACAGCAGTGTGGTCGCCGGCGCGGCGATCGGGGTCGTCTTCAACCGGCCTACGCCGATTGGCGTGAGCTAGCGAAGGCCACCATGCTGATCGCACAACTGAGCGACCTGCATATTCGTCGGCCCGGCGAGTTGGCCTATCGCCGTGTCGATACCGCTACCCATCTCAAACGCTGCGTCGCGAACCTGTTGGCGCAGCGGCCGCTTCCGGATATGGTCGTTGCGACCGGCGATCTGGCGGATTTCGGACGGGCGGAGGAATACGAGCACCTGGCCCTGCTCTTGGCGCCGTTGCCGATGCCGCTGTATCTGATTGCTGGCAACCACGACCGCCGCGATGCGCTCCGGGCTGCGTTCCCTCAGCATCACTACCTGCATGGGGGCGAGGAATTTATCCAGTACACCGTGCCCGCGGGGCCGTTGCAGATCGTCGCCCTGGACACGCTGCTGCCCGGCGAAGGCGGAGGGCTGTTGTGTCGAAGCCGGTTGCAGTGGCTCGAGGAGCAGCTCGTCGTCTATCGGCAGAGGCCGGTCGTGATCCTGATGCACCATCCGCCGTTTGTAACCGGCATAGAGTTTATGGACCGGGTGGGATTGCAGACGGCGTATCCGCTCGAACCGATCATCCGGCGCCATGCCAACATCGAAAGGATCCTCTGCGGCCACGTGCATCGCACGATCATTGCCCGTTTTGGCGGGACGGTCGCGGTCACCTGCCCGAGTCCGGCGCACCAGGTCGCGCTCGACTTGTTACCCGATCGCGTGCCGCGGTTTGTCATGGAGCCACCCGGCTACATGCTGCACCGCTGGAGCGACGAGCGCATGGTCACCTTCGGCGTCGCCGTGGGTGAATTTGACGGGCCGTATCCGTTCTACGAGCAGGGCCAGCTGATCGACGGCACAGCCCGGGCCGACCCGTAAAAATCCTGAACCGCGCCGATGCCCGTGTGGCGCGGCAGCGCAACGGAGGCGGCGGCGGCGGCGGGTGTTAGCCGCCCCCTCCAACCGCTACCGACGAAGCTCGGTTCAACCGGCCGGCCCGAGACAACCGCCGCGGACGCGTCGCGCTCGACCGGCCTGCGCTTACGGCGTGTGTCCCTACGGCCCGGCTCCGAACAGGTCCGACATGACCGCGCTGTTGCCGTCGCAGGCATGGTTGAGGCACGGCAGGCCGAATCCGGCCTCGATCGATTTCAACAGCGAGAAGTGGGTGTAGAAGACGTTGCTGCTGACAGGAACGCCGTAATTCCGATCGATAAGCACAGCAACCTGGTTGACGTTGGGCGCGTTGCTGTAATCGTTCTCGTCCCACATGATGATGAGCACGTTGTTGCCGGTGCGCCAGGCGGGAGAGCTCTTGATCGCGTTCACGAGCGTCCTGACCGTGACGTCGCCCTGATAGATCAATGCCGGATTCAACCCCGCCTGCGAGCCGTTGTCGTCGGGATCGAAATTGCAGAATGGCCCCGCGTTTCCACGCCCGTGCTGATCGTTGCATTGGTTGGGGGCGATAAAGGAAAAGCTCGGAACCGTCCCTGCGGCAAGGTCTCCGTACAGACCGTTGGGCCCGGTGAAGCCGACCACGTTGCTCATCGTGTTATTCAGGGCGTAACCTTCCTGCACGCTTTGGAAATACACGAACGGGTTATGCTTGGACGCATAGAGGGAGACAATATCCGCCGAGGTGAGGGGCGGGGTTTGCACCGGCATGATCTCGGAGAAATTGGTGAGGTTGGTAAAGATCCCGTCGCTGGTGTTGATCAAGTCGGCGCCGCCGGGGGGCAGGCTTTCCTGGTAGCTCTTCCAGCTCAAGCCGGCTTCCGCAAGCTGGTCGGCGATGGACTTGCCGAGGGTGTTCTTGGCTGCCGAAAACGTCAGGCTCCCGTTGGTGTTGGTGAGCCCGGGGGGGCCTTGGACTTCATTGGTCATGTCGATCGCGGGCGTCGCCGCGTCGGTGCCGACGCCGGCGATCGGGCAGATAGCCGGGCTTGCTGGATTGTCCGTGTTGGTCGTCACGGTGATGAGGTTGTTGACGCAGAACAAATTATGCCAATCGGGGTTGTTGTCGCTTTGAATGCCGAAGTTCGATCCGCCGACTACTTCGAGATAGTTGGTGAGACTGGGGTGCGCCAGCGCGAAATAATTCGTGGCCAGGCTTGCCTCTTCGGCAAGATAGTTGACGTATGGAGCGTTCGGATTGCCGATGATCTGGCCGTATCCGTGGTTCTCCATCATGACGAGAAACACGTGATCCAATGGGGGAATGCCGGTCGGGACCGGCCCCTCAGCCGCGAACGCGTTGCTCGCCAGCACGCTGGCCAGCAGAACTGATGCTGCAATGGTTTTCTTCATGGTTGTAACAAGCCTCCGGACGGTGGAGAAGCGGACGATTGACCCTTGGTGGTCAGGGCTTTGACCGCCGTTTGCAAAGCGGCGCGTATAGCGACGGGCAGTCTGCAACCGTTTGTTTGCTGTTTTGTGTCCTGCAAGTGAAGGTAAAAATTTGGTCATTTCTGTCACGCAGGAGAAACATTGTCGCGATGGGAGCGCACCAGACCCGGCGTGAAACCTGTCATGAAAGTGTTATGTGCAATGGAGCCTAATTGGCATTGGAGGTCCGCCATGAATGGTGATTCGGAGGCTATGGCTCGCGCCCGCGGCGCAGACGGAATCGGCCACGAGGCACGACGCCGGGCCGCCGCGGCAGGTGTCGTTCCCATCGGCGTCACCTGGAACCACGGCGAACAGCTCGTGCCGAGGCCATCGCACGTTCTGGAACTCTTCCGTGGCAACGCGCATGCGACCGCCGCGTTCTCGGACGCCGAATTGACACACTTTCCGGATCGGCTGACGAAGGCCCGCACCGATGTCAAGCTCGGTGCGATGGTGAACGACCTGGTCAGGCGCGTGTCCCTCGCGCGCTTCGTCAACAGCGCCCGTATCCACGCAAACCGCGACGCCTAGGATTCGCGCGCGCGGGCACGCCCCTGACCCTGCGCGAAGGGTCGCGCGTTACAATGGCGGCGCGCTGCGCCAGCGCGCCCCTCCGCGCCGGTTCTTCGCCGCATCGGCCCTGGCTACAACATGAATCGGCAAGCAGAGTCCACCCAAACGCGCAGGCTTTGGAACCACCTGCGGCGACCACGCCTGTTCGTGGGCACAACGAGCGGCATCGTCGTGTACCTGTTGCTCCTGTTCGTGGACTCGGTATCGGGCCGGTTGCGCTTCATCCTGGCCTGGGATATCGGCGTCATGGTGGCGTTGACCCTGATGTTGATCACCCTGCGCCATGCGTCGCCGGAAAGGATGCGCACCATTGCTGCCCGGCAGGTCACCGGCAAATGGACCGTGCTCGGACTCACGGTGGTGGCGGCCTCGGCAAGCCTCGTCGTGATCGCCGCGGAAGTACCGGTGATCAAGACGGCAGGCGAGTTCGAGCAGATCGCCCGACTGGCGCTCGTCGTGGTGACGATCGTACTGTCCTGGGCGCTGATCAACACGATTTTCGCCCTGCATTACGCCCATGATTATTATCTGGGTGCGTCGGGCAAGGAGCAATGCATTCAAGGCGGTATCGTGTTTCCCGGCTCGCGCCCGCCGGCGTACGGGGACTTTGTCTACTTCTCGTTCACGATCGGCATGACGTTTCAAGTATCCGACGTGCAGATTACGGACCCTGGCGTGCGCCAACTGGCGATTACCCAGGGCATCATTTCCTTTTTCTACGCCACCGGGATCCTCGCCCTCACGGTCAATCTCGTCGCCGGCATGCTCTAGCCAGCGCACGCCTGCGCGCCGGGGCAGGGCGCTGCGACGCCGCGCCACGCCTTGAGCCGCCATGCCCGGCATTTGTCGCGCGCGCACCCTCATGGTAGGGTTGAATTCCAGACCCGGCGATGGCGTTCGCGTCGGGCAACCGCCCGGTCGTGGCGGCAGAAGAAATCGGATAAGGAGGATTCATGTTCAGGATGGCGAATTGGTCTTGCTTGCTCGCGCTTGCCGCGCTCTTCACCACCTCGTTGCCTGCCGCGTGGGGCCAGGAGGTTCACCACTACCGTTTTGCCTACGACCAGCCGCATGGCACGGGGTACGGCGTTGCGGGCGATATCTTCGCCGACAAGCTCAAGGAGCTGAGCAAGGGCACAATACTCATCGACCAGTATCCGGGTGCGCAACTCGGGCAGGAGCCGCAAGTACTGCAGCTGATCAAGGCCGGCGACATCGAGTTCTGCATCAGCTCGTCGGCCAACGCCGCCACGCTCTCGCCCCAGGCCGGGGTCATGTCGCTGCACTACCTGTTTCGGTCGGAAGATCACCTGAAGAAAGCGATTGCCGATCCGAAGGTCGTGCAGGCGGTCAAGGACATGATCGAGGAGACCGTCCAGGGCGCCCACGCGCTGGCGCTGATCACGCTGGGCTTACGTGACATGTACAGCAAGAAGGAGATCCACAAGGTCGAGGACATGAAGGGGTTGAAGGTGCGCGTCCAGGCCACGGCAACCGAGGACACCATGTTTCCCGCTTACGGCGCGCAGACCGTGCATATGCCCTTCGGCAGCGTCTACACCTCGCTGCAGACAGGCGTGGTCGATGTGGCCGAGAACGGCGTCAATGTCTATCTGCTCAATCGCCACTACGAGGTGGCGCCGGTGCTGTCGATGACCGAGCACGAAGCGAATAACAATTTGATCTGGATCAGCGACAAATTGTGGAAGAGCCTGACCGACGAGCAGAAGAAGTGGGTAACGACCGCGGCCGACGAGGTCGGCAGGAACGAGCCGGGCAAGGCCCTCGAACTGGAGCATGAATCGGCGGCTAAGCTGAAGGCGCTCGGGGTGAAGATCGTGACCGACGTCGACAAGTCGGGTTTCGAAAAGATTGCCGCACCCTATCTGGACAAGCTGGCGAAGGAACTTGGCCCGCACGCGGTCAAGATCAAGGACCTGATCGGCGACGTCAAGTAATGCTCTGACATGCGCAGAGGGGCTGGCCATGCCGGCCCCCCTTGTCCTTCGTCCCGGCCGCAGAAGATCGATGCGCATCGCCGACAAGCTGGTCCTGCAGCGGCAGCGTCATCTCAAATGGCCTGCCCTCGACGTCCTGGAGATGATCCTCATGATCCTCTGCGGGGTGCTGCTGTTCGGCTTCTCGACGACGGTGATGTTCGACATCGTCACCCGCACCATCGGTCACCCCTGGCTATGGCTGCAGGAGGTCACGCAGACCTTCTTCATCTACGGCATTTTCATCGGCGCGGCGGTGGCCACCCGGCGCAATGATCACCTCTACCTGACCGCTGTTGCCGAAGCCCTGCATGGAACGCCGCGGCTGGTGGCCGAGGTCGTCATCCGGCTGGTGGTGCTCGCGGTTGCCTTCTTCCTCATCTACTTCGGCTATATCAATTTCCTGCGTGGCTTTTCCAGCTTTCGGATGCCGTCGCTGACTCCCATCGCCTCGCTCTATGCCGCGATTCCCCTATCCGGCGCGCTGATCGCGTTGTTCACCATCGAGCAGCTGGTCAACGGGTGGCGCAAAGGCTTCGATCACCCGGAGTCTCCGGAAGAGCTCCTCGCCATCGCACCGATCAAGGCGCTCGGATCGGGCACGGACCGCTCGTGAGCGCGACGCTGATCCTCGGGCTCATGACAGTGCTGTTCCTGGTCTTCGGCTATCTGGGCGTCCCGGTCGCCTTTTCCCTGATGGCGGGGGTGTTCGTCGGTGCCGCATGCACCGACGTGACATTCCCGGCGATCGTGCAGAAGATCTTCGACGGGATGGATTCGGAGGCGTTGTTGGCCATTCCTTTTTTCCTGCTCGTCGGCGAACTCATGACCTCCGCCAACGTGGTGAGCCGGGTCACCAACCTGTCCCTGGCTCTGGTGGGGCACGTTCGCGGCGGGCTGTCGCAGGTGGTGACCGTATTCAGCATGTTCTTCTCGGAGATGTCGGGCTCGACCACCGCGGACGTCGCGGTGATCAGCCGCACGCTGGGCGGGCCGATGAAACGGGAGGGCTACACCCCGGCGTTTACGGCGGCCATCATCGCCGCGGCCTCCACCATCGCGGCGCTGGTGCCGCCAAGCATCACCGCGGTGGTCTACGGCGCGGTGGGCAATGTCTCGATCGCGGGCCTCTTCATGGCCGGTTTCGTGCCCGGATTCATGATCGGCTTCGGGCTGATGATCTACTGCTACTTTTTCGGTCCGGTGGGCATGCGCCGCCCGCGGGCGGCTTTCCGCGACGTTGCCCATGCCTTCAAGGATGCGTCCCTGCCGCTGATGATTCCGATCATTTTGCTGGGCGGCATCCTTACCGGCTGGTTCACACCCACCGAGGCGGGCGTGGTGGCCGCGGTGTGGATCCTCTTCGTGGTCATTCCATCCCTGAACCCGAGCCACATCAAGCGGCTTCCGTACGATTTCTGTCTGGCCGGCCTCATCTTCTCGCTGCCGTTGATCACCATCGGGGCCGCCAATGCCTTCGGCTGGATGCTCGCCTACCTGCGCGGCGCGATCGTGATCGCCGACTGGATAAACGGCATCGCCCACAACGACCCGCACCTGATCATGTTGCTGATGGTGCTCCTGTTTACGATCATCGGCGACTTCATCGAGCCGGTGCCGACGATCATCATCTTCATGCCGCTGGTCAATGCGCTGACGGTGGCAGGCAACATCAATCCGGTCCACATGGGCGTAGTGCTGATCGCGACGCTGGCCTTTGGCCTCATCACCCCGCCCTACGGCCTGGTTCTGCTCATGGCATCGAAATTCGTCGGCGTTCGCTTCTCGCGCGCGCTGCGGGCGGCATTGCCCATCTACGTCGTCTTCTTCGCCACCATTGCCTTTGCGATCTATTTCCCCAAGGTCGTGCTGTGGCTACCGAAGCAGGTCCTGCCCGAATCGGTTGGCTGCTTCAAGAATCCGAGCGGGGCGGGATACATCTGCCCGCCTTGAGCGGTTCGTTGCCGCGTCGCCAGTGCGTCCGGGGCGGTTAGGATCGCGAACAGGACGGCAGCGGCAGGATCGTCGCCCGCGGCAGGTGCTTGACAAGCACGCGGTAGATATCGAGGTCGAAGGGCACGCGGAGCGGCGCCTCGATTAGCGCCTGCAGTTCGCTCTCGTCGCGGGCCGTGGCGAGCCAGCACCAGTCGCGCAGCACGTGCAGTTCGGTGCGCTCGCCGGTGATCGAGGCTTCCCGCACGCCGATCGCGCCTGGGTAAGGCCAGCGCTGCAGCGCGTACGGTGCCAGGGCGGCGTGCAGGCGGGCGTGATGCGCAGCCGGCGGCTCGGCGCCCACACAGGCGCCGGCGCACTTGCGCACCTGGCGCGCAAAGCACGGGCCGTGGCGCCGCTCGAGTCCGAGCGCGGTCCAGCAAAGCCCCGCTTGCGTGGCCACTGTGCGCAACGCCTCGCGCGCCTGCTGCCGCGACGCGAACGGCCCGTAGAGATGCTCGAGGCGGCGCGGATCGATGGCGTCGGAGCGCACATACTCCGGAACGGCCGGCTCCGCGGCGAGCGCCAGCGCGACCATGTCGGCGCGCCGCCGCAGCCGGCGGTTGTACGCGGGAAGCAGCGTCTTGACCAGTTGCGATTCACGCAACAGCGCCCCTAGTTCACCGGCGGTCTGCTCGAATTCGATGCGCGTGATCTCGGAGGACAAGCGCAGATCGTTGGCGCTGCGATAGTCGGAGGCGAAATGCGCCGCGACGCGTTCGCGCAGGTTGATGCTCTTGCCGACATAGAGCGGTAGGGCGTTGAGCCCATAGAAGCGGTAGACGCCCGGGGCTTCCGGGATTGCATCGAGCGCGTCGGCGGGCAGCTGCGGGGGTAGGCTCGGTACCTTGAGGATGCGGCCGATCGCCGCGTCGATGGCCGCCGCGGGCTGGTCGCGGTAGATCGCCTGCACGAATTGCCAGAGGATGCGGGCGTCACCCAGCGCGCGGTGCCGGTTGGCGCTGCTCAAGCCATGGCGCGCGATCAGCGCGTCGAGATGGTGTCGGCCCGCCTCCGGGTAGAGCCGCCGCGACAGTTTGACGGTGCACAGGACCTTGGCCGTGAACGCGCGGCCGAGGCGGCCGAACTCGTGCTTGAGAAAGCCATAGTCGAAGCGCGCGTTGTGCGCGACGAACACGCAGCCGGCGATGCGCGCGGCAACTTCGTCGGCAATCCAGCCGAAGGTCGGCGCCGCGCTCACCATCGCGTTGGTGATGCCGGTCAGCGCCTGGATCTCCGCCGGAATGCTGCATTCGGGGTTGACGAGCGTGCTCCATTCGTCGACCCGGGCACCCTCGTCCACGCGCACGATGGCGACCTCGGTGACGCGGTCGCCACGGGCGGCGGTGCCGGTGGTCTCGAGATCGACAAAGGCAACGGCGGGCGCAAACATGGGCTTGACGGGTGAACGATCGTTCGCTAGTCTACCCCAAATGTCGAACGATCGTTCCTATCTCAGCGCCCTGCAGGACTATTATGCGCGCTATCGCGCGCTGCCTTCCTACGCCTCGATCGGCGGGCTTCTCGGGCTGCGCTCGAAATCCTCGGTCGCGGCGCTCGTTGCACGGCTAAAGCTCGCCGGCTTTGTCGAGTCGACGCCCGACCGTCGCCTGGCGCCAACGCGACGCTTCTTCGAGCGGCCGCTTGCCGACTCGGCGGTCCAGGCCGGGTTGCCGAACCCGATCGATGACGCGCCAACCGAGGCGCTGACGCTCGACGATTACCTGATCGAGCATCCGTCGCAGACCGTGTTCGTGCGCGTCAAGGGTGATTCAATGCAGGACGCCGGCATCCTCGATGGCGATCTGGTCGTGGTCGAGAAGCGCAGCACCGCGCGCCGAGGCGAAATTGTCGTCGCCATCGTCGACAACCAGTTTACGCTCAAGCGCCTTGATCTCGAACGCGGCCATTTCATCCTGCGCCCGGAGAACAGGGCCTATCCTGTCATCCGCCCCGAGGGCACGCTCGAGATCTTCGGAGTGGTGGTGGGCCTGGTGCGCAAGACCGTCTGACGCGCCTCGAACATCGCCCACCATTGCCGCGCCGTGCTTGCGCATTGCGCTACGCGGCATCGGCGGGACGCGCGCGGGGGGCGAGGCAGTGCCGTCGTAGCTGCTGGTCGATTCCGGGTTGTGCCCCGCCTTGATCGCGCTCGGCTGCCGCCGACACGCAGGCCATGCGCGCGGAGTTGGAGCAACTGCCCGGGCGCGCTTAAGCGGCGATGCGCTCCGCTTCGACCAGACAATCGTAGAACGTCGCCGCGCGCCCGAGGTCGGTGAGCGCCTGGCCGGTGACCATGTTGGCGTTCGTTCCGTCGGGGGAGAGCTTGCGCCACCAGATCGACAGCGCCACGACCATCCCAGGCCGGGTGCGCGCGTCGACCCGCGCGGTGAGCACCAGCGCGCCGCGATCGTTGAACACGCGCACGCGGTCGCCGCTCGCAATGCCGCGCGCGGCGGCATCGTCGGGGTGGATTTCCAGGTGCGGCGTCGGCTCGTTGGCAAGAAAGGTCGGCAGGTTCGCAAAGCTTGAATTCAAGGCGTGGCGCGCCGGCGGCGAGATCATCGCCAGGGGATAGCGCGCGGCGAGTTCCGGGTTGCTCGCTACCGACTCGCGCGGCGGCGTATAGGTCGGCAACGGATCCACACCCTCGCGCTGCAAGGACTCGGAATAGAACTCGCATTTGCCCGACGGGGTGGGAAAGTTGCCGTGGGCGAAGGGCGCAAAAGGCGAGGGCAGGTTGAGCCGCTGCCAACCGTCCGTCTTGAGCCTGTCCCAGTCGAGGCCCTGCATGGCCACATGGTCGCTGCGGAAGGCCTGGCGGGCGATATCCTCGTCGCTGTCGCGCAAGCACGGCTCGTCGAAGCCCATGCGTTGCGCCAGAAGCCGAAACACCTCGGTATTGGGTTTCGCTTCCCCCACCGGCGCGATCGCCGGATTGTTCGCCAGCACGTACAGGTGTCCGTAGGACGAGTGCACGTCGAGGTGCTCGAGCTGGGTGGTCGCCGGCAGCACGATGTCGGCGTAGTCGGCGGTGTCGGTCAGGAACACGTCGTGGACCACGCAGAACAGGTCCTCGCGAGAAAAGCCGGCCACCACCCGGGCGGATTCCGGCGCCACGGCGACCGGATTGGAGTTGTAGACATAGAGCGCGCGGATGGGCGGGTCCTTGACCTCGAGCAGGGCGTCGCCGATGCAGGACATGTTGATTGTGCGCGGATGATTCCAGATGAGGTCGGGCCTCTCGAGCGCGTCGCGGTCGACGGGGTAGGCGCCGCTCGACGACAGCAGCACGCCGCCCGCAGGGTCGCGCCAGCTGCCGACCAGCGCCGGCAGACAGGCGGCCGTGCGGATGGCCATGCCGCCGCCGGCATGGCGCTGCATACCGTAGTTGAGGCGGATCACGGCGGGCTTGATCGTGCCGTAGTCCCGCGCCAGCGTGACGATGTCGTCGACGGCAAGGCCGGTAATCTGTGCCACGCGCGACGGCGGATATTCACCCACCCGCACTTTGAGCGCGCCGAAGCCGATCGTGTAGCGGTCAATGTAGTCGTGATCGAGCCGATCCTCGGCGATCAGAACGTGCATCATGCCCAGCGCCAGCGCGGCATCGGTGCCCGGACGCAGGGCGAGATGAACATGGCATTTCTCCGCAGTGAGGCTGCGGTAGGGATCGATGGCGACAAGCTTGGCACCGCGGCGCTTCGCTTCCTGCACTCGGCTCCACAGATGCAGATTCGAAACGATCGGGTTGGAGCCCCAGATGAGGATCAGCCGGGCGTGTTCGAATTGCTCGAGGTCGGTGCCGATCGAGGCGCCGATCGTTGCCGCATAGCCCGCCTTGCCGGCGCTCGCGCAGATCGTGCGATCGAGCAGCGAGGCGCCGAGCCTGTGAAAGAAGCGCCGATCCATCGAGCTCGATTGCAGCAGGCCCATCGTTCCGGCGTAGCTGTAGGGAAGGATGGCCTGTGGCCCGTCAGGCGAGGCGGCGATTTGGCCGAAGCGGGCAGCGATTTCAGACAACGCGTCGTCCCAGGTCGTGGGCACAAAGCGAGCGGAGCCCTTCGGACCCACGCGGCGCAGCGGCTGCAACAGCCGGGAGGGAGCATAGGTGCGATCCAGGTAGCGCGCGACCTTGGTGCAAAGTGTGCCGCCGGTCGTTGGGTGATCCGGCGCGCCCTCGACCTTGATCGCGCGGCCGTTTTCCACGGTGATCTGCAGCGCGCAGGTGTCGGGGCAATCGTGCGGACAGGCGCCCCGGACGACGCGGCGCAGGGGAGCGGAAACGGCTGCGGCATCGGGCGGCATCGCGCCATTCTAACCTGCCCCGCGCACGGCGGCTTCGGGTATGCTCTGCGACCTCCCGTGCGCGCTGCCATGGCCGACTCGCTGCCGCAAATTGCCTTGCGCTCCGGCGCAACGATGCCGCTACTGGGCTTAGGCACGTGGCACATGGGCGAACGACGGCGCGACCGCGCCAGAGAGATCGCCGCCCTGCGCCTGGGTATCGATCTGGGCATGGCACTCATCGACACCGCGGAGATGTATGCGGAGGGCGGCGCCGAGCGCGTGGTCGGCGGGGCCATCGCCGGTCGCCGCGGGGACGTGTTTCTGGTCAGCAAGGTCTATCCGCACCACGCCAGCAGGCGCGGTGCGATCGACGCGTGCAGGGGCAGCTTGCAGCGGCTTGCGACGGATCGGCTCGACCTCTACCTGCTGCACTGGCGCGGGACGATCCCGCTTGCCGAGACCATCGCCGGTTTCGAGGCGTTGCGTGCCGAGGGCAGCATTCGCGCCTGGGGCGTGTCGAACTTCGATCGCGCCGACATGGAGGAGTTGCTCGCACTGCCGGGCGGCGAACACTGCGAGGTAAACCAGGTTCTCTATAACCTGGACTGTCGCGGCATGGAATGGGACCTGCTGCCGTTCTGTCAACGCAATGGCATTGCCATCATGGCTTATTCGCCCCTCGACGAGGGGCGACTGGTCACCGAGCGCCGACTCGGCAAGCTCGCCACACGCGCAGGGGCAACGCCGGCACAGGTCGCGCTCGCCTGGCTGCTGGCGCAGAAGGTAGCCATCATCGCCAAGGCGGCAGACGTGGCGCATGTGCAGGACAACCGCAGCGCCCTCGACGTTTCCCTGGGCCAGGATCTGCGCCAGGAGATTGAGCGCGCGTTTCCGCCCCCGACGGCCCAGACCCCGCTGCGCACCATCTAGCAGCGGCGCGGCGGCGCTGGGGAAGCAGCGCTTGCGGGTCGGCCGCACGGCCGATCGACCGTAGGCAGGCCGGTCCTTAACTGCCGCCGTGCGGCAGTCAACTGCGCCCCGGTGGAGGGCTGCTGGGTCCGCCCCCACGGTGTCGCTTTGGCCGGGTCAGCTTCGCCTGCAGGCGCTAAAAATCATGAACTTGGGCTTGCTTTCGGCCGTGCCGCGCGACCTATGGCATGGATGTTGCTGCCCCCATCGTCAGGAAACCATCAACGAATGCGTCGGAACGCAACAGGAGAACGACCGTGCTCTATACCCACTACGACTACCTCGAACTACCCCCTGGCGCGTCGACCACGCGCATCGAGGTAGCCTACCAAACGCTCAAGCAACGCCTCAACAACGTAGCAGACGAAGTTCTGATCCGGCTCATTCACGAGGCTTATTCGGTGCTGTCGGATCCCGAGCAGCGGCACGAATACGACGACTCGCTGCAACGCGCTGCGGCCGAGGCTGATGCCGAACTCAAGGCCTGCCTGGATGCGCAATTCAAAACGCAGCCGCGCTATGTGCAAGACGTTCCGGCGCCTCTGCTTACGGTGATACGGGCATGGGCCGCCTGACGCAAGCTCTGCGCCAGGCCCGGGCTGACCCGCGGACCTGCGACCGTGTTACGCTAGTACGGCGGGCGGCTTCGCGCACCAGGAGCATGCGCGAGCTGATCGCCGTCGTGCGTGACGCCGGACGCTCCTGTTACTTGCGCCCGCTGTTCGATCGCCCGCGGCAGTGGGCCGCGCAGCGGACGCCACGCCCGACACTGACTGTGCACAAGTAAGGCGTAAGGCGGCGGCGCCGTGCGGCGCCACCAAAGCAATCACGAGGAGCAACCGTTGGTGCGTGGACGCACACCCAGTGATCGTGCCAAGACGCCGGCTGAAGAGTCCGCTGTCGCTGGTGCACCCGCAGCCTCCCAACCGACTGCCGCGCAAGCCAGTGCGGCGGCAACCGGTGCCAACGTCGAGAAGTGCGTCAACTGCCAATACTATGATCGGCGGCGGGCGCGACCGACCGACGGCAAGGCGCCCATGTGGGGCCAGTGCCGGCGCCACGCGCCGCTGTTGAATCCGGCCACGGCCAAGGCCTACATGGTCGAAGGCGTGTGGCCCCTGGTACGCGACGACGACTGGTGTGGCGAATGGCACGTGCTCACGCGCATGATCGAGGAGCCGCCGCCGGAAACGGTTGCCCTGGCCGCCGAACAGGCGCCGACTGCAGCACCCCCTGCGGCGCCGACTCAAGCACCGACACGCCCACGCGGCGCACCCGCTGAAGCGGGCGCCTCCGCCGAGTAAGCGACCTCCCCGCCGTTTCGCAATCGCGCGCCTTGCGCCGGCGCGAGCCCTTTGCACGCCCTGATTGGAAGCTGCCGTTGCCTGCCGGCGTAACGCCGGCACGGCGCAGGCGTCGGCTACCATGGCATCTATGAACCCCATTGTGCACGCCGCGCTCGGCGAAGGCGCGGTCGTCGTCACGCCGAACCGTCGTCTCGCGCGTTTCCTGCAACACGAGTTCGATAGGGCGCAGCGCGCCGTCGGGCGCGAGGCCTGGAACACGCCGAACATCGTGCCTTATCCAATCTGGCTCGAGTCGCTGTGGCGAGAGGCTGTCGCGGCCAATGACCATGCCGCACCCGAACTGCTGCTGACGACGGCACAAGCGGCGCAACTCTGGCGCGAAGTGGTTGCGAGCGAAGGCATGCCGCTGCTTGATCCGCACGGCGCCGCGGCGCTTGCCGCCGAGGCGTGGACGCTGGCGCACGAATGGGGGGCGGGGGGCGAGAGCTGGCGCGCTTGGCGGCGCGAGGCCGAGGAAAGCGACGACGCGGCGCTGTTCGCGCGCTGGGCCGAAGCCTACCGGACGCAATTGCAGCGCACGGGGGCGCTGGATCTGGCGCAGGTTCCGGCGCGGCTGAGCGCCCTTGCGACGCGATGTCCGGCGACGATCCTCGCTGGTTTCAGCGAACTCTCGCCGCAACAGGAACGCCTGTGCGCCGCGCTCACGGCCGGCGGTACCCGCCTGCGACTGCTCGACACGCTGCCCTCTGCCACGGCAGCGGTCGCACGAGCGCTTGCCGCATCGCCGCGCGCCGAGCTTGTCGCCGCGCTCGACTGGGCGCGCCTGCGTGCGCAGCGGGGAGCGGGGACGCAGATCGGCATCGTGGTTGAGGATCTTGCCGGGCGGCGCGACGAGGTGGTGGCGCTGGCGGTGGAACTGCTGTGCCCGGCAGCGCTCCTCCCGGGAAGCGTTACCGCCAGCACGCCGTTCGAGGTATCGTTGGGTATCCCCTTGGCAACGGTTCCCCTGGTGGTCGCGGCGCTCGATCTCATCACGCTCTGCGCGTCACGACTGGCGGTTGGGGCGGCGGCAACGTTGCTGCGCTCGCCGTATCTGCCGGACGCCGCGCAGACGTGGGCTGCGCGCGCCGGCGCGGAGCGCGGCTGGCTGGAGGAGGGGCGGCGCGAGGTTACGCTGAACGACGCGATCGCTGCGCTGGAGACCGGCTCGCCTGAACTGTCCTTGGCATGGCGCGAGGGCGGCGATGCATTGCGCCGCACGAGCGTGGCGAGTCCGCGGGAATGGGTCGACGCCTGGCGCAGCTGGCTCGCGGCCGCGGGGTGGCCGGGTTCGCGTCCGCTCGACAGCGGTGAATACCAGGCGCGCGACGCGTGGGAACGGATGCTTGGCCAGTTGGCGAGCCTGGGCGCGGTCAGCCGGCGGCTCGGCCCCGCGGCCGCACTCGACACCCTGCGGGCGCTGGCGCGGGAGACGATTTTCCAGCCGGAAGGCAGTGCCGCACCGATCCAAATCATGGGCGTGCTCGAAGCCACCGGCCTTACCTTCGATGCGCTGTGGGTGGCCGGCCTCAACGCCGATCGCTGGCCTCCGCCTCCGGCGCCGAACCCATTGCTGCCGATCGGCTGGCAACGCGAGCGCAACGTGCCGCGCGGCAGCGCGACGCGCGAGCTCGCGTACGCCCAAACGCTCACCGCGCGCTTTGCCCGCGCCGCAGTGGAAGTCACGTTCAGCTCGGCGGCGAGCGCCGATGACCACGCGCTCTCGCCGTCGACATTGATTCTTGCCTATCCGGAGCGCTCCCTGGCTGCGCCCGCACCGACCTGGGTGGATGCAATCGCACACAGCGCAACGCTCGAAGCGATCGCCGACGAGCGCGCGCCGCGCCTGGCCGAAGGCATGATCGCCCCCGGCGGCGCGCACATCGTCGCGGCGCAGAGCGACTGCCCGTTCCAGGCCGTGGCGCGACACCGCCTCGGCGCACAGCGGTGGCCCGCGTTGAATGCGGGTCTGTCGGCACCGGAGCGCGGGCTGCTGCTGCACTCGGCGCTGGCCAATTTCTGGCATGCGCTCGCCGGCCACGCCGCGCTCTGCGCGCTTTCTGCTGCAGCATTGGCGAGAGCCATCGCAGCGGCGGTCGAGGCGGCCTTGGTGGCGCTGCCCGCTTCGCGATGGCGCAACGTGGCGCCGGTCGTGCGTGCCAGCGAAACGCGGCGCCTTGGCGCGCTGCTGCACCACTGGCTTGCGCTCGAGTGCCGGCGCGCACCGTTCGTGGTACGGCAAGTCGAGGCGGAAAAGACCCTCGGCCTTGGCGGCCTGACGTTCCGCCTGCGCCTTGATCGCGTCGACGATTTGGCCGCCGGCGGGCTCGCAATCGTCGATTACAAGTCCGGGCGTGTGGAGCGGCCGGCGCAATGGTTCGATACGCGGCCGCGGGCATCGCAGCTCGGCCTGTACACGCTGGCGCAACGGGCGTTGGAACCTTCATTGCCCGTACGCGTGATCGCCTACGGCCAACTGCAAGCCGGCGCGATCGGCGCCTTCGGCCTTGCCGCCGACGCTGCAGACTGGCCCGGCCTCGCCGCAGTGGCCGATGTCGCACCCGGCGGTGACTGGCCCGCGCTCGAGGCCTGGTGGCAGCGGCGACTGGGCATGCTTGCAACCGAGATTGGGCACGGTCATGCCGCCGTCTCGCCGCGCGAATCGCCGTTGGCCTGCGACCGCTGCGGCTTGCATGCGGTGTGCCGGATCCAGTCGGCGCGCGAGCTTTTCGACAGCGAGGCCGAGGATGAGTGACGCCCGCGCGACGGGAGACGACTCCGCGCGCGCCATGGCGCTGGACTGCTCGCGCTCGTTCATCGTCCAGGCGCCCGCCGGATCGGGCAAGACCGAGCTCCTGCTGCAACGTTATCTGGCGTTGCTCGCCGCGGTCGCACAGCCCGAAGCGATCATCGCCATGACCTTCACGCGCAAGGCCGCCGGCGAAATCCACGCCCGCGTTCTGGGCGCATTGCGCAGCGCCGAAGGGCCCGCGCCCGAGGAGCCGCAGCACGCGCTGAGCTGGCGCCTGGCGCGCGCGGTGCTCGAGCGCGACCGGGCGCTCGGCTGGAATCTGCTCGAGCACCCGGCGCGCATGCAGGTGCACACCATCGATGCCCTGTGCGTGACGCTGATGCGCCGGGCACCGCTGGCAGTGCAGCTTGGCGCGCTGCCGCGGTTGACCGAGCGCGCGCAGCCGATGTACGCCGAAGCCGCGCGCGCGGAGCTCGACGCCGCGGGCAGCGGTGATGAATCATGGCAGCGGCTGCTCGACTATCTCGACAATGACGCCGAGCGGCTGGTCGGGCTAATGGCGAGCCTGCTCGCCAAGCGCGAGCAGTGGCTGCCGCATCTGGTGACCGACGACGCGGTAGCGCTGCGGGCGGCGCTTGAGGCGGCACTGGGCGCGGCGATCGAGGCGGAATTGGACCTGCTCTGCGCCCTGGTGCCACGCGCGCACGCGCCTGCGCTGGCTCGGCAGCTCGCCTATGCCGCGCGCAATCTGGCGCGCCACGATCCTTCCCATCCCCTGGCAACCTACCCGGACAGCGATGCGCTCCCGGCGGCGAGCCGCGCGGCGCTGGCGCACTGGCAGGCGATCGCGACCTTGCTGCTAACCAAGAAGGGGACCTTGCGCCCGCGCTTCGACAAGCGGCAAGGTTTTCCGGTCATAGCCGGGGCGGAGGCCAGGACGCGCAAGCACGCGATGCAGGAGCTGCTGGCAACCCTCGCCGCAATCCCGGAGCTAGCCGATGCACTGCAGTTCGTGCGCGATCTCCCGCCACCGCGTTATGACGATGCCGCCTGGGCGTTCATCAACGCGCTGCTTGCCGTGCTGCCGCGCGTGGCGGCACGACTTGAGACCGTATTCGCGCAGGCGAACGCGATCGATTTCAGCCAGGCAACCCTGATCGCCCTGCGCGCGCTGGCAACGAGCGATGCGCCTTCGAACCTGCTGCTCGTGCTCGACGCCGGCATCGAGCATCTGCTGGTCGACGAGTTTCAGGACACCTCGCGCGCGCAATATGAGCTCATCGAGCGCCTGATCGCGGGATGGACACCCGGAGATGGTCGCACGCTGTTTCTCGTCGGCGATCCAATGCAATCGATCTACCGCTTTCGCGACGCCGAAGTGGGCCTGTTCGTCAGCGCCCAACGGCGGCGTCAAATCGGCAACATCGGCCTCGAGCCGTTGACGCTCGCACGCAATTTTCGTTCGCAACGCGGCTTGGTCGACTGGGTCAACCGCAGCTTTGCCGGTTTGCCATCGATCCGAGGTGCGGTCGCCTTCAAGCCCGCCGTCGCGACGCGCGGACCGGGTCCGGAACCGGCCGTGACGCTCGACATCGGTGCCGACGCTGCGCAGGAAGCCGCAGCGGTGGTGGCGCGTATCCGGGAGGCGCTCGCAACTGACGCCAAGGACGTCGCCGTGCTGGTGCGTCGGCGCGCCGACCTGGCGCAGATTCTGCCTGCGCTGCGCGGCGCTGGCATCGCCTACGCTGCGGTCGAGCTCGATCGCTTGTCCGAACGCCAGGCGGTGCTCGACATCGCCTCGCTTGCGCACGCGCTGCTGCAACCCGATGACCGTGCCGCCTGGCTCGCGCTGCTGCGCGCACCATGGTGCGCGCTCGAGCTGCCGGACCTGTTCGCGCTCGCGGCGGTCTGCGGCGAGCGACCGCTGTGCGAGGCGATCGGAGGCACCTGCCACGACGAAGTGTTGCCGCGGCTGTCACCGCATGGCCGCGCACGCTTCGAGCGCTTCGCCGCCGTCGTCGCCGCGGCGCTTGCGCAGCGCGGTCGCTTGCCGCTGGTGGCGTGGCTGCGCGGCGTTTGGCTCGCGCTCGGCGGCCCGGCCTGCGTGAACGAGGCGATCGATCTTGCCGCGGCGGAGCGCATGTTCGCGCTGTTGCACGAGCACGCACTCGGTTCCGACCTGCCCGACTGGCCAGGGTTCATCGCCGCGCTGCACACGCTCTACGCGGAGGCCGGGGCGGATGCGGCAACGCGGGTGCGGGTGATGACCCTGCATCGCGCTAAAGGGCTCGAGTTCGACGTCGTGGTGATGCCCGGCCTCGCGCGCAAGCCGCCGCCCCGCGTCGCGCAGCTGCTGCTCTGGCGCGAAGCCGAAGCGGGCCTGCTGCTGGCACCGATCCGGGCGCGAACGGCGACTAACCGCGAACAGGACCCGGTCTACGCTTACCTGGGCGCGCTGGCCGCCAAGGAAGACGCGGCAGAGCTTGGCCGATTGCTCTATGTCGGCTGCACGCGGGCGCGGCAGCGCCTGCACCTGGTGGCGAGCCTGGACATTGACGCCGATGCCCAAGGCGCGGCGCGCTGGAAGCCACCGCTGCGCGGGTCTTCGCTCGCTGCGCTCTGGTCCGCGGTGGAGACGCTCGCGCTACCGCCAGCGCTCGTGGCGGAACCATCGCGCCCGACTGCCGCAGCGCCGAGGGTGACTCTGGCGCGGTTGCCGCTCGGATGGCGAATCCCGCCGCCGCCGGAGCCGCCGGTCGCACCGCTGCCGGAGGCGCAACGGGCGGGCGAAACCGTGGCGTTTGACTGGGTGCGCGAGACGGCGCGCTGGATCGGTACCGTCGCACACCGGCTTCTGCGCCGGATCGGTGACGATGGTCTCGCAGCCTGGAGCGGCGAGCGCGTCGCGGCGCAACGTCTGCGCGTCGAGCGCGAATTCACCGCGCTTGGATTCACCCTCGCCGAGGCAAGCGCGGCCACCGCCGAGGTGTTGCGCGCGTTGCAGATGACGCTCGACGACGCGCGCGGCCGCTGGTTGTTCGATGCGCAACATACCGAGGCGCACAGCGAATGGGCACTCACGCAGTGGTGCGACGGCGCGTTCATTCACCGCGTGCTCGATCGGACCTTCGTCAGCGCCGACGGCACGCGCTGGATCGTCGACTTCAAGCTCTCGTCGCACGAAGGCGGGGGCGTGGCGGCATTTCTCGACGCGGAGCGCGAACGTTATCGGCCGCAGCTCGAGGGCTATGCAGCCCTGCTGCGCGCGCTCGACGCGCGGCCGATGCGCGTGGGCCTCTATTTTCCGCTGCTGGCCGGTTGGCGCGAGTGGTCGGCGCCGGGATAGCAGTTGCCAAAAACGCAGGCAGCGCTGGACCGGAGCCGGGCCAAGACGGTAAAATCAAAGCTTTTTCAATGCCTTCCGGCCCGCTTCATCGCGGCTACGGCGCGGCTACGGCGAGCTCAAGCGTGCAGGTTTTTCGCGGTTTTCCCGCCGCAGCGGCGGATCACGTTGCGCTGACCATCGGCAACTTCGATGGCGTGCACTGTGGCCATCAGGCGATGCTCACGCGCTTGACCGAGGCCGCCTCCGATCTCGACCTGCCGCCGACGGTGCTGACCTTCGAGCCGCATCCGCGCGAATTCTTTGCTCCGGCTGCCGCGCCGGCGCGCCTGTCGACGCTGCGCGACAAGCTCGAGCGCTTTGCCGAGCTCGGCGTCGCCCGGGTTCGCATCGCCCGCTTCGACGCCGCGCTGGCCGGGCTCGACGCCGACCACTTCATCGATGAGGTTCTCGTCCGCGGGCTCGGCACGCGCTGGGTAGTCGTCGGTTCGGATTTCCGCTTCGGTCGCGCACGCGGCGGCGATCTGGCCCTGCTGCGAGCCTCGGGACGAAGCTTCAGCGTCGAAACCATGCCCACGGTGAGCGTTGGTGGCGAGCGCGTCTCGAGCAGCGCCATCCGCGACGCGCTCTCCCGAGGCGAGGTCGAGCAGGCGGCACGCCTGCTCGGCCGACCGTACGCGATCAGCGGCCACGTCGTGCACGGCGACAAGCGGGGCCGCGGCTTAGGCTTTCCTACCGCCAATCTGCGCCTGCGGCGCAAGCCGCCGCTGTCTGGGATCTTTGCCGTCCGGGTGCGCGGCGTGGGCGACCCGCCGCGCGCGGCGGTGGCGAGCCTCGGGGTGCGACCGACGATCAAGCCCGATGCGCCACCTTTGCTCGAGGTATTCGTGTTCGATTTTGACCAGTCCATCTACGGCCGCTGCATCCGCGTCGAGTTCCTGCACAAGTTGCGTGACGAGGAGCGCTACGCCGACCTCGATGCCCTGAAGCGCCAAATCCACGCCGACGTCGCGCAGGCTCGCGACTATTTTGCGACCCAGAAATAGCCCGAGACGACGATGCCTGACGATCCGAAGACCGACTATAAGTCGACGCTCAATCTGCCCGACACGCCGTTTCCGATGCGCGGCGACCTGGCGAAGCGGGAGCCCGGCTGGGTCAGGGACTGGTTACAACGCAAGGTCTATGCCGCCATTCGCGCGGCGAGCAAGGGCCGTACGCGCTTCCTTTTGCACGACGGACCGCCGTACGCGAACGCGGCGATCCATATCGGCACCGCGGTCAACAAGATACTCAAGGACATCGTCGTCAAGAGCAGGACGCTCGCCGGCTTCGACGCGCCCTACGTGCCCGGGTGGGACTGTCACGGCATGCCGATCGAGGTGCAGATCGAAAAAACCTACGGCAAGCACCTGTCGACCGCGGAGACGCAGCGCCTTTGCCGCGCCTACGCGAGCGAGCAAATCGCACTGCAGATGGCCGACTTTCAGCGTTTGGGCGTTCTGGGTGATTGGAATCATCACTACACAACGATGGGCTATCACAACGAGGCCGACGAGATTCGGGTCCTCGGACGGCTGCTGGAGAAAGGCTATCTCTATCGCGGCCTGAAGCCGGTGAACTGGTGCTTCGACTGCCAAAGCGCACTCGCCGAGGCCGAGGTCGAATACGAGGACCGTCAGGACTTCGCGGTCGACGTCGCCTTTCCCCTGACCGCGCCGGCCGAGCGGGCGAGGCTCGCGCGCGCGTTCGGCCTCGAAGGGGCCCCGGTGGGGTCGATCGCCGCGGTGATCTGGACGACCACGCCGTGGACGCTGCCGGCCAACCAGGCGCTCAACGTCAATCCGGATTTCGCCTATGCGCTCGTGCGCACCGCGCGGGGTCATCTTCTGCTCGCCACCGATCTGGTCGAACGCTGCCTCACGCGCTTCGGGCTCGAGGGCGCGGTGGTTGCGAGCACTCAGGGGGCGGCACTCGAGGGGCTCGCGTTCCAGCATCCGTTCTACGATCGTGTCGCGCCGGTGTACCTGGGGCAATTTGTCACCCTGGAGCAGGGCACCGGCATCGTCCACTCCTCGCCCGCGTACGGTATCGAGGACTTCAACACCTGGCACCGCTACGGCAGGCCGGATGAGGCGATCCTCAATCCGGTGCAGGGCGACGGTCGCTATGCGAAGGAGCTGCCCTTATTCGGCGGCATGAACATCTGGGAGGCCAATCCCAAGATCGTCGACAAGCTGCGCGAGGTCGGGGCACTGCTGCACGCCGAGCCGTGGCGCCATAGCTACATGCACTGCTGGCGGCACAAGACGCCGATCATCTATCGCGCCACGACGCAATGGTTCGCCGGCATGGACGAGGTTCCCGGCTGGCGCGGTATCAAGCCGGGCGAGACGCTGCGCACGACGGCGCTGCGCGGCGTCGAGCAGACGCAATTTTTTCCGTCCTGGGGCAAGGCGCGCCTGGCCGGCATGATCGCCAACCGCCCCGACTGGACACTTTCGCGCCAGCGGCAGTGGGGCGTGCCGTTGCCATTCTTCGTCGACAAGGAAACCGACGCGCTGCACCCCGATACCTTGGCCCTGCTGGAGCTTGCGGCGGCAAGAGTCCAACGCGGAGGCGTCGAGGCGTGGTTCGAGGCGACGCATGAGGACTTTGGGGTTGACCCCGGCAAGTACCGCAAGCTGACCGACACACTGGACGTCTGGTTCGACTCCGGATCGACGCATGAAACGGTGCTGCGGCGCGACCCGCACCTGGGATTTCCGGCTGACCTCTATCTGGAAGGCTCAGACCAGCACCGCGGCTGGTTTCATTCCTCGCTGCTGACCTCGAGCATGCTCAACGGTCGCCCACCCTACGACGCGCTGCTGACGCACGGTTTCGTCGTCGATGGCTCCGGTATGAAGATGTCCAAGTCGAAGGGCAACGTCGTCGCCCCACAACAGATATCGAGCACTTATGGCGCGGAGATTCTGCGCCTGTGGGTGGCGGCGACCGATTACTCGGGCGAGCTGTTCATTTCCGACGAGATTCTCAAGCGCGTCGTCGAGAGCTATCGGCGCATCCGCAATACGCTGCGCTTCCTGATGGCGAACACGGCCGATTTTGTTCCGGCGAAGGACTCGGTTGCCTTGCCCGAGCTGTTCGAGCTGGATCGCTATGCGCTCGCCATCGCCAACGGCGTGTTCGCGAGCTTCGACGATGCTTACGCCAAGTATGAGTTTCACCCGATGGTGCAGACGCTGCAGAATTTCTGCTCGGAAGATCTGGGCGGCTTCTACATCGACATACTGAAGGATCGCCTCTACACTGCGGCGCCGAACAGTCGCGCCCGGCGTTCGGCGCAGACCGCGCTCGTGCTCATCCGCGATGAGATGCTCAAGTTCATGGCGCCGGTGCTGAGCTTCACCGCCGAGGAGGCGTGGCGCACGATCCACCCCCACGACGCCACGATCTTCGTGCATACCTGGAAGCGCGAGATCACAGGCCTTGGCATCGCGCCGGCGTTTGCGGCGAAATGGGCGCTCATCCGCAGCTACCGCGCCGAGGTGCTGAAGAAGCTCGAGGCGGCGCGCGCGGCGGGCGAAATCGGCTCTTCGCTCCAGGCCGAGGTCGACGTAGTTGCGCCCGCCGCGGAATACGAAGCGCTGGCGAGTCTTGGTGACGATCTGCGCTTCGTCTTCATCACCTCCGCGGCGAGGGTCGGCCGCGGCGCGACGCGCGTCGTGCAGGTCAGGCCGAGCACGCACCCCAAGTGCGCCCGCTGCTGGCACTATCGTGCCGACGTCGGCTCCGATGCCGCGCATCCCGGGCTCTGCGCGCGTTGCCTCGCCAATCTGTTTGGCTCCGGCGAAGCGCGCGCTTTCGCATGATGGCTTAAGATCGCGGCCGATGGCTGAAGCGCGTCGTTGGTGGGCGTGGCTGGGACTGAGTGCCGGCGTCATCGCCGTCGATCAGCTCACCAAGGCGGCGATCATCGCGACCCTGCGCCCCGGGGGCCAGCGCGTCATCACCGAATTTTTCAGTCTCGTGCTCGCCTTCAACACCGGGGCGGCATTCAGCCTCTGGCGCGACGTCGGGCTCTGGCCGCGTTACCTGTTCTCCGCGGTGGCCATCGCCGCCGGCATCCTCATCGTCTGGCTGCTGCGCCGCGGCGGTGATCGCGCCTACTGCGCCGGGCTTGCCCTGATCCTGGGCGGCGCGCTGGGCAATCTGTGGGATCGCCTAACGCTCGGCCACGTCGTTGACTTCCTCCTTTTCCATTGGCACGACTGGTATTACCCGGCCTTCAACGCCGCCGACAGCGCGATCACCGTCGGCGCGGCGTTGCTCATCTTCGACAGCATCGGTCGGCGACGCCACCCTGACGCGGCGGGCGGCTAGGAATCCGGCGCCGGGTGGTGCGTGGCGCGGGGATCGAACACGGTGAACAGCGGACGAGGCGCAAGAGCGCCGAGCGGGCCCCCCGGCCTAGTTCACGGCAACGTATTCGTAGAGCTCGAAGCCGGGTCCTTGCTCGACGAGCTTGGTCAGCACCGCGGTGTCGGAACTTTCCCCGAGCTGCAGCGAGATCGCCTGCTCGATTTCGAAGGTCTTTGCCGGCACCAGCACCATCGGTGGCGAGCCATCCTGGCCATCGGCGGGCAGCACCACCGCGGGTAGCAGCGCGCCGTTGGCGGGGCCCTCGGCGCGCGCCGCGGCAGCCTGCGGATTGTCGGTCAGCAGTTCGCAGCCGAACTCGAGCCCGCTGCCGCGCAAGACGTTGCGGAACCAGCGCACCATCGCCACCTGCAGGGCGCTGCGGCCTTCGACGCGCAAGGCGATCAGATCGCCGATGCGCAGATTGGCGTGGACAGTATCGATCTGGCGTAGAGCATAGCCAGCGGGCGTATGGTTGATTACCTGGCAGGCGTTCATAGTTGGCAAGCCCGCCGGGACCGTGGCGACCTCCGCGTGCGCGCCACGGCTGTACTGCCAGATCCCCGGCAGCCCCGCGCACATCACGACCCGTGCGCGCGAGGGGAGGCGGTTGAATTGCCGCGCTGGCGGAATGGCCCATTGCCGCAGCAGCCGGCGCAGCAAGACCAAGTAGTCGGCTTTCGCCGCCGGGTCGCCGCCGACGTTGGCCGGTGGCGGTCCGCCCGAATCGAGCACGCGCAACTGCTCCTGAAGCTGGAAGGCCAAGTCGAAGGTCAGCAGGAAGAGCTTGCTGCCGTTGATGTTGCCGCCCTTATTTGCCGCGAACGGAGGAAAGTCGTGACCGACCGGGACGATCGCGACCGCTTTCGCCAGGCGGTGCACTGGCGCCACGTCGGTGATGCGTGCCCAGTGCGCGTTCTCCTGCAGGTACTGGATCACCTGCGTGAGCTGCCCCGGCATGAAGCCGTAGGGATTGGCCAGAGCGAGCAGCAACGCCTGCACGTAATGCCGCTCCGGCGTCGTCTCGGCAGTATCGCTGGCGATCGGGGTCATTTGCAGGTTGCGCTGGTGCGCGAACAAATAGATGGCGTGGGCGTCGTGCCAGGTACGCGCCGGCACCGGCGCGTACGCCGCGTAGCTGTTGACCAGGATCCGGACCGTGCATTGCAGGCAGCGATGGATGAGTGCAACCAGCAGCCGATTGCCGGAGAGCAGGATGCGCTTCTCCGATTCATTGGCGAGCAAATGCTTGTAGGCGGTCGCGAGTTCGCTTGAAAGCGTCAGCGCCGCCTTGGCTGCGGTCAGCGCGTTGCCACTCAGCGGGTGGTGGGCGCGCGCGAAATGGCGTTCGAGATTCGGCCACAGCGTGAGCGCGGTGCCGTAGTAGCGTTCGGCAAGCTCCAGCCGTCGCGACTCCGATACCGCGACGCGGTTGGTCGCGGCGAGCGCATCGCCGATGATGCCGGCGGCGTCGATAGGGTCGCGCTTGAGCGTTTCCTCCAGCCACGGCTGGACGCGCGCCGGCCGCGTTTCCGGCGGATTTGCCGGACGCGCTTCGAGGGTGGGGAGGCTTAGGACCAAGGCCATGACGCTGGCAGGTGCAGACTTTTCGCCCCGATTGTAGACGATGCGCCCCGGTTTAGCAGTTCTGCTCGCTAGGCAGTCTCCAGGAAGGCGGCGACCGGCGCGATCTGGTCGGCGCTGAGGAGCATCGGTGCATGGCCGACGCCGGCGAACTCGACCATGCGGGGTCGCGGCCCACGCATCTGCATTGCGGCGGCGGTATCGGCCGCGAGCAGGTCCGACTCGGCGCCGCGCAGCAGCAGGGTCGGGCAGCGGATCGCATCCCAGATCGCCCAAAGGTCCGGCACGGCTACGTTGGCATTGCGAAACGGGACCGCGATGCCGGGATCGTACTTGAGCCGCCAGCGTCCGTCGCTGGTCTGCCGCGCCGTGCTGCGGGCGAGTTCGGTCCACTGCGCGTCGGTCAGCGCGCCAAACGGCGCCGACACTTCACGGATGTGGGCCTCGAGCGCGGCGAAGGTGTCGAATACCGGATCGAGGCCGACGTAGGCGGCGATACGGGTCAGTGCTGCCGGGGCGATGACCGGCCCGACGTCGTTGAGCACAAGCCGTGTCACCGGCGTATTGGCTTGTGCGGCGATCACCATGCCGAGCAGCCCGCCCATCGAGGTGCCGATCCAGGCAACGCGTTCGACGTGCGCGTGCGCGAGGAGTGCGGTGAGCGTGGTCAGGTAGGTCGGGAACGCGTAATCGTTCACATCGGGCAACCAGTCGCTCTCACCGCGGCCGGGCATGTCGGGACAAAGCAGGCGAAAGCGGTCACACAGCGCCGCCGCGAGGGTGTCGAAGTCGCGGCCGTTGCGGGTAAGGCCGTGCACGCAGACGACCACCCGCGGGCACAAGGGATGGCCCCAGTCGCGGTAGGCGACGCGGTGAAAGCCGTGTGCGCTCAGGCTGTGGAAATGGCACTCGCGCGGTTGCAGCATCGTACTTTTATCCTAGCTAAGTTCGGGTGGAAACAGAGGGTCGAAAAGGGTGCCTTGCGGGGCTAAGAAGGCCTCGATCTCGTCGCGTCGGGCCAAGGCATCGCGGAATCCGAGCTCGAGCAAAGCCCGGATATAGGGCTGCTCGAAGAGCAGATATGACAGCAACGACGCCCCAGTCCCCTCGGTGCTCCCCAATCCGCGTAGCAGGTAGCGCACGCCTCGCGGCAGGCTCTTCTTGAAGGGAACGGCAATCGCACCGAGATCCTGGCTCGGACTCAATACCAACGCGTCGAGATGCACGATCTCCGGGTGATGTTTCTGGCGCTCCTCCGGGACTAACTGCAAGACCTGGTTGAGCCGTTGCAGCCGCTCGAGGTCGGCGCCGAGATTGTCGAGGAAGATGGAGGAGAGTGCATGTCCTGCCACCTGGGCAAACGAGGGATAGCGCGGCACCGAGCCAGGGCTAATCACCGGCAGCTGCCCGTTGAACTGGCCGACCGGCACGACCAGGATGCGCCGCGCGCCAAGGTGCAGCGCCGGTGACAGCGGGGCAATCTGTCGCAGCGAGCCATCGGCGAAGAAATCGTCGCCGACCCGTTCGCCTGGGAACACGAATGGAATCGCGGTCGAGGCGAGCAGGTGATCGACGCGGATGGCGGCAGGTTCGCCCCGGCGCCGCGTGCGCCGCCACGGGGCGATGGTGCTCGCGCCCTGGTAGAAGGTGACGGCATGCCCGGTGCTGTAGCTCGTCGCGTTGATGGCCAGCGCGCGCAGGCTCCCCTGTTGCACCTGTTGGGCCACCCGGCCGAGATCGAGCTGTTGTTCCAGCAGTGTGCGCAACGGCGCGTTGTCGAGCATCGAGGCTGCCTGTTTCGGGCCGCCGACGCCTATCAGGACGGAGGCGAGCCAGCGCATGCCGTGCGCGGCCACGCTCGGCAGGTCCGCGTGGTAGATCATGCCTACGTCTAACGCGCTCCACCAGCGCAGCAGACGGCCCACGCCACGACGGAAGTTGTCGGCGTGCACGGCGAGGGTCGCCGCGTTGATCGCGCCGGCCGACGTGCCGCAGATGATTCGGAACGGTTGCACGTTATCGCGCCCGAGGATGCGCGCGACCCCGCGCAGCACGCCCACCTGATAGGCAGCGCGCGCACCGCCGCCGGGAAGCAGAATCGCGACGTCGTGGTTGAACGATTCAGACATCATTCAGGCCGCGCGCAGGGTGCGATCCAGGATCAGCAGCATGGCCGCCGTCGCGCCCCAGATGAAGTGCTCGCCGTAGGGGATGGCGTAATAATCGCGACGGATGTCTCCCACCATGCGGAAATGCCGCTGCTGATTGGCGGGCTCGAGCAGAAACACGAGCGGCACTTCGAACACGGACGCGACTTCGACCGGATCGGCCCTGACCTCGAACGGCGGCTCGACCCAGCCGACGACGGGGGTAACGCGGTAGCCGGTGACGGTCTCGTATTCGGCCAGGCGGCCGAGCAGGGTGACGCGGGCTTGCGGCAGGCCGACTTCTTCTTCCGCTTCGCGCAGCGCGGCCGCACCCGGATCCGCGTCACCTGGCTCGATCCGCCCTCCCGGAAAACTTATCTGGCCGGGGTGATCGGCAAGCTCCAGGGTGCGTTGTGTGAACAGGACGCTCAAGCCGTTCTCGCGGTTGACCAGTGGTACGAGGACCGCCGCCGGCGTGGGCGGGCCGCTGCGGTCCGGCAGCCGATAGCCGTCGGACAAGCTCCGCGCATCCGCCGGTGGCGGACGCTCGAGGCGTTCGCGCAGCCAGGCCTTTTGTGCGGCGGGAGCGAGTTCGAACAAGGGTATCGGCATCGCGGGCGACAGGTCGGCGCGAGCGCATGCCCGCTCGACGCCAGGCCGTCATGATACTGATACCGCCTTGCGGCGACGAGACTTCCTGCCGGCCGAACGCTGGCGGCCGCGGCAACGAAGCGCGCGTCAGGCGAGCAAGCGCCAGCCGGCGAGGGCGAGCGTGGCGATCAGGATGAGGCGCAGCGCGCGCATCGGCACGCGCCGCGCGAGCAGGCTTCCGCCGACAATGCCGGGCAGACCGCCGGTCAAGAGCGCGAGCAGCAGCGCGCCATCGATGGTTCCGAGCCAGAGATGACCGGCGGCGGCGACCGCGGTCAGCGGCACCGCGTGCGCAATGTCGCTGCCCGCGATCTCCACCGGCTCCAGTTCGGGATAGAGCATGGCGAGGCAAGCCGCGCCGATCGCGCCGGCGCCGAGCGAGGTCAGCGTGACCGCCGTGCCGATCAGCACGCCCACGGCGACCGTCGCCGCGGGGCGGTGGCGGCGCAGCGCGCCGATCACCGGCGAACGCAGTGCCCAGCGGCGAAGGGGTTCGCGCAACAGCAACAGCGCGACGCTGAGCAGAAGGGCAACGCCGACACTGACCCGGATCAGGTGCTGGAACCGATGCGCTTCCAGGTGCGCCAGGGCGAGGACGGCCAGGGTCGCGATGGCCGCCGGAACGCTCCCCAACGCGAGCCGAAACACGATCCCCGAGGCGATGTTGCGCGCGGCGCCATGGGCGATGCTTGCCACCGCCTTGGTCACCGCGGCACAGGCCAGATCGGTTCCCACCGCGACCGGAGCGGGCACACCGAAGACGGTGATCAACAGCGGCGTCATGATCGCGCCGCCACCGACACCGGTCAGTCCGACGATGGCGCCAACGAGCAGGCCGACGGTGGCGAGCAGTCCAAACGCACCGGCGCTCACCGTGGTCGCCTAGCGGCTCGCGGCGCGGGGAAGCGGCAGGTTGTGCGCCACGGTGGCGGGTACGCGCACGCTGCGCGCCGCAGCGCGAAACTGCATTCCGATGAGGAGCAGTGTCGGTCCGGCGCTGCCCGAGTCGGCGAGCGCGGGCAATCCGGCCAGCGTGGTGTAGTGCACGCGGGCCGAGGGCAGCGACGCGTTCTCGACCACGGCGACCGGCGTGGCCCCGGGTTTGCCGGCGGCGAGCAATGCGGCCGTAATCGCCACCGCCTGGCCGGCACCCATGTAGATTGCGCCCACGTCAGCCGTCGCGAGGCTGCGCGCCCAGTCAGACGGACGCTCGCCGGCGCCCACGCGCGGGGTGGCGAAAGCGATGCTGCGGGCGTGTCCACGCTGCGTGAGCGCAATGCCTATCTCGGCGCTCGCGGCGAGCGCCGCGGTGACTCCCGGCACGACCTCGAAGTCGATGCCGGCGGCGACGAGCGCCGCGATCTCTTCCTGTGCCCGGCCGAACAACATCGGATCGCCGCCCTTGAGGCGCACGACGATCCGGTGCCGGTGCGCGGCGTCGACGAGCCGCTTGTTGATGAATTGCTGCGCCGTGGAATGCCTGCCGCAACGCTTGCCGACGGGGATTTTTTCCGCCCGCGACGCGAGCGCGACGGTGTCGGGATGGATGAGCGCGTCATAGAGCACGATGTCGGCTTCACCGAGCAGCTTCGCCGCGCGCAAGGTGAGCAGATCGGGCGCGCCCGGGCCCGCGCCGACGAGATAAACCGTACCGGTCATCGAATCACTCCTGCGGTCGATGTGTTGTGGGTCGCGCTTCCACGGCGCGGCCGCGCGAGCTCGGTGACGCGTTGCTCGGCGTTCATCGTCTCTCCGGCGTTGCGGCGGGTGCAGGCGATGCGCTGCGGCGGCGAAACAGCGGCAGGGGCGTCGCCGCGGTCGCCTGATAGCTATCGCTGAAGTCGCGCAGGCCGCGCAAAGCGTCCTCGAGGTTGCCCTCGGAGCGCACGGCAAAGGCATTGAAACCGCATTGCCGGAGGTAGAAGAGTTGATCCCGCAGTATCTCGCCAATGGCGCGCAGCTCGCCGGCAAAGCCGTAGCGCTCGCGCAGCAGGCGGGCGATCGAGTAGCCGCGGCCATCGGTGAATTGCGGGAAGTCGACGGCAATCAGGGGCAGGCTGCCGATGTCGGTCGCGAGCGCCTGCGGATCGGCGTCGGGCGCGAGCCATACGCCGATCTCGCCGCGGACGAGCAGGGCGCTTCGCTGCTCACTCCACCAGGCGAGCGGAACGATCGCCGCGCAATCCGGGGCGAGATCGCGGGGCGCTTCGCGAAACAGCGTCCAACGATCGGCGACGATCGCGCCGTCCTTAATGAGCTGCGGCATAGACGCGTTGCTTGAACGGTTCGATACCGAGGCGGCGCACGGTGTCGCTGAAGTCCTCGTCCTCGTGCCGGCGCTCGATGTAGACCTCGATGAGGCCGCTAACGACATCGGGGATGGCCTCGGCCGCAAACGACGGGCCGATGACCCTGCCCAGAGCCGCCTGCTCACCTTGCTCCCCACCGATCGAAACCTGATACCACTCTGCGCCGTTCTTGTCGACGCCGAGCACGCCGATGTTGCCGACGTGATGGTGGCCGCAGGCATTCATGCAACCGGAGATGTTCAAGGCGAGTTCGCCGATGTCGTGCAGGTAGTCGAGGTCGTCGAAGCGACGCTGGATGGCCTCGGCGATCGGGATCGACTTGGCGTTGGCGAGCGAGCAGAAGTCGCCGCCGGGGCAGCAGATGATGTCGGTGAGCAGACCGATATTCGGCGTGGCGAAGCCGAGCCCCTTGAGCTCGCCCCACAGAGCCAACAGCGCCGATTGCTCGACGTCGGTGAAAATCAGGTTCTGCTCGTGCGCGACGCGCAGCTCGCCGAAGCTGTAGGCTTCGGCGAGATCGGCCACCGCGTCCATCTGGTCGGAGGTGGCGTCGCCCGGCGGCACACCGGTTTTCTTGAGCGACAGCGTGACCACAGCGTAGCCGGGCACCTTGTGCGGGAAAACATTGCGCTTGACCCAGTTGCCGAAGGCGCGGTTGTCGGCAAGCGCGGAGCGGAAAGCGGCGTCGTCGGCGGGCACACGCTTATACGGGGGAGGGGTGAAGCATGCCGCAAGGCGCTCGATCTCGCCCTCGGGAACGGTGGCCGGGCCGCCCTTGTTGCGCTCCCACTCGGCCTCGACCTGCTGGGCGAAGATCTCCGGGGTCATGTCCTTGACCAGGATCTTGATGCGTGCCTTGAACTTGTTGTCGCGGCGGCCGAAGCGGTTGTAGATGCGCAGGATGGCGTCGAGATAGTTGAGGATTTCGGTGCGCGGCAGAAAGTCGCGGATGACGTGGCCGATCATCGGCGTGCGGCCAAGGCCACCGCCAACGAGCACGCGGAAGCCGACCTCGCCGGCGGCATTCTTCAGCACATGGAGGCCGATGTCGTGCACCAGCGTCGCCGCGCGGTCGGTTTGCGACCCGCAGAGCGCGATCTTGAACTTGCGCGGCAAGTAGGCGAACTCTGGATGAAATGCCGCCCACTGGCGAACCAGCTCGCAGTAGGGTCGCGGGTCGACCACCTCGTCGCCGGCAACGCCGGCGTAATGATCGGTGGTGATGTTGCGCACGCAGTTGCCGCTGGTCTGGATCGCGTGCATTTCGACCTCGGCGAGCTCGGCCAGGATGTCGGGCACGTCCTCGAGCCGCGGCCAGTTGAACTGAAGGTTGTGGCGCGTGGTGAAGTGGCCGTAGCCTCTGTCATACTTGCGCCCGATGTGGGCGAGGCGGCGCAACTGAGTCGACGACAACAAACCGTAGGGGATGGCAATGCGCAGCATCGGCGCGTACTTCTGGATATACAGGCCGTTCTGCAGGCGCAGCGGGCGATACTCGTCCTCGGACAGATCCCCGGCGAGAAAGCGCTGGGTCTGATCGCGGAATTGCGTCACGCGCTCGTCGAGGAAGCGCTGGTCGTAGGTGTCGTAGCGGTACATGCGCAGGCTCCGAATGTGCAAAGCCTACCGGTGCCTTCATAGACGTAAAAGGAATGTTTAGTGATTAGATGATAGCAATGGGGTATATGAAGGCAAAGGCGACGCCACGACCCCATCGTGGCGGATCGTCGGGGTGAAGGCGGGGTTGATCCTGTTCGGTCACGGGGCACGTGATCCGCAGTGGGTGGAGCCCTTCGAGCGCCTTGCGGCGAAGGTGCGCGCGCAGACAACCGCCGAGGTTCGTTTGGCGTTTTTGGAGTTCATTGCCCCGGACCTTCATGCCGCCGCGGAGGCATTGATCGCCGGCGGGGTTAACTCGATCCGTGTCGTGCCGGTTTTCTTCGGTCAGGGCGGGCACGTAAAGCGCGACTTGCCGGCCCAGGTCGAGGCCTTGCGCCAGCGGCATCCGACGGTGGATTTCCATTGCGCGGCGGCGGTCGGCGAGGACGCCGCAGTGATCGAGGCGCTGGCAAGCTACTGCCTGCGCGCCTTGGGCGAATGACCGCGCAGTAGGGCGGTGGTCTTTAGACTTCGCTGCGCCGCTACATTCCTTGCACGCCGGCGTCAGTTTGCGCCCTGAGTCGGTGCCGCGCCGTGTCCATCCGGCGCGGCAGCGACTCCGCCCGAGCCTCGAATTTGCCCCTGGATTGTCCCCCAGCTTCATCCTGGCGGACGGTCGTCGCCCTGGTACGCTCCTTGCGGTTAGCCTGGCACGAGGAAAGCTCGGCCGGATGCCCGCGAGGCAGCCCGGAAAAGGAGTCAGGCCATGGGAACGCGCGTTGATTTCGTCGCCTGCGGCGTCACGCCGCAAAGTTTCGTGTCAGAAGTGCTGGCCTTTCGGCAGCTGGTTGCCAATCCGGCACTCACGCCGCACGACAAGAAGCGCGCCTATGGGCTGATCGTGCAGCACGCCACGCTGCTCAATCCACTCGATAAAGGCTACGAGGGCGCCGGCATTGCCCTCAAGCAAGCGTTGTGCATCTGGCTCGATTCGCTCCCACACTAGCCGTTCCACATAGATCGCGGAACGCGGCGACCGCGATTCCACCCACAAGGCTCGGTAGCAAGTAGCCCTGACTGCACCTAAGACGGGTTCTCAGCTGTAATTCATAAGCAATTGAATAAAGAGACCGTGTGCATTCGACGTGGGTCGGTTGCTGAGACCAATCCCCGTCGGGGGCCGATCGGCCGCAGACGTTTCCCATGCCAGGGGGCCGCACAGGCTTCAACGGGGAGGCAGGGGGTCGCTGTGGCTTCTGGAAGAGATGGCGAGGGGTCTCCGGCAATAACTTAACATAATAACCATTATGCGTCATTCGGTCAGGCGGCAAGGCGGATGAAGGGCAAACGAAATGCCGCGGGCGCAACGAATGCGAGAACACCGGCGATGACGAACAAGGCAGGCACGTCGCCGTAGAGATGATGAACGTGCAAGGGATTGAGCACGGACTGGGCCGCCATGACTGCACCATGCACGATGCTTGACCAAATGGCGAAGGAAATCAGACTGAGGTGTCGATGCGGTTCGCGGGCGGCGATGAGCAGAAACACCCCTAGGGTCGCGTAAATGGCAATGATCATCTCCAGATACTCCGACCGCCCGCTCGACTAGGCCCACCCGGAGGGCCAGAGAACCGTAAGTGGATAAAGGCCGAAAATGGCAATGACCGCGACGACGCGAAGAACAAGTTTCGGCTATTTGGGGCGTTCGACGCCAGTGATGGAACTCTCCCGCGAGGGCGTGCAAACTGGCGCCCGGAACGAGCGGATCCGGCGTTAGCTCCCCTGCCCCGCCGACTGACTGCCCGCACTCATCGGTCGCCCGTCGAAGGCGATGGCTGCCACAACTCCACCTTGTTGCCTTCCGGGTCGATAAACCATCCGAAGCGGCCGTACTCGTGTTCTTCGACTTCGCCCACGACTTGTGCGCCACCGAGGTGAACCTGACCGAGCGCGCCGTCCAGATCGTCGACGATGAGGTTGAACATGAACTCGCGCGTCGACGGAGAAAAATAATCGGTGTTGGCCGGAAACGGGCTCCAGACGGTAAAGCTGCGCGTCGGCAGCGTGCCGGCTGGAAACTCGACCGACGATTTGCCGTCGCCGATCCCGAGCCACTTGGCGTACCAAGCCAACAGGCGCTCCGGGTCCGGCGACTTGAAAAACAGCCCCCCCAGGCCGAGCACTCGTGCCATGACGTCGTTTCCTCTTACTTCAATACCACGTTCGCGCGCACCGTCCCCGCCCGCTCGTGCCGGGCGACAAGATCGACGCGATCGCCCGGCTTGCCGCGGACGACCCATTCGATCTTGGTGCGGTCGTCGGTGACATGATAATCCGGCCAGAACGAAATTCCGGTGTGCTTGTAGGCCCTGCCCTCGAGCTGGCCGACTTCTTCCCGCCGCTTGCCGGTCACCAACTCGACGCCATCGGCCACGGCAATCTCCGCGATCAGCGGCCGCACAACCTTGCGCTCCAGCGCCCGCTTGCTGCCATAGCTCGGCAGCCAGCCGGTATTTTGCACGACCAGCCGCACCCGCCACAGGCCCTCCCCCAACGCCAGCGCGTCGGCGCTGAGGAGCTCGAGCCGCGGCGAGAGCAACGCCTGCCACAGCAGCCACTGCGGAAAGCGCGCGAGCTCGCGTTGGAGAAACTGCAACGGCGGATTGACGAAGGCGTGAAAGCGATCCCAGCCCCCGATCTCGACCGGCCCCAGCTGCGGGTGGTCGAAAGGCTTCCAATCGACGTGCGCCGCCCCGCCTAGCTTTTCCTCGCTCCAGCGGAAAAGCCGCAGATCGTCGGCTATGGGGTGATCACGATACCAGTCGATATAGGAATACTTTTCGAGGCCCGCCTCGCGCATCGGGCTCCAGATTTCCACCACCCAGCTGTACATGCCCAGGTGGTCATAGATCCAGTCGAATGCCCCGCCGATGACCTGCTTCGGGTGATAGCGAAATTCGTGATAGACGGAAATGTTGGGGTAGCCGGTGAGCTCCGTTCCCTTGGCCCCGACGCGCTGGTAGTGCCAGAGGTCCTCGGCGTGCATGTCGGTGTCGGGCAGGTGGTCGAAGGGGCGTAGCAGCACCCCCGCCCAGGTGTGGAACGCCACCCCGCCGGTGATGTTCGGATGGGCGATGATGAAGTCGACCAGGGCGCGCACCTCCGGCTCGGAGGTGGGATAGGGCCCGGCCCCGAGCTGCTCGTGCTCCTGCCGCCAGTTGCCAGGGAAATTACGATTAAGGTCAAGCCCTTGCTTTGGTTTTTTAACCTTTAAGCTGAAGCCGTCGTAGCCTTCGATGTGGCCCTCGGGAAGAATGCGGTAGTAGCTGCCGCCGACCTCGGTCGGCTCGCGCCGGACCATCAGCCGTGGCTCCTGCGGATGCGCCTTCCACAGCCCGTTCGCATCGGCGAGACGCATCTGCAGGATGCGCCCGTTGCCGTCGATGTCCTCGACGCTTAGCCCCTCGATGGCGTCCTCCTGATACGGGTAGCTGCGCGTGCTCGAGCGCACGAACTTCGGCTTGTCGGCGAGGGCCCATTCCGCGCCGTCGGGATTGATTCGCGGGCAGACGTAGAAGGCACGCGTGTCCAGGGCGCGCGTGACCTCCGGGTCGGTTGCGTAGTTTTCGAGCAGGTATTGGAGGAAATAGACGCAGGCGGCCGACGCCGCCACCTCGACCGAGTGGATGTTGCCGTCGACCCAGAACGCGGGCTTGTCGCTCGCCGCGCCGGTGGCCTGATTGGTCACGGTGAGAAGCCAGATTTCCCTGCCTTCGTGGCTGCGCCCTATCGATTCGATGCTGCACAGGCGCGGATATTCGGCCACGAGCGTGCGCAGCACGTCGGTGAGCTCGGAGTAGCGAAAGAAGCGGTCGAGGACGATTCGGGGCATCGTGGCGTGACGGCGGGCAAAAACGCGCAGTGTGGCGGCGCGCGGCGGATGTCGTCAACGTCCGGCGGCGGAAAAGGATCGGGCCGCAGCGAGCGGCCCGATCGCGCAGCACGGGAAAGCCCGGTCAGATGCCGGCGTACCACTCGTAGCCGTTATCCTCCCAGTAACCGCCCCTGCCGCCGGCGATGTGCTCGAAGGACGCGACCAGCTCGATGCGCATGACGTACTTGGCGTGCTTGTAGCCCAGCTGTCGTTCGACGCGCAGGCGGATGGGCGCGCCGTTTTTCACCGGCAGGGGCTCGTCGTTGAGCTCGTAGGCGAGCAGGGTTTGCGCATGCACGGCATCGTCGAGGTCGATGCTTTCGTAGTACAGATTGGTGCCGTTTTCCTCCATCGGATCGGCGCAATAGAACATGACGAAGCGCGCCTCGGGCCGCGGCTGCACCATGTCCAGCAGCGCGGAGAGTTTCGCGCCCTTCCACTTGCCGATCGCGCTCCAGCCCTCGACGCAATCGTGGCGGGTGATCTGGGTCCGGCTGGGCAATGCGCGCAACGCGGCGAGCGACAAGCTGGCCGGATTGCCGACCAGGCCTGTGACCTGAAGCCGGTAGGCGGCGAATTCCCGCGCCGCCAGCGCCTCATATTCGGCGCTGTCCGGCATCGCCGTCCCGTTGCTGCGAAACACCGGTGAGCGATCCGCCTCGGCGAATTCCTGCGCCATCGCCCGGCGCGGGGTGAGCAGCTGCTGGGCCGTCTCGGAGAGCTTCTCGCCGCTGCCGAGCAACTTCGGAAACCACTGCGTGCGCGACAGCGCATCGCAGCCCGACAGCGCCAGCGCCCCCGCCGCGGCGGCGGCGCGGCCGAGAAAGTGGCGGCGCGACGATCTAGCGCGCAGTTTCATCGGCTGCCTCCGCGTTGACCCGGTAGCGCCCCGTGATCATGGAGCGAAGATGGTTCCAGAAGCCGCTCACGATCACCTCGAAGACGTGGATGAGCAGGAAGGCCACCAGCAGCCAGGCGACGATGAAGTGGATCGTCCGCGCCGACTGCCGCCCGCCGAAGAGGTCGACCCAGCCGGGGATCAAGGTATCGAGCCGGGGCGACATCGCGAACCCCATGAGCACGACCAGCGGAAGCAGAATGAAAATCACCGCCAGATAGGCAAGCTTCTGCAGCACGTTGTAGCGCTTCGCCGCCTCGCCGGTCGGATGGCGGAAGCGCAGGTGGTCGATGACCGATCTGCCGATCGCGCGCCAGTCGGTGCCGGTGGGCGCAAGGTCGCGTGAAAGATGGCGCGAGGCGATGGTGTAGGCCAGGTAACACAGGCCGTTGAGCACGAACACCCAGGCAAAGAACAGGTGCCAGCGGCGCGCCATCGCCAGCCAGCGCGCGTCGGGGATCGTGAGCCACGACGGAAAAGCGCGCGGCACCAGATCTCCGTCGACTCCCGCGGACGCACCCAGAAACCCGCTGGTGATGAAGTCATGGCCGAAGATGCGGGTGACGCCGACCAGGTCGCCGTTGGCGTTTTCCCGTGCCGAGATCTCGAACACGGGCCCGCGTCCGGTATACGACGATTTGCCCCAATAGAGCGCCGGATGGGCGCTGAAGATGTTGAGTCCGCTCAAGAGCAGGATCGACAGCGCGACGACATTGATCCAGTGCATGATGCGCACCGGCAGGCGGTGGCGATAGTAGAGATAAGTGCCGGTGCGCACACCGGCGGCTGTATTTGCTGTGGGCATCGCGATCTTCCCCGTGGCCTACCGCGTTCGGGCGTTACGTGCGCAAGCGCCGCGGGCCACTGACAAACGCATTGTCGCGTTCGAAGAAGCGAAGCTTACGCTCCATTTCGCGACTGATGCCGATCCGGGCGCTGCGGCCAACCGGGCCGACCGGACGAACTGGTGTCCCGAGCCACAGCGGGCCGGGTGCACACAGATCACGGCCGTCGTAGCGCCGGTCGATGTCCAGTGCGGTGGCGAGCCGCCCGGGGCCCCGCGCCAGATCAAGCGCGCGCACGACCCCGCGGCGGCGCGCCATCTGCGCCATGCCTTCGAGAGGTTCCAGTGCCCGCAGCAGGACTCCCCCGCCGATGTCGGCGCGTTCGCCGCTGACGTTGAGCGCGTGCCAGCAACCATAGATGAAATAGACGTAAGCGTGTCCGCGCTCGAGGAACAGCGAGCTGTTGCGTGCGGTGCGGCCGCGGTAGGCGTGGCCGGCGGCATCGCCGATGACGTAGGCCTCGGTTTCGACAATGCGGCCGCTCATGCGCCCGTCCGGGTGATCGTGCACGAGCGTCTTGCCGATGAGGAATCGCGCCAGCGTCGCGGTATTGACGGGCAGATCGGCGCGGCGCAGCCGCTGCGACACTCCGGGCATCGACGCGATGATACGGCAGCTTCGTGAACGCTTGCGCGTTCGCCACTCGCTGCGCCGCCTGGGAGGCGACCGTCATTTCCGACACCGCACCGTTCCTTCGGTTGCGGCGACGGTCTACCGCCTGCGCGACTTGTCTAGGGAGCGCAGTTCAGGACCTGATTGGGCGCCGAACCGCTGAGGGTGAAACTGGAGCAACTCGGGTCGCTGTAGACCAACGTCGACGGTTTTGCCGCACCACCGGAGCAAATGAGTAACTGGTTGGGCGGCGAGCCGCTAAGGGCAAAACCGGCGCAACTCGGGTCGCTGTACGTCAAGGATGCCGGATTCGCCACGCCATTGACCTTCAGCGTGAAGGATTGCACCGCGTTGGGGGCATTACCGTTACTGGCCGTGAACTGCAGCGGGAAGGTGCCGGAAATGGTCGGCGTTCCAGCCAGCGCACCCGTCGCAGGGGTGAACGTCACGCCGTTGGGCAGCGCTCCCGACTCGGACAATGTCGGCGCCGGTGAACCGGTGGCGGTAACCGTAAACGTGCCGGCGACGCCGACCTGGAACGTCGCGCTGTTGGCACTGGTGATGGCGGGGGCGAGTGTGGCCGGAGGGGCGAACGCGTTCAGGTTGCCGCCCCCATCCTCGACATACACCACACCGTTGGCAACGACCGGGCTCTGCCAATGAACACCGCCGCCCACGGTCACGCTCCAGAGTGGCGCGCCGGTGGTCGGGGTGTATGCGGTCAATACGTTGTTGCCCGAGACATTGCCATGGAAATAGAGGACGTTATTTGCGACCAGTGGCGATGAAGCCGCGGATTGGGATCCGAGTTGCCACTTTTTGACCAGAGAAGGATTGCCGCTGCCATCGATGGCGAGCTGCAAGCCAGAGAGCCCGCTGGTATTGCCGATAAAGACCCAGGTCGAAGCGTCGGCAGGGTTGACCCACACGACGGGCTGACTGAGTAGTTCGTCACCCTGCGGAATCCCGATGGTAAAGATTTCGCCGCCCTGATGGCCCGGGCCAGGTGCGCCGCTATCACTCAAATTATCAAGGTCGAGCAGGCGCAGGATCGAATCCTTGCCTCCGAGTACCCCCAGATGCTGCACGTTCGAGGTGGCCGGCACGGGCAGGATTGCCACCGCCGTACTGCCGATATCGGTGTCACCCTGGTCCAGGCAGTTGACGTCGGTCGGCGTATAGCTGTCAAGCGGCTTGCCCGATGCGCCGGTGCCGTTTGGATTGAGCGCGAGCAGCGACTCGCTCCACATCGTGGTGCCGTTCCAGGTGCCCGGCCCCGATGTCCCACAACCGGTCGGCCCGCCACCGTTGGTGGCATTGCCGGTGGCGACGAAAATTTTGCCGGTTCCCGCGTCGTAAACGGCGCTCGGCCGCCCCCAGATCGCCGCCCCGGTGCCCGCACAGTCAGGCAGCCCGCCGCTGACGAACAGCGCGGTCTGATTGCTGCACATCGCGTTGAACACGTTGGTAGCAGCCGTGCCCAGATTAATTGCAGACACATGTCCCTGGTAGTCGCCTGCATCCCCCAGGTATCCGCCATGGACCACATAGAGATAGTTGGTTCCGTTCACGGTTGCGGTCGCGAGCGGGGCCGACGCTTTTTCTACACCTGGCTTCTTGGTTGTCTGCACGGGCCAACCACCAGTCGTAATTTCTGTGCCGTTGCCGACCTGGAATTTATGCGCGTAGCCGTCAAGACCGTAGCTGTAAACGTACAGTCTGTTGGGATCGATTGCCGGCGACGTGGTCATGTAACCGGAACCGATCTGCTGGCTCCAGACCGCCGCGCCCGTCTGCGCGTTGAGCGCAAGGATCCAGCCGTCGGTGGTGTTTACGAACACCAGATCCTGGACGCCAGCGGGGGTCGTGACGCCTTGCAGCAGCACCGGCGCGCCGTCCGCGACATTGGGCAGGCCGACCTGAAACAACTGCGTCAGCGACGCCACGTTGGCGGCGCTGATGATCGTTTCGGACGTGTTGTTGCCGGCGCGCGGCTGGTCGCCGTTGAACTGCAACCAATCGTATGCCGCGGCGGGCTTGGCCACCGATGCGACGCAGCCCAAGGCGATGACCAGCGCGGAGTGACGCATGCGAACGCTCATCGCGCGGGGTTAATGCCAGGTGATGGTGATGGAGGCCGTGGCACCGGTCCCGGTACTGTTGGTTGCGCTGACCGTATACGTGATCGAGGTCGGCTTCCCATCTATGACCTCGCAGGTCGCCTTGGCATTGGTACAGCCACGGGACCACGTGTAGCCTGTCGGCTGGTTGCTGCAGTTGGCGCTGATCGTCGACGTCTGTCCTCGGCTGGGCGTTAGCAGGGTGGCCGTTGGCGCGCAAACCGGCACGCCGCCGCCACCACCACCGCCGGCCACGCAGGTGACCGTCTGGTTGGGCGGCGTACCGGAGAGGACGTAGCTGCTGCAATTGGAACTGGTAAAAGTCACGCTCGCGCCCAGCGCTGGCGGCGATAACGCAGCCGCGGCGAACGCCGCCGCGGCCGCGAAAACCGCGGATCCGCGCCATGGCGGCAGAAGATCGTGGATGTTCACCATCGCGCCTCCTAGAAGTCTCACCCCTGGCCTGCCCGCCGACGAAATCGGGCGGCAGAGCTGCTTGCCGCTCGGGCACTCCTCGCCTGGATGCAACCCCCACGCCCATTCGACTGTCGGCAGGGGCTCATGACGTTAGCATAACAGCCTCGCGGCATCGGCGCCACGGCCAATCCGGGTGGTGCCGTTCCTAAAGTTATACGCTGAGTTGTATATTTAACTAATTGATGCATAACAGATAAGCTAGTCTCTACCAGAGCGAGGACTGCCTTCGCATGGGGTGGACGGAGGCTACTTCGGGGTGCCCACCCCGCCCATTGGACTCAGGAGTCGTATCGCGTTTGCGCAGCGGCGGTTACCGACGCGAGCGTCGGATGGACACGGCGCGCGAGGTTTGAGGTCAATTTTCCTGCAGCGTGTCGTACGTATGCTCGGCGATCATCCGCTCTTCGTCGGTCGCGATGACCCACGCTGCAACCGGCGATGCGGGAGTGGAAATGCGCGGTCCATGGTGCAGGTTGGCGGCGGGGTCGAATTGCACGCCCAGCCACGCCGCATCGCGGCACACACGTTCCCGTATCGCTGCGGCGTTCTCGCCGATGCCGGCGGTGAACACGATTGCGTCGAGGCCGCCTAACGCTGCCGCGAGCGAGCCGAGCTCGCGCCCGATGCGATAACAGAATAGCGCGATCGCCTCGCGCGCCGATGCTGCATCCGATTGCAGCAGCTCGCGCATGTCGCTCGAGATGCCTGACACGCCGAGCAACCCCGAGCGCCTGTAGATCAAGTCCTCGATCGCTCGCGCGTCCATTCCGCGTTGGTCGAGCAGGTACAGCAGCACGCCCGGGTCGAGGCTGCCACAGCGCGTACCCATGGGCAGACCGTCGACCGCGGTGAACCCCATGGTCGTGGCGATGCTCTTGCTCTCGAGCAGGGCACACATGCTTGCCCCGTTGCCAAGATGCAGGACAACGGTGCGTCCGCTGCCCGCGCGCGCATCGTACTGCGGCAATACCGAGGCGATGTATTCGTATGACAGGCCATGGAAACCGTAGCGGCGAACGCCCTCGTCGGAGAGCTCGCGCGGCAGCGCGAACGCCTGCGCTAGGGCCGGCTGGGAGCGATGAAAGCCGGTATCGAAGCAGGCGACCTGGGGTAGCTGTGGCAGGCGCGCGGCGAGGGTTCGAATCGGCAGCAGATTGTGCGGTTGATGCAGCGGCGCGAGCGGCACGAGGCGCTCGAGGTCGGACAAGATCGACGGCGTCACGCGCACCGGAGCGGCGTAGTGGACACCACCATGAACAACGCGGTGGCCGACTGCCCAGAGTCGATCGCCTTCCAAGCGCGCCGGTAGCCAATCGAGGAGAAAGGCGATCGCGCCGTCTTGGCCCGGCGGCTGCGCGTCCGCCCAGGCGTGCGCATCGACCACTCTGCCACCTGCATCCTGGGCGCGAAAGCGCGCACGGCCCTGCAGTTCCTCCAAGTTCCCGGCGAGGCGCAATGCCGGCTCGGCGCCGGCGCCAAAGACAGAAAACTTGAGGCTCGACGAGCCCGCGTTGAGCACCAGGATCGCCGCGGGCATTGGCCTAGCGCGGGTCGGCTCGGCGGCGCAATGCGCGCGCGAGCAGCACCATGACCGCCGCCGACGCCTCGCGGGTGCGCGCGCTGTCGGCGCGACTGGTGAGCGCGATCGGAACCTTCGCCCCGAGCACGATCCCGGCGCTCTCCGCCGCCGCCAGATACGACAGCTCCTTGGCCAGGATGTTGCCGGCCTCGAGGTCGGGTACGACGAGAATGTCGGCGTTGCCGGCGACCGGCGAGACAATCCCCTTGATTTTCGCCGCGGCGGCACTGATCGCATTGTCGAATGCAAGCGGGCCGTCGAGGGTGCCGCCGGTGATCTGGCCGCGCTCGGCCATCTTGCACAACGCCGCTGCGTCGAGGGTGCTCTGAATCTTCGGATTGACCGTCTCGACCGCGGACAGGATCGCCACCTTCGGGCTGGCGATGCCGAGCACGTGCGCGAAGTCGATCGCGTTCTGGCAGATGTCGCGCTTGGTCTCGAGGTCGGGGTAAATGTTGACCGCGGCGTCGGTGACGAGCAGCGGCTTCGGATACGTCGGCACGTCCATCACGAACACGTGGCTGACGCGACGATCGGTGCGCAAGCCGGTGCCGTCGGCCACGACCGCGCCCATCAGCTCGTCGGTGTGGAGGCTGCCCTTCATCAGCGCCTCGACCTCGCGCGCGCGCGCCATTGCCACCGCCTTGCTGGCCGCGGCGTGGCTGTGCTCGGTGGTAACGATCCGGTACCCGGCAAGGTCGATGCTTGCCGCGGCGGCCGCGGCGCGAATCTTCGCCTCCGGCCCGACCAGCACTGGGGTGATCAGGCCCTTCGCCGCTGCGTCGAGCGCACCCAGCAGCGACTCGGCGTCGCAGGGATGCACCACCGCCGTCGGGACCGGCGGCTGGCCCTGCGCCCGCTCAAAGATCGCCTGAAAGGCGTTGTAGCGATGGAAGGCGACTTCGACCTCACCGAGGCGCTCGACCCGGCGTCGCTCCGCCGGGCAGTCGACGAGCAACGTGCCCTCGGTGACGGTCTGGCCGTGCTGGTTGCTGCACTTCGCGTCGAGCAGCAATTGCCGCCCGGCGCTTTTCTTCTCGCGCACCGCCACGGTCGCCGTCAGTACATCTCCGACCGCCAAGCGCCCGTTGAAGCGCAGCGCCTGTTCACAAATGTGCGCTCCCGGGCCGGGAAGCTGCGTGCCGACCACCGTGGCAAGAAGGACGCTGCCGCCGATGGCATGGGTCGAGGCCGCTCCTGTCGGTCGATCATTGGCCGCGCCGGCGATGCGATCGCCGGTGAGCATCACCAGCAGTTCGATGTCGGCCGCATCGAGCGTGCGCGCGTAGCTTGCGCTCTCCCCGACGCCGATCTCGTCGAAGAGGCGGGTGGTCCAGGTCGCCATCGCCGGGTCTACGCCGACTTCGCCACGCGCCGCGGCTCGTCGAGGCCGAGCACCTGCGCCAGGCGCGCACCCCGGGGTTCGTACCCGGGCGCGATGAGTGCACGCGCCTGCGCGAGGCGGCGCGCGAGTTCGTAGGTTTGCAGGCGCTGATGCACTTCAGGCAACAGCGCGCACTGCCCGGCGGCGGCGCGCGCCTGGTCCGAGAGCACCAGGAGAGTCTGTCGCTTGAGCGATTCCTTCAGCACCGAGAGCGTTGGCCGCGCAGCGCGAGTCTTGACTTTGGTATGGGCGTTGGGCATGGGCGAAGCGCGCTCGGACCCCGGCGGCGCCGCACTCGACATTATGCGCCGCGGCGTGTTTCATCACCTTGAATCGCTGTTCCATCTCCTGGCGCAGCTCCTTAGCGCACCCTGAGTTGGTGGGTGGAAAGGTTCATGCGGTGCTTCTCGCTTCCGCGCCGGGCGGAGACCGGGCGAGTAACCTAAGCGACGGGCCAGGAGGCGTCAATGCGCGCCATCGCCGGAGGGATGGCGGCGTGGCCCCCGGCCGGTTCCCACACGCCGCTCCGTTGACCCGAAATTTCATGAGGCGTAGATTGCAGGCATTCGGCCCGACGGCTGATCCAGGACGGCGACGCAATGGCACCGTGCCCCGCCTGCGCGGAAAAGCTTCGGCTGCGGTTACTCGTAACCCGCCGCTTCCGCTGCCCGCGCTGCCACACACGGCTGCATTCCAATGCGTCCTTGGCCTTGAATCTCGCCGGCGCGATCTCGGGGCCCCCCGCGGTGCTGTTAGCCTTGGTATGTGAGACGTTCATGTGGCCGATCGTGACCTTTGTAGCGGTTTTTGCAGCCCTTTCGAGCTCGCTTGCGGTGGTGCTCCTGCACGCCCGTCGCGACCCTGATTATGTCTAGGCTTGCCGCGGGCCGGTGGCTCGCGCTTGGCGCGATGGCGCTCGCCGCCGCCCCTGCGTTGGCGGTAGACACGCCGATCTACAAGTGTCTCGACAATCACCTGAGCCTGGTCTACACCGATCTGCCGTGCAAGGATGGCGAGGTTGTCGACATCCGCGCCGGCAGTGCCGATCCGGCAGCCGTTGCCCGCCTGGAACGCGCGCGCGATCAACTCGATCAGAGCGCGGACGAGCGCACCCGGGACGAGCGCCGTGCGGCGGAAATGCGCGGGATGATGCAACTGCCGGACGATGACGTTGGCGCGCCGCAGGCCGCGGCCGAGCCGTACGACTATGGCTACGGTTATCTCCCGCTCGTTCGCCCGCACTACCCGCGACGGCACCGACCACACGCGGTGGCTGGCCTTGGGAACGGCACCCGGCGCGTTTCCGCGCCCAGTGCCGTGCACGTGCCCAGAACCTAGCCGATACGCATCACCGGGCCGGCGTCGGGTCGGACCGTCGTCTGGCACACGTCCAGCGTCGACTCGACTCGCCACAAGAGGAGGAACCGATGAGCATGCTCTCCCCCGAGGAGCTGTCAAGACTCGCTTCTGCCGAATCGCTGTTCCCGTCACCGATCCCGGTGCAATCGGTCTCCAGCGACGAATTCATGCCCGGGCCGCAGACGCAGAAGCAGCGCGCGTTCGAAGCGCGGGTTAAAGCGCTCGGCGCGCAGATTGCCAAGCACCTGGGCATGAGCCGGCGCCGCTTCTTCCAGAGTGCGGCCGGCATGGCGGCCGCATTTCTCGCCATGAACGATACCTACGGCCCGGTATTCGGCGTCACCAAAGCGGAAGCCACCGAGCCGGAGCGCGCCGATGACCGGGCGCAAAAGCTCTCCGGGCAGTTCATCATGGACATGCACACCCACTTCCTGCGCCCGGGAACGAGGGTCATGACCTTCGTCGCCCAGCGCCAGGCGGTCGGCAAGGCCGGCTGGAACCCGGAGCTGCGTGGCAAGGAGCAGACGATCGATGACCTGATGTTCACCAACTACCTGAAGGAGATCTATCTCGACAGCGATACGAAGGTCGCCTGCATCAGCGGCGCGCCCTCCGAGATTCCCGAGGACTGGTTCCTGACCAACGAAATGAAGGCGCAGGCGCGCGCCGACGTCAACGGGCTTGCCGGCAGCAAACGGATGTTCGCGCACGCGATCTTCACGCCCGGTTACGACGGCTGGATGGAACAAGTCGATTACGCGATCAGCGATCTCAAGCCCGACTCGATGAAGGGCTATACGATCGGCGACAATACCAACAAGAACCTGTCGAAGCACCCCTGGCGCATGGATGACGAGAAGCTCGTCTATCCGGCCTACGCCAAGTTCCTCAAGGCGGGCCTCAAGAACGTGTGTGTGCACAAAGGCCTGTTTCCGCCCTCGATCGAGAAGCAGTTCCCGAATCTGCTCGCCTACTCCGACGTGCGCGATGTCGGCAAGGCGGCGAAGGACTGGCCGCAGCTCAATTTCATCATCTACCACGGCGGCTATCGCTTCGCCGGCGGCGGCAACGTCGACGATGCCTGGGCGCAGCTCGAACGCAGCGGGCGCATCGAGTGGGTCACCGACCTGGCCGAGATTCCCGCCAAGTATGGCGTGACCAATGTTTACGCCGATGTCGGCCAGCTGTTCGCGCAATCGACGATCGCCGATCCACGGGTCGCCGCGGTCATGCTCGGCCAGCTCATCAAGGGTATGGGCGCCGATCACGTGTGCTGGGGCACCGATGCGATCTGGACCGGCTCTCCGCAATGGCAGATTGAGGCGTTGCGGCGCATCGAGATCCCCGCGGACCTGCAGAAGAAATACGGACTGCAGCCGGTCGGGCCTGCTGACGGGCCGATCAAGACCGCGATTTTCGGCGGCAACAACGCGCGCCTGTACAACTTCACGCCCCCGCAGCGCATGGCGCTCGCGAGCGACGGGCTCGCCCGCTACCGGGAGCTCTACGCCAAGCATGGTGCCGGGCGCACCAATCTGGCGTACGGCTATGCCTTGAAGCCGCGCGCCTAGCGGCGGCATCGTGCAACGCGAACTCGCCGCACCAAACCGCCGGGATTTTCTTGCCACGCTCGCAGCAATTGGTGCGGCCACAACTGCCCACGCCGCCACGGCCGGCGGGCAGGAGGCCACGCTGTCTCCAGGGCTTGCCGAGGTAACCGGAAGCGAGCACTGGACAGTCAAGCCGGTGGGCGCGGAGCAGGTTCGGCTGTTCCTCTGGCGTAAGCAGCTCAAGCACCGCGATGCGGCCGACCGCGGCAGCAACCTACATAGCGGGACGATCCTCTTCGTGCACGGCTCGTCGGTGTCGGCGACGCCGGAATTCGACCTGCAGCTCGCGGGGAAGCCGGATGCGTCCATCATGGACTGGTTCGCGCGCCGCGGTTACGACACCTGGTGCGTCGACTGCGAAGGCTACGGGCACTCCGACAAATCGCGGCCGGTGAACGCCGACGTCGCCTGCGGCGCCGATGATCTCGCCGCGGCTTCCAGCTACATCCTCCAGCGCAGCGGGGCCAAGCAGCTGCTGGTCTATGGCGTGTCCTCGGGGTCGTTGCGCGCCGGACTGTTCGCGCAGCGGCATCCGGAACGCGTGGCACGCCTCGCGCTCGATGCACTGGTGTGGACTGGCGAGGGCAGCCCGACCTTGGCCGAGCGCAGGCAACGCCTTCCGGAATATCGCGCGAACAACCGACGCCCGATCGATCGCGCCTTCGTGCGCAGCATTTTCACCCGCGACCATCCGGGCACGAGCGACCTCACGGTCGTCGACGCATTTGCCGATGCGGTGCTCGCACTCGATACCTCGGTGCCGACGGGGACCTATGTCGACATGACGGCCAATCTGCCGGTCATCGACCCGGAAAAAATCAGCGTCCCGACGCTGATCATGCGCGGGCAATGGGACGGGATCGCCGCGTTCGAAGACGTGGCCAACTTCTTTGCGCGGCTACCGAATTCGGACAAGCAGTTCATCGCCATGCCAGGCATTGCCCACTCGAGCATGCGATCGAAGAATTACGCCCTCGTCTATCACCTGCTCGACGCCTACTTCAGCCAGCCGGCCCCGGTGTACGTCGGCTGAAATCAGGGCTTGCATTGCGCCCGTCGGGGTTGCCGGCAGACACCCATGCCTTGGTAAGACTTGTGAGCCCTGCCTGCCTTGCGGCGTCGGTGTCGCAGCAGCCACGCGACGGGGAACGGGCTGCCGCGGACGCGCTTTGTGACTTTGTGCGCCGGCACCGGCGCCTGTTCGTCCTTTCCGGGGCCGGGGTCAGCACCGAGTCGGGAATCCCCGGCTACCGCGATGCGCAGGGCCTTTGGATGCGCGCAGCACCGGTCTTGCTGCATGATTTTCTGCGCTCGGCAACGGTACGACAGCGCTACTGGGCGCGCAGCATGGCCGGCTGGCCGCTGGTCGCCGGCGCGCGTCCGAACGGCGCCCATCGCGCGCTCGCCCAGCTCGAGGCGGCCGGCCATCTCGCGCAATTGGTAACCCAGAATGTCGACGGCCTGCATCAGCGGGCAGGAAGCAGACAGGTGATCGAGTTGCACGGCAACATCGCCTCGGTCAGCTGCCTTGATTGCGGTGCGCAGCATTCCAGGGACTCGATTCAGCGCAAGCTCGAGGCGGAAAATCCCGATCTCGTGGGCGCCGCCGCCGCTGCCGCCGCCGACGGCGATGCCGAACTCGGATGCCAAAGCGGCAAGGGGTTCAACATTCCTGCCTGCGCGCGTTGCGCGGGGATGCTCAAACCCGCGGTGATCTTCTTCGGCGAGGGCGTTCCGCGAGCCCGCGTCGCCAGCGCATTGCACGCGCTGGAGCAAGCCGAGGCGATGCTCGTAGTCGGCTCCTCGCTCATGGTCTACTCCGGATACCGCTTCTGCGTGCGGGCGGCCGAGCTGGGGAAGCCGATCACCGCCGTCAACCTCGGTCGCACCCGCGCCGACCCCCTGCTCGCCCTCAAGCTCGAGCAGCCTTGCGCGACGGCGCTTGGCGGCCTGATCGCAAGGCTGGGCATCGAACCCTAGCCCTTCCGGGGTCGGCGGCGATTGCCAAGGCGCTTGACAGGTTCCCAGGGATCGGCGGCATAATTCATATATGAAGAACCGTATCGCCCCGACCTCGCGCCGCAGCGCCGGGACCCCGGCACCTGCCGCCGAGCAGATGCTGTTCTCGCTGCTGCGCGTCGCGCGCAGCCTCGAGCAGCGCATGGACGCGGCGCTGGAGGAGGTCGGATTGTCGAGTGCCAAGTTCGCCGCGCTGACGCACCTCGTCGGAGCGGGCGCGCCGTTGAGCTTGAGCGAATGCGCCGCGCGCATGACCTGCGTGCGCTCCAACATCACGCAGCTCATGGACCGTCTCGAAGTGGAGGGACTGGTGCGCCGGGTCGACGACCCGAGCGATCGGCGTGGAGTAAAGGCCGTTGTCACGCCGCTCGGCGCCGAGCGCCAAGCTGCGGGTGCGACGAAGATGGCCCGCTTGCAACAAGAATTCGCCAAGACGTTGTCCGGCGTCGATCAGGGTGCGCTCTCGCGCGCGCTGGCGGCGCTGCAGTGATTTTTTTGCACCGGCCGCGCTGAGGTGGCAGCGCGTGCCGAATACCGCTGTGTGAGCTAGGCTAGAATGCGCGCGAGAATCCATGATGGCGCGCGTCGATTTGCATGCACAACCCCGCCGTATAGCCTGCAACGGGCCGACGGGGAATCGCCGCGGGGACCGACGCCGATGATTGCATCCATGCATGCCTGGTCAACCATCGCCAGCGCGTTCCTTGCTTCGTCGGTGGAAGCAGTCGAAGCGCTGACCGTCGTCCTTGCCGTGGGTGTTGTGCGCGGATGGCGATCCGCGCTGCTGGGAACGGTGGCTGCGCTCGTTTTGCTGGCCTTGCTGGTCGCTGTTTTCGGGGTTGCGCTGGGGTCGGTGCGGGTCGCCATCCTGCAGCAGGTCGTGGGAACGCTGCTGCTGCTCTTTGGCATGCGCTGGCTGCGCAAGGCCATGCTGCGCGCGGCCGGCGTAGTCGACCGTCACGACGAGCAAGCGGCATACGAAGACCATGTCCGCGCCCTGGGCGGCGATGGTGATCCGCAGGTGTCGGGTTCGCGCTGGGACTTGATCGCCCTCGTGACCGCGTTCAAGGCCGTCACGCTGGAAGGGGTCGAGGTGATCGTCATCGTCATCGGCCTAGGCGCGGTTCAAGGCCTGCTGGTAGAAGCGAGCCTGGGTGCGTTGGCCGCCTGCCTGCTGGTGGTCGGTGTGGGACTGATCCTACAGCGGCCGCTCGCGCGCGTGCCCGAGAACTCGCTCAAGTTCGTGGTCGGGATCGTGATGAGCGCATTTGGCCTGTTCTGGTTCGGCGCGGGGATCGGGTTGCAGTGGCCCTATGACGATGGCGCGATCCTGGGGCTCATCGCGATTCTCTCCGGCGCATCGTGGCTGGGGATCCGGGTGGCGGCGCGGTTGAAGGCAGCCGGAGAAAACGTCGTCATGCGCGGAGAGACCCTATGAACGCCCTCGTGCATGCGCTGCGCGGGCTGGTCGGCCTGTTCGTCGATGACGGCATGCTTGCCCTGACCCTCTTCGGCGTGCTCCTCCTGGTGGCGGCGCTAACGCACGTTGGCGCGCTCGACGGACCGCTCGCGCTGGGGCTGCTCGTCGCCGGATCCGTCGCCGCCCTGCTTGTCAATGTCATTCGCGTCGCCGCGAAAACCAGGCGCTAAGCGCCGTGCGCCGAGGCAGCGATGTGCCGCCGGCAAGCAATTCGATAACCGACAGGAGAAGGAGAACGTCCAATGGCCCCACACGAAGGAATTCCCATCATTCAACAGGCGATCCAGCTGTCGATCACGCCAGTGTTCCTGCTTACCGGGATAGCGGGGCTGCTCGGGGTCATGGCCAATCGCCTGGCGCGCATCGTCGACCGGGCACGCGCTCTGGAGCTAAAGTGGACCGCGTTAAGCGAAAAGGCCCTGGTCTATGCCCATGCAGAAATTCGCAATCTCGAACGCCGACGAAACCTGGCCAGTTGGTCGATCAATTGCTGCACCGGTGCAGCGCTGCTGGTATGCGTCGTCATCGCCACGCTGTTCTTCGAGGAGTTCTTTGGCACGGACCTCAAGTGGCTCGCCGGCGCCCTGTTCCTGGGAGCGGTGGCGTTGCTGGTCGGCGGCCTCACGTCCTTCCTGCGCGAGGTTTATCTGGCAACCCATACCGGACGCATCGAACCGAAGCGCTTCGCGCTCTGACGACCCGGGCGCGGGGAGCAGGAGGGCTCGCGCCCCGGAAGCGGCGGGCCTACCAGCGCAGGTTGACGTTCTTGACCTGGGTGTAGCTCAACAGCTCGTCGAAGCACTCCTCCTGGCCGAGCCCGCTCTGCTTCGCGCCCCCATAGGGAGCGCCAAGGTAGCGACCGGTGGAGTTAATCCACACGTAGCCCGCCTCGACGCGCTCGGCCGTCTCCATCGCGCGGCTCAAGTCATTGGTGACAATGGCGGCGGTCAGCCCGTACTCGAGGGCGTTGGCTTGCTCCAGCATCGCGTCGACGTCGGTCCAGGCGAGCACGGACATGACCGGCCCGAAGATCTCCTCGCGCGCGATGCGCATGGCCGGGGTCACGCGATCGAATACCGTGGGGGCGATGAAAAATCCGCGACGCAGGCAGGGATCGCTCGGCCTGCCGCCGCCGGTAAGCAGTTCCGCGCCCTCGCTGCGCGCCGAATCGATATAGCCCATGATGCGCTCGAACTGACGCGCGGAGACGATCGGGCCCACCTCGTTGTGTTCGAGCCATGGGAAACCGATTGCCAGCGCCTCGGCCCGCCGGACGAGCTCCGCCACCACCTCGTCGTGCAGGGCAGCATGCACGAACACACGCGAAGTCGAACTGCATGACTGTCCCTGGCGGTTCATGTTCATGCCCTGCACGGCGGCGGCCGCGGCCTTCTTCGCATCCGCGTCGGGGAAGATGATGATCGGGTTCTTGCCGCCGAGCTCGAGGCTTACCCGCTTCAGCCCCTCGGCGGCGTCACGGGCGATGGCGCGCCCGGTCGGTATCGAGCCGACGAAGCCGATGCGGCGCACATCCGGATGGCGCACCAGGGCGGAGCCGATTCGACCGTCACCGGTGATGATGTTGACCACACCCGGGGGAAAGATTCCATCGCACAACTCGCCGAGCTTGAGCGACGAGATCGGGGCCTGCTCGGAGCCCTTGATCACCACGCAATTGCCGGCGGCGAGCGGCGCCGCGGCTTTTTCGGCACAGAATCGGAACGGATGATTGAAGGGATTGATTTTGGCGACGACGCCGTAGGGCTCGCGCCGGGTGAAGTTGAGATGCCGCGGTCCCTGCGAGAATGTCTCGCCCTTGATCTCGGTGATGAGGCCGGCAAAAAAATGCAGGCTGTCCGCCGTCCACACCATGTCGCCGCGCATGCCGGCAATGGCATTGCCCGAATCCACCGCGTCGATCAGCGCGAGCTCCTCCTTGTGCTCGAGAATGCGCGCGGCGAGAAGCTCGAGGCAGCGGGCGCGTTCCTTGATGGGCGTACGCCTCCACGCGCCGAAGGCGCTCTTCGCGGCGAGGCAGGCGCGGTCGACATCGGCTTCGCTCGAATCGGGAATTTCGGCGAGCTTCTCGCCAGTGGACGGGTTGATGGTGGTAAATGTCTTGCCCAGCTGCGGCGCCACCCAGCCGCCCCCGATATAGAGGCCCTTCGCTGCGAAGTCGAGGGAGGGTGCCGTCACCGGCTTCGCCTCTAACCCGGTGCTCACGGGACAATCGCCGCGCGCAGCACCGAGCGCTCCGACGCCTTCTTGAACGCGAGATCGAGCTCCTGCAGCGAGAATCTCGAATCGACGATCTGATGGAACGGTACCCGGTGCCGGTTCGAGCGCACGAAATCGAGGGCCTGAATCAGATGCCGCGGGTGATAGTTGTGGATGCCGCGCAGGGTAATCCACTTCTTCAGCAACAGGTTGGCGTCGAGCGTGACGTTCGCATCCGGATTGACCAGGCCGCCTAAGGTGTAGCGGCCGCCGACACGCAGCATCTGCAGCCCCTGCGGGATGACCTCGGGCACGCCGCACACCTCGATGCACACGTCTGCGCCGTCGGGAGGACAGGCCGCGCGCACCCTGGCCACGATTTCGTTTGCGCTGTGACGACCGACGTCGAGCACCAGGTCGGCGCCGAACTGCTTCGCCTTCTCGAGGCGCTCCGGAACCGCGTCGAGGCCGATGGCAAGCCGGGCGCCGCGCGCCTTGGCCAGCGCCAGGCCATAGAGTCCGAGCAGCCCCAGGCCCTGCACCACCACCGTGTCGCCGAGCGCAATCTCCGAGGCCTCGGTCACCGCGACCATCGTCGCCACCCCACAGTTGAGCGGCGTCGCCTCCTCGTCGCTCAGTTCGTCCGGCAGCTTGAGAATCCAGGTGCCGGGAAGGATGTAACAGTACTCGGCAAACCCGCCGAGGAAGTGCGGGTCCGGCTGCACCGCATCGTGGCCGTATTTGCGCACCCCCTGGCATTTCTGCGGCATGTCGTGGATTTCACGGTAGTAGCAGTCGCCGTCGAAGAAGTACTCGCTCCAGGTGACGCGGTCGCCGCGCTGCAGCCGATCGCCGCGCATGTCGCGTTCGACGCCCTGACCGAGCTCCTCGATGACGCCGATGATTTCGTGCCCGAGGATTCCCGGGAATGGATTGGGTCGCCGGCCCTCGTAGGAGTGGATATCCGAACGGCAGATCGTCGCCATCTTGACCCGCACCAGCACCTCGCGCGGCCGCACCGGGCGCAGCGGGTATTCCTTGATGACGAAAGGTGTGTTCGGCGCCTCGCAGACGGCTGCTTTCGCGGTGCGCATGACGTTGGCGGCCCTTTGCGGCGGCGCGGCGTGGCGCGCTGACCCCGATTCCATCAGCCGACCTCGAGGCCGTTCAGGGCAAAATCGAAAATGTTCTGACTCTTAAGCCCTCTCGCGGCGGCGCGCTCGGCGTAGGCCTTAGTCAGCGGGCGGTTGAAAATGAACGGCACCGAGCCCTCGGACAACCCCCCATGGGTGCGCAGCCGGTGTCCGGCGAGGCCGGACAGATCGTGCGTTGCCTCTGCCCCGCCGATGCAGGTGCCGGCGTCGCTGATGACAACGAGGTCGCCTTCGCGGTCGAGCGGCAGCTCGAAGCGGCGCGCCGCGTCCTCCTTTTCCAGCACGACCTCGATTCCCGGAAGTGCGTCGATGTGTTGCATCACAACCTGCCGCTTGGCGCCATCGCGGCAATAGACCCGAACGAAGCCGCCGAGGGCGCCATGGTGCCCGACGAAGCGGTCGGTGATCGGGCAGATGACGATCGTGCGCCCGGTGCCTAGGCTCTCGTCGAGGTGATCTTGCAACCAGATGACGTTGGGCGACCCGTCTGGCCTCGACTTGTCGTTCATGCCGTGGTCGGCGGTAAGCGCCACGATCGCGCCAAGCGCGTCGAGGCGCGCGAACATCGCGTCCATGGCCTGGTAGAACCGGTTCGCTTCCGGCTCGCCGGGCGCGTACTTATGCTGGACGTAATCGGTGAGCGACAGGTACATGAGGTCGGGCCGCTGCTTCTCCAGCAGGCGCACCCCGGCCTCGAGCACGAACAGCGAGAGCTCCATTGAGTACATGTCAGGAAGCGGCATGCCGACGAAGCGGAGCACGTCTTCGATCCCGTGCTCGTCCTGGCGGCACGTATCGGCGCATTGCGAGGAGAAATTAATGCTGGCGCCGGTCATGGCGAAGTCCTTGCCTAGCTGCTGGCGCAGCTTGTCCTTGGCGGTGATGGACACCACCCGCGCGCCGTGCTTCGAAAAGCTGCCGAGGATGGTACCCGAGCGCAGCAGTTCAGGCCCGGTCATGACCACCGCTTCGCCGCTCTCCGGATCGAGATAGAAGTTGCCGGAGATGCCGTGCACCGAGGCGGGCGCGCCGGTCGCGATCGACATGTTGTTGGGGCAGGTGAAGCTGGGGATCGTGCCCAGCGCGGTGGCGCTGAAGCCAGTGCGCATGAAACGATCGACGGTCGGGATGATGCCGTCCTTGAGCCCGCGCTCGAAATACGCGGGGTCACCGCCGTCGATGCAGATCACCACGACCGGTCGCGTTGGCCACCGGTAGGTGATGTCATTGAGCGCGACGTCGGCTGGGGTCATGTTGGTTAGGGGCAACCGAACTCGCACGCCCGCGTTGCGCGGCCGGATTGCGGTGCTGAGCGCCTAGCTGTGGTTGACGCTACCGGTGTCGAATAACACCCGCGTGACAAGTCTGGAAAAATTCGAAGCGACGGCAGAGGGTTGCACGAAGTCCGGGGCCAAGCCCGCGCCCCGCGCGAAGGCCGTCCCACCACTACCTGTATCGGGCAAAAACTCACGCCCGTCAACGCAGCCACGCTTGACCGGCAAGACAGACCTATGTTATTTCATATTATCAATGTATTACAAAACTTTTCTCACGCGAAATCTATATGGCACGCTGAAGCCTGCGCATGTGATCATCGAGACGTTTGTCGACGACTCCCCCCGACTCAAGGTGGCGATCACCTTGAGGCAACGGGAGGTTGATCTGCACGTTCAGACCGTGCCGCTCGACCGGCACACGGCGACGATCCGGCGGGGCTACGCCTATCGGCAGGGCGCGGCGAGCAGTATGCAGTGCGCACGCCGCGGCGCGGGGTAGCGCCCCGCCGGCGCAGGGCCCGGCGCAGGATTGGGCCCGCCTGCTTAATGCGTCAGGCTTTCTTGGCCCACGCGTTACACCAGCCCTTGGCGCTGACCAGCTTGCCTCCAAACGCGGCGCAAGGACCGTTGGCCGCGCCGGCCTTGCCTGAATACAAGCTGCAGTTGGAGCACATCGCGGTCGTGTCCTTGCGCGCGGTGGCCTTGGTCGCGTCGGTCTTGTAGCCCAGCGCGACTGCGGTCGGATCCGATTCACTGAGGGTGTCGACCGCCTGTGCTGGCCCGCTGAACATCGCGGCGAACGGCGTGGCGGCGAGTCCGGCGACACTGATCTTGATGAAGCGACGGCGGGTTGCCAAAGCGGGTGCGGTCATGGCGCTCTCCTCGGTTGGTTATACATGTGTCTGCTCAATCCGGCGTTATCTTGACAATGGCCGCCGCGTTTGTCGAGTGGTGCCATCGCGGTGGGTGGGTGCCGGGATCGACCCGGCTGAACGGCCTGCGACCCAGCCCGTCGGACGGCAGAGGCCTGAAGCGATCGAGCATACGGACGTCTTGACGGTCGATGCGCGTGCCTGCCGTGACGCTCCGACCGTCGTTCCTGCCACGTCATAGGTCATGCGGAGCCGCCACGTTGGCGCGACGGGCTGACACACCGCCGTAACACGGTCGCCCATTGCAAGCCGAACGGCTCAAAAGGGTTAGGCAACCGCTGCCAGCCCTTATACTTATGCGCCGTCGGCCGACCGTCGGCTTGCGAATCATCCCCGCGCTTGGGACAAGCGCGCGCCCGGAAGGCCAGGCATGACGGAACGTCCTTACCCCGCAACAACCGGGCAGCAGGTTGAGCGCGGCTGGCGCTACGGCTGGATCGATGCGCTCGTCATCCTGGTTGTTTTCGTGCTGCTGTGGCTGGTCTCGGTTCTGAGCGGCGACATGCGGGTGCGCTTCGACGAGCTCAACCCGCCGCCGCTGCCCCTCGACCTGAAGTTCATTCCCTACTACACCGCGCGCACGGTGTTGCGGATGTTCATCGCCTTCGGATTCGCGCTGCTGTTCACCTTCACCTATGGCTACATCGCGGCGAAGAGTCTGCGCGCGCGCAAGGTCATGCTGCCATTGCTCGACATCCTGCAGTCGGTGCCCGTGCTGGGCTTCCTCTCCATCACCGTGACCGGCTTCCTCGCGCTCTTTCCGGGCAGTTTGCTCGGAGTCGAATGCGCCAGCATCTTTGCCATCTTCACGGCACAGGCATGGAACATGACCTTCGGCTTCTACCACTCGATGATCACGATTCCGGCCGAGTTGCAGGAGGCCGCCTCGGTCTATCGGATGAACCGCTGGCAGCGCTTCACCAAGGTCGAAGTGCCCTCCTCTGCGATCGGCCTGATGTGGAATTCCATGATGAGCTTCGGCGGCGGCTGGTTTTTCGTGGCCCAGAGCGAGGCCATTACAGTATTGAACAAGAACATCAAGCTGCCGGGGCTCGGATCGTACATGGCCTCGGCGGTCGAAGCCGGCAACACGCGTGCTGCGGTCTACGCCATCATCGCCATGATCGTCACCATCGTGGTCATCGATCAGCTCCTGTGGCGGCCGCTGGTGGCATGGGCGGAGAAGTTCAAGCTGGAGCAGACCGAGGGCAGGGACAACCCCACCTCGTGGGTTCTGGACCTGCTGCAGAGTTCCTACATCCTGGCCTGGTTCTCCGATCACGTCGGTCGCGCCTTGGCGCAGTTCTCGGAGCGCACGTCGGTATTGGGCGCCGATCTCGGTCAGACCATCGCCGGACATACCCCGGCGGCGGCGAAATGGCTGCTGCGCATCGGCGTATGGGTCGTCGCCGCGGTGGTCTTTGGCTGGCTCGTCTCAGATGCGATCGATATTGCGCAGCAGATCAGGACCGACATGACCGGAGCGCAGATGCTGCACGTGGTGTGGCTAGGCGTGCTGACGCTGTTGCGCGTAGCCGGCATGAGCGTCCTCGCAACGCTGATCTGGACTCCGATCGGGGTGTGGATCGGCCTGCGGCCGCGCGTGGCCCGCATCGCCCAGCCGCTGGCGCAGATCGCGGCGTCCTTTCCGGTGAACATGACCTTTCCGTTCATCGTGGCCTTCTTCATCTTCGCCCACATTTCGATCAACTGGGGGAGCATCCTGCTGATGGCGCTCGGCACGCAGTGGTACATCCTGTTCAACGTCATCGCCGGTGCGATGGCGATCCCCACCGATTTGCGCGAGGCGGCGGCGATGTTCGGTCTGCATCGCTGGCAGCTCTGGAAAACGCTGATCATTCCGGCGATCTTTCCGTTCTGGGTAACCGGTGCCCTGACCGCTACCGGCGGGGCGTGGAATGCGAGCATCGTGGCCGAGGTCGCCACCTGGGGTAAGGACAAGCTCGTCGCCGACGGTCTGGGCGCGTACATTACCGAGGTCACCGAAAAGGGCGACCAGCCGGCGATTTATTTCAGTATCATGGTCATGGCGCTGTTCGTCGTCGTCATCAATCGTGTTTTCTGGCGGCGTCTGTACGATCTGGCGGAACGCAAGTTCAAGCTCGATTGACCAAGGCAAACGAGGCGCGGTGGCGCGCGGGGAGAACAGGCCGGAGCCTGTCGGCGCGGCGCTGCCCTCTATGTGGAGTAGTGGATGGCTGCTGACACGTTGCTGGCCGAAAGACCGCAGCCCGAACTTGGGTCGGACAGCGGCGCGGGTCTCGCACCGTTGATCGAGCTGCAGCACGTGTCGAAGTCGTATGTCGGTGCCGAGGGCCCGCCGGTGACGATCCTCGACGACATCAGCCTGGAAGTGCGCGAGGGCGAGATGGTGGCGTTGCTGGGGCAGTCAGGGTCCGGCAAGTCTACTATCCTGCGCCTGATGGCCGGGCTGACCGAGCCGACGCAGGGCGCGGTGCTCGGTCATGGCGCGCCGGTGGACGGCGTCAATCCCAACATCGCCATCGTGTTCCAGAGCTTCGCCCTCTATCCCTGGCTCACCGTGCAGGAAAACGTCCAGGTCGGTCTCATGCAGCGGCGCCTGACGGCGGAACAGGAGCAGGAAGAGATCGACCGGGCGCTGGAACTCATCGGCCTGTCCGGCTATGAGAACGCCTACCCGAAGCAGCTTTCCGGCGGCATGCGCCAGCGCGTAGGCCTGGCGCGGGCGCTCGTGGCCCAGCCCGAAGTGCTGTGCATGGACGAGCCGTTCAGCGCGCTGGACGTCCTTACCGCGGAAAGCCTGCGCACCGAGGTTGTCGACCTATGGCGCGGCCCCGGGCGCGTCGGCCTGAAGAGCATCTTTCTGGTCACGCACAACATCGTCGAGGCGGTGTTCATCGCCACCCGAATTGTCATCATCTCGACCCATCCTGGCCGCGTCCGCAACGTCATTGTCAACGCACTTCCCTATCCACGCGATGTCAATTCCAAGCCATTCGCCTTTATGGTCGACCAGGTCCATGCGGCGATCACGGCGCTGGTCCTGCCCGACGAACCGACCGAGGGCGCGGTGCCCGCCGGCGGTCCTGGCGCGGGACAGACAAGCGTGCTCGCGGGTGCGCCCGATCGGGGCTCCGTCCCAGCGGACCGGGTGGAGCCGATTCCGAACGTGCCGGTGGAAACGATCATCGGGCTGCTCGAAATCATCGAGGACGCGAAGGAAACGATCAACGTATTCGACCTAAGTGCCCGGATCGGCAAAGAATTCGGCGAAACGATCGCCATCGTCAAAGCGGCCGAGATGCTCGACCTGGTCGATACGCCCAAGGACGACGTACTGATGACCCAGGCGGGGTGGTACTTCCTCGCCGCGCCGCCTCCGGCGCGCAAAACGCTTTTCCGGCAGGCGATCCTTAAGCTGCGCCTGTTCCAGATGATCACGACGCGCTTGGAGGAGTCGGAGGACGGGCGGATCAATGCCGACAGTGTATTGGATGACCTCTCGACCCTGTTGCCCTACGATCACCCGGCGAAGCTGCTCGAGACGCTGATCGCCTGGGGACGCTATGCGGAGTTGATCGACTTCGATCAGAAAACGAATGCCGTTTACCTGCACGAAGCGAGCGAAGACGAGGACGAAGATGAGGCGTCTTAAGCGTGATCGGGCGCATCGCCGCGCGGTCCTGTTAGGCGGGAGCGATCGGTCGCGATGAATCACCTGGGCGAGTTACTGGCCGCTGACGACCTGCAGCTGGATGTCGACGTCTCGACCAAGGAGCAGGTGCTGCGCAAGATCGCCTCGATGCTCGCGGCGCGGCATGGCATTCCCGAGGCAACCATTCTGGACGGCATGCATACGCGCGAGCAACTGGGCTCGACTGGGGTGGGTCACGGCGTCGCCATTCCACACGCACGCATGACGCTGTGCAACGCGGCGGCCGCGGTCTTCGTGCGCACGAAGACCGGTGTTCTGTTCGACGCTCCTGATGGCAAGCCCGTCTCGGTCTTTCTCGGGCTGATCGTGCCCAACATGGCGAACGAGAGGCATCTGCAGCTCCTTGCGACGGCCGCCGGCATGCTGGGTGACAGGGCCTTCCGCGACAAGCTCAGGGCCGCCACCGATCCGGCGGCGGTGAGGGAACTGCTTACGGCCTGGCCGGACGAGCCGGCCGGCACCGAGTGAGCAGCCCTGCGCGGGCGTGGATGATTGCGCGCTGCGCTCGCCCGGCCGCGCCAGACGCTACCGGCGCGTGATTTGTATCGTCCTTCGCGCCTCGCGCGCGATCATGCCGTCGGAGCGCGGCATGACGCTCTTCCCCTTCTCATGTAGGACATGATGTCCAGCGTTAGGTCATAGTCAGGCGACTCGCCCTGGTGAAACAGGTCGAGCTCGGCCTTCATCACGCTTCGCGGGAAAAAATGTCTGCGACTGGGCTCGGCCCGGCACCCACGTCTCGGGGCGTCTCGTATGCTAAAGTCGGCCGCACTCCGGGCGTTAATTGGAGGCATGGCGGCCCGGGGCGAAGCGCGCGCGCATTGCACCTCCGGCGCAGCTCCAGCGTCGCGCAAAAAGACCAACTTCCACCGTGGAAATCCGCAGATCCGCACTGATCGGCCGCCCGGCGACAAGCACCTTCGATATGATCGAAGCAGCCGAGCATTACCCGGAGTTTCTTCCCTGGTGCGCCGATGCCGTCATCCTTGTGCGCGATGCGAACGTGGTCGTGGCGAGGCTCACACTCAACTACCACGGACTACACTTCGACCTTACGACCCGGAACCTGAAGCGACGTCCGCACTGGATGGCGATTCATCTCGAGCGAGGACCCTTCCAGCGCTTCGAGGGAGAGTGGCAAGTGGTCGAGCTGGCAGCCGAGGCCTGCAAGATCGAATTCACCCTGGACTACGAATTCGACAACGCGCTCGTAGGCAAGCTCGCCGGCCACGTGTTTGACGTTATTGCCGACAAGCTCGTCGATGCCTTTGCGCAGCGCGCCGAGCAGACTCCCTACCCGCAGTAGAGAGACCTCGACCTGCGTTGGCTCCCGACGCCGGGCAAATTGTCATGACCGCGGTCGCGCTTCACGCTGGAATTCTCGCACCCGCTGGCCAAGACCGGGAGAAATCACTCGATTCTCGCAGTCTTGGGATCTGCCTTATTTCTTGCTGGTTACGGCGCGCTTCGCCGATGTCATACTTCCAGCCACGCTGGGGCGCGCCGGGACTGCCGTGCACTTTCGCGTTGGCCGGCCGCGAATATTCGTGCCTTTTGTTCCTTGCCATGGAAGGGAAGAAATGCCTAGTCGACAACTGGATGACGCCGGCCTCGATCTGATCTTTCGGGCCGCCCGCACGCGCAATGGCTGGCAGGACCAGCCGGTGCCTGAGGCAATGTTTCGCGCCGTCTATGACCTTGCCAAATTGGGGCCTACGAGCGCGAACTCCTCTCCCGGGCGCTTCGTTTTTGTGCGCTCGGTGCAGGCAAAAGAGAGGTTACGGCCGCACCTGATGGAGACGAACGTCGACAAGACGATGCGAGCGCCCTGCTGCGTCATCGTCGCCTACGACGCGCGCTTTTACGATCTGCTGCCGACGCTGTTTCCATCCCGCGATTTTCGCTCGGGCTTTGCTGCCAATGCCGTGCTCAGTGAAGAGACCGCGTTCCGCAACGGGACGCTGCAGGGGGCGTATTTCCTGATCGCCGCTCGCGCCCTTGGACTGGACTGCGGGCCGATGTCCGGATTCAATCGCAAGACGCTCGACGCCGAATTTTTCCCCGACGGACGCTGGCGCTCCAACTTTTTGTGCAACATCGGCTACGGCAGCGACGAAAACCTATTTCCGCGGAATCCGCGGCTCGATTTCGACGAGGCGTGCTTGGTCCTATGACGTGGATTGCGACGCACCGCCGGCGCGGCTCGAGGCAAGGCCCCGAGACCCCGGCGAGTGTTGCGGCGGCGGCTTCGGATCGGGGTGTCGTACCGCATCTTGCGCCTGAACCGAGCCGGCACCGATTGCGTGCGCGACACCGTTGCCCCTGATCTTGATCGGCTCTCTCGCCGCGGCGGCGTCCTGGGCGTCCATCCTCCCGCGCAGGCCTTCGTCGAAGCGGCGGCAGGTGTAGTAGAAGCGCTTGACCTGGCGCTTGAAGAGCCCACGGCGCAGGTTGTACTCCTCCATGGTGATGACCTCCTGCTGAAACAGCGGGTCGAGCGCACGCAGCAGGTAGTCCGTCTTTTCGATCAGTTGCAGGTAGCGATTGGTCAGCGGTGAGATGATTTCGGCCGTGTGACACAGGGGCGGTGAACAATTCGGCGTATCGGTGACCGCCAGCGTGATGCCGTGCGAGCGCATCAGCGCCTCGGCCTGGACGATCGCCTCATCGATTGCATCATTGGCCTTGAGCACTTGATCGCGCAGATCGGCCTCGACCTTCGCCACCACTTCGTTTGCCAGCCGCGAGCGTGCCTTAAAATGGATGAAGTGGACGTGCTTCGAGGCGTAACGATAAAAATCGACGTAATAGTTCTTCATGTCCTGGATCCACAGCTGTAGCGGATAGGGGCTGTACGAACAGCCGAGGCCGAGCAGCGGATTTTTCTCCTCGAGTTGCTGCAGGAGTTCGGCATTGGAGCGCCGCGAACCGGACATGTGGTAATTGGAACCTGCCTGGAGAGTCTGCACCGATGCTGGCAGCGCCGCGTGGCATGGACTACCCGATAAACGAGTGCAAAGGCCGAGATTAACTCGAAGCGCTGGATGGGGACCGCTTACGGTATCCTCATGCAAGTGCCTGCCCGACCCCACGCCGCGCTTACCGGCTGCGCGTCGCACTGACCGACGAGGACCTCAAGGCTGTTTTCGCGTATCTCAAGTCTCTAGCCGCCGAAATGACAATGGGGTCGGGCCCGGTCCGGCCTCTCATCGATTCCGGTCCAGGTAATCCGCTGGCCAAACGATTTGGCTGTCTAGGCGCAATATTTCGGAATACCAGTAAGCGACAGATCAGACCGTGGTCGCATAGAGTTTGAGTTCTTCTTCATCTGAGTTCAGTGCGACTAGGCGCTCAAAGCGGAATCCGAGTTTCTCAAGCAGCTTGCTTGAGGGATGATTGTCCTGAGAGACAATGGCGACAATCTGGGAAAGACCCAGAACGTTCTTGCCGTAGGACATTGCCGCAGCGGCCGCTTCATAGGCATACCCGTTGCGCCAAAAGTTTGGAAGAAAAGCAAAACCCAGGTCAACGTGTTCCAGAGATTCCCGCTTGATGAGACCGCAAATGCCAAGTGGCTCACTACCATCCTTCAACTCGACCAGGTAGAGGCCGAACCCAAGTCGGCCGTACATCTCGACGGGCCCGTTGCGAATGTAATTCTCAGCATCTTGGAGGGTTCTTACACCCTTGTCGCCGATGTACTTCAGCCACGATGGCTCATTGACGAGTCTAAGAATGAACGCGGCATCGTCGGTGCTGAGCCAGCGCAGAGTCAACCGCTCTGTTTCCAGAACTTTCATCGAAGATCGTCCCGAATCCCAAGGTTTAACCACTAAGCTAACCGACGCCGAACGGAATGGTCGGTCAATGAATAGAAGTTTACGACGCGAAGGCCTCGGCAACCTCAGTTACGACGGCACGTGCCCGACGAACGAAGTCCCGTATGTCGATCAGTACAGCCGGATCGCTATGTCGAAGTTCCAGGTTCGGCGGATCTCGATCACGTCGAAATCGCGGGACAAGCCGGGCGGGAACACCTGGTAGGGCGTCTGGCTTTGCACGACGTGTCGTATCGCTTCGTCGAGGGCCGGCACGCCGCTGGATTGAACGAACGTCACCGACTCCACCGAGCCGTCGCTGCGAATGGCCACCGTTACGAGGGGATTGGTGTGAGGCTGCTTCACCGCTTCGCGGACCATGTCGAACGTCATGTTCAGCTGGATCTTCCGGGCCCAGGCTTCCGCGTACAGGATGAGTTCCGTGTTGGGGTCGGTGCGACCGAAGAGTCTGTATCGACGTCCGCTGCCCGACGAGGGCGCCAGCGAGGGTGACAGGCGCGCTGCAGTCATTGCAGCTTCACGCCGCGCGGCCTCCTCGTCCAGCTGTCGTCCAATCGCCCGAAGCGCCGCTTCCCGTCTCGCGGCCGCCTCTTGCGCACCTTCGACCCGTGCAGCCTCAACCTGCGCGGCCTTGACCCGTGCCGCCTCGACCTGTGCGGCCTCGGCCTGTGCTGCCTCGACCTGTGCTGCTTCGACCTGTGCGGCCTTGACCCGCGCCGCCTCGACCTGTGCTGCTTCGACCTGTGCCGCCTCGACCTGCGCGGTCTTGACCCGTGCGGCCTCGACCTGTGCTGCTTCGACCTGTGCGGCCTTGACCCGCGCCGCCTCGACCTGTGCTGCTTCGACCTGTGCGGCCTTGACCCGTGCGGCCTCAACCTGTGCAGCCTCAACCCGTGCGGCCTCGACCTGTGCGGCCGCCTGGCGTTCGGCCTCCAGCCGTGTAGTCTCTTGTAGCGCGGCCTCCTGCCGTGCCGCCATTTTTCGCGTCGCCTCTTGCAGGTCTGCCGCCTGCCGTGCGACATCCTGGCGTTCGGCCTCCAGCCGTGCGGCCTCTAGTAGCGCGGCCTCCTGCCGTGCCGCAACTTGTCGCACCGCCGCTTGCACGTCTGCCTCCTGCCGTGCGACCTCCTGGCGTTCGGCCTCCAACCGCTCGCTCTCGGCCCGCGCCGCTTCCTGACGGGCGGCGTCCTTGCGCGCCGCCGCTTGCAGGTCTGCCGCCTGCCGTGCGACCTCCTGGCGTTCGGCCTCCAGCTGCGCGCTCTCGGCCCGCGCCGCTTCCTGACGGGCGGCGTCCTTGCGCGCCGCCGCTTGCAGGTCTGCCGCCTGCCGTGCGACCTCCTGGCGTTCGGCTTCCAGCTGCGCGCTCTCGGCCCGCGCCGCTTCCTGACGGGCGGCGTCCTGCCGCGCCGCCTCCAGCTGCTCCGTCTGCCGTTGCCGCTCCTGCTTGGAAGGATCGAGCTTAGCCGGTTGAACGACTCGCTCCTCCGCCTCTTGGTCGATTCGCGTCCGCGCGGCATCGCCAGCATCTCGAAGCGACGGCATCGCAGTCTCCGGGCTCGGGGTGCTTGGCGCTGCTGCGATGTCGGGCATTGGCATCGCTGGAGTGGTGGGTACGACCCACGTAGGCTCGTCGGTCCGCGCCACGGCGATCACGGCCGGCGGGGGGATCGGCGGGCGCGTCGTGTCACCGGGCTGATCGGCGCGCAAAGGCATTTGCGCAGGGACCGCGCCGGTCGCGACGTCTGTCCTTGGATTGGCCTCTGCCCCCGGATTGGCCTCCGGCATGATTGGTGCTGCCGTGCGCCCCGGGGTCGGCGCACGGGATACGGATGGCGTCAGCGCCGGCCCACTGGCAACAGGCTGCTCGACCGATGCCTGCTGCATCGGCTGCGCGACCGGCGTGGCCGCCGGCTCCGCAGCTGTGACCTGCGCCGGAACAAGTACGACGCGCAGATCGGGTGCCTCAATGCGTCGATCCTGCCAGGGGAAGCCGAAACCCGGAAGCCCGAGTCCCTGGCCGCCGAAGGTCAGGCTCAACAGCAACGTGTGAATCAGCAGCGAGAGCAGCAGCGCATGCGTCAATCGCCTGTGCTCACGGCACATGGGTTGGCTGTCGGCGCGTCGCTGGAACCCGTGGTACTCATGCGTGCTCCGCCGTCGCTGCTCGGGCACTGCTGCTGGCGCGGGGCCGGATCGCAACATGTCTGGTTTGCCTATCGACCTGACGGGCCCACCGGACATGACCTTGCCAAAGCAGCTCGGAGGCATTCGTGAACCGCATCCGGTCCATCGTCATATCCACACCCGTCAGACTTGGGGGTCGAGGTGTATCCAAGTACGGATCGGTGGGCTTGCCGGGCGATCTTCACGGAAACCAAAGCAAGCATGCGAGCGCATCGATGCCTAGATTGCTGCCTAAACCCCATGATACGCTGCGATGGCACGCCCCTTCGAGGGATTCGATTTCTTCCTCATGAAGCGGCGAATCCGCATAGTCTGCTGCATGGTGATCGTCACGTCACAACGCAAGCATGGGCGGGGCCGTACGAAGACGCCGTCACGGCCTATGACCAGGGGAGATTTGTACCGCATTTACCTTATGGCTTCCGTTGACGGAACAAGGGCACGTGGCTGCGCAGTTCAACCTCGGATTTCTGTTCGAGAAAGGACTGGGCGTTGCCCAAGACTATGCACAAGCTGCCCGCTGGTACATGAAGGTTGCAGAACAAGGAGATGAGGAAGCGCAGTACTCGGCCGAGAGGTGCGGTCTCAGGGGCTTCGAACCGTCGCGCGTTATGAATGCGCGTCCGCGTGCGGGATGATTGTTTTGGGAGGCGCCGAACAGATGCTAGCGGGATCTCGCGCGCGGATCGGGTTTCATCAAGCCGCACTTCTCAGGGGGAAGGATAGATGGTGCGTAGATTCCATGGCAAGCGCTGAGGCGGATCAGATCAGGAGATATCTGCGCTTCGTAATTCCCGCAAATGCGGATCGGATCTTCCAAATGATCATGTAAACGTCATGCAACTCCATGGAATGGGCGTACGGTCAACGCGCCCTTGAGCTGGGTGTGGCAACAACACTTGAGTCGGAAGGTATCGACGTTTCGGTCCCGAGGCAAATCGATAGCCGAAAACGTGACGTCGCGATATCACGTCCGATTCCTCAATCCTGCTGACAGCGCTCCTGGCCGCATGCGGCCTGATTGCCGACCGTCGCAACTCGACCGACCCCTTGCGGTCAGTCGTGGATGTCTGGTATTCGCAGTCTGTTTTTAGTGAGCCCTACGAGCTGTTCCCCGTTAGCGGTCGGTTAGGTAATGGTACAAGCTTGGACTTTAGGACCCTAGGACCTGCGAGATATCGATGTAGTTAAGCCAGCCCAGGTTAGATAAATTTCGATCACCAAGGCAGGCGCGAGAAATAGATAATAATTTTCACCATAGTGCATCCTCTTGAAGAGCCTGGAAAATGCTTCAGTCTTAAGGAACAATAGCAGCAGACCCTTCGCCAGAATCAGCCATCCAACTATCGTGACTACCACTGGCAGCGCGCCGCCAGACCAAACATTGTGTCCAGGTATCATCGCGATACCAATCGCGAGGCTAATTATGGCGTAGACAAGCATGACTGGCCCATCAGCAACCGTGGCTCCGATAATCGCGCTCCCGCACACCACAAGAGAGACCACAACCAAGATTGTGAAAAGCCCCATAAACCGTGCAAGGAAAACAGTGAGCGGGAACATGCGAACCTCCATTGCCTATCTCAGGCTACCGCGGGTCCGCAGCGAATGACCGGATCGCAGCGACTATTCTGGTCTGTCGTGTACCCGCTTCAGGCCGATTGTGACGGGGTGAAGCCGACCCACTCCGGCCTTTTACTATAACCCGATGCGGACGTTCGCGTGTCGCGGCGTCAGGACGCCGAATATTTCATCTGCGATATGAAAACGACCCGCCTGCCACTGTGCGAACCACCGACTTCGATCAGCGCATCGCTCGGTAGCCACGACCGTCAATGCTCGCTACTGCGCGATGCCGGACTGGCTCGTACCTGCCCGCGCGCGGCCAGCGCGGCCAAGCTAGCGTCGGCGCCCGCGCGCACCTGCGACGAAAAGTGCGGAGGAGCACGTTGGCGCAGTAAATCGATGCTTGACCCGTACCACCGACCTAATCCACAATGGTCCGCGTGCCTGGAGTGCATATCCTTGTCGGCGATGTCCAGGGTTGGACATACGCGATTATGGGCGAAATAGTCTACACCGCGAACACGCTGTGCAAGGCCACCTCGGCGCCAAAGGAGCGTGGCGCCCTGAATGTCCGGGTGAGTTGCACGCAACCGGTGCTCACGGGGCCGCCGTGTCCAGGTCCGCGCAGCCCGATCTCGACGAACCGATCGTCACCCGCACGATCCCGCTCTGCGCGGACGCGCAGGCGGCGTTAAGGGCGCGCCGGATCGTTTGCGCGGCTCTTGGGAGCGATGATGACACGCTCCTCCAGCGACGCGTCGGTCTTGTCATTGTTTGCGGATTAGGTTTCTAGCATGATTTCGTACGGGTTCACCGGCCATGAACGCGCGCTGCATCGGACCTGTGCTGGACCGCACGACCTCGATCAGCCGCTGGTGACGGTGATAGTGCGCAGTATGGACCGCCCGGAACTCGGCCACGCGCTGGCGTCCATCGAGAAACAGGACTATCCGGCGGTCGAGACGATCGTCGTCGATGCGACGGGGGGTCGGCACTCGCCGTTGCGCCCGCATGTATGGAAAGCGGGCCATTCGATTCGCATCGTAGCCTCGGGCCAGCCATTGAAACGGCCTCAGGCCGGCAACTTGGGCCTCGAGAGCGCAACTGGTGAGTGGTTCACCTTTCTCGACGATGATGACACCTGCGAGCCTTCGCACCTTTCCGCGCTGGTGGCGGCGGCACGCGACAATCCAGAGACTTTGGTCGTTTATGGTCGTGGACGTCTGTTCAACGCCGCCGGTGCGCTCGATCGCGTTTTTGGGTACCACTTCAATCGCGCGCTGATGCACTTCGGCCCTCTGTTCTACTGGCAGGCCGCATTGATCCGCACGAGGGTGCGCGACCTCGGCTGCCGCTTCGACCCGGCGTTCGAGGTCTGCGAAGACCGCGATTTTCTGGCGCAGATCGCCGAACATGGCGACTTCACCTTTGTCCCCGATCTCGCGACGTTCAACTACCGGCCGGATCTTGGCACGTCGGGAACGGGCAACGGCGCCAATCGTGATTACGCGCGCATGGCCAAGTTTGATAACCAGCTGCGCGCGAAATGGGCGGGGCAAGGCGTCTATCACAACGAGCGCGCGGCGGTGCTGTGTCGTCAAGGCGTGCGCGCGTTCCTCGCGGGGGAGGTCGATGCGGCAAGTCGCGCCTTCGAGCGTGCGCTGGAGCTGTATCCGGACGACCCCAACGCGATGCACGGCAAGGCGCGTGTTGCGATCGCGCGCGGCAACCGTGTCTTGGCCGAGCGGTGCGCGCGCGCGGCCGTCGAGATCAATCCGATGGCTGCCGAGTACCGCGCGACGCTCACCGAAATCTGCGGCCCCGATCCATCGGCGGGGGGCCGCACGCCGACTTTATCGCGGATGGCGGCGTGTCTATGCGGTAGTGGACGACGCTACAAGGCGTGCTGCGGTCGGCTTAACGCCGGACCAGCACCGGTTGCGGCACCCGCGGACGCCTCCGTCGAAATGATGTGCCAAAAGGCCCAGCTCGCGCTCGATCGTGGCGATGCGCCCGCGGCCTTCGAAGCGCTGAAGCGTGCGGCGTCGATTCGCTGCGATGGCACCGTGGGATGGCTGCTCGAAACGTGCTGCAAACGCCTGGCTGAAGACCAGGCGCGCGCTTCGCTTTGGTCAATGGCTCATCGGCTGCGCGATGTCTCGGCGGCCGCGACGCCTGGATGTGCGCCGCGGCATGTGCTAATCGTCGGGCCGGCGACGGAAGCCATTGACAAAGCGCTGGAAGCTGCCCGCTCCGCGGCGGGCGTCGACCCAGATGCCGACTTCGTGACCGCGCATGCCGTCGATGATGCGTCGATCGGAATCGACAGTGAAACCTGCGTGGTGTTCCTTCGTCCGGATGACGTGCCCGCGCACGGTGTCGCAGGGCCCTGCCCGGGGCGCGTGGCGATCCTGATGCCGCGTGACGATCCTGCTGCACTCGTTTGCAGCTTCGCGCGAATCGCGGACGGATGGCCGAATGCGCGGCTCGAGTTCTATCGCACTTCGAATTTGAACGAGTAGTCCAGTAGGGAGCGTCGCGGCTCGGGCGATGCCGCGACCACGGGCACAGGCAGCGGCCGCCGCGAGGCGATAGTGCTTGTTTCACGTCGCACGCTGTGGCTAATGCCGCAATACTGATTGCAGCGCCGCATCTCTCGGCGAATGAAATCGCTCGAGTGCCAGAACTTGTGCAGGTCGCCGCGCGTTTTCAATGTGTACCCGGGAAACATCGTCGAGAAGCACATGCGTGCGACGCCGTAGTGATCAACCATGATGTTACGTTCGTAGGTGTTACAGATGTGCTCATCGGTGCCAGCACGGGAGCTCCAACCGCGATCAACGTCGGCAGCCTTGGCCAGCGAGCGAAAATACATACGCACTTGATCGCGCCACACAGGATTCAATCCCAGCCCGTATTTCACGTCACATTCGCCGATCAGCGCGTGCACCACGTCGGGGTCGACCCGATGGTGGCCGGCGAAGAAGGCGTCCTCCGGCGCGTTGTGGCCAAACGACGGCTGGATGAAGTTGAGTTTGAGCTTGTCTGCGCCGATCTCGTTCAGTACGAAATCGTAGAAGGCATCGAGCTCGCGGAAGTTCTCGTCGAAAATGAGTCCCATTGCGTAGATTTGGGTGTCGGCGCCAAGGCGATCCCGCGCTTCGATCAGCAGGCGCAGCGCCTTCACCGCCTTGTTGAACGCACCCTTTACGCCCCGCGTGCGGTCGTGCAGGTCGGGCCGGTGGCTGTTGAGCGAGACCGAAATTTCGTGCGGACCCTCCAGAATCATCCGGTCGGCGCGCTCCCGGTCGCGCACTCGTGTGCCGTTGATGACGGACAGGCAGCGGAGGCCGAGTCTGCGACTGGTACCCGCGATGTCGAAGTAGTCCTCGAGGTCCAGCATGCTCTCGCCGCCGCAGATCACTACCTTGCCGCCAGGCCGCATCTCCTCGAATTCGCCCAATACCTCGCGGCGGCGCTCGGGGCTGAGGTAGAGCGAGCGATCATCATCGTTCAATTGCCAGAAATCGCAGTGCTGGCACCGCAGGTTGCAGCGCTTGTTGATCAGGATGAACAGGAAATCGGGCGGGGCAAGCATGGGGCCTTCGCGGGAAACCGGTCGCAGGGATAACGGATTATAGATCGGAAGTCGCCGCATTGCTTGACTTCGACGTGACGGCGAAGCTGCCCAGTTTGGCGGGAGACGCGTACCGCGATAAATGGATAGCGATTTCACGCACGCGAGCCCTGATTGCCGTGAGGTTGGTGGTTCGGGTCAAGCGTCGAGCTTCGGCGTTGAGTTTCGGCGGCGACGGGCTGCTCCGCAGTGGTCGCCGCGTAAGCTTCCTCTCCTGGTAGACAGCAAGAACTGGGAGTGTGTGCGAGCAACCGCGATGTGAAGCAATATCGACGGGCTGCTTCTGGCCGCTATGCATAGCCCGCTCAGGCGAGATGCCAATTTGCTTGGGCGCGGTACGGCGGTCTGCGCCAAGTAACTCTGCATAATTTTGGTGGCCGTTGGGGACGCAATCGGAAGCGCTACCAGCTTACTCGGGCGAATGCCAGATGAGCTGTGAGTAGGCGCTCAGAGTGTAAGCTGCGTCCGTGAGCTCCCCCGCCGAGCATAGACAAATTATGTGAAGTGCCACCGCCACGCTCTTGGCTAATTGCGAGGGCATTCCATGGTTGAGCTAATGAACTATTCATAATCAGGCACTATGCATAATGGCCGAACTGAGACACCACGACCGGCCGAAATCAACAGCATAGGCCGGCTTGCGCCTTCCAGCCATGCCGTTTGCCTCGACGCATTCAGGTTGTCCAAGTTGGAGCAGAATTTAATTTCTGCAAGCCAACTAGAACTAGGAGTACTCCGTATGGCCGGGACTCGCCCAAGCATTGCCGACAAGCGCCGCACCTTCCAGCAGTTGCATTTGGCCGGGTGCTTCGTCATTCCAAACCCGTGGGACGTGGGAAGCGCGCGTTTTCTGCAAAGTCTCGGCTTCAAGGCGCTTGCCACGACCAGTTCTGGCTTTGCCTGGTCGCGTGGCCATCCCGATGGTGCTGTTTCTCGCGACATGGCGCTCGCCCACCTGCGGGACATCGTCGCAGCAACCGATTTGCCGGTGAATGCCGATTTTGAAAGCGGCTTCGCGCTCGATGCGGGCGGTGTTGCGGAGAGCGTGCGTCTGGCCGTCGAGACCGGGGTTGCGGGACTGTCGATAGAGGATTCCACCGGCAAGGCGGCGAATCCGCTCTTTGAACTGAGCGTCGCGGTCGAGAGGATCCGGGCGGCGCGGAGAGCCATCGATAAAGCGGGCGGCGATACTCTTCTGGTCGGGCGCGCCGAATGCTTTCTTGTTGGCCGCCCCGACCTCAACGAAGCAATCGGTAGGCTCAAGGCCTACGCTCAGGCTGGCGCCGATTGCCTCTACGCACCTGGTATCCACACGCCCGATCAAATCGCGGCCGTGGTCGCCGGCGTCTCTCCGAAGCCTTTCAATCTGCTTGTGTGGTCGGCGAGCGAGCTCACGATGCAGAAGATCTCCGCGCTCGGGGTGCGGCGAGTCAGTGTTGGCGGTGCACTCGCGCGCTCAGCCTGGGGTGGTTTCATGCGTGCCGCCAAGTTGATTGCGGAGCAAGGTAAATTCGACGGGTTCGCCAACGCAGCGTCCGGGCAGGAACTCAATTCGTTCTTTCGCGACGAACTGGAGAAGCGAAGCCTAGGGTGATGGGCGCGCAAACGTCGCGCACCCAATGCTCTCATTTAGGCGGCCCGAAATTGACGCCGATGCCAGCACCCAACCCGCCGGCAACCACCCCCGACTCGCTGCTCTTCTTGCTCAGGAGATCTTGACCCGTGCGGGGATATCCACACCTCTTACGACTGCCGGACGCGCAAGGAATGTCTGGAGTGTTCGAGTGACATGGGGAAAGTCCGCGATGCCCACGAGATCACCCGCTTCGTAGAAACCGATTAGGTTGCGCACCCAGGGGAAGATGGCCATATCGGCGATGGTGTAGGCGTCGCCTACAATCCACTGACGGTCTGCAAGGCGTTGATTCAGTACGCCCACCAGGCGCTTCGATTCCGCCACATAGCGGTCGCGTGGGCGCTTGTCTTCGTAATCCTTACCGGCAAACTTGTTGAAGAATCCGAGTTGACCAAACATCGGGCCAATGCCACCCATCTGAAACATTAGCCACTGCAACGTCTCGTAACGGCCAGCCGCATCCTGCGGCAGGAACTGCCCAGCCTTGTCGGCCAGATAGATCAGGATTGCGCCGGATTCGAACAGGGGAATTGGCTTGCCGCCTGGGCCGTTGGGATCGAGGATCGCCGGGATCTTGCCGTAAGGATTGAGCGACAGAAATTCCGGGGATTTCTGCTCCTTGGCGTCGAAGCGCACGAGATGGGGCTCATATGGCAGGCCAGTCTCTTCAAGCATGACCGAGACCTTTACGCCATTGGGAGTAGGCACAGAATAGAGTTGAATGCGGTCGGGATGCTGTGCGGGCCACTTTCTTGTGATGGGGAATGCGGCAAGATCGGTCAAGGTTGATCCTTTATGAAACGTTACAGGTTGAACGACCGCCAACTACAACGATTACTACAGCGCGAGTGCTCGGCCGGAAGCGCGACGTAGTGATTCTAAGCTAGGGCAAGTCGTCACGGCGCACGGCGGGCGTCACCGCCTTGGCCAGTGCGGCCGCGAGTTGCGGAGCATCGCGCTCGGGGAAGCGGCTGTGAAGGCGGCGATCGCGGCGGTAACGCCGCGTAAGCTTGCAGAACGGGCAGTCGCGGGCGTGATTGTCCACCGCTGCCGGAGGCGCCAGATAGCGGCAATGGCATTGGCCGCAGGGCGTGAAGCGGAAGACGGCTTCCCTGGCCGCCCATGCCCAGAGCCGATCGGTCCACGAAACGACGTAAAAAACCCGGTCGAAAGAGAGCTCGCGCGAGGCCCGACGGTCGACGTAATGGGTGTAGGCGGCGAGCAGCGCTTCGGCAGGGTGCGGCCAGCGATCGCGATGATCGCGATAAATGGCGTACACCATCGAGGCGTCGATCATGGTGAACAGGGTCGCGTTCTTGACAAAACGTTCGGGTGAATCCGGCCGCTTGCCGGGCTTCGGTGCGTCGTGCGCATCGAACACGAAATAGCGGCGCAAGGCGTGGCGATCAAGTCCGGTGAGAAAACCGACGGTGCTGGGCCTCGCGCCTGCCGACAGCGCGCGCTGCGCAATCGAGAGCGCCTGAACGTGTCTTGCCGCGGCTCGCGCATCCACGATGCTGGGGATCCCGGATCAAAGCCTGCCGCGAATCGGGGTCGGCGGGCTCGGCCGCGCGAGCAGCGGTTCGACCAGCAGGCGCACGGTGGCAAACACATTGCGCAGTGGTGGCGGCGTCTTGAGCAAGTCGCGCAGGTCCTGCCCGGTGTAGCGCAACGTTACGATAGACTCGTCTAAGCCCAGGGCAAGCGATTCCAGCGCGTCGAATCCGAGCTCCCCGATGACGGCCGCGTCGCTCGGCTGGAGTCGAAACTGGTAGCACGCCTGGACCGGGTCGCGCACGACCGCTTCCTTGAGGGCCAGCAGGAAGCCCAGGTTGATCAGTGTGATATCGGTTAGCTGCGCGTTTGCCACGGTGTCCTCTCTGTTCCGGCCGATTGCATTGCCTCTTGCGCCGGCCCGGCCGACGCGGTTGCGGCGATCAGTGCTTACGTTGTCAGCACACGGTGAGAGCGTCGCGTCGCCTGCAGCTTCGCGCTCTTGTACTCCGCGTGCACGTCGTCCGATACCTTGATGAGCTTGTGGGCGATGGCTTTGGCAATCGCCTGGTTGCGGTTGAGCGCGCCCATCTTGCTCAAGATGGTGCCCACATGCATGTCGACGGTGATCTTGGCGATGCCGAGCGTTCCGGCAATCTCTTTCGACGTCTTCCCGGCAGCGGCAAAGGTAAGAATCTCCCGTTCCCGAAGATTGAGTTTCATGGGCGGGGCCGGAAACAGCAATTCCCGCTTGCTGAGGAAGCGTCTCACGGTGCGGCTTAGAACCTTGCCCAGGATGGATGCCTGGCCGGCGATAAGCAGGCATTTTTCGGCGCTCCAGGTATCAAACGTGGCTGCGGCGCGGTTGAGACCGAGCATGGCGTAGGACGGCGGATCGCGCGTGCACAGGCCGATCACCAGGCCGGACTGGATGCCGAAGGCGGCCGATTCGCGCAGAAACAGGCGGTGCCGCGGGTCGGCGTCGAATTGTCTGGCTTCCCAGAAAGCGTGACCCGGCTCGGCGGCGAGTTCCACCCGTGGGTCATACTCAAGGTAGGCACGCTCGTCATAGGTGCGGATCCAGGGTTCCGCCTGATCGGTTATGACGTAGGTGCGCGATTCGGCATCCGGCCTGCGATCGTTGGCGACGATGCCGAATACGAACGTTTCGAATCCGAGCGCTGCCGTCGCGAACATCAGTGCGTCCTGCACCGACCCGGCGCGTGCCTGGCGCAGCGCTTCCTTGACCAGCCCGGTGGCACACGCTTCCTCCTGCGACGACCAGTCGATTTCCGGCAGAGCTAGCTTGCGCACCATCATGTCCCGGCCCTCCCCCCAGCGACGAAAGTACCGCATGCAAATCAAATCTGCCATAGCTCTATAACAAGTTATAGCGCGGGGGCCGGTCATGCCCGTCTGGCCTGGCGGACGGCAGCTGGAGGGTCCGTCGCCGGCTGGTTAGGGCCACCCCAAAAATCGCCGCTGCCCGATCGCCTCGAGCAGCAGATCGAACATCGCCTCGGGCAGATCGGCGAGAGCCAGGATCGGGCGTGAACGGGCGAACAGGTGCGCGACGTCGCAATGAATGCCTATGCCCAGGGTCTCGATGCCTGCCGCGTCGAGGCGTGCGCGCATCGCTTGGCCAACTTCGGTGTCGTAGGCGCCGTCGGTCGCCACCAGCAGGATCCGGCGTGCGTGGCGCTGGCCGAAGAGCTCAGCCGCGCCCCAGAGTAGCGCTTCGGCCAGCGGTGTGCCCCCGCCCGCCTCGAGGCTTGCGAAGCGTGCCGCGTGCCGATCCACGCGCTGATCGAACCGCGCCAGGACCGCCACCTCATCGCTGCCGTAGCCTGGAAACGCCGCGGCGGCGACAGCGACGCCGGGCACCGGGGCGAGTGCGAGCGCGGTGGCGAAGCACGACGCTCGCGCCACCTCGATGGGGCGTTGCGCGCCGTTCCGGACGCGCCCGCGCGCCGAGCCCATCGACCCGGAGCGGTCGATCAAGATCTGCACCGCGGTGTCGGTCTTGCGGCCCGCCATCTCGCGGCGGAAGATCCGTGCCTCGCCCGCCTCGAGGCGGCCAAGGCGACGCGTATCGATGCGCCGGCCGGTCATTGCCGGATAGGAGCGGCAGAGCGCCTCGGCATGCAGCAATCCGGACAGCCGCTGGCGCAAAGCCTGGGTGGCCGCCTTGACCTCCCGTGCAAACGCGGCACCCTCCCCCGTGCCGACGGCGACGCGTGCCGGCGCGCCGCGTGAAAGCGCCACGTTTGACGCCGGCGCTTCGCGCCCCTTGGCATTGATTGCGGTCTGTGCGAGTTCGCCGAGTCCACGCGCGTGATCCTCGGCTGTCGCGTCGAGAGCGCGGCGCACAGAGCCAACACCGCCCGAGCTGGGTGGAACATGCGCGCCGTCAGTGCTGGGCGGCAGCCTCGCCTCGGCCCGTGCTTCGTCGTCGAGCATCTGCGCGATGCGCTGCGCCAGGGCTTGTGTCTCGATGGTTGAGCGGCAGTCGCGCACGCCAAACATCAGCGCGTCGAGCTTCGCTTGCACGCTGGGCGCAAAGGTCTGGCGCAAGACGCTTGTCGCCTTGGCGGCCATGTCCTGCGCCGCGGCGACCCCGAGCACCTCGTATTCGAGCCGCCACATCACATAGCTTTCGAGGATGCGTGCCGGCGGGTCGCCTGTGGTGCAGGCCTTCGCTTCGCCGCGGTGGATGAGCGCGGCGACCAGCGCTTCTTCCTCACGCAGCGCGCCGCGGTACTCCTGCTGCCCCAGGCCATCGATGCGGATGTCCTCGAGCGCGTTGCTGAGCGCGCCCACCAGCCCCTCGCCCTTGGCGACCGCAAAATCGGTGTAGCGCAGGTGATTGGTCTCGTGAAACAGCAGCCCGAATCCGAGCACCGCGGCCTCCGCGTCATCGAGCGGCAGTGCGGGAAGCCAGATGGTGTTGCCATCGGTGCACGCGCGTGCGCCGCCGATGCGAACTTCCACGCCGCGTTTGCGACCCAGCACCGGGCCCAGGATGTGAAGCGAGCGCTGCAGCGAATGCTGTTTCATGACCGCGCGTTGGGAGCGCGCGCAAGCCAAGCGCCGCATCCGCTACCAGAAGGCGTTGACGCGTTGCGCTCGGGTTGGCGCCGGTGGAAGGGCCCTTTCCTCGCCCTGCAGGTCGGGCGCGCAGAGCGTTTGCTCCGTGGCCGATGCGCTCGCGCCCTGCAGATCCTGTCGGCTTGCTTCACGCAGCATGCCGCCGTGCTCGCGCATCCGGGTGGGGTCGGTGAGCAAGGTCACGACGCCGCGCAGCGCGGCCAATGACGCGCCGTCGATTCGCCCTGCCTGGGGCACGGCGGCCAGTACTTCGTCGATGCTGCCCACGAGCGGTGCGATGCCCGGATCGAGGAATGCGAGTCCCGAGAGCTTGTTTCGGATCGCGCGCACCGGCCGCAGGAACTTCTGCGTGACCTGGTCGCGCCCGGTAAGCGAGTCGCGCACGAAGGCGCAGGATTCGCAGGCTATCTCCTGGTAGAGTGCGTCGGCGAGCCCTATGCAGAGATTGCCGGCGCCGCCTTGGTCGAGCAGCGCGGCGAGTTCGCCATCCGCATCGACGGCATTGATGGCAAACACCTCGTACCCGAACACGAGCCTGGACGCGACCACGGCCTTGGGGAGCAGCTCCGCGGCTATCAGGCGCTCGTAGTCCGGATACTGCGCGGTCCAGCTCAGTAGCGCCGCGTCGTAGGTCGCCAGAAACGCCGAGCGCGCCTGTTTGAACTGCTCCGCCAAGTTGTTGAGGTCCGACAGCACGGGCTTCGCCGCCGCCTTCGGGATAGCGAACGCGCGGGCGAAGCGTATGCCGACGCCCTGGCAACGCGCCTCCGCCCGCCGCTTCAACTGCAGGAACGGCTGCAGTGCATCCGGGTGGCACAGCCGCTTCGAGCCCAGCGACACCAGTTCCTTTGGCGGCAGTCGACCGGTCGCGGTCAGGTCCTCGGGGCGCAGCTTCTTGCGCCCGCTCCAGATGCGCACATCGAGACTGACCACTATGACGTCGCGCAGTGTGGTGCTCATGCCGATTCCTCGCTGGCAATGGCCACCTGGCGCCAGCGGCACGCATACGGCGCATCGATGCGCCCGACGGACTTCACGCCGCCTGGGCCTGTCCGTCGATTTCGAGCAGGGTGTCGGCCCAGTCGCTGTCGACCCGGCGCGGCACGTGCACCGCAACCTCGGGCGCGCGACCACCCTTCGCGCGGGTCTTGATGCGCCTGGCCAACGCGTAGGCGGCGGCCTGGCCGGTATAGCTCGCGTCGTGGTCGGCGTAGATAGAAACTCTAAGAACGTGCTCGGGGATCCACAGTTTCGCGAGGTTGCCGGCGCTGAGCGCCGCCCATACCGGCTCGCCTGTGCTCAGATGCACCGCCAGCGCGGTCTCGATGCCCTCCGCGACGGCGAGTTCCTCACTCGCTTCGAACAGCCGCACCGCGGCCCCGCCGCTGCCTGCACTGAGCAGTTTGCGATTGTCGGTGAGCGGCGCTTTCGCGCCCTGCTGCAGGTACGTACGGTGCAGGGTCACCATCGTATCGTCGGCGCCCTGCACCGCCGCCACCATGGCGGCGTAGGTTGCGACGCGCTTTGCTCGTGCCTGGCCGGTCTCCTTCACGTAGTACCCCAGCGCGGCGTGGGTGCGCAGCGCGGCTGGATAGTCGCGCAGGACGATGCCGCGAGCGGACAGATAGCTCGCAACCGCGTCTCCTTCCGTGATCGGCTTCGCTTCCTCCCAGATGGCCGCGGCAAGTTTGCGCATGCCCGTTGCCGATTCAACGCGAGCGCCCGGCTGCGAAGGCTCGGGCGCCGCGCCGACGATGCCTTCCACGGCGTGCAAGGCCGCGATGAATTTCCAGCCGAGACACAGCTGCAGCAGGGCGAAGCCATCGCCCGGCCCGCAGCCGCGGCAGACGTAGTTACCGTCGCCATACTTGTCGGTGAACTGAAACCGGTCCTTGCCGCCGCATGCCGGGCACGGCTGGTTGCGCTGGTCTAGGACCTTGGCGTCGACGCCCAGACGTTCCAGGACGCTTTGCCACTGGCCGCTGGCGCGGCGTTTGGCGGCCTCGATTCGCAGCGCTAGCTCGTGCTTGAGCATACGGTCATCGCTCAGCCGCACGCGCCGGTGTGACCGCAGGCGGTGCAGAAATCGCAACCGTCCTTGCGGATCACGGTCTTGTTACCGCATTCCGGGCATTTCTTGCCCGGTAGCGGCCTGAGCTCCCCCGTGTGCGCCTGCTCGGCCCCGGGCACTTCCAGGATACCGACATGCGCCACCGGATAGCCCGCCTCATCGAGGATGCCGAGCATCGCATAACGGTGAATCATCAGCTGCGCCAGGTAGGCGATCGTCGACGGCCATGTTTGCGCCTTGTCCGAGCCGGGAATCCGGGCCATGAACGATCCGTTGGTCTCGGCGTAATTGAGCAGCTTGCGCAGCTTCATCCCGATCCAGGCAGGGTCGCAGACGCGCATGTCGAGGCTGAGCGCCTTGCACAGTCCGTCGAGAGTGCGCGGATACTCGCCGGAGAGCCACATCGAATACGGGCGGCGCTGGCCATCGGGCATAACCAGTTCCTTCAGGAACAGCACGCAGTCGTCCCCGGTGTTGTGATTGACGATGTCCACCGTCCAGCTCAGCGTACCGTCCGGGCCGGCCTTGGGCTCCTTGAGACCGATCAGCGCGTCGACGACGGGGGTCGGGCCTTTCGCGTCAGGGGCAAAAGCACCCAACTCGTTGCAGCGGTAGCGGATGAGCCTGGCGAAACCGGACACCAGACTCGGCACCCGCACCTTTTCTCCCGAAGGGGGCATGGCCATGTCGAAGGCATCGTCGCCGCTCGCCTTTTCCAGCGCCGCGAGTTTCATTTGCAGCCACTGCCGATCCTCGGCGCGCATGTCCATGGACAAGGTCTTGGCGATCGCGCCCAGGCCACGTGGCTGCTCGCCGCCGTTGACCCAGACTTCGAACGGATAGGTGGATTCGTTCTCGATGTGACCGATGAACACCGCGAAGTCGCCGAGCGGATGGCGCACCGCATAGGTCCATGACGGGTTGCCATTGGCCAGCTCAGGACGGCCCGGCCAGCGCAAGCTCGCCAGCGGCGGTCGAGGCGCCTTCTCCAGGCGGATGCGTCGATCGGGGTCGGAGACATCGAGATCCTGCGGCGCGACGCGCAATGGTTGCGCTTCCAACACCGACCCCACGACGGCGTTGGGTCGATACGTGGTGAGGCCCTTGAGCCCGCTCTTCCAGGCCTCGAAGTAGAGGTCCTTGAAATCGGCAAACGGATAGTCCGCCGACACGTTCACGGTCTTGCTGATGGCGGTGTCGACAAATGGCTGCACGGCGGCACTCATGCGCATGTGGTCGCGTGCCGACATCTCGAGCGCGGTAACGAAATAGGGGGGCAACATCGCGTAGCGCTTGCCGTCGCTCTCCGCCCAGGTGGTTCCGGGCGGCAGGGCGCGGGCCGGATCGAACGGCAACACCATGACGTCGGCGGCGATGCCGCAGCGCTGCTTGAACAGTCGGTAGGCGTGGTCCTCGACCTGGTATTCCTTGCGCGTGTCATCGTTCATGCGCTTCTTGCGCGTATAGAACCAGCTGAACGCCGGCTCGATGCCGTTGGACGCGTTGTCGGCGAAGGCCAGCGATATGGTTCCGGTCGGGGCGATGGCGAGCAGATGGCTGTTGCGCACGCCGTGCTGCCGAATCGCTGCCTTGAGCTGTTCCGGCAGGCGCGAGGCAAACCGCGGCGCCTCCAGGTACGCTTCGGCCGCGAACAGCGGGAAAGGCCCCTTCTCCTTGGCCAGTTCTACCGACGCCGCGTACGCCGCGTCGCGCATCTCGCGCGCGATGCGGGCGGCCATAAGCCTGCCCTCCTCGGCATCGTAGCGGAGCGCGAGCATCAGCAGCGCATCGCCCAGGCCGGTGAACCCAAGACCGATGCGCCGTTTCGCGGCCGCTTCCCGGCTCTGCTGCGGCAACGGCCACACGGTCGCGTCGAGCACGTTGTCGAGCATCCGCACCGCGATGGCGACGACCACGCCCAGGGCCACCGAATCGAACCGCGCGTCCGCGGTGAAGGGTGCGTGCACGAAGCGGGTGAGGTCGATGCTGCCCAAGTCGCAGCAGCCGTAGGCGGGAAGCGGTTCCTCGCCGCAGGGATTGGTCGCCTCGATGAGCTCGCAATAGGAAAGATTGTTGTCGCGGTTGACGCTGTCGATGAACACGACACCGGGCTCGGCGTGGTCGTAGGTGCTCTCCATGATCTGCTGCCAGAGGTCCGCCGCCGGCACCTGGCGGTAGACCCACAGGCCGTCGCCGCGACGGTAGGCGCCCGCGGCGATGAGTTCCGCCGCCGGCGGTGCGCGGTGCACGAGCTCCCAGGGGGCCGCGGCTGCCACCGCCTGCATGAAGGCATCGGTCGCGGCGACCGAGAGGTTGAAGTTGCGCAGGCCGCCTTGATCCTTGGCGTGAATGAACGCATGCACGTCGGGATGGTCGCAGCGCAGCACGCCCATCTGCGCCCCGCGTCGTGCGCCTGCCGACTCGACGGTCTCGCACGACTGGTCGAACACGCGCATATACGACAGCGGACCGCTGGCGCGACTGTTGGTGCCCTTGACATGGGCGCCGCGCGGCCGGATACGGGAGAAGTCGTAGCCCACCCCGCCGCCGCGGCGCATGGTTTCCGCCGCCTCGTTTAAGGCTGCATAGATGCCGACTTCGTCGCCGTCGTTGGAAATGCTGTCGCCGACCGGCTGCACGAAGCAGTTGATAAGGGTTGCCTTGAGCTCGGTTCCGGCCGCCGAATTGATGCGACCGCCGAGAATGAGCCCGTTTTGCTGGGCGCGAAAGAATGCTTCCTCCCAGCGTGGCTGGTGCTCCTGGCGTTCCACCGCAGCGAGCGCGCGCGCCACCCGGCGGCGCACTTCGTCGGCCGTGCGCTCGTCACCCTTGGCGTATTTTTCCAGGAGGACATCCGCGGCAATGGCTTGCGCTGGCAACTCCGCCGCCGGCGGTTCAGGCATCGTGACTTCGTTTAGCTTCATCTTGCACTCCACGCCCTAAAGCCTGCAGGTGCACCCGCGCGGCCCGATTCACAGCACATGGCGCTTTCCGGACGCGGTATCAAGTGACCAGCCGCACCGCGTGTGCGCCCCGTTCCCCGCCGATCTGCAGGCTGAAGGTGCGACCCTGCAGACAGGGGTAATTCTCAAGCCGCAGCTCGCCGATCAGCGCCCGCATGGCCTCGGTTGGATCATGCGCCCGCAGGCGTCGCATGAGGCGGGAGAGCGCGTCGCGATCCTGGGCGGCAAATTCCCCGCGCCAGCGCTCGTCCGTATCAATATAGCTCGAGCATTGCTCGACCGCGGCGCCGCCGTGCTCGCCGTCGGGCACGATGATGAGCTCTTCATCGCCGTGCACGCCGCACCACGCCATCGCCTGCGCGCCAAATTCCGCGACTTCGTCCTGGATGCGCACCCGGTAGGCTTCGCACAGGACGACTTCGGCCGCGACCCATTGCCCGTGCAACGTGGCGCGCATGCGCTCGCCCAGGATTTCGACCACCGCGGGTTGGACATCGAGCGGGCGCACATAATCCCACAGCCAGTGTCCTTCGGCGACCCCCCAGGCGCGGGTGAGAACCAAAAGCTCCATGGCCCGGGCGAACATCCAGTAGACGAAGGTCTCTTTCTGGGCTGGCGGCAGCATGACCGCCTGCAACCGGCGGCTGGCAAACTGGTCTCGCGGTATCAGCCCGGGGAGGGCCTGCAAATACGTCGCCGGGCCGAAGCCCTCCTGAATCGGATAGCCGGTGATGCGGGCAAACAGGCTCCCCGGAAGGAATGGGATGTCGACATAGAGGTCGGTCGCACCCCAGGTTACCGCGGCGTCAAAAAAGCGCGCGACAAAGATCTCTTCCGCCAGGGTCCGTTTTGCCTCTTCCAGCCGGGCGCGCCACATCGCCTTGAGCACTGCCTCGACTTCCTGCAGCGCCTCGGCTTCGGCCACCAGGACGTCGTGGTCCGGCAGGCGTGCCTGGAAGCGTCGTGGATCCAGGTGCACGACGTTGCCGTCGCGGTCCAGACGCGAGTCGCCGAAGACGACTGTGCCCTGCAGCACCAGCACCAGCGAGGACACCGCCCTGCCGTCCTGCGCGCCGGCGAGGTGAACCTGCCCGACTGTGCTGGCTACGTACGGCTTGGCGTCGAGTGCCAGCGGGCGCGGCAATACGACGCCGTTGTAGATGACCACGACCGGAAAGGCGCAAGCCAGCACGGTCATCGTGCGGTCGAGTTCCGGCAGGAGCACGCCCTCCAGCGTCACGACGGTCTGCGCGCTTGGGGGCGAGGGCCGCACCGCGATCGGCAGCTGTCGCAGTGCGGCGAGGGTGTCGAAGGCGGCGATGCGGTTGCGCGAGCGCACCGTGCACCGCCGCGCCGAATACAGGCACTTCATGAAGCCCACACCGAAGGCATGCTCATCGCGCACGAGCGTCGCGTCCCAGCCGGACTCGCCGACCGTGAACAGCGTCTGCCAGTCGTCGATCCCGATCCCGTCGTCGCGCACGGTGAGCGATTGCGTCCGGGCATCGTAGTCAACCGCAACCTGCGAGGCGTTGGCCCGGCGCGCATTCTGCAGCAGCTCGGTTAGCACCGTGTAGGGGTTGGCGAGTGCCTCGCGAAGGCTCTGCAGCAGCCTTCCCTGGTTAACGCACACAGCAATCTGTTCCATGCCGGGCTCCTTCGCGACCGGACGCGGCCTGCCGTCGCTGCAGCGCTCGGGCACGCGCATCGACCGCCGCACACGACCCTTTAGAAAAATATCGCCGCCTTCCACGGCCGTTCGAGCGTGGCGATGTCCACGCGCACGCTTGCCGGCACGCCGAACGCCCCGGGGTCGCCGTGCATGCGGGCTATGGCGGCAATTTCACCTTCTCCCAGGCGGCGTGGGACAAACCGATCACGTATCGCGGACTGGAAGAACCGGCCCTTCGACCGCGCCTGGCGGAAGCGGTCAAAGATCTCCCGCGGCACGTCCTGATAGACGTACACCTCGCCGGTCTTGAAGCGGATCAGCAGGCTCTTCGCCGCAAGGTCATAGGCAAACATCGCGATCGCCCGAGAATCAAACAAGTCGACGTAGAGCATGCCTGCCTCCATCGAACCATGTCAGGAGGCGCCCGTCGCCGTGGCGTCCCCTGCCCGTCCCACGAAATTGCTGCCCACATGCAGCTGCACCACTTTGTGGATGGTGTGGCGCGTGGTCTCGTCGCACTTGTTAGTAAGGCCAATTTCAAACGCCAGGCGAAAGGGATCGATGCCGTGCTTGGCCCCCTCCAGAAACAGCAGCACCAGATCGGCGATGCGCAGCATCGTGCGCGTCGAGATCGTGGCCTCGATCGCCTCGTTCTCCTCCGACACGCCCATAAAGCAGGCGCGCACATCCTCGGCGATCCGACGCAACGTCTTGGCGAAGCGCTCGGCCATGTCCTCGCCGAGCTCGGCAAAGCGGCGCTGGACGAGCCTTACCTCGGGGTCGGCGGCCATGTACTCCATCTGCATCGACCAGAACCGATCCATCACGCTGGCATCCTGACGAAAACGCCCCTGCGCGAGTCCTGTTTCGTCGCCGACAAGTCCGCGCGTGTTATCGGTCACCACCACCCGGCTGTCAGGATGCGGACGCAACAACTCCTGGCGTTGCTCGATGAAGATCGGCTTGCCTTCCAGCACCTCGTTGTTGGCCACCCAGAATCCCGGGTTGCACTTGGAGAATTCGTTGATCAGCAGCACGTAGCCGTGGCGCCACGCCAGCGCTGCCGGCCCATCGACCCATTCCATCCGACGCTGCGCACCGAGCACGTACATGCCGACCAGATCCGCCTTCTCCATCGGATCGCGCCCCATGATGGGCACCACGGGGACATTGAGCCGGGCGAAGAACTGTTCCACGCTGGAGGTCTTGCCGCATCCCCAAGGGCCGTGGATGTAGAGCGGCTCCCGGGTCGCGCTCATCCACCACGCGCGCAGAATGGCGAGCGGGGTCTTCTCGAAGACGTAGCCATGATCGATATCGGGCACCAGTTCGTGTGCCTCGGCCAACCCCGGCACGGTGATCGGCACGCCGGCGAAGCCGAAGCGGTCCAGCGGCACTTCCACTCGCGTTCTTGCCATGACCACTCCTTGCTTGGAGGCGCTGCGCTCGCGTCGCGTGCAGCCGCGACGCGGTGACCGGGACGAGAATCCCTCGTCAACCGGGCATTGCCTGACGCCCGCACTTGCGGGCGACGAAAACGGTGGTGGATTCCAGGACAAGACAACCCAGACCTGCAATTCTTGGGTCACCTGTCGTGCGGCACGCTTAAGTGCCTGTCTCGGGGCTCGCCGGAAACTCGACACGCACGGCCAGCTGGTGCGCGCAAACAAGCTACGCCGAGGCGGCGACGCGTGTCAACGCTCCGAGACCCCGGCGGGCAAGGTTAAGTGCAGACGTACTCGGGCCTTAGCGGGTTGTTGGCCTGCCGACTCGGCGTCGAGAATGCCGCGACGCGAAGTTCGGGTCACAGCAATGTCGTCGCTGGCTTCTTTGCTTGCGCAGTGGCTGGGCCTGCCGACGGCGGGCCCGCCTCCGCGCGCGCCAGCGCCGATCGCCACCGATCGGGTCAGCACAGAGCGCGAGTACCCTCTGGCCGCGCGGGGTCTGCCGGCGATCGGCGTGGCCGAGGTCATGGCCCCGCACGCGAACTGGCTGCACCGCCTGCGCGATGCCTACGGCGCGGAGGAGTCGATCTTCGCGCACGACATCGGCAGCGTGGTCGAGCGCTACGCACAATTCGTGCACCTGCTGCCGGCGACGCGGGACAGCCACTTTCGCCACGCGGGCGGGCTTTTCCGGATGGGAATCGAAATCGCGTTCTACGCCCTGCAGGCCAGCGACGGCGCGATCTTTTCGGGGCGTCAGACCCTCAGCGCGCGTTCAACCCTGGAACCGCGTTGGCGCTACGCGGCCTTCCTCGCCGGGCTGTGCAGCGAACTGCACCGACCCTTGAGTCACTTGAGCGTGCGCAACGAGCACGGCGCCGAGTGGCCCGCGTACGAGCAACCGCTTGCACCCTGGCTGCAGCAGACCCACAGCCGGCGCTACTACCTGCGCTGGGTGGACGCGGCGCCGACCACCCGCCCCCTCGGCATCCTGGCGATGACACACGTCATCGCCCCTGCGCTCCTGCAATCCCTCGCCGCGGGCAACTCAGTGATCGTTCCGCAATGCGTCGCCGCGGTGAGCGGAACGGCATCGGATGAATCCGGCACGCTCGCCGCGCTCGTCCGCCGGGCCGCTGCAGTCGTTCTCGAGCCGGAGCGCCGTTGCGATCTCGACGGCCCGGACGCGGAGCAATCTGCGCCATCGTCACCGTCGCCACCGCGCGCCGCGCTGCCGCCCGCGGTGGCGCTCTGCGCACCGGCGCGACTCCACCCCGCGGTGCGCGAGGCGCTGCGGCAGATCATCGCCCGCCTGAACTCGCCTTCGTCACCGCCGGCCGCGCTCGTCATGGCCGATGGGGTGTTCGTGCCGCTGCAGGCGTTTGCGCAACACCACGTCGATCCGGCGCTGGCGGTACGTGCCCTGGGCGAGGCGGGGATGCTCTCATGCGCTGCGGATCAGCCGCAGTCCAGGACGTGCCTGCGCGAACTCGATCACAAGCCGGTGCTCGGGTTGGTGCTCGCGCCGCGATGGGTCCGCGCTGCGGATGGATCCGTCCACGGCGCGGCGAGCGCGGACGAAGGGAGCGCCCCGTGATGAGCGGACGCAGCTACGAAATGCCCTGGCGCAACGCCTATGAGCTGTATGCCGCCTTGGCCTGGATCGGGGGCGGCACGCTCTTTGTGCTGCTCGCCGATCGTGCCGGCGACGCGCTCGCGGTGCCGACCGCGCTCTCGAGTGCATGCCTGATCATGGCGCTGCGGCGCGGGATCCAGGCCGCGCGGATTTTTCGCCTGCGCGCCGCGCTCGGCGGACGGGCGATGGAGACGATGAGTCCGCGCACCTTTCGAACCTACTGCGGCGACCCCGAGCAACTGTTCCTGGGATTTGGCTTCGAATGGCATCCGGTACATTCGCAGCGCCTGTACGAACTTGCCCGGATCCCCTTCCGGCGCTTCGTGCTGCCGGCGTGGCCCTGGCGCGCATTTCGCCGCCGCATCGCGGCCCAGCCGGAGTCTGAGGTCGGGCTGCCCTATATTCACGGCGTCGAGCCGGAGGAGCGCGCGCTGCGGCGGCCGCTGCAGAACTTCGAGGGCGGCACGATCATCGTCGGCACGACGCAGTCCGGCAAGGGCGTCATGCTGTCCGTGCTCGTCTCCCAGGCGGTGTACCGCGGCGACGTTGTCATCGTCATTGACCCGAAGAACTCCAAGCGCCTGAAAGGCAACGTGCTGCGCGCCTGCCATGACGCCGGCCGGCGCGACGCCTTCGTCGAGTTCCACCCGGCCTTTCCCGAACGCGGGATACGTTTTGATCCGCTGTACAACTGGCAGAAGCCCACCGAGCTCGCCTCGCGCATCCAGGCCGTCATGCCGCCCGACACCGGCGGCAGTTTCTCCGCCTTCGGCTGGGACGCCGTCAACGTCGTCGTGCAGGGAATGGTCGATTTGGAGGAGCGTCCCAATCTGCGCAAGCTTGCGCACTGCATCGAGGGCGGCATCGAGCCGGTGCTGCTGCGCTCGCTCGAACGCCATCTCGCCGCCGTCGGCCCGTTCAACTGGCGCGATTTGGCCAGACCCTACGTCAAGCGCGCCGCCGAAGGCAGGATCCGCCGCGCTTCGGCGGCCGCCACTGACGAGCTCGCGGGCTACGTCGCCTACTACGAGCGCGAGCTCTCCCCCCAGTGCCATACCCAGGTGATCGATTCGCAATTGCGCATCTTTCACCACCCACGCGAGCACTATCAGAAGATCACGGCGAACCTGCTGCCGATCCTGTCCATGCTCACCTCCGGCGACCTGGGTCGATCGCTGTCTCCGGATCCGCTCGATGCGCAGGACCAGCGGCCTATCATGAACCTGGACAAGATCGCTCGCGGCCGGCGCGTGTTCTACGTGGCCCTTGATGCCCTGCCCGATCCCGCCGTCGGTGGCGCGCTCGGAGCCATCCTGCTCGCCGACCTCGCCGCGCTCGCCGGCATGCGCTACAACTTGAATGCACCGCAGCCGCGGCTGAGCCTGTTTGTGGACGAGATTGGCGATGTCATCAACCAGCCCTTGATCCAGATCCTCAACAAGGGCGCGGAGTCGGGCATCTACACCACCTGCGCCATGCAGACCCTGGCCGATCTCGCCGACCGCCTCGGCAGCGAGGATGCCGCGCGCAAGGCCGTGGGCAACCTCAACAACCTCATCGCCCTGCGCTCCAAGGATCGGCCGACGCAGGATTTCATTGTCGAAACCTTCGGCAAGACACCCATTCACAGCATAGATGTTTCCATCGGCACCCACACGCCGGCGCGCTGGCCCGATTTCTCCGCAAGCGTCTCGCGGCGCTTGCGCGAAACGCGCGAGGAGACAATACCCGCCGACATCCTGGGCAAGCTCCCCAACCTGCAGTACTTCGCCCTGGTGTCCGGGGGGAGGCTGCTCAAGGGAAGGGTACCGATCCTCGATCCGGACGCGCACGACGCACCGGCCGGGCGCGTGCGCGCCGCACCATGACCGCGTTACGCATCCTGGCCTTCGCGTTCGGTGCCGTGCTCGTCTACAGTTTGTATCTGCCCTCATCCTGTCCTCCGGAGCGCTTCGTCGAGCAGGTGCGGCGGGAGCACGACCTCAATGCCGCCTTCTGGGGTGCGGACCACGCCGGGCAGATCCTCTCCCGTGCGCTCTCACTCTACGGGCAGCGCGAAGAACTCGCGCCAGCGGCGTTCGCGTCGACGCCAGGCGCGCCGATCACCGCGGCCAACGCCGCCGTCACGCAACAAATGTCTGACGTCGTGCAACGCCTGTTTCACAATCGCTACGCGCAGGGCTTCGACGCGGTGATCCTGCTGGCCAGTTATCGCCTGTCGGCGATGGCGCATTGGCTCCCCTGGTCGGCAGGCCTTATGCTGCTCGCCTGCTTCGACGCTTATATCGTGCGCCTGGTCCACAGCAAGGAATTTGTGCGCCCGAGTCCGGCGCGCTTTGCGCTGTGCGCGACCGCGGCGACGCTCGTGCTCGCGCTGTTGCTCTTGCTGCTGGTCATCCCCGTCGCGATCGAGCCCACGCTGCTCGGCGCCGTGCCACTGCTGCTGGGGGCCTTGATCGCCTGGGCGATTCGTCATTCCCACGCGTGAGCCTTGCGCTCGCGCGCCCAGGCGCTGCCGTCGCCTCAGTGCGTAGCGGCGGCTGAAGGCGCGTGTTGGCCGCGGCGCAAGAGGCTCAAAAAATACGCGCTGCAGCTCACCGCCACGATGCAGAAGCTCGTCGGCCAGTCGGTGCCGTACGCCAGGGCCATGCCAGCCCAGGTTTCGGCAAGGGCGAGGAGCACGGCAAGCGCCGCGCCCCGCCCCAGGCGCGCGGTCAGCCGCAGCGCGGTCGCCGCTGGCGCTACCATCAGCGCGAACACCAAGAGCACGCCCACGACCTGTGCCGCCTCGGCGACGGCAATCGCCACGATCGCCAGGAACAGCATCGCCACCCGCCGCAGGGAAACGCCCCTGGCGTCGGCGAGCTCCGGGGCGAGGGTGGCGAACAACAGCGGCCGCGAGATGAGGGCGAGCGCTGCCAGGCTCACCACGCTCAATCCCAACAGCGCCCAGACAGTCTGCAGGTCGACGCCGAGCACATTGCCGAACAGGATCGCCGTCGCCTGATTCGCGTGCGCGGTGTAGAGGTACAGAAACAGCACGCCGAGGCCCAGCGCGAGCGAGAGGATGATGCCCACGGCGACATCGCGACCGCGCAAGCGCTCGCCGAGGAACCCCATCGCCACCGCCGCCGCCAGGGTGAAGGCAAGCAACCCCCACAAGGGATTTAAGCCGACGAGCACCGCCCCGGTCGCGCCGGCAAATCCGACGTGGGACAGGGCATGGCCGGCAAAGGTGAGGTGGCGCAGAACGAGGAAGAAGCCGACAGCCCCGGCGACGACGGCAACGAGGCTGCCCGCCGCCAAGGCAGTGCGCATGAATTCGTACTCAAGCATCGTGACGATGGGCGTCGGCATCGACGACGCCGTGTCCCGAAACCACCAGCAGACGGTGGTCCACCTTAAGCACTTCGATGGGCGCCCCGTAGAGACGGGATAGCACCTCGCGCGTGATCACCTCCTCGACGCTCCCCAGCGCGGCCCGACCTTGCCCGAGGTAGAGCACCCGATCCATGGCATCGAGCAGGGGATTTAATTCATGTGCGGTGAACAGCACGGTGATGCCCAGTTCGCGCTGGATGCGCTTGACCAGTTCGACGGTCGCCTGCTGGAAACGCGGGTCAAGGCTAAGAAAGGGTTCGTCGAGCAACAGCAACTTGGGGCTGCCGAGCAGGGCTTGCGCCAGCAGCAGGCGCTGCGCTTCGCCGCCGGAGAGCTCGCACAGCGGCCGCGCTGCGAGCTCCTGCGCCTCCACGCTTTCGAGCACGCGGTCGACCTCGCGCCGGGCCGCGCCCGTCCAAAGCGGAAAGCCCCACCGCTCTCCGTCAACGGCGCTGGCCACAAAATCCCAACCGCGCAGGCAAAGCTCGGCAATCGAGGCGCGGTGCTGCGGCAGATAGCCCGCCAGGCGATTGCCTCGCACGGGCGAGACGCCGAAGACCTTGAGTTCGCCCGCCACCGGCCGCAACAACCCAAGAATCGCATGCAGCAGCGTGGTCTTGCCGGCGCCGTTGGGGCCGAACACGCCGATGAATTCCCCCGGGTGAATGGCCAGGCTTACGTCGGCGAGAACGATCCGTTTCGCTCGCGCCAGGGTAACTCGTTCCAAGCGGATCGCGTCCACGCTTTAGCGCCCGCCGAGCGCGCGTTCGAGCGCATCGAGTTGCCCCAGCATCCACTCCTGATAGCTCAAGCCCGGTGGCTCGGTCTCAGTGATGACGACCACCGGCACGCCCGCCTCTTCGGCAATGCGGCGCATTCTTTCGGCCAGGGCCCGGCTCGTCTGGCGGTTGTAGAGCAGGACCTTGACCGCGTGCGTGCGCAGATCGTGTTCGAAGGCCGCGATGGCGCCAGCGCCCGGTTCGGTGCCGTTCATCATGGCCAGCTGAAAGCGACCGTTGCGCATGGTAAGGCCGATGGCGTCGGCCATGTAATCGAAGACCGGCTCGGTTGCCGTCACGGGGATCCCCGCGTATTGCCCTCGCAGCGCCGCGATCCTCTGTCGAACGCGTTGCATGGCGATGTCGAACGCTGCCAGGCCGCGGGCGTAATCCTGGCCGTGCTGCGCGTCGAGCTGCATCAGTTTCGCCGCGAGGGCCTCGCCCAGCGCCGACACCGTCGCCGGGTCGTACCAGAGGTGAGGATTGTCCCCGGGCTTCTTGTGCGCGAGCTTCGCCACCACAATGATTTCGCGCCCGGGAACGTCCGATGCCGACAGGAGCTTCTCCGCCCATGGGTCGTAGTCAACACCGTTGTAAACGACGAGGCGGGCCTCGGCCATCGCCCGTGCCGTGGAGACGGCGGCTTCGAATTCGTGCGGATCCTGGCTAGGGCTGGTCAGAATGCTCTTCACCGCCACGTTCGTGCCGCCGATCTGGCGCGCAATGTCGCCATAAACGTTCTCCGCGGCGACGACTTTGATCGGTTCCGCGCCGGCCTGCGGCAGGCCGATCAGGCAAGCGACGAGTCCGGCCAAGAGCAGACACCGCACCCGCGTCCGAGCGCCGTGCGCCCGTAGCGCTGTCATGTCAGTCCGGGTGCTTCGCGCCACGCGATTTGCGCCACGCAATGCCCTGGCAGGCTCGGGCGAGCTTGCACTACCGTCATCGCCGCAGCGCAATGTGCTCGGCATGAATCAGCGCCGTGCTCGCGTCTCCCCTTTGCCGCAGCCCGAGCAGCGCCCGTAGAGCGTCACGTCGTGATGCTCTACCCTAAACCCGCGCGGCGCGAGCCGGCGCAGGTTTCCCGGGCAGCCGGGAACGTCATACACGCGGTGGCAGGTCGTGCATTGGAAATGGTGGTGGTGCGCCGCCTCGCGCATCTCGTAGCGCGAACTGTCTCCGGGCAACGTGATGACCTGGACGGCGCCTTCGGCCACCAGCAGCTTGAGATTGCGATAGACCGTGGCCATGCCCAGCGCCCGCACGACGGCGCGCGCCTCGTGCAACACCTCTCGCGGCGAGAGGGGCCGCTGCGCGGCTTTGATGACCGACCTGATGGCTTCGCGTTGGCGCGTGGCCCGTTCCATGGCGCGGAATAAGTGAGGAATGTGGCGGGGTGTCCGGTACGACGATAATGATATATCATTCTCAACAGTGGAGCGACAACGAGCGATCCGGATGCAAACGACGCGCAGGAGTGCGTGCATTGCAGCTTAGCCTGACCCGCGTGCGTTCGCGGCGTCGATCAGGACGCAGCCTGTTCGTGCTCGCCCTGACGGCGGGCGCCTTTGCGCTTCTCGTCTCCGTCGCCGCCTCGCACCTGCACTTGACTCCGGACGGCGACGAAGCCTGTGCGGTTTGCGCCGCCTTTGCCGGCAAGATCGAAGGTCCGAGCGTGTATGTTCCGACGGTGGCCGTCGCGACCGTCGTCCACGTTGCCGTCGCAGCGCCGGTCCTGCGCCTCGCACCGCCCGCACCGGCGCATATGTGGCCCCCGAACTGCGGCCCGCCGCAGCGCACCTAGAGCATCGCGACGCGCCCGCGTCGCACCTCCTTTTTAAGTTGTCGTTGTTGCCCGCCGGGACCCGGCGGGCAACGGCTTGCTCTTTGTGCAAAGGTCACGCCCATGCCCACTATCTCGCCCTTGCGGCCGCTGGCGCTATGTCTTGGACTGCTCCTCGCCACGGCCGTCGCGAACGCGGCGACCATCACCGCATTGGTTACCGACAAGGCGGGCAAGCCCATACCCAATACGCCGGTGACGCTCAGCGACGATCAGGGCCACGCTGCCGCCACAGCCAAGACCAATGCTGCCGGTGTCGCCGTCTTTGCCAACGTGGCCGCCGGCCGCTACACGCTGAGCGCAGTGCCGAGCAAGGGTGCCCCCGTGCAGCAATCGGTGAGCGTTGCCGCCGCCGACACGCCCAGGGTCGAGCTCACGGGCGCCACCGTCGTCGCGCTGAACCCCGTGCAGGTGACCGCGCAGCGCCTCAAGGACGCACAGCTGGAGCTTTCGCCCAAGGTGGGCACCACGGTCTACAGCGTCGACGAGCAATTCATCGAAAACCTCGCCATTGGCGAAAACACGCCGATGAACGACGTGCTGATCCAGCTTCCAGGCGTCGCTCAGGACTCGAAGGCCTCGGGCTCGCTGCACGTTCGCGGCGAGCATGCGGACGTGCAATATCGCATCAACGGCGTACAGCTGCCGGAGGGAATCACGGGATTCGGTCAATCGGTCGATACCCGCTTCGTCAACAAGATCGATTTCGTCGACGGCGCGGTGCCGGCGCAATATGGTCAGCGCACGGCAGGCATCGTCGAGATCCAGACCAAGGACGGCGACGTCGACTTCGGTGGCTCGCTGGGCATCTTCGGCGGCGCCTACGACACGGTTCAGCCGAGCTTTGAGCTATTGGGATCGAAGGGGCAGTACAGCTACTACATCACCGGTAACTACCTCACTGACGATCTGGGCATCGAGAATCCGACGCCGAGCAAGAACGCCATCCACGATCGAACCGAGCAAACGAAGGGGTTTGCCTACTTTTCCGACATCGTCGACGAGCAGACGCGCTTAGGCCTGATGCTGGGCACATACCTTGGCCGGTTCCAGATCCCCAACAACCCGGGGCAGATGCCAAGCTTCTCTCTCACCGGCGTGAGCGACGTCGAAACCGGATTCAATGCCCTGCCGTCCGCAGAGCTCAACGACAACCAGCGCGAAGTGAACAATTTCGCCGTGATCTCGCTGCAGCAGACCCTGGGCAAGCTCAATTACCAGGCTTCGTTCTTTACCCAGTACTCCGAGCTGCATTACACCCCCGACGTGGCGGGCGATCTCATCTACACCGGGGTTGCCTCGAACACCCTGCGTTCAAACTCGGCCAACGGCATCCAGATCGATGCCTCCTACCCGATTGCTGACGCGCACACGCTGCGCTTCGGCGGTTCCTATACCAACCAGCACACCCGAAGCGACAACACGGTCGGCGTTTTTCCTGCCGACGCCAACGGCAATCAGACCTCAAGCAACCCCACCGCCGTAATCGACAACTCGAGCAAGAACGGCAACCTGGTCGGACTCTACGTGCAGGATGAGTGGCACGTGATCGCGCCGCTCACGATCAATTACGGCATTCGCTTCGATCACGTGGCGGCCTTCACCGATGAGCATCAATACAGCCCGCGCATCAATGCGGCATACGAACTGACACCGGAAACGGCGATACACGCCGGGTTCTCGCGTTACTTCAGTCCGCCTCCGCAGGAATTGGCTTCACAGCGAAGCATAGACCTCTACTTTGGAACCACCAATGCGCCGGAGGTACCGGTGTCCGACCCGGTGCGGGCCGAGCGCGCGAGCTACTACGACCTGGGTGTCATTGAGAAGTTATCCACCTACTTCACGCTCGGCCTCGATGGCTATTACAAGCAGGTAACGAACCTCCTCGACGAGGGACAATTCGGGCAGGCGCTCATCCTCACGCCGTTCAACTATGCGCAGGGCTACCAGGAAGGCATCGAGCTGTCCGCGACGTACAACCACGACAACTGGTCGGGCTACCTCAATTTTGCAGTAAGCGAGGCAAAGGGCAAGAACATCATTTCCGGACAGTCGACGTTCTCACCTGATGAATTGGCCTATATCGCCGATCATTACATCTACCTTGATCACGATCAGCGCTACTCGCTGGCGAGCGGGCTGTCGTACCGCTTCGGCGAGAGCCGTGTAAACGGCGATCTCATCTACGGCAGCGGACTGCGCAAAACGCCGGTCGGGGCGCCGCCAAACTCAGGTACCGTTCCGAACTACACGACGCTAAACCTTTCACTCGTACACGACTGGACGGGCACACCGATCGGCGCGGTCGAGGGGCGACTGGCGCTGATCAACGTGTTCGACAAGACCTACCTGCTGCGCGACGGAACCGGTGTCGGTGTCGGCGCACCGCAGTACGGCATGCGCCGTGCCTTCTATGCGGGGCTGTCGACGAGATTTTGATGGCCGCGCCGGTTGCGCCATGCGGCGGCCGCGCGCCGAAGACTCCGCGCGCGCTGTGAATCGGGCCCAAGTCTCCACGGGCCTTGGCACTGTATTACGACGCTGGCTTGCTGCCCCCCATCATCTGCTAGATGATGCCGACGATCACCATGACGACGGCGCCACCGACGCCACCGCCGGCGATCTGGCCCACGATGGAGCCAATGTCCATACCACCTCCCGCTGCCGCCGCGCCGAATTTGTGTTTCGGTTCTACGTCATGATGCGGCGCGCTGAGCATGGATCACGAATCGCACCTCGACCCGATCCTGGACCACGAGGGCACCGCCCAGGATGGCGAGAGGTGTGATGCCGAACTGGCTTTGTTCGAGCGCCACGTGGCCGCTCAGCGTCAACCCACCGGGATCCTGCTCAATGCGCACCGGAACCCGTACCGCGCGTTGAACGCCGTTGAGCGCGATCGATGCGTTGAGCCAAGGGCCACCGGCGACGCTGTCCACGCCATCGACGGCGATGACGGCGTACGGGTGCAGGTCGGCGTGCAGCTGCGCGAGCATGTTCTCTCGCGTGCCAGCAATGGCCGCGGCAGTCGGTTGCGAATCGAACCCGGCTTCGGCGCGCAATTCGGGCTCATCGACGACGAGCTCGTCGAGCCGAATAAAAAGATCGGCGCGGGCTTCGCTCGGCGCGACATAGCCACGGACATTGTGGCTCGCAATGGCATGGTCGTGGCCTAGTTTGGCGAGCGATCCGCCGCGGCGGACTTCGATGACGATGAGCGACACGGCGGGATCGATCTCGAAGACGGGGACGCCGCGTTGCGCAGATTGCTGGTAGAACTCTTCCGGAAACCCCGCCGGACCCGGTTCCCTGCCCGGCGGCGGCCGAGGCGCCTGAACTGCGCAGGCGGCCAGCCCGGCCGCAACCAAAACTATCGCGCCGATTGACTTGCAGCGCATCCGTGTTCAACTCGAGGCGATGGCGAGTACCGCAGCAGCGGCGAACAGGCAGTAATAGCCAAACCAGTGCCATTGGCTGCGCTCCAGCCAGCGGGAAAGCCAGCGCAGAGCGGCCAGGGCAGCCAGGAAGCTCAGGCCCATGCCCAGCAGGCTGGGCCACGCCAACTGCAACAGGCTGCCGCCGATACTCAATGCCGCCTCATTGGCCCTTAGCAGCCGGTAAGCTTCCTTGGCGATCACCGCGGGCGTGAGGACGACCGCCAGGGCGAAGCTGAAATCTTCGACGGAGGCTTTGTCGAGACCGAGCAGCAGGCCGGTTGATATCGTCGCGCCGGAGCGGGAGAAACCGCGAAAGGGAAGGCAGAAGCCCTGTACGGCCCCGATCCAGGCGGCGCCCTTCAGTCCGAGCGTGCCCTGCCCGCGCGCCGCCGCCTCCCGCAGGCCCGCGCCCACGATCAAGGCGCCGACGAATCCCAACCCGGCCGCAATGAGGTACATGTTGCCAAAGAGCTGTTCGATTTCGGCCCGCGCAGAGTCGCGCAAAACGACCCGTTCGATGGTGAACATCAGGGCGAGACCGATCATTCCCGTCAAGGCGGTGCCCAGCACCACCGACTTCGCCGCGTGCCAAAACGCCGCGCGCGAGGAAAAGTAGCGTTGCCGCCACGCGCTCCAGAAATAGGCGATGACGGCGAGCATGGTCCCGGTATGCAGCATGACCAGCAGGAAGGTCATGGCCGGATCCGTCGGATCGAGGCCCATGAGTTTCTCCGCCACGATGACATGGGCAGAGCTCGACACAGGCAGCATTTCGCACGCGCCCTGAATCACGGCGAGGATGACAATCTGCAGTACGGTCATTGGGAAGCGGTTCTAAGGGGCGCAAACTCGCGGTCGCGATCCGTTTGACTGACGATGTGCTGGTCTGGGTCTGGGTCGCCGGCGTTCGTGCCGGTCATCGCGGCGCCGCGGGTGGTGCGCTCCGGGACGCGTTTCAGGCAGGCTCCGCTGGCGGCACGAACCCCTGTCGTGGCGCGCGACGGGCCCGCGCGACCAGCGATGCGCAGGTGCGTGTCGGGAGGGCTACAGCCTCCGCCACACGCCCTCGACCAGGCCCTCGATGGGTTTGAAGCTCGCCTTGTAGGCCATCTTACGGCTCTGGGCGATCCAGTAGCCCAGATAGAGATACGGCAGCTGCAGTTCCTGGCAGCGCTCAATCTGCCACAGAACGTTGTAGGTCCCGTAGCTCGCACCGGGCACGTCCGGGTCGTAGAAGGTGTAGACCGACGACAGCCCATCGTGCAGGCGGTCGACCAGGCTCACCATGCGCAAGTGGCCTTGCTCGCGAAACTCGAACAGGTCGGTGGTCACATTGCTGTGCAGGAGAAAGTGCTGGTATTGCTCGCGACTGTCCTGGTCCATGCCGCCGCCCGGGTGCCGATGCCGCTGGTACTGCAGGTAGAGCGCGTAGTGCTCGGCATCGAAGGCAAGGCTGCGCTGCGCGGCGGTCAGCGGGCCATGCCTGCGCAGCGATCGACGTTGGGCGCGGTTCGGGGCGAACATCGCCACCGGCACGCGTACCGGTACGCAGGCGCGGCAGTGATCGCAATAGGGGCGATAGGTGAACGCGCCACTGCGGCGGAAGCCCATCCGCACGAGCTCGCCATATACCCGGGTATCGATCAGATGGCTCGGTGTCGCCACTTGCGAGCGCGCGGCCCGGCCCGGCAGGTAGCTGCACGGATAGGGGGCCGTGGCGTAGAACTGCAGTGCCGCCAGAGGCAGGTCGTTGAGCTTGGTCACGGTTCGTCGGGTGCAGCCCGCAGGGCCGGCGTCCAGTCCTTGGCGGGCTCCGGTGAGTGTACCAATCGCGAAAGCCAGTCGGCAAACTTCCGCCGCGGTATCGGCCGGGCGCCGAGGCGCGCCAGATGCTCGGTTTGCTGCTGGCAGTCGATGAGCGGCATCCCCATGTGCGCAAGCATGGCGACGAGCTTGACCAAGGCAACCTTGGACGCGTCGGTCTCCCGGGCGAACATCGATTCGCCGAAGAACATCCTGCCGATCGTCACGCCGTACAATCCGCCGACGAGTTCGCCCTCGCGCCAGGCCTCGAGCGAATGCGCATGGCCCTCGCGATGCAGGGCGGTATAGGCATCGATCACCGCCGCTGTGATCCAGGTTCCGCTCTGTCCCCGCCGCGGCTCCGCGCAACCCTCCATCACCTCCCGGAATGCCGTGTCGGCCCGGATCTCGAAGCGCCGCTGGCGCACGACCCGCCGCAATGAGCGCGGCAGCTTGAACTCGCCCACGAAAAGGACCATCCGCGGGTCGGGGCTCCACCACAGGATGGGTTGTGCCTCGTTATACCAGGGGAAGATGCCGTGCCGATAAGCGGCCAGGAGGCGCGCGGGCGACAGATCGCCTCCCGCGGCGAGCAGCCCGTTGGGGTCGTCGAGCGCGGCGTCGAGGGGGGGAAACGGCGAGCCGGAACGCAGCCACGGAACCACGCGCCTATTGTGCCGGCGGTCCTGCGCGTGGACAAGCTGCGCAGGCGGCAACGACGCGAGATAATGGGCACGGAGGAGCTCCATGCCAGCACTGCGGCGCTGCGGGTGGGCCGGAACCGACCCGCGCATGATCGCCTACCACGACCAGGAGTGGGGGGTGCCGGTCCACGACGACCGCCTCCTGTTCGAGTTCCTCATCCTCGAAGGTGCGCAGGCCGGCCTCTCCTGGCAGACGATCCTTAACAAGCGCGACGCGTATCGCGACGCCTTCGCCGGTTTCGACCCGGCGCGCGTCGCCCGTTTTGACTCGCGCCGCGTCGAGCGCCTGCTGGGCAATCCGGGCATCGTGCGCAATCGGCTCAAGATCGAGAGTGCCGTGACCAACGCGCGCGCCTGTCTTGCCGTGCAGCGCGAGTCCGGCAGCTTCGACCGCTTCGTCTGGAGCTTCGTGGGCGCGTCGCCGCGCAACAAGCGCCGGCGGTCAGCGCGCGAAGTCCCGGCCCGCAGCCGCGAATCCGATGCGCTCGCAGCGGAACTCAAGCGCCGCGGCTTCCGCTTCGTCGGCACGACGATCTGCTATGCGTTCATGCAGGCGACCGGCATGGTCAACGATCATCTCCTGACCTGCCCGCGCTACCGCGAGATCGCCCGCGCCTAGACGAGCGACGGCTGCAGTCCGAACTGCAGCGTCGAGAGCCGCCGGTAGAGCGGGTCGTCACGCACCAGCGAGGCATGAGTTCCCTCGGCGATGGCGACCCCGCCATCGAGGACGATGATGCGGTCGGCGCCAACCACGGTGGCAAGGCGATGGGCGATGATGAGCGTGGTGCGCCCCGCCATCAGCCGCTCGAGCGCAAGCTGCACCGTGCGCTCGCTCTCTGCGTCGAGCGCGCTGGTCGCCTCGTCGAGCAGCAGGATCGGCCGCCGGGCAAGCACCGCCCGGGCGATGGCCAATCGCTGGCGCTGGCCCCCCGAAAGCTTCACGCCGCGCTCGCCCAGCAAGGTGTCAAAGCCTTCCGGCAACCGCGCTAAGAATTCGGTCGCATACGCCGCCTCGCACGCGGCGCGAACTTCCTCCTCGCTGGCGTCGGGCCGTCCGTAACGCACATTTTCCCAGGCGCTGGCGGCGAAGATCACCGGCTCCTGCGGCACTACGGCGAAGCGCTGCCGCACCGCCCGCGGATCTGCCCGGCTCACGTCCACGCCGTCGAGCAGGATGCGGCCCGATTGCGGATCGTAGAAGCGAAGCAGGAGTTGAAACACCGTGGTCTTGCCCGCGCCCGAGGGCCCGACCAGAGCCACCCGTTCGCCTGCGGCCACGCGCAACGACACCGCCTTGAGCGCCGCTTCGTTCGGCCGCGAGGGATAGGCGAAAGTAACGTTCTCCAGCGCCAGCATCGCCTGCGGCGGCTCGGGCAGCGGCACCGGATGCTCCGGCGCCGCGATTGCCGGCGGTGTATCGAGCAGTTCCAGCAACCGCTCGGTGGCACCCGCGGCACGCTGCAATTCGCCGGCGACTTCGCTTACCGCGCCAATCGAGCCGGCGACGATCACCGCATAGAAAACGAAGGCCGAAAGCTGGCCGGCGGAGAGCTTTCCCGCCAGCAGGTCGTGGCCGCCTACCCAGAGGATGATTCCCACCGCGCCAAACACCAGGAAGATCACCGCCGCGATCAACAGCCCCCGCTGCCGGATGCGGCGCACCCCCGTCAGAAACGCGGCCTCGACACGCTCCGCATAGGCCTGGCGATCCTGCGCCTCATGTCCGTAGGCCTGCAGGGTGCGAATTTCGTGCACCGCTTCGTCGACATAGGCACCGGTATCGGCTACGCGATCCTGGCTGGCGCGCGAGAGCCGGCGCACGCGGCGACCGAACAGGATGATCGGCAGGAGCACCACCGGCAAGCCGGCAAGCACCAAGAGCGTCAGCTTGAGGCTGGTCAGCGTGAGCAGGACCAGCGCGCCGACGCCGAGCACGGTGTTACGCAGGGCCATGGAGAGACTCGAACCGATTACGGTCTCCAGCATTGTCGCATCGTTAGTCAGGCGGGATACGACCTCGCCGGTGCGGGTGATTTCGAAAAAGCCCGGCGAAAGGGTCAGCAGGTGATCGAAAACCTTGCACCGGATGTCGGCGGTCACGCGCTCGCCGATCCAGGCCACGTTGTAGAAACGGACATAGGTCGCGACCGACATGGTCGCGATCACGGCCAGCAGGGCCGCAAGCGCCTGGTCGAGCGCACCCGGATCGTTGCCCAGGAAACCCCGGTCGATCACCAGTTTCAGGCCCTGGCCGACCGCGAGCGTGCATCCGGCCGCGATCAGGAGCGCGATGCCTGCGACAACGAAGCGGCCGCGGTACGGCGCAAGAAATCGCCCCAGCCGCGCGGCGGTGCGGACGAGCGGTGCACGGGGAACGGAGGCGGGAGAAACCATGCTCGGTGCTAGGCGTCCGGTGCGCACATTATAGGAGGCGAAAGCCACCGGCCCCAGCCGCTCAACCCCGAAGCAGCGGACCTTGGCCGAAGCCCAACCCGCCCATTGAAGGGGTCGCGTCTGCCGCTCTGGCAGCGGGGTGGCTGTAAGTACGACTGGGTGCGCAGGAGAAAGAACGGGCGGCCCACGTTCAGCCACCCGCCATGGAGGTCTTCGCTATTACTGGCTGGGACCTTTGCTTGCCGCCTCGGCTTCGGCCATCCGTTTCGCCATCTCCGCCTTGAGCGCGTCGAGATTGAAGCTCGCCCCGCGCTGCATCGGCGGGTAATCGAGGAAGGTCTGGATTTCCTTGCCCATCAACTGCTGCACGAACACGAAGCGCCAGAACTGGAACTTGAACCAATCGAAGTATTGCTGCGCCCCGTCTTTCGTCCCATTGCTGGGCCAGCCTGTGCGCTCGAACGGATCCAGGCGCAGGTTGGTAATGTACGGCACGTCCGGATGGGTCTTCTCACCCAGCCACCCAGCGGGTTGGTCGATGAAACGATATTTGTAGTCGTCGATGCGCACCGCACCGACCGTGCTTTCACCAAGGTAGAAGATTTCGTGCCGCGCCGACGGACCCTTGCCGGTGATGGCGGCCAGCTGGTTGTAGCCATCCAGATGGTTCTTGTAGGTCCGGTCGCCGATCGTCTTGCCCTTCAGCAACTCTTCGCTGATGTTCGGATTGCCGGCAGCGGCAACGAAGGTCGGCAGCCAGTCCATACCGGAGAAGATGCCGTTCTGCACCGAGTCCGCCGGCACGTGGCCAGGCCAGCGGAGGATCGCCGGCACGCGGAACCCGCCTTCCAGGACCGTACCCTTGCTCTGCGCGAACGGCGTCTGACCGCCGTCGGGCCAAGTGAATACCTCGGTGCCGTTGTCGGTGGTGAAGACGACGATGGTGTTGTCATCCACGCCCATGTCCTTCAACTTCTTCATCACCAGTCCGACGTCATCATCGAGCTGGGCCATGCCGGCTTCCTCTTCCGACCAGCCATTCTCCGAGTTACGCAGCGCTTCATACTTCGGCGAGAGATGGGTGACGATGTGCATCCGTGTCGGGTTGAGCCAGACGAAGAACGGCTTGCCAGCCTTTTGCGCCCTGTCCATGAAATTGATGGCGAGGTCGCGGATCTCGTCGTCCACGGTTTCCATGCGCTTGGGATAGAGCGGGCCTGCATCCTCGATCCGCTGCTTGCCGATTTTGCCCCAGCGGGGCATCTCGGTGGGGTCATCCTTATCGGTGGCCCAGCTGTGAACCATGTTGCGCGGGCCGACAACATTCAAGAGGCTCTGCGGATAGTTGGGATGGGCGGGGTCTTCCATCGCATCGAGGTGATACAAGTAACCGAAGAACTCGTCGAAGCCGTGGACAGTGGGCAGGAACTCGTTGAGATCGCCCAGGTGGTTCTTGCCAAACTGGCCGGTGGCGTATCCCATCGATTTCAATATCGTGGCGATGGTCACGGCTTCCGCCGGGATGCCGATCTTGGCACCGGCCTGGCCAACCGTCGTCATGCCGGTACGGATCGGCAGCTCGCCCATGATGAAGTTCGCCCGGCCCGCCGTGCAGCTCGCCTCGGCGTAGTAGTCGGTGAACAGCATACCTTCCTTGGCGATCTTGTCGATGTTCGGCGTCGTGCCGGCCATCATGCCGCGGTGGTAGGCGCCAATGTTCCACATGCCGATGTCGTCACCCATGATGACGACGATGTTGGGTTGCTTGGCCGGGGTCTGGGAGAGGGCTGGGGTTGCCGCACCCAGCGCCGCCGCACATCCGGCGAGCACTCCGATAAACAGGCGATTGAATCTCATTTCAATGGCTCCTGTGTGGATTGAACTTCAAACCGATTGGTTACTTAGCATAGCGCAGCGGCTTGATTCACCCCCGCCAACATCTAGCGCGGATGCCGGTCCGGTCTTATCTTCACCCTGGGATACGTCTGCGCGTGGTCCGGTCTCGGAGGCCCACCCTCACCCCGAGGCTGAACGCAGCCTGACTTTCTGGCGGGCGAGAGTGTACCACTCCGGAACCAGCCGTTGTCGCTTGATTTGTGTCAAAAGCCGCCGCAAGCGGACGGCGAGGAAACGTGCGGACACGGAAATATTCCGCTCCGAGTATCCACCCGTGGGCAAGGCGGCATGCTCAGGTCATGACAGGGCTCAATTCCTGGCGCCGAAAATTCGGCATAATAGCCGGCACCCGAGCGGGCAGTTGCGTTTGTAACCGACACGTGACGGTGCGTGCCAGGAAAGCCCCGGTAGCTCAGTGGATAGAGCAGCCCGCTCCTAACGCGAGTTACGCGAAATTCTCATAGGGAAAACCGAATTGGAAGTGCGGCAAACAGCGGTCACATCAGGGGACAGGCTGGAAGCCTCGGTCACAGAAAGCGGTCACAGCAAAAAAATGGCGCAACCGGTGCCCCGCATTGTCGTTAGACTTCCTCAGAACGAAAGCGGGATTCGAATCCGTGCGGTTCAAGGGCTACAGAGTGAAAGATCAACGAGGTGCGCAATCGGCAACAAACCGAGTTGATCTGTGCCGCGAAATACAAGGCAATTGCTGGATGGGGTAACGGGGCATCACGTTTCGTGCAGAGCGCGAGGTAGACGTCCTTCTCCGCTGGTTGCGTCGTGTCATGGCGCCTCGCGGCGTGGACCACCTAGCAAACGTAATTGGGAGAGCAGTCGGGCTTCATGTCCGCAGTCGGGCTCGGGCGCGTAAGCATAGGCTCACGGGCGATCCGATTTTGACCACCCCTTGACACGGCCGGAGCAACCGCTCTGGCCGGCCTTCACCTGCAAGGCCGCTTGGCCGTATTTCTCGCGTACGACTTCCTTCACATCGCTCGGTGCAGGCATGGATGGGTCCTTTTGTTGGAGGCGGCGACGATCTTCTTCGGTTCGATAGCCCGATTACGGGTGCAGCACTGCGCGTAGAGGAAACAGAGCAACTCTTGCAGCGCTGCGGTATTGGCCGAATACCAGAGGAATGTGCCCTCACGGCGGACCTTGACCAAGTCCTCATTCTTGAGCTTCTCTAGGTGGTGCAAGAGCGTCGAGTTCAGGATCTCGAGTTCGGCGCCGATGTCGCCTACGACCATGCCTTCCGGGTACGCGGAAAGCAGCAAGCGCAGAATGCGCACGCGAGGTTCGGTCCCCATCGCCGACAGCATGTCCAGAAAGCGGGGCACGTCGTCCAACGGTTCTCTGGCAACCCGCCGGGAGCAATTGACCGGCGGCGTGCCGGTAGGTGCCGACGAGCGTACGTCAAGGGCGAGTTGCTACTGCGCGAAAGCCCGTTGCGTATGAGGGGCCCATCCTGTTGGCGCGCCTTTAGCCGCGCCTGCGGCTTAGCCCGTGGTGCGCTCGAGCACGCGGCCGATCGCGGCCCGCGTGACCTTCGCCAACTCGTGAACATAACGTGTCACCAGCGTGACGTGGTCGCCTGGCAGGACGTGAATTTCTGCGCTGGCGGCCAGACGTCCCCATCCAAGGTCGGGTCGCGGGTCGTCGAGCATGCTTGAGCGGATGATCACCAGGCGCCCCGCGTACGAGCCTCCGGCATAGCGCTCGATCGCCCGGACGTAGCGCAGTTGGGTATCGTCCGGGGCAAGAATCTGGAACCCCACGCTCTGATTGAACGTCGCGTAAAACTCCCCTTTCGCAACCTCGTCGGGGCCAGGCACGTCGGTGGGTGCGCGCGCTTCGATCACGATCACAGCCGGAACGTGCTCCCCCAGGTCCGTCAACTGTCGCGCAATCTCGAAAGCGACGAGTGCCCCGTTGCAGTATCCACCGACGATATAGGGTCCATGCGGCCGGCGGGCACGTAGTGCCCGGATCCGATCTTCGGCCATCGCTTCGATAGTTTCCGGTATCGGCGACTTGTCGAGCCCGTGCGGATGCACGACTACCACCGGCTGGTCGGGCCCAAGCGCGTGGGCGAGGGAGCGGCTGTAGAACCCGCCTCCGCTCAGGTCACCATGCAGGAAGACCAACGGTGGCAATGTACCGCCTTCGTTGATTGTGACCAGCGGCGTGTCCAAGCCGACGTGGCCTTCGCGCAACACGCGCGCCAATCCGGCGATCGTGTCGTCGGCGAATAGCGCGGCAAGCGGAACCGCGACGCCGGTTTCGTCCTCAATCTCGTCGACCAGCCGCGCCGCCAGCAGCGAATGGCCGCCAATCTCGAAAAAATGGTCGAGGACACCGATTTCATCGGTATTGAGCAAGTCCCCCCAGATGCGCAGCAGCACCCGCTCCAGCATGTCGCGCGGTGCTACCGGCGCGCTCGTGCGCCGCGCACCCGCTTCGTCAATGGCCGCAAGGGCGCGCCGGTCGATCTTGCCGCTGGCGTTGAGCGGGAGCGACGAGAGCCAGATGATTGACGCCGGAAGCATGTATGCGGGCAGGACCTTGCGCAGGTCGCCCCAGAGATTGGCCGGTGGGGGACCGGACTCTGCGCGGACAATGTAGGCGACGAGATGGCGCGTGTCGCTGGTGTCGCCACGAACAGCGACGACGCAGGCGCGCACTTGTGGCAGCCGGCCAATGACGGCCTCGATCTCCTCAAGTTCGATGCGGTGACCGCGGATCTTGACCTGCCGGTCGCGGCGGCCGAGAAATTCGATCTCGCCATCGTCACGCAGGCGCGCCATGTCGCCGGTTCGGTACAGGCGCCGGGCAGGGAGGGGGCCGACCGGACTCTCGACAAAGCGAACGGCCAACTCCTCGGACGCGTTCAGGTAGCCGAGTGCGAGTCCAGGTCCACCGATGTAGATCTCGCCCAATTCTCCCGGCGCCGCCAGCTCGAAATCCGGACGCAGCACGAACACCTCCGTATTCGCGAGCGGTCGGCCGATTGGAATAGTCGCAACGTTCGGCGTCACGCCGCGTACTTCGTGCCATGCCGCGAAGGTCGTGGTTTCGGTCGGTCCGTAGGCGTTGAGCAGGTGCCGAGGAGGCCCGGAACGCATGACCTCGGCAACCCAGCGCGGCTCGACCACCTCGCCGCCGACCAGCACGTAGCGGCAGGCCCGGAACGCATGGGGGGCATCTCGGGCCACGGCATTGAACAGCGCCGCTGTCAAGAACAGCGCTGTCACACCCTCGCTGGCAATCGCCGCGGCAAGTGCTCGAGGCGCTATCGTGATCTTCTTCTCAATCGGCGCGATCCTTGCGCCGTTCAGCAGCGCGCCCCAGAACTCGAACGTCGACGCGTCAAAAGCGGGATTCGCGATCTGGGCGACGCAATCGTCTGGATCAAGTTGCGCGCAGTCAGTGCCACACACCAGGCGCAGCACGGCACGATGCGGAACGATCACGCCTTTCGGCGCTCCAGTCGACCCCGATGTGTACATGACATACGCTGCATCGTCCGGTCCTACGTTGACTTCCGGAGCGTGCGCAGCGTAGCCTGCAATGCGCTCCGCATCGCGGTCGGGGTGGATGACGCGTACACCGAGCCGGGTGAACATGCTGGCAAGCGTGTCGTCGGCAACGGCGTGCGCCACACGGGCGTCGGCGAGCATGAACGCGACGCGTTCGGGCGGCAGGTCCGGATCGATAGGCAGGTAGGCGGCTCCGGACTTCAGCACCGCGATCCACGCGACCGCGATGTCTAAGCTCCGGCGACGGGCAACTGCAACCAGGGCGCCTGGGGCAACCCCTTGCGCCCGCAATTCCCGTGCAAGCTGATTGGCCGCCGCATCGAGGCCGGCGTAGCTCAGCGATTCAATTGCCCTGGCATCCGGCCTGGCTCGGGCCTGCTCGGCGAAACGCTCGGCGATGGTGGCCGCGGCGGGATAGGTGTTGGCAATGCCCCTCGCTGCGAGGGCAATGCGTTCGCGCTCTGCATCGTCGATCAGCGGCAGCGCGGCCACGTGGTGCGTCGGGTGCGCCGCCATCGCCCCGACAAGATGTGCGTACTGGCGGCTCATGCGCTCGATTGTCATGCGCTCGAAGATGTCCGTGCAATACTCCCAACGTGCATCGATTCGATCGGGCCATTCGATGAGCGTTAGCGTGAGATCGAATTTTGCGCTTGGCAGGTCAGTGTCGACCCTGCGCACCTTGGTGCGCTCGAAGCGAAGATCGAACGCATCATGTTCCCGCATCGAGAATGCGACCTGGAAGAGCGGATTGCGCGACGGATCGCGCGGCGCACTCACCGTGTTGGCCAGTTCCTTGAACGGTACATCCGGGTGCCGGAGCACGTCGCGGACGCAGTCCCGCGTTCGCGCCAGGAGCTCCTCCACCGAAGGGGCGCCAGCGAGGTCGGCACGAAACACGACTGTGTTGGCGAAGAAACCGATGAGAGAGGTCAGCTCGGGCAGGGACCGGCCTGCAACCTGCGTTCCGATAGCCAGATCGGTGTCGCCCGACAGCCGTGACAGCAAAGCCGAGAAGGCGGCAAGAAACGCGACGAAGGCACTCGCACCCTGTGCGCGCCCCACTGTCTTGAGCGCCGTCGCGGCCTCGTGCGGCAGGGTCGCCGTTACCACGCCACCGCGGAAGCTCTGAGTTGGTGGCCGGCGAAAATCGCCGGGCAGCGCGAGCACCGGAAGCTCGGCGAGGCGCTGTTTCCAGAACGCCCGTTGCGGCTCGAGCACCGCTGGCCCTAGCTCCCGCGCCTGCCATACCGCGTAATCGGCGTACTCGATCGGCAGCGTCGGCAGCGAGGGATCGCGCCCGGCTCGCACCGCAGCGTAGGCGTCGGACAACTCGTCTTGCAAAATGCGCGCCGACAGCGCGTCGCCGAGGACGTGATGCCAGACACGAAGCAGGGCGAAGCGCTCCGGTCCCAGCCTGAACAGAGTCCAGCGCAGCGGCGTCGCCAAGGCGAGATCGAACGGACGGGAAGCGCGCTGCTCGACTGCGGATGCGAGCCGCAGCTCCTCGTCTTCGGCGGGGCCTCCGAGTTCGACAACTTCCAGATCGACCACCGGTTCGGCGTCGATCACCTGTTGCGGCTCGGCGGCAACCGTCACAAAGCGCGTGCGCAGCATCGATTGCCGCGCCGCCACGGCTGCGAGCGCCGCCAGCAGCGCGTTGATGTCCGGTCGTCCGTCGATGCGCCACAGGATGGGCTCGTGATACGCGCAGCTGCCCGGATCAAGGCGCTGCAGAAACCAGATCCGCGCCTGTGTGCTGGTGAGCGGCACGACGGCGTCCGCAGGGCGACGCGGTATCCTGGGTACGCTGGCGCGAGCTGCCGAACGCACCCGTTCAGCCTCGATGCGCGCCGCCATCGTGGCGACGGTTCCGGCGTCGTCGAATAGCGCGTTCACCGGGATCTCGACGCCAAACACGGCCGAGATCTCATGCAGCAATTGTGCGCCGCGCAGCGAGTCGCCACCGAGCATGAAGAAATCGTCGTCACGGCCGACGGGCGCCTGCCGCAACAGCCTCTCGAACAGTCCGGCCAGCGCGCACTCGACAGCGCCGCGCGGCAGGTCGACCTCGCCGCGGGCGACCGGCGACGGCCGGATCGCCGCGAGCGCCTTGCGATCGATTTTGCCGGTCGCAGTCAGCGGCAGCGCTTCGACGAAGACGAAAACCGAAGGCAACATGTACGACGGGAGGAGCGTCGCCAGGCGGCGATGAATGAACCGCGGGTTTCGTTGCGCGTTCTCATCTACGATCAGGTAAGCCGTGAGCCTTTCAGGCTCCGACTGCGCCGCCTCGCTCGATGCCACGACCGCCGACTTGATCACGCCCGGACACGCCGAAAGTGCCGCCTCGACCTCCGACAGGTCGATCGACTGTCCACGAATCTTGACCCGACTGCCCTGGCGCCCGAGAAAGTGCAGCGTGCCTTCGTCGTCGATGCGCCCGAGATCACCGGTGGCGTACCGCCTTACATCCGGTTCGATCGGGTCGGCGGAAAACGTGACTGCATTGAGCTCGGGCCGCCGCCAGTACCCCGGGCTGACGTGGATGCTCGCGACGACGATTTCACCCACCTCGTTAGCTTTCGACTCGCTTCCATCCTCACGCCGTATCTGCACCGACAGACCCTGCGGGCTGCGACCGACCGGGAGAATGCCGTCGGCTGCGCGCAGGCCACGGTGCCCGACGACGTTTTGGGCGATGACATTCGCTTCGGTGGCGGCCAGGTGATTGACGAGAATGCAATCCTTCGAGGTGTGCCGCCGAAATAGCTCGACATCGTTGTCGAACACCGTCTCGCCGCCGAGATCAATCGCTCGCAGGTGTTGGAGCTTGCGTTCGGGTGCGAGGTCGTAGAACAGTCCGCGAAAGACCGTTGGGACAGTGTGGAGCACGCTGATTCGTTCGTGATCGAGCCATTCGGCCAGGGGCGCAATGCCTCTGCTGCGGACGTCGTAGGTGCACAGTGTGGCGCCGTTCAGCAGGCCGCTGAAGATATCCATCATCGACGCGCTGAAGCTCAGCGTGTACAGCAGCGACAGCCGATCCGTGTCCCGGATCCGCAGCGTGTTCGCATAGGCGTCGGCGAAAAACAGGACGTTCCGGTGCGTCTGCAAGACGCCCTTCGGCTGGCCGGTGGAGCCCGACGTGTAGTAGAGATTGGCCGGGGTTTTGGCACCTACGTCCGGAAGCGGGGATGCGGCGCCATCCGGGTCCAGGTGTTCGATATCGATGACCGCGCAACCGGGCGCAATAAGCGTGCCGGCGCGATCGAGCAGCCGGCTTTCGGTGAGCAGCGCGACCGGTTCGCTGTCCCGCAGGATAAACCGCAGCCGCTCGTCGGGGTCCCCCGCGTCGAGCGGGACATAGGCACGGCCAGCCTTGGCGGCACCGAAGATGGCCTCGATTGCAGCAGTCTTGTCTTCGAACAGGAGACAGACGAATGCGGAGCCTCCTCCTGCAGACAGGATCCGGCGCGCGATTCCGCTCGCCGCCGTATCGAGTTGAGCGTAGCTGACCCTGGATTCCCGTCCTATGACCGCGATCCGGTCAGGCTGCTGTGCCGCGATCCGTGTCAGCCGGCCGCCGATCGATTCCTGCCCGCGATCAGTTATCGTGGTTCCCACTGCCTCCCCGCCCAGTGATCTCTTTGGATCGCGCTCGGCGGGGTTCGCGTATCGCGCCGCCTCGCAGCTTGAATGTAACAGAATGTAACACAGTGCATGGGGCCGAATTCACGATGCGGGCCGGTGCATCTGGCCGCGCCTTTGGGGGCGCCCGCGATGCGCGGCGTTGGAGCGTAAGAGACGAAGCAAGGGGCAAAAAATTGGGGCGCCGGCCGCAGGTCACGCGGCCGGCGCCCCTGGAGACCAGAGCGGTGCGAACCGACCCAATCGCCACGGCGACTCGGGCGAAAAACCCTCGCTCGCGGGCGCCACCACCCCGCCGTGGCGGGCGAGCGTGTAGCTCACAAAGGTGTCGTCATCACGTTGGGCCATTGCAATCCTTGATCGTGCTCGAATGCAGTCGGTCGTGACCGGCACGCGCGCCAGCGAGCCTGCGTGCGGCAGCACACATTTCCGCAACGCCCTGGCTCACCGGGTGCGCGCCGTCGCGATTCCTGTGCAGACAAGACCTTGCGACCGGCCGCGTGCCGGATCGTCTATCTTGCCGCCTTCGTTTCGCTCTGCTCCGCGCCGATGTCCCGGTTCCTCCCATACACATTTGACCTCACGCCCATGCATTCGATCGAAAGCGGGATCGTTTCAATTGCGTTCAATTCGCACACACCCACAAAAAAAGTTGGCGCGACCACGCTGGAGCAAGCTGTAGCACGCTGTAGCACGCTGATGTACTCCCTAGATGGTTGGCGATGCCCGATACCGTCGTGCATGCTTCGAGACATGACAGGCAACGCTTGCAACGCAAAGGAGGTCCATGAATTTCACCTTCAATCCGCTTGATCACCCCGATGCCGAAATAACGCGCGCTTGCTTCTGTGCGCTCAGCGGCCGCTGCTCGGTGGCTGGGAGACGCGCGAAATGGTGGAACGCTATGCGCATCTGTCGCCTTCGCATGTCGCGCGCTTCGCGGGTAATGCGCGAGTCCCCGGCGCGAGGAATGCGGCATAATGGACACAAATAGCGGCCACAGCGTTTTGACGAAAAACGAAGTTTGCCTACGAAAGCCCCGGTAGCTCAGTGGATAGAGCAGCCCCCTCCTAAGGGGCAGGTCGCCGGTTCGATTCCGGCCTGGGGCGCCACTGAATCTAGTTCATCGAGAAGCTGGATCCGAGGTCTCACCTGCAACACTCCTCTGATTGCTCAGACTATAGTGTGTTGCATTGACCGGTTGAAACTGCAGTCGTCAGCCGCCATCGAACGGAGGCTCATTGCGGCCAAGAGCGGCCCCGCTTGTCGCGGTCCAATGCGGTCATTCGCGCGTAGTTCGCCAACCCAATTGGCCCGCGCTGTCATCGCAACTGCGATATCTTAGGCAATAGCGGATACCTTTTACTTCTCGTCTCGCATAGCGGCAGCAATAGCGTTTGCCGCGTACTCAGCAAAGTCACTGTCGCTCTTAAAAGTTGCCAAGCGGTTGCCATTCTTGATTTGTATGCTGCCCGCGGTCTTGCCACTCGGCAATATGATCTCGACATTCACAGACGCGAAACCAAGGGTTCCGGGAGTGGTTGTAAGTAAAATCTCGCCTGCGCCTTGGCGTTTTGTTTGAGAGACGTCCATCTTGTGGTGGTCTCTGAGCGCGGTTGCTATTTCGTCACGAAGTTTCGAATCGCGCCCTCGGCGTAGTTCTGCCACCACGAGTGCTTCTGCACCCACCTCGGTGTGAGCTATCTCCTCGGTGCCACCGGATTCGTACGCGAAGCCAACTGTCCACTTATTGACCGATCGAATTGCGGGCACATCGTACAGCGTCGGCTTGGTGGAGGCGCAGCCGCCGAGACCGAGCGCAACGCACAGCCAAAGAAGAGTTTGTCTACCCATCGCCCGTTATTTCCAACTCGGTGTAGTGCTGCCGCTGCATTTTGGGTAGAGCTGCAGGGTCGGCATGGGACCATTCTAAGCCCCTGTCGGACAGGCAGGCTTCGGCCAACAGCGTCCCTAGCACCCCGGCTTTGTGTCGACGATGGTCGCCAGCATCGCGGACGTCACGACAACAGCAAGAGTGCCAGTGCAATCGCCGCAGGAACCGATTGCATAAACAGGATTTTGCGCATACCCGTGGATGCCGCGCCATACAAGCCAGCGACCAGGACACAGCACAGGAAGAACACCTTCACGCTGGAGCCCGCCGCGCCAAGGCTCAAGCCCCAGAACAGACCGGCGGCCAGGAAGCCGTTGTAAAGCCCCTGGTTCCCTGCCAAAACCTTGCTCGCGGTTGCTGCTTGCTGGGTTTGGCCGAATGCCCGGAGTCCGGCGGGTTTGTCCCAGAGAAACATTTCCAGCACCAGAATGTAGACGTGCAAGAGCGCAACAAGCGCGATGACGATATTGGCAATCGTGGACACGGTAACGGGGCCCACCAGCGCAGGATCTGTGGCAGATGGCGTTGCTATTGCGCGTAGCCCGGTAACTCGCGATCGAGCACCCGCATCATGGCCTCGAAGTACAGGCGGTCACGTTCGGCGCGCGGATGCCGGTCGTTTAGCGGGGGCGCCTGGACCTTGGCCACGACGTCCTCCGACAATACCTCAATTGGCCGGCCTGTCGATAGCGCCAATACCTGCGTGCGACACACCCGCTCGAGTTTGTAGAGCCGGCGGTAGGCCTGAGCCATATTGTCCCCGGTAACGATCACGCCATGGTTTTTCATGAAAAGGATTTGCTTGCCGTCGATCACGCCGGCGAGGCGTTCACCCTCCGCCAACGAATCGGCGGTGCCGGAATAGTCATCATCGTAGGCGATATGGCCGTGGAAAAAAGCCGCCGTCTGGCTGGCGGGCAGGAGGTGATTGTCCTTGAGCATGTTGAGCGCGAGTGCCCAGGGCTGATGCGTGTGAAGGACGACGCGAACACCGCAGATGCGGTGGATCGGCGCATGGATGCACTGCGCCGACAGTTCGACACTGCCCTTGCCCTCGAGCGTCGTGCCGGATTCGTCAAAGACGATCATGTCGCTCGCCCGAGCTTCCGACCAATGCAGGCCGAAGGGCAGGATGAGGTACCGGTCGTCGTGACCGGGCACGGTTACGGTGAAATGGTTGTCGATCCCTTCCTCCAGTTCGTGCAGGACAGCCAGGCGATAGGCGGCGGCAAGCTGGGTCTTCGCTTCGGCGACGGCATCGGTTTCGCGCGCGGAAGTCAACGGATGAATGGACATGGTGGGCCTCTCAGGCAAGCTTTCCGATCGAAGTATACCGAGGATAGGATCGCCGGTCCTGCCGTCCGGCGAGCGGCGGCGCTCCGCCACCCTGTGGTTGGCACGACCGAGGTGATTGCCGGTAACCTCGCCCTCCTCGCGGCGCTCGCCATACCAAAGCTCCATGCCTTGGCGCTGCTTGATGACATCGGTGCCGAGAACGATCAGGCGAAGCAAGAGGCGCAGTATTTCAAATGCTGAGTGCGTTCGAAGCTTGCGCCCCGACGTGGTCACCGGCTGGTGGAGGATGTCGAAGCGGCCGTATCGCTTCAGGGCATTGCTCATGACCACGTCCTCGGCGCCAAAGAACGTTTCGTCGAAGCCGCCGACGGCGAAAAATGCCGCGCGCCGGCAAAATAGAAAGCAACCCGGTGCTACCCGAAAGATGCGCAGCAACCAGACAGCTACCGGTGTTAGCACGCGGGCGAAGTATGGAATGGCGCCATCGAATCGGAGCGCAGCGCCTCCCCCCGCCGCGCCCGCGCGCATGGCCTCGACCGCAGCGATCGTGACGTCGGCCGAGACGATCGTATCGGCGTCGACGAAGATGAACATTTCTCCTGCGGCTGCCCGGGCGCCGGCGTTGCGCGTCCCGGCGATGTGGCGGCAATAAACGCTGATTACCCGCGCCTTGTGCTGTCGTGCCACCTCCGCAGTGAGGTCTGTCGAGGCGTCGTCGACTACCAGGATCTCGTAGGGCTCGCCGAGCGCCCTCCCCGCCTGGTGGAGCGCCTCGAGCGTAGCGCCAAGCAACGCGGCCTCATTGAAAGCGGGGACGATGAAAGAGACCCCGATCGACATGGGCAGTCGTGAGAAGGAGTCTCGATTGGCCTTCTTCTGCAGGCGATGCGACGAGACGTCAGGGGTCAAAACAGGAAGGGAATCAGCGCGGCGACGCGCTCGCTGTACGCCTGATAGGCTGGTCCGAAATGCTCCCGCATCCACCGCTCCTCGAATCGAAGCTTGCGCCACAAGGCCAGGAAGGCGATGACGAATGCGAGAACGCCCCGCCACTCCCCGCGAGCGAGCCCTGAACCCACGAAGGCCAGCAGGAGGCCGGCGTAAATCGGGTGCCGCACGATCGCATAGGGGCCGGAGGTAACCAATTCATGACCTTCCTTTATGGTAACGGTGCCACTCCAATTTCTGCCGATGTGGATGCGCGCCCAGACCGCAAACAACAAACCTGCGGCGGTCAGTGCCGCGCCAATCCAGAATGGCCACGGGGTCCATGGAAGAAAGCGATCGCCAAGGATGGGCACCGGTATTCTTGGAACCCACAGCAGCACGGCCGCGAGCACGAGCGGAATGACATGTAAGAGCCGAGACCAGCGGGGCTCACGTCGCGTCGTGGCCTTGACGTTGCGCGTCAGCACCCACCAGTACGCCACCCAACTCAGCCACATGACGGCAAAGAGATGGCGATACAGAAGCGTCAGCGCCATTGGCTGTCGCTAATCATGATATCGGCCACGGCAATCGGGCGAGGCCCTTGTCCATTCGTTCGTCCAGGTCGGCCGCCCGGACCTCGTCATTTGACCACAATTCGTCCGACTCGCTGATGAGTGTGGGCTTCGCGATGTGGCCACGGCTCGACGCGCCGAGCAGTCCGGAAAGTGCGCTTCATCGCCTCTTCCGGGCCGCTTCGTCGATATCGATATACGCCCAGGACTGCCCGCGGATCGGGTTGGGCACGTAATAGCGCACCCACGGGTGCGCGAACGTGTCCTCGATGCTGTTGATGGTCAGCCGCCAGGGCGCGTAGGCGATCACCAATTCGGTCATCCGATCAAACAGCTTGGTCCGCTCCGGCGAATCGGGAAGCCCGCGTGCCTCCTCGAACAGTTTATTGAATTCCGACAGGTTGAACCGCGCCGCGTTTTCCTGGCCGGCATTCGGACCGTAGAGTAGCTGCATGAAATTCTCGGCGTCGGGGTAGTCCGCGTTCCAGCCGTCGCCAGCCATCGGGATCTTTCCCTGGCGTGACATCTTGCGCAGCTCGGGCAGCTTGTCTTTCTTGAACACCATCTTGAGGCCTATCGCGTCCATGTTCTTCTTCCACAGCTCGTCTGCCTCGCGCGTGGCCGACGTCGCCGGCGACCAGCGCTCGAGAACGAGCGGCTTGCCATCCGGGGTATCGCGGTAGCCGGCGTCACCACGATTCTTGTAGCCGAATTTGTCCAGCAACGCTCGGGCCGCGGCGGGATTGTAGACCTGCGCGTTGGTCTTGAGGTTGGGGTCGAATCCGGCGATGTCGGGCGGGATCGGGCCGTTGGCGGGAAGCGCACGGCCGTGCGCGAGCACGCGAATCGCTTCGTCGACGTCGTAACCCATGCTGATCGCCCGGCGCAGCGCGATCTTGTCCGGCTTATAGCCGCCAACCACCGGGTCCTCCATGTTGAAATACGTGTAAGCGACATTGGGGCGCACCAAAACCTGGTGAAGGATGCTCCTGGCCGCGAGCTCCGGCTTCAGCTTGCCGTTTACGAGCGCCTGCTCTGCGAACTCCGGCGGCAACAGAAAGAGCAGGTCGAGCTCACCGTTGAGGAAGGCGAGCCATTGCGCCTGCGCCTCTTCGATGATGCTGATCTCGACCCGGGGCACGAGGGGAAAGTGCTTGCCCTTGAGTCCTTGCGCGACCGCCTGGAATGCGGCCGGGACCGGCCCCGATGGCGCATAGGCAACTCGCCGGTATCCTGGATTGGCCACCAGTTCGATGCGTGAGCTGCGCTTGTACTGCCCCAGCATGTACGGCCCCGTGCCGACCGGATGCGCGCCGATGTCGTTGCCGTAGGCTTCGACCACCTCGCGCGCGAGGGCCGCGGTATTGGGCACTGCCAGCACGTACAGGAAACGCAGGTCGGGCGACTGCAGATGGATCTTCAACGTATAGCGATCGACGACTTCGAGGCCGGCGATCGGCGCGTCGTAATCGAACTTGCCGGTCTTGAGCGCCTTCTGGCGCGCTTCGTCGGCACCGACGATCTTGCCCTCCAGCATCCACAACCACGCCGACTTGACCGCGGGATCGAGGATGCGTTTGAGGGCGTAGGCCTGGTCGGCCGCCGTCAGTTCGCGCGGCTTGCCCTTGAATACCGGGTCGGGCGTGAAGAAAATGCCCGGCCTGACTTTCATCGTGTAGGTCTTGCCGTTTTCCTCCACCGTCGGCATCGCCTCCAGCGTGCGCGGCACGAGCTTGACCGGCCGGACGAGGTAATCGTAGTCGAGCATCGACTCCATGACATTGGCGATGATGTTGTCGGAGGCGCCGTCGGATGCAAACGCCGGATCGAAGCTCGTTTCGGCGATCGGAAACGTCACGTGCAGCGTCTTGCCCGGGTCGGCGGCGTAAGCTGGTAGCGTGACCAGTGCCCACGCAAGGAGCAAAACGTGCGGCGCACGAACGAACAACGACGGTGTCATGGATGCCACGATGCCGATTGCATTGCACGGACCGCGCACCGACATGCGGTCGACCTAGCTCGGCCGCGGAGATCGAGCAACCCGTATCATGCCGTCGCCGTCGCGGCGAGGCAACCGCGCCTGGAGGCGTACCCGGAAGGTCTCGCGAGCAGTGGTATAAACTCCGGCGGTCGGTAGCACTGGGGCGCCACTCCATGTTCTCCTTCTGCGCCATTGTGATCGTGTCGGGGCTGTTTACCTTCGGCCTCGTCCTTTGGCAGCGAGGGTATCGTGAGCTAAATGGAGATGAGGAAGGCACAGGCATCGCCTGGGTTTCAGCCGGCATGGCCTTTTGCCTCGGGCTGCTTGGACTTCTGTTTGAATGGCAGCACTGGCAGCAAGAGCCCCTTCTATTCTGTTTCTTTCTGTTTGAACTCGCGGTCGGTGCGTTCCAACTCGGCTTGGTTGGTCAGGGGTTGGCCAATGCATACATACGGGCTGAGGGCGAGGAAGGGCGCGGCGTCGCGGCAACGTCTCTGTACACGCTGTTGATCATGCCGACGGGGGAGACCATTTCTCGTGACGATCGCCCGGTGCGGTTCTGGTTCGAGATTCTGGGCCGTGCGGGGTTGGGCTTGGGCATGGTCTTGTTTCCAACGCTGGCGCCAATCTACCGCTCCCTGACCCGCTAAGGGTCAAGCAGCGGCAATGCCGCCTCGAACCGCACGCCGGTCCGGACTGGTGTCCGATCCGCCCGCTGTCGACTCGAGTCCAGGAACGCGGCATCACCCTGATCTCGACGCGGCGACGGATTGACCGCGCAGGACATTCCCTAAATACTCTTGCTCGCGCCATCGCATCCGACCCGATGGATCGCCGCGGCGCAGTGCGGCGCAGCGGAGCGGATGGAGCGCCGCGGCAGACCGACCATTCGATGCCAATTCCTCACAAAGACATCCTCATGACCGAAGCGAAAGAGAGCACGACGCCCGAAGAGGCAAAGAAGCGGATGCGGGAGAAAGTCGACAAGCTCCTCGCGCAGGATCCGAGCAAGAGCGAGGGGAGCATTGTGCTCAACGGCAAGACGTTGAAGTACCACGCCATCGCGGAATTCATTCCGATCGTTGCCGGAGGCGTCGACGACAAGCGTGGCGATCCGGAGGCCGCGGTATTCACCACCTCGTATTTCCTCGACGCCACCGACCGAGCGACGCGTCCGGTCTGCTTCGTCTTTAACGGCGGACCGGGTTCGGCGTCCATCTGGCTGCACCTCGGTGCGCTTGGACCCAAGCGCGTCGTTATTCTCGAGGACGGCACGATGCCGCCACCCCCTTACACCGTTACCGACAACCAGGAGTCGTGGTTCGAGCACTTTGATCTCGTATTCGTCGACCCGCCGCACACCGGCTACTCGATCACAGCCAGCGACGACGCGCGCAAGAAGATGCTGTCGGTCAATGGCGACGTCGACGCGCTCGCCGAGTGCATCCGCACCTGGCTCGGACGGCATCGGCGCTGGAGCTCTCCGGTTTACATCGCAGGCGAGAGCTACGGCACGACGCGCGGGGCGGCGCTGGCGGACAAGCTGCAGGACATCGGCGTCGCGCTGTCGGGGCTCATTCTGGTCTCATGCGCGATGGATCTGCAGAGCATTGTCTTTGCGCCGCGCAACGATCTCCCCTATGCGCTCTTTCTGCCGGCGTTCGCGTGCGTCGCGCAGTACCATGGCAAGCTCAAAGGGCGCCTCGGGGAATCGCCGGCTGCGGCACGAGCCGCGGCGGAGCAGTACGTCAGCGACGAGTATCTGAGTGCGCTCCACGCGGGCTCGCGCCTGTCGAAAGCGGCACGACGCCGCGTCATGCTTCGTGTCGCCGAGCTGACCGGGCTGGCGCCGGCGTTGGTCGAAGAGAGAAACCTCCGCATCAGCGATAGCACATATTTCGTCGAGTTGCTGCGCGACCGCGGCCAGATTGTCGGCCGCCTCGAAGCGCGCGTCACCGGCCCGATGGCCGCGAGCCGCTCGCACGAGTGGGAGTTCGATCCGGGGATCGAAGCGATTGTCGGGCCTTACACCATGGCGGCCCACGCCTACATGAGCGAGAGCCTCGGCCTCGACACGCAGGCGCGCTACGAGGTGCTGTCGATGGATGTCCACAAGCAATGGAACTGGAACCGTGGCGAAGAAAAGGGCAACAGCTTTGCCTGCACCAGCCCCGACCTCTCGCGCGCGCTGCGCCGGAATCCGCACCTGCGCGTACTGGTCGCGAGCGGACACTACGATCTCGGAACCCCCTACAGCGCGTCCAACTGGTCGCTCGCCCAGCTCGACGTGCCACCCGACGTGCATGCGCGCGTCGAGCACCACTACTACGACGCCGGGCACATGATGTACACGCGCGAGGCCGACATGATGAAGCTGAAGCGAGACCTCGCCGCCTGGCTTTCCGCCTGAAGGCCGGCGTCATTCGACCTGACGGCGACGCGCATCAGGCCTGTTGAGGGCCTGGCTTCGGCTCGCCTCACCAGCCCAGGCCATTAAAATCGGGCCACAGATACCAGGGGACTGACGCATCGCGCGCGTCCGCCTTGCGCATCGCCGCGTCCTGCTGCGTATACGATCCTTCCGGGTTCGGCGCGGGCATATTGTATTGCGCGCGCAGTCTCAGGTAGGCCTGATATTCCTTCTCGGTACCAACATAAATCCTGTTCTTCGCTGCATCGGGATAGACGAAGTAGTTCTTCCCGGTCTGGGTCACCACGCTAACCTGGCCCGGCGGAAGCGTCGGCAGCATCTGTAATTGCTTGTCGGTGCTGGCCACGACGGTCTTGAATCCCGCAACAGTCAGCAGGTTTTCAGCCTGGGGCTGGGGCGGAGGCGCGGACGGCGCGTCGGCACAGCCGACAAGTGCCGCGAGCGCAAGCGCGCCAAGGACGATGATGGTGTGTGAGGGCTTCATAGCTTGCATTCCCCTTGCTTTGTCGGTGTGTGCCCTGTCGGCAGCGTGGGCGAGCTCGAGAGGCGAAGATACCACCTTCGACGACGGACCGCCGCAAAGGAGGAACCTGCGCACGCAACAGGCGTCCCGGAGCGTGGCACAGCGTAGTTCCAACCTCGCAACAGCATTACGCCTCTAATGGCTGATCGCGTCCAGGGCGTTGCGGATGGGAGCGCGGGAGATTTGCATCAGCCCGCTGTAGGGTCGATTCATCTCCAGGATAAGAAAGATCGCCCCTGCGACGGAGAGCGCGCCGACGAAGAGTGCCGTCACGACCGTCGCGTTGGAGCGCGTAAGAAAACCGAAGCCAAGGAAGAGGACGCACACCCAGAACACGAGTATCACAAAAAAGGGCCAGGAGAGGGAACCGCTGGCCTGTTCGTACAGCAGCCGGCGCGTTTCCCCGATCGCCGTCAGGATATCCAGGGCGCGGGTCTTGGCCAAGCGACGGGAGTCGGTCGTCGGCACCAGATTGGCAATACGCCCGATTAGTTTGTCGCCCGCACTGCGTTCCAGCGGGGCCCTCAGGTTCACCCCCGCAGCCCCGTTCTTCGGCCATATTTGGTCAAGTTCGTTCGCCACAATTTGGCGCAGCATAGCTCGCGCCTCTTGCGCCTCCGGTCCATAATCCTCGAGGATACGATCGAGTTGAACGATGCGCACGCCGAGCGCCTGCACCTCAGACTCTTGGGTCTCGTACGACGAGTGCGCGGTGGCGATGAGCAGGCTCAGCACAAGGGCCGCGATGGTTGCGATCAAGCCCATTACCAGTTTCACGACCTCTTTGGTGTCGGCTTCCTTGTGCTGCGCAGGCAATCTGCCGTGAACCACGATTCCAGCAAGCCCAGCGCCGAAGGCCAATGCAAATACGACCAGGCCAACGAGCAGGGAGCTCATTGGATTCGGTTTCCAGCGTGAGTCGGTGTCGGCGCGCGCAGCGCGCGCGGCATGAACGCATTGAGCCGATCGTGCGCCAGTGTGCAAATCCGCCTGGGGAACCGACGGCGGCCGTGCCGACCCAGGTCGCGACGGTGTCGGGTGCGCTCGCGGACGCTGTCTGCAGCGGAAGTAGTTGAGTCAGCCATTCGGAAGCCTTTGGCCGGACAGTATATCTGCCTCGCCGTGCGCCATGGTGGACGGAAAATCGACGACCCTGGCCCCACGCGAGTTCGATTCCTTATGCATGTCGCACGCTTATCGCGGCACGATCGCGCTTGCGAAAATTGGCGCAAGTCAACTACTATTCGCTTTCGTCGCCAAGTCAATGTTGACGGCGATGTCTTGCCGATTGCCCCCCCGAGAGATTGTGGTGCGTTGGATCGGAGCTCGGTTTTGGATCCTCGTCTGATCGCGTCGTCGGTTGCCTGTCCCGATTGCGACCTGCTGCAGCGCATTCCGCCGCTTCCGCCGGGTGGCAAGGCACGCTGCTCGCGCTGCGGCGCCCAGTTGGCCAAGCAGCCTGCCGTGCCCAGCGATCTGCCGCTCGCGCTCACTGTCGCGGCGGCGATTCTCTTTCTCGTCGCCAACACGTCGCCCCTGATGAATCTGTCGGTCGTCGGGCGCACGGCGAGCACGACTATTGCGGGCGGCGCCTACCAGATGTGGCTGCAGGGCGAAGAAATTACCGGCGTCCTGGTCGCGTTTTGCGCCGTGATCGCCCCCGGAGGCTATCTTCTGTTCATGCTCACGCTCCTGCTCGCGGCGCGGCGCTCACCCGCCCCGTACTGGGTGGGCGAGATGCTGCGCTGGGTGGGCCATTTCCAGATTTGGTCGATGCTCGAAGTCATGCTGCTCGGCATTCTCGTCGCCTTGATCAAGATTGCGGAGCTCGCCACGGTGGACGCCGGGATCGGCATGTTCGCCGTCGGTGCCCTGGTGCTTCTCATTCCGGCGATCGCCGTCAATTTCAATGAGCGCGAAGTCTGGCAGCGGGTGCAGTGGGCCGACGGCGAAACGCCACCGCTCGCAGCGGCCGAGCTCGCCGTCCCGCAGACGCCAAGATGACGACCGCCGTAACGGCCGCACGGTCCGGACTTGTCTCCTGCGAATCCTGCCAGCTGCTGTCACGGCCGGCCAGCGCAACCGAGCCGGGGTTCTGTCGCCGCTGCGGCGAGCAGCTCGAATGGCGCCGCCACGCCTCCATCGAGACGACGTGGGCGCTCGTTATCGCCGCCGCGATCTGCTATATCCCGGCCAACGCCCTGCCGGTCCTGAACACGACGACACTGGGTACGTCGGAGGGCGACACGATCCTGGGTGGCGTGGCGTTTCTCTACACCTCGGGATCGTGGCCGCTTGCGCTTGTGGTCCTGATCGCGAGCGTGATGATCCCGCTCGGGAAGCTCGTGGCGCTCGTCTACCTCATGATCACGGTGCAGCGGGGCTCCGTCAAGAGCAATCATGAGCGCACGCGACTGTATCGCATGGTGGAATTCATCGGTCGCTGGTCGATGCTCGACGTGTTTGTAGATACCTTTACCGTTGCCCTGGTGCAGCTGCAGCCCCTGATGTCGGTGGCGCCAGGCGCCGGCGTCCTGTTCTTCGCCGCAGTGGTCGTGCTGACGATGCTCGCCGCCGAGTCTTTCGATCCCCGACTGCTCTGGGATTCCGCTAACCCCTATCCGACTCACCATGGCTGACGAACCGAACCTCGACGATCTGCCGCAGGCCACCGTCGTGCGCAAGAAACGTGGGCGCGTTTCGATCGTCTGGATCATCCCGATCCTGGCCGCGGTGGTCGCCATCGGCATCGCGGTCCAGCGCATCCTGAGCGAGGGTCCCACGATCACGATCGTATTCAAGGTTGCCGAGGGCATCGAGGCGGGTAAGACCTTTATCAAGTACAAGGACGTCAATATTGGCCAAGTGACCGCGGTGCAGCTTTCCGAGGACTACGCCAAGGTCCTGGTGCGGGCGAAGATCGCCAAGCACGCCGCCGGCCTGATGGTCAAGGATGCGAAGTTCTGGGTCGTCTCGCCACGCATTTCTTTGAGTGGCATATCGGGGCTCAACACGTTGCTCTCGGGCAATTACATTGGCTTCGAGGCGGGCAAGTCCGACGAAGACGAGCGCGCTTTCATCGGCCTCGACGAGCCGCCGCCCATCACCGACCAGAAGGGTAAGAAGTTCACGCTGAAGGCGGCCACGCTGGGGTCCTTGGGTGTGGGCGCACCGGTCTACTATCGCCAGCTCAACGTCGGCCAGGTGGCCGCGTACAACCTCGCCCCCGACGGCAAATCGGTCGAGATCACGTTATTCATTAACGCGCCCTATGACAAGTACGTCACGATGGAGACGCGTTTCTGGAACGCCAGCGGTATCAACGTCTCGGTCGGTGCCGACGGCGTGGACGTGCAGACCGAATCGCTGACCGCGCTCATCGCCGGAGGGCTTGCCTTCGACGTGCCCCCGTCTGCCTCCGCCTCCCAGCCGGCCCCCGCGAACACCAGCTTCACGCTTTATCGCAATCGAATCGTGGCGATGAAGCAGCCCGACCCCCTCGCCCGCCGCTTCGCGCTTCATTTCGACGAATCGGTACGCGGGTTGTCGGTCGGAGCACCGGTGACGCTGTACGGCCTGCCAGTGGGCGAGGTCGCCAGCGTGGGCATCACCGTCGATCCCAAGACACAGGTCTTCGTGCCGCGCGTGCTAATCACCTTTTTCCCCGAGCGGCTCGCGGGACAGTTGACCACGAGGTCAGAGGCCGCCGGCAAAGCCATCGAGGAGGCGACTCCGCAAGAGCGCCTGCGCAGAATACGGCATCAGGTGGAGGATGAGGGGCTGCGCGCGCAACTGCGTACCGGTAGTTACCTTACCGGCGAACTCTACGTTGCGTTCGAGTATTACCCCAATGCGCCGAAGGTGAAGCTCGACCTATCCAAAGACCCGCCGGAATTGCCGGTGGTGCCTGGCGGCCTGGCCAATATCGAGGCGAAGCTCACAAGCATCCTGACCAAGGTCGATAACATGCCACTCAACGCGATCGCGGTCGAAGTCAAAGGTGTGATCGCGACGCTCGACCAGGCGCTCAAGGATGCGGACACCCTCATCAGCCGCGTCGATGCGCAGTGGGTGCCCGAAGGGACCAAGACGCTTGAGGACGCGCGCAAGGCGATTGCCGCTGCCGATCGCGCCCTAAGCGATGCGGACACGAACCTCCTCGCCAACGACTCGCCGGCGCCGCAGGACCTCCGCAACACGTTGCAGGAGGTTGCCCGTGCAGCGCGCGCGGTGCGTGTCTTCGTTGACTATCTCGAACGTCACCCCGACGTCCTGATCCGGGGCAAGACAGAGGAGAAGCGCTAATGCGTTGCACTGCCCCCCTCGCCGCCCTGTACGCGGTCGCGGCCTTAGCCGCAGGGTGCTCAAGCACTCCACCGTCAAGCTTTTACACCTTGAGTCATACCGCGGCGCCCGCCACGGCGCCCGGCGCGCCCGCTTCGCAACTCGCGGTGGTAGTCGGGCCGGTGTCGATTCCGGCCATCGTCGATCTGCCGCAGATGGTGGTGACCACAGGAGCAAACCAGATCTCGATCGACGAGTTCCACCGCTGGGCGTCGCCGCTGGCGAGCGACATCTCGCGCGTGGTCTCCGAAAACCTCGTCGTAATGCTCGGGACGCCACGCGTATCCCAGTTCCAGCAGGCGCTGAACGCACCTGCCGATTACCGGGTGGCGATTGAAGTGCAAGCCTTCGTCTCGGAACCGGGCGAGGCCGCGACACTCAACGCGGTCTGGATCGTGCGCCGGACCAAGGACGGCAAGACCGAAACCGGGCGCACGGCGTTGCGCGAGCCGGTGTCTGACAAAGACTACGACGCGCTTGTCGCAGCCCACAGCCGCGCGATCTCGCGCATGAGCCAGGATATCGCCGACGCAGTGCGGGCGCTCGATCGCCGCGCGCCTTAGATCCAGCCTGCTGCAGACGCTGGAGGCGCGGCGAGCTCACGACCTCGCCGGTGGGCCCGCCGGCTTCGCCTTCAGCGCAGCGAGGGATTGAGTGTATAGATTCCGGTCAGCGTCGCCTGGGCGAGGATGTGGCCGTGCATGGCCTGCCGCGCCTGCGGGCCAGTGAACGCCGGGCCGAGCGCGAGCCGTGGCAGGTCGAGCGCGAAGAGCGTGAAAACGTAATGGTGCAGGCGCAGGTCGTTCCACGGCGGGCAGGGCCCGTCGTAGCCGTAATAGTTGCCGGCCATGTTCTTGTCGCTGGCGAACCAGCCGGTATAGTCGTTTGTGCCTTGTTTCGCCCCACGTGGCGCATCCGGGCCCGGCTTGCCGTGCGGCGTTACGCCGCGCGAGAACTCGCCGCGCGCGACGGGCGCCGTGTCCGGCGCCAGGTCGACGAGTACCCAGTGGAAGAAATCGACGCGTGGCAGCGCGGCGGGAATGGTGCGGCCCTCCTGGTTGACATCGTCACCGCGCGAAGGCACGTCGGGGTCATGGCAAATCAGCGCCAGCGACTTGGTGCCGGCAGGCACGCCGCTCCAGCGCAGGTCCGGATTCATGTTGTCCGACAGCTTGACGTGCGCGTCGGGGTCGATCACAGCGAACGCCAGGTCCCCGGGAATGCGTCCGCCATCGCCGAATGCGGTGCTCGTCAGTTGCATCACGTCTCCTTCCAATGCGGCGGTACGGTCTGGTCGAAATACGGCAGCGCCTCGATGCGCGCCTTCCAGCGCTTGAGCTCCGGCGTGAGCAGGCTGTCGGCGTCAAAATCCGGCAGTTTTACCCGCACCCGGTACATGAATGCAACCAGCGGATAGAGCGAGAAGTCCGCCGCGGACAGGGGCCCGACCAGGAAATCGCCCTTGATGTAGCGCGACATCTGCGCAAATTCCTCGCTCACCGCCGCCCTCGCATCGGCTAGCTTCTGCGGCTCGCGCTCCTCGGGCTTGGTCCAGAAGGCGTAGCTCGTGACACCGTCGATCGCCTTCATGCCGTAGTTGTCGACCTCCATCATCAGCCGCCAGACCGTCGCCCGGGTCTTCGCATCGCCGGGAAACAGCGGTGACCCTCGCCCCGGATACGCAGCGTCAAGATAGGCCGTGATCGCGTTCGATTCATAGAGCACGAAGTCGCCATCGACGATGGTCGGCACCGCGTGCCGCGGATTGAGAGCGACGAACTCCGGCTTGCGCGTGTCGCCCCCAGAAAACGAAAGGATTTTGCGCTCGTAGGGCAGCGCCTTATGCTCGAGCCCGAGCTGCACGCGCCACGCGTAGGGAGAACCGGATCCATAGTACAAGGTGATACTCATTTAACCCCTTTCGTATGTGGTTTGGTCGGCACCGGCTCGGACACTGAAGCGGCGCCGGCGCGCAAGGCCTCCAGCGAAGCGCGCTGGAGCTCGAGGGTCCTGATGCTCAACTGCATGAAGTTGAGGCTCATCGACAGCCAGTTCTCGATGACGCGCAGCTCGCCAATCTTGCGCTCGATCTCCGCTGGGTCGAGGGTGGCGAACATCGCCATCGGGTTGGGGAAGGGGGGTGCGGCGCCCGCCACTCCCGGCGCAGGCGGCACCATGCCTGGCAGCGTGAAGCCAAGTGGATTCCACATCTTCTGCATGAACTCCAGCGCCTGCTGCGGCGTGAACGAAGAAGAGTCGTCGGCCATGTTCTTCCTCCGGTGATCCAGCTTTCGGCTAATATAACGCACCATGGCGGAATCTGCCGCTCCCCTGCTGGCCACGCTGAGGGCGATCGTCGGTGAGGCCAACGTTCTGACATCCGACCCTGACGTCGCTCCCTATGTCACCGATTGGCGCGATCGCTACCACGGGCGCGCGCGCGCCGTGGTGCGGCCGGCGAGCACCTCCGAGGTTGCGGCCGTCGTGCGCTGCTGCGCCGAGCACGGCGTCCCGCTCGTGCCGCAGGGCGGCAACACGGGACTGTGCGGAGGCGCCACGCCGCACGAGGCAGGCGGCGAAGTCGTCGTGTCGCTGTCGCGTCTGAATCGCCTGCGCGCGGTCGACGCCGAAAATGCTACGCTTACGGTCGAGGCCGGCATGCCGCTCGTGCGCGTGCAGCAGGCCGCCTCCGCCGCCGGGCTGCTGTTTCCGCTCTCGCTTGGCGCCGAGGGCAGCTGCACGATCGGGGGCAACCTCTCCACCAACGCCGGCGGTACGGCGGTGCTGCGCTATGGCAACGCGCGCGAGCTGGTGCTCGGCGTGGAAGTAGTCCTTGCTGATGGCCGTGTCTGGGACGGGCTGAGGGGTCTGCGCAAGGACAACAGCGGTTACGACATCAAGCAGATCTTCCTCGGTAGCGAAGGCACGCTCGGCATCATCACGGCGGCGGTACTCAAACTGTTTCCCAAGCCGCGCACGGCGGCGACCGCGTGGGCGGCCGTGGCCGGCGTCGAGGCGGCGATCGCGCTGCTCGGCCGGTTGCGGGAAGCGCTCGGCGACCGCCTGACCGGTTTCGAGCTCGTGGCTCGCGCCTGCGTCGATCTTACCCGCTCCCGCTTTCCGGCCCTGCCCGACCCGTTGCCGGATCATCCCTGGTACGTGCTGGTGCAGGCTGACGATCCGGCCGTCGACTCGCCACTCGCGGCACAACTCGAGGCTGCGCTCGCGGGCGCTGTTGAAGAACAGATCGCGCGTGATGTCGCGATCGCGCAATCGGTGCAGCAGGCGGAAGCGCTGTGGGCGCTGCGCGAACACATTACGGAAGCGCAGCGCCTGGAAGGACCAAACATCAAGCACGATATCAGCCTGCCCGTCTCGAAAATCCCCGAGTTTCTCGCCCAGGCGCAGGCGCTGCTCGATGCGTCCTTGCACAACTTGCGCTATATCGTCTTCGGGCACCTGGGAGACGGCAATCTGCACTACAACCTCTCGCCTCCCGCCGGGGTGGACTCCCGCAGCTTCTTGGCGCAGGCTGAAAGCGCCAATCGCATCGTCTACGACCTGGTGGCGCGGCTTGGTGGCAGCTTCAGCGCCGAGCACGGCGTCGGTCGCCTGAAGCGCGACGAGCTCGAGCGCTACAAGAGCGCAGTCGAAATCGAGCTCATGCGCCGGATCAAGGACGCACTCGATCCGGAAGATCTGCTCAATCCGGGCAAGGTTGTCTGATGGCGCGAATCGTTGCCTGGCTGGTGCTGATCTTCATGGTTCTGTTCGCCCTGCGCGTGATCGCTGCCCGCGGCGCCCGCGGCCGGCGCAAATCGAGCCCGCAGAAAGCGGTCGAGGCGATGGTGCGCTGCGCGCGTTGCGGCGTGTTTCTGCCGCGCAGCGAGGCAAAGGAGACCCGTAGCGGCTTCGTCTGCGCGGCCGGAGGCTGTGTCCCCCATGGTTGAGCCGCTGCAGCCGCGCCCGGCGATTCCGCCTTTCGAGCCGCCCTCGCTACCGTCGATGGTCACGGAGTCGGGCCGGCGCATCCTCTGGATCGTCGGCCTGTACCGCGCCGTGTGCGGTGCGCTGCTGCTCAGCGCAGCGCTGTTCTTCGACCTGCGCACCCTTGCCATCGGCGCCCCGAACGCGTTCGTGACGGCGGTGGGACTGTATTTCCTCTATGGCTTGCTCACGTTGTGGTGGGTGCAGCGCGATGCGCCGCTGATGCCGCTGCCAGCGCTGTTGCTTTCGCTTCTGGTCGGCGACCTGTTCTTTCTCTCCCTGATCATCTCTTCCGGAGGCGCGGCAGGCGGCCCGCTTTCGATCCTGCTCTTTCCGCAACTCGCCGCCAGCGGCTGGCTGATGCGCACGCAGGTGGCGTTCTTTCACGCGGCTCTTGCCAGCTCGGTGTTGCTCGCCCTCGACACATGGCGGCTCTTCCAGGGGGTCATTGCCGGCGCACAGCTGTTCCAGACCGGGCTCGTCGGTTTCGGCTACTTCGCGACCGTCGGCATCGCCCTCGCGCTCGGGCGCTACACCAAGGCGAGCGAGGACCTGGCCGCCCAGCGCAGTATCGACGTCGCCAATCTGGAGCAGGTCAACCGGCTCATCATTCAAGACATGCAGGATGGCGTCCTTGTGGTCGACCTGAACGGCGTGGTTCGCGGCCACAACGCCCAGGTGACGCGACTTCTGGGCGGCTTTGGGCGCATGCGGGGCGGGATGCGGCTAGCCGAATTCAGTTCGGTGCTGCACGACTATTGGCGCCGATGGCAGGAGGATTTCTCCGACCCATTGCCGAATTTCAAGGTCGAGACCACGCAGCGACTGCTGCGCGTGCGCCTGGTGCGCATCGGCGCCGGGCTCAACGGTGGCACGCTCATCTACCTCGAGGACCTGGGCCGCGCCCAGTCCGAGGCACAGCAGATGAAGCTTGCGGCGATGGGCAGGCTTACTGCCAGCATCGCGCACGAGGTGCGCAACCCGCTGTCGGCGATCAACCAGGCGGCGCAATTGCTTGAGGAGGACGGGTCGGTGGCGCCCGAGGGCCAGCGGCTGCTGGGCATGATCCGCAACAACGCCAAGCGTATCGATCGCATCGTCGGCGAAGTGTTGCAGTTGAACCGGCGTGACCGCCAGCAGCCCGAGGCCGTGCCCTTCGTCGAATTCATAACCTTGCTCGTCGAGGAGATCGTCCAGGCGGAGGCGATCCCGCCGGGGGGGGTCGTGGTGCGGGCGCCGGAAGACCTGCTGGTGATGTTCGACCGCGGCCACCTCAACCAGATCGTCTGGAACCTTGTGCGCAACGCGTGGCAACACTGCCAGAAGAAGGACGGCAGCATCCGCATCCTGCTGCGCCCCGGTTACATGGGGGATGCCGTAATATGCGAACTCGACGATGATGGTCCGGGGATTCCCGCCGAGCTGCGGGGGCAGATCTTCGAGCCATTTTTCACGACGCGGCCGGGCGGAACCGGGCTGGGGCTCTACATTGCGCGCGAGCTGGCCGACGCCAACGGCGCGGCACTGGAGCTCCTGCCCAAGGGGCCCGGGGCGCATTTTCGCCTCACGATGAAGCGCGCGCTCAGTCCGGCGGAAAAATAGCAGGCGCTACCAGGAGAGGCGATCATGAGTCGGAGACCACGCGAACGCGGACAGCCCAAGGTGCTCGTCATCGATGACGAGCCCGATCTGCTCGAATTGCTCGAGCTGACCCTGTCCCGGATGGGCCTGGACACGACGCGGGCGCAGTCGATCGAGGAAGCCATTCGCCTGCTCGATGCGCAGGCTTTCGACCTGTGCCTGACCGACATGCGCCTTCCCGACGGCGAGGGCCTGCGCGTGGTCGAGCACATCACCGACAAGGGGCTCGACGTTCCGGTCGCGGTCATCACTGCGTTCGGCAGCGCCGAAAACGCGGTCGCCGCGCTCAAGGCCGGGGCATTTGATTACCTGGCCAAGCCGGTCGCGCTTGAGCAGTTGCGGGCATTGGTCAAGCAGGCGCTGAAGGTTCCCGAAAAGCCTTCCGCGCCCTCGTCGTACCAGCTGTTGGGCGAATCGCCGGCGGTCATGCAGGTGCGGCAGATGATCGACCGGCTGTCGAAGAGCCAGGCGCCGGTGTTCATTACCGGCGAATCGGGCAGCGGCAAGGAATTGGCCGCGCGCATGATCCACCTTGGCGGGCCGCGGGCAGAGCAGCCCTTTGTGCCGGTGAACTGCGGCGCGATCCCGGAGAACCTGATGGAGAGCGAGTTCTTCGGCTATCGCAAAGGTGCCTTTACCGGTGCAGAGGGCGATCGCGACGGCTTCTTCCAAGCCGCGAACGGGGGCACGCTGTTCCTTGACGAAGTGGCGGACCTGCCGCTCCCCATGCAGGTCAAGCTCTTGCGCTCGATCCAGGAGAAGCGCGTGCGCAAAGTGGGCTCGACGGCCGAGGAGCCGGTCGACGTGCGCATTATCAGCGCGACACACAAGAAGCTGCCTGCCCTGGTTGACGCGGGCGAGTTTCGCCAGGACCTGTTCTACCGCCTGCACGTCATCGAGCTAGCGATGCCTAGCCTGCGCGAGATGCGCGAGGACATCCCCTCGATCGCCGACGCGATCCTGCGTAAGCTGTCACGCGCCCAGCCGGCGAGGCTCGACGCCGAGGCGATCACGGCGCTGGAGTCGTATCCGTTTCCGGGCAACGTGCGCGAGCTGGAGAACATTCTCGAGCGCGGCCTGTCGCTCGCTGCCGATGCGCAGAAGATCACGGCGGAAGACCTGCGTCTGACGCCACCGCCGGAAGAGGCGGACGCCGCCCTGCCGGCAGGCGACAAGTGGCCGCTGCAAGACTATCTCGATCGCGTCGAGCGGGCGGCAATCAACGAAGCGCTGGAAAAAACCCGCTACAACCGCACCGCGGCAGCGAAGCTGCTTGGCATCACGTTCCGGGCCATGCGTTACCGGATGGAGAGGTTGGGCATTAAATAGCCCACCCTCACGTTTCCGCTACTGGCCGATCAGCGACTTTGGCGCCTGGGTCGCTTATCGACCCGTTGCAAACGGTCGAGCGTCGCAGATGCAGACGCTCGCAATACACAATGCCTTACGGCGAGCCTACAACGTTTAACCGGCACGGAACTGTTTGTTGTCGTCCCGTTGCCGAGTTGCCCGGACCTGTTGTCCCCCAGCAGTATCCGACGCCGCTGGTGGTCACGCCGCAGGTGTGGCGGTTACCTGCGCTGACGGACGCAAACACGATGGCCGCCGTGATCGTGATCATGGCCGCCCCGCTCCCACCCGCACCGGTCGCAGTGACAGTCACTTGGCCCGCGGCCAGCGCCATCACCAGGCCGTTCGGGCTTACGGTGTCGAGCGCCGGATTGTTGCTTGCCCAGGTCACCGTACCGATGACTGGGTTCCCCATTGCGTCGGTAACTGTTGCCGTCAACTGTAGGATTTTCGACCGTACGCACGCGACCTCAGTGGAGAAAGTGTTGGAATCGCACAACGGTTCGCAGCCTTCGGTTTGAGATTCCTAACGAACCCGTAAGCCAAGCGCCCAGGCTCATGGAATCGAAATTGGCTCTCGGCAAGACAAAATGATGCTGGTCTGGTACGGTGCCGTGTAGGTACTGGGTCACATAATCAGGAAGGAGCAGCCACATGCGCAATACTTGTCGTTCACGTCAAACGATGACAATTCCGGCCATGGCCTTGCTAGCCGTTGCGGCGTTTGTTTCGGTGGCTGCTACTGCGGGCCCTGCCTCGGGTACGATCAACTATCAGAGCAAAGCCGGCCCCATCGTCGTCAACGTTGCGAACGTATATATGATCAAAGGTCCAGATGCGGCTAGCGGCAAGACGATTCGCCAACTGATCTTCACTTCGACCGACGTCATTGCAAAACTGCAGGCCTGCGCATCGATGATGTGCGCTAGCGGAAACGTGACCGAAGGCATGACCGTCGATTTCGACGTGGGCCCGCGCCTGAACTACTGGGTCGTGGGCAACGGTCAGAAGGTTCAGTATTCGGGCAGCGCCAAACCCGATGAGGCTCTCAAGCTGACTGCCGATACCGCGGAGCGCCTCGCCGGAACCCTGGCCATCGACGATGCCGCGATGGGTGGTGCGAGGGTCAACGTCAAGTTCGACGCGACGATCGTCAAACAATTTAGCAAGTAGCGGTGGCGCCAGTGCCTCTGCGCTGGGCGAGGCTTCTGTCGAGTGTCGGCCCTCGCCCGTCCCGCCCACTTTCATCCAACCTGAACCTGCGTCGAGAGAACCTGGGACATTGTGGCCCGACTGCCGGAGACCGCGCCTCCGACGTTGGTGCCTTCCGGCCGACATGACGAGGCCGCTCCGCTGATCGCCGAGCAGCAAGCCTTTTCCTTGGCCTTACTGTTCAGCAACTGGGATCGCGCGCGCGCCTAGACTGCCCGCGTTACCAGAATCTGGCCGGCCCGAGCGCTGATGGGCACGCGCGGTCGTACGGGCCAAACACCCCTCCCCGGTCCGGCATGCCGTCATTTTTCTCGCCTTAGCTTGGGAAAAATCTGTCGCGCCAAATCCGGTCGCGCGTCGTAGAGCGCGAGCAGCGCCGTGTAGAGGATAGGCAAAGCGTATAAGCCCCAACGCCCGAAGTTGATCAACAAATAAGACAGCCCCGCGAACGTTGCGATCAGGGTCACCTGCGCGGCCTTGTCCGCGAGCGAGCGCTTAGGCGGGCGTCGCCTCGACATCGACGATGATGCCGGCCTGCACATCAATCAGATAATTGGTCGAATAGGCGTAGAACGCCGGACCACCCACTGCCGTCCACCGTGCCGCTGGATCGGTCGGCGAGATCGAGGCGGGAGCGGTCATTGGCTCCGTCTGCGCCTCCAGGGCAGCCAAATACTCGCGCACCGCCCGTGTCGCGTGCGACAGCAAAGCCTTCGCCGCCAACCAACAACAAGCCCCGCCACTGCGGGGCCCCTGTTGTTGCTACCACAATCAGTTACTGCTTGCGGCGCGAGAAGCCGAGACCGGCGAGGCCAAGCGAGAGAAGCGCCAAAGTGGCAGGCTCCGGAACCGGTCGTTGCTCCGACGTGAAGGTCCCGTCGGTGCGCAAATCGAAGCCGAGTTGCGCGTTAAAGACCGCGCCGGGGCTCTCCACCAAGTCGCGGTTGGAGTAATCGAGCTCGTAGCCAAAGGTGTCGCCGTATGCCAGAGTCCCCGCCGGGAGCGTGATGCTCGTAGTCGTCGGTACAAGGAACCCGGCATCGAAGACGAATGCGCCCAGGGTGTAGTCGTAGATCGTCAGGAAAATGAACGAAAAGGTGGCAGTCGATCCGGTGTCGTAGGGGCTGAGGTCGAAGGTGAAGGCGTTGCCAGGATTCATTCCTTGCAGGTTGCTATAGTCCGTCCCGGTCAGGTAAGGCCTCGACAGCGCATAATCGTCCGCCGAGTACGCGTAGCTCGCCGTATCCCCGTTGTTGGTAAGAAACGCGTACGTTCCAAACGGGAACGCAGCATCCATGGCCGCCTGCGAGGCGAAGCTTGGCGTCTGGTAATGGAAGTTGGTTGGCGAGGTTGGAGACAAGGCGACGGGGCTCCCGGGACCGGGGTAGCTCATGGTGACCGACGTGTAGAAACCACCCGGTGACACTTCGTAAAGGTCTGAGGAGTAGAAGGCGCCCGTCGGCGTAAGCGTGTTGCCGTTCCCGGTCTGCGAGAAGGCGTCGTTCCGGAAGGAGTCGACAGATGAGATGTCGGATGCACGGGCAATGGGTGCTCCGCAAACCAGCAAGGCAGCCAGTACAAGCGCAGGTAGGTGCTTTGTCGCTCCAAAAGGTCGGCTGCTCATTTGACTCCCCTTTTCGCCGAGCGCGGTTGATACCGCATCCGTGGTTGTGAAGCACAAAACGCACCCAGGAATAATTACGATGCGAGAACAACGCGTTGCCGGTCGGAACGCAAGCGCATGCGCTGTTGACAAGAGCAGATTGTAAAATTTCTCGACATGAATGCCCGCTTTCCACAGCGCGATAGGCAGCAACGGGTGGTGCAGGTGGCGATCTGCGACAAGACACAACGCAACGACGAAACGCTACAGGCCTCTTGGCCGTCAGGCCCAACCAACCGGATGCATTCTTGGTTATCGGTCTTTCTTGGGGCCGAAAAGGTCAACACCTTCCGACTCAAGTGTCGTTGCCACACCTAGCTCAAGAGCGCGCTGCCCGTACACCCATTCGATGGAGTCGCACGACGTTTCCATGATTATTGGATAGATCCGACCCGCATCTGCAGGAATTACGAAGCGTAGATAGCTCCTTATCTCATGGCTATCCATCGATTGATCGCACCGTCTAACCTTATTCCCGACAAATGCGGCTTGATGAAACCCAATCCGCGCACGAGATCCCACCAGCATCCGTTCAACACCTCCCAAAAAAATTATGGCGCATGCGGACGCGCATTCATAGCGCGCCACGGTTCGAAGCCCCTGAGATCGCACATCTCGGCCGAGTGAAATTCCATCCAAAAGGCCTCCGCCCGGCGACTCCAGCAGCATCGTCAACGGCCTGCTGCAGCCAACAGCGACGGCTTTCTTGACTGCGTCATCAAACTTCAAACTCGCATCTCGGGACACGATGCCTTGCAGTGCGACAACACAATCTCCTGACACGGAGCGGCGCACAACGAAGCGCCCGCCCTCGTACGCAATGACCTCCTCGGGTGGTGACAGATTGACGAGCCGTTCTCGAGCGCGCTGCTTCGTTTCCAACGATCCGCGTACGCGAGGATTTGCAAGGACCTTGCCATACCAGTACCGGGCCTTTTCCAGATCGAGAGGAAGTCCGGTTCCTTTTTCGTACAGCAGTGCGACGTTGTACTGCGCTGCCACGTCGCCTTGTTCAGCAGCCTTCTTGTACCAGCGCGCAGCTTCTCCATAGTCTTGGGCAACGCCCAACCCGTTCTCGAAGAGAACCGCGAGCTGGAACTGTGCAGCCACGTCCCCCTGTTCGGCGAGAGGCGAGAATAGTCCGTATGCGGTTTCGTAGTCGCCGCGCTCATACGCGGCCAATCCGTCCTCGATCGGGCCGGCGATTACAGCACGCGCGAACAATATCGTTGCCACAAGCAGCGCGCTCGATGCCGCTAGGCCCAAGGAGTTGGAGCGGTGTGACGAGTACATCCCTACCTTGTAGGCATGGGCCCGGGGCCAGAAGTTTCCGGTTTCGGGTCGTATCCTTAAGCTAAAAAATGCCTGACACATTGTTTAAATTAACATGCATTGTGTCGTGTACCCTAGACAACGCGAGGGTCTTCCATGTTGTTCCGCGAAAAAAGTACCTGGCTATCTGTGCTATCGATGTTGGCCATTTATGGCTTCGACTTCTGGTCGGTGGCGAAGGTGAGCAATCGTGCAGCGACTGGTAAAATGCCTGGTCTTTTTTTGCAAGACAACCTCGTGCGCTAACGCACGGTTCGGCCGCAAGTAGTCCGTCGATTGATCACGCCCATCAGCCGCCTTGTGGTCGACCGCGCCGGCACGGTGCGGGCCGCCGCACAGGTGCCCTCGCCCAATTGCGATAATCGCCCACCCGGCACCGAGATCACGCTGCTCGTGGTGCATAACATTTCCCTGCCGCCGGGTAAGTTCGGGGGGACTGCGATCGCGGAGCTGTTCACCAACCGTCTCGACCCCGGCGCGCATCCCTACTTCGCCACGATCCGGCAACTGCGGGTTTCCGCGCACTTTCTGATCGGGCGCGACGGCACGTTGACGCAGTTTGTATCCTGCGAACGCCGGGCGTGGCACGCCGGCGCTTCGTCGTGGCAGGGCCGGGAGCAGTGCAACGATTTCTCCATCGGCGTCGAGCTGGAAGGCACCGACACGCTCGACTACGAGGCTCCCCAATATCGCGTCCTGGCCCGACTCACCCGGGCGTTGCGCCGCCGTTATCCGATCGCCGACCTCGCCGGTCACCAGGATATCGCCCCGGGCCGAAAAACCGATCCGGGCCCGACATTCGATTGGGCGCGCTTCCGGCGGCTGGTCGCCAACGCTTCTCGGGACTAAGTGCCGGGCGAAGGGCTGCAAGGCTCCAAGCTGGGCTAAACGGGTGCCGGACCCTCCCCCTTGGAAAGAGGCTAATTCCAAGGTAAAATAACAGGTTATGCAGTTTCTTGCCGATTACTTTCCGCTCCTGCTTTTCTTTGTCGCATTCAAGCTGTGGGACCTCTACGTGGCGACCGCGGTGGCCATCGCCGCCTCGTTGGCGCAGATCGCCTATTTCCGCTGGCGCCGTGGGAAGGTCCAAGTCATCCACTGGCTAAGCCTGGCGATCATTGTGGCCTTTGGCGGGGCAACGCTGATCCTCCACAACGAGACCTTCATCAAGTGGAAACCGACTGCCCTCTACTGGCTCTTCGCCGTCATCCTCGCGGTCGGACGCGTGGGCTTTCGCCGCAACCTGATCGGCGCACTGCTCAAGGACCTGACCCTCCCCGACGCGGTTTGGGCTCGTGTGACCTGGGTGTGGGTTGCCTTTCTCGCCGCCATGGGGGCCGCGAACCTGTATGTGGCGTCCCACTTTCCGACCAACATATGGGTTAATTTCAAGGTCTGGGGCGCGATCGTGTTGTTTTTCGTCCTTGCCGTGGCGACGGTCGCCTCGGTGGCGCGCTATCTGCCGGAGGGCCCGTCGCCATGACCGACGTCGCGACGGCATTGCGCGCGCGCCTGGCCGACCTCTCCCCGCTGGCGCTCGAAATCCACGACGACAGTGCAGAGCACGCCGGACACGCGGGTGCTGCCGCCGGCGGCGGGCACTTTTCGCTGTTGATCGTGTCTCAGGCGTTCGACGGCGTTTCCCGGCTCCGGCGCCACCAGACGGTGATGGCACGCGTTGCCGATTTGCTTCCCCATCCGATCCACGCGCTGTCGATCAAGGCGCTGGCCCCGGAAGAGTTCTCTTAACCCCGAACCAACAGAAGGATTTGTCATCTATGCAAACGTTTTTCCGCGTATTCATCGCGCTCTCAGCGGCCGCACTGCTGCTCGCGCCGCCCGCCGCGCTGGCGCAGGACACCAAGAAGGCACCGGCGAAGGCCGATGCTCCGGCCAAGGGCAAGGAGCTCTATTCCACGGCGACCTTCGACTTCATGCTCAAGCAACGCCTGGCGCAGGGCCAGACCGATTCGCCGGAGTTGCGCGCCGCAGTTCGTGACGAGCTCAATACGCGCGAGCTGCTCGTGCGCGAGGCAAAGAAGAAGGGCCTCGACAAGACACCGGGCATGAAGACCGAGATGGACCTGGCGTCGCAGACGGTGCTCGTGCGCGCCTACATGGCCGACTATCTGAAGGCGCATCCGGTCTCCGACGAGGCCTTGCACAAGGAATACGACGTCATCAAGGGGCAGATGGGTGACAAGGAGTACAAGGTCCGCCACATCCTGGTCGACAATCAGGAAGAGGCCAACCAAATCATCGCGGCGCTGCAAAAGGGCGAGAAGTTCGAGACGCTCGCCGCCGAACACTCCAAGGATACGGGCTCCAAGACCCGTGGTGGCGATCTCGACTGGAACACGCCATCGAACTTCGTCAAGCCTTTTGGCGACGCCATGGTGTCGCTGCAGAAGGGCAAGTTCACCACCGTCCCAGTGCAGACGCAATTCGGCTGGCACGTCATTGAGGTCGACGACATTCGCGAAGCCAAGATACCGAGCTTCGACGAGGTGAAGCCGCAACTCCAGCAGCGCATGCAGGGCCAGGAAGTCGACGCGTACCTGCGCCAGCTGCGTGCCGAAAACGGCTACTGATCGGGCGGTTTCTCCCGTCGTATCAGTGCCAAGGGCGGGCGCCTCGCGCCTGCCCTTTTTTTCCGCTGGCGCCTGCGCGCGCCCGGCCCCGGTCAGGTGCTATCCTTACCTGGCTGCGACGCAATGGAGCACCTGCCGTGAACGATAGCCCTGAAAGAGCCCTGCGCGGAGCGCGTTCCGGCTACGACTGGGAAGCGTCTTACGTCTCCAGACGCTCGCCCATTTTCGCGCGCAATGTCGTCGCTACCTCACAGCCGCTTGCGACCCAGGCCGGCATCGCCGCGCTGCGCGCCGGCGGCAATGCCCTCGATGCCGCGCTCGCGACCGCGATTGCGCTCACCGTGGTCGAGCCGTGCAGCAATGGCCTGGGCAGCGACCTTTTCGCGATCGTGTGGAAGGATGGCGAGATCGCCGGCTTGAACGCCTCCGGACGGGCCCCCGCGACCTGGACCCCGGAGCGCTTCGCGCCCGCGACCGAAATGCCGCGCGCCGGCTGGGACACGGTGACCATTCCCGGCGCGGTGTCGGGCTGGGTGGCGCTGTCGGAGCGCTATGGCAAGTTGCCATTCGCGGACCTGTTCGGGCCCGCCATCGCATATGCGCGCGACGGTTATGCGGTGAGCCCCATCATCGCCGACAAATGGGCCAGGGCAGTACCCATTCTCGGCGCGGTTCCCGGCTTCGCCGCCCATTTCCTGCCTCGGGGCCGTGCCCCCGAACCGGGAGAGCATTTCGCCGCGCCGGCGATGGTCAAGACGTTCGAGCTGATCGCCGCGACGCGGGGCGATGCGTTCTACCGCGGCGAACTGGCGGAGAAGATGGTTGCGCATTCACGCGCCCATGGCGGAGGGCATGCGCTAGAGGACTTCGCCAACCATACCAACGTCTGGGTCACGCCGCTCACGATCGATTATCGCGGCACCACCGTGCACGAACTCCCGCCCAATGGCCAGGGCATCGCCGCGCTGATCGCGTTGGGCATCGTCGAGCATTTCGACCTTGCCGCGCAGCCTGTCGATTCGGCCGAAGTGCAGCACCTCGAGATCGAGGCGATGAAACTCGCCTTCGCTGACGTGTATCGCTATGTCGGTGATCCGCGGGCGATGGAAGTCACTCCGGCGCAGATGCTCGATCGCGAGTACCTCGCCGCTCGCGCGCGGTTGATCGATCGCCGGCGGGCGCAGGACTTCAAGCACGGGATACCGCCGCCGGCCGGCACCGTCTTCCTGACCGCCGCCGACGCAAGCGGCATGATGGTGTCGCTGATCCAGTCGAACTACATGGGCTTTGGCTCGGGCATCGTCGTGCCCGGGACAGGCATCAGCCTGCAGAATCGCGGCACGGGGTTCTCGCTGCGGCCCGGCCACCCGAACCTGGTCGGGCCGGGCAAGCGGCCGTTTCATACCATCGTCCCCGGATTTGCCACCCGCGCTGGCGCGCCCTATGCGAGCTTCGGCGTGATGGGCGGGCCGATCCAGCCGCAGGGTCACCTGCAGACGCTGGTGCGGTTGATCGACTTTCACCAGCAGCCGCAGACGGTACTCGATGCCCCGCGGTGGAAGGTCAACGCCGGGCTGTCGCTCGATCTCGAGTCAAGCATGTCCCCCGCGGTGCGCGACGGTCTTGCCGTGCGCGGACACCGCTTTGCGTCGATCGCCGACTCCTACATGGACTTCGGTGCGGGCCAGTTCATCGTTTGCACCGGGGACGGATACGTCGCCGGTTCCGATCCGCGCCGCGACGGACAAGCCGCCGGGTTCTAAAGCCCCCGCGACCGGCGCCGCGCCTATCCGCAGGAAGGCGCGGGTCGCGATCCGACGCGACGCCTGCGCCTGCCCCGGCATCACCCATCCGAGCGAAGCTTGGCCTTGAGGGTCGACAGAGGCAAGAGCTCCGGCAGCTCGATGCGCTTGCGATCCGGTTCGCTCGCGGCCAGTGCCTCCGTCTGCACCATCGTTTTGAGGCTGCGCCGCGCGAGCTCCTGGTAGCTCTGCGTGCCTTCGCGCTTCCACGCCAGTTCCTCGTTGGTCAGCGCGCGCACGACGGCGGCGGGAACGCCGGCGACGAGCGTGCGTGGCGGGACGACCATGCCTGCCTTGACGAACGCCATGGCGGCGACGATGGCCGATTCGCCGATGACGGCATTGTCATTGACGACCGCGTTCATACCGACCAGCGCGTTCTTCTGCACAACGCAACCGTGCAGGATTGCGCCGTGGCCGATATGCCCCTCCTCCTCGACCACAGTATCGGTGCCGGGGAAGCCGTGCATGACGCAGCAGTCCTGCACGTTGGCGCCGGCACGCAACTCGATGCGCCCGAAATCGCCGCGCAGGCACGCCGACGGACCGACGTAACACCCCGCGGCGACGAGCACATCGCCGATCAAGACCGCGCTTGGATGCACGAACGCGGTCGGGTCGACGACCGGCGTCACGCCATTGATGGACCAGACGCGTACGCTCATTGAAAACTCCTTCGCAATCGTCACTCATTCGAGCCAGGCACGCGCGTTGCGGAACATCCGCATCCACGGCGAATCCTCGCCCCATGCATCCGGGTGCCACGACATCTGCACGGTACGAAACACGCGCTCCGGATGCGGCATCAGGATGGTAAACCGACCGTCGGCGGTGGTCAGCCCGGTGATGCCGCGCGGCGACCCGTTGGGATTGTACGGGTAGCGCTCGGTCGCCATGCCGCGGTTATCGACGAAGCGCAGCGACACCAGGGATTCCGCCGCCACCAGCTGCTGCGCATCGCGGAATTCCGCATAACCCTCGCCGTGGGCGAGCGCAACCGGAATGCGGCTCCCCTCCATGCCGGTGAAGAACAGCGACGGCGAGGGCAGCACCTCGAGCAGGATGAGGCGCGCCTCGAACTGCTCGCTCTGGTTGCGCACGAAGTGCGGCCAATGCGCCGTTCCTGGGATCAGTTCGCGCAGGTTGCTCAGCATCTGGCAGCCGTTGCAGATCCCGAGCGCGAAGGTTTCACTGCGCGCAAAAAACGCGGCGAATTCCTCTCGCGCCCGCGCATTGTAGAGAATGGATTTCGCCCAGCCTTCGCCGGCTCCGAGCACGTCGCCGTAGGAGAAACCGCCGCCGGCGACGATACCCTTGAACCCGTTCAGCGCAGTCCGCCCGGCGATGAGGTCGGTCATGTGCACGTCGTAGGCTTCGAAGCCGGCGCGGTTGAACGCGGCCGCGGCCTCTATATGTCCGTTAACCCCCTGTTCGCGCAGGATCGCAACGCGCGGCCTCGCTCCGGTGGCGACGAATGGTGCGGCGATGTCTTGCGTCGGATCGAAGGTGAGATGCGGCACGAGCCCCGGGTCGTCGACGTCGAGTAGCCGCTCGTATTCCTGATCGGCGGCCTGCGGATAATCGCGCAGTCGCTGCAGCGCATGCGTGGTGCGCGACCACGCGCGGTGCAGTTCGACGCGCGATTCGTCGAGCAGCAAGAGGCCGCCTTGCGACACCCGGATGCGGTCGCCGCGGGCGGGCTCACCCACGGCGACGCAGCGCAGGCCGGCGGCCTCGAACGCTCCGACAACATCGTGCCGGTCCGTGGCACGAACCTGCAGCACCGCACCCAGTTCCTCGTTGAACAGCGCCGCGATCGCTGCGCCCGGCAGCTCGTCCAAGGTAATGGCCAAGCCGCAACGCGCCGCGAACGCCATCTCGACCACGGTTGCGAAGAGCCCGCCGTCGGAGCGGTCGTGGTAGGCGAGTATCCCGGCTTGCGCATGCAGTGCCTGCACGGTCGCAAAAAAGCCTTTCAGCGTCTCCGGATCGTCGACGTTCGGCGGGTTGCTGCCGAGGCGGCCGTAAACCTGGGCCAGGGCCGAGCCGCCGAGCCGGTTCTGGCCGTTGGCCAGGTCGACGAGCAGCAGCACGGTGCGGCCGCAATCGAAACGCAGTTGCGGCGTCAGCACGCGGCGCGCATCGATCACCGGAGCAAATGCAGACACGATGAGCGAGATCGGAGCGGTGACCGCACGTGGTTCACCGCCCTCGCTCCAGGTCGTGCGCATCGACATCGAGTCCTTGCCGACCGGGATGCTGACACCGAGCGCCGGGCACAGTTCCATGCCAACCGCGCGCACGGTGTCGTACAGCGCGGCGTCTTCGCCCGGGTGCCCGGCCGGTGCCATCCAATTGGCGGAGAGCTTGACGGCGGCGAGACTGGTTATACCTGCAGCCGCCAGATTGGTGATCGCCTCGCCGACCGCCATCCGCCCCGACGCAGGCGTGTCGATCAACGCCAGCGGCGTGCGCTCGCCCATCGCCATCGCCTCACCGGCATAGCCGTCGAAGTCGGTCAGGGTGACCGCGACGTCGGACACCGGGACCTGCCACGGGCCGATCATCGGATCGCGCGCGCAAAGGCCGCCAACGGTGCGATCGCCGATCGTCACCAGGAAGGTCTTGTCGGCGACCGCCGGGAACTGCAACACGCGATAAGCGGCCTCGCGCAGGTCCAAGGCGTCGGCAGCGAAGGGCTCGAGGGGGCGGGCAACGCGCGCTACATCACGAATCATCTTCGGTGGCTTGCCGAGCAGCACCGACAGCTCCATATCGACGGGTGTGTTGTGGAATACCGGATCTTCGAGGCGCAAGCGATGCTCCGGCGTGGCGCGGCCAAGCACCGCGAACGGGCAGCGTTCGCGGGCGCAGATTGCCGAAAACGCCGCCTCCGCATCCGGTCGGATCGCGAGCACGTATCGCTCCTGCGCCTCGTTGCACCAGATCTCGCGCGGCGACATCCCCGGTTCCTCCGACGGAATCGCCCGCAGGTTGAGCAAGGCGCCCTTGCCGCCGCCGTGCGCGAGCTCCGGCAGCGCATTGGAAAGGCCGCCGGCACCCACGTCGTGGATCGACAGGATCGGGTTTGCGTCCCCGAGCTGGCAGCAGCGGTCGATGACCTCCTGCGCACGGCGCTGGATCTCCGCGTTGCCGCGTTGCACGGAATCGAAATCGAGATCGGCGGTGTTGGCGCCGGTCGCCATCGACGACGCGGCGCCGCCGCCCATGCCGATCAGCATGCCCGGGCCGCCGATCTGCACCAATAGCGCGCCATCGGTTAGCGGCCGCTTGCACGCGTCACGTGCGCTGACGTTGCCTACGCCGCCCGCAATCATGATCGGCTTGTGATAGCCGCGCACCTCGCCGGCCACTTCCTGCTCGAAGGTACGAAAATAGCCGAGCAGGTTGGGTCGACCAAATTCGTTATTAAACGCCGCGGCGCCGATCGGGCCCTGGAGCATGATCTGCAGCGCGGAAGCGATACGGTCGGGCTTGCCATGATCGACTTCCCAGGGTTGGATCATGCTTGGAATTTTCAGGTGCGATACGGTGAAGCCGCTCAGCCCGGCTTTGGGCCGGGCGCCGATACCCGTCGCACCTTCGTCGCGGATCTCGCCCCCGGACCCAGTCGCCGCACCCGGAAACGGCGCGATCGCGGTCGGATGGTTGTGGGTCTCGACTTTCATCAGGATGTGGGTCATCTCGTCGCGCGCCGCATAGCGGTTGTCGGCGCCGGCGTAGAAGCGCCGCACGCTACTGCCTTCGACCACCGCTGCGTTGTCGCTGTAGGCGACGAGGGTTCCCTGCGGACTCGCCGCATGGGTGTTGCGAATCATGGCGAACAGGGATCGGGGCTGCGCGACGCCGTCGATGACCCAGTCGGCATTGAAGATCTTGTGGCGGCAATGCTCGGAGTTCGCCTGCGCAAACATCATCAGCTCGACGTCGGTCGGATTGCGGCCTATGCGGCTGAAATATTCGGCCAGATAGTCGATCTCGTCCGTGGACAGCGCGAGACCAAGCGCCACGTTGGCGCCCTCGATCGCGGCGCGGCCGCGCGTAAGCAAGTCGATGCTTGCAAGCGGCTGCGGTGGAAAGTGAGTGAACAGTTTCGCCGCCGCGTCGAGCGATGCAAACACGCTTTCGGTCATGCGATCGTGGAGCAGCGGCAGGAGGATCGCGCGCGCATCGGCTGGCAGCGGCTTGCCATGCGCCACCGAGACCCGATAGGCGACGCCGCGCTCAATGCGCACGATCGGCGCGAGCCCGCAGCTATGGGCAATATCGGTCGCTTTGGAAGCCCAGGGCGATAGGGTGCCGGGCCGCGGAATGACGAGCAGAAGCTCGCCCGTGTCGACGTGCACGTCGCTCTGCGGCCCGTAGCTGAGAATGCGCTCGAGCGTCGCGCGCTCGGGTGCGCTCAGGTCGCGCTCGGCTTGAACGAAGTGCCAGAAATCAGCGGTAAGTGCGGAGACAGGAGTCGCGGCGAGGGTCGACAGCAGCTTGGCGATGCGAAACGGCGACAGGGCATTGCGCCCGCGGAGCGACAGAAGCTCGGCCATCGACGCGACGGTGGACGTAAAGCGGGATTATACGCTGCATGCCTAACGCCTGCCCGCGGCGCCCTTTTGCGCAAGGGCCGGATTGAGATCGCGCCGGGAAAGGTACACCGGGAACAGGAGACGACTCACCCGTCTCCCGCTCCGGTGTTCCAAGAACACGACTATTCGCCGATTTTGGCGCTGACCCGATTCTCCTGCTGGTTCAGCGTTTTTTGTTCCTGCTTCGTGATATGGCCGCCGTTCTGGCTGGCCATGGCGCGCTCTTCGCCACGAATCTGGCGATCGTCCTTGTGCAGCCGCGCCGCCTGGCCCTTGGTGAGGTCACCATCCTTGACCTGGTTGTGGATGCGCGCGTCCTGAGTAGCGAGGCGGTTGTTGACCTGCTCCCGGCGCGGATGGTTTTCCTGCCAGGTCGTGTCGGCCACCGCGCTCGTTGCCATCCCGGCCGCAAACGCGGTCACGAGGGCGACGGCGGTCGCGGTCTTGAAACGCGTCGGATTCGTCATCTTGGTCTCCTTGCAATGGTTGTTGGTCCGCTTGATCGACTGCACCTCCCTCAACGGCCGAGGTATTCGGGGGCGGACAGGCAGATGTATCCGGTTGTAAGCGGGACCGGGCCCGCGGAGGAGAGGCCACTGCCGAAGCGGCGGTTCTGGGGCCAGCGCCGTACGCAGCGCGGGCGTGGTCAGGGAATCGGGTGACGGGCTAAAAACTCCAACGCCGTGGCCACCGCACCCCGCAGGGGCAATAGCGTCAGGTAGGCGCTGCGCTGCTGCGCCCCGAGCGTGACGGTGACGATCGTGTCCTGGGACGAAGCAACCGCTGCATGGAGGGAGCCGGCAGCCAGGCCGCCGAGAAAAACGCTGACCCTAGCTCCGAGCCGCAACAAAAGCCGGTGGCGGCAGCCGGACGCGACCCGTGGCGCGGCGGCGAAGACAAGGCGCGAAGTCGCGCTCAGTGGCTCAGTATCTTAGACAGGAACAGTTGCGCCCGATCGGAGCGCGGCTTGCCGAAGAAATCTTCCTTCTTCGCGTCTTCGACGATCTTGCCCTGGTCCATGAAGATGACGCGATGAGCGACCTTGCGTGCGAAGCCCATTTCGTGCGTGACCACCATCATCGTCATGCCCTCGGTTGCGAGCTGGACCATGACATCGAGCACCTCGTTGATCATCTCCGGGTCGAGGGCCGAGGTCGGCTCGTCGAAGAGCATGCAGATCGGGTCCATCGACAGCGCCCGGGCGATGGCCACGCGCTGCTGCTGGCCGCCGGAAAGCTGGCCGGGGTACTTGTCCTTCTGCGCGATCAGGCCGACGCGGTCGAGCAGCTTCAGGCCGCGTTCGAGCGCTTCGTCCTTGCGCCGGCCGAGCACCTTGACCTGTGCCAGCGACAGGTTTTCCTTGATCGACAGGTGCGGGAACAATTCGAAGTGCTGGAACACCATGCCGACGCGGGCGCGCAGCTTGGGCAGATCGGTCTTCGGATCGCCGACGGAAATTCCGTCGACGGTGATCGTCCCCTTCTGGAACGGCTCGAGCGCGTTGACGCACTTAATGAGCGTCGACTTGCCCGAACCCGAGGGCCCGCACACGACGATCACCTCGCCCTTTTCGACCTGGGTCGTGCACTCGGTCAGCACCTGGAACGTGCCGAACCATTTCGAGATGTTATCCATCGCAATCATCGATGCCATCGTTGCTCTCCTGTTTCCGGGGCGGCTAGCGGATCACCGCAATTTTCTTCTGCAGCCGTTTGACCATGAATGAAAGCGTATAGCAAAGCACGAAGTAGACGGCGGCGACGAACAGATACATCTCGATGAGCCGCCCATCACGCTGGGCAATCTTGGATGCGGCGCCGACGAAGTCGGTCGCCGAGATGACGTACACCAGTGAGGTATCCTGGAACAGGATAATGGTCTGCGTCAGCAGCACCGGGATCATGTTGCGGAACGCCTGCGGCAGGATGACCAGCCGCATCGCCTGGCCGTAGCCGAGCCCCAGCGCATACGCCGAGTGCACCTGCCCCTTCGCTATCGACTGGATCCCTGCCCGCATGATCTCGCAGAAGTACGCAGCTTCGAACATGATGAAGGTGATGATCGCGGTGCGTTCGGCGCCGATCTGCACCGGCCGCTCCGCCCCGGTCATCGACTGGAACACCTGCGGCATGAGGAAGAAGAACCAGAAGATGACCAGCACCAGCGGAATGGAGCGCATCAGGTTGACGTAAGCCGCGGCGGCGAACGCGAGCCACTTCTGCGACGACAGCCGGGCGAGCGCCAGCAGGGTGCCGAAAAAGAGCCCGCCCAGGGCCGCGATCGCGGTCAGCTGCACCGTGTACTCGAATCCCTTCCACAGGTATGGAAGCGAACGGGCGACGACGCCGAAGTCAAGGTGCATGGCGGCCCCCTATTTCGCGCCGCCGGCGATGTAGCCCGGTACCGCGGCGCGGCGCTCGATGACGGCCATGAGCCGATTGGCGCTCATCGCAATCACCAGGTAGATCAGCGTTGCGGCGGTGAACGCCTCGAAGAAATTGAAGGTGTATTCACCCATTTCCCGGGCACGAAAGGTGAGTTCGGCAAGGCCAATGGTGAGCGCGACCGACGAGTTCTTGATCAGGTTCATAGTCTCGCTGGTGAGCGGCGGAATGATGATGCGAAAGCCCATCGGCAGCAGCACATAGCGATACACCTGCGGCTGGGTCAGGCCGAGCGCCATGCCCGCCAGGCGCTGGCCACGCGGCAGCGACTGGATCCCGGCGCGGACTTGTTCGGCGATGCGCGCCGAGGTGAACAGACCGAGGCAGAGCACCGCGCACACGAACTGCGCGTTGACCGGGTCGGTGCGCACGATCCAGGACTTAAGCGGCGGGATGAATTCCGGGATCACGAAATACCACAGGAACATCTGCACCAGCAGCGGAATGTTGCGGAAGAACTCGACCCAGCTGTTGCCAAAACGCACGAGCCAGGGGCTGTTGGTGGTGCGGATGGTGCCGATGACCGAGCCTAATGCCAGGGCGATGAACCAGGAACACGCGGACACCGCGAGCGTCCAGCCGATGCCGGAGACGATGAGCTGCCAGTACTCCTCGCCGCCGCCGGGCAGTTCCTCGAAGAAGACGTGCCAGTTGAAGACGTGCATCGCTCACCCCCATCCCATCCGCGCCCGCTGCATCACGCGGTTGTACAAACACGAAGGGCCGGGAGCGGCAATTCGCGTTCCGGCCCTTCGCGGACTTTGGCTGCGTCAGGCAGCCCCCGATTCTAAACGCCCTTGTCGTTCGGGTGGGCGAATGCGTCCTTAATGGCCGGTGTTTCCGGGAAGTTCAAGTTGACACCCTTCGGCGGGATCGGGCTGGTGAACCACTTGGCGTAGATCTTGTTGATCTCGCCCGACATCATCACCCCGTCGATGGTCTTGTCGACCAGTGCCTTGAACTGCGGATCGTCCTTGCGCAGCATCATGCTGTACGGCTCGGTACGCAACGACTCCGGCAGAATCATGTAGTCGCCCGGATTGCTCGCATTCGCGATCTGCCCCGCGAGCAGGATGTCGTCCATGACGAATGCCGACACGCGATCCTGGCTGAGCAACAAGAACGACTCGGCGTGATCTTTGCCGTAGATTTCCTTGATGTCGGCGCTCTTGGTTTTTTCATACTGCCTGAGCAGCGGCACCGCGGTCGTGCCCGAGGTCGTCGAGATCGTCTTGCCGGCCAGGTCCGCCATACTCTTGATGCCCGAACTCTTCTTCACCGCGGCGCTGACGTTGATCACGAAGTAGGTCGGTCCGAAGGACACCTGTTTCTGGCGGTCGGTGCTGTTGGTTGTCGACCCGCACTCGAGATCGATCGTTCCATTCTGCAGCAGCGGAATGCGATTCGACGAGGAGACCGACTGCAGGCCGAGCTTGAGATTAGGCATCTTGAGCTCGGTCTTGACCGCCTCGAAGACCTTCATGCACAGCTCCATGGCGTAACCGATGGGCTGCTGCTTGTCGTCGAGATAGGAAAACGGAATCGAAGACTCGCGATATCCGAGGGTGAAGACCCCTGTGTCTTTCGCCTTCTTCAGCGTCCCCGTCAGCTCCTGCGCCGATAGCGCCGTGCCAATGCCGAGGGCAACCAGAACGATTGCGAACTTACCGAGCCATTTCATTTATCCTCCCCACCCCGATGTGTCACGCTAGTGTAACGACTGCCCCCCGGAATGTCCACGCCGCGCGAGGCAGGCGCACCAGGATGGCACACAACGTGGCCTATAATCGGTGCATGGAATGCGCCCCCATCGGTCGCGTCGCGGACCTGCGCACGATCGAACGCGCCGCGGCCGGCGCGCCGCTGATGGAGCGGGCCGGGCTTGCAGCAGCTGGCGCCGCGCGCGAAGCCCTCGCCGGGCGGGCGCCGCGCGTGCTCATCCTCGCCGGTCCGGGCAACAACGGCGGCGACGCGCTGGTCGTCGCGCGCTGGCTCAAGAGCTGGTTCTACGAGGTCACCGTGGTGTTCCACGGCGATGCCGGGAAGTTGCCTGCCGACGCAGCAGCCGCGCATCAGGCGTGGCGCGATGCCGGCGGCGCGCTCGGCGCCGACTGGCCCGAAGGCGGCGATTGGGGTCTTGTCGTCGACGGCCTGTTCGGCATCGGCCTGACGCGACCGGTCGCTGGCGCCGCAGCGCAGTTGATAACCCGCGCCAACGCGAGCGGCGTGCGCATCCTGGCGCTCGATATACCAAGCGGGCTCAATGCCGACACCGGTGTCGCCTATCACCCAACGATTCGCGCCCACGCAACGGTGACGTTCATCGCCCTCAAGCCGGGACTGCTCACCGCGGACGGTCCGGATTACTGCGGGCTGATCGAGCTGCACGAGCTGGGCATCGACGCAACAGCCGGCGCCCCCGGTCGGCGGCTCGACTGGCAGACGCTTTCTACGCAACTGCCCGCACCACTGCGCCGTGCGCAGCGCAACGTGCACAAGGGCAGCTTCGGTACCCTGGGCATTGTCGGCGGCAACGAGGGCATGGTCGGCGCCGCCATTCTCGCCGCCCGCGCCGCGCTTCATCTCGGCGCCGGCAAGATCTGGGTCGGACTGGCGGCGAGCGAGCCTCCACGGGTGGACTGGAGGCAGCCCGAGTTGATGCTCAAGCGTGCGCACGAGGTGCTCGAAGCCGGTCCCACCGCGATCGTCGCCGGCCCGGGCCTGGGCACCGATGCGCGCGCGCGCGAATTGCTCGCGCGCGCGCTGGCGCTATTGTCGCCGCTGGTGCTCGATGCCGACGCGCTGAACCTGATCGCAACCGACCAGGAACTTGCGCGGCAAGTGGCCACGCGCACACAGGCCACCGCCATCACGCCGCATCCGGCGGAGGCCGCCCGGTTGCTCGCAACGACGACCGCCGCGGTGCAGGACGATCGTCTCGCCGCCGCGCTCGCGCTGGCGAAGCAATTGCGCTGCGCGGTGGTGCTCAAGGGCGCGGGCAGCGTGCTGGCGCTTGACGACGGCGGGTGGGCGATCAACAGCAGCGGCAATCCCGGCCTCGCCAGCGGCGGCACAGGCGACGTGCTAGCCGGCATGTTGGGCGCGTTCCTCGCCCAGGGTATCGCGATGCGCCAGGCGCTCGAGTTCGCGGTCTGCCTGCATGGCGCGGCGGCCGATACGCTCGTCGCCGCAGGCGAAGGCCCGGTGGGCCTGAGCGCATCGGAAATAGCGCCCGCGGCGCGGCGCCTGCTCAACGCTGCGGCGGTTGCGTCTAGGGAATGAGCAAGGTCGCCCCGGTCGTCTTGCGTGCTTCGAGATCGCGGTGCGCCTGCGCCGCATCCTTGAGCGAGTAGGTCTGCCGCGCCTCGTTGACGATCTTTCCCGCCTGCACCAGCTGGAACATTTCCGCTGCCATGGCGAGCAGCGCCGGGCGCGACGCGGTATAGGTCACCAGCGTCGGTCGCGTCACGTAGAGCGAACCCTTCTGCGACAGCAGCAGGATGTCGAACGCCGCAATCGGCCCGGACGAATTGCCGAAGGTCACCAGCATGCCGCGCGGGCTTAGGCAATCGAGCGACGCCGGAAAGGTGTCCTTGCCGACGCTGTCGTAGACGACCGGAACGCCCTTGCCCGCGGTGATCTGCTTGACGCGCTCGACGAAGTTCTCGCGCGTGTAGACGATGGTGTGGGCGCAGCCGTGTTCCCTGGCGGTGGCCGCCTTGGCGTCGGACCCGACGGTGCCGATCATCGTCACGCCGAGCGCCCGCGTCCACTGGCAGGCGATCAGTCCGACCCCACCGGCAGCGGCATGGAAGAGAATTGTTTCGCCTCCCTTGAGCGGGTAGGTCTGGCGCAGGAGGTATTGGACGGTAAGGCCCTTGAGCATCAGCGTCGCCGCGGTCCGCTCGGACACTCCGTCGGGCAGCTTCACCAGGCGGTCGGCCGGCAGCACGCGCACCTCGGCATAGGCGCCGGGCGGACCACCGCAGTACGCCACCCGGTCGCCCACCTTGATGTCGGTGACGCCGGCGCCCACGGCTTCGACCTGCCCGGCGCCCTCGCCGCCCAGACCGGAGGGCAGCGCCAGCTTGTACAGGCCGCTGCGCTGATACGTGTCGATATAGTTAAGGCCAATCGCGGTCTGGCGCACGCGCGCTTCGCCGGGCCCGGGATCGCCGACGGCAACCTCCTCCCACTGCAATACTTCGGGACCGCCGGTCTTGTGGATCCGAATCGCATGAGGCATCGCTTGCTCCATCGTGTAAAGAATCGTTTGCCAGTTTACCGCACGACCGTCGCCGAACAATGCGCGTAGTGAATAACCTGCTTGGACACCGACCCGATCAGCCAGCGGGAGACGAACGACCTGCCTCGATCGGTAGCCAGATCGACAGCAGCGTCGCCGCCAAGCCGAGACCCAGCCAAAGCGCCGCGAGGGCGTAGATGTCGGTCACGGCCTCAGGCCTTGCCGCCTAGCGGTCGCCTTCGATCGCGCCAAACTCGGCCGGCACGCGGACGTAGAAGATGCTCACTCGCTCCTTGCGCAACAGTTCGAACAGTTGCTCGGCCTGCTCGTCGCTGACCACGAACTCGACTTCGACGGTCATGTCCGCCGCAAGATCGAAGAAGTGCTCTTCGTGCAGGATGCCGTGGCGCCCGAACCCTGCGACCGCACGAAACGCCGAGCCGCCGCGGATGCCGATCTTCTTGGCCTGCTCGAGCAGCCACTCGAAGAGCGCGATATGCTGCTGCTTGCGGTTCTCGTGCACGTAGAAACGGAGCAGAGTTCCCTTCATGCCGCACCCCAGCTATAGAGTCCGCGGATCATCAGGATGCCGAGGACCGTCAGGGCGAGCGAACCGACCACGTGCCCGCCGATCGCGAGCGATCCCCACAGCCATTCCCGGCGCAGGAGCAGGGTCACGACCTCGGCCGAAAAAGTCGAGAAGGTCGTAAGCCCGCCGAGAAAGCCGGTCGTCATTAGCAGCCGCACTTCCGGCGGCAACACCGCGTGGCGCGTCAAAAGCTCCATGGCGAAGCCCATGAGCAGCCCGCCGACGAGATTGGCCGCCAACGTTCCCAGCGGCACGGTCGGGAACATCGGGTTGAGCGCAATGCCCAGTCCCCAGCGCATCCATGCACCGACCGCCGCGCCACCACCGACTGCGAGTATTCCGCTCCAGGGCATGCAAAATCCTCTCTCGCGCCGGAGGCACGATCAACACACAAGCTGCGGTACGACAGAAGGGATCGGAATGCCTACCGTCTCACCGCGAACGGGTGCAACCAGTAGGCATCATCAGCCACGCGGGCGGTTACAGGAGGAATGCCATCTCCCTGCGCGTTAGTATAGGCACCCTGCGTCGTCGTTACAAGCTCGCCTTCTAGCGCATGAATTGCTCGACGTAATCCGCGCCCAGCCCGACCGCCGCATAGTGGGCGCGGCACATGTCGATCTTGGTGAACACGTCCTCGTAGCCAGTCTGGCGCCCGTCGGCATCGACGTAGATCATCGCCCCGTCGATATGGAAGAAGGTGATCATCTCGCGGCAATCCTCGGGTACGGTCAGCGTGTGCATCTCCCCGGGCGGCTCATAGATGAAGCTCCCCTCCTCCGCAACCCAGTCGTGTTCCAGGTAGTGCCAGCGGCCCTTGATGACGTAGCCGACAACGGCCATTGGATGCCGGTGCCGCGAAAGAACGCCCGATCGGCGCACGCGCAGCAGGTTGCACCAGCCGCCGCTTGCCGTGTTGAAGAGCAGTGGCCGAAACCATATGGCGTTTGCCTGCGGTACCCAGACGCGCTCGTCGTCGGGCATCGCGCCGATGGCAAGCTCTGGTCGAATGCCCGGCGACGGCAGGATGCATGGCGCCGTCACTGCGTCTCCTTGAGCGCGCGCGCCAGTTCGGCGACTTCGCGATCTATGTCGCGGTCCTTCGGAAACGGCCGGCCGGCGCGACGATACCAGTAGCGGGCGTTGCCGAGGTCGCCCTCGATCAGATGCACGATGCCGTGGGCCCAGCAGCCGAGCTTCGATTCGTCCTGCTGCACGATGGCATGTGCCTTTTCCCACTGCCCCTGCTTGAGGTAACGGATTGCGCTGTTGAGCGGCATGAATCACCCCGCCATGTAGCCGCCGTCGACGGCGAGAATCGTACCGGTTACAAAAGCCGCCGCCGGCGAGCAAAGAAAAATCGCCGCGCCGGCGATTTCATCCGGTTCGCCCCAGCGGCCCAGCGGCGTGCGCGCGACGATGGCCGCATTGCGCGCCGGATCGTCGCGCAGCGCCTGCGTCAACCGCGTGGCGATCCATCCCGGGGCGATGGCGTTGACGCGAATGCCCTCGGGCGCATAGGCGAGAGCAAGCGATTTGGTGAGTTGCGCCACCCCGCCCTTGCTCGCGCTGTAGCCGGGAACGCGCGCGCCCCCCAGGAATGAAAGCACCGAAGCGGTATTGACGATGCAGCCTTTGCTCTTGGCCAGAAGAGGCCGTGCCGCCGTGCACAGCCGCAGCGTGCCGGTGAGGTTGATGTCAATGACCTCCGCAAACACCACCGGATTGTGCTCCTCACCGCGGCGAATGGTTGCGGCACAGTTGATCAGGATATCCAGGCGCGACCGTTCGGCGAAGCACGCGGCGACGGCCGTTTCATCGCGCACGTCGAGTGCAACCGCGCGTTCAACCCAGAAACTCGCGCGCGACTGCGCTTCCTCGGCCTCGGCCACCGTGGTGCCAGTGACGGTGACGCTCGCACCCAGCTCGGAGAGCGCGTTGCCGATCGCTGCACCGATGCCGCTGGTGCCGCCTGCAATCAGCGCCACCTTGTCGCGGAAAGCGTCTTCGTGAAACGTAGCCGTGATCATGATGGGACGCGCTCGCCCAGGAGCGCCATGACCGCGGCATGGTGGGGCAGCGGCGCGACGGCGCCATAGCCGGTGGTGGCGAGCGCCGCGGCGGCGTTGGCGTAACGCGCCGCCGCGATCGGGTCATCGCCGGCGACCAGCCGCACCGCGAAGGCGCCGTCGAAGCAGTCGCCCGCGCCGGTGGCGTCGATCGCCTGCACCCGATGACCGGCTATGCGTTCCCGCAGCTTGCCATCGGAGACCACGCAGCCGGCGGCACCGCAGCGGAGCACGACCAGCGGCGCACCCGCGGCGTGGCAGGCATCGATAATCGCATCCGGATCCTCCTCCCCGAAAAGCAGCTGCGCATCGTCCAGGCTCGGCAGCGCCCACGACGCCTGCGCCAGGCTCGCGCGGATGATTGCGCGCGCACGCGACAGCGGCCACAGCTTCAGGCGTAGATTGGTGTCGTAGGAGATTCTCACGCCCGCCGCGCGGGCGGCGTCGATGGCGGCAAAGCAGGCATCGCACGCGGAGTCCGAGATGGCCTGACTGATGCCCGAGACGTGCAGCACGCTCGCGGCGCAGATCACCGACAGCGGCAGATCCACCGCGCGCATGCGGCTTGCGGCAGAGCCCGCACGCCGATAGCTGAACTCGTGGCCCTTGGCGCCGTGCGCCACGAAGTACATGCCAGTCGGCGCGTCGGCGTCGATCGCCACCCCGCTCGCGTCGACGCCCTCGCGCCGCCATAAATCGAGAAACATGCGCCCGAAGGGATCGTCGCCAAGCCGCGTCACGTACGCGCTGCGTGCGCCGAGCCGCGCCGCGGCGACGGCGCAGTTCGAGGTGTCGCCGCCAAAGCCGAGCGCGTAGTCACCGCCAGCGCCACGTGTCTGGTTAAACTCGAGCAGCGGTTCGCCGAGTGCGACCAAGTCAAAGCGCGCGCCGCTCATTGCCGCACCGGCAGAGCGGAAAATGCCGCCGCGTACTTCGCGGCGACTGCGCGGACGGCCTCCGGCGCGGCGCCGGGCTGATACAGGTTCGAGCCGGTGCCGAAGCCGTCGGCGCCAACCGCCCAATACGGGGCCATGTTGTCGGGACGGATACCGCCGACCGGAAACACCAGCGTATCCTTCGGCAGCACGGCGCGCCAGGCCTTGAGCACCGCCGGTGCGAGCTGTTCCGCCGGAAACATCTTCAGGCCGTCGGCGCCGGCATCGAGCACCGCGAAGGCCTCGGTAACGGTGGCGACACCTGGCAGGCAAATCAGGCCGAGGCGCTTGGCCTCGCGCACGATGGCAACATCGGCGTGCGGCATGACGACGAGCTTGCCGCCGGCATCGGCAACCCCCGCCACCTCGGTGACACGCAACACCGTACCCGCACCCACGAGGCAGCGCGCGCCGAAGCCGCGCGCGAGCCGGTCGATGCTGGCGAAGGGATCGGGCGAATTGAGTGGCACCTCGAGGATGCGAAAGCCATTGTCGGCGAGCGCCGCGGCGACCGCGTCGACTTCCCCCAAGGTGATGCCGCGCAGCACCGCAACGAATGGCAGCGGTTTCAGGTAGCGGCGCAAGGTGAGCGAATTCACGCTGCCAGCATCCCCGCATGACGTGCGATTCGCCACAGGCCGCGCGCCGCCGCCTCGGGCGGACCCGACGCCGCCTGGATTCCGGCCAGGGCGAGTGCGCGCCGATAGCGTGCACACAGCGCGGTGTCTCCGACCAAGGTCACTACCCCCTCCTCCACTGCGTCGCCTGCGGCCCAGCGCCGCGCCGCGGCCACTTCGGCGCCGAGCAGCAAACCTGAAAGGTAGTCGGCGACGCCTTCGGGCGCAAGCGCCCCGGTGAGGGCGAGCGTGCGCACCGAGAACAGATCGTGGGACAGTGCCGCCGCGCGGCCCAGGCTCGCCCGTACCCCGCGCGCGAAAGCGGTGGCGTCAGGACGGCCGGCCGCAACCAGACGACCGAGAATGCTGTGGTCGTGCAGCAGCGCGTAGAGCTCGCCGGTCATGAAGGTCGCGAACGCCTCGATGCCGGCGTTGCCGACGCGCACCCATTTGCTGTGCGTCCCTGGCAGAACGACGAAGCGGGGCGCCGTGGGTCGCCGGTTGTCGAGCGCGCCCAGGATCTGCGTCTCCTCACCGCGCATGACGTCGGGAACCCGGTCCAGATCGTGGCAGACGAGGCCGGGCACGATGGCGAGCCGCCCGCGAGGTACCGGAGTGAGGGCGGCGGCGACTGCGGCCAGATCCGCCGGGCATTGCACGTACGGTGTCTCGATCCAGCCCTGGCGGCTGCCCACCATGCCGCAGGCAATAAGCGGCACGCCGGCATCCACGGCGTCGCCGAGGAGCGCATCCAGGGCGGCGGGGAAACCGCCGGCGGCGATCTTTTGCACCCCGAGCGGCGCACTCCTCTTGTCGAGGATGCGGCCGTGCGCGTCGAGTCGATAGGCGCGCGCGGATGTCGTGCCCCAGTCGATCGCGACCAATGCCGCCGCCGTGGCGATGGCCTGAGGGCGCCGCTGGGCCGCCTTGCGCTGCGCCCGCTCCTGCGCCGCTACCACCGTGCCGCTTTTTCGTCGTCGCTCGCGCGCGCCTCGACCCAGCGCTCGCCGCCCGGCGTCTGTTCCTTCTTCCAAAACGGCGCGCGGGTCTTGAGATAGTCCATGATGAATTCGCAGGCGGCGAATGCCTCGCCGCGATGCGCACCGGTCACGACCACGAGCACGATCTGGTCGGTGGGCTTGAGCTCGCCAACGCGGTGGATGACGAGCACGTCATGAACGCTCCAGCGCGCCTTGGCCTGGTCGATGATGCCCTCCAGCGCCTTCTCGGTCATACCCGGATAGTGCTCGAGGGTGAGGGTGCTCACCGCAGCGCCGTCGTTGACGTCGCGGACGAGGCCGACGAATGCCGCGACCGCGCCCACGCGTGCGTCGTTGCCACGCAGCGCCCCGATCTCGCGCGCGATGTCGAAATCCCCGGTCTGAACGCGAACCGGCATGGCGCTCTACCTTACCCGCCGGTTACGGGAGGAAAGAGCGCGACTTCGTCGCCGGCCTTAACCGGCGTGTCGGCACGCGCCATGCTGTAATTCACGGCTACCCGCACGGCGCGGCCGGGCGCGAGTTCGGCCGCCCAGGCACCGCCGCGCGCGCGCAGCCAGGCGAGCAGCGCCGCCACCGTGCCGACATCGCCGGGCAATTCAACTTTCTCGGCAGCCGCGCCCAGCGCTTCGCGCAGGCGGGCGAGGTAGACCAGCGTGATCACAAGCGCATCTTAACGCCGGGAAAGCACAATCGGGATAGGGGCCGATCATCGCTGATCGGACCCCTCCCACACCACCCGGCATGCGGGTCCGCACCGGGCGGTTGAAATAGTTGAGGTCGAAGGGCAGGAGTAAGTCCCTGCGCGCCGCCTGAAGGTGCTGGTCTCTAATCCGTCGGCTTTGGTTTCTCGCTGCCAGAGTGCGTCGGGCTTCACCCTATTCACCGTATCGGCGAGCTTCGCAATTGCGAACATCTGAGACATTCCATTGCCGAGAATCACAGGGCGCCGTCTCCTATTCCTTTGGCCCTTCGCCCCATTCAGGCAGCTACTACGGCCTCTGCTGACTCCTCGCTCCGTGTCCCCACGTCGGCCTTTCGGCCATAAGGCGAGGTCTCCCCAGGTAAGAGCGCGATCCATCCCCGCGCAACCGCCGGATTTACGCCGCCTGAGCCTTGACCACAAGAGCTTTGCGGTATGTTGCCCGCTCGCCCTGCTCGGCACCGCCTCGTATCCAGTTCTTGTCCATCGGCTCACGGTTTCGCTTCACGCTTCCTTCCCACGCTCGGTCACCCTCACGCAGTTGCGCTTCACTTCGTTCGCTGTGGTCAGCTTACGGGAGGACTTGCACCTCCAAGATCGCGCCCATGCTGGGCGCACAACAAAAACGCCGGCGGTAATTCTCCGCCGGCGCGTGCAGCTGAAGATGCAGCCTAGAACTTGAATTGCACTCCGATGGTGAGTTGGTCGGAATCGGCCATACCGCCGCTCAGCGGTATCTCGCCGGCGAAGCGGCCAAAGCGCGCGTACTCGACGCGCAGGCCGAGCGAATGGGTCACGTCATAGCGCAGGCCAACGCCGTAATTGACCCCGTAGAGTTGTCGCCGCGGATCGCCTTGCACGAGCGAAACGCTGGAGAAGAGCGGGCGCACGTCGCCTTGGGCGTAGCCCAGGCGGCCATAGAGCGACAGGCGGCGAATCATTTCCCAACTGGTGTACACGTCGGCGTTCCAGGAGCGGCTGGCGACGTCGCTCAAGGTCAAGCCCAATCCCGGTGTGGCGGTCGAACGCGTGCCACTCGGACGCAGCGCATACAAGTCGGCCGTCGCGGTGTTGCTGGTATTAATCGCCGCCTCGACCGCGACATCGTTGCGCCAGCGATAGCCGCCGAAGACCAGCGCGCGCTGGTTGGTGTCGTCGGCAACGGGCGTGGCGAACCGGCTCCAAGCCAGCGGCAGGTCGCCCAAGATCAGGCCGCTCACGGAGCTCGCTCCGTCGCGCATCGATACCCCGCCGTAAAAGCCGTTCTGGGCCCGGGCGGGCAGGCCGGCGCCAACCAACAGCGCCGTGCACAGCACACCCAGAAGTAATTGTTTCTTCACGGCTTTTTGCCCCGAAATCCACTCGTCATACACCCTGAATGCACAGGGATATCCACCCCAATTCACCTTACGCCGGCCCTATGCCCAAGTCAATTCCGGGCTGCGGCCAACCCCAGGTGGCGGAGGATAAATGTTGCAACTACGTCAGGAGCCCCCAAAGGCAGGACCGGCAACGCGGTTTTCACCGCCACGTCGGACGCCACGGCCACGATCTTCCGGTCACGCGGGTGCAGCAACGGCTTGCCCACGCCTTCCCGGTAGACCTCCAGCTTGGCGATCGGTGCCGCCTTGAATCCCTCCACAAGGGCCAGGTCACAGGGTGACAGATGTTGGAGCGCTTGGTCGAGGGTGAGTTCTGGCCGCCCTCGCAGTTCATGCTGCAGTGCCCAGCGGGCAGCGGAGGTCACAAGCACCTCCTGGCACCCCGCTTCGCGGTGGCGGAACGAATCCTTCCCGGGTTGGTCGAGGTTGAACTCGTGGTGCGCGTGCTTGATGAGCGACACGGTCAGGCCGTGGGCGATAAAGCGCGGGATCAATTGCTCGATCAAAGTTGTCTTGCCGCTGCCAGACCAGCCGGCGAAGCCGAATACATGGCCGACCGCCATCGTCAATGCCGGCCGATGACGAAATCGATAAATTCGCCCTTGGCGTGGGTGTAATCCTTAGGCTCGCTCAGGCCGGAGATCAGGATCGCGCGCTTCTTCGCCTGGTAGGCGTCGCGCAGCGCCGGGTCGGCGCGCAGCGCGTCGCGAAAGCGCCGCAGTGTCTCCTTTTCCGGGCTGCTCGCTCCGATCAGGTGCAGATGCAGGCGATAGCGTTTGCCGGCGTGCTCGATCGCGCCGACGCGCATCGGCCGCTCCTCGGGAAAGATGTGGCCGACCTTCTGCCGCTGAAAGCCGATGCGGTCGATCGCCTCGCGCGTCGCCGCCAGCTTCCCTGCAGGATAGAGCGCCATCAGATCGACGATACCTTTGCCGGCGCAGTTGGGAACGGCGGTGCTGCCGATGTGTTCGACCTCTATGTAGGGCACCGCGGACTCGATCAACGCCGCGGCCTGGGCCGCGGCGCCAACCGCCCCGGGATCGTATTCAACATAGCCGGTGCGCGATCCCGCATAGGGCAAAATCTGCGCCGCAGGTTTCACTGCCGAAGGCCGTTGGTCGCCGTTGCGCATAGGTCCGATGCGTGCTCCGCATCGCTCCTCCCATGGTCTTATCGCGCCGATTGTAACCCGTATACTAGCGAAATCATGGCGCACTCATCCCTTGCTGTGCAACCACTGATCGGCGGGCTCGTCGACGCCATCGAGGACGTGGTCGGCGGTGTGCCGGTGAGCCGCGAACGCGCGGTCGAAGCCCCGGAAGCAGCGGCGCGGAGGCTCGCGCGCCGGGCGGCTACACGGGCTGCCGCTCTTTCCGGCACGCTCGCGCTCCCGCCGGGCATTCTCGGCTTGCTCACCGTTCTACCCGATCTGCTAGCGATCTGGCGCATTCAGGCGCAGCTTGTGTCCGACATCGCGGGCCTCTATGGCAAGCAGATGCAGCTCACGCGCACGCATCTGTTCTACTGTCTTTTCCGGCACGCGGCGACCCACGTTGGGCGCGATTTCGCAGTGCGCGCCGGCGAGCGCTTCGTCATCCGCCAGGTCTCGAGCGGCGCACTGCGCAGCGTTGTTGGCGAGGTGGGCATGTCGCTCACGCAGCGCGTTGCCGGCACGACGGCAAGCCGATGGTTGCCGCTCGTCGGCGCGGTGGCCGTCGCCGGTTACGCCTACTTCGACACGCTGCAGGTAGCGAAGACGGCGGTGAAGCTGTTGGGGGTGGAGCCCATGGAGCCCGGCGCAGAAGATTGAGACGATTCTTATTCGCTTGCGGATGCGCTTGGCACAACGCTAGCGATGCGCCCCTCCCAGAATCCACGCCGCGATCGTTTTTCGCTCCTCGTCGGTCATGGCGGTGAGGTTGCCGATCGGCATCGCCCGAGTGGTGACCACCTGCTGATAAATCTTCTGCGCATTGGCAACGATTTGCTCCGGCGAGTCGAGCTTCACGTCTTTGGGCGCGACTGCAAAGCCTGCCTGCGTCGGCCGCTCGGCGTGGCACGACACGCAGCGCTGTTCAACGATAGCCTGCGCCTGGGCGAAGGCGGGAACCGCGCCGCTTGCCTGCGGCGTCGGTGGCGCGATCGCGATCGCCAGCGCCGCGGCACCCAGGGCGGCGGCGAGTGGAATGATCCACACCGTGCGACCCTTGTGTCGCAGGTTGAAGAAGTGCCGCACGTAGGCGGCGAGTAGAAGGATCACCACCAACACCAGCCAGCCGCGTGGATGACCATAGGTCTGCGGATAGTGGTTGCTGATCATGGTAAACAGCACCGGCAGCGTGAAGTAGTTGTTGTGCACCGAGCGCTGCTTGCCGCGAAGACCGTCCAGCGGGTCCGGAGCGACGCCCCGCTGCTTGGCCTGCACCAGCCTGCGTTGTGAAGGGATGATGATGTGCGCCACGTTGGCGGCCATGATCGTGCCCAGCATGGCGCCGATCTGGATGTACACCGCGCGGCCGCTCAAGAGGTGCGACAATCCCCAGGCGATCACGGTGACGAACGCAACCATGGCCAGCGCAATCCACGCCTCGCGCTCCAATCCCAGGCGCTTGCACAACTTGTCGTAGAAGACCCAGCCGACGCCGAGCAACACCACGCTGATGCCGATCGCCTGCGCCGGCGACAGGTCGGCGACACTCCGGTCGATCAGGTACAGCGGCGCGCGCAGGTAATACATCAGCACCAGCAGCGCGAACCCCGAGATCCAGGTCCAGTACGCCTCCCACTTGAACCAGTGCAGCGTTGCCGGCAGCGCCTCGGGCGCAACGCGGAATTTGCGCACGACGTAGAAACCGCCGCCGTGCACGGCCCACAGCTCGCCGCCGATGCCGCGGTCGGCGTCGGCCTCGTCCTGTGGCGGGGCCAGGTGATTATCGAGCCAGACGAAGTAGAACGAAGCGCCGATCCAGGCGATCCCGGTGATCAGATGCACCCAGCGGATAACGAGCTGCAACCAATCGCTTGCGTAGGCTCCCATCGCGGCCACGCTAGCTGCCGCGATAGGTCGAATAACTCCAGGGCGAGACCAGCAACGGGACGTGATAGGTTGCCTGGCCGTCGGCGACACCAAAATCGATCACGACCTCGTCGACGAACGGCGGATCGGACAAGGCCACGCCGAGGCGGCGGAAATACGCTCCCGCAGCAAACACGAGCCGGTAGCGGCCGGGGCGGAGCGCATCCCCCTCGAGCAGCGCCATGTCGGCGCGACCGTCGGCATTGGTCGTCACCGCCTTGATCAGCTCGTGGCCCTCGCCTGCGCGCCGCAACAGCGTCACCGCCATGCCGGCCCCCGGCTTGCCCTGCGCGATGTCGAGCACGTGCGTGGTCAGCTGGCCCAAGCGAATTCCTCCCGTTTACGCGGTATTCTATTCCTGCCGCACGCCGCCCACGACAACAACGATGGCTCCCGTAGAGCGTTACCCGCGCGACATGAAAGGCTATGGCGCGCATCCCCCGCACGCGCGCTGGCCCGGGAACGCGCGACTCGCAGTGCAGATCGTGCTCAATTACGAAGAAGGCGCAGAGATGAACGTTCTGCACGGCGACGCGACCGCGGAGACGTTCCTCTCGGAGATTGCCGCGGCACAACCCTTTCCGATGCGGCACCGGAGCATGGAGTCGCTCTACGAATACGGCTCGCGCGCGGGAGTCTGGCGCCTGCTGCGCCTGTTGCGCGAGCGCCATATTGCCGTGACCGTCTTCGGCGTGGCGATGGCGCTCGAGCGCAACCCCGCAGTTGTCGCGGCGATGCAGCAAGATGGGCACGAGATCGCGAGCCACGGCTGGCGCTGGATGTCCTACCAACAGATCGACGAAGCGACTGAGCGTGAGCACATCGCGCAGGCGGCGGCGCACATCGAACAGCTGACCGGTAATCCGCCGCAGGGCTGGTACACCGGTCGCGACAGCCCCAACACACGGCGGCTGGTCGTCGAGCACGGCGGCTTCGTCTACGATGCCGACTCCTACGCCGACGACCTGCCCTATTGGGTCGAAGTCGAGACCCGCGATGGCCGCAAGCCGCACCTGGTGGTGCCCTACGCGCTCGACAGCAACGACATGCGCTTCGCCACTTCGCCTGGATTCGACAATGGCGGCTCGTTCTACGCCTACTTACGCGATGCGTTCAACGTGCTTTACGCCGAAGGGGACCCGGCGGGGCTCGATGCGCCCAAGATGTTATCGATCGGATTGCATTGCCGCATTGCCGGCCGGCCGGGTCGTCTCGCCGCCCTCGCCCGATTTCTCGATTACATCGGCCGCCACGACGACGTCTGGATCGCCCGCCGGATCGATATCGCCCGGCACTGGATCGCCACGCACCCCTATCCAGGCGGCGTATGACGCTCTCCGAAGTCAATGCGCTCGATCGCAGCGCCTTCGTCGCGGCGTTGGGCGGGGTATTCGAGCACTCGCCGTGGATAGCCGCCGCCGTCTGGTCGCAGCGTCCGTTTGCCACCGTCGATGCGCTGCATGCAGCGATGGTGAAGGCAGTGTCCGACGCAACGGAGGAAACGCAACTCGCTCTCATCCGCGCGCACCCGGAGCTCGCCGGCAAGGCCGCAATCCGCGGCGAGCTCACTGCCGCTTCCCTTGGCGAGCAGTCGGGCGCAACGCTCACGCATTGCTCAGCGGAGGAATTCGCCCGCTTGCAGGCGCTCAACAGCGCCTACAACCGCAAGTTCGGGTTTCCGTTCATCATTGCGGTCAAGGGGCTCGACCGCGAGGCAATCATCGGGCGCTTCGCGGCGCGCCTGGAACGCGACCGCGAGCTGGAGTTCCGGGAGGCACTGAAGCAAATCGCCCGCATCACGCGCTTGCGTCTCGAGGCGATGTTCGCGCAGCGCAAGGAAGGAAGAGCCATGGCAACAAAACCCAAGGCGGACCCGGTCGACGAGGTGCTGCCGGTCGCGCAGATGGCCGCCGTCGGCCTGCAGCACGTGCTGGCGATGTACGCCGGTGCGATCGCGGTACCGCTGATCGTGGGCGGGGCGCTGCGGCTGCCGCGGGACCAGGTCGCATTCCTGGTCAATGCCGACCTCTTCGCCTGCGGCATCGCAACGCTGATCCAGTGCGTCGGCTTCTGGCGCATCGGCATCCGCCTGCCGGTGGTCATGGGAGTCACCTTCGCCGCCGTTGCGCCGCTGGTCGCCATCGCTGCCAGCGGCGTCACGATTACCGGCATCTTCGGGGCGGTGATCGCCGCGGGCGTATTCACGCTCGCCGTCGCACCCTTCGCGAGCCGGCTGCTGCGTTACTTTCCGCCGCTGGTCACCGGCACGATCATCACCGTGATCGGCATCACCCTGCTGCGCATCGCGATCAACTGGGCGGGTGGTGGCGCCGGCGCCAGGAATTTCGGCGATCCGGGCAACCTCGCCATCGTCGCCCTGGTTATCGCGACGATCCTTGTCATCAACAAGCTCTTCACCGGTTTTGTCGCCCATATCGCCATCCTGCTTGGCTTGGCCATCGGCCTGGTCGTGGCCATGGCACTCGGCATGGTCGACCTTGCCGGAGTGAAGGAAGCCGAGTGGGTCGCGCTTGTCTACCCGTTGCGCTTCGGCGCGCCGACCTTCGACTTCGGCGCGATCGTGTCGCTGTGCGTGGTGATGCTGGTGGTGATGGTCGAATCGACCGGCATGTTTCTCGCTCTGGGCGAGATGTGCGAGCGCAAGCTCGGCCCGTCCGACATCGCCCGCGGGCTTGCCGGCGACGGATTGGGGACGATCATCGGTGGCGTGTTCAACACCTTCCCCTACACCTCGTTCTCGCAGAACGTCGGCCTCGTGGGCATCAGCGGAGTACGCAGCCGCTGGGTCGTTGCCGTCGGCGGCGGCATCCTGATCGTCTTCGGATTGCTGCCGAAGCTCGGCGCCCTCGTCGCGTCGATACCCCAGCCGGTGCTCGGCGGTGCCGGTCTCGTCCTGTTCGGCATGGTGGCTGCGACCGGGATCAAGATCCTGGCCCGCATCGACTACGGCCCGCGCCACAACCTGCTGATCATCGCCGTGAGCATCGCGGTGGGCATGATTCCGCTGGTCGCGCCGACTTTCTTCGCCCAGGTTCCCCGTTCGCTGGGAGCAGTCGTTAACAGCGGCATTACCCTGACCGCGATCAGCGCCGCGCTACTCAATACCTGGTTCAACGGCAGCGCGGCCGACGAAGACGCCGCGGCATGAGCCCATGAAGGTCGCGCCGGCACGGTTCGCCGTGGCCGCGGGTTTCGTCATGCGCGAGAGGGCCCCGCGCTACCGCCCCCTGCCCTGACTAATGGCCGAACAGGTGCCCTACCGCCTTGCCGAGGCTTTCGGCCGGTGTCGGATTGGTGTCAGCGGGCTTCGCCGCCGCGGCGTTCGCCGCGCTGCCGCGGCCAAGCGCGATCTGACACGGCGCGGCCGGATCGCCCGCCGCCTTCGCAAACAGTGATTCGCCCAAAATCGACAGGCCGCCGGTGTATACGGCGGCGCCGAGCCGCGCCACGGTCTCGGCCGAGGCGGTTGCATCAATGCCCACCGTGGGCGAGCTAAGCGACCCGCGGAAGTGCACCAACTGGGCGACCTGCGGGACCGCAATGGGAATGCCCTGCCGCACCTGCGGTTTGACCGAAAGATCGAGCGTCTCGTTGCGGAAGTCGAGCGTGCCGCTGGCCGTTGCGCCAACCTTACTTGTCTCCGCCGCGATGCTGCGGTCGATCAGCGCCACGCCGTCCTTGAGCGGCAGGCGGACGACGGCGCAGTGCAGCTCGGTCGTCGCGTCGACGCTGCGAAACGGGTTGACCGCTTCGAGCAGGCGATCGAGCGGCACGTCGGTGCTGCCCTTGGGATTGACGATCGTCGCCGGGCCCGCCACGGCGAGGACGTTGCCGCTGGCGCTGGCCGCCCACTGTCGCGGCGAAGTACCGCGCGCGGCCAGGTCGGCCTTGACTTCGGTCTTGCCGCCGCGGAGCTCGCGCTTCACCCCTGCCGCCGCGAGCAACGTGCCCAGGTCGAGATTCTGCGCTTCGGCGTGCAGGGTCAGCGCCGCGTCGGGCGCACGGGTGGCATCGATCTGCATCCGCGCGACGACCGAGCCGCCGAATAGGCTCGCCTGCAGGTTCGACACGTCGAGCTTGCCATTAGCCAGCGCAAGCTTGACCCGCACCTGGTCCAGGCGCCGGCCATCGGCAAGCGTAAGCGCACCGATCGCGATTTCGCCCTCGGCATCGACCGCTTTCAAGGCGGCGAGGTCGACCGGCTCTTCGCTAAACACGTATTTCGCATGCGTGGCCGCTTTGGTGGCCGCGGGCGCACGCAACGGCAAGGCGAAATCGGCCAGCGCGAGCGTCGGTGCATTGAGGTTGAAGACCATCTTGGGTCGCGCGCCGTCGGTGTGGACCGCCACCTTGCCGGTCAGCGTGCTCGACCCCGAAGTTACCTTGAATTCATCGAGCCCGACCACGTTGCCCTGCATGCTGAGCCGCGTATTGAGAGAGGCCTTCTTGCTGCCGATCTCGCCCTGCACCGCCACCGGGTAAGGCCAGCGCTGCCGCGTGATCTGCTCGAACGGGCCGAAATCACCTTCGAGTGCCACCGCAGTGCCGTTCACCTGGCCGCGAAAGCTGCCGCTGATCGGCGACTGCGGGTCGCGCGCGTGCACCGACAGGTCCTCGATCACGATGCTGGTGACCTCGCCCGTCTTGCCGTCGCGATAGGTGGCCGCGCCGTCGGAGATCGCAATGTCGCCCACCGTGAAGCCACCCAGCGTTCCCCCGGACGGCGCCGGAGTGCCGCCCTGCGCCGCGGTCTGCGGCGCGGTAAATTCCCAGTTACCCTTGCCGGCGGAATCGGTTTCAAGCGCGATGGTGGGCTCGAGGAGCTTGAGGCGGGTCACTTCGAAGCGCTTGCGCAGAAGCGGCAGCAGCGCAATGGTCACCTCGACCTCTTTCGCCGTCAGCATCTGCGGCTGCTTGCCCCACGGCGCGTTGCCGAGGGACACATCGTCGACCACGAGCTTGGGCTCGAGCCCCAGCTTCAAGCGGATGTCGCCGCGCACTTCCAGATCGCGCCCCGTGGCCGCCTTCACACGCTCCTTGACCGGACCGATGAATTGCCTGACGTCGACGCTGCGCACCGCGATCGCCACCGCCACGAGCAGCAGCACGACCGCACCGCCGAGTATCGCCAGCATTCGCCAGAAAACGCGCATCGTTTTATTGTACCCGCTCCCGCCGACGCACCAAGCGCACGCCGGACCCGTCGCGGCTTGCTAGCGCGCCCTATAGGCGCCGCCAAACGGCGGGGAAACCCACCGTGGTCATCGGGCGAGCGGCACGATCCGATCAGGCCCGGAGTCACGTCGGCGCGAGCCCGGCTCTAGCCGGCGGCACGCGACCAGGTCAGCGCAACGAGGCGTTGAATTTTTCCAGCGCCGCGGCACCGGGAACCAGGTCGCGCTCGTTGAGCTGGTTCAACGGAACGTCGACCGTGTTGAGCAGCCGGTGCAGATCGTCGGCGTCGGGACGAACGTAGAGCACCCCGGTAACGATTTCGCCGGCCTGCCGGCGCTGCTGCAGGTAGGTCACCGCCGCGACCCTGTCGCCGGCGTCGAAATCAGCATGCAGCTTGCGCAGGCGCAGGATCGTGCCGTCGTGCTGTACCACGTCCTGCACCGTCCCGGGCGCATAGCCGGCGGTGATCTCGGCGCGCGGAAGCATGATGTCGAGCGTATTGACCGCTTCGTTGTGTTCGCGCACGAAGTCGTAGCTCTTGGTCGAGCCGGGGTGGTTGTTAAAGGCAACGCAAGGCGAGATGACATCGATGAACGCCGCGCCCTGGTGCGCGACCGCAGCCCGGATCATCGGCACGAGCTGTTCCTTGTCGCCGGAGAAACCGCGGGCCACGAAGCTTGCGCCGAGCTCCAGCGCGAGCATTACCATGTCGATGGGCTGGTCCTGGTTGAGCGCGCCGCGCTTGGCCTTCGATCCCTTGTCGGCAGTCGCCGAGAACTGTCCCTTGGTGAGGCCGTAGACGCCGTTGTTCTCGACGATATAGACCATGTTCACGCCGCGGCGCATGGCGTGCGCAAACTGCCCGAGGCCGATCGAGGCCGAGTCGCCATCGCCGGACACGCCGAGGTAGATCAGGTCGCGGTTGGCGAGATTGGCGCCGGTCAGCACCGACGGCATGCGGCCGTGCACGCTGTTGAAGCCGTGCGACTTGCCCAGGAAGTAGGTCGGCGTCTTCGACGAGCAGCCGATGCCGGAGAGCTTGGCCACCCGATGCGGCGGCACGTCGAGCTCGAAGAACGCCGCGATAATCGCCGCCGAGATCGAGTCGTGCCCGCAGCCAGCGCACAGCGTCGATACCGTGCCCTCGTAGTCGCGATGGTTATAGCCGAGCTTGTTCTTCGGCAGTTCGGGATGATGCAACCGGGGCTTGGCAAGGTAGGTCACGGCGCGACCTTTCGCAATGGCATCACGTTGAACATGGCAAGCTTCTCGCCGATCTCGCGCAGAATCAGGCGCGCGGTGATCGGCGTGCCATCGTAGTGCAGGATGGGAATGAGCTTGGCTGCATCGATGGCCAGCTCGTTGCTGAGCAGCATGCGCATCTGCGCGTCGCGGTTCTGCTCGACGACGTAGACGTGCTCGTGCCCGGCGATGAATTCGGCGATCTCGTCGTGGAATGGAAAGGCGCGGATGCGCAGGGAGTCGAGGTGGATGCCCTGCGCCGCCAGCGTCGTGAGCGCCTCGTCCATTGCCGGGGCGGTCGAGCCGAAGTAGATGGCGCCGAAGCGGGTCTTCTGTGCCGCGTCCTTGCGCACCGGCTTTGGCAGGTACTGCTTGGCCGTGTCGAATTTGCGCAGCAGCCGCTGCACGTTGTCGACGTAGGTGGCGCCATCCTCGGTGTAGCGCGCGTAACGGTCCTTGGTCGAACCGCGGGTGAAATACGAGCCGCGCTGCGGATGGGTACCGGGCAGCGTGCGGTAGGGGATGCCGTCGCCATCGACGTCGAGGTAGCGGCCGAAGTCCTTGCCCGCATCGAGCTCGGCGTAGGTCATCAACTTGCCGCGATCAAGCCGGCGCGAGTCGTCCCAGGTGAGGGGCTCGCACAGCCACTCCTGCATGCCGATTTCCAGGTCCATCATCACGAATACCGGCGTCTGCAGACGGTCGGCGAGATCGAAGGACAGGGCGGCAAAGGCGAATGCCTCGGTCGGATCCTGCGGAAAGATCAGCACGTGCTTGGTGTCGCCATGCGAGGCGTAGGCGCAGGAGAGCAGGTCCGCCTGTTGCGTGCGCGTCGGCATGCCCGTCGACGGGCTGCCGCGCTGGATGTCGAAGATTACCGCCGGAATCTCGGCGAAATAGGCGAGCCCGACGAATTCCTGCATCAGCGAGATGCCCGGCCCGGAGGTGCAGGTGAAGGCGCGCGCGCCGTTCCAGCCGGCGCCGATGACGATCCCGATCGAGGCGAGCTCATCCTCCGCCTGGACGATCGCATAGCGCGCCTTGCCGGTGGCCGCATCGGTGCGAAAGCGGCGGCAATGGCGTGCGAACGCTTCGGCCAGCGACGACGAGGGGGTGATCGGGTACCACGCCGCAACGGTTGCTCCGCCGTAGACGCAGCCCAGCGCCGCCGCGCTGTTGCCTTCGACGAAGATTTTGTCGCCCACCGCGTTGGCGCGCCGGATGGTGATACCCAGGGGCACGTCGAGCTCGTTCTGGGCGTAGGTGCGGCCTATGTGCATCGCCTGCACGTTAGGCTTGAGCAGCGCCTCCTTGCCCTTGTAGAGCTCGCCGATCAACTCCGCGATCGCCTCGGGCTCGATCTCGAGCAGCGCCGAGAGCGCTCCCACGTAGATGATGTTCTTGAACAGCTGCCGTTGCCGGGCGTCGGAATACTGGCGATTGCAGATCTCGGTCAACGGCATGCCGATGACGGTGATGTCGTCGCGGAACTTTGCCGGCGGCAACGGCTTTGTCGAGTCGTAGAACAGGTAGCCGCCCGGCTCGATCTCGCGCACGTCCTGGTCCCAGGTCTGCGGGTTCATCGCCACCATCAGGTCAACGCCGCCGCGGCGCCCGCGCCAGCCCGCTTCCGATACGCGCACCTCGAACCAGGTCGGCAAACCCTGGATGTTCGACGGGAAGATGTTGCGCGGTGCGACCGGTACCCCCATGCGCAGGATCGACTTGGCGAACAGCAGGTTCGCCGACGCCGAGCCGGAGCCGTTGACGTTGGCGAACTTGACGACGAAGTCGTTGACGCGCTGGATCGGGCTGACAGTTTGCGGCATCAGTCGGCGGCGCGGCTTGTCGCCGCACCGTGAGCTGGCTTGGTGACCAAAGGGCCGCGGCGGCGGCAGTCGTGCGCCTGCGCGGGCTCGAGCAGGAACTTCTGCATGTCCCACGCGCCGGTCGGACAGCGCTCCGCGCACAGTCCGCAGTGCAGGCAGACGTCTTCATCCTTGACCATCACGCGGCCGGTCTTGAGGCCCCCGGCGACGTACAGGTCCTGGGTCAGGTTGTGCGCCGGCGCGCTAAGCCGGCCACGCAATTCGGATTCCTCGCCGTCGGCGGCGAAGGTGATGCAGTCCATCGGGCAGATGTCGACGCAGGCGTCGCACTCGATGCAAAGCTTCGGCGTGAATACCGTCTGCACGTCGCAGTTGAGGCAGCGCTGCGCCTCGGCGTAAGCCTGCGCGACATCGAACCCGAGCTCGACTTCCATCCCGATGTGCTTGAGCGCGATCACCTTGTCCTTGAGACGCACCTTGTAGCGCGTGTCGTTGGAGATCGCGTTGTCGTAGCTCCACTCGTGGATGCCCATCTTCTGTGACAGCAGGTTGACGATCGGCGGCGGGCGGCGCTGCAGATCCTCGCCCCGGCAAAGGGCGTCAATCGAGATCGCCGCGTCGTGGCCGTGCGCGACCGCCCAGATGATGTTCTTCGGCCCGAAGGCGGAGTCGCCGCCGAAGAATACTCTGGGATGGGTCGATTGCAGGGTCTTCGGGTCGAGCACCGGCAGCCCGCGGCGGTCGAATTCGACCCCGGCATCGCGCTCGACCCAGGGGAAGGCGTTTTCCTGACCGACGGCGATGAGCACGTCGTCGCAAGGGAAATGCACGTCGGGCTCGCCCGTGGGCACGAGCTCTCTGCGGCCCGCGTCATCGAAGCGCGCCGCCACCTTCTCGAAGGTGACGCCGCTGAGCCTGCCGTCGGCGTGGGTGAAGGCCTTGGGCACGTGGTAGTTGATGATCGGGATGCCCTCGTGCGTCGCGTCTTCCTTCTCCCAGGGCGAGGCTTTCATTTCCTCGAAGCCGGAGCGCACGATGACTTTGACGTCCTCGCCGCCAAGGCGGCGCGAGCTGCGACAGCAATCCATCGCGGTGTTGCCGCCGCCGAGCACCACCACGCGCTTGCCGATCTTGCTGATGTGGCCGAAGGCGACGCTGGAGAGCCAGTCGATGCCGATATGGATGTTTTTCGCAGCTTCCACGCGCCCGGGAAGGTCGAGGTCGCGTCCGCGCGGCGCGCCGCTGCCGACGAAGATCGCGTCGTAGGCGCTGCCGTTGCCGGCGAGGAGCGTCTTGAGGCTGTTGATACGTTCTCCGGCGCGAAACTCGATGCCCAGACCGAGGATGTAGCCCACCTCCTCGTCAATCACCGACTCGGGCAGCCGGAACTTCGGTATCTGGCTGCGGATCATGCCGCCGGCGCGCGCGTCGGCGTCGTAGATCACACATTCGTAGCCGAGCGGGGCCAAGTCGCGGGCGACGGTAAGCGAGGCGGGACCAGCGCCGACGAGCGCAACGCGCTTGCCGTTCTTGCGCCCCGCACGCTTCGGCAGCCGGTGGCGGATGTCGTCTTTCAGATCGGCGGCGACGCGCTTGAGGCGACAGATCGCCACCGGTTCCGGCTTCGTCGCCGGGCGCGCGCTGTCGGCGTCGGGAGAACCTTCTTCCACGCGACCACGGCGACAGGCCGGTTCGCAGGGACGATCACAGGTACGGCCGAGAATGCCGGGAAAGACGTTCGACTGCCAGTTGACCAGGTACGCGTCGCTATAGCGTCCGGCGGCGATCAGGCGGATGTACTCGGGCACCGGCGTATGCGCCGGGCACGCCCATTGGCAGTCGACGACCTTGTGAAAGTAATCGGGATTCGCGCTATCCGTTGGCTTCAATACCCCTCCGTCGCAAGACGCATCCGGTCATATACTTACCTGCCTCCGCCCCATTTCCCTGCCTCCTGCATAAACCCTTCGACCGGTACACGTCGCAAAAGTGGCGCCATCCTACGCTACCGGCGCTTTCCTGAAAAGCCCTTAGCTTTCAACTACTAGCGATAGGGTTTTTAGGTCTGGCCTCATTGCCGCCGGTAGCCTACACTATCGCTTCACGGGCGAGACTGCGCCGCGGCTTGGCGCGGGCGGGCAATGGACAAGCATAGAATGGGCCCGCTTCTTCCCTGACACCGCATGAACGCCCCGATCGACCCGCCTTACGCCGCACCGACTTTGGCCACGGCGGCGGCTGCAAGGTCGCTCCGGCACGGCCTTGCTTCCTGCAGGCGGCGCGCAGCGGCGAATTTCGTTGCCGGCGCGGCGCGCGTGATGGTGCGCTAGAATTCCCCTGCCGTCTTCCAGGCCTCGCCCGAAACCTCGGATTTGGCCGACGACCACTCTCCGCCCTACCGCCTGCCGATGAACGATCGCCTGCCGCAGCAAGTGGACCTGTCCGCCCCACCGACCGCCGCCGTGCTGGCGTCGCGCTTTCGCGCCATTCGCGCCGCGACGATCGCGCTTGCCGCACCGCTGTCGGCGGAAGATTGCACGATCCAGTCGATGCCCGATGCGAGCCCGGTCAAGTGGCACCTTGCGCACACCAGCTGGTTTTTCGAGACCTTCGTGCTCGAGCCCTACCTTTCCGGGTACCGCCCCTTCGATGCCGCGTTCCGGGTTCTGTTCAACTCGTATTACAACGCCGTCGGCGCCAAGCACCCACGCGCGGAGCGCGGGTTGCTGTCGCGGCCGTCGCTCGCCGACATTCATGCCTACCGGGCGCACGTCGATCAGGCGGTGGAAAACCTCCTTGCGCGTTCCACATTGGAGCCTCGCAGCTACGACTTGCTGGAACTCGGATGCCAGCACGAGCAGCAGCACCAGGAATTGATCCTCACCGACGTCTTGCACCTGCTATCCCGCAATCCGCTCAAGGCCGCGTACGCGCGGGCCCGCGGCGCGGAGGAATGCGCCGCCGCGCCGCCGCCCGAATGGCTAACGTTTGCCGGAGGCGTGGTCGAGATCGGCCATGCGGGCGCAGGCTTCGCCTTCGACAACGAGACCCCGCGGCATCGGCAATACCTCGATGCCTTTGCCCTGGCGAGCCGACCGGTTACCAACGCCGAATACGCGGCGTTCGTCGCCGACGGGGGCTATCGCCGGCCTGAGCTTTGGTTGTCCGACGGCTGGGACTGGCTGCACGCAAACCGGATCGCGGCGCCGCTGTATTGGGAAGACGACGGAGGATGGCAAGCCTTTACCCTGCATGGCATGCTGCCGCTTGAGGGCGACGCACCGGTGTGCCATGTCAGCCTGTTCGAGGCCGATGCCTACGCGCACTGGGCGGGGGCGAGGCTGCCGACCGAAGCCGAGTGGGAAATCGCTGCCGCCGGCGTTGCGGTCAGCGGTCGCTTTGTCGAAAGTGGCGCGTTGCGCCCGCGTCCTGCCGTGCGCACCGACCAGGCGCTCGCGCAACTTTTCGGCGACGTCTGGGAATGGACCCAGAGCGCCTACGCGCCCTACCCCGGTTATCGCCCTGCTGCGGGCGCAATCGGCGAGTACAACGGCAAATTCATGTGTAACCAGTACGTGCTGCGCGGCGGCTCCTGTGCGACGCCGCGCGCGCACGTTCGCGTCAGCTACCGCAACTTCTTCCCCGCTCCTGCACGCTGGCAGTTCAGCGGGTTCCGGCTGGCGCGCGACGCGCGATGAACGCACGCGCCGATCGGTTCGCTGCGCTGCGCGACCGGGTGCGAGCTCTGCTCGAAGGCGAGCGGCAACGACTGCAGGGGGAGATCCGATCCTATCCCACGCCCATTCCGCGCTGCGACGAGCAATTCAATCACCTGATCGCGCGGCGTGAGCTTCTGTTCTGCGCATTGGGACGCCTCGATGCGGCCGCTTCGCCCTCGTCCGCGGACGACGGTCACGCATGGTTGCACGCGTTCGTCGACTCCACTGGCCTCGAGCCCGAACTCAAGCTGCGGCTCAGGGCCGCCGTTAGCCAAGGAACGCTTGCCGAGAGTGGGCATGTCGCCGCCGGCTGACGGTCCGATCGATCTGCGTTCGGACACGGTGACGCGCCCGACCGCGGCAATGCGCTCGGCAATCGCCGCGGCTCCGGTTGGAGACGACCAATACGGCGAGGACCCGACGGTCAATGCGCTGCAGGAGCGCGTGGCGACGCTCCTGGGCAAGGAAGCTGCGCTCTTTCTGCCATCCGGAACGATGGCCAACCAGGTGGCGCTGCGCGTGCTCACGCGTCCGGGTGACGATGTGATCGTCAGCCGCGAAAGCCATATGGTCTGGCACGAAACAGGGGCCGGAGCGGCCAACGCCGGGGTGCAGTTCACCGAGGTCGGCGCGCGCGGCGTGTTCAGCGTCGCGCAGTTCAGTGCGGCGTGCAAGCCACGTGGCCACGTCGTCTATCCTCCGACCACGCTGGTGGCGATTGAGAATACGCACAACCGCTCCGGCGGAGTGATCTTTCCCCAGGCGACAGCAACCAGCGTGTGCGCCGCCGCGCACGCACGCGAAATTGCGACCTTCCTGGATGGCGCGCGCCTGTGGAACGTCGCCGTGGCCACGGGCATCGCGCTCTCCGAGCTCGCCGCCCCCTTCGACCTGGTTGCGGTGGCGCTAACCAAGGGCCTCGGCGCACCTTGCGGCTCGCTCCTCGCCGGGTCGCGCGCGCCCATCGAGCGTGCGGTGCGCTATCGGCGCATGTTCGGCGGGGCGATGCGTCAGGCCGGGGTGCTCGCTGCCGCCGGCTTGTATGCGCTAGACCGGCATGTAGCGCGTCTGGCCGCCGATCACGCCAACGCGCGCCTGATCGCCGAGCGCCTGGCGACGTCCCCACGCATCCATATCGACCTCACCACGGCGCAAACCAATATTCTGGTGTTCGAGCTCACGCCCGACGCGCCCGACGCCCCGACTGTCGTCGCCCGAGCGCGCGAGCGCGGGCTTCTGATCTTTGACTTCGGCCCGCGCACGGTGCGGGCGGTGACGCATCTGGATGTCACGCAGGAACAGTGCGCGCAGGCGGCAGAGATCCTGCTGCAGATCGTGGCCATGGATGCCTGAGGGGCAGCCTCGTCCAGGGCCTTTCGTGGCGCGCTACTCCGCGTAGTACACGGCGAAGTCGCCGGCTGGGTCCTGCCACACCGCGATGTCGGAAAAGCCGGCGCGGCGCAGCAGCGCGGCGAACTCCTGCGGCGAGTACTTGTAGGAATTCTCGGTATGAATGCGCTCGCCCGCGGCGAACAGCCGTTCGTGCCCGGGGATCGTCACCCGTTGCGGGCTGCTCGCTTCGAGATGCATTTCGACCCGGCTGGCGGCGGCGTTGTAGAAAGCAACGTGCGCAAACGCCGCCGGATCGAAATCGCTGCCCAGCAGCGCATTGACGTGAATGAGTACGTTGCGGTTGAATGCCGCCGTGACGCCGAGCGCATCGTCGTAGGCGGCGGCGAGCCGCGCGCTATCCTTGGGCGTGTCGACGCCGATCAGCAGCCCGCCGCGGCGGAAACACAGGTCGCGTATCTGGGCGAGCAAGGCAAGCGCATCGTCGGGGGTGAAGTTGCCGATGCTCGAGCCCGGATAGAAGAACGTCGTCGCGCCGTGGTCGAGATCGGCGCTGAGGTCGAGCGTGCGCGAGAAGTCGGTGATGACGCCCGTGAACTCGACCTCAGGATAGGCGAGCGACAGCCGCGACAGCGCCGGCTCGATCGCCGCGGCCGCGATGTCGACGGCGATGAAGCGCCTCGGCTGCAACGCCGCGATCCAGGACTCGCCTTTGGCGCAATTGCCCGCGCCAAGATCGATGAATTGCCGCTTCTGGCCGACGACGGCGGCGATCGTCTCGCGGTGCGCGGCGTAGATCCCGCGCTCGGTACGCGTCAGGTAGTATTCGGGCAACTCGCAGATCGCGTCGAACAGCGCGCAACCCAGCGCATCGTAGAAGTACTTCGGCGGAATCGCTGCCGAGGGTGCCAGCAACCCGTCGACAAGCGCCGCCGATTCGATTCGCGCCTGCGGCCGCAACGGGCCGATCACGCGGTTGATCAGGCGATACCCGCGCGACGTGACTCGCTCGGCACCGCGATACGGGACCGTTGCCCATTGCGCCATTACCCATCCTCCCCGGTCGTGCATGATAACCGCAGCGGCCGATCACCGGATAACCGTCGCGCAGGCGTTGAAAATCTTACAATGCAGCCCAAACCACCCGATCGTCTCGCCATGCAACCCCCGCGCGCGCCCAGCGCCACGCACCGCACTGCCCCCCGTTATCCCTGGCTCGGCCGCGACGCTCGCCGCTGCCACCGCTCGTAGAACCGCAAATCCTGTGCCCGCTTCGTTTGCACCCGGCGCCTACTCGGCGCTCGACACGTGCCTGGGCCTGTTCGCCGGGCGAGACTTTCGCCTCACGTCGGGTCGGTGCAACGACTGCGCCGCCATCCCACAGGCGTTGTGGTATTTCGCCGATGAAACCATCGCCGCGCCGCGGCCCGGCCTGGCGGTCGCCGGATTCGCGCGCGGGATAAGCACGTGGCAGGATGTGCACAACTGGGCCGCGACAGCGGACCCGGCGGCGCCCTGCGCCGCGCCGCCGCTCATCTGGATCGCCGCGCCGGAAGTGCTTCGCCACGCGACCTTAGCGCAAGACGGGGCCACCCTCACGGCCGGCGGGGACACTTGGTCGTTCGAGCCGGTGCCTAAGATTGCGCTCAATCGTTCCTATTTCAACGCCGCGTCGATCGCCAATCTTGCCCTGCGCCCGCTCTCCGTGCGCGGAAGCCGCCGCAACGGCGCCTTCATCGCCCGCACGATCTGGCCCGAAGACTTCCGGCTGGATAGCAGTGCCGCGTTACAGCCTGTTGACGCCACACCCGCCGCGCTGCAGGCGCTGGTGCGGGCCGAACCGCTTGGCGGGGCGCGCAGCCCGTTTGCGGCCATTCCGCTGTGGGAGCGCGCACCCGGCACGGCGCGCCGCTGGGACGGCGCCCCGGTCATCGCCGCGATGCTCAACGGTGCCCAGAGCGACGACGACGAGGCGCTCGCCGGCCACTTCGCGCTGGTCACCGGACGGGTCGGGTCGGCAGGCGACGCGGCAGGACCGGGAGCGATGGGCGACTGGCTGGCGAACAACTTCTACACGCTGGACCAGGAAAGCGAAAAGGGCATCCTCGCCGCGATGCTGCCGCTCGACAACTACCTTGCCGACTTGAACAGCGGTCAAGCGTGGTACCGGCCCTCGTACCTGCTCGTCGCCGTGCTTCGGAGCGAGCGCGTTGCCAACATCATCCAGGGCGCGCTGGCGCGCACCTACAACCAGTTCTACCGCCACCAGCTCGTCTACGATCATCCGACGATGAATTGCACCAGCATCAGCGTCAAAGTGCTGCGCACGCTGGGCTGGAAGGTACCCTCGCGCGGCGCCACCAGCTGGCCCGCGGCGGCCCTGGGGCTGCCCTACTTTGCCCTGCGCAACTCAAGCCTGGCCAAGGCGGCGCTGAGTTTCGACTATCTGACCGAAGACCAGACGCGGCTGTTTCCGGCGGCAGGGTTCGAAGAAATCGGCGCCGATCTGCTGCGCCTGGCGACGGGGCGATCGGCGCGTGCGCCCACGCCGTTCGAGACGATGTTCGCCGAAGATCTCGAAGCGGTCATCTTCGTGCGCGTGCCGCAACTGCCCTCGTCGCGGGTCTGGGGTGACTTCCCGGTTGCCGGGACCTGGGAGTATCGGGCGCGCTATCCGCGCGATCCCGCGCAGGCGAAGATCATTCCGGTGCCGCAGCGGCCGTTTCCCGAGCGGCTGCGCGATTCCGACCTGCTGCCGCCGCCGCGCCGTCGCGGCGACATCGCCCTCGCCGTTTGGGCCGTATTGTCGGTGGTCGGCATCCCTTGGCTGCTCTGGCGCGCCTGGCAGGGGCGGCACCGCGACGCACTGTCCCCCGTGGCGATCAATAAATCTCGAATTCCAGGGTGAAGCGCAGCGTCGTGTGGGGTGAATTGGCATTGAGCCCGAACAGCAGCGCCGTGTCGAACTTGAGCTTGTTGCGCCTGCCGACGAGCGTCTGGCTGAAAAATGCGGGGCCCAGCTTGTGCGCAGTCGGATGGCCCGCTTCGCCGGTCGAGCCGAGTGTGCCGAAGCCCTGCACCCCCGGTTCGAACAGCGGATTGCCGCGCCACTTGACCTGCCAGTCGTAGTCGAACTCGGTGCCCTGAGAGGCCAGCGCGCCGAGGCCGCGCGAGAAGAGCAGATTGACGTTGGCCTGCGCGGCGCCGAATTCCTTCTGCAACATCGGCCCGATCGTGACCGCGTTGCCGTGCTCGCCGTAATCGTGTTCCAGTTCGGCGAACAGGCCCAGGTCAAGCCAATACTCCCCGGGCTCGGTCAGGGCAAAGATGTTTTCCCACTCGAGTTCGTCCAAGTGCGTCGACTCGCCGGGCAGTCGGGTGCTGCCGATGCCGAGCTCGCTCTTCCACCACGAGGTCACACCGTAACCGGCCTCGTAGATCAGTTGTCGCTCGCCGTTGTCGCCGTTGCCGGGCCATTGCTGGTAGCCACCGTTGAGTTCGAATTCGACTTCGCCCTGGACAACGCTGGGCAGATTGACATGCGCGGCGGGATCGGCAGCATGGACGGACGAGAAGTGCAGCAGCAGTACGGCGGCGAATGCGCACGGGGCTCTCAATGCGCACCAGGCATTCCTCTTGCGGCTCTTCCCCATCGCCTCAAGCCGCCAGCGATCAGCGTGGCGGCTACGACATAGAACACGAAGCCGAGCACAGAGCCGCTTCGAGGACTGCGCGGCAGACGAACACGACAATGGCAAGCAAAGTGCCCCTATTTCGCGATCAGCACGCCGTTGGCGGAATCCTTGTGGAAATCGCCAAAGAAGGGATAGCGCCCGGGTTCCAGCGGACCGACATAGACCGTGATCTTGCTTTTCGCCGCCACGACCTTTTCGCGGTTGAGTTCGTAGCTTTCGAATTCCTCGGCCGTCGCGTCCTGGTTGTCGACGACGAGCTTGATCTTGGTGTGCGCCGGAACGGTGATCTCCGTGGGCACGAACTGGTGGTCGCGAATGGCCAGTTGCACCTCCGCGTCCTCCGCCCACGCCGCTGCAGCCCCGCCAATAAGACCAGCGCCAAGGAGCACGGCGGCCAAGATCTTGAATTGCATCGCACCTCTCCAAAACTAATAGTAATAGTAATCGTTCTCATTCAATAACGCAAGGCGCTCTGCCTTAGGTTCGTTCCCTCCTGTCGCTGAGCAGCTCGTAGAGCGCCAGGGCAACCACCTCGGTTGCGCGGTGCAAATCGTCGAGGCGGAGATTCTCGTCGGCGCCATGCCCGTTGGCTTCGGCCAGGGTGCGCGGACCGGCGCCGTAGACCACGGTTGGCACGCCGGCGGCGCTGTAGTGCCGCGCGTCGGTGTACAGCGGCACCCCGCACGGGAGTATCTCCTCGCCCAGAACCTCGCGCGCACTGTGCACGATCGCGGCGACGAGCCTCTGCTGACCGGCAATTGGCAGCAGCGGTGCGGCGAGGAGGATCCGGCGCACCTCAACGGTGATGCCAGGCCAGCGCGCACCGAACTCGCGTATCTGCGCGCGCAGCGTGGCCTCGACCTCGGCCGGACTCTCCTCCGGGATGATGCGCCGATCAAGACGGAAGATGACGCGATCGGGCACGACGGTGGTGTTGATGCCACCCTCGATCAGGCCCACCACCAGGGTCGGCGAAGCGATACCGGGTGTACGTGAGGATAAGGCGGTGTAGCGCGCGCGCAAAGCGTATAGGTCGCTGAGCACGCCGGTTGCCGCCTCGAGCGCATCGACTCCGCCCGCCGGCAACGCGGCATGGCCCGACCTGCCCCTGACCTCGACTTCCAGATGCAGGCAGCCGTTGTGCGCGATGGTGACGGCGTAGGCAAATCCGGCAGCAATGGCGTAGTCCGGCTTGCTGATCCCCTGCGCGAGCAACCAGGCCGGGCCGAGTGCGCCGCCGACTTCCTCGTCGTAGGTGAAATGCAGCTCGACCGCACCGCCAAGTTCGACGCCGGCTGCGGCAGCGGCCTTGAGTGCGAGCAGGGCGAAGGCGTAGGTGGCGAAGTCCGATTTCGACACCGCAACTCCACGCCCGAACATCCGTCCCTCGCGCACTTCGGCGCCATACGGATCGGCAGTCCAATCCGCGCCGGGCGGCACGACGTCGCCATGCGCGTTGCAGGCAATGACCGGTCCGGACCCAAAGCGCTCGCGTACGACGAGATTGACGCAGCTCAGCATGCCGTTCGCGCGCACCTCCTGCGCTGGGACCGGATGCTGCTCCACGGCGAAGCCCAGCTGCTCCAGGAGCGTCGCCACGAGCGCCGCGTGCGGCGCGCAATCGCCGGGCGGATTGTCCGAAGGCATTCGGACGAGCTCTGCGAGCAGCGCCACCGCCTGGTCGCGTCTCTGCCCCAGGAACGAGCGGATAAACACCCTCGGATCGGGCACGTCGCGCCTCACGGCTGCGGCCGGAAGCTCTCGATGAAGCGCAGCAACGCTCGCGCCGCAACGTCCGCATCCGCGGCGCTGATCGCCTCCGCCGGGTTATGGCTCACCCCACCCTTGCAGCGCACGAACAGCATGCCGATGTCGGCGATGGCGATCATCGCCATGCCGTCGTGGCCCGCGCCCGAGGGCAGCCGGCGCGCCTGCAGGCCCTCGGCTTCGATTGCCGTCTGCAGCTGATCCTGCAGCCAGGGCGCGCACAGGGCAGTCTTCGCTTCCCACACCGGGCTCAAGTCGAGCACGACCCGCCGTCGCCGCGCGATATCGGCGAATGCCCCGCGAATCGCGTCGACCGCGCGCTCCCGCTGCACGTCCGTGGGCGCGCGCACGTCGAGTGAAAAGAGCACGCGGCCGGGTATCACGTTGATCGCCCCCGGCAGCGCCTCGATCTTGCCCACCGTCCCCACCAGGTCGGCTTGGCTGCCGGCGAGCAACTCCACCGCGAGCACACATTCCGCGGCCGCGGCGAGCGCATCGCGGCGCAGGCGCATCGGCACGGTGCCGGCGTGGCCGGCCATGCCAGTGATCTCGACGGCAAAACGGTTGCCACCGTTGATCGCGGTCACGACGCCGAGCGGCAAACCCTCGGCTTCGAGTACCGGGCCCTGCTCGATGTGCAGTTCGACGTAGGCGGCGAGGTCGGTGCGGCTGCGTGCGGCGGTGCCGATGGCATCCGGATCGAGCCCGAACTCGGAGAGCGCGTCGCGCATGCGCTTGCCCTCGGCGTCGGCGCGCTCGAGGTTCGCCGGGTCGAAGGTGCCGGCAACGGCCCGGCTGCCGAGCAGTGTGGCGTTGAAGCGCACGCCCTCCTCGTCGGCAAAGCCGATCACTTCCACCGCGAACGGAAGCTTGGCCTGCCGCGCCGCAAGGCTGCCGACGCACTCGATGGCGCTGACGACGCCGAGCATGCCGTCGTACTTGCCCGCGTCACGCACCGTGTCGAGGTGCGAGCCCAGCATCAGGCAGGGCAGGCCAGGCCGCTCGCCCTCGTAGCGACCGACGACGTTGCCGGCGGCATCGAGCCGCGCATGCATGCCGGCGTCGCGCATCCAGGAAAGCACGAGCGCATTTGCCGCCTCCTGCTGCGGCGACAGATACACGCGGGTCAGGCCGTCGGCCTGCTCCGAGCAGCGCGCGAGCGCGTCACAGCGTTCGAGGATGCGTGCCGCGGAAGGCGGATGCAGAGGGCTCACTGAAATCAAGACCAGGCGCGATTGGGACCACGTCCGGGTGGCCGAGCAGTCCCACATGGTGCCAGAGACCCGGGGTCGCCGGGAATAAACCGGCGTAGCGGTATCATGCTGCGATGAGCGCCGCAAGGCCCGCCGGAGCGTCCCGATTCGAGCAGGTGGTGCTGCCGCAACTCGACGCAGCCTACAACCTCGCGCGCTGGCTTACCCGCAACGCCAGCGACGCCGAGGACGTGGTGCAGGATGCCTGCGAGCGCGCGCTCAAGTACTTCGAGGCGTTCCACGGCGGCGAGCCCAAGCCGTGGTTCCTCACCATCGTCCGTCATGCCGGCTACGATTGGATCAAGCGCAACCGTCCCGCGGAGTTCATCCCGGACGGGACCGAGGCGCTCGAACGCGCAGTCGACACGCTGCAGTCCACACCGGAGCAGGCCGCCGTGCGCAATGCCTCGGGTGCGGCGCTGTCGGAGGCGATCGCGGCGCTGCCGCTGGGCTACCGCGAGGTGTTGATCCTGCGCGAGCTGGAGGAAATGCCGTACCGCGATATTGCCCGCGTCGTCGATATCCCGATCGGCACGGTGATGTCGCGCCTCGCCCGCGCCCGTGCCCTGCTCCAGCGCTCGCCGTTGCTGGTCGCCATCCGTGAGCGCTCCGGTGGAGCCTAGCCAACAAGGGGCGATGACGATGGCGACTGCGCGAGGTCATGCATGAACTGCCACGAAGCGATGGCGCTGCTGCCGACCTTCAGCGACGGCGAGCTCGACGCAGTGCAAAGCGCCGCCTTGGAGAAGCACATCCTCGGCTGTGCGGAATGCAGCGCGCAACGCGACGCGCTCTCCGCCTTGCGCTTGCGCATCCGCAGCGAGACGCCGTATTACACCGCGCCGGCGACGCTGCAGGCCCGTATCCGGGCCACGATCGCCCGGGCGCCACGGGCGGCGGGCGCCCCCGTGCGTCCTCCCGGCGAACGCTGGCGCTGGCTTTCCGCCGGCGCGCTCGCCGGCAGCGCGGTAACGGTGTTCGCGTGGTTCCTCGGTAGCGCGGTGCTCGATTGGCGCGTCAATACCGATCTCGACGGCGAAGCGGTCGCCAGCCACACCCGGGCCACGCTCTCGCAGCGCTTGACCGAGGTGAGCTCGTCGGACCGGCATACGGTCAAGCCCTGGTTGTCGAGCCGCCTCGACTACTCCCCCCCGGTGCAGGACTTTGCTGCCGACGGCCTGCCGCTGGTCGGCGGTCGCCTCGACTACCTGGGCGGGCAGTCGATCGCGACGCTGGTGTATCGCTATCGCGAGCATACGATCGACGTCTTTGTACGCCCGCTGTCCGGCAGCTTGGCCGCGCCGACGCCGTCGCTGACCACGCTGCGCGGGTTCAATGTCGCGCACGCGACCGGTGCCGGAATGGAATGGTGGGGCGTGTCCGACGTTAGCGCCGACGTGCTGACCGGGCTCGTCGCCCGGCTTGCGCACGGCGAATAGCACACCGCCCCACCCGCATCGCGATCGGCGCTTCAGCGCCCGGGTGCAAACCCCTATAATTCTCGAGACTTGCGGGAACCGGGAGGGTTCGTGCGCCGACCCGTGAGCTATTTTCGGCACGCCGACCCGGGATGCGGCGCAAAACCACACTTACGGAGGTTTCGCATGCGTAAATTGGTGATGGCATCGTTGCTGCTCTGCGCTGCCGCGGTAGTCGGCGCGCAGGCACAGGCGCCGGCGACTCAGCCGTCCGCCGGCGGTACGGCAGACGGCATCGCGTTCGACATTCCGTATGGCACGCCGATCGGCCTGGAGACTGCGCAGAAGCTTATCGCCGCGGTCGAGGCCGAGTCGACCAAGCACCGCTGGAAGATGTGCATCGCGGTGGTCGATACCCACGGCGAGCTTGTCCACTTCTCGCGCATGGACGGTGCACAACTCGCCTCGATCAACATTTCCCAAGGCAAGGCACGCACGGCGGCGCGCTACCGTCGCGAGTCGCGCGCCTTTTACAACGCCTTCGAGACGGGGCATGCTTACGTGGCAACGTTCGATCCGACCTTGATCGCCTCGGCCGGCGGCTGGCCGCTGGTCGAAAACGGCAAGCTGATCGGAGCGATCGGTTGCAGCGGGGGCAACGGCGACCAGGATGCCGCCGCCTGCAAGGCAGGTGCCGATCTGGTGAAGTGACGCGCGAGCGCCGTCGACGAACCCTGCCGTGCGCTCGCGCGGCGGGGCCACATGCCGGTCTTGCTTCCTAACGGTGCTTGAAGCTCGGCTTGCGCTTGTCGAGGAACGCGCGCATGCCTTCCTTCTGATCGTCGAGCGCGAAGGTGGAGTGAAACTCGCGTCGCTCGAAGAGCAGTCCCTCCGCGAGTGATGATTCGTACGCGCGGTTGACTGCCTCCTTGACCTTGAGCACCACCGGCAGCGAATAGCTGGCGATCTTGGTCGCGACGGCCAGCGCTTCGTCGAAGAGTGTGGCCGCCGGTACGACCCGCGCGACCAGGCCGGAGCGCTCGGCTTCGGCGGCGTCGATCATGCGTCCGGTCAGGCACCAGTCCATCGCCTTCGCCTTGCCGACCGCACGCGGCAGTCGCTGCGTGCCGCCCATGCCCGGCATGATACCGATGGTGATTTCCGGTTGGCCGAACTTGGCCGTGTCGGCAGCAATGATCAGATCGCACATCATCGCCAGCTCGCACCCGCCGCCCAACGCATAGCCGGCGACGGCGGCGATGACCGGCTTGCGCGTTTGCTTTACCGACTCCCAGCTCATGATGTAGTTGTCGGCGTAGACCTTCTGGTAGCTCCACTCCGCCATGGCGCCGATGTCGGCGCCGGCGGCGAAGGCCTTGTCGTTGCCGGTGATGATGATGGCGCCGATGTCCGGATCGGCATCGAACGCCGCCAGCGCCGCGGTCAACTCGGCGGCGAGCGCATCGTTGAGCGCGTTCATGCGCTGCGGGCGGTTGAGTCGGGCGACACCGACGCGGCCGTGGGTTTCGACCAGCAGTTCGTTGTAGTTCATCGAGGCTCCGGTGGGCAGCTTGGGGTCGGTTCTGCGGCGACGTCCTGCCGCGCCGCCGCCAGCGCTGTGCGCAGCACGCTCAGATCGCCGACATGGTTGGCGAGCAGCAGGATGAGCTTGGCGTTGACGAGCGCGCTCTGTTCCTCGGTGAGGTCGCGGTGCGTGTCGATGAGTTCCTGATAGAAGTCGTCGGGCGCAGCGAGGTTCGGTTCGGTATTGAGCATAAAGGCCTTTAGGATCAGTGCACGTACTGCCCGGTCGCACGGGCGATCGCCGCGCGCGTTTGTGTCAGATCGAAGCCGCGCCAGCGGGCACAGACATGCTGGTCGGGGCGAAACAGATACGTCGTTCCCGGCTTTGCGTCGTAGCGCTCGGCGAGCATCCCCGACGCGGCGGCGATGGCACGCACGCCCGAGGGCAGGGCCGCGCCTGCCGCGCCGACGAGCAAGCTCTCGCAGGCGATCGGATCGGCAGCCAATTCCGCCAGGTCGCGCAGCCGGTCGCTCGCCGGCACACCCGGTTCGAAGAGAAGCAGGGTGAAACCGCGGCCGAGGTAGTCGAGGAGCCAATTGCCGCCCGCGCCGGTGACCGGCGCGTCGGCCGCGGGCGAGCCGGGCGCCATGGGCGAGACGAATGCTGTCCTGTCGGGCGTGTTGAGAGGAGAGGTCGAAAGTGTTGCTGGCAGCGACAGGCGCCCGCTGTTGACCAGCTGCCGAGCGAAGGCGTGGCGCTTGGCGAGCAGCAGCACCGCGTCGCGGAAAATCCCGCTCACCTTGCTCTTGGGCGTGATGAAGTCGGTGCTGCGCGTCGAGTGGCGAATGTTCTCGTCGGCCGCCGCGGTCCGCTCGGTGTCGTAGCTGTCGAGCAAGCGTTCGGGCGCCTGGCCGGAGACGACGAGCTCCAGCTTCCATGCCAGGTTGTCGATGTCCTGGATGCCGCTGTTCGCGCCGCGCGCACCGAACGGAGAGACCAGGTGCGCCGCGTCACCGGCGAAGAGCGCGCGGCCGCAGCGGAATGAGCGCAGGCGACGGCACTGGAAAGTGTAGACGCTGGCCCACTCGATTTCGAAGCGCGCCTGGTCGCCCAGCATCGCGCGCAGCCGCGGCAGGATCTTCTCCGGCTTTCGTTCTTCCTCCGGATCGGCGTCCCAGCCGAGCTGGAAATCGACCCGCCAGACGTCGTCGGCCTGACGATGCAGCAGCGCCGATTGATGGCGATGAAACGGCGGATCGAACCAGAACCAGCGCTCGGCCGGAAAATCCGACGTCATGTGGATGTCGGCGATGAGAAAGCGGTCGCGAAACACCTGGCCCTCGCTCTGCAGCCCCAGCATGGTGCCGATCGCACTCTTCGAGCCGTCGGCGACGATCAGCCAGTCGGCGTGCACGCCGTATTCCCCGTCCGGGGTCGACACGGTGAGGGTGACCCGATCGGAGCGCGGCGCCACACCCACCACGCGGTGGCGCCAGCGCAGGTCGATTCCCGGCAGCTCGGATGCCCGTTCGACCAGGAACTGCTCGACGTAGTACTGCTGCAGATTGATGAAGGCCGGGCGCCGATGCCCCGGCTCCGGCAGAAGGTCGAACTGATACACCTGTTCGCCGCGGAAGAAAACGCGCCCGACATTCCAGCACACACCCTTCTGCACCAGCCGTTCGGCGCAGCCCAGCCGGTCTAGGATTTCCAGCGTGCGCTTCGACCAGCAGATCGCGCGCGAGCCGACGCTCACCGTGTCGTCCTCGTCGAGCACCAGCACGTCGATGCCGCGCAGCGCAAGATCGATGGCCGCGCAAAGGCCCACCGGTCCGGCGCCGGCGACGATCACCGGCCAGTGGCGCGGCGAGCCGGCGCCTTCGGTCGGCTTGGCGTAGGGGTATACCGGCTGCGTGTACGTCTTCATGCCGGGTTCGTGCTGCCCCTGCCGGCACAACCGGCCGCCTCAGCCTTCGAGCGCATCCCACAGCTCCTTATCGCGCTCGGCGGTCCAGATGCGCGGATCGCGGTAGTCCGTGGCCTCGTCGTAGGCTCGCGACACGTCGAACGGCAGGCAGTGATCGAAAATGACCCAATGGCCGAATTTCGGCTGCAGCGTAGCGTAGGTTTCCCGATAGACGTTGCGCAGGTCCTTGCCCGCCTGCGCACCCTGTTTCACTGCCGCGAACATCTCGGTGACGAAGCTGCGGGTGCCGTCCAAGCCCGCGCGCACGGCCGCGGGGGTGCGCAGCGCAGCGCCGCGGCCAGGCACCAGCTGGTGCGGATCGAGGGCGGAGAGCGCGTCAAGCGTCGCCGGCCACTCGCTCAAGTACGCATCGCCCGTATACGGGGTCGCCGCGTACTCGACCAGGTCGCCGGAGAAGAGGATCTTCTCCTGCGGCAGCCAGACCACCGTGTCGCCCTTGGTGTGGCCGCGACCGAGCTGCAGGAGCTCGACCTGCAGCCGTCCCAGCCAGAGCGTGAGTCGGCGTTCGAACACCAGCGTCGGCCAGGTGAGTCCGGGCACCGACTCGACTGCCCGGAACAAACGCGGAAAGCGCGCGATCTCACTCTTCATGTCGGCTTCGCCGCGCTCGGCGATGAGCTCGAAGGTGTCGCGGCTGGCGATGATGTGCTCGGCGTGGTAGCCCGAGGCGCCGAGCACGCGAACCGCGTGGTAGTGCGTCAGCACGACGTAACGGATCGGCTTGTCGGTCACTGTGCGCACGCGGTCGATCACGTCCTGGGCCATCACCGGCGTCGCCTGCGCGTCGATGACCATGACCGCGTCGTCACCGATCACCACACCGGTGTTCGGATCGCCCTGCGCGGTGTAGGCGTAGGCATGCTCGGAGAGCTTGTCGAAGCTGATCTGCTTTTCTTCCAGGTCGGCTTGCGAGGCGAACGTCTTCTCGGCCATGAACGTATCTCCTCAGGTTTTCGGTCGCTTGTCGACGACCCGCTTGGCCTTGCCCACCGAGCGCTCGATGCCGCCGCAGGGGACCACGCGTACCCCCGCGCTGACGCCAATGCGGCTCTTGACCTGGTGCGCAAGCCGCGCACCGGCTGCGTCGCTGTCGGCGCCGGCCGCCCCGGGAGCGCGCTCGACGAGCACCGTGAGCTCGTCGAGGTGGTGCGGCCGCTCGATCTCGAGCTGGTAGTGCGGCGCGAGCGCGGGGTGGGCAAGGATGAGCTCCTCGATCTGGGTCGGGAACAGGTTCACCCCGCGGATGATCAGCATGTCATCGGAGCGGCCGGTGATCTTCTCGATCCGCCGCATGGCGCGCGCGGTCGGCGGCAAAAGGCGGGTGAGATCGCGGGTGCGATAGCGGATGAGAGGTAACGCTTCCTTGGTCAGCGAGGTGAACACGAGCTCGCCCGGCGCGCCGTCGGGAAGGACTTCGCCGCTCTCCGGATCGATGATCTCCGGATAGAAGTGATCCTCCCACACGGTCAGTCCGTCCTTGGTCTCGATGCATTCCTGCGCGACGCCGGGGCCGATCACCTCGGACAGGCCGTAGATGTCGATCGCATCGAGGTCGAGCTTGGCCTCGATCGCCTGGCGCATTGTCGGCGTCCAGGGTTCGGCGCCGAAGATGCCGATCTTGAGCGAGCAGGATCTCGGCTCGATGCCCTGGCGCTGCATTTCTTCGGCGATGGCCAGCATGTACGAAGGCGTCACCATGATCAGCTGCGGCTTGAAATCGACGATGAGCTGCACCTGCCGCTCGGTCATGCCGCCTGACATCGGGATCACCGTGCAGCCGAGCTTCTCGGCGCCGTAATGCGCCCCCAGGCCGCCGGTGAAAAGCCCGTAGCCGTAGGCGATGTGCACGATGTCGCCTGGCCGGCCGCCGGCGGCGCGAATCGACCGCGCCATCACCGTCGCCCAGACCTCGATGTCGTTGCGGGTGTAGCCGACGACGGTCGGCCTGCCGGTGGTTCCGGACGAGGCGTGAATGCGCACGACCTGCTCACGCGGGACGGCGAACAGGCCGAACGGATAGTGCTCGCGCAGGTCCTTCTTGGTGGTGAACGGCAGCCGGGCGAGGTCGGACAGCGAGGTGAGATCGTTGGGGTGGAAACCGGTCGCATCGAACAGCGCGCGGTAGTGCGGCACGTGATCGTAGGCGTGGCGCAGCGTCCACTGCAGGCGCTTTAGCTGCAGCGCCTGCAACTGGTCGCGGCTCGCGCTCTCGATGGGCTCCAGATCGCCAGGCGCGGGTCTTCGGGCTGGCATCCCTCCTCCTACGGCGCTTCGATCACGTGACCCTTGACGCGATACGACCTGCCGCGAAAATAGGCAACCGTCTCGCCGCGCTGATTCTTCACTTCAATGTCGTAGACGCCGGTGCGGCCGCTCACGCTGCGCTCCTGCGCGAGGGCGGTGAGCAGGTCGCCCTCGCGCGCCGGGGCGACAAAGTCGATGCCGCAACCGGAAGCGACTGTGGTCAGATTATAGCTGTTGCAGGCATAGGCAAACGCGCTGTCGGCCAGCGTGAAGATGAAGCCGCCGTGGCAGAGGGCGTGGCCGTTGAGCATGTCCGCGCGCACCGTCATCGTCAGTTCTGCGCGCCCCGGTCCGACTCTCCCGAGGCGCATGCCCATCGCCTGCGAGGCAGGGTCGCGCGCGTACATCGCGGCGACCACGCGCTCGCACAGCGCCTGCGCGTCCGCCGGCGGGGCGGGGTGGTGCTCCGCCATGGCTAGGAAGGCGACATGCTTCTAGTGGCCGCCGAAACGCGGCGCGCGCTTGGCGGTGAAGGCGGCCACGCCTTCGCGGTAGTCATCGCTGCGGCCGAGCATGCGCTGCAGATCGCGCTCGAGGTCGAGCTGCGTTTCCAGGCTGTTGTCGGCGGAGGCATAAAGCGCGCGCTTGGTGGCGGCCAGGCCCGCGGTCGGCGCACCGGCCAGGGTACGCAGCAGCTTCTCGACCGCAGCGTGCAGTTCGCCGTCATCGACGCACTGCCAGATGAGCCCCCATTCGGCGGCCTGCTCGGCAATGAGGCGCTCGCCCAGCATCGCCAGGCCCATGGCGCGGGCGGTGCCCACCAGCCGGGGCAGGAAATAGGTGCCGCCCGAGTCGGGGATGAGGCCGATCTTGGAGAACGCCTGGATGAAGGTCGCCGACTTGGCGGCGATGACGATATCGCAGGCGAGCGCGATGTTCGCGCCCGCGCCGGCGGCGACGCCGTTGACCGCGCACACCACCGGCAACGGCAGCCGGCGCAGCGCCAGCACCAGCGGTCGGTAGTTACGCTCGATGGATGCGCCCAGATCGACCGGTTCGGCCCCGGGGGCCACGGCGCGATCGGCGAGGTCCTGCCCGGCGCAGAAGGCGCGGCCCGCCCCGGTGAGCAGCAGCACGCGCAACGACGAATCGGTCCTGACGCGATCGAGTGCATCGCGCACCTCGGCATGCATCGCGTCGTTGAAGCTGTTCATCCGCTCCGGACGGTTGAGCGTGAGGCGCGCGATGCCTCCTTCGCGGGCGAACAGAATGGTTTCATAGGCCATCACTTCGTCTCCGCTAGGCCATGTGTTGCCGGTGCTGGACGACGCAAAACCGGCTCGCCACGAAGGCCGCGTCGGTGAGCGCGGCGTTGGCGGCCGGGTTGGCGCCGGTGCCGTGGTAGTCCGAGAAGGCCGCCGACTGGTTGACGAACACTCCGCCGGTGAGGTTGATCGACAGCGCGACGCCGGCTTCTTCCGCCACTTTGACCGCCTGCTCGATCACCGCAGGGCGGGTCGAATACAGCGACAGCGTCAGCGCGCCGTGTTGCACCACCGCCCGCCGCGCGATGGCGAGGCTGTCGGCCGTATCGGCGGTGGCGACGACAAAGCCGATCGGGCCGAACCATTCCTGCATATAGATCGCCTCGTCCTTAGCCTCGAGCTTGACGATCAGCGGCGTGCGGATGCGCGCCTCTTTGAACTGCGGGTGGGCGACGACCTGACTGTCGAGGACGATCGCGCCGAGACCGCGCGCGGCATCGAGCCGCTGCAGCACGCCGTCGTTGACCACTGCGCCGAGAATTTCCACCGCGCGTGCGGGATCTGCGAGCAGCTTCTGCACCGCCTCGCCCAGCGCCTGCGCGACCTGATCGAAACTCAGATGGCCCTCGGCGGTGTCGATGCCGCCGCGCGGGACGTAGATGTTCTGCGGCGCGGTGCACATCTGGCCGGTATAGAGCGCAAGCGAGAAGGCGACGTTGCGGACGACGGCTTTGATGTCGGCCACGGAGTCGACGACGATCTGATTCACCCCCGCCTTCTCGGTGAAGACCCGGGCTTGATGCGCGTGGCGCTCGAGCCACTCGCCGTTGGCGCTGCTGCCGGTGAAGTCGATGAGCTTGACCTCGGGCCGGAGCGAGAGCTTCTGCGCCGTGTCGTCGCCGGCGTCGTGCGCCACCAACGTCACCACGTTCGGGTCGAAGCCCGCTTCGGAGAGCACCGCGCGGGCAATCTGCACGCTGATGGCGAGCGGCAGGATCGCGTTCGGATGCGGCTTGACGACGACGGCGTTGCCGGTGGCGAGGCTGGCGAACAGGCCCGGGTAGCCGTTCCAGGTCGGAAAGGTGTTGCAGCCGATGACCAGGCCCACGCCGCGCGGAACGACGCGGTAGCGCTTCTCCATCTTCAGCGGCTCGTTCTTGCCCTGCGGTTTCTCCCAGGTTGCGCTCTCCGGGATGCGGCGCATCTGGTCCCAGGCATAGGCGACGGCCTCCAGGCCGCGGTCCTGCGCGTGCGGCCCGGCGGCCTGAAAGGCCATGACGAATGCCTGACCGGTCGTGTGCATCACGGCATGGGCGATTTCGAAACTGCGCCGGTTGATGCGGGTGAGGATCTCCAGCGCCACGCCGACCCAGGTTTCGCGGCCGGCGTCGCGCCAGGCCGCGGCCGCCGGCGTGATCGCCGCGAACAGGGCATCGAGATCGACCCGGGGATAGGTCACGCCCAGCGTCAAGCCGTAAGGCGAACGCTCCTTGCCGACCGCGCCGACGGTGCCCGGGAGCTGCAGCGCGAAAGGCTGCTGCAGCAAGGCTTCGAACGCGGCCTTGCCGGCCTCGGCCGCGCCCTCGCCGTAGACCTTGGGGCTGGGCGATTCGCCAAATGCGCTCCAGTAGCCACGCTCGGCGATGGCTTCGAGCGCGCGCTCGAGCAAAGCCCGGTGGCGTTCAAACAGGGGATGGGACACGCAGGAACTCTCCTCGAGAGGACAGCCAAAGGTTAGCAGGTATCGGCGCCGCCGTGGCTTCCGGTCGCGCTACGCCGGCTGATCGAAATCGACGACGACCGTGTCGGTCACCGGGTAGCTTTGGCAGCACAGGATGAAGCCGCGCGCGATCTCGTAGTCCTCGAGCGCGAAGTTGACGTCCATGTCGACCTCGCCGCTGATGAGCTTGGCGCGACAGGTCGAGCACACGCCTCCCTTGCAGGAGTACGGCAGCTCGATACCCTGCCTGAGCGCTCCGTCGATCAGGTTGTCCTTCGTCTTCTGCAGCGTGAACTGTCGCGCCGCGCCGTCGATGATCGCGGTGACCGCGCATTCGCTGTGGCCCGGCGCAGGCGCGGCCTGCGGCTTGCGCTCGTGGCGCGGGATGCTGGCGGCGAAAAGCTCGATCTTGATGCGTGCTTTCGGCACGCCATGCGCCTGCAGCGACTTCGACACCGACTGCATCATCCCGTCTGGACCGCACACGAACGCGGTGTCGATCGCCGCTGCGTCGACCCAGTGGGTGAGCAGCGCATCGGTTTTCTGCTGGTCGATGCGCCCGTTCAACACGGCGATGTCCTGCGGCTCGCGGCTCATGACGTAGACCAGGTTCAAGCGCTCGAGATAGCGATCCTTGAGGTCAGAGAGTTCTTCCTTGAAGATCACCGCGGCCGACGAGCGGTTGCCGTAGAAAAGGGTAAAGCGGCTGTGCGGCTCGGCTCCCAGGGTGGTCTTGATGATCGACAACAGCGGCGTGATGCCGCTGCCGGCGGCAAAGCCGACGTAGTGTCGGCGCTGGCGCGGATCGAGCGCGACATTGAAATGCCCCATCGGGGGCATGACTTCGAGCACCTGGCCGGTTCGCACGTGGTCGTTGATCCAGTTCGAAAACGCCCCGCCCGGCGCCTTCTTGACCGCGATGCGCAGCGTCTCATCCTGCACCGCGGAGCAGATCGAGTAGGAGCGGCGCAGGTCTTCGCCGCCGATGTCGGCGCGCAGGGTGAGGTGTTGGCCCTGGACGAAGCGGAAGCTTTCCTTCAGCGCCGGCGGCACGTCGAAGGTGAGCGCCACCGCGTCGCGCGTCTCGCGCGTGACGTGGGCGACCTTGAGCGGGTGGAACTTACTCAATGCGGCTTGAAGTAATCGAACGGTTCCAGGCAATCCTCGCAGCGGTACTGCGCCTTGCATGGCGTCGAGCCGAAGCGCGACAGCTCGCTGGTGCGCACGCTGCCGCAGCGCGGGCAGGCAACGATCGCCGGCGCTGTGCGCCGGCGCAGGCCCGTCGTGGAGATAACCTGCTGCGCCGGTTCGGCGCGCGCCCCCGGCGGGGCGATGCCGAAGTCCGCGAGCCGCTGCCGCGCGTCGGCGCCAATCCAATCGGTCGTCCATGCCGGCGCGAGGCGAATTTCGACCCGAGGCGCGGCGAAGCCGGCTGCGGTAAGCGCGCGGCCGATGTCGGCGATGATGACCGCCGTGGCCGGACAGCCGGAATAGGTCGGCGTGACGGTGATCAGCAGCTCGCCCGCGCGCCACGCCACGTCGCGCACGATCCCCAGGTCGACGATGGACACCACCGGGATCTCCGGATCGGGAATCGCCCCCAGCAGGCGCCAGATCGCCGCGTCGCCCCGGTTCGCTTCGGCGTCGTGGTTCACCACTGCGCTCCGGGATAGGCACGCTGCATCCATTGCATGCTGGTGAGCAGGTGGCCCAGGTGTTCGCTGTGCACACCGCGCCGGCTGCCCTGCTGCATCCATGTCGCTTCGGGAATGCGCAGTGTTGCCTCGGTCAGGATGGCATCGATTGCTTCGCGCCATGCCGGCAGCAGCGTCGATGCGTCGCAGGCGATCCCCTCCCGCGCCAGATCGAGTTCCGCCGTGTCGGGAGCGAACGGCTCGCCGCTATACATCCACAGTGCGTCGATCGCTGCCTGCATCTTGTCGTGGCTCTCGTCGCTGCCGTCGCCCAAGCGGATCACCCAGTCGGCGCTGCGCTCGGCGTGGTAGATCACCTCCTTCTCCGCCTTGGCGGCGATCTCGGCGATGCGCGCGTCGCGCGACCCGACGAGGGCGCTAAGCAGGAGGCGATGCCAGGCGTCGAAATAAAACTGCCGCGCCATGGTGTCGGCATAATTGCCGTTAGGCTGCTCGACGAGCAGCAGGTTGCGGAACGCTCCGTCGTCGCGCAGGAACGCCAGCGCGTCCTCGTCCCGGCCGGTGCCCTCGAAGCGCGCCTCGACTTCACCCGCGTAGGAAAACCACAGCCGCGCCTGCCCAAGCAGATCGAGCCCGACGTTGGTGAGCGCGATATCCTCCTCCAGCACCGGCCCGTGTCCGACCCATTCGCCGAGGCGCTGCGCCAGGATCAGGTCGCTATCGGCGAGCCGCAGCAGGTAGTCGAAGCGCGCGCGCTCGAGGTCCATTTCAGATGTGCTTGACCGCATCGGGCATGGGGAAGAATGTCGGGTGGCGGTAGACTTTGCTGTTCGCCGGCTCGAACAGAGGCTCCTTCGCCCCGGGAGCGGTGGCAGTGATGGCGGCCGACGGCACCACCCAGATGCTCACCCCTTCGTTGCGCCGGGTGTAGACGTCGCGCGCGTTCTTGATCGCCATCTCCGCGTCGGGCGCATGCAGGCTGCCGACGTGCTTGTGGGCGAGCCCATGCTGGGAGCGGATGAAGATTTCCCACAGCGGCCATTCGGATCGATCCATTGTCCTTAGCTCCCTTCAGTTGCCCTGCGCGCCTATGCTGCCTTCGCTGCCTCGGCTTGTCTCGCCGCCTGCTTGGCCGCGTAGACGAGTGCCGCCTCGCGCACCCATGCGCCCTCCGTCCAGGCCCTAAGGCGGGTGCGCATGCGGTCGCGGTTGCACGGCCCGTTGCCACGGACTACCGCGTAGAGCTCTTCCCAGTTGATCGGCCCGAAGTCGTAGTGTCCGCGCTCGTCGTTCCACTGCAGCGCCGGGTCCGGCATGCGGATCCCGAGGTAGTCGGCCTGCGGCACGGTCTGATCGACAAAGCGCTGGCGCAGCTCGTCGTTGGACAGGATCTTGATCTTCCACAGCGCCGACTGCGCGCTGTGCACCGAATCGGCGTCCGGCGGCCCGAACATCATCAGCGACGGCCACCACCAGCGGTTGAGTGCATCCTGGGCCATGGCCTTCTGCTCGGCGCTGCCGCGGCAGAGCGTCATCATGATGTCGAAGCCCTGCCGCTGGTGGAAGCTCTCCTCCTTGCACACGCGGATCATCGCCCGCGCGTAGGGCCCGAACGAGCAGCGGCACAGCGGAATCTGGTTCATGATCGCCGCCCCGTCGACCAGCCAGCCGATGGCGCCGATGTCCGCCCAGGTGAGCGTCGGGTAGTTGAAGATGCTCGAGTACTTGGCCTTGCCGGCGTGCAGGTCAGCAACGAGCTGGTCGCGCGACACGCCCAGGGTTTCCGCCGCCGCGTACAGATAGAGCCCGTGCCCGGCTTCGTCCTGGACCTTGGCCATCAGGATCGCCTTGCGCTTGAGCGTCGGCGCGCGCGTGATCCAGTTGCCTTCCGGCAGCATGCCGACGATCTCCGAATGCGCATGCTGCGAAATCTGCCGGATGAGCGTCTGGCGATAGGCCTCCGGCATCCAGTCCTTGGGCTCGATGCGGATATCGGCGTCGATGCGTTCCTGGAAGGCACGCTCGTCGTGCGGGAGCTCCTCCAGCGAGCGGAGCCTCTTCGCTCCGGTATCGACCATCTGCGCATACATTGCCTTCGACCTCCTGTGCGCTGCCCGCCGGCAGCCTTTGGCAGGCTGGCCGCGGCGGGAGAAAAACGATACACTTTTTTGATGAGCTCGGCAAATTCTGTATCACGATGGGCGTAAACCCTGCACCCGAGCGGGCGCTGCCGCACGCGATCGATCGCTGGATCCGGCGCGAGCGCTCCCGCGCCCCGCTCAAGGCGAAGTCGCTCGTCGTCACCGTCTGGGGCGATGCGATCGCCCCGCACGGCGGGGCGGTATGGCTTTCCGGGCTCATTCGCCTGCTCGCCCCGCTGGGACTCAACGAGCGGCTGGTGCGCACCAGCGTCTACCGGCTTGCGCGCGAAGGGTGGCTCGAGGCGCAGGCCGACGGCAGGCGCAGCCTCTATCGGCTGACCGCGCACGGCCTGGCGCGCTTCGAGCACGCCTATCGGCGCATCTATGCACGGCCGGCGAGCGACTGGGATGGCAGCTGGGTCGTCGTGCTTGCTTCGGCGGCGGGCCTTTCGGCCGAGGAGCGGCGCGGGCTGCGCAAGGAGCTCGGCTGGGAGGGCTTCGGGGTGTTGGCCCCGGGCGTTTTCCTGCGCCCGGCCGATGCGGCGACGCAGGATGCCGTCGGCGCCACTTTGACGCAGCTCGGATTGCAGCGGCGGGTGGTGGTCGTCACCGGGCAGGAGGCACCCGGGCTCGTTGCACGCTCGCTTGCTACCTATCGTCGCGACTGCTGGAACCTGGAGGGCGTTGCCGCGGAGTACCGCCGCTTCCTCGCGCGCTTCGCCACGGTCAGCGGCAACTTCGGCCGTGACGGCAGCGTCGATCCGGAGCGCTGTTTTGTCGTGCGCAGCCTCCTGATCCACGCCTTTCGGCGCGTCACCCTGCACGATCCGCAGCTGCCAGCGGCGCTGTTGCCGCCGCGCTGGCCGGCGGCGGCGGCTTATACACTGTGTCGCGATTTCTACCGCCTGACCCAGAAGAGCGCGGAGCAGCATCTGTTCTCGACGCTCTCAACCCGGGGCGGGTCCCTGCCACCGGCGGCCGCGTATTTCTACCGCCGTTTCGGGGGCCTCAAGCGCGCGTGAGAGGGAGAGCTCGCGCTTGCGGCAGCCTCACGCGGGCGGGAGGATTTCGCCGCTTACTTCGCCGAAGCCGACGCGGTAGCCATCGCCCTGGCACCAGCCTCCGAGGGTGACCCGGTCCCCGTCCTGCAGGAACGACCGCGTCGCCCCGCTGCCGAGGGCGAGCGGGCGCTGGCCATTCCACGCCAATTCGAGCAGGCTGCCCCAGGAGCCCTCTGCGCTGCCGCTGATCGTCCCCGAGCCCAGAAGATCGCCGACGTGCAGGTTGCAGCCCGACACGGTGTGATGCGCGATCTGCTGCGCCATGCTCCAGTACAAATGGCGGAAGTTGGTGCGACAGATCCTCGTCGTCTCGCCACCCTGCGGCTGGATACGCACTTCGAGCGCGATGTCGAAGCCGTGCTTCCCTGCCTGCGTCAGGTAGGGCAACGGCTGCGGCTCCTGCGGCGGTCCCGCGACACGAAACGGCTCGAGCGCATCCAGGGTCACGATCCAGGGCGAAATCGACGTGGCGAAGGTCTTGCTGTTGAACGGCCCGAGCGGCACGTATTCCCATTGCTGGATGTCACGTGCGCTCCAGTCGTTCAGCAGCACCAGGCCGAAGATGTGCCGCTCGGCTTCGGCAATCGGGATCGGCTCGCCCAGCGCATTGGACTCGCCGACGACGCAGGCGGTCTCGAGCTCGAAGTCGAGCTTGCGCGACGGGCCGAAGATCGGCTGCTCCTGGTCGGGCAGCTTGAGCTGGCCTTGCGGACGGCGGACCGCGGTGCCGCTCACGACGACCGAGCTCGCCCGGCCGTTGTAGGCGATGGGCATGTGCAGCCAGTTGGGCAGCAGCGCGCTCTTCGGATCGCGGAACATCGACCCGACGTTTGTGGCATGTTCCTTCGAGGAATAGAAGTCGGTGTAACCGCCAATCGCCACCGGCAGCTGCAAGCGCGCCTGGGCGCGCGGCAGCAGCGCCTTGGCACGCAGTTCCGGCGCGTCACGGAGCTCCGCATGTTCTGCGCTCAGCAACTCGCCGATGCGCGCCCGCGCCGCGGTCCATGCCGAACGGCCGAGTGCAATGAAGTCGTTGAGCGTTGGGCGATTGAATACACGCGCGCCTGCCGTCGCGACCCTGAGCAAGCCGCCCTCCTCCAGCGCGCCCAGGTCGAGTACCGACTCGCCGATCGCCACCCCGGCGCGCGGGCGCGGGTCGGCCGCGGTGGCAAAGATCCCGTAGGGAAGGTTGTGCAGCGAAAAATGCGAATCGGCGGCGACGTCGACAAACGAGCGCGCCGGGGCGTCCGCTGCAGCCATCAGGGCTTGCCGGTGAAGTGCTTGGCCAGGTCCCGCCAGCAGGCGAGGTAGTCGGACTGCCGTTGCGGCGCGTCCAACGCAAAGCGCGTTGGCCGGATGATATAGCGGCTCTCGAGCATGAAGGCGAGCGTCGCTTCGATCTTGTGCGGGGTGAGTGCAGCCGCGCTCGCCCGCTCGAAGGTCGCAGCGTCGGGCCCGTGACCGCTCATGCAGTTGTGCAGGCTCGCGCCGCCAGGCGCGAAGCCTTCCGCCTTGGCGTCGTAAACACCGTGGATCAGGCCCATGAATTCGCTCATCACGTTGCGATGGAACCAGGGCGGGCGAAAGGAATGCTCGGCGACCATCCAGCGCGGCGGAAAGATCACGAAGTCAAGGTTGGCCGTTCCCGGCGTGTCGGAGGGCGAGGTCAACACGGTGAAGATCGACGGATCGGGATGATCGAAGCTCACGCTGTTGACGACGTTGAAACGCGCGAGATCGTATTTGTACGGCACGTGATTGCCATGCCAGGCGACGACATCGAGCGGCGAGTGATCGATGGGCGCGGCCCACAGCCGGCCGCCGAATTTGGCCACCAGCTCGAAGTCTCCCTCGAGGTCCTCGAACGCCGCCACGGGCGCCAGAAAATCGCGCGCATTGGCGAGCCCGTTGGCGCCGATCGGCCCCAGTTCGGGTAGCCGCAGCGGCGCCCCGTAGTTCTCGCCGACGTAGCCGCGCGCCGTGGCGTCGAAGAGCTCCACCTGGAAGCGTGCGCCACGCGGGATGAGCGCGATTTCCCCGGGGCCCACGTCGAGCAGGCCGAATTCCGTCGCCAGCCGCAGCGCACCCTGTTGCGGGATAAGCAGCAACTCGCCATCCGCATCATAGAAGTAGCGCCGCTGCATCGACCGGTTGGCCGCGTAGAGGTGAATGCCGATCCCGCATTGCAGCGCCTCGTCGCCATTGCCGGCCATCGTGATCAGGCCGTCGACGAAGTCGGTCGCGGCCGATGGCAGGGGCAACGGATCCCAGCGCAACGGCGTCGGCGGCGGCGCCCCGGTGAACGGCGCGCTCTTGAGCAGGGGCGCATCGAGGGCGTGAAACGCGCCGTGAGACAGCGCCGGGCGCAGTCGATACAGCCACGAGCGGCGATTGGCGTGACGCGGCGCGGTAAACGCAGTCCCGGAGATCTGCTCCGCATAGAGCCCATAGGCAACACGCTGCGGCGAGTTCTGCCCTTGCGGCAGGGCGCCGGGCAGCGCTTCGCTGGCGAATTCGCTGTCGAATCCGGACTGGTAGTGCAACGGCGTGGCGCGCGCGCCCGGATCGGTGCCGCGGCCGCGGCGCCGGTCGCCGCTCGCGTTGTCCATCAGCCGCATCCCCGTTTAGCGCTGCTGCCCGGCGTGGCGCGCTGCGGCGGCCGTCCACAGCGTTTCGTCCTCATCCTCGTCATCCTCCTCCGACCAGCCATCGTCGACGTCGGGATCGATGTTGCCGCCGTCGGAACCGCGATCATCGTCGTCCTCGTCCTCATCCTCGTCGTCGAACGGTGGCGTCGGCTGCGGCGTGTGGCAGATCTTGTCGATCGGCGGCAAGGCAGAGCGCGAACACGGGTCGGTCGCAACTTTGAATGCATTCATGGTGAGCGCGTAAGCTGATGGCGCACGGCGACTGGCAACTATGATCGCACAGAATGCGCCGGCCTTCGCGGGCCCCTAGCGTGCTCGCTTGGGGCCGAGCGCAGCCAGCCGGCGCTTGAGCTCGGCGGAGGCGCGCGAGGTCTCATATGCCTCGCGCGCCTGCATCTGGGAGGCATCGCCGGCGGCGATGGCGTTGAGCTGCCGCTTCATCGATTGCACCACCGAAGGCTCGCACAGGGCGATCGCGGCGAGCGTGTCGGCAAGGGTGCGCTCCAGCCGCCCCGGCGACACGAGCTCGGTCAGAAAGCCGATGCGCAGCATTTCCTCCGCGCGCAGCGTCTGGCCGGTTAGAAAGATGCGCTTGGCTTGCGCTGCGCCGAGCGCGCAAACGTAGCGGCGCAGACCGCCGGGATAATAGTGCAGGCCGAAGCGCGCCGCGGGCATGAACATGCGCGTGCCGGTGACGCCGAGGCGCCAATCGCAGCACAGCGCCAGGTCGGTTGCGCCGCCGTAGACGCCGCCGTGGAGCACGGCAATGGTCGGCAACGCAAAGCCTTCGATCGCATCGAGCAGGTCCTCGAAACGGCGATCCAGCCGCGCCCGGATCGCACCGAGGGTGAAGCCGGAGCTGAAGGTCTTGTCGCCGGCGCCGCGGAAGACGACCGCGCGCACCGCGGTCATCGCGCGGATCTGATCGAGGTGGTCGCGCAGTATCGCAATATCGTCGGGATCGATGCGGTTGTGCTCCGCGGGGCGCTCGAAGCGGATCGTGGCTACGCCGCGCGCCACGGTGAGGCTGGGGGGGCTGTCTGCCAGATTTCCTCGGCGCGCCATTGCGCTAGCGTCCCAGCATGGCTAGAACGCCGGGCGTGAGCAAGCGCTCGACGAACAGCATGAGCGCGATCGACCGCATCAGGAGCAATGGCGCCGTGATCGAGGCAATCTGATAGTTGCCGCCCATCGCCGCGTTAAACATCAACGGCGGCGGCGCGGTCACGTCGGGCACGCCGACGAAGTAGGTGCCGGTGAATTTGTCGAGCGACTCACGAAAGGACGAGCCCGTGCGAGGTATGCACCAGCACGACGCCCAGGACCGTGCCATTGAGTCCGATCGGGTAGGACACCTGGGCGATGTTGACATAGACAGGCAGATTTGGCACCGCCTGCGGCAGCAAGAACAGCAGCAGCATGGCGCCGCCCGACGGCAGCTTGAGCCGCGCCGGCGCCTAACCGGCGGGGAGCGCCACGGCCGACGTGGAGGTCCCGAGCGCCAGACGCGCGTTGCCGCACGGCTCGAACTTGCGGTGCCAATAGTTAAGGCCGTAGGCCAGCGGCAACTTGGGCGGAAAGTACCCGCGCTCGGCAAACGCCCGCAGCAGCAGATTGGCCAGCGGCCCGAAGACCGCCCCGGGGAAAAGGACCGAAGCGCGCGCGAGAGCGTCCGCGCCGCCGGCCAGAGCATTGCCATTGTCACGGTTCAAATATGACGCAGATTGACCAAACCCTGCGGGCGGCAAGACCCTACTGCGCATGTGGCTGGCCTATTTCTGCCGTGCTAGGGCACCTCCCGATCGATGCCCCCCCGGCCGCGAGCCGGCGAAGGCGCAGCTCTAGTTATAAGCATCTGTCTTCCAGCACTATGACCCCTCGCTCGGGTGGGTGCCCCGCTGGCAGCCTGGCGGTGGCTCGACTCCCAGAGCTCTGGCACGGCCCTTGCTACCTAGAGGACAAGGGCGAAGGCCTTAAATCTTCCCCTCAGTAACTCATCAACTTAACCCGGTTAGCTGTCTAGCTTTCTTAGTACCGAGTGATAAGTTACTGAAACTTGGCTTTATTTTTCTATCATGTATAACATTAGAGAAGGAATGACGATCATGTATCCGATGCAGCTTCGCAAGGTTTCAAGTGCGCTTGCCCTCGCTTCGCTACTCGGCGTCGGTGCGGCACTACTCGCACCCGCCCCGGCTCACGCCGGCAGCACACCGACCAACCTCGCGGTGACGGCGAACATCGCAGCCAATTGCACGATCAGCACCACCGCCGTTGCGTTTGGCGCCTACGACCCGGTGGTCCTCAACGCCACCACCGCGCTTAATGGTACGGGCACGGTGACCATTGGTTGCACCAAGGGCTCGGCACCGACGATCACCCTCGGCCTGGGCGCGAACGCCAGCGGCTCGCAGCGCAACATGCTCAACGGCGCCAACACCGATGTGCTGGGCTACCAGCTCTACCAGCCCCCGAACAACACGGTGGGTACCGCCTGTCCGGCGGTGGCAGGTGGCACTGTCTGGGGCACCACCGGGTCGAACATCTTTACCCCGACGGTACCGACGAGCAAGACCACACGCGCCTACAACATATGCGGTGTTGTGAGCGCCGGTCAGGACGTGAGCGTCGGTTCGTATTCCGATACGGTCGTCGCCACCGTCAACTTCTAAGCCCGAGGGCGCTCCATGCGCCCCGCCCTGCATGCAGGGGCAGCATCCGCCCCTGCGATGGTTTGCGAGGCAGGTGCCGGCACAGCCGAGAGCTGCGCCGGTGCGCCTCAAAAACGGGGTTGTGATGGCTGACGCGCTCGACCGACCCAAACGACACTCCCGCGCTGCGGCCGCCGGCGTATCCACCCTCGCGCTGGCGTTCTGGGTGGTGGCGGCGCGGCCTGCGGTCGGCACCACGGGGCTCGGCGTCACGGCTCTGCTCGCCGTGAGCGCAAACGTCAGCGCCAACTGCACCATCAGCACCAGCGCGGTGAGCTTCGGCCGGTACGAGTCGCTGCAGGCCAACGCAATCGCACCGCTCAACGCCGCAGGCAAGGTGAGTATCGCCTGCACCAAAGGCTCGGCGCCGAAGATCACTCTGGATCTGGGCCAAAATCCCAGCGGGGAACGACGGCAGATGGCGCTCTCCACGGGCGGCGGGGCGGCTGACCACCTCACCTACGAACTCTATCTGCCGCCCGATACCATGCCCGGAACCGGCTGCCGTTTTCCTGGCGCCGTGCCGTGGGGTTCCTCACCCGGGGAAGTGTTCACGCCGACCCCTCCGCTCACCCGGGCGCCGCGCAGCTACAGCGTCTGCGGCACGATCCCCGCCGGACAGGGCGTGAGCATGGGTTCCTACGCTGACACGGTTGTGGCAACGGTAAACTTCTGAGCTCATCCACCACGCGGCGCACGATGGCTGCCCTTTCGCATGAATCCGATTGTCACCGCCTCTCGCCCCCTCCCCTGGCTCGCCCTTGCGCTCTGTCTTTTCGTGAGCGAGGTCCCCGCCGGGTCGTTCCAGGTCAATCCCATCCGCGTCGACATCGCCAAAGGATCGACCACGACCGCGATCACGGTGCGCAACGATGGCGATGACGCGCTCGTCATCCAGGCGAGCCTCGTCGGTTGGTCGCAGGACGATAAGGGCCAGGATGTCTACACCCCGACGAAGGAGGCGCTGGTGACCCCGCCGATCATGACCGTTCCGGCCGGGGGCGAGCAGATCGTTCGCGTCGGTCTGCGCCGTGCGCCCGACGCGCAGCGCGAGCTGACCTACCGCCTGTATCTGGAAGAGGTTCCGCCCCCGCCCAAGCCGGGGTTCACCGGACTGCAGGTGGCGCTGCGGGTCGGCGTTCCGGTGTTCGTTCCGCCAACCGTGCCGGCGATCCGGCGCCTAGAGTGGTCGGCGCAGATCGGTGCCGACGGCGCCGTCCGCCTGGCGGCGCAAAACACCGGCAACACCCACGTGCAGGTCACCGACTTCGAGCTCGGGCGCCCCGGTGGGGGCGAACCGCTCGCCCACCAAACGGCGCTCGCCTACGTTCTGGCCGGGCAGCGTCGTCTGTGGACGCTGCCCGTGCCTCCGGACCGCGTCCAGGCGGTCAGCGAGTTGCGTCTGAAAGCCGACACCGATGCCGGTGCGATCGACACCCCGGTCAACGTCGAGCGCTAGGCACGCCGTCCTGTGGGCACTCTTCATGCTCGCCTTCACTGGCCCGGCTAGCGCTCAGCCCAGCGCGACCGAGCGCGTCCCGCCGCCCGGATTGGGACTGTTCGCGCCGGAAGAGCGCGCCGAAGAGCTGCTGCTGCAGGTCGACGTCAACGCGCAGGGACTGGCCGACACGGTGCTGGTGTTGCGCGCAGCCGACGGCAAGATCGCGGTGCCGGTGGACAGCCTCGACCGGTGGCGGCTGCGGCGGCCCGATGTGGCACCGCGCTTCCACGACGGTACGCCGTACTATCCGCTCGACGCGATTGCCGGGGTGACCTACGTCTACGACGCCGCCAAACAGCGGCTTACGATCTCCGCGCCGCCACGGGCCTTCACCGATACGCAGTTCGCCAACGCGGCCGCGACGTATCCGCCGCCGACGCCGTCGCAGCTGGGCGGATTTCTGAACTACAACCTGTTTGCGTCGCGGGCTTCGGGGGAGTCTCAATACGCAGGCCAGTTCGAAGCTGGCGTTTTCAGCTCCTATGGCGTCTTGATCGGCGGCTGGCTCAGCCAGGACAATGCCGGGGTGAAGGATACGGTGCGCCTGGAGACGACCTGGACCAGCGATTTTCCGCAGCAGCTGACGACGCTGCGCATGGGCGATGCCACCAACGTGCCCGGCGCGTGGGGCCGCGCGGTGCGTTTCGGCGGCATCCAATACGGCACCAATTTCGCCACCCAACCCGGCTACATCACGTTTCCTTCGCTGGCCGCCAATGGCCAGGCAGCGCTGCCGTCGACGGTCGACGTGTTTGTCAACAACGCGCTGGTCGCGCAGCGGCCGGTTCCACCCGGCCCGTTCTCGATCACCAACATCCCCACCGTCGACGGCAGCGGTAACGTGCAGCTCGTGGTGCGCGACCTGTTCGGTCGCGAGCAACTCATTTCGCAGCCGTTCTACGCCAGCGTCAACCTGCTCAAGGAAGGGCTCAACGACTACTCGTTCGAGGCGGGCTTCGAGCGCCAGAATTTCGGGGTCGCGAGCTCCGACTACGGTCCGGCGATCGCCAGCGCGACCTTCAGCCGCGGCCTGACTAATCAGCTGACCGGTCAGGTTCACGCCGAGCTCATGCCCGGCCTCGCCGACGGCGGTGTGGCCGCGAACTATCTGATCAACGAAATCGGCGTCGCCAGCGCCAGCGTGGCGGTCAGTGGCGGCGGCGGCAGCGGCGCGCTCGCCGGCGTCGGCTTCCAGCGCCAGACCGGGCAGCTCAGCCTCAATGCCCAGGCGCAATGGACCAGCACCGCGTTTCGCGAGATCGGTGTCACGACCCAAGAGCCGCTGCCGTTGCGGCAGCTCAGCGGATCGGTTGGCTATCAGCTCGACCGCTTCGGCAGCGCCAACGTAACCTATGTGGCGCAGGATTTCCGCACCCAGCCCAACATCCACGTGCTGTCGGTCGGCTACTCGGTGAGCCTTGGCCGCTGGGCGTTCTTGAACCTGTCCGCGGCGAAGACCTACGGCATCACCGGCAATGTCGCGTTCGGCGCGACGCTCTCTGTCCCGCTCGACGCGCGCACGCTGGCCGGCGTCAGCTACAACGGGACGAGAGGCTCGAACCAGCCCGGCACGAACAGCAACGATACGAGCGCGATCCTGCAACGCAGCCTGCCGCTGGGTGAGGGTTACGGCTATCGCCTCGTCGCCCATACCGATGGCGACATCCAGGCCAGCGGCTCCTGGCAGAACAACATCGGCACGTACACCGTCGACGCGGCGCGGTTCCAGGGTTCGACCGCCGGTCAGGTCAACATCGTGGGCGGAATCGGCATCGTGGGTGACCATCCCTTCCTGAGCCGGCAGATCAGCGACAGCTTCGGGGTCGTGCGCGTCGCCGATTATGCCGGGGTCACCGTCCTGCAGGACAATCAACCGGTCGGTCGCACCGACACGGACGGCTACGCGGTGCTGCCGCTGCTGCGCGCCTACGACGTCAACCGGGTGTCGATCGACGACCATGACCTGCCGCTCGACGCCCAGGTCGACAAGCTCAAGATCGACGCGGTGCCGTACTACCGTAGCGGGCTGCTGTTTGATTTCCCGGTGCGGCGATCGCATGGTGCGACCCTGCACCTGCGGCTCGACGACGGCGGGCCGATGCCCTCGGGCGCGATCGTGCGGGTCGTCGGCCGCGACGAGGATTTCCCGGTGGCACTCAACGGCGAGGCGTACGTGACCGGCCTGGACCAGCAAAACCGCTTGCACGCCAGTTGGAAAGGGCGCAGTTGCGAGTTCGACGCCGCGTTCCCGCCGTCCGCCGAACCCCTGCCCGACCTCGGCACCTTCGTCTGTCACGGGGTGACGCGATGAGACGCTTCGAGGCCCCGCGAGCCTGCCGCGCCGGCACCCTCGTCATCGCGCTGGGGTTTTGCCTGCTCTCCAAGGGCGCCTCGGCCGCCTTCACCTGCGGCATCTCCACGCCCGGTCTTAGCTTCGGCAGCTACGATGTCTTCGCCGGCTCCGCCGTCAACGGCACCGGCACCCTGTCGGTCACCTGCAGCCTGATCGCGCCAGCCAATAGCGGCAACGTGAGCTACGTGATCAGCCTGTCCACGGGCAGCAGCAACAGCTTCGTGCAACGAAAGATGTTCAGCGGCGCGAACCCCCTGCTCTACAACCTGTACACCAGCAACACCTACTCGGTGGTCTGGGGCGATGGCACGGGGAGCACCCAGACCATCAGCGGGACGATGAAGCTCAAAAAATCCACCAACCCAAGCCAGACCGTCATGCAGACGGTGTACGGGCAGATTCCGGCGTTGCAGGATGCCGCCGTCGGCGGCTATAGCGACAACGTCACGGCCACCGTCAGCTTCTGACTCGCGCCTTTAGCGGGGTCGGACGTTGAGCGCCAGCGGCCAGGGGTAGGTTCCGGGCTGGACTTGCGCCGACAGGAGGAAGCGAAACGATAGACGCAGCGGCATGTCGCGGCCCGCAGGCGCTTGCTCGATAATCGCCCCGCCATCCGGGCCCAAGTCCGCGCTGCCGTCCTTCGAGCTTACCGTGACGGCGGTGAAGATCGGAAGCCGGCTGAAGAAGTCGATGATGTAGCCGGTCGGGTCGTTGCTGGTGACCCGCAATTCGGCCGCGGTCGCAACGTCGACGTAGCCGCGGGCGATATCGGCGTCGGTGACCGTCAGCGCCGACGGTTGGGACACGATTCGGCCGTTGATCTGGGCGGGCACGAACGCGGTGACGGCGATCTGGCTGCGCACCGCCGAAGCGTCCAGGTGCGACGAGATCGTTGATGCGGCCAGCGTCGTCAACGCGCCGAAGACGATGCGGCGCTGGATGCGCAATGCCCGGCTGACCACCGCTCGCTGCACGAAGCCCGCCTTGACGAGTTCCTCGCCCAGGCGCCGACCGCTGGTCTTCTGCCGGTCGAGCGCGACGGCGAGCTGCTGTGGCGTAATCTTACCCTGCGTGACCAGGATCTCGCCCAGTTTCGGGGACCGGCCGGAGGCACGCCCCGCGTGCGCCGGGGCGCCTGCAGGGTCGGTTCTGGCCATGCCGGGCGCACGTTGGGCGCGAAGCTGACGTTTATTGTCCATGGGCGTGGGTATTCCCGGTTTCTTCAGCCGGTGCAGTGCACAACGCAAGACTCGTGCCGCGGCGGCAGGGCATTTCACGACGCCCCCCATACCTCCTGCGCCGTGTCGACGACGCGCTTGAGTTTTGCCGCCTGCGAGTCGCGCGCGATCTCGTTGCCGTGGACGGTGCTCGAAAAGCCGCATTGGGGCGACAAGCAGAGCTGCTCCAGCGCGACGATCTTCGCCGCGGCGTCGATGCGACGCTTGAGGGTGTCCTTCGATTCAAGCTCACCCACCTTGGTGGTGACCAGCCCCAAGACCACGATTTTGTTCTTGGGCAAGAAGCGCAGCGGCGAAAAGTCGCCCGAGCGGGCGTCGTCGTATTCAAGAAAATAGCCGTCCACCTCAAGGTCGTTGAACAGCACTTCGGCGACCGGCTCGTACCCGCCCTCGGCGACCCACGCGCTCCTGAAGTTGCCGCGGCACAGGTGGGTGCAGATGGTCATCCCGGGCGGGCGGTCGGCGATCGCTGCGTTGATGAGCTTGGCGTAGCGCCGCGGCAGCTCGTCCGGATCGTCGCCCCGGGAGCGCGCGCCCTCGCGCAGCTTCGGGTCACACAGATAGGCGAGATTGGTGTCGTCGAGTTGCACATAGGTGCAGCCGGCGGCGGCGAGCGCGCCGAGTTCGGCGCGGTACGCCGCGGCCACGTCGGCAAAGAACTCCTCGAGATCCGGGTACGCCTCGCGGCTGATCGCCTCGCGCCCACCGCGAAAGTGCAGCATCGTCGGCGAGGGGATGGTCACCTTCGGCGTGCGCGTGGTCGCCGCCCTGAGGAAATTGAAGTCCGCGACCTGGATCGGTTGTACGTGACGGACCTTTCCCGTTACGTGCAACACGGGCGGGGCGAAGTCGACGTCGCCCTTGGCGCTGTGAAAATGCGCGGTGAGGCCGCCGCGGGCTTCGACCCCTTCGAGCTGCTCGAGGAAGTCGATATGAAAATACGTGCGGCGAAACTCGCCATCGGTAATCCCCTGCAGTCCGACATCCTCCTGCAGGCGAACGACCGCGGCGATGGCGCTATCTTCGACCGCGCGCAGCGCCAGCCTGCCAATCTCGTCGCGCGCGAAGCGCTCGCGCGCGGCGAGCAGGTCCGGCGGGCGCAGAAAGCTGCCGACGTGATCGGCGCGAAACGGAGGCGAGGTGCGCTGGCTCAACGTTGCCTCAGGCTCCGGGGTCCTTGACCTGCTCGACCGTTTCGAACTCGACGTTGAACAGCTTGCCGTCGACGCGTTCGCACCTGCGGATGTACACATTCTGCACCACATCGCGCGTTGCCGCGTCGATCGTCATCGGCCCTCGCGGGCTCGTCCACGCCATGCCCTTCATGGCGCCGACCAGCTGCACGCCGTCGACGCTGCCTGCAGTCTGTTTGAGCGCGGCGTGGATCAGGTGCATGCCGTCATAGCCTCCGACCGACATGAAGTTCGGTCGCATGCCGTGGTTGGCCTGCTGGAAATCGTTGACGTAGGCCTTGTTTTCCGGCGACGGATGCGCCGCCGAGTAATGGTGCGAGCTGACCACGCCCAGCGCCGGGTCCCCGATCGCCTCGAGCAGGTCGTCGTCGAGCACGTCACCGGTGCAGACGAGCTGCACGCCCGCCGCCTTCAGGCCGCGCTCGGCAAACTGCTTGAGCACCGCCGTGCCCTCGCCCGAAGGCACGAACACGAACAGCGCATCGGGCCTGGCGTCCTTGACGCGTTGCAGGAACGGCGCGTAATCCGGGTTGCGCAGCGGCGAGCGCAGCGATTCGACGACTGTGCCACCGGCGTCTCCGAAGCGCTTGACGAAGGTTTTTTCCGCATCGAATCCCGGACCGTAGTCGGTCACCAGCGTGACGATCGTCCCGATCCGGTTCTTCGCCGCCCAGTCGCCAAGCGGCGCGGTGATCTGCGGCACCGTGAATCCGGAGCGCACAATGAACGGCGAGCGCTGCGGAATGATCGACGTCGCCGCGGCCATGACGATCATCGGTACCTTGGCCTCCGTCGCAACCGGCGCAGCGGCGAGCGCGAGCGGCGTCAGACCGAAGCCGGCGAGGATGGCTACCTTGTCCTGGACCAAGAGCTCCTGCGCGATGCGCTTGGTCGTCTCCGGCGCAAGACCGGTGTCGTCCTTGACGATGAGCTCCAGCCTGCGCCCGGCGACCGCCTCGCCGTTGCGCTGCAGGTACAGCCGGACCCCGGCCTCGACCTCGCGGCCGGTGGACGCGAACGGACCGGTGAGCGGCAGGATCAAGCCGATCCTGACCGGATCGGCAGCGAAAACCACCCGCGGCAGCCATGCGGACGCGGCCGTGGCGACACTGCCGAGCAAAAATTTCCGCCGGGAGCGCCGGCGCAAGTCTTGCATTGATCCCCTCCTTGCCTGCCGCTGCGGACTCTGGGCGTTGAACGCAGGACCGCCGGCCAGCCGTGCGCCGGTCCATGCGGCACCCCGTGTCACGGGAGCATAGGGTGCGTTGCGCTTCAGGTCCAGTAGAAGCCCCGCCCCGTCGCCGCGAGGCGCTCCAGTGCCGGCGCCGCCGTCCAGTAGGCGGCACCGAAGCGATCGCGCAGCGCCTCGATGCGCTCCACCACCCGCGGCAGGCCCAGCCGGTCGGCGTAGTACAACGGCCCGCCGCGAAATCGCGGGAAGCCGTAACCGGTCAGCCAGACGACGTCAATGTCGGAGGCGCGGGCAACTACCCCCTCGTCGAGAATGCTCGCGGCCTCGTTGATCATGCCGAGCAGACAGCGCTCCACGATCTCAGCGGGTTGAAACGCGCGGCGCACGATGCCGCGCGCGCGCGCGTGCTTGATGAGCATTGCTTCGACCGCCGGATCGGGCAACGCCTTGCGGCTGCCCGCGTCGTAGCGATACCACCCCGCGCCGGTCTTCTGCCCGAGCCGGTTGGCGGCAATGAGCTGGTCGAGCAGATCACAATCGTGTCCGCCGAGCTCGCGCAGCTGGCGGCGCAGGTGGGCGTTGCGCCATCCGATGTCCAGCCCTGCCAGGTCGCCGACGGCAAGCGGACCCATGGCGAAGCCGAAGTCGACGAGCGCAGCGTCGATCTGCTGTGGCAGCGCGCCCTCCTCGAGCATGAACAGACACTCGCGTGTGCGCAGGACCAGCATGCGATTGCCAACAAAGCCGTCCCTGCCTTTGCACAGGATGCCGACTTTCTTCAAACGCTTGACCAGCGCGATGCCCGTTCCGAGCGCCTCGGGCGACGAGGCGTCGGTGCGCACGATCTCGACTAAGCGCATCACATTGGCCGGGCTGAAAAAATGCAGACCGATGACCTCCTGTGGCCGGCGCGTGAATGCGGCAATTTCGGCGACGTCGAGATAGGAGGTGTTGGTTGCGAGCAGCGCGTCGGGCCTGGCGAGCGCGTCGATCTGGGCGAACACCTCGCGCTTGACGCCGAGGTCCTCGAACACCGCTTCGATGACCACATCGGCTGCACCGATCGCCTCGATGCCGGTCGCCGCGCCGAGCCGGGAGAGAATGCCCGGCACGGCCGCCGCGGTGATGCGTCCCTTCGCGGCTGCCGCCTCGTAGTGCGCGGCGAGGCGCTGTTCGGCACGCGCGAGAGCCGCCGCGGCGGTTTCGACCAGCGTCACCTCGAAGCCCGCGTCGAGCAACGCGATGGCGATGCCCTGCCCCATCGTGCCGGCGCCGATCACGGCCGCGCTGCGCAATGCGCGCGGCGCTGCGACCATGACACCGGCGGGCAACTTGGCGGATTCGCGTTCGGCGAAGAAGGCGTGGCGCAACGCTTTCGATTCCGGCGTGTCGCGCAGCGCGAGAAAATCGGCACGAGCGCGCGCCACCGCGTCGGCAAATGGCATGTCGATCGCGCGCCTCACCGCGGCGACGATTCTCTCCGGCGCAGGCTCGCCGCGACGCTTGCGGGCAGCCACTTCGTGGCGCTCAAAGACTTCCGGCACCGCCTCCGGCAGGGGCCGGTTTGCGGTGCGCCTCGGAGCCGATTCCGCGCTCACGATCCGGCGCGCGAAGGCCACTGCCGCGGCGCCGAGATCGTCGCCAACAACCTCGTCGACGAAGCCTTTGACTTCCGCCGCGTCGACCGCGCGCGGCTTGCCGTCGAGCATCATCGACAGCGCGGCGTCGAAGCCGACCAGACGTGGCAGCAGCTGGGTCCCGCCCGCGCCGGGCAAAAGTCCGAGATTGACTTCCGGCAAGCCGATGCGCGTGCCGCGCATCGCAATGCGGTAATGGCAGCCTGCCGCGAGCTCGCAGCCACCACCGAGCGCGTTGCCGTGAAGGGCAGCGATCACCGGCTTCGGTGCGTCGGCAAAGCGCTGAATCACGTCGGTCAAATGCGGCGGCTGCGGTGGCAGGTCGAATTCGCGGATATCGGCGCCGGCACAGAACGTGGTACCGGCGCAGGCCAGGACGATTGCCCGGACGTTCTCGTCGGCCGTTGCCGCGTCGAGCGCGGTGAGCAGCCCGGCACGCACGTCGCTGGACAGCGCGTTCACCGGGGGATGGTCGATCGTGATCACGGCGACGGTACCGTCGCGTGCGAACGTCACGACGGAAGAATCGCCGGTCAAGGTGGACGCAATCCGCGCCGTTTCAGCCGAATCGCACGTACTCGAATTCGATCGGCTGGCGGTTGATACCCACCGCGGGTGGCGCGATCCAGCCAGCGAATTGGCCCGGCTCGCCAACCCGCCCCATCAGCGAGGCGACGTACGCGCGGTCGTCCGCGGTTGGCAGCCACTCGCGCTCGTGCCGGCTCCATTCCGCCGCGTCGTTGACACTGCCGTCGAGCCCGATGTGTGTGCCGGCGAGCGAACCGATGCGGCGGTTAAACGCCTTGTGCGGCAGCACGATCTGCGCATCGACGCCGTGCTTCTGCAACACGCGGTTCCAGCGCCCAACGCCGGCAATCGTATCCTTGATGTAGCGATCGCGCAGCCGCTCGTTGAGCGCATTGAGTGCCGGGACCTGGCGCTCGACGAGTCGGCCGTCGGCCAATTCAAGCACCGGGTAGGTCGCGCCCTCAAGGACGTGATCGTCGGCGATCTTGCTCTCGTCGAAGCGGCCCTTGAGTCCGGTACTGAAGAACGTCGCGGCGTTCGACGAGACGTCGGCCCCGAACAGGTCGAGCGTCACGCTGTAGTGGAAGTTGAAATAACGCTGCAGCGTCGGCAGGTCGATCACACCGTAGCGGCGCACTTCCGCCGGGTCGCGCACGCCGTGTTGCGCCATGACCTCGGCCGTGCGCTGCAGGACGCGCGCGACTCCGGATTCGCCGACGAACATGTGATGCGCTTCCTCGGTGAGCATGAAACGCGTCGTGCGCGCCAGCGGATCGAACGCGCTCTCTGCCAGGGCACAGAGCTGGAATTTGCCGTCGCGGTCGGTGCAGAACGTGAACATGAAAAAGGCCAGCCAGTCGGGCGTGGGCTCGTTGAAGGCGCCGAGAATGCGCGGATTGTCGCGATCGCCCGAGCGGCGCTCGAGCAGCGCCTCGGCTTCCTCGCGACCGTCGCGGCCGAAGTAGCGATGCAGCAGATACACCATCGCCCACAGGTGGCGACCTTCCTCGACATTGATCTGGAACAGGTTGCGCAGGTCGTAGAGCGAAGGCGCGGTCGCGCCGAGATGGCGCTGCTGCTCGACCGATGCGGGCTCGGTGTCGCCCTGGGTCACGATGATGCGGCGCAGGTTGGCGCGGTACTCGCCGGGCACTTCCTGCCACGCGTCCTCGCCGCGATGGGCGCCGAAGGGGATCTTGCGCTCCGACTGGGGTGGGTTGAGAAAGATGCCCCAGCGGTAGTCCGGCATCTTGACGTAGTCGAACTGCGCCCAGCCGTCCTGCTCGACGCTCATCGCCGTGCGCAGGTACACCTGGTCCTGCGCGCTGCGCTCCGGCCCCACGTCCAGCCACCAGTCGCGAAAGCGTGGCTGCCAGTGCAGCAGCGCGCGCTGCAACGTGCGGTCATCGGCCAGGCCGACATTGTTGGGGATGCGTTCGCCGCTGTCGACGCTGCTCATGCGCGCCCTTCGCTCACACGCGCGTCCAGTCGAACTTCGCCTTCGTTCCGGTACCGAACACCTTGAGCGCACCGTGCTCGCCCACCGCGTTCGGGCGGCTGAAGATCCAGTTCTGCCAGGCCGAAAGCCGGCCGAAGATGCGCGTGGCGACGCTCTCGCCGCCGCCAAAACGCAGGTTCTGCTCCAATCCGGTCAGCGCATCCGGCGAGAAGGAAGCGCGCTCCTCGACGGCGATGCGCACCTCGTCGTCCCAGTCGATGTCATCCGGGGCGCGGGTCACGAGCCCGAGTTCGAGCGCGCGCGCCGCGCCGAGGGGAAGCGCACCAAGCGTATGCAGGTGGCGTTCGTGTTGCGGATCGGCGGCAAAGCGCTCCGCCAGGCGCGAGCTTTCGCGCAGCGTGCGATAGACCCCGAAGTTCGCCTCCGAGAGCATGACCGTCGGGCCGTCCGCCACATCGAGCATGTAGGCGCGATCGGCGGCCAGAACCAGCTCGAAGAGCGTGCCGGCAAAGCACGCATCGCGGTCGATGAGCGCGAACATGCCGCGCGAGGAGACTTCGAGGCGATTGAACGTACGGCGTAGCGCGCCGATCGTCGCCCGCACGAACCAGTGTCCCGCCTCGCGGCAGATCAGCGCGTCGTGCGCGAGCATCCGCTGCGCGTCGCCGCGCGTGCGCAGGATCCACGTGCCGATGTCGCTTTCGTTGGTGCGCAGCATCAGGATCGCATCGCCGAACTCGCGCGCGAGCCGGAGCGGGTACCACGCAGCACCGAGCGCCTGCGCGGCCACGGCGTCGGCCGGCGCCGGCGCAGTGGGGGCACAAAGCGTCAGGTTGGCTACGCGCGCCGCGCGATCGATGGCGACCTCGACGGTCGCGTAGCGATACAGGTCAGGCTCGATGGTGCGCTCCAGCGGCGTCAGCGCAACACCGGGCGTTCCCGCCGGCCGGCGCAGCTGCGCCGGCACGGCCGCAGCCAGCGCGGTGGCACGCGCCCGGACAGCGCGGGCGAAGTCCGCGGGCCTGGCCAGCGCATCGACCAGCCGCCACTCGACCGCACGCTGGCCGCGCACGCCTTCGGTGGTAGTGCAGAAGACGTCCGCCAGGTCGCGCCGGACGCGGCGCTTGTCAGTCAGACGCGTCAGGCCTCCTGTGCCCGGGAGCACGCCGAGCAGCGGCACCTCGGGCAGGCTGACCGCAGAGGAACGATCGTCGATCAACAGGATCTCGTCGCAGGCCAGCGCCAGTTCGTAGCCGCCGCCGGCGCAGGCGCCGTTGACTGCGGCGAGAAAGCGGATGCCGTCGTGCGCGCTGGAGTCCTCCATGCCGTTACGCGTCTCGTTGGTGAACTTGCAGAAGTTGACCTTCCAGGCGTGGCTTGCGCGCCCGAGCATGGTGATGTTGGCGCCGGAGCAGAACAATCGCTCGCGCGCGCCGGTGATGACCACGCAATGCACCTCCGGATGCTCGAAGCGGATGCGGTCGAGCGCATCGGCGAGCTCGATGTCGACGCCGAGGTCGTAGGAGTTGAGCTTGAGCCGGTAGCCGGGTTGCAGTCCGGCATCTTCGGCAACCCCCAGGGCCAGAGTCGCCACGGCACCGTCGACCGAGAGCTGCCAGTGCCGGTAGGCGTCGGCGCGCACATCGAAGCGCACCGGCTGACGCGGCAACTCGGTCGGTTCGGCTGGGGATAGCGCGGGCACGTTTTCCTCCGGGCGACGACGCGGCTGCAACGCCGTGCCTCGCCGCATCGACGCTATACTATAGGAACGCGGGCGCAGCGACGAGACGGCGCGGTGGTGTGCCGCACGCGCTTTCGAAGGCGCGACCCCGGACGAAGGCGGCGCAAGGAGAATCGATGGAGTTGAGCCGGGCCGATCAGGTCGTCAGCCCGCCGCGCCTGGAGATCCCGCGCCACTACAACGCGGCCTATGATCTCATCGAGCGCAACCTGCGCGCCGGTCGCGGCGACAAGCTGGCCTACATCGACGATCGCGGCCGCTACACCTACCGCGAACTGGGAGAGCGCGTCAACCGCGCCGGCAATGCGCTGCGCGCGCTCGGCCTGGCGCCGGAACAGCGGGTTCTGCTCGCCCTGCATGATGGCATCGATTTCCCGACCGTGTTTCTCGGCGCAATCAAGGCCGGCCTGGTCCCGATCGCGGTCAACACGATGCTCACCGCGAACGACTACCGCTTTATCCTGGGCGACAGCCGCGCCAACGCGCTCGTGGTGTCGCCGCCGTTGCTCGCGACTTTTGAGCAGGCGCTAGCCGAGGCTGGAACGGAACTCCGGCGCGAAGTGATCGTCGCCGGCGAGGCGCAGCCGCCGCAGCGCAGCCTCGATGCGCTGTTGGCTGGCGCGAGCGACGTCCTGGAACCGGCCCCCACGACTGGTGACGACGCCTGCTTCTGGCTCTATTCGTCCGGTTCGACCGGAGCGCCGAAGGGCACGGTGCACGTGCAGGCGAGCATGATCCAGACCGCCGAGCTCTACGCGCGCCCGGTGCTGGGGATCGGCGAGGACGATGTCGTGTTCTCGGCCGCCAAGCTCTTCTTCGCCTATGGCCTCGGCAACGCGCTCTCGTTTCCGCTGGCCGTCGGCGCCACGACGGTGCTCATGGCCGAGCGGGCGACGCCCGCCGCGGTGTTCAAGCGCCTGACTGCGCATCGGGCGACGATCTTCTATGGCGTGCCCACGCTGTTTGCGGCCATGCTCTCGGCGTCGGATTTTCCCGCGCGCGAGGCGCTCGCCTTGCGCCGCTGCGCTTCCGCCGGCGAGCCGCTGCCCGCCGAGATCGGGCGCCGCTTCCGCGAGCGCACCGGCGTCGACATTCTCGACGGCATCGGCTCGACCGAGATGCTCCACATCTTCCTCTCCAACCGCGCCGACGACGTGCGCTACGGGACGACCGGCAAGCCCGTTCCCGGTTACGAGCTGCGCATCATCGACGAGCAGGGGCACGATGTTGCCGACGGGGAACCGGGGGAGCTGCTGATCAAAGGCCCGACCGCGGCGATGACCTACTGGAACAACCGCCCTAAATCACGCGCGACCTTTCTCGGCGAGTGGACGCGCAGCGGCGACAAGTATCGCTGCGACGCAGACGGTTACTATGTCTACTGCGGGCGCAACGACGACATGCTCAAGGTCGGCGGCATCTGGGTCTCGCCGGCGGAGGTCGAAGCGGCGATCATCGCCCATCCCGCGGTGCTCGAGGCGGCCGTGGTCGCATGGGAGGATGCCGACCAGCTGGTCAAACCCAAGGCCTTTGTCGTGCTCCGTCCTGCCCAGCAGGGAGACGCCGCGCTCGCCGCCGAGATCCAGGCGCACGTGCGCGCGCAGCTAGCGCATTACAAGTACCCGCGCTGGATCGACTTCGTCCCCGAGCTGCCCAAGACGGCGACCGGCAAGATCCAGCGCTACAAGCTGCGCGCGCTGCGCTAGGAGCTGTTCCATCGCCACCTCGGCCTCTAAGCGCTCGGGGCGATCGATGGTCCGCGTCGGCGGCCAGCGGATCGAGTACGCCTGGCATGGATCGGCGCGCGGCAGCACAGCACCGATTGTCATGCTGCACGAAGGGCTCGGCTCGGTGGCGCTGTGGCGGGATTTCCCGCAGCAACTGGCCGCCGCGACCGGTCGCCGGGTGCTCGCCTACTCGCGCCTGGGCTATGGCCGGTCCGATCCGCTGTGCGGACCGCGCCGTGTCGACTTCATGCACGGCGAGGCGCTGCAGGCACTGCCGCAGCTGCTCGAAGAGCTCGAGGTGCGCGAGAGCGTCCTTTTCGGGCACAGCGACGGCGGCTCGATTGCGCTCATCCACGCGGCGCGCGCCAGGCGCCCCGTCATCGCCGTCATCGCGCTCGCCCCGCACGTCTACGTGGAGCGCTACGGCCTCGACCATATCGCCGAGGTGCGACTCGCGTATCTCGATGGCGCATTGCGCGCCAAGCTCGCGCGCTTCCACGATCATGTCGACAGCGCGTTCTGGGGCTGGAACGACATCTGGCTGCACCCCGATTTCGCCGCCTGGAACATCGAGGCGCTACTGCCCGACGTCGCCTGCCCGGTGCTCGCGATCCAGGGCGCCGAGGACGAGTACGGCACGATGGCGCAGATCGACCGCATCGAGCGCGGCGCGCGCAATGTGCGCCGACTCGAACTCACGCCCTGCGGACACGCGCCGCATCGCGACCAGCCGGAGGCGGTGCTCACGGCGGTGGCGCAGTTCCTCGCCGCAGCCTGATGCGACATGCTCGCAGCGGAAATCCGGCCGCCGGCAAGTCGATCGGCGGGCGGCGGCGCGCAGCCGTCGTTACAATCAGTCGCTGCAACGCCTGCCGGAGTACTGCCATGACCGAGCCTCGAGACGGGACTTTGCGCAACCTGCGGATCGTCGAGTTTGCCGGCATCGGCCCGACGCCGTTTGCCGCCATGCTGCTCGCGGACATGGGCGCGGACGTGGTGCGCGTCGTCCGCCCGCACGCTCCTCGCCTGGAAAAGCACGATCTCGTCGAGCGCGGGCGGCGCGTGGTGCAGGTCGATCTCAAGTCCGGTCCAGGCCTCGCCGCGGCGTTGGACCTGCTCGAACACGCCGACGCGCTGCTCGAGGGATTTCGCCCCGGCGTCATGGAGCGCCTGGGCATCGGCCCGGAGGTGGTCCTGCGCCACAATCCCGGCCTGGTGTACGGACGCATGACCGGCTGGGGCCAGACCGGGCCGCTCGCCCCGGCTGCCGGCCACGACATCAACTACATCGCGCTCAGCGGCGCGCTGCACGCGATCGGCGAGGCCGGCGGTGCGCCGGTGCCACCGCTCAACCTGCTGGGCGATTTTGGCGGCGGCGCGCTCTATCTCGTCGTCGGCGTGCTCGCCGCACTGCTCGAGGCACGGCATTCCGGCCGAGGCCAGGTGGTCGATGCGGCGATCGTCGACGGCACCGCTTCGCTGCTCACGTTCGTGCATGCGGCCATGGCGCGCGGCACATGGCGCGACCAGCGCGGCAGCAACCTTCTCGACGGGGGTGCACCCTTCTATGCGACCTACCGCTGCGCCGACGGCGGGTATGTCGCCGTCGGCGCGCTCGAGCCGCAGTTCCACGCCCGCTTGCTCGAGCGCCTCGGAATTCCCCCGGAAGCCTTCGCGGCGCGCGATGATCCCGCGACCTGGCCGCGGCTTAAGGAACTCATGCGCAGCGCCTTCGCCACCCGCACGGTCCAGCAATGCCGCGACCTGCTCGAAGGCAGCGACGCCTGCTTCGCGCCGGTGCTCTCGCTACGCGGGGCGGCACAGCATCCGCACCTGGTCGCCCGCGGCGTGTTCGCTGCGCTCGACGGCGTGCCGTGTCCGGCGCCTGCGCCGCGTTTTTCGCGCACGCCGAGCGCGTTGCGCCCGGTGCAGGGCGCCATGCACGACGCGGCGGCGATCGCCCGCGAATGGGCAGCGCCGGTTGCCAAGGGCGCCGGCGCGGGCGCCTAGAACGAGCGCGGCAGTCCGAGCACGTGCTCGGCGATATAGCTCAAGATCAGATTGGTCGAAATCGGTGCCACCAGGTAGAGCCGCGTCTCGCGAAACTTGCGCTCGATGTCGTATTCGGCGGCAAAGCCGAAGCCGCCATGGGTCTGCAGACAGACGTTGGCCGCCTCCCATGCCGCTTTGGCAGCCAGGTGCTTGGCCATGTTCGCCTGCGCGCCGCAGGGCGCGCCGCGATCGAACAGCGCGCAGGCTTCGAAACGCATCAGGTTCGCCGCCTCGACTTCCATGTACGCCTCGGCGATGGGAAAAGCGACCCCCTGGTTCTTGCCGATCGGCCGGCCGAACACCACGCGCTCCCCGGCGTAGCGGGCGGCGCGCTCGATGAACCAGTGGCCGTCACCGATGCATTCGGCGGCGATGAGCGCGCGCTCCGCGTTGAGCCCGTCCAGGATGTAGCGGAAGCCCTTGCCCTCCTCGCCGATCAGGTTGTCGGCGGGGATCTCGAGTTGATCGAAGAAGAGCTCGTTGGTTTCGTGATTGACCATGTTGCGGATGGGCCGTACCGTGAGCCCGTTGCCGATCGCCTGGGCGAGCTCGACTACGAAAATCGACATGCCTTCCGACTTGCGCTTGACCTGCGCGAGCGGCGTGGTGCGCGCGAGCAGGATCATCAGGTCGGAGTGCTGCACGCGCGAGATCCACACTTTCTGCCCGTTGACGACATAGCGATCGCCTTGCTTCTGCGCAGTCGTCGTAAGCTGGGTGGTGTCGGTGCCGGTGGTGGGTTCGGTAACGGCCATCGACTGCAGGCGCAGCGCGCCGGCGGCGATGGCGGGCAGATACTTGCGCTTCTGCGCCGGCGAGCCGTGGCGCAGCAGCGTGCCCATGTTGTACATCTGCCCGTGACAGGCGCCGGAATTGCCGCCGCAACGATTGATTTCCTCCAGGATCACCGAGGCTTCGGTCAGGCCCAGGCCCGATCCGCCGTACTCCTCGGGAATGAGCGCGGCGAGCCATCCTGCCTTGGTCAGGGCGGCAACGAAGGCTTCCGGATAGGCGCGCGCGGCATCGAGCTCGCGGAAATACACGTCGGGAAAATTCGCGCAGAGTGCCCGGATCGCGGCGCGGATCTCGGCAAACGATTCGCTTGGCTGCCCCATGGATCGAAGGCCTGCTGCTTCAGGCGGCGCCGATCACGCCACGCCGGGCCAGTTCGCGCACGATGAGGTCGGCCGCAACGTCGGCGGACAGGCGCGCGGTCTCGACCCTGACTTCGGCGTGCTCGGGCACTTCGTAGGGTGAATCGATGCCGGTAAAGTTCTTGATCTCGCCACGCCTGGCCTTGCGGTACAACCCCTTCGGATCGCGCGACTCGGCGACCGAGAGCGGCGTGTCGACGAAGATCTCGATGAACTCGCCGGCTTCCATCAGCTCGCGCGCGAGCCTGCGCTCGGCGCGAAAGGGCGAGATAAAGGCGGTGATGACGATGAGACCTGCGTCGACCATCAGCTTCGCCACCTCCGCGATGCGGCGGATATTCTCGACCCGGTCGACGTCGGTGAAGCCCAGGTCCTTGTTCAGGCCGTGGCGCACATTGTCCCCGTCGAGCAGGTAGGTGTGGCGGCCGAGCGCATGCAGCTTTTTCTCGACCAGATTGGCAACGGTCGACTTACCCGCTCCGGACAGGCCCGTGAGCCACAGCACGCAGGCTTTCTGCCCCTTTATCTGCGCCCGCAGCGCCTTGTCGAGGTCGAGCGCCTGGAGGTGGATGTTGTGCGCCCGGCGCAGCGCAAAATCGAGGAGCCCGGCCCCGACCGTGTGGTTGCTTACGCGGTCGATCAGGATGAAGCCGCCGGTGTCACGGTTGTCGTTGTACGCGTCGAACGCGACCGGGTGATCGAGCGAGAGGTTGCACACCCCGATCTCGTTTAGTGCAAGCGTCCGGGCTGCAACATGCTCCAGCGAATTGACGTTGACCTTGTACTTGAGCTCGCCAATCTGCACGTTTACGGTACGGGCCCCGATCTTGAGCAGGTACGGCCGTCCGGGAAGCAGGGGTTCGTCGGCCATCCAGATGATGGTCGCCTCGAACTGGTCGGCGACCTCGGCCGGCGCACTCGCCGTTGACAGCATGTCGCCGCGCGAAATGTCGATCTCATCGGCGAGCGTGAGGGTGATCGACGCTCCGACGATCGCCTGCTCGAGGTCGCCGTCCGCGGTGACGATGCGTGCCACCGCGCTCTCGCGCCCGGAAGGCTGCACGCGCACGCCCTCCCCGACACGGATGGAGCCGCTGGCGATGGTTCCGGCGAAGCCGCGGAAACCTTGGTGTGGCCGGTTGACCCACTGCACCGGCATCCGGAACGGCGCATGCTGCAGTCGCGAATCATCGACCGCGACCGTTTCCAGGCAGCCCAAGAGCGTCGCGCCCCGGTACCACGGCATGTTCGCGCTCGGCGCGACGACGTTGTCGCCGCGCAGCGCAGACACCGGGATGAAGGTCAGCTCCTTTAGTCCGATGCGCCGGGCGAAGGCGCTCAACTCGGCCACTGTGGCGCGGAAAGCCGGCTCGGCATAGTCGATCAGGTCCATCTTGTTGACTGCGACGATGACATGGCGGATGCCCAGCAGCGCGACGATATAGCTGTGGCGACGGGTCTGCGTGAGCGCCCCCTTGCGGGCGTCGACGATGAGTACCGCGGCGTCGGCAGTCGAGGCACCGGTGACCATGTTGCGCGTGTATTGTTCGTGCCCCGGCGTGTCGGCAACGATGTACTTGCGCCGGTCGGTGGCGAAGAAGCGGTAAGCGACGTCAATGGTGATGCCCTGCTCGCGCTCGGCGCTGAGACCGTCCAGGAGCAGCGCGAAATCGAGCGCCTCTCCCTGGGTCCCCAGCTTTCTCGAGTCCGCCTCGAGCGCCGCCAGCTGATCCTCGAAGAGCTGGTTCGATTCGTACAGCAGGCGCCCGATGAGCGTGCTCTTGCCGTCGTCGACGCTGCCGCAGGTGATGAAGCGCAGCAGGCTCTTCTGCTGCTGCGCTTGCAGGTAGTCTTCGATCTCGCCTGCGGCGAGGGCGGCGTCCTGCGCCATCAGAAGTAACCCTCCACCTTCTTGCGCTCCATGGAGCTGGCGGCATCGTGGTCGATGACGCGACCTTGTCGCTCGGAAGCCCGCGTTGTGAGCATCTCGCGAATAATTGCCGGCAGCGTGTCGGCGGTGGATTCGATCGCGCCGGTGAGCGGGTAGCAGCCCAGGGTGCGAAAGCGCACCTTGCGCAGCTGGGGAACCTCGCCGGGACGAAGCGGCATGCGCTCGTCGTCAACCATGATCAGCGCCCCGTCGCGCTCGACCACCGGTCGCTCGCGCGCGAAGTACAGCGGCACGATGGGTATCTGGCGCAGATAGATGTATTGCCAGACGTCGAGCTCGGTCCAGTTGGAGAGCGGAAACACGCGCAGGCTTTCGCCCTTGTGTTTGCGCGTGTTGTAGAGTTTCCACAGCTCCGGGCGCTGCGTCTTCGGGTCCCAGCGATGGTGCGCGGTGCGGAAGGAAAAAATGCGCTCCTTGGCGCGCGACTTCTCCTCGTCGCGGCGTGCGCCGCCGAATGCCGCATCGAAGCCGTACTGGTCCAGCGCCTGGCGCAGCGCCTGCGTCTTCATGACGTCGGTGTACACCGCCGAGCCGTGCGTGAACGGGTTGACGTTTTGCGCCAGCCCATCGGCGTTGACGTGCACGATGAGCTTCATGCCCACCTCGCGCGCGATGCGCTCGCGGAAGGCGTACATGTCGCGGAATTTCCACGTCGTATCGATGTGCAGCAGCGGGAACGGGGGCTTGGCCGGAAAGAACGCGCGCAGCGCCAGGTGCAGCATCACCGCGCTGTCCTTGCCGATCGAATAGAGCAGCACCGGGTTGTCGGTCTCGGCGACGACCTCCCGCATGATGTGAATGCTTTCCGCTTCGAGTCGCTGCAGGTGGTTAAGTGGCATCCCGGTGGTATCGTCCGCTGGCCCGCTGCCCGGGCGCCGGCTGCGGGATGCATCCCCGCCGATCAACGAGCTCGATGTCTTATATCATTCAGGCCGAGTATGCTACCTGAACTCGAATGCCTCGACAGGGTGATCCCGATCGCCCGCGCCGCCGGTGCGATCGTCATGCAGGTCTATGCGACGGCGTTCGAGGTCGCAGCCAAGCATGACGCCTCGCCGGTGACCGAGGCCGACACCCGCGCCGAGGCGCTGATCGAGGCCGAACTCGCGCGCCTCGCGCCGGACGTGCCGATCGTCTCCGAAGAGGCCGTGGGCGCGGGCCGGGTGCCCACGTTTGCGGAGCGCTTCTGGCTGGTCGATCCGCTCGACGGCACGCGCGAGTTCGTCGCGCGCAATGGCGAATTCACGGTCAATGTCGCACTCATCGAGCACGGTCGCGCCGTGCTCGGGGTCGTGTTCGCGCCCGCACTGGGTCGCTTGTTCGCCGGCGTCGTTGGTGCGCAGGCCTTCGCAGAGGAAGGCTCGGAGCGGCGCAAGCCCCTGGTGTGCCGGCGCGCGTCGACCGCCGGCCTCACGGTCGTGTCGAGCCGCTCGCACGCGGACGGGGAAGCGCTCGACGCCTACCTGGCCGGCCGCGTGGTCGCGGCGCGGCGAAGCGTCGGCTCGTCGCTCAAGTTCTGCCTGGTCGCCGGCGCCGAAGCCGACCTGTACCCGCGCTTCGGCCGGACCATGGAGTGGGATACGGCCGCCGGCCATGCGGTCCTTGCTGCCGCGGGCGGCCGGGTCACCGAACTTGACGGCGCCGAGCTTCGCTACGGCAAGCAAGGCCTGGTCAACCCGCCCTTCATCGCCAGCGGCGCGCTCGACTGAGCCTCGGCCCTGGTGCGGCGCGGCCGAATCGGCCCGCGCTAGGGCGAGCTCGGCGCGAGCTCGTGATTGACGACGAAGTCCTCTGGCGGTGGCGGTCCCCAGACGTAGAATGAATCCTGAAGGGGATGATCGGCGGCATGCCAGTCGAGATCCGCGGGAACGAAATCGATCCCATGCGAGTATTCGGCGAAGCTGCCCCAGGGGTCCTGAACGTAGCAGAAGTAGTTCGAGCCGATCACGTGCCGGCCGACGCCCCAGGCGTGGTTGTAGCCGCAGTCGGCCATGTGCTGCATGCCCAGCCCGATCTCGTCGATGCTCGCAACCACCCAGCTTGAGTGGTGCAATCCCGGCCCGCTGGATTTGGCGAAGGCGAGCAAGTGATGGTCGCTGGCGTGCGCGCCGTGCATGAATGCGACCACGTCGCCGGAGCGATCGGAAAGCCGCAGTCCGAGCGCTTCGGCGTAGAACGCTACCGAGCGCGAAACGTCGGAGGAGAACAGCAGCACGTGCGAGAGCTGCCGCGGGTGGACGCGGGCCGCCTGCCTGCGCCCCGGCGCGGCGCCGCGGCCGGGCGGATGCACGGGGGCTGGTGCCGCGGGGGCCGGCTCGCATGCCGAGACCTTGTCCGCCGCGACGATCTGCAGCATGTTGCCGTCGGGGTCGGCGAGCCAGGCGCCCGCGTCCTCGCCGAGCCGGTGCGGTGGGCGGGTGGCCAGACCGAGGCGCTCGATGCGCTGCAACAGCGGCGCGAGATCATCGGCGTAGACGCCAAAGCGCAGGTACTGGAGCCGCTTCGGCCCCGACGCCGCATAAATCGATGCCCAGCGGTGCGGGTTGCCGTAGGCATACAGGTCGACGCGCTCGCCTTCGCGCCGCGCGTCGAGCCCGAATTCGGAGTAGAACCGCTGCGCCACACCCAGATCGGGCACCGTGAAGACGAAGCGGTCGATCGAATGCACGGCGGTTACGCCGGCCCGACGCGGCACCCCGCGTGATGTGGCGTTCATGGCGCTCGGTTGCCTCCTTAAGGCTTGCAGCATTGCCTGGCCCGGGGCGCATGGTGGCGCGCTCGCAGGGCTCTACAATCATGCTGGCAACGGAAAGTATACTGTGCCACGCGTCGCCAAGGGACCCGCCATGCGCCACTCACTGCCACGTTTGCTTCGCGCCGTCGCGGGTTCGCTCTTGGCGCTCATTGCAGCAAGCGCAGGAGCCCAAGCGGATCAGCGCTCGCTGGTCACCGCCGCGACAGTGACCTTTGCCGAGTTCAGGAACGATCCGGGCATGACTTGGCTGCAGCACAATCTGCCGCATGCCAAGGCGGTCATGATCGCCCCGGCGCTTACCAAGGCCGGGCTCATCGTCGGAGGCGCGGGGGGCCGGGCGGTGGTCGTGGCGCGCGACCCGAAAAGCGGCAAATGGGTCGGCCCCGCGTTCTACACTCTGGCCAGCGGCAGCGTGGGCTTTCAGGCCGGGGTCGCCGTCACCGAGATGGTCACCCTGGTGATGAGCGACCGCGGCCTGAACTCGCTCTTGTCGGACAGCTTCAAGATGGGCGGCGACGCCACAGTCGCCGCCGGTCCAGTAGGCGCCGGCGCTCAAGCCGACCTCGTCGCCGATCTGGTTTCCTTCAGCCGCGCCACCGGCGTCTACGGCGGCGTCAATTTCGACGGCACCGTGGTCGCGCCATCCGACGCGTGGAACGACCTATATTATGGCAAGCCGGTCGACGCCACCGACATCCTGGTGCGCATGCGCGTGCACAACACCCAGGCCAGCGAGCTCTTGAACCTCGTCACCGCGGCCAGCAAGCCCTGAGGCGAGTCGGCTGACGGGGTCTTAGCGCCTCCGAGCTGCCGCGCCCAGCGCATAAAAGCCTCCTGCTTAGGCCTAAGACGAATATCTTGCTGTTTTTTCAATCGCTTAATGGCATATCAGGGTGGTTTGGGCTTGACGCTGCCCGCCTCGGCCCTTAGAATGTTCGTTGTGCGTCGCAGCATGGCTGCGTTCATGACGCTTCGAACCCCGGCCAGACCGGGGTTCTGTCCGTAAAAGAGGTCCGTCCCATCCGGAGCCCCCTTGCTTGGCGGGGCACCGGAATCAAGGAGGCCCGTTACCGAAGTGGGGTAACCCCGGGGTCGTCGGCGCTGGCGCCGACGCGAGTCGCCGCGCCCTGGCGGCCGGCGTCCGGGATTTAATGGTCGGGAGGTTCCGATGGCGATCCGATTGCCTTGGATCAGCAGCGACACAGCGCGTGGCGATTGCCGTGTGCCGTGGTACCAAGCGCAGGGGCTGGTCCCGGCGTTGCTCGTGCTTGGCCTGGTCACCCTGGTTCCGACTTCGGCGGCGCGTAACGAGGCCCCGGCCGCGACTGCCCGCGCCCCGGCCGCGGCGCAACTGCAGGCAAACCCGAGCCCGGCAGCGCCGCGCCCGGCAGCACTGGCCGAACCCGATATCGAGGCGGTCAGCGGTGCGCTCGCCCGGCGCTACCGGATTTCGGCCGATGCCACGCGCGAACTCGTCGGCGCCGCCTATGGCGAAGGCCGGCGCATCGGCTTGGACCCTCTGCTCATCATCGCCGTCATGGCGGTCGAGTCACGCTTCAATCCCATTGCCCAAAGCGATGGCGGCGCCGTCGGTCTGATGCAGGTCATCCCCCGCTACCATGCCGACCAATTCGATCGCCGCGGTGGCGAATCGGTGCTCGATCCGCGCACCAATATCGGCCTGGGGGCGCGCGTGCTCAAGGAATACATCCGCCGCGCCGGCACCGAAGTGGCCGGATTACAGCTCTACAACGGCGCAGCCGGCGACGCAAGCAACGGCTACGCCAACAAGGTCCTCGGCGAGCGGCAGCGACTGCAGGAGACGCTGCGCCGCTCGCATGAGCGCAGCCGGGCCTAGGCGACGTGGGCGGTGCGCGCCGACGATGGGTCGACAAAGAACAGAGCGGCGCGGCGTAGTCATAGCAACGCATCCCACGGGTAGGCGCGGGCAGCTCTCGTACCGGATCGTCGCGCTGGCTTACGTCCGATAAGAAGGGGCGCCGCGGCGCCCCTTCTGGCCTGCGGCGTGAAACTATTTCGGCAGCGAGACCGTCCGCAGGTAGGGCTTGTGCGTCTTGAAACCCTGCGGATACTTCTTCTTCGCTTCCTCGTCGGACACCGAGGTGGGAATGATGACGTCCTGGCCCGGCTTCCAGTTGACCGGCGTCGCGACTGCGTGCTTGGCGTTTAACTGCAGCGAATCAAGCAGGCGCATCACCTCGTCGAAATTGCGCCCGGCGCTCATCGGATAGATGAGCATCGCCTTGACCTTCTTGTCCGGGCCGATGATGAACACCGATCGCACCGTCGCGTTGTCGACCGCCGTGCGTTTGCCGCCGCTTGCGTTGGGGTGGATCATGTCGTAGGCCTTGGCGATGGAAAGGTCGGCATCGCCAATGAGTGGGTAGTTGACCGCATGACCCTGTGTTTCCTGGATATCCTTGACCCAGGCCGTGTGATCGCTGACCGGATCGACGCTAAGGCCGATGATCTTGGTGTTGCGGCGGTCGAATTCCGGCTTGAGGCCCGCCATGTACCCGAGCTCGGTAGTGCATACCGGCGTAAAGTCCTTCGGATGCGAAAACAGGATCGCCCATTTGTCACCGATCCAATCGTGGAACCGGATCTTGCCTTCGGTCGTATCGGCGGTGAAATCAGGGGCTTCGTCACCAATGCGTATTGGCATGCTAGCTCTCCATTGCCTTTGTGGGGTCGGGATGCCCCGCCATCGCGCGGTGGCACCGATTGGCCACCCGGATTTCGGATCGGGACCCCGCGGTGAACGTGCGGGAGTGAGATTATATCCCCGCCTGCGAGACTTGTTCATGCAGCCGGCCCCGAGCCGTCAGTCCAATCGGCTATATCCACGATGCAAAGTGTTCTAAGCCGCTGCGCACTCGAGGTGCCGCGATCCGTGTGGTCATGCTTGTCGTTCGCGGCCTGAGCAAGGCCTACGTCGGAGCGCGCCCGCGCACGGTCTTTGCCGCGGTCGACCTGGAGCTCCAGCGGGGAGATTACGTCGCCGTGATGGGCGAGTCGGGAATCGGCAAATCGACTTTGCTCAACTTGATCGCCGGACTCGACCGCGCCGACCGCGGCTCGATCCAGCTCGACGGGGTGGAGCTCACCACGCTCGACGACGACGCGCTGACGACTCTGCGCCGGGCAAGCCTCGGCTTCGTCTTCCAGGCCTTCCACCTGCTGCCCTACTTGAGCGTGGCGCAGAACGTCGGCTTGCCCCTGACACTTCTGGGCTGCGAGGCCGAAGCATGCGCGGCTCGGGTAGCGGCGATGCTCACGACGGTGGGTCTGGGCGAGCGCGGCGCGAGCATGCCGCGGGAGCTTTCCGGAGGCGAGCAGCAGCGCGTCGCGATCGCCCGCGCGCTCATCCACGGTCCGCAGCTGGTGCTTGCCGACGAACCCACCGGCAACCTCGACCCCGACAGCGCCGGCCAGGTGCTGGGCCTGCTGCGCGAGCGGATCAAGGCCAACGGCGCGGCGGGGATCCTCGTCACCCACTCGCGCGCGGCGGCGGCGACTGCGGATCGCATCCTGCTCTTGACGCCATCGGGGCTGCGCGAGCCCGGCTTGCCTTGACGGCGCACATCACGCCATGAGCGCGGTACGGATTTCAGCCGCTGGCGCGGTTTTCGCCGGCGCGATCGCGCACAACAAGCTGCGCAGCGCGCTCTCCGTGCTTGCCATCGCCCTGGGCGTGGCGCTCGGTTACGCCGTGCAGCTCATCACCCAATCGGCGGTCAACGAGCTCGCGCGCGGCACCCAGTTGCTCGCGGGCGATGCCGATCTGCAGGTGCGCGGGCCGCGACGCGGCTTTGACGAAGCGCTCTATCCGGAACTCGCGCGCCTGCCCGAGGTTGCGCTGGCAAGCCCCGTGGTCGAGGTCGACGCCATGCTTGCCGATCGTGACGAGGCGCTGCAGATCATCGGCGAGGACCTGTTTCGCGCCGCCGCAATGGGGCCCGCATCGCGCCTCGATGCCGGCGATCGGCTCGACGCGCTGCGGCCCGATACCGTGTTTCTGAGTCCTGCCGCGGCCGCTTGGCTGGGCGTTGGCGCGGGTGACCGCCTGCGCTTCCAGGTCGGCCTGGGCGAGGTGTCGCTGCGCGTGGGCGGACTCGTCCCCGCCGGCGCGCAGCAGCGCTTCGCGCGCATGGACATCGCCGGCGCCCAGACGAGCTTCGATCGTCTAGGCCTGCTGTCGCGCGTCGACCTGCGCCTCAAGCCGGGGGTCGATGCACGTGCGTTTCGCGACCTGCTGCAGGCGCGCTTGCCTGCCGGCGTCGCTGTCGAGCGCGCGCAGGACGCGCTCGCCACCGCGGCGGGGGTGTCACGCGCCTATCGCATCAACATGGACGTCCTGGCGCTGGTGGCGCTGTTCACTGGCGGGCTGCTCGTCTTTTCCACCCAGGTGCTCTCGGTGCTGCGGCGCCGCACTCATTTTGCCCTGCTGCGGGTGCTCGGCGTGACGCGCCGCCGGCTCGTGTGCCTGCTCGTCGCCGAAGGCGCGCTGCTCGGCGCCATCGGCAGCATGCTCGGCATTCCGGCCGGATTTCTCCTCGCGTACCTGGCGGTGCGCATCACCGGGCCCGATCTGGGCTCCGGTTATTTCCGTGGCATCCCGCCGACGCTGACGCTCGTTCCAGCCGCCCTGGCGCTTTGCTTCGTGCTCGGGATCGCGGTGGCGCTGCTCGGCGGACTGTTGCCCGCGCTGGAGGCCGCGCGCGCGGCGCCGGCGCTGGCGCTGCGCGCGGGCGACGAAGAGCGCGCCTTCACCCGCCTGCGGCCGATCGGGCCGGGAGTCGCCGTGCTTGCCGCCGCAGCCCTATGCGCGCTCGCCCCGTCGGTGGCCGGCTTGCCGCTGCTCGGCTACGCCGCGATTGCGCTGCTGCTCGTCGGCACGCTGCTGCTGCTGCCGCGGCTGGTGGTGCTCCTTCTCGCGCTCCTGCCCACGCCACGCCGCCCTGCGCCGCAGCTCGCGCTGGCGCAACTGCGCGGCGCACCCGGGCCGGTTGCGGTGGCGCTGGCCGCCATCGTCGCCAGCTTAAGCCTCCTGGTGGCAATGGCGGTCATGGTGGCGTCTTTCCGCCAGGCGCTCGATGCTTGGCTGGTCGGCATCCTGCCGGCCGACGTCTATGTGCGCGCCAACGCCAGCGGCGACAGCGGCTTCATGAGTGCCGGCGACCAGGCGCGCATCGCCGCCCTGCCCGGCGTGCAGCGGGCCGAGTTTCTGCGCGAACAGGAGCTCGTTCTCGATCCGTCGCGCCCGCGCGTGGCCCTCCTGGCGCGCACCATCGATGCCGCCGAACCCGGGCGCCGGTTGCCGCTGGTGAGTCCGGCGTTGGTGCCGGCGGCGGGCTCGGCACCGCCGCTGTGGGTCAATGAGACCATGGTCGACGTGTACGGTTTTACGCCCGGCAAGGTGGTCGAGATTCCACTCGCCGGAAAGCCCACCCGCTTCACCGTTGCCGGCGTGTGGCGCGACTACGCGCGGCCGCAGGGCGCGGTCGTGATCGAGCGCGAGCGCTATGTGGCGCTGACCGGCGATGCGGCCGCGAGCAGCGCCGCGCTGTGGCTCTCGCCGGGAACCTCGGCCGCAGCGCTGCGCCGCGCGCTCGTCGACGACCTTCCCGGCGGCGCGCGGCTGGACATCGCCTTCCCGGGCGAGATCCGCGAGGTGTCGCTGCATGTTTTTGACCGCACCTTCGCGGTGACCTATGCGCTTGAGCTCGCCGCGGTCGTGATCGGACTGTGCGGACTGTCCTCGTCGTTTGGCGCGCTGGTGCTCTCACGCCGACGCGAATTCGGCGTGCTGCGCCACCTGGGCATGACCCGGCGCCAGATCGGCGTCATGCTCGCCAGCGAAGGACTGCTGCTCAGTGGCATCGGGCTGGTGGCGGGTCTCGGCGTCGGCTATGTCATCAGCCTGATCTTGGTCCAGGTCGTCAATCGCCAGTCGTTCCATTGGAGCATGGAGATGTCGATTCCCTGGACGATGCTCGCCGTGGCGGCGGTGGTCGTGCTCGTGCTCTCGACCCTCACCGCGCTCGCCACCGGCCGCAGGGCGCTTGGGGGTGACTTGGTGGCCGCGGTCAAGGACGACTGGTGAAGCGGAGACGCTTTCTTGCCACCGCCTGCCTGCTCGTCGCCCCGAGCGCCGGCGCGGCAGACGACTACCCCGCAGTGGTTCCCGGGCGGGCACTGGCGTTCCCGCGCGACTTCGGCAGCCACCCCGCCTACCGCCTCGAATGGTGGTACCTCACCGCCTGGGTTGCCGACCCGGACGGCGCTCCCTACGGCGTGCAGATTACTTTTTTTCGCAACCGCCCGCGGGTGGCGGAGGATAACGCGAGCCACTTTGCGCCGCGCCAGTTGTTATTCGCGCATGCCGCGGTTGCCGACCCGCGGCGCGGCCGCCTGCGCTATGACCAGCGGGCCGCGCGCGAGGGCTTTGGTCTTGCCGGAGCGGCCGAGGAGTCGACCGACGTGTGGATCGACGACTGGTCACTGAAGCGCGCCCAAGGTAGCTATCGAGCGCAGATCGCGGCGCGCGATTTCGCCTTCGACCTGCGTTTCACGCCCACGCAAGTGCCGTTGCTCGAAGGCGATGCGGGTTTCTCGCGCAAGGGTGCGGACCTGCGCCAGTCGAGCGCCTACTACAGCGAGCCGCAGCTCGCCGTCAGCGGCCAGATCGTTGCCGACGCGGCGCTCGCCGTCAGCGGCGTGGCATGGCTCGATCACGAATGGTCGAGCGAGGTCATGGCCACACAGGCCGCCGGCTGGGACTGGGCCGGCATCAATCTCGCCGACGGTGGGGCACTGATGGCATTTCGCATGCGCGATCACGCCGGCGGCACGCTCTGGGCCGGCGGGTCGTTGCGCGCGGCGGACGGGAGCCAGCGCCGTTTCGAGCCGCACGAAGTCCGCTTCGAGCCGCTGCGACAGTGGCGATCGCCGCGGACCGGCGTCATGTATCCGGTCGCCATGCGCGTCGATACCGCGATGGCGAGCTACGCGTTCGAGCCGTTGCTCGACGACCAGGAGCTCGATGCGCGGCCAAGCACCGGCGCCATCTACTGGGAAGGCGCAGTGCGCGCGACACAATCCGGACACGAAGTCGGGCGTGGCTATCTCGAGCTCACCGGGTACGGTGCGCCGCTTAAGCTATGATCGAGCGCGGGAAGCCTGCCATGACCCACTGTCCCGCGCCGCCAAGATCGGCTTCCGGCACGCCCGAGACGGAGCCCGACGATGATCCGCCGCCGGTCCCGCCGCCGCGACCGGCAAGCGCGGACTGCTGCCGGGGCGGGTGCGATACGTGCGTGTTCGATCTATACGACGCGGCGCTCGAGCGCTACGAGGCGGAGCTCCTGGCCTGGCGTCGACGAAACGATGAGAAGTCGCGGCGCAAGCATGCCGGCCGTCAGCGCCGCGCGCAAAGCCCGCGTTCGGATGCCCCGCGGCAGCGCTCCGCAACGCCCGCCGCGGTCGCCGCTGCCTAGCCGGAAGATTGGGGAGCGAGCGCGGTCGCGAGCGCCGCGTCGACCTGTTCGACCCAGACGAACTCGAGCTTCGCGCGCGCGTCGGCGGGGATTTCCTCGAGGTCGCGGCGATTGCGCGCCGGCAGGATGACCGTGGAGATGCCGGCGCGCAGCGCCGCTAAGACTTTCTCCTTGACCCCGCCGATCGGCAGCACCAGGCCGCGCAGGCTGATCTCGCCGGTCATCGCGACCTCGCTGCGCACCCTCCTCCCGGTCAGGAGCGATGCCAGCGCGACGAAAATCGCCACACCCGCGCTCGGGCCATCCTTGGGCGTGGCGCCCGCAGGCACGTGGATGTGAATGTCCGACTTCTCGAAGGCTTCCGCCTCGACACCGAGGTCGTGTGCGCGCGCCTTGACCAGCGACAGCGCGGCCTGTGCGCTTTCCTTCATCACCTCGCCCAGCTGGCCGGTGAGGATCAACCGCCCCGTGCCGGGCGTACGCGCGGCCTCGACGAAGAGGATGTCGCCGCCGACCGGCGTCCAGGCGAGTCCCGTGGCGACGCCGGGCACGCCGCTGCGCATCGCGACTTCGGCCTCGAATTTGCGCGGCCCGAGGATGGCCGCAAGATCGTCCGGGCCCACGTCCACCTGCGTGGTGCTGCCCTCCGCGATGCGCATGGCAACATGGCGAAAGACGTTGCCGATCTCGCGCTCGAGATTGCGCACGCCGGCCTCGCGCGTGTAGTCGTCGATGATCAGAAGCAGGGCCGGGTCGCTGATCGTGCATTGCTCCGGCTTGAGCCCGGTCGCCGTGAGCTGGCGCGGCACCAGGTAGCGGCGGGCGATCTGCAGCTTTTCGGCGCTGGTGTAGCCGGGCAGGGGGATGACCTCCATGCGGTCGCGCAGCGGCCCCGGTATGGTGTCGAGCACGTTGGCCGTGCAGATGAACATCACCCCGGAGAGATCGAACGGCACCGCCAGATAATTGTCGCGGAAGGTCGAGTTCTGTTCCGGATCGAGCACCTCGAGCAGGGCCGACGCCGGATCGCCGTGAAAGCCGCCGGCGCCGAGCTTGTCGACCTCGTCGAGCATCATCACGCAGTTGCGCGTCCCGACCTTGCGCAGATTCTGGATGATGTTGCCCGGCAGCGCACCGATGTAGGTGCGCCGATGGCCGCGGATCTCGGCTTCGTCGTGCACGCCGCCCAGGCTCACGCGAGCGAACTTGCGCCCCGTCGCCCGGGCGATGCTCTGGCCGAGCGAGGTCTTGCCCACGCCGGGCGGGCCAACGAAGCACAGGATCGGGCTCTTGCCCGCGGGATTGAGTTTGCGCACGGCGAGAAACTCGAGAATCCGCCGCTTGACCTTCTCCAGCCCGAAGTGGTCCTCGTCGAGGATGCGCCGCGCCTCGGCGATATCGATCGGCGGCGGCGGCTCGGCGCCCCAGGGCAGCTCGATCAGCCAGTCGAGATAGGCGCGAATCATCGAATATTCGCCGGCGCCCTCGGGCATGCGGGCTAAGCGTTGCAGCTCCTTGCGCGCCTGCTTTTCGACCTCCTCAGGCATGTGCGCCGCACTGATCGCCTGCTCGAGCTCGGCGATCTCGGCCGCATTCTCGTCGCCCTCGCCGAGCTCCTTCTGGATGGTGCGCATCTGCTCGCGCAGCAGGTGCTTGCGGTTGGTGTCGCCGATCGATTCGCGGGTGCGCTCGTCGATTTCGCGCGACACCTTCAGCACCTCGATACGGTGCGACAACAGCTCGAGCAGCTTGTCGAGCCGGATCTTGAGGTCGAAGGTCTCGAGCAGCGCCTGTTTTTCCTCGGCGCTGATGTCCATCAGTGCGGCAATGAAGTCGGCAAGCTGCGCGGGCCCCTCCACGGCCTGCAGGGCGGCCACCATCTCTTCGGGCACCTGCGGCAGCAGCTGCAGGATCTCGACCGCGCGCTCCTTGACGCTGTGGGCACGTCCCTCGATGTCCGCGTCGACCCGGTCCGGCGCATCGATGAGTTGCACGCGGGCGACGGTGAACGGGTAGCCGTCCAGGAACTGCAGGACGCGGAAGCGCTTGATGCCCTTGCAGATCGCATGATGCGAGCCGTCGGGCGCGGTTATGTAGCGCACCACGGTGGCCGTGGTGCCGACCCAGTGCAGGTCGTCGGGCCCCGGCTCCTCCACTTCGGGCTTGCTCTGCAGCAGCACGCCGAGCGGGCGCTGCAGGCGGGCGGCTTCCTGCGCCGCCGCGCGCGAACGCTCGCGGCCGACGGTGAGCGGGAACACCATGCCCGGGAAGAGCACGACGTTGCGCACCGGCACGATGATGAGCGCGTCTTCGGGCAGCGCCCGCGCGGCGCCTTCGTGCCGCGGCTGGACGCCGCTTGCCGCGCCGTCGACGCGCGTGCCGGCATCGGCGTTGACCGGAGGGGTGTTGCTGTGGGTGCTCGTCTCGTCGTTCATGCCTCAACCGATCTTGCGCAGCCGCAACGTCAGGCAGCCGTGCGTGAGCTCGCGCGTCCCGGCTTCCAGCGGCACTTCGGGCAGCATGACCCGGCGCTCGAAGTAGCCGTAAGGAATCTCCAGCTGGCGCACCGCACGGCGCGAGCCCGTAAACGGCAGCGGGCCTTCGGCGCGAATCAGCAATGCCCCCGGCTCGCTCGTCACCTCGATCCGATCCGCGGGAACGCCCGGGAGCGCGACGACGATGACGACCTCGCGCTCGTCCTCGAAAACATCCACCGGGGGCTCCCACGATGCCTGCGGGTGCTCGGAAGCTGCCAGGCGAAAGAACTGGCGCTGCATGCGCTCGGCCTGGGCAAGCAGCTCGACGGCCTCGGCCCACATCCAGTCGGTCGGGTTACGCGCGGGCATAGTCACAGGTAGGGCTGGACGAGGTGGGCGCAGGATGGCAAGGCGCGGGGGCGGGGCTTGCGCGCGTCCTTGCGCGGCCTGGCATCCGGGAGGCAAGCTCGCGTGGGCAAATCCACATAGGGCCACTATGTGGGCAAATCGGTTCGATTCAAGCCCGTGCTAAGCTCGGTTCCAGCCAGGTCCCGATCTTTGGATCATGACCCTCGCGCCGGGTAAACGTTGAGTTACATCGAGGCCAATCTTCTGCCGGAGGAGCGCGTCGTTTACCGGACGCGGCTGCACTGGCTGCTTTATCTCTCGCCGCTGCTTTTCATCCTGGTCGTGCTCCTGCCGATCGCCTGGTTGCTCGGCGCCAGCCGCTGGAGCGGCTATGCCTGGATTCCCCTCGCGCTGGGGGCGCCCCTCCTGATCGCCGCCGTCATCAAGCGGCAGAGCTCTGAATTCGCGGTCACCAACAAACGCGTGATGACCAAGGTCGGCGTGATCAGCACGCGCTCGATCGAGCTCCTGCTGGGCAAGATCGAGGCCATCGCCGTGGAGCAAAGCCTGATGGGGCGCGTCTTCGGTTACGGCGACATCGTCATCACCGGCAGCGGCGGGACGAAGGAGTCGTTTACGCATATCCAGTCGCCGCTCGCGTTTCGTAACGCCGTGCAATCGGTCACCCAGACATCCAGCGCGCCGGCGCGACCCATCAACGCTTAGCTCGCTGCGCCGCTAGTAGCGCGCATTCCCCGGCGTCCGCGGGAAGGGAATGACGTCGCGCACGTTGGAAACCCCCGTTGCGTAGGCAACGGTGCGCTCGAAGCCAAGGCCGAAGCCTGCGTGCGGCACCGTGCCGTAACGGCGCAGGTCGCGGTACCAGCCGTAATGCTGCGGGTCGAGCTTCGTCTCGATCAAGCGCGCGTCGAGGACGTCGAGCCGTTCCTCGCGCTGGCTGCCGCCGATGATTTCGCCAATGCCCGGTGCGAGCACGTCCATCGCCGCAACGGTCCTGTCGTCGTCGTTGACGCGCATGTAGAAGGCCTTGATCGCCTTCGGGTAGTTCATCAGGATCACGGGCTTGCGCGCATGCGCTTCGGTCAAGTAGCGCTCGTGCTCGGATTGCAGGTCGATGCCCCACCCGACCGGGAACTCGAATTTCTGCTTCGCCCGCTCCAGGATGGCAATGGCCTCGGTGTATTCCATGCGCACAAAATCCGAGTCGACGATGCCCTGCAACTTGGCGATGACGCCCTTCTCGATGCGCTCCTCGAAGAACGCCATGTCGTCCGGCCGTTCGCTGAGCACCGCCTTGAAAATGTGCTTCAGCAGCGCCTCCGCCAGCGCGGCGTTGTCGGCCAGGTTCGCGAAGGCAATTTCCGGCTCGATCATCCAGAACTCCGCCAGATGCCGGCTGGTGTTGGAATTTTCCGCGCGGAAGGTGGGGCCGAAGGTGTAAACCTTGGACAGCGCCAGGCAGTAGCTTTCGACGTTCAACTGTCCCGAGACGGTCAGGAAGGCCTCGCGCCCGAAGAAATCCTGCGTGAAGTCGACCTTGCCCTCGGCGGTTCGCGGCAGGCGCATCAGGTCCAGGGTCGAAACGCGAAACAGCTCGCCCGCACCTTCCGCGTCCGAGGTCGTGATGATGGGCGTGTTCACCCAGACGAAGCCATTCTCGTGGAAGAAGCGATGAATCGCCTGGGCGATGCTGTGGCGCACGCGCGTCACGGCTGCGATGACGTTGGTGCGCGGGCGCAGATGCGCGACCTCGCGCAGGAATTCCAGCGTGTGCGGCTTGGGCTGAATGGGGTAGGAGTCGGGGTCTTCGACCCAGCCGACGACCCTCACCTCGCTTGCCTGCATCTCGAAGGGTTGCCCCTTCGCCGGCGAAGGCACGATCCTCCCGCTGGCCGCCACGGCGCAGCCCGCCGTCAGGCGCAGCACTTCCGTGGCGTAGTTGGACAGCGTGTCGGGTGCCACGACCTGAACCGGGTGAAAGCAGGAACCGTCGGACAGGTGGACAAAGGAAATGCCGGCTTTGGAATCGCGCCGCGTGCGCACCCAGCCGTGGAGGGTAACGTCGCAATCCGCTGGCGCGCGTCCGGCAAGGACATCGGCACAAGTCAAATCAGTCATGCTCTATTCTAGCCGTGGTTCCGACGCGCGCAGCGGCGCTTCTGGGCCTCGAGGCATGGCACCACTACAATGCGGACATGCTTAAGGTCAAGCGCACTGAATCGGGAGGGAAGATGAGGTGCGACCTCAACCGCCGCCGATGCCTGCGGGTGGGTGCGGCGCTCTTCGCCGCGGGTGCCGCCCCAGCCTGGCCCGAAGCTACGGCCGCCGATCCGGCGGTCAAGCCCATCCGCGCCTTCTACGATTCGCTGCTCTCGGTCATGAAGCAGGCGAAGGAGCTGGGCATTCGCGGACGCTATGACCGGCTGAGCGCCCCGATTCGCGCCACGTTCGATCTTGCGGCAATGACCCGCATTGCGGTGGGCCCAGAATGGAACAGCTTTTCACCGGTCGACCAGACAGCCCTCGTGGACAACTTCACGCGCATGACGATTGCCACCTACGCCAGCCGCTTCGACGGTTACTCCGGCGAACGCTTCGAGGTCGAGCCGGAAAGCGAAGCGCGCACAACCGGGCGCATCGTGCACACCAAGCTGATCCAGGCCAGCGGGGAGCCCATCGCCCTCGATTACCTGCTGCGCGATTCGGGCGGCAGCTGGAAGGTTGTCGACGTCTATCTGACCGGTACGATCAGCGAGCTGGCAACGAGGCGCTCTGAGTTTGCGGCGATCCTCAAATCCGGCGGACCGGGCGCGCTCATTGCAAGCCTGCAGCAAAAGACCGACGCGCTCCTGCGCGGCGCGTCGGCGGAAGGCGGAGCGGGACCGCGCTGAGGGCAAGCACACGGCTACGCTTAGGCGAGGCCGCGCACGGGTCTTGATTGCTCCGGGTGCCGTAGGTGTCGGTAAGCGTGCTGGGAAACACGGCACTGCTCCGCTTCGGGACTTTAGCTGGATCCGCGCCAAGCAGATTGCCAGCTTTTCGCCGCCGCAGGTGGCATCGCGCCTGCGCTTTACTCCGGGCGCGGCTCCGGCGCGGCGGGTGCCGGTGCACCCGGGTCGATGAGTTCCTGCGGCTCCTCCTTGACCTGGCCCGCCTCGTGCAATTGCGCTTCGCGGTGTTGCCAGGAAATGCTCTTGAGGTGCGTGTAATAGTCCAGTGCGCTCGCCTTGATTTCATCGAGCGTCTCTATATTGCGCGAGCGCAGGTCCATGCCGTCGATTGTGCCGACGCCAAAGTTGATCAGCGTGCCGGTGTGACCGGTGACCAGCAGCGCCGGCGGCGTGGTGAACAGGTCGACACCCAGGCCCAATGCGTCGCGAAAGTTCGATGGCCCGAAAAACAGCAGCACCAGGTACGGCCCGTCGCCCATACCCCAGGTATAGAGTGTTTGCCCGAAATCCCCCGACTGCTTCGGCAGCCCCTTTTCGGTAGCGACATCAAACAGGCCGCCCAGCCCCGCCACGCTATTGACCGTGAAGCGGGCGAAGGTGATGCCCGCGGCCTGGACGCGCCGCTGCAGAAGGTCGTTGGCGAAAATCCGCGGCTCCGCCAGATTATCGAGCGCCGCACGGATGCGGTCGCGAACGTACGCAGGTACGACGTTGCGATAGGCCTCGGCGACTGGGCGGATGAACGCGTCGTCGAGCGCGGTATTGGCATTGAAGACGGCGCGGTTGAGCGGCTCGAGTGGATCGTCGGGTTCGTGCTGCTCGGCGGGCAAGCTGGCACAGCCGGAAAGTGCGGCCAAAGCCAGCGTCGCCAGAATCCTTCGTCGCCACCGCATTCGCGCGCGCAGCGGGCGCTCGGTGTTGCATCGGACGGCGTTGCGCATCTTGTTCCGCCCTGGCGCGAGAGGGAAACATGCGCCGGATATGGCGGAGCGCCCTCGCCTGGGTTTGTAACCCTTGGTGGCAAAGGGGCATAGGTTAATGCACCGGCGCGGCGGGCGATAGACCCGATCCGCTGCCGGCGTCGCGTCGGCGATGGTCCGCCGCCTTGTCCTGCAGCCACAAGTTGATCATACTTTGCGGCCAAGGCCCGCGCTTCCCGTTCTGCGCGAATGGCACCCTGATCCCTGACGTGGAGCTGAAGGCATGATGCGTACCCTTTTCCTGCAGGCGCCGTCGTTCGATGGCTTCGACGGCGGCGCAGGATCGCGCTACCAGGCGCGGCGCGAGATCCGATCGTTCTGGTATCCGACCTGGCTCGCCCAGCCGGCGGCCCTGGTGCCCGGGAGCAAGCTCGTCGACGCGCCACCGCACGGCCTGAAGCTCGCCGAGCTCGCGCCGACCGCGCGCGACTTCGACCTGGTGGTGGCGCACACCTCGGCACCTTCCTTCGCCTCGGACGTCAAGGCGATCGAGGCGATGAAGGCGGTCAACCCCGGTTTGAAGGCGGGGCTCATCGGCGCGAAGGTCGCGGTCGATCCGGCAGGCAGCTTAAGCGCGTCGGAGGCGATCGATTTCGTCGCCGGCAACGAGTTCGATTTCACCATCAAGGAAGTGGCCGAGGGACGGCGCGTGGGAGCGGATCGTCGGGCTGTCGTACCGCAATGCCGCCGGCCGCATCGTGCACAACGAGGCCCGCCCGGTTCTGGAGAACATGGACGCGCTGCCTTTCGTCACGCCGGTGTACAAGCGCGACCTCAAGATCGAGAACTACTTCATCGGCTATCTCAAGCATCCTTACCTCTCGCTCTACACTGGCCGCGGATGCAAGTCGCGCTGCACGTTCTGCCTCTGGCCGCAGACCGTCGGCGGACACCGCTACCGCACCCGCAGCGTCGGTCACGTCGTGGAGGAGATCGCCTGGGCGCAGAAGGCGTTCCCGCAGGTGAAGGAATTCTTCTTCGACGACGATACGTTCACCGACAACCTGCCGCGCGCCGAGGCCATCGCCAGGGAGCTGGGCAAGCTCGGCGTCACCTGGTCGTGCAACGCCAAGGCCAACGTTCCGCGCGAGACGCTCAAGGTGCTGCGCGACAACGGCCTGCGCCTGCTGCTCGTCGGCTACGAGACGGGCAACCAGCAGATCCTGTACAACATCAAGAAGGGCATGCGCGTCGACTTCGCCCGCCGCTTCACCAAGGACTGCCACGAGCTGGGCATCACCATCCACGGCACCTTCATCCTGGGCCTGCCGGGCGAGACCAAGGAGACGATCGAGCAGACGATACGCTTTGCCACCGAGATCAATCCGCACACGATCCAGGTGTCGCTCGCCGCGCCCTACCCCGGCACGCACCTGTATCGCCAGGCCCTGGAAAACGGCTGGCTCGACAACGCCAATGCGGAGCTTGTCGACGCCCACGGCGTGCAGATCGCCCCGTTGCACTATCCGCACCTGAGCCACAGCGAAATATTCGACTCGGTGGAGACGTTCTACCGGCGCTTCTATTTCCGCAGCGGCAAGATCGCATCGATCGTCGGCGAGATGGTGAAAAGCCCGCAGATGATGAAGCGTCGACTGCGCGAGGGCGTCGAGTTCTTTCATTTTCTGCGCGAGCGGCGGGAGGCTGCGCACTGAAGGCGGTCATCGTCACGGCCGACGATTTCGGCCTGGCAGCGGAGGTCAACGAGGGCGTCGAGCTCGCGCACACGAAGGGCATCCTGACGGCGGCGAGCCTGATGGTGGCGGGACCGGCAGCAGGTGATGCCGTGGCGCGCGCGCGCCGCCTGCCGTCTCTGCGCATCGGCCTGCACCTGGTGCTCGTCGATGGCCCGCCGCTGTTGCCGCCGGAGCGCATACCGGACCTGGTCGACGCCGGGGCGCGTTTGCGCAGCGACATCGCGAGCGCGGGCGTGGGCATGTTCCTGCGCCCGAGCGTGCGCAGGCAGCTGGCGGCGGAAATCGAGGCGCAGTTTCGTGCCTTCAAGGCGACCGGTCTGCCGCTCGACCACGTCAACGCGCACCATCACTTCCACCTCCATCCCACCGTGAGTGCGCAGGTGCTCGCCATCGGAGAGCGCTACGGCATGCGTGCGCTGCGTGTGCCGTGGGAAGCGAAGCGCCTCTTGGCCGGCATCGAGCCGCGCACCCCGCGCAGCCAATGGCTCGAGGCCCCCTGGGTGGCGGTGCTCAGGAACAGGGTCCGCCGCCACGGCCTGACGGCAGCCGATCGGGTGTTCGGTCTGGCCTGGTCGGGCGCCATGACCGAAGCGCGCCTCGCCGGCTTGTTGCGGCAATTGCCCGACGGGCTGACCGAAATCTATTGCCACCCGGCAACCAGCGCCGCGTTTCCCGGTGCGGCCAACGGCTATCGCTATGCCGACGAACTCGCGGCGTTAACCGCACCGGGGGTAAAGGAGCTTTTGCGCGCAACGGGCGCGAAGAGCGGCGGCTATGCCGATTTTCTCAGGCGATGAAAAACCGTCGCCCCCGGGCCGCGCCACGGCCGAGCAACGCGCGCGCGCCGGAACCGGCCGCCGTCTTAGCGCCGTGGCCGTGGCTCTCCCAGCAGCGAGGGCAGGAATAGCAGGGCTGCAACCAGTGTGCAGGCAAGCGACAGCGCCAGCAGCTTGCCCATGCTCGCCGTTCCCGGATGGCGCGACAGCCACAGGCTGCCGAACGCCGTTCCCGTCGTCAGCGCGCTGAAGATCACCGCCCGCGTGAGGCTCGATTGCAGCAGTTCGCGCCTGCCGCCGCGCCAGGCAAGCACGAAATAGATATTGAACGCAACGCCGATGCCGAACAAAAGCGGCAGGGCGATGATGTTTTCGAAGTTGAGCGGAAAGCCGACCGCGGCGCAGATGCCGAGCGTCACGAGGCCCGAGAGCAGCAGCGGAGTGAGCGTGAGCAGCACGTCGGTTGCGCGGCGCAAGGTGAACGCGAGCAGCAACGTGATCGCAAGCAGTGCCCACAAGCCAGCCTGCAGAAACGCGCGGACGATGGCGCCGCTCCACTCCTGGATGGACACCGGCGCACCGGTTGCTTCGGGCGCAACCACGCGCACTGCGGCGACGAAGCGGCGCAGCGTCTGGTTGTCGTTGGCGTCGCCCTTGGGAAACACCTCAACTCGTGACCGGCCGTCGGCGGCGATCCACTCGTGGCGCAGATCGTCGGGTAGGGTCTCGAGCGTCACCGGGCCGGCCTGCATGGCGGCGCGCAGTTGCCTGAGCGTCGTGACCAGGCCGGGGATCAAAAGCCTGCGCGCCCGCTCGCGCTCTTCCGGCGTGCCTTGTGCCAGCGCGCGCAGCGCGCTGCCCAGTCGCGCCATCGCGCTGGCGAGGGGCGATCCCGGGTGCGCGGCCGCCGCTCGCTCCAGTCCCTCGGCGGTGTGCTCCATGGCGCGCCCGGCGTCCGCCTCGCCCGGCGGCGCCAGGGTTTGGCCCGGATCGAGCACCGGCTCGAGCAACAGCGCCGCGTCCTCGATCAACGCGAGCTTCTCCGGCTGCTGCTCCGGCACGAAGCTCGCCAGCGTAAGGGCGTGATCGACCTCAGGTAGCTGCTCGAGCCGCCGCGCCAGGGTCACTGCGGCGGCCACCGAAGGGGTCAGCACTTCGAGCGTATTGGGAGTCGTCTGCGGGTCGCCCATCAGGTCGAGGAGCGTGGCCATGGATTCGACCTTGGCGCTGCGCAAGTGCAGCGGATTGAAATCGAACTGCAGCCAAGGCAGGAGCGCGAGGCTCGCCGCCGCGACGATTCCCGCCGCAACGAGCACGCTGCGCCGTTGCCGCAGCAGGAGTCGGTCGAGCCCAGCGAGCGCCGCATAGCCGACCGCGGCGCGCTCCCCGGGTGGGCGCAAGAGCGCGACGAGCGCCGGGAGCAAACTGATGCAGGCAACGAACGCAATCAACATGCCGGTACCGGCGATGACACCGAGCTCCGACACACCGCGGTACGCAGTCGGCAGGAAGGCGTAGAAGCCCGCGGCGATCGAGGCGGCGGCGAGCGCCAATCCGCCACCGACCTCGCCGCCGGCCTCCTGCAGTGCGCGCTGCAGATCGTCGTGGTCGTGGCGCTTGGCACGATAGCAAACGCAGAACTGGATACCAAAATCAACGCCCAGGCCGACGAAGAGCACGGCAAAGGCAATCGATATGAGGTTGAACGTGCCGAACACCAACAGGCCAAACGCGGTCGTCACGATCAACCCGGCGCCAAGGCTCAGCATGATTGCGACGATGAGGCGGAAGGAGCGCAGCGCCATCCACAGCAGCGCCACGACGGCCAAGAGCATGATCGTGACGTTGAACGCGGCGCCGTCGGCAAGCGTGGCGAACTCCTCGTCGGCGAGCGGGACCGGACCGGTCTGTCGTATCCGGAGACGCGGATCGGCGTCGAGTCCAAGCTCATGCGCGGCAGCCCTGATCGCCGCGCTGGCGCGCGCGCCGGGCTGCAGCGCGCTGTAATCGAGTATCGGCTGCACGAGCACGAATCGGCGCAGCTCGTGCGCATCGGGGGCGCGCCCGGCGAACAAGCTGTGCCACGAGAAAGCAGGCGTTTGGCCGGCGACGACGGCCTCGAAGGCCGCGGCCAACTGCGACAGCGGTGGAAGCAACTCGTCGGCTTGCGCGTTGTCCTGGTGCACGCCCTCGACGAGCAGGTCGAGCGCGTGCATGAGCCCGCGCAGGCTGGGGTCTGCCGCTAGGCTCCCCAGCAGCGGCTGCGCGGCGATGAGTCGCTGCATGGTCTGCGCCAGCGCGGCGGTCGATTCGAACAGCAGACCCTCGCGATCGAAGAATGGCCCGCCGTCGGGCCGCCATACGACGCGAAAAAGCCCGCTCTCACGCGACAGCTTCTCGGTCAACGTCGCGGCCGCCTGCTCGGCGAGTTCCGGGGTCGCGCCGTCGATGACGACTGCAATCAGGTTCGCGTGCTGCGGGAAGGCCGCATCGAAGGCCAGCTCGCGCTGGCGCCAGCTCACGTCCGGCGCGATCAGGCGCGTGTTGTCGGAATCGATCGCGATGTGCTTCGCCGTGTAAAGAAGCGCCGCGGCAGCAAGCATGGTGGCGACGATGAGCACGATCCAGGGACGGCGCGCACAGGCTGCCACCACGCCCATGATCAGCGCCCTCAAAGCTCGACCCCGGTTGCCATCATGCGTATACCTTGGCGCGGCGCATTCACGCCTCCCGGTAGTCGAGCAGCAGCAGGCCGATCAGCACAAAGCAAGCCGGCCATAGCCAACCGGCCAAGCGCCCCTCTTCGTACGGCGCCTCGATCTCGAGCCAGCGTGCCCACCCGGCGCCGATGCCCAGCACCGCGATCGGCAGATGCGTCATCTCGACCAGCACCTCCTCCTTGACGTTGCCCAGCGCGTGCGAATGCGTCAGCAACAGGGTGCCGCCGAGCGCAGTGAGCAGCGGAAAGACGCGGCGCAGCTTGAGCGCGGCAATGCGACCGGTGCGCACACCCCATTCGAACAGGGCGAAGGCGACGATGAGCAGCGCGAACAGGCGATGCTGCAGTACCTCGGGGTCCTTCAAGCTTTCGATAACCCCGATATCACCCATCGGCCACACCTCGGGATCGGCGCGCAGGAACAGGAACCCGGCCAGCAGCAGGAACAGCAGCGGCCAGTGCCTGGCCCATGCGGCGTGGCCGGTTCGCTGCGCGAGTGCGGCGAAGCCCATCAACATGACCAGCAAGCCGGCCCAGTGATGGTTGTACTCGGACCAGGCGATGTCCTGGGCGTTACGCGGCGGCAGTGCGCCGCCGCCCGGCACGAAGGCGCGCGCCCGCGTCGATTCGCTACCCGCCTGCCTCTCGGCATCGAGGCGGGCCTGCAGCGAGGCAATCGCCAGGGTCGCGGGGTCTGGACTGACGAGCCTTGGGCTTGCCGGCGTGAACCGCGCCACGATTTCGGCGTAGGTGACGCGATCGTCGCGCAAGTCGATGGCGGGCGGCATCGACGTTATGGACGCGGCCGCCAGCAACACGGCCACCCCGATGCCCATCTCCACTTCGACGAAACGCCGCACCTGGCGGACAGTGCCGGCGTTGGTGGCAAAGCGGCGCACGGCGCGGAAATTGGCCAGGCCGAGCAGCAGCAGCATTGCCAGCAAAACGCTTTTCGTCACCGCCATCAAGCCGTAAGCCGTGCCATACACCGCACTGAAGCTACCGAGGTAGAGCGGAACAAAAACTGCCGCGCCGATGAGAATCAAGGCAACGCCGGTGACCGCCAGCAGCGAGAAGCGCCGGCCGATCCGCGCTGCCCATTCACCGCGCCCGGCGCCGCGCAGCACCATCCAGAAGCAGGGCAGCCCGCCGAGCCACAGCGCGGCGCCAAGCTCGTGCGCGCCGGTGGCAAGCAGCAGCAGGCCGTTATCGTGAAGCCGTGCCACGGCATGGCTGTCGGCGAGCGCCGCAGCGACGAAGATCAAGCCTGCAACGCAGAGCACGATGCGAGTCGAGAGGGCGCGTGCGCTCGGTCGCGAGCCCACTGCGCCGATAACCGCGGCGGCGAGTACCTCGACGCCGCCAGCGAGCACAAAGCCGGCCCCTGCGATGGCGCGCCAGGACACCGGCAGCGACGCGGCCAGGACGGCGGCATTGACCGCGGCGGACGCGCTGACGCAAACAATTGTCGCCAGCGCCGCGGCCCGAAGAACGTGCCGACAGCTCGCGTGCACCGCGCCGGCCTCTCCGCGCGCGTCACCGCCCTGCCCCGGGGTAAGCACGAACACGATGAAGGCCACGCTGCCAAGCAGGACGGACTGCGCCACCAGCTCGAGGCCATGCAGAACAACGCTGAGCAAGCCGAAGAGGTCGAACAGCGTGCTCAACGCGCGCCGGCTGCGTCACGTACCGAGAAATCCACCTCGCCACGCGTGATGTGACCGTCGAGCGAGAGAACTTGCCAGTGCAACCTCCAGCGCCCACTTTGATTGACCTGAGCGCTGGCGGCGAGCACGCCCGGCGGGCTGTCCGGCGCGAGCGCGACCGTCGCTTCGCTTCCGTCTGGCCGCTGCAGGACGAGGCCGGAGCGCTGGCTATCGACGCGGCTGTTGAAGTCGAGTCGGATTGCGATCTCTCCCGGCGCCACAACGGAGTTCATGGCCGGTTGTGCGGTTACGATGATCGCATGCGCCAGCGCGCTGTCAGGCACCAGGGAAAATGCCGTTGCGGGCAGGCAGAGCAATGCGACCCATGTGCACACCGCTTGGCGCCGCGCCAGAGCGAAATGGTGCGCTCGGCCTGCCCACACGTTCGACAACGACCGCCTTCGCCGCATCATGCGCGGTGCTTGAGCCGCTTGCTCGGCTGGACGATCCGCAAGCAGAGACAAAGCATCGTGGGATAGCCGGGCTTCAGCCGATGAAGGATGAAGCGATGATATACCCGATCGGGTCCCGGGTTCTCGCGCGAAGGACCGTCGCCTTTGCTCAGCGCAGTCGACGACCCTCCATCCATTGCCAGGAAACGAGCGAGGGCAGGCCACAGAGAACCTCGCGCAGGCGCTTGGCCATGGACACCGCCAGCGCCATTTCGCTGCTAATCCCGAGCGCGTGACCGAAGAGTACCAAGCCGGCTTCCTGCACGCCGAGCCCGGCGGGAACGACGAACGCCAGGTGGCGCAGCGCCTGCGTCATGCTCTCCAGCACCAGCGCGGCCTTCGCTCCCACCGGGTGTCCGAAGAGGCGCAGTGCGAGCCATATCTCGAACGACCCTGAAATGAACGCGGCCAATTGCAACGCGCCAGCGAAGAACAACGTCCAGCCTCGATGCAAGCAGGCGCGCAGTTCGTCATCGAGGGACGCGGCACCTGCCGACAGCGCCCCTGCCCCCACGAACGGCCGCAGGAACTTCTGCAGCCTCGCAAATACGGAGCCGTAGCGCAGCAAGAGCGCGGTAATTACAGGCACCGGCAGGGCGAACAGCAAGGCGATTACCAGCCGACGATACGCCTGGCCGGTCGTGTCGTAGTCGACGAGCAGGAACAAACCGAGCGCCGTAAACAGGTACAACACGATCAGGGTCAGCAGTATCTCCACGATGACCGTGGCCCCGACCGGCGCTGCGGCGAGCCCGCGCCAGCGTATCAGGCGGACTCCCACCACACCGCCGCCGACGGTGGCCACCGGGAGGAGGCGGTCGACCGCCTCGCGCACCGTCGTGACCCAGAAAACGTAACCGAACCCGGCGCGCCGCTGTGGATCGTAGGGGCGCAGCAGACTGAACCAGCCGATGGCATAAAGCAGAAAGTAAACGCCCCGATACGGGACGAGCCAAAGCAGCGCCCAACCGCCGCTGCCCAACGTCTGCAGCATGGCCGCGAAATCAGCGCGAACGACGAGCGTGATCAGCAGCGCGAGGCCGAGGACACCGCCGATATAGGCTGCGACTCTCAAACGCGTTCCCATCGCTCGGCCGACGTGCAAGCGAAGAACCCCCTGCTCTGCCGGGCGTTCAGGACAACCTGCGCATGACGCCGTCCGCGTCGACGTCGAACTCGCTGCCGCGCCAGGAGACGCGGGAGGTGAAGAAGGCCCGCACCCAGACCCAGACCATCAGCAGGTCCTGCACCGGAACCAGCCACAGATCGGCCAACAGCGGCCGATCGCCACGCAGCCAGGGCACGAAATGCAACACGAGCCTCGAGAGCAGCGTGGTCAGGAAAAGCGCCCACGCAGTCATCGACGCCGGGCCCTGCGCGACGCTGAGCAGCATGCCCACAATGGCCAGTGGCAAACTGAAGCTCAGAAAGAGCAAACAATAGCTGCGCGGTCGCAGTATGCGTATCGTTCGCATCCAGCGTAGTTCATGGCGCGCGAGCGAATCCCAACTCGGTTCGTGGTGCTCCGCCCTGACCACATAGGGCGATAGCGCGATTCGCAGTCCGAGGCCACTGACCATCACGCCCAAACGATGGTCGTCGGCGAGAAAATTCGCGATCGCCGGCAAGCCACCGATCGCCTGCAGCGTCTCCCGCCTCAGGCACATCGTCTGGCCGGAAACATAGCCCTGGTAGCCGAACAGCCACGCAAGCAACACGGACGGCATATACCATTCGTTGATGTACATCGCGCCGAGGTGCGACCAGATCGACTTCGTCGGCACGTCGCGATAGACGCTGGTGACCAGCCCCACCTTGGGATCGAGCAGCGGTGCAGTCACCAGTCGAAGGTAGTCCGATCCGACGCAGGCGTCGCTGTCGGCAATGGTCAGGACATCGTGGCGCGCCCGCGCGATCATGTTGATCAGGTTACTGACCTTGAAATTGCTGCCGTGCACCTGCGGATTGATCACCACGTCGATCGGCAGCGACGGGAAATCGGTCACTAACCGCTCGACCACCGCCAAGGCGGGATCAGCCGGATCGCGAACACCAAAGACGATCTGGTATTGCGGATAGTCCTGCTCGCAGAACGAGCGCAGGTTTGCATACAGGCCGGGTTCCGCGCCGCACAGGGGCTTGAGCACCGTCACCGCTGGAAGCCGCAGCGATTTGCTTGGCGCTCGCCGTCTATCCCAGACCAGTACCGCGACGAGGGCCAGCACGGCATAACCGGCCGCGGCAGCCAGACTAGCGAAGCCAACGATCGCCGACAGCGGATGAACGAAAAACATGGGCGCCTCCGCGCTCATACAGCATGGTTCTGGGTGGACGCCCGCGGACCAGGTGAACGATGGGGCAATGATATACTCGAACCCTTACCCGATCCTTGCGAGAAAGGCCCTTGTCTTGCGTGTAGTGCTAGCCCAGCCGCGCGGTTTTTGCGCCGGCGTAATCCGGGCCATCGATATCGTTGAGCAGGCGATCGCCAAGTTTGGCGTGCCGGTGTACGTGCGGCACGAGATCGTCCACAACCGTCATGTCGTGGAGAGCCTGCGCGCCAAGGGCGCCCGTTTCGTCGAGAATCTTTCGGAAGTGCCGACTGGCGCGATCACGGTGTTCAGCGCGCATGGTGTGGCGCGCACCGTCGAGCAGGATGCGCGCGCACGCGGGCTGCGTGTCCTGGACGCAACCTGTCCGCTGGTGGCCAAGGTGCACGGTCAGGGCAAACGCTACGTCGCGAAGGGACGCGTGGTGATTCTCGTCGGCCATGCCGGCCACCCGGAGGTCGAAGGCACGATGGGCCAGGTACCCGGACCGGTGGTGCTGGTGCAGACCACGGAGGATGTCGAGCGCTTGACACTCCCGTCCGACACGCCGGTGGCCTACGTGACGCAGACAACGTTGAGCGTCGACGATACGCGAGCGATCATCTCAGCGCTCAAGCGCCGCTTCACCGACATCGTGGGACCGGACATCAATGACATCTGCTACGCGACCCAGAACCGCCAGTCGGCGGTGCGCGAGCTGGCCAAGATCGCGGACGTGATCCTGGTAGTCGGGGCCAAGAACAGCTCCAATTCGAATCGCCTGCGCGAGATAGGCGTCGAAGCGGGCGTGCCGAGCTACCTGCTCGCGGATGGCAGCGAACTCCAGCCCGCCTGGGTGCAGGGGGCTGCGGTGGTCGGCATCACCGCCGGCGCTTCCGCGCCCGAGGAGCTGGTCGATGAAGTGATCGCGGCGCTGCGCCAGCTCGGCCCCATCGAGGTCGCGACGCTTCCCGGGATCGAGGAAAAGGTGGAATTCCGCCTGCCCGCCGAATTGCTGCGCACCCGGCGAGCCGCAGCGCGCGCGCTCTGATCGGGCCCAACGGCACCCGGAGCAATCGTGGCGATTCCCCTCCTGCAGAAGGCGCGCGTCGGCGCCTACATCGTCCGCCAACAGATCGCAGGGCGCCGCCGTTATCCGCTGGTGCTCATGCTCGAGCCGCTGTTCCGCTGCAACCTTGCCTGCGCGGGCTGCGGCAAGATCGACTATCCCGACGAGATCCTGAACCAGCGCCTGAGCGTCGAACAATGCCTCGCGGCGGTCGATGAATGCGGCGCCCCGGTGGTCTCCATCGCCGGCGGCGAACCGCTGCTGCACAAGGAAATCAACGCCATCGCGGCCGGCATCGTGGCGCGGCGCAAGTTCGTCTACCTGTGCACCAATGCGCTGCTGATGCACAAGAGGCTGGGCCTGTTCCGCCCGAGCCCGTACTTTGTCTGGTCGGTGCATCTGGACGGCGACCGGGAGATGCATGACCGCTCGGTGTGCGAAGACGGCGTTTACGAGCGCGCGGTGGCAGCAATTCGTGCCGCGAAAGCGTCCGGCTTCCGGGTCAATATCAACTGCACGCTGTTCAACGACGCCGATCCCGCGCACGTCGCCCGATTCTTCGACCAGGTCGCGGCGCTCGGTGTCGACGGCATCACCGTGTCGCCCGGCTACGCCTATGAGCGTGCGCCCGACCAGACGCACTTTCTGACGCGCGAGCGCACCAAGCAGCTGTTCCGTGACATTTTCCGTCGCGGCAATGGCGCGCGCGCCTGGTCGTTCAGCCAGTCGAGCCTGTTTCTGGACTTTCTCGCCGGCAACCAGGAGTATCGCTGCACGCCCTGGGGCAACCCGACGCGCAACGTCTTCGGCTGGCAGCGTCCGTGTTACCTGCTCGGCGAGGGCTACGCGCCGACGTTTCGCGCGCTGATGGACGAAACCGACTGGGACGCTTACGGGACGGGCAACTACGAGAAATGCGCCGATTGCATGGTGCACAGCGGCTACGAAGCGAGCGCGGTACAGGACGCGGTGCGCCACCCGTTCAAGGCGCTCTCGGTGAGCTGGCGCGGTGTGCGCACGGAAGGTGCGATGGCGCCGGAGATCCCGCTGCAATACCAGCGCCCGGCGCAATACGTATTTTCACGGCACGTCGAGCAGAAGCTCGCCGCGATCCACGAAGCCAAGGCCGTGGCCAAGGAGTCGACGCCCGCGTGAGAGTGCCCGCATTGCGGTGCGGGCATCAAGGGCGGTGCGCAGCAACGAGGGCAGCTGCGCGGGTGCACGCGCCAGCGACCCCAGTACGGCGCCGGCGCGAATGCTGCCATCGGGCGCGAGCGCAATCAGGGCGGCAGGTGGCAGCATCCGTCGTGCGCTGTCCGCGACGACCCTGAAAGCAACGAAGGGCAACCCGTGCGCCGCGGCGAGCGCGGCCGCGATATGCGACTCGGTGTCCACCGCCGCGGCGTCCGTGGCGCGGTGCAAGGCGCGTTTCGCCGCCGGCTCGCTTAAGGGTGCATCGACGCCGGCGAGATCGGCGGTCCATGCGCCGGGAAGACGTGCGGCGAGAATCCGCAGCCAAGCCGCGTCGCACGGCCAGCGCCTCTCTGCCGTGACGACGGCGCGCGCAATGACCCACGTTCCGCAGGCGAGCTCTTCGGCAAGCCCGCCGGCGATACCAAAGCTCATCACCGCACTGGCGCCTTGCGCGAGCGCCTGCTCGAGCGCGGCAACCAGCGCCGGGACGCTGCCTCCGCCGGCGATGGCCCACACCCCGGGTCCGGCGGCGATGCGCGCTTCCGCACCGAGCCCCGTCACCGCAACCACCGCGCGCGCCGCCTCCGGGCGGGTATTCACATGCCGCAACGCGCCAAGCGCTCGCCGGACTGGGTGAGTTTGCGGTACCGGGCCAGCGCCCAGAGCGGGAAAAACTTGGCGTAGCCGTGATAGCGCAGATAGAACACGCGCGGGAAACCGGTGGCGGTGAATTGCGGCTCGCGCCAAAAACCGTCTGCCGCTTGCCGGCCGAGCAGAAAATCAACGCCGCGCGCGACTGCCGGGCTGCGTTCCTCGCCTGCGGTCATCAGCCCGAGCAAGGCCCAGGCCGTCTGCGACGGCGTGCTCGGCGCGCGCTCATGCTGGCGGTGATCGAGGCCATAACTGTCGCCGCTCTCGCCCCAGCCGCCGTCCTCGTTCTGCGCCGCAAAGAGCCAGGCGACGGCGGTGCGAACTTCGCGCGCTTCATGATCGACCCCGGCGGCGTGGAGTGCGCACAGTGCCGACCAGGTCCCATAGACATAATTCATTCCCCAGCGTCCGCACCAACTGCCGTCGGCTTCCTGGCACCGGCGCAGGAATGCGAGCCCTTGCGCCAGCGCCGGGGCGTCCGCCGCATTGCCGAGCTGGGCGATCATGCTGATGCAACGGGCGGTGACGTCGGCGGTCGGCGGATCGAGCAGCGCACCGTGATCGGCGAACGGGATATGGTTCAAGTACTCACTGGTGTTGTCCGCGTCGAACGCGCCCCATCCACCGTTTTCGCTCTGCAGGCCGAGAACCCACTCTCGTCCGCGCTCGATTGATTGGTGGAAATCCGGTTCACCGCGCATGACGCGGCGACCTGCGAAGCGGTCCATCGCCATCACCACCACGGCGGTGTCGTCAAGATCCGGATAATGCGGATTCGCGTACTGAAACGCCCAGCCGCCGGGCCGAACGTGGGGCCGTTGGTCGGCCCAGTCGCCGACGGTGTCGAGCACCTGCCTTGCCTCGAGCCATGCCAAGCCCTTTTGCGCCGCCGCGCGGGCCTCTCGGCCGCCGACTTCGAGCAGGGTCTGACACGCCAGGACGGTATCCCATACCGGCGACACGCAGGGCTGGCAGTACGCTTCCTCGCGCGTGACGACGAGCAGCCTGTCGATGGCCCTGCGCGCCTGGACGAGGTGCGGGTGGTCGCGCGGATAGCCCAGGGCGTCGAACATCATCACCGCATTCGCCATGGCCGGGAAGATCGCGCCGAGGCCGTCTTCTCCATTCAGTCGCTCGGTCACGAACGCGACCGCGCGCTCGATTGCGCGCTGCCGCGTGCGTTGCGGGCGCAACGGCTCGATCAGGCGCAAGAGCGCGTCGATGGCGGCAAAGACGACGAAGCGCGCGCGCGATTGATGCGGAGCGATGGCCCAGCGCCGCGCGCGCGGTCGGCCCGGGAAAAGCTCGTCGATCTTCACGCCGCGCGGATTGCGCGCCCGCGGCTTGAGCGCCTGCAGGACCAGCAGGGGAACCAGGACGGTCCGGCTCCAATACGAAACCCGGGTCAGGTGAAACGGAAACCGCCGCGGCAGAAGCATGATTTCGACCGGAATAATCGGCACGGCCGCCCAGGAGATCACGCCAAACAGCGCCAGGAGGATGCGCGTGAAGACGTTGGTCGTGCCCGCACCGCCGTGGGCCAGAATGGCCTCGCGCGCGCGCAGCATGTGCGCTGCGTCGGGCGCATCGCCGGCGAGCTTGAGCGCCAGGTACGCTTTGACGCTCGCACTGATATTGAACCCGCCGCCGTGAAACAGCGCCCATCCGCCGTGGGGACACTGCAAGCGGCGCAGGTAGATTGCGATCTTGGTCTCGAGGGCCGGGTTGCTCTCGCCGAGGAAGTGCTGCAGGACGATGTACTCGGCCGCAATGGTGGCGTCGGCCTCCAGTTCGAACACCCAATGCCCGTCCGCGCGCCTGAGTTTCAGCAGTGCCGCGCCGGCGGTCTCGATTGCGCGCTCGAGGCTCGACCGGGCGGGGTCACTGTGCACCTGGCGCGCAACAACCTCGACGTCCAGCGCCAGTTGCGCCTCTCGCGATGAAGAATGCATAAGCGGTGAGATCCCCCGGTGCAGGTTCAATCGAAAAGTCCGTAGCGCAACACCATCCAGAGCAGCCTTACGCGTCCGGCGCGGATTATACGGCGTGGCGGCACCCAGCCGCGTGCGGCCAGACGCTCAAGTATATTCTCATAGACGATGGCCATCAGGCGGGGGGCGCGTACCCGGCGCAAGGGGTAGCTGGCCATGAGGGTGCGCGCCGCGGCAAAGTGGCTGCGCGCACGTTCTACGACCGGTGCGCAGACCTTGCCCAGCCCCGGGTGCGCGAGAACGGTGGCGGGGTCGGTCTGGCCGATCCCCGCAGAGAGCAGTGCTTCGCGCGGCAGGTAGAGGCGCCCTTTGGCGGCGTCGTCGTCCAGATCGCGCAGAATGTTGGTCAGTTGCAGCGCCCGCCCCAAGTGAGAGGCGAGCGCGCCCGCGTCCTCACCGTGAATGCCGAACACCGGCACCGCCAGGCGCCCCACGGCACAGGCAACCCGGTCGCAATACCAGTCGAGGCTATCGAGGTCGGGCGCGCGGATATGGGCCCGCACATCCATCTCCATCCCCTCGATGATGGCGAGGAAGTCATCGCGCTTCAGGTCGAAAGCGCGCAACGGTTCGGCCAGCGCCCGCACTTTTTGCGCCGGCATACCGCGGTACAGCGCATCGATGTCCCGCCGCCACTGCGCGAGCTCGGCTAAGCGCGTCTGGCGGTCGCCATCGCTATCGGCCACGTCATCGACCGCGCGGCAAAACGCGTAGATGGCGAACATGGCACGGCGCTGCTGCGCAGGCAACACGCGCATGGCGGCGTAAAACGAACTGCCGGAAACCGCGGTTTCCGGCTCCGGGTGAGAGAGGACACCGAACTGCATCGCCGGCAGTCTAGCGAATTGGCCCGGTGGCCACGCGTGCCGAGCCCTGGCCATGGACACGTCCCTTCCACGCGCCGCCCCGACCACGCAGATGCTGGTAGGCGGAGTCGAAGGTGAACCAGAGGTAGGTTGCCGCGATCGCAGGCAGGGCTAAGCCCCACCACGGTGCCCGAGCATAGAGACGCAAGGTCGGCTGGAACGAGAGCGCCATCAGCGTCCAGGCGAGCGCGCCGAGCCATTGCGGCGCGCCGCTGCCAAGCACCGTCAGCACGGGTGGGGCGAGATAGGTGACGGTCATGGCCGCGCCGGTGCCTGCCAGGCGCCAGGGCGAGAAGCGCAGTTCGGCATACGCGCTGCGCACGACCATGGCGCGGATTTCAGGCAGCGAGGCATTGGCGCGGACACTCTTCACGCGCTCGCTCAGGCCAAGCCAGATCGGACCGCGGGCCTTGAGCAATCGCGCCAGCGCGCAGTCGTCGATGAGCTCGCCACGGATCGCCTCGATGCCGCCTGCAGCCTGCAGCGCCTGGCGCTGCACCAGCATGCATCCGCCCGCGGCGGCGGCCGTCGCCCGCTCCGGCCGGTTGACCCATGCGAACGGGTAGAGCATCTGAAAAAAGAAGATGAACGCCGGAATCAGCGCCCGTTCGGCCAGGCTCCGACAGCGCAGCTGGGCCATGAGCGAAGTGAGCACGAGGTGGCGACGCAGGCAGCGGCGGACCAGTCCGGACAGCGCGGTCTCGGCATAGTGAATGTCGGCATCGGTCAGCAACAGGTAGTCGGGCGGGTCGGGGCAAGACTGGGCATGGCGGATGCCCTGCTGCACCGCCCACAGCTTGCCGCCCCATCCCTCGGGCAGGCTCGGCGCGGAGAGCACGGTCAGCCGCTCGGACCCATTTGCCGCGGCGGCGGCACGGGCGGCGACGAGCGCCGTACCGTCGCTGCTGTGGTCGTCAACGACGATGATCGAAAGCTTGCCGCGATAGTCTTGGCGCAACAGCGAACCAAGGGTGGCCGCGATCACGGCCGCTTCATCGCGCGCGGGTATGACGGCAACCACCGCCGGCCAGGGCAGGTCATCCGCAGCCGAGGTCCGTGCGTCATCGTCGCGCGGCACGGCGCGCCAGAAGCCCCCGCGCGCCGCCAGCAGGTAGACCCAGATGGCGCAGCAGAGCACGGCGATGAACAGTGTCGTCATCGCAGATACCCCGCACCGCGGAACCAGTCCACGGCGTCGCGCAAGCCCTCGGCCCAGGGACGGGCGCGGTAGTCGAGTTCGCGTTCGGCCTTCATGCTGCTGAAGAACATGTGCTGCCGAGACAAGTGCAGGCCGTCGCGCGTGAGCAACGGTTCGCGTCCGGTCACCATGGCGAGCATTTCCGCCACCGCCGCCAGCGGATAGAGCGGAGCGCGGGGCAGCCTGAATCGTGGCGGTCGCCGCCCGACCAAGATGGCGATATGGCGCAGCATGTCGGCGAGCAAGACATTGTCGCCGCCGAGTATATAGTGCGCGCCGACCTTGCCGCGGACGAGCGCGGCGAGGTGGCCGGAGGCGACGTCGGCGACGTGCACCAGGTTGAGCCCGGTGTCGACGAAACCGGGGATGCCTCCGCGGGCCGCCGCGACGATGACCCGGCCCGTCGGCGTTGGCCGGCTGTCGCGCGGACCGATCGGTGTCGACGGATGGACGATCACCGCCGGCAATGCATCGCGCACGATCATCCTCTCCACCAGCCTTTCGGCAGCGACCTTGCTGCGCTTGTAGGCGCCGACGGCCGCCGCCTCGGCCACGGGTGAGCTCTCGTCGGCCGCCTGGCCGTCGGCCCGCGGCGCCAGGGTGGCAACGCTGCTCGTATACACGATGCGTTCGACACCGGCGTCGAGCGCGGCACGCATCACCCTGCGCGTGCCCTCGACATTGGTGCGGATGATTGCGTCGGGGTCGCGCGCCCAGAGACGATAATCGGCGGCCGCGTGAACGACATAGCGCATTCCCGTCATGGCGCGCGCGAGCGCGGCTGCGTCGCAGATGTCGCCCTCGACGCATTCGATGTCGAGCCCGGCGAGGTTGGCGCGCGAGCTCGCCACGCGAACCAGGGCTCGCACCGGATAGCCCGGCACAAGAAGGGCGCGGACCACGGCCGACCCGACGAAGCCGGTGGCTCCGGTCACCAGCACAGGCCCGACGGCGCTCATCCGCGGTTGGGCATCATCATGATGCGGCCTTATCATGCGCCAGGCGATTATAGGCAATCTCGCCTGAAGCCGGAGCCAGACTCGGGTCCGTCGCTGCGCTTGGCACCGGCAACCAGGTGCAACGCCATTCGAATCGCGACAACCGCAGGAGTGAGGTCGATGAAGAGTCCCGGGCACAGCGCGCAAACCGTCGTCACGCGGCAACGGCCGCGACAGGCGGAAAGCCTCGCACCGCGTGCACGGCGCGGGCACCCCGCTGCGGTCAAAGTGCATAGTCGGGCCCAGGAGAAAAAAGGGGCGTACAAACGGGTGGAGATATTTCTCGGGATGGAAGCTGCCATCGCCCTGCGGCGGTTGATGCGCGATGGCCGCTCGGCCCGCGAGGTCATCGAAGCGCTGCTGCTCGGCGCGCGGCCGCGCGGAGCGGAAAGCGACGCGCCAAACGCCGGCCAGGAGCCGTGATTGCGGGCAGCGCCCAAAGGGCAAGTAGTCGTCACCCTGCCTCGGATACCATACCCAGGGCGCTTAGCCCGACCGGATCGCCGCGAACGCTCGCGCGCCGGCGACAGAAGCCTTACCCACCCGGAGGAGAAAACGATGAAAACCGAGTTGCTGTATCTGACCTGGGTAACCGTCCTGACCGGATTGCTGTGGCTGCCGTACGTTCTGAACCGCGCCGCGGTGTTGGGTCTAGCGGATACGGTCGGGTATCCGGATAACCCGAAACCGCAGTCGCCCTGGGCAAGACGGCTCATGAAGGCGCATGTCAATGCGGTCGAGAACCTGGTGGTCTTCGCGACCCTGGTGCTGGTAGCCCAGGCCGCTGGAGTCAGCAACAGCCTTACCGCGGCTGCATCGGTCGCGTATTTCTGGGCCCGCGTCGTCCATCCGGTTGCCTACACCTTGGGTCTGCCCTGGGTGCGCACGCTCGCCTTTGTCGTGGGCTTCGTCGCCCAGGTCATCTTCGCCCGGGCGCTCCTGCTGCAATGATGTGACCGCCGGACCGGTCCGGTGCTGGCACCGCGTTTCGCGCGCGGCACGGAAGAAGGTGCGCACGATCATGCACGGCCACCCGGTTTTTGCGCGCGCTCCTTGAAGCACCGGGTCTCGAGGCAGGCGAGTTGCCGCCAGGAGCGCGCCCCTTCTGACGCCGGCGTAGGGTTGACGCCTGCCAGCCCTAAAGGAGCCTTCGCCCCCGCGATGGGCACGAGCCGTCGGCTGGTATCCTGTGCCGAGATGGAGATACACCGACCCGACCCGGCTTACACCGACTCCGAGCGCTCCCGCCTCAATTTCCGCCTCGCGGCCAAGATCGCATTCGGCTTCATTGTCCTGATCTGGGCCATCGCCTTATTGAATTGGGGTCTCGATCTGAGTCCCGACGATTTCGGCGTCCGACCGCGCGAGTTGGCGGGGTTGCCCGGCATTCTCTTCGCGCCGCTCGTGCATGCAGGGTTGGCCCACCTGATCGCCAACACCGTCCCGCTGCTCGTCGTCGGAACCGCCATGCTGTACCTCTATCCGCATGCGGCGCTACGCGTCGTGCCGGCGGTCTACCTCGGACCCGGTGTCGCGGTGTGGTTATTCGCCCGCGGCGGCGTCCATGTCGGTGCCAGCGGATTGGTCTACGGGCTGGTGAGCTATATCTTCGTTGCCGGACTAATTCGACGCGATCGGCGTGCCATCGCCGCGTCGCTCGTTGTCAGCTTCATGTACGGCGCCCTGGCCTGGGGCGTGCTGCCAATCCAACCCGGCGTTTCATGGGAAACGCACCTGGCCGCGGCGCTGATCGGCCTCGGGTTGGCGATCGCCTTGCGGCACCTGGACGTACCCCCGCGGCATCGCTACACCTGGGAGGTTGAAAATGACGAGGTGGCGGACGAATAAAGCGCTCGCCGCGGCTTCAAGGCGGCAGCCGCCAGAATTGAAACGATACCGTTGCGTTGCGTTTGAAATTGTGCTAGGTTAGGGCTGCATGCGGGTTTGTCGCCCCGATCCGGTACGGCGTTTTCTTAAGGAGCACTGATGATGAAGAACCGAACCCTCCTGGTCACCGGTGTTCTTGCGCTCGCGCTCGCCGTCCTCCCTGTATCGTCGGCCCTTGCCGGGGGGCCTCACGGTGGCTACTACCGGGGCGGCTACTATGGCGGCGGCCCGATCTGGGGTCTCGCCGGCGCGGTCGTTGCCACGGCGGCGGCGATCATCACCGCCCCGATCGCCATCCTGGCTGCTATTACCCAGCCCCCGCCCTATTACGGACCGGGCCCGGCTTACGGTGCGGCGCCAGCGGGTGCCGGGTATTACGGGCCTGCCCCTGCCTACTATGGGTCGCCGCCGCAGGGCGTGCCCTATGGCGCGCCGGCAGCGGCGCCTGGGTACTACGCGCCGCCCGCAACGTATTACCCCGCGGCCCCCGCGGCGGTTTACTATGGGCCGCAAACGGCAGCCGTGTATAACGCTGCGCCTGGGGCGCGGTACTATGCGCCGCGTCCGGCTTACGCCGTTCCGCATCCGGCCTACTATGCGTCCGCCCCCCGTTATGCCGCTCCGCTGGCTGGGCCCAGCTATTACAACCCACGCTAGGCGCATGCCGGCGGCGCGCGTTTGCCTTTGACCGGGCAGGCCCTGCCGCCACACGGGCACAAGGCAGCAGGAGCCAAGGCCGCGGTCGCTCCGCGCCGTGGCGGCAGGCCGTCGAAGGCCGCCGCCGAGTTGCTCCTGGACCGTATCGTCGATGCGGCAAGCGAGCAGTTCTTCGATTTAGGCTACGGCGCAACGACTATCGAGGCGGTCGCGCGACGGGCGCGCGTATCGAAGCGAACGCTCTACCATCGCTTTGAAGACAAATCTGCGCTCTTCGGCGCGGTGATCCGGCGTACCATCGAACGGCTGCGTCCGCCCGCCGATGTGCCGTTGCTTCACGGAGCAGATCTCTCCGAGATACTGCGCGGCCTGGCGGACCTGATCCTGCGCGCTGCCTTGTCGGCGCCCGCGATCCAACTGCATCGGCTGATCATCGCCGAATCGAGCCGGTTCCCAGATCTCGCGACCGCGGTCAACAACCAGGGGGCCAGCGAAGAAGCCGTTCGCCTGATCGCGGGGCTCCTCGAGCGCGAAGCGCGGGCAGGCAACCTGCGCTTGGACAACCCAACCTTCGCTGCGGAGCAGTTCCTGCACATGCTCGTCGCCGGGCCGCAGCGGCGTGTCCTGGGCCTCGGACCGCCGCTGTCTTCCGAAGCGCTCGATGCCTGGGTGCGCGACGTGGTGAACCTGTTTCTGAACGGCTGCCGCGGATGGGAACGGTCGGCAATGCGTTGAGGGCGCGCCACCTTCGCGCCACCAAGGCGCCCACGACCCAGTCCGTTTCCGAGTGGCTTGCAAACGCTTGTCTCCGCAGCGCGGCAGCTTGCTCAGCGCTTCGCGTTTCGTTACGATTCGGGCGCGCTTGAGGTTGTTAAATCTCGCTTTCGCGCACGCTTGAACTGACGAGCTGTCTCGATGCGGCAAGAACCTTTCGGCCGCGCGTAGAAGTCGATGCCCAAGCGGACGTGCGCCGCCGCGAGGAGGGCGAGATCATGGTCGGCGGCAATGTCCAGCGGTCACGCCTGCAACGCAAGTCTGGCGGGACCGATAATCGAGCACAAGGAATCCAAATATGACGCCAGAGGACGAACTCAGTGCGACCATCGCCGCGATGATTGTGCCGGGCAAGGGCATACTCGCCGCCGATGAGAGCGTGCCGACGATCACCAAGCGGTTCAAGGCGCTTGGCATCGATTGCACCGACGAATCCCGCCGCGCCTATCGCTCACTGCTCATTACGACGCCCGACGCCGAACAATTCTTGAGCGGGGTGATCCTGTTCGAAGAAACGCTCGGTCAGAAGGCCGATGACGGCACACCGCTGCCGCGGGTCCTTGTCCGCCGCGGCATCATGCCGGGGATCAAGGTCGACAAGGGTACGACCCCCCTGGTCGGCGCACCGGGCGATCTGATTACCCAAGGCCTGGATGGCTTGGCTGAGCGCTTGAAGAGCTTCAAGGCACAGGGCCTGCGCTTCGCCAAGTGGCGCGAGGTCTACGGCATCACCGACCAGAATCCGACGCGGCTTGGCATCGAAGCCAACGCCGAAGTGCTGGCCCGTTACGCTGCCCTTTGTCAAGCAGAAGGCATCGTGCCCATCGTCGAGCCAGAGGTTCTCATTGATGGCGAGCACGGCATCGAGCGTTGCATGGAAGTGAGCGAGGCGGTTTTGCACGCGGTATTCCACGCCCTGTGGCGGCACCGCGTCATGCTCGAGTACATGGTGCTCAAGCCCAACATGGTGCTCCCCGGCAAGGAATACCGTCCCAAGGCGACACCGGAGACCGTAGCTGCCGCAACGGTCAAGGTGCTGCGCCGAACCGTGCCTGCGGCGGTGCCGAGCATCAACTTCCTCTCCGGCGGCCAGGCCGCGGAAGAGGCAACGGCCAATCTCAACGCGATCAATGTCCTGTTTCCGCATGCGCCGTGGGTGCTGTCGTTCTCGTATGCGCGGGCGTTGCAAGATCCTGCCATGCAGAGCTGGGCGGGCCGCGCGGAAAACGTGTCGATGGCGCAAAAGGCGCTGTCAGGACGCCTGACGATGAACAGCCTCGCGCGCCATGGCAAATGGAAGCCGGAGATGGAACGCGCGGCCTGATGCGGCAACGCGAGGGCATCCTGCCGCGCTTGCCCGGCCCGGGATCCGGCGATAGCTCTGCGCAACGATGGCCGAGGCGCCCTCCACGCTGGTCTACGACGGTGACTGCGGCATCTGCCGCTACTGGGTTGACTATTGGCAGGGGCTCACCGGTGCAGGCGTGCTCTACCGCCCTTATCAGGAAGCCGCGGCGGACTTTCCGCGGATTCCCCTGCCGGAGTTTGCGCGTTCCATCCAGCTGATCGAGCCTGACGGACAGGTGTACTCCGGCGCGGCTGCAACCTACCGCCTGTTGCGCCACGCGCCCGGCCGCTGCGCCTGGTGGTGGCTGTACCGCCATCTGCCAGGGTTCGCGAAGGCGAGCGAGTTGGTCTACGCGTTTTTCGCCCGCCGGCGCGAGCTCCTCGCTCGCGTTTCCAGGCTTCTCTGGGGACCCCGCCTCGAAGCGGAAACCTACGTGCTGGTGAGCTGGGTGTTCCTGCGCCTGTTCGGCGCGATCTATGTCGCGGCGTTCGCGTCGCTGGCGGTCCAGATCGTGGGCCTGGTAGGCCATGACGGAATCCTGCCGCTGACCAACTACCTCGACGCGGCAAAGGTCGCGCTCGGTAGCAGAGCCTATTGGGTCCTGCCCACACTGTTTTGGCTCGACGCGAGTGATGCAGCGCTCATCGCGGGCAGCGTCGTTGGCGTCCTGCTCGGATTGCTCGTAATCCTCGACCGGTGGACGCGGCCGGCGCTCATCGGCCTGTTCGCGCTCTATCTGTCCTATACCTACGCCGGGCAGGATTTCATGAGCTTCCAATGGGACGCGCTGCTGCTCGAGGCGGGATTTCTGGCGACGTTACTCACCGGCGGTTCGCGGATCGTCGTCTGGCTCTATCGCTGGCTGGTCTTCCGCTATTTGTTCCTGTCAGGCGCGGTGAAGCTGCTCTCCGGCGACGCGACGTGGCGCGACTGGACCGCGCTCGAGTATCACTTCTGGACGCAGCCGCTGCCCACCCCCGTTGCATGGTACGCGGCGAAGCTGCCCGCGTCGCTTTTGAGCAGCGGCACCGCGCTGACCCTGGCGGTCGAACTGGGGATCGTGTTTTTGATCTTCCTACCTCGCCGCCCGCGGGCCGTGGCGGCTGCCTGCACTCTGCTGTTTCAATCTCTGATCCTGGTGACCGGCAACTACAACTTCTTCAATCTGCTCACGATGCTGATGTGCATCTTCCTGTTCGACGACGCGGCTCTGCGTCGGCTTATCCCGGTGCGGCTCCAAGCATGGGCGCAAAGTCGGGCACCGCACCCCGGACGCGTCGCCAGCACGATCGCGACGGCGGTGGCGCTGTTGGTCGTGCCGATCGGCGTCAACCGCATTTGGCAGACATTCATGCGCAGCGACTTGCCCGTGGTCGGAACCTTGTCGCGCGTCGTATCACCGCTGCTCATCGTCAACCCTTACGGCCTGTTTGCCGTCATGACCACAACGCGGCCGGAGATCGTCATTGAAGGCTCCTCCGACGGGCATGCCTGGCATGAGTACGTGTTCCGCTACAAGCCGGGACCTCTGCTTCGTGGGCTGCCGTGGAACATTCCTCACCAGCCGCGACTCGACTGGCAGATGTGGTTCGCCGCACTGGGCGACGCCGAGGCGAACCCCTGGTTCCAAAACCTTATGCTGCGCCTGCTCGAGGGCAGTCCGTCCGTACTGGCCCTGCTCGATTCCAATCCGTTTCCCGATCATCCGCCGAAGCTCGTACAGGCGAAGCTCTATGACTACCGCTTTGCCGACTGGAATCTCCACGCAACGACCGGCCAGTGGTGGGTGCGCCGATTCGAAGGGTTGTACTTTCCGCAGGTAAGCCTGGAGGATTTCGCGCCCGCGAATTGACCGCGGTTCCCTGCTCGCGGACTTTCGATTGCCCTCGCGCGTGGCTACGCCCGCCCCAGGAACAGATACCGGCTTTTGGCGGCGGCGGCATGGTCCGGTGCGTCGGACTCGGTCCGCTAACTGATGATCAGGAACTCGCGCTTGACGAAGCGATACGGTCTGGCGGAAACGCGGAACTGGTCAGTGGCATGGCAAGCGCCGCCGCTTCCTCATGTTCATTCATTTGTGCGGCCCTTCGAAATCAGTTCCCGCGGGCAATGCACAACAGGTACGGTCAGTCAGGCGCCCGCTTGGTGCCCAGGACCAGAAGGGACGCCCCCAGCACGCCCGCGATGAGGGAACCGCCAAGCACGCCCAGCCGCACCCCCTGCATGTGCAGCTCGCTCCCATCCTCGAACGCGAGTCCGCCGATGAACAGGCTCATTGTGAAGCCGATCCCACACAGAGCCGCGATGCCGAGCAGCGACGTCCAGCCGGACTGCTCGGGCAGACGCGCGAACCCAAGTTTGATCATGATCGCGCAGGCGCCGAAAATGCCGATCAGCTTGCCCAGCACGAGGCCGGCGACGATGCCCAGCGGTACCGGCTCGGCGAGCGCAGTGAGGCCGACCCCGGACAGCGACACGCCGGCGTTGGCAAACGCGAATATCGGCAGCACGCCGAACGCCACCCAGGGATGCAGCCCGTGCTCGAGTTGCACCAGCGGCGCGGGCTGGTCGCCGTCCCTGACGCGCAAGGGAATGGTGAACGCAAGAATGACGCCTGCCAGCGTCGCATGGATGCCCGATTTCAGCACGAACAACCACAGGAAAACGCCGACGAAGGCGTACGCCGACAACGCCTTCACGCGGCAAAGGTTGAGTGCGACCAGGGCCAAGATTGCCACGCCGGCGAGCAGCAGCATCGGCGTCGAGACGCTTTCGGTGTAGACGAAGGCAATGACCAGAATGGCGCCCAGATCGTCGGCGATCGCGATGGCGGTCAGAAAAATCTTGAGCGACAGGGGCACCCGCTTTCCGAGCAGCGAAATGATGCCCAGCGCGAAGGCGATGTCCGTGGCCATGGGAATCGCCCAGCCTTTGACGGCGTCCGCATTGTCGTGGTTGAGCCCGTAGTAGGCCGCTGCCGGCACAACCATGCCGGCAACGGCTGCGACCAATGGCAGGCCGACTTGCGCAACCGAGGATAGTTCGCCCTGCACCACCTCGCGTTTGATCTCCAGACCGACGAGGAGGAAGAAGACCGCCATCAGCCCGTCGTCGATCCACAGGTGCAGCGGCTTCGCCAGCTCGAGGGAGCCGACTCGAAACTCCAACGGCAAAGACAGCCACTGGTGATACGCGCCTGCAAGCGGCGAATTGCTGATCCCCAGGGCGATAAGCGCCGCGGCGATGAGAACCAATCCGCCGGCGGACTCCAGTCGCAGAAACCTCGAGACCCAATCGAGCGTTACCCGGTACATACCTGTTTCTCCGCGGCGCATCCTGAGTGCCCGCTGGCGCCGCGCCTGATCGGGCTCGATTGAACTCCCCCGAGGCAGCAGTCGCTTGGCAGCGAGACCATTGTCGAAGAAGCGCAGCGCTTGGGCGGGAGCTCGCCACCCACCCGGTGCTGGAGGTTAACACGGCCTGTTGGCGTCATGGTGACTACGTCTCGACCCCGCTCCGGCGATGGCTCGAAGCGCCGCAGGCCCCGGGCTTTATCGGTGTGGGCCGCTACTTTGCGCGTTTGACCCTGATGCGGGAATCGTAGACACTTCGACGCTGAGCTACAGGATGCCCGTTACCGGGCCTTGGGCGACATGGCGACAAGATGGCAAATGAAAGACGGTGTGCATGAGTAGCCCGTTGCCCATGCGGGCCACGGTTGCCACACTCGACGAAGAAGCCTGGGAAGACCTCCTCAATTTTATCGAAGAGCGGCGTGTCATTCCGATCATCGGCCCGGAGTTGTTGCAGGTCGAGACCGAACGCGGACCGCGCCTGCTCTACGACTGGGTCGCCGAGAAGCTCCCCGCCCGACTGAACATCGATCCGGCCGAGCTCCCGCAGTCGTATACGCTCAACGATGTCGTGTGCTGGTTCCTCGCCTCGCGCGGCCGGCGCGAGGAAGCGTACACGCGCGTTCGCAGCATCTTCCGCGATGCGAACTTCCCGCCACCGGCGGCGCTGCGGCAGCTGGCCCAGATCACCGATTTCGACCTCTTTGTCACGACCACATTCGATCCCCTGCTGGAACAGGCGATCAACATGGAGCGCTTCCAAGGCACGCAAACGACGGAGGTACTCGCTTATGCGCCCAACCGCGTAGTCGACCTGGCATGCGAACGCGAGAAGCTGCAGCGCCCGGTGGTCTACCACCTGTTCGGCCGCTTGTCGGCGTCGCCGACCTACGTCATTTCCGATGAGGACACGCTGGAATTCATTTGTGCGCTGCAAAGCGAGCACCTGACGCCCGAGCGGCTGTTTCACGAGCTCGAGCATAGCCACCTACTGTTCATCGGCAGCACGTTCACCAACTGGCTTGCGCGCCTGTTCCTGCGCATGGCCAAGCGCCATCGCCTTTCGGACCCGCGCGACGTCGGCGAGGTGCTGGCCGACAACCATTCCGGCAAGGACGGACGGCTGATGAACTTCCTGCAGCAGGTCAGCGTGCGCACCCGCGTCTACAGCGGCGCCGAGAAGTTTGTCGACGAGCTGCATCGCCGCTGGACAGCGCGGCGCACGCCCGGCGAGGTGATTCCGCTCGGCGTGGCACAGCGGTTTCTGCCGCCGGAGCGCGACATGCCGGACAACGCGGTATTCATCAGCTACGCGCGCGAGGACCTGCCCGCGGTGCAGAAAATCAAGGCCGGGCTCGACGCGGCGGGCATCACCACCTGGTTCGACCTCGAACGGCTCGAGGGCGGTGACGACTACGATCGCAAGATCCTGCGCAATATCGCCCGCTGCTCGTATTTCGTCCCGGTCGTCTCGGCGACGACGCAGCGTCGGGTCGAGGGCTATTTCCGCCGCGAGTGGAGCTACGCCATCGACCGCGCGCGCAACATCGCCGAGGGCGCGCTGTTCATTCTGCCGGTATGCATCGACGACACGAACGTGGCCTCGGCCCAGGTGCCGGACAAGTTCAAGGCACTGAATTTCACCCGCCTTCCGGGCGGAGAAGTCTCGCCCGAATTCGCGCGCCGCATGCAGGATTTTCTTGCCGCCCGTCATGGCTAACAATTCCGTGGGTTCGGCGGCACCCGAGACGGCGGTCGAAACGCAGCGGCCCGGGGCTTCCCCGGTGGGCCAGGACACCAAGCGGGCGGCAAGCGGCGCGTCTGCGCGGGCGTCGGTCGACGCGCAGCATCCCTGGCTGGGCCTGGCGTCGTTTACCGAGGAGACGCGCGCTTATTTTTACGGGCGTGAGGAAGAGGTCGCGGAGCTCGACCGCCGCGTACAGCGCAAGACGCTCACCGTGTTGTTCGGGCAGTCGGGGCTGGGCAAGACCTCCATCCTGCGTGCCGGCATCGTGCCGCGGCTGCGGCCGATGGGCTACTGCCCGGTGTACGTGCGCATCGATTATTCGCGCGAATCGCCGCCGCCCTCCGATCAGATCAAGGCGGCCATCCTGCGGGCCACCCAGGAATCCGGCCAGTGGACGCAACCGGGCGTGGCGGTGGCCGGCGAATCGCTGTGGGAGTTCCTGCATCATCGCGACGACATTCTGCGCGACGGGTCCGGCAAGACGGTGATCCCGCTGTTGATCTTCGACCAGTTCGAGGAGATCTTCACCCTGGCGCAGAGCGACGATTTCGGGCGCAAGCGGGCAGCGCAGTTCATCGAAGACCTGGCCGATCTGGTCGAGAACCGTGCGCCCAAGTCACTCGAAGAGCGGATCGAGCATGACGAATCGGCGACCGAGCGGTTCGATTTCACGCGCGGCGATTACCGCATCCTGATCGCGCTGCGCGAGGATTACCTGGCGCATCTCGAAGCATTCAAGAGCGAAATGCCTTCGATAACGCAGAACCGGATGCGGCTCGCCCGCATGACCGGCGAGCAGGCGCTCGCCGCCGTGGTGAAACCGGGTGGCAAGCTCGTGTCCGCCGAGGTCGCTGAAGCAATCGTCCGATTCACGGCCGGCGGCTCCGAGTTGCGCAATGCCGAGGTCGAGCCGTCGCTGTTAAGCTTGATCTGCCGCGAGCTCAACAACGCCCGCATTGCCCAGGGTCGTTCCGAGATCTCCGCCGACCTGCTTGCCGGCTCACACGGCACGATCCTGGCCGAATTCTACGAGCGCGCGCTCGCCGACCAGCCGCTTGCAGTGCGCCACTTCATCGAAGACGAATTGCTCACCGAGTCCGGCTTTCGGGAAAGCATCGCCGAGGAAAGCGTGCGCAAGGCGTTTGCCGAGGCCGGCGCGCGGCCCGACGCGCTCGCCACGCTGGTCGACCGGCGCCTGTTGCGCATCGAGGAACGCCTCGATGTGCGGCGGGTGGAGCTCACGCACGACGTGCTATGCAGCGTAGTGCGGGCCAGCCGCGACTTGCGCCATGAGCGCGAAGCGCGCGACGAGGCCGAGCGCAAGCTTGCCGAGCAGCGCGCGCGTGAGCTGGCGACGCGCAAGGCGCTCATCCGCGCCCGACAGATTGCCGCGGTTTGCGCGGTGCTCGCAGTCGGCGCGCTAGCCGGTGCCATCTTCGGCTACTACAGCATGAAGCGGGCCCAGCTGGCCGAAGCGCAGGCGCTGCAGACGCGGGCGATGGCTGAAAGCGCACGCGGCGAAGCGGAAAAACTCATCGTCTATCTGCTCGACGATTTCTATCTCGAGCTTGAGCCGGTCGGCCGGCTCGACATACTGGCCCAGTTATCGAAACGCGCCGTGGATTACTACAGCGCGCTGCCGCCGGAGCTGCGCACGCCCGAAACCGACCGCAATCGCGCGCTTGCGCTGGTTCGATACGGCTCGGTACTGCGCACGCAGTCCAAGCTCGACGAGAGCCGGAAGGCGTTGGCCGAAGCCGTCGGCGTGCTGGGCAAGATGCGGCGCGAAGGCGACCAGTCGGAGATTACGGCCATTGGGCTCAGTCTCGGTTTGGTGTCACAGGCACGCGTCGCGGACAGCCTCGGCGAGTATACGGAATCGGAGCCGTTAATCGCACGGGCAGTCGACATACTGCGCCCGCTGATGGCCATGCCCAACCCAACGATTGCCCTGCGGCGTGCCTATGGCCTGGCGATGACGTACTCTGGTTTTTCCCAACTGCGCCGCAACCAGCAAGACGCCGCGGTGAAGTCCCTCGAAGAATCGCGGGAGGTCTACCGCAGCATCGATGGTCTTAAGCTCGGCGATTTGCCGTCGGCGGCGGGATTCGCCGAAGCCTCCGCCTGGCAGGTTGAGGCGTTGCAGGACCTGGGACGCAACGACGAAGCCCGCCGCGTTGGAGGGGAAGCGGCCAAGGTGGCCGGACAAATCATCGCGCTGCGCCCCGGCCATATGGTCGCCATCCGGGCCCGGGCGCTGATCTCGGACTCTCTCGCATCTGCCGAGCTCAACAGCCTTCACCTGGGCAAGGCGGTGGCCCTTTCTGAAGCGGGCGCACGCGACTGGGAGGCGATACTCCAGATCGACCCTAGCAACCAGATCGCCTGGAACAATCTCGGTGCCAGCAGGACCGGGACGGGGTATTACTTGCTGAGGATGGGTCGCCTGCGCGAAAGTCAGCAGCAATGGCGCTCGACGCTGGCCATCGAGCAGCAGACGCAGCCCTCGGCGATGATCGGTTCGATGCTCTCGCTTCCGGCTGCGGCCCTCGCCGGTCTAGAGGCTGATCTGGGCGACCGGCAGGCAGCGCAGGCCGACCTTGCGACCTACGCCAGGCTGAACGCGATTGCGGTCCGCGACCTTCCTCCGGATTCATTTTTACGCTCGGCCGTGGAGCAATTCGGCCCGCTCGGAATCGGCATAGTGGCCCGCTATGCGCTCCCCTTGGGCGCCGGCGATTATGCGACGGTGCGCGACCTCGCTCAAGCCGCGGTGCAACGTGGTCAAGCGCTGACACCGAAGGACACATTGCAGGCGTTCATCAAGAACGCAAGTCTCGCCGCAACCTATGCGGTTTTGGCCGACGCCTCCTATAACCTCAAGGACTACGCTGTGGCAGACGAGCAGATCAAGCTGGCGATCGACTACCGGCGACACCTGCCGAAGCGCACGCTGCAGGACCAACTCGAAGCCGACGATGACCTGATTCTCGCCGCGTTGATCGCCGTACGGCTGGAGCGGCCTGCCGAGGCGCAACAGATAATCGAGCCGGTGGTGAAATTCCACGAAGGGCTCGAGACGCGTGACCATGACGATCTCCGCCAGCATGTTCAGCTCGCGCGCGCGCTGTATGTTTCCGCTCTCGTCACGCCGGGGCAAAGAGCGGCGCAGTTGACCGAGGCGGCGAGCCTCATCGACGGATTGCCGCCGATGATGCGGCGCCAGATCAGTGTCGCTCTCTGGCGTGACCGGATCGCCGAGGAGCTGAAGAAACGGCGCTAGCGCGCATGACGCCGGGCGAAGCCTGCGACTCGATTCGCGCCCACCTCGCGCGGGGCGCGCCCTGGGATGCCTGCGATGCCTTTCGCGAGGCCATCGCGATCAATCCGGACGACGCGGAATTGCTCTATTGGGGCGCGCTCTCGCATGCGCGCGCCGGTGCCGGCAGCCGCGCCCACGCCTTGCTCGACCAGGCGCAGGCCTCGCCGCATTCCTCGTCCCGGCTGACCGACATCCTGAGCCTGCGCGGGAGGCTTTGGAAAGACGCCTTCGCGCGCGCATCCGACTCGGCAGCCGCAGTCGCATTGGCCAAGCGGGCGCGCGACGAATACCTGGCTGCCTATGCGCAGGCGCAAGACCCGTATCCTGGGATCAACGCGGCGACGCTGTCGATGCTGCTGGGCGAGGCTGGCGCGGCCCGGCAACTGGCCACCGAAATTGCCGCCCGAATGCCCGCGCCCACGGGGTCGACCACCGGCTGGGACCACGCCACCGCCGGCGAGACCGCGCTATTGCTCGGTGCGTTCGATCGCGCCCGCGAGCGGTACGCGGCGGCGCGCGCCCTGGCCGCGCACGACGCCGGAACGATCGCCACGATGCGGCGCCAGGTCATCCTGCTCGCCCGGGTTATTCCGCGCGCGGCTGAGGTGCTCGAAGTCCTGCCCGCCGCCGACGTACTGGCCTTCGCCGGCCACCTCATCGACACGCCCGATCGCACGACCGCGCGATTTCCCGCCGCCCTCGAGGCCGCGGTCACGGCCACGATCAGCGCCCGCCTTGCGCGCCTGCACCTGCCCATCGTGTACACCTCGGCCGCCTGTGGCGCGGACCTGATTTTCGCGGAGGCGGCGCTCGATATCGGCGCGGAGGTGAACGTCGTGCTGCCATTCGATCGCGAGGATTTCCTGCGCACGAGCGTTGCGCCCGGCGGCGAGTCCTGGACGAGCCGCTTTGACCGCGCGATGTCGCGTGCGACGCGGGTCATCATGGCGACCGAGGAGCGTTACCTCGATGACGACGTGTTGTTCGAGCACGCAGCCATGCTTGTCGAGGGCCTGTGCGTGCTACGAGCAGCGCAGTTGGAAACCTCGCCCGCGCTGCTGTGCGTGGTCGATAGCGCAGGGCCCGGACGCGTCGGCGGAACGCTCGCCTCCTGCGAACGTTGGATGCGCCATGTCGGGAACCCGGAGGTCATCGAGCTGCAGCCGATTCGCCGCCGGTTTGACGCCGAGCTGCGGGCAGCAGGCGGCGCCGCGGCGGCGGCGAGGAGCGCAGGGCCAGGCGGCACGCGCCCTGCGCCGCAACCGGTGGTGCCGGGGGCGCCGGGTGCGCGGCCGCAGCGCACAGTCAAGACGATGCTGTTTGCCGACTTTGCCGGCTACAGCCGCCTGCATGACGAGTTTGCGCCGCTGTTCCAGCAGCGGTTCCTGGAGATCGGCGCGCAGCAGATCGCCGCCGCAGGGGTCAAGCCTCTCGAGGCGAAGACATGGGGCGACGCGCTCTACATCGTTTTCGAGTCGCCGCACGAGGGGGCGGAATTCGCCCTCGGGCTGCTCGCGAGCATGCTCTCCGTCGACTGGCGCGCGACGGGGTTACCCGCGGAGAGCCAGATTCGCGTCGGCCTGCACGCGGGACCGGTTTTTCGTAGCTTTGATCCGGTCATGGGCCGGGAGGGCCACTTTGGCTCCGGGGTCTTGAAGGCGGCGCGCATTGAGCCCGTGACGCAACCGGGGATGGTGTACGTGAGCGAAGCGTTCGCCGCCACGCTCGCCGCGACCGGGCGGGGCGACTACGCACTCGAGTACGTCGGCAGGTTGCCGCTGGCCAAGAACTACGGCCTGTCGAGGATTTATCGGCTGGAACGGCGGCGAGCGGCCGATGATGCAGAGCGGTCGCCCGTCGCGCCGCCGCCGGCATAGGACAACACACTGGGCGCGGCTGCGCCGCCGTAAATCAAGTGCGGTCAGGCAACGCCATACAGGGCGCCGCCCTTCTAGCCTATCGCCTTTGGCGGCCGGGCAGCGCCTCATCCGGCGTCAACCCAGGCGAGAGGTATCTTGATGCCGAGGCCCCACTTTGCACCGGCCGCAAAACCTTCGTCACAAATCCTCCGTAGCTTTGTCATCTTCCGACCCAAGATGGAGGACGCATGGCGCTACCGACCATCCTGCGCGCACGCCGGCCGACCGCCCAGCCGGATCCAGCTGCCGAAGGATTCTGTCTCAATGCCGACCTTATCCGCGCGGTTTTGACGCACGCCAAGCCGCTTGGCCATCACGAGGCCCCGGAAACGCTCAATCTGGGCTTCGGATTCCTCTACTACGCACTGGCGCGGGCCCTGCGCCCCAAGCACGTTGTGGTCATCGGGTCGGGGTTCGGCTTTAGCGTCGTTTGTCTTGCGCTCGGGCTCCGGGATAACGCCAAGGGCCAGTTGAGCTTCGTCGACCCGTCCTATTCCGTGCTTACCGACGGGCCGTTCAAGACCGTCGGCGGCACCGCGCAATGGGATGAGCCGGAAAAGGTCACGCACCACTTCGCCCGCTTCGGTGTCGAGCACCTGCTGACCCACTATCGCCTGCGCAGCGACGAGTTCTTCGCCGCTTACGCGGCTTCGGGACTGCCGGAGATCGATCTCGCCTTCATCGACGGCAGCCACGCCTACGACGACGTCAGGCAGGACTTCGTCTCCACCGTCCGTTACGCGCACAAGAACGCCTATATTCTGCTCCACGACACCAACATCTATGTACGTGAGCTGGTGCGGCACGCCGGGGTCAAACGCTGGCTCAAGGAAGTCAAGCGCGAGAAGGAACTCTTCGAGTTCGTGGATTTTCCATTCTCGTCCGGCGTTGCGATCGTGCGCATCCTGGAAAATGACGCATGGCGATTCCTGGATCCGCTCAAGTCGCCCTGAGCGCGGCGCTTGCCGCCGCCGCGGCGTATCTGTTCTGGCGCTATGTCTGGTTCTGGCGCAATCCGCCGCGCACGCCGCCAGCGCAGGAGGGCCTGCTGGCCGCGGCCGACGGCACGGTCGTCTACGTGAAGAAGTTCACCCAGGCCGACGAGGTCATCAGCATCAAGCGCGGGCTAGCTGCCAAGCTCGTCGATATCACGCGGGAGGACTCGCCGCTGCCGAAGCTGCTCATCGGCGTGTTCATGAGCCCATTCGACGTGCATTACAACCGCGCACCGCTGTCCGGCAAGGTAGAGTTTGTCCGCCACCATCCGGGCCATGGGCGCAACGTCGACATGGGCGTGATGCACCGACGCGTGCTCGCGCGACGCGGGCCCTACTACGAAGGCAGCGCGCACCTCGTTCAAAACGAACGCACGGTCACCAAGATCAACGGCACGCTCAAGGGCTTCCCCGCGTCGTGCTACGTCGTGCAGATTGCGGCCAAGACCGTCGCCGGCATCGACAGCTATGTCAAGACCGGAGATGCCGTGGAGCGGGGCGCGATCTTGGGCATGATCCGCATCGGCTCGCAGGTCGATATCGTCGTGCCGTGGCGCGACGATCTGAGGGTGTGGGTGGAGCCGGGTGATCGCGTGCGCGCCGGCGAGACGTTGCTTGTTGATTAAAACCGCTCGCCGCCAGCGCGAAGACTTCGGCAACGGGGCCTCGCGCGGTCAGGATGCTGCGCCAGGCGGCAGTCAGCCGGGCTGCAGACACAGAATGAAGAATGTCGAATCGTCACCTGATCGACCCGCGACTTGGCCTGCGCCCCGCTGCGAGCGGGGCGCACTGCGCGCGGTATCGCGCGCTCGATCTCAGGCGTGACGGGAGAGCAGCGCGTCGCGCGTACGGCGCGCTGCAAACAGAACGAGATAGTCGGTGATGCGCGCGCCAGCCTTCAGGCGGGCAAACTCGGCGTCGTAGACCCGCTTTACGACGGGCAACGGATAGTGCATTTCCTTGGCGATGCTCGTAATGGCGTCTTGGTTAACCGCATCTTCATTACGATCGGGTGAATCGGGCATTGCGCTACTCCAGAGGGACGGATTGAGGCAGTTCGAAGCACTCTTGCGGTGACGCTATGAGGGCGCAGTGCAAACAACCAAGCCCCCCAGTCACCCTAGTGCCGACGATTATGTATTACCTGACCATTGAGCGCAGCGGAAAGTTGTGGCATTTATTATTAATGCGTTCGATAACCGCGCGGAGAAAGGTTTGCAGCGCTTTTTCTGATTGTTAGTTAGCCCCTTAGAGCCGGACCTTACATTGGATTGGTAGAACTTTCGTCTAACTCGATGGCGCCTCTCGATCGGTCCCATTCCGCCACGACGCCGGGCCAAAGCCGCCGCGGCCCTTGAGCCTGCATGCCTGCACCCCGGTCACCCAGGCCGTACGTCATTCGCGTTTCGCCGACGCATGGCCGCGGCGTGTTCGCAACGCGGACCATTCGCAAGGGAGCCCGCATTATTGAATATCGCGGCGCGCGCTTGCCGCGCAAAGTTGCCGACGAGCGGCCGGCGAGCGACCCGACGGATTTCTATCACACCATGCTATTCGAACTCGCCGACGGCAACGTCATCGATGCCAGCTTGCACGGCAACGCCGCGCGATGGATCAACCACGGCTGTGATCCGAATTGTGAGGCGATGGAATACGACGATGGCCGTGTGTTCATCTTTGCCAAGCGCACCATTCGAGCCGGCGAGGAGCTGCGCTACGATTATCGGCTGGAGTACGGAGGCAGGATGACGCGGCGGGCGATCGCCGCGTTTGCCTGTCGCTGTGGCGCGCCGAACTGTCGCGGCACTATGCTCTCGCGGCGCCGTTCACGCCCGCAATAGATACGCTACGCGTGCCGCGCGGGCGCGGTCGGCCGCGCCACGTCGAGCTTTCTGCTGTACAATCAGCCCCTTGTGCGTTTCGGCGCAGCCGTGCCGAGGGTGATCAAATGGCACGACGGATTCGACTGCTGGTCGCCGCACCATGAATTCGGGTTGCCCATCAGTCGGTGTCGAATCAATCTCGGACGTGCTGACATGCTGGCGACCGCCGCAGTGAAACTGGTACCTGCCGAGCCTGCGCTTTCCGTCGGCGCGATCCGGCAACGAATCCGAGCGGGAGTCTTCAGCGGGCATACCTCCGGTCTCGCGCCCCGGCATGTCCAGGGCAACGTCGTCATTCTTCCGGCTGATGCAGCGCACGATTTTCTGCTCTTTTGCCAACGCAACCCCAAGCCCTGTCCCCTGCTGGCCGTCTCCGGGCCCGGCGAGGCGATGCTGCCCACCCTGGGCGCCGACATCGATATCCGAACCGACCTTCCGCGCTACCGCGTCTGGCGCGATGGAACGCTCGTCGACGAGCCCACCCAAATCAGCAATTACTGGCGCAGCGACCTGGTGAGCTTTGTCATCGGCTGCTCGTTTTCCTTCGAGCAGGCGCTCCTCGACGCGGGCCTTCCGCTACGGCACGTCGAACGGGGGCTCAACGTCGCCATGTATCGTACTTCCGTCGCCACGCAGCCGGCGGGTCGCTTCCACGGGCCGCTGGTTGTCTCGATGCGGCCATTCACGCCGGCGAACGCAATTCGCGCGGTGCAAATCACCTCGCGCTTTGGCGCCGTGCACGGCGCACCCATACACTTGGGCAAGCCGGAACTGATAGGTATTGAAGACCTGGCACGGCCCGATTATGGTGACGCGGTCGCAGTGGCGGCCGACGAGCTGCCCGTTTTCTGGGCCTGCGGCGTGACGCCGCAGGCGGTCGTCACCGTGGCTCGTCCGCCACTGTGCATAACGCACGCACCGGGCTGCATGTTGCTGACCGACCGGCTGAATCACGAACTGGCATCCTTTTGATGCTTGACCCATTGCGCCCGTCGGCGCGTCACCATCGTGTTCGTTCGAATCAAGGAGCGCTGATGAAACGTCTTTGGACATGGTTCGGCTTTGCCCTCGCGCTGATGCTCGCGCGACCGGCGCTGGCGCAGGAGGAGATCCGCATCGGCGCCATTTATCCGCTCACCGGCGCGGCGGCGTCGACCGGACTGGAAATGAAGAACGCGCTGGAGCTTGCGGTGGACCTGATCAACAACGGCACCCGGGGACTCAATCTTCCGCTGACGACGAGCGGCGGCCTGCCGAACCTCAAGGGTGCCAAGATCAAGCTCATCTTTGGCGACCACCAGGGCAACCCGCAAACGGGCGCGACCGAGGCCGAGCGGCTCATCTCGCAGGAGAAAGTGGTCGCGCTGATCGGCTGCTATTTCAGCAATGTCACCAACACCGCAAGCCAGGTCGCGGAACGCAACGGCATCCCGTTCCTGAACCCCGAGTCGAGTTCGGTCACGCTGACCCAGCGCAACTTCAAGTGGTTCTTCCGCACCACACCCCACGACGAGTTATTCGTCAGCAACTTCTTCGAGTTCCTAAGGGACGTCGAGAAAAGAAAGAATATTTCCGTCAAGCGTATCGCGCTGTTCAACGAAAACACGCTGTTCGGCACCGAGACGACCAAGATCGAAGAAAAACTTGCGGGCGAGCAGAAATATCCGATCGTCGAGAAAATCCTCTACCCCGCCAAGAGCACGCAGCTGACCGCGGAAGTGCAGCGGATCAAGGCGGCGAATCCGGATCTGATCATGCAGTCGTCCTACCTGGGCGATGCCATCCTGGCGATGAAGACGTACAAGGAGCTCGGCGTGTCCCCCGACGCCCTGCTCGCCAACGACGCCGGATTCAACGACTCCGAGTTCCTGAAGACGCTGGGCAAGGACGGCGAATACATTCTAAGCCGCGAAGTCTGGGCGCTCGATCTTGCCGGCAAGAATCCCTTGATCAAGCAGGTTAACGATCTGTACTTCGAGCGCTACCAGACCAACTTCAACGGCAACTCAGCCCGGAGCTTCACCGGCCTGATGACCCTGGCCGAGGCGATCAACCGCGCCGGCAGCACCAAGCCCGAAGCCATACAGAAGGCGCTCGCCGAGACCAACATCCCGGGCAGCAAGCTCATCATGCCGTGGAAAGGGATCAAGTTCGACGCGACGGGCCAGAATACGCTGGGCAGCGGGATCATCGTGCAGGTGCAGGACGGCAAGTACGCGACGGTCTGGCCGTTTGACCTGGCCTCGAAGGAGGTCATCTGGCCGATGCCGAAGTGGGACCAGCGCAAATAACTCCTGTCCGATCATCCGACGCGTCGCGTTACCTGGGCGCCCGCGCCGGCCCGCATTCCATGCCGATCGACGCCAGGCTGGCGCCTTGATCCGCGCGGCGACTCGACCGCAACCATGGGCGCCTCCTTCGACATCCTGCTGCAGACCCTGCTTTCCGGGGTCCTGATCGGGTTGATCTACGCGCTGGTCGCCGTGGGCCTGACCATGATCTTCGGCGTGATGGACATCGTCAATTTCGCCCACGGCGAGTTTCTGATGCTCGGCATGTACGCGAGCTTCTGGGGCTTCGCCCTGTGGGCGCTGGATCCGATGTTCACCCTGCCGCTGACGGCACTGCTGCTGTTCGCGCTTGGCGCTGCGATCTACCACCTCGTCATCCGGCGCATCATCAATGCCCCGATGTTGTCGCAGATCTTCACCACCTTCGGCCTGATGATCCTGTTCCGCGGCCTGGCCCAGTTCTTCTGGACGCCGGACTTTCGCAGCATCAACCACAGCATCGTCCAGGGAAAAGTGGCGTTCGCGGGACTGCAGTTCGGCCTGCCGCAACTCGCCGCCGCCGCGGGCGCCATCGTCGTGACGGGCCTGGTGTGGTGGTTTCTGCAGCGCACCCGCCTCGGCGCGGCGCTTGAGGCCACCGCCGCCGACAAGGAAGCGGCGGCGTTGATGGGAATCGACGTGCAGCAAATGTTCGCCCTTGCCTGGGGAATCGGCGCCGCCTGTGCCGGCATCGCCGGCGCGCTGCTGTCGACGTTCTTTCCGATCTTTCCCGAAGTCGGCGCAAATTTCATCCTGATCGCCTTCGTCACCGTTGCGCTCGGCGGCTTCGGCAGCGTCGCCGGGGCGTTCTGGGCGGGAATCATCGTCGGCATCGTCGAGGTGCTCGGCGGCTTTCTGGTCGGACCGCAATACAAGCTGGCGCTCGTGCTCGCGTTGTACCTGTTCGTGGTGTTACTGCGGCCGCAGGGATTGCTCGGACGCACCTGAGCTGTTTCGAATGCGCCTCGCGTCACATTGAATTCGCCGCTGCAGCCCGCGATGCCGCCCAACCTGCCGGGCTGCCGAGCGCTCGGGCCCCGGGTACGCGATGGCGAAACGCGCCGCGCTGCTCGCGGTTCTCGCGCTGGCCATCGCTCTGCCTTTGCTGGTCGCCAATGCCAGCCAGCTCAACTACGCGATCCTGGTATTGATGATCGCGCAGGCCGGCGTGGCCTGGAACATCCTCGGCGGCTATGCCGGACAGGTGTCGCTCGGGCACGCCGCCTTCTACGGCATCGGGGCCTATACCTCCACCCAATTGCTGCTGCTGTTCGGCCTCTCGCCGTGGCTGGGCATGCTCGCCGGCGGCGCGGTGGCAACCGTCTTCGCGCTCGCCATCGGCTGGCCCTGCTTCCGTCTCAGGGGACACTATTTCGCCATGGCGACCATCGCCATTGCCGAAATCCTGCAGGTCGTCGTCACCAACTGGGACTGGCTGGGAGGTGCGGTCGGGCTGTCGTTGCCGGTTGCCGAAGCTGGCTGGTGGGGATTCGTCTTCAACAAGTCCAACGTGCCCTACTACTACATCATGCTCGGGCTGTTGCTCCTGACTTTGGGCATCAGCTTCTGCATCGAGCGCAGTTTCCTCGGCTACTATTTTCGCGCCATCAAGGATGACCCCGATGCAGCGCGCAGCGTCGGTATCGACCTCACCCGTTACAAGCTGATCGCCATTGCGATCAGCAGTTTCCTCACCGCCATCGGCGGCACGTTCTACGCCCAGAAGGAGCTGTTCATCGACCCCGGCTCGACCATGGCGACCTCCTTGTCGATCAAGATCGCCCTGGTAGCGATTCTGGGCGGCGTGGGCAGCATGGGCGGACCGGTTGTCGGCGCCGTGATCCTGACCGCAATCGAGGAGGCGACTCGCGCCCTGTTTGGCGGCACCGGCCGCGGCACCGACCTCGTCATCTACGCCCTGCTCATCATCGGCGTCGCCGTCTTCTATCCCGGCGGCGTCACCGCGGCCTGGCGCGAGTTTGAGCGACGCAGGCTCGGCCCCAGGCGAGGCCGGCGTAAAGGCGCCACAAGGGGCGAGCCGTGACCGCCCCTCTGCTCGACGTGCGCGGTCTGTGCAAACACTTTGGCGGATTGAGCGCCAACGAGGATATCAGCTTCACCGTGGGTCGAGGCGAGATCGTCGGGCTGATCGGGCCCAACGGGGCCGGCAAGACGACCTTGTTCAACTGCCTCGCCGGCTTCCTCGCGCCCGATGCCGGGAGCATCGCATTCGATGGCGAGACCCTGGCGCGGCTTACCCCGGAGCGCGCCGCAGGACGGGGCATCGCCCGGACCTTTCAGATCGTCCGCACTTTCGCGTCGATGACCGCGTGTGAGAATGTGATGGTCGGAGCGATGATCCGGAACAAGGTCGTCGCCGAGGCGCGCAGCCTCGCACTCGAAACGCTGGCCTTCGTTGGCCTCGAGCGACATGCCGCGACCGTTGCCGCAACGATGACCGTGGCCGAACAGCGGCGGCTCGAGGTTGCCCGCGCGCTCGCCACGGGGCCGAAGCTGCTCCTGCTCGACGAAGTCATGGCGGGATTAAATCCCACCGAGGTGCGCCAGGCAGCCAGTCTCATCCTGCACATTCGCCGCCGTAACATCGCCTGCGTCATCGTCGAACACGTCATGGAGGCGATCATGCCCATTGCCGATCGCATCGTGGTGCTCGACGCCGGACGCAAGATCGCCGACGGCCCGCCCGGCGCGATCGCACATGACCCCGCGGTGCTTGCCGCGTATCTCGGTGCCTGAGATGCTCGCCGTCGAGCACATCCGGGTGAGCTACCGGCGCGTGCCGGCGCTGCATGACGTGAGTCTCGTGCTCAAGCGCGGCGAAATCGTCGCCCTGGTCGGTGGCAACGGCAACGGCAAATCCACGACGCTGCGCGCCATCGCCGGTCTGAATCGTCTCGACGCCGGCCGGATCATCTTCTCCGAGCGCGACATCGGCACGCTCTCGCCCCATGGGCGCGTGCGGCGAGGCATTTCGCTGGTGCCCGAAGGCCGGCGCCTGTTTCCGCGCCTCTCCGTCGCTCGCAACCTCGAGCTAGGCGCCTACACGCGCTCCGACGCGGCGGAGATCGACGCCACCCTGGCGCAGGTGTTCGCGCTGTTCCCGATCCTTGCACAACGGCGCGTGCAATTGGCCGGCACCATGAGCGGCGGCGAGCAACAGATGCTCGCGATCGGGCGCGGACTGATGGCGCGACCGCAACTGCTGCTGCTCGACGAACCGTCGTGGGGCATCGCGCCGAAACTGGTCACCAAGATCCTCGACACCATCGTCGCGATCAACGCCGCGGGGGTGAGCGTCCTCCTGGTCGAGCAGAACCTGCAGCGCGCGCTGGCGATTGCCCATCGGGCCTACGTGATCCAGACCGGCCGCATCGTGCTCGAAGGGTCGGGGCAGGAGCTGCTGCACAGCGACCTGGTCCGGGAGGCCTATCTCGGCGGCGAGGGACTGCGCTGACCTGATTTAGTGCAAGCGCACTCTTTCAGCGCGGGTAGGCATGCCCGGCGCGGACGCCCCGGAGCGAGCCGCTGCACCAACTAATTGAATTCGCTGGGCGGGCTGTCGCCGTGCGCCGTGGCAACGATGGCGCGTTTATTGCAGCACCGTGTCTGCCTGCGTGAAACCTGCGCCGGGCCGGGTTGTTCCAGTCCTCACGGGGCCGCATGCCTACGACGGTGATCGATGCCGAGCCTGCACCCATCGCAATCGACCGCGAACGCGTTGCGCTACTCATCATCGACATGCAGCGCGACTTTCTCGAGCCAGGTGGCTTCGGCGAATCGCTTGGCAATGACGTGGCGCTGCTGAGCGCCGCGATCGCGCCCTGCCGTGCGCTGCTCGACGGCGCGCGCAAGGCCGGTGTCATGGTCATTCACACCCGGGAGGGGCATCGGCCGGACCTTGCCGACGCGCCCAGCGCCAAGATCGAACGCGGCGCACCGCGCCAGCGCATCGGCGACAAGGGCCCGATGGGGCGCATCCTGGTGCGCGGTGAACCGGGCCACGACATCGTGCCCGCGCTCTCGCCGATCGCCGGCGAGCCCGTCGTGGACAAGCCCGGCAAGGGTGCGTTCTACGCCACCGACCTCGACACCATGCTTTCCAATCGCGGCATCGACACGCTCGTCGTGTGTGGCGTGACGACCGAAGTGTGCGTGCATACCACGGTGCGCGAGGCGAACGATCGGGGCTACCGCTGCGTGGTACCGGGTGACGCCTGTGCTTCCTACTTTCCGCAGTTTCACGCCATGGGCCTGGAGATGATCAAGGCGCAGGGTGGGATCTTCGGCTGGGTTTCGGATTCGCGCCGCGTGCTCGCGGCCTGGTGCTGACGGGGCGGCGGCATAGCGGTTGGCAAATCACATCTGACCAAGGAGCTGCAAATGGAGAAGCGCAACCCGCAACTGTGGACGCCTGGGGATTGGAACGCGCTCTTTGGCTTCGGCACCAACATCCTCGTCAATCTGCTGGTGTTGACGGGGCTGCTGCGCTTCGTGCTCAAGATGCCCGACGAGCTCGTATTCGGCCGCATCATTCCGGCGGCCGGCCTGATGATGGCGCTGTCGACGCTCTACTACGCGTGGCTCGCCTGGCGGCTGGCGAAGAGGACGGGACGTCAGGACGTGTGCGCGCTGCCCTCCGGCATCAGCGTGCCGCACATGTTCGTGGTCGTGTTCGTGATCATGCTCCCGATCGTGCTCAAGACCGGAGACCCGGTAAAGGGCTGGGAGGCGGGCCTTACCTGGGTGTTCATCCAGAGCTTCGTGCTGATGGCGGGCGGGTTCATCGCCCCGATCGTGCGCCGGATCACGCCCCGTGCCGCCCTCCTCGGCACGCTTGCCGGCGTTTCGATTGCCTTCATTTCGATGCGACCGGCGGAAGAGATGTTTCTCACGCCGGTCATCGGGATCGTCTGCTTCGCCATCATCCTTGCGAGCTGGCTCGGCGGCGTGCGTTATTTCCGCGGCCTGCCTGCCGGCCTGGTCGCGATTGGTGTCGGGACACTCATCGCGTGGGTCTCCAGCGCGGCCGGCCTCTCATTCGGAGGCATGAGCCTCGCCAACGTGACCAAATCGCTGTCGAGCTTCGGCTTTTCCGTTCCCCTGCCGGCAGTGGACCACGTGTTCTCGGGCTTCCAGTTCATTGCCGTCATCCTCGTCACGGCGATCCCGTTCGGCATCTACGACCTCGTCGAAGCGACCAACAACGTCGAAAGCGCCGCCGCCGCGGGCGACGAGTACCCCACCACGCGCGTGCTGACCGCCGACGGCGTCGTAAGCCTGGTCGGCTGCCTGATGGGAAATCCTTTCATCAACGCGGTCTACATCGGGCACCCGGGGTGGAAGTCGATGGGCGGCCGCATCGGCTACTCGGCCGCGACCGGCCTCATCGTGATCGTGCTGTCGTTTTTCGGCGTCATCGCGCTCATCTCGTCGCTGATCCCGCTGGTGGCGATTTCGCCGATCCTTCTCTACATCGGCATGTTGATCGGCGCACAGGCGTTCCAGGAGTCGCCCAAGGCTCATGCGCCCGCGATCATCCTCGCGCTCACCCCGCATCTCGCAGCCTGGGGCAAGCTTCTGATCGATAACTCCCTGGGAGCGGCCGGCACCAGCGCCGCGGCCATCGGCGCCGAAAAGCTCGGCCAGGTCGGCGTGCTCTACCAGGGACTCGCGGTGATGGGAGGCGGTGCGATCCTCGCCGGGCTGATCCTGGGCGCGATCGCGGCGTACACGATCGATCGGGCTTTCCGCAAGGCAGCGGGGTTCGCGTTCGCGGGCGCGGTGCTAAGTTTCTTCGGCTTCATGCATGGCGAGGCCATCGGGGTGGGGCAGGCGCCGCTGGTCGCGCTCAGTTATGCCGCCGTGTCGCTGATACTGTTCACCTGCGCGCGGGCGTCGCGGCGCGCGACCCCGATGACGAGGCCCACCGCAGCGGCCGAAACGGTGGCCGCGGATTGATCGACTGCGATTTGCGCCGGCGCGTGGCCGCAAACGCCTTGGCGCCGAGCGCTTCAGTCGCCGGCGGCGCGATGCTCGGCGAGTCCGCGCCGCGCCTCGTAGAGCATGTGCAGCGTGATCTTGCGCGCTTCCGTTTTGCTCGCCGTCACGTGCGCGCGCAGCAGCAACACCGCCGAGTGCGCCTGGCGGCGCAGCACGTGGCGCAGGATCTGCGCATGCTCCTGGTAGGTGGCGCGGATGCGTTCGAGATGCAGAAAATCGAGCCGGCGCACGAAGCGGATGCGTTCGGAAACCTCGCCATGCAGACGCGAGAGCTCGGCATTGCCCGTCGCCGCGACCAGCGTGGCGTGAAACGCCTCGTCGAGGCTGGCAACCGTCCGTGCATCGCTGTGCCATTGCGAGCGCGGGGCCAACCAGGGTCCGCGCAGCGCGTCGAGCGTGGGCTGCGGCGTCATCTCGCACAGCTTGCGGATTGCGGCGGTTTCCAGTATCACACGCACGTCGTAGAGATCGTCCAACGCCTCGAAGTCGAGCGGGCGCACCTGCCAGCCGCAGCGTGAGGCGACGGTGACATAGCCCTCGCCCGCCAGCCGCAGCAGCGCCTGGCGCACCGGCGTGCGGCTCACACCCAGTCTTAGCGCCAGCTCGGGCTCCGAAAAGCGGTCGCCCGGCAGCAGACGAAATTCGAAGATATCGGCCTTGATCCAATCATAGGCGTGATCGGCACGCTGGCCGATGCGGGGCGGCTTCACCGCTTCGGCAGTTGCTTCGGGTGGCGGGCTCATTGCGCGCCGATTACGACCGGACCCAGGCGCGCGCCGACCCGCAGCGTTCGAGTTCGGCCGCCACCCGGAGGCAGACATGCTCGCACCACGGGGCGGCGATGACCTGGACCGCGACCGGCAACGGCCCGGCGATCGCCATCGGGACCGCGGCCACCGGCACCCCGGCGAAGGAGATCGGTTGGGTGAAGATGCCCACATTCGGACGCGCCGCCATGCTCACGCCATCGAAGGCAAGCGTTTCGGTCCCGAGTGCGAAGGCCGGGCACGGCGTCGCGGGCGCAATTAGCGCGTCGACCGAATCGAACAGCGACAGCAATGCGGCGTGATACCAACGACGAAATCGCTGCGCGCGGTGAGCCCACGCGGCGGGCACGAGCGCACCGGCGAGAAGCCGGTCGCGCGACAGCGGCTCGAAGTCGTCCGGCCGCGCCTTGAGGTCATCGAGATAGAGCGCTCCGGCGGCGCTTGCCGTGAGCACGAATGCCGCGGCGCGGGCGCGCTCGGCTTCCGCGATCGTGACCCGGCGCTTAGCGCCGAGCGCCGAGGCTGCGAGCTGCACCGCGCGGCGCGCGTGCGGGTCGAGCGGGTGCTCGAAAAAGCCATCGCAAACCGCGATCCGCAGCCCGTCGATTCCTTGCGCGAGGGTAGGCCCCAGCGGCGTCCAATCCCGTTCGCTGCACACCGGATCTTCCTGATCCGGGCCGCAGGTCGCGTCGTAGGCGAGCGCCAGATCGGCTGTGCTCGCCGCGAACGGTCCCAGCACATCGAGGTCGTGCACGAAGGGCAGCGTACCGGCCCGGCTTAAGCGACCGAACGTCGGCCGCAGGCCGAAGACCCCGCAAAACGAGGCGGGTACCCGAATCGAGCCGTTGGTATCCGAGCCCAGGGTGAGCGGCACCATTGCGGCCGCTACCGCAGCAGCGGACCCGCCCGACGAGCCGCCCGCGGTCAGTCTCGGGTCGTGCGGGTTGCGGGTCGCGCCGTAATGCGTGTTCTCGGTGGTGAAGCCATAGGCATAAGCGTCCATGTTGACTGCGCCGACCAGAATGGCGCCGCTCGCCTTGAGCCGCCGCACCAGCGTCGCGTCGCGCGCCGCCGGGGGCCGCTGGGCGTGAATGCGCGCCCCTGCTATCGTCGTCACGCCAGCGATGTCGTAGAGATTCTTGACCGCGAATGGGACGCCCGCCAGGGGGCCGGGATCGCGGCCCGCGGCGATTGCGTCATCGATCGCGGTCGCGTCGCGACGCGCCTGGGCGTCGAGACGGGTGGTGAAGGCGTTGATTTCGGCATCGAGCGCATCGATTCGCCCCAGCGTCCCCGCGATCACGTCCACCGCGCGCAACGTTCCGCCCCGCACGCCACGCGCGATCTCGAGCGCCGATTTCATCGCCGGGTGCCGGGATGAAAAAACGGCGCCGGCTCGTCGCTGAAGTCGAGCGCATGCGCCTCGACCAGGCGCGAGAGCGCAGCGAGCCGTGCGAACTGCCGCTCGACCCCGGGGCGCTGCTCGGCGTGAAGGCGAAGGCCCAGCACCTCCGCTGCAGCGGCAACGTAGGCCGAGATGGCGGGATCGACGGTCGCGTCGTCGGACGGCTGCGCCACGCTATTTGCGCACCTCGCGCTGGAAGATCTCCAACGTGTGCGCCTTGGTGCGAATGAACGAAGCATCGGAGAGGGTCGCCGTCGTGCGCGGCCGCGGCGCATCGAAGGGCACGATCTCCGCAATTCGGGTCGGCCGCTTGGTGAGCAGCAGGATCTTGTCGGCCAGATAAACGGCCTCCTCGAGGTCGTGCGAGACGAGGATCATCGTCGTCTTGGTACGCAGGAATACTTCCTGCAGTTTTTCCCGGATGAACAGCGTCATCTCGAAATCCAGGGCCGAGAACGGTTCGTCGAGGAACAGGACTTCGGGCCGGGGCGCGAGCGCGCGCATGATCGACGCGCTTTGCTGCTGTCCTCCGGAAAGCTCGTAGGGATAGCGGTGCAGATCGAACTTCACCTCGAAGGATGCGACCAGTTCCTCGACGCGGCGTGCAACTTCCACCGGTGTTTCGCCCGCGAGCTTTAGCGGGTAGCCGATGTTGTCCACGGTACGCAGCCAGGGAAAGAGCGCCTCGCGGTAATTCTGGAACACGTAACCGATCTTGGTGTCGCGCAGCGACTTGCCATCGAACAGGATCTGACCGGCGTCGATCGGGATGAGGCCCGCAATCATATTGATCAGCGTCGATTTACCGCAACCGTTAGGGCCGAATATCGAGACGATCGCCCCCTTGGGGAAATCCAAATCGAAGTGGTCGTACAGGGGTACACCGGCGAAGTACTTGGTGAGGCCGCGAATCGTGATATGGGTCCCGATCGGGCCCGGCACGAACGGCGGGTCGCGCACGACTATCTCGCCCGGCGCCCTCGCCACGGTTTCGAAGCTCATCGCCCGCTCCAGTGGACGACCGATTTCTCGATCAGGAGGAAGAGCACGTTGAGCAGGTAGCCCAGCATGCCCGCCGCGAGAATCGCCGCGTACATGCTTTTCACGTTGAGCACTTGCTGGGCGTCGATGATCCGGTGCCCCAGCCCGTTGTCGGAACCGATGAACATTTCGGCAACGACCACGATGACGAGCGCCATCGAAACCCCGCTGCGCAAGCCGACGAAGGTGGGCTGCAGGCTCTCCCAGATCAGTACGTCGCGAAAAATCTGCCAGCGCGATGCGCCCATTACCTTTGCCGCCATGACACGCTGCTTGCGGGCATTCATCACTCCGTAGGCGCTGTTGAACAGGATGACGAGCACGGCGGCAAACGCCGCGATGGCGACCTTGTTGATATCGGTCACGCCGAAGATCAGAAGAAACAGCGGGATCAGCGCCGACGACGGCGTCGAGCGGAAGAAGTCGATCAGAAACTCGACACTGCGATAGGCGCGCTCGTTGCTGCCGAGCAGGATCCCCAGTGGCACGCCGAGCGCCGCCGCGATGGCGAAGGCTTCAAGGGTGCGCAAAACGGTGTAGAGGAAGTCCCACATCAGGTCTCCGCCCGCCATGCCGCTCGCCAACGCGCCCAGCGTGGCAGCGGGTGACGGGAGCAGCACCGGGCTGACCCAGTGCATCCGCACCACCAGGTCCCAGACAAGGAACAGCGCGACCGGGCCGAGCACAGGCAGGAGTCTGGCCCAGGGGAACGAGTAGCTCGCAGGTACGGACGCGCGCATGGGGCTCAGGCCTTGTAGATCATCGGTTCGACCAGCACGCGCTTGTCGAAGATCTTCTTTTCGGTGAACAGGTCGAAGAATTTCTGGAACATGTCCACGTCGCTCTTCGTAAACTCGTTGTAGAGCGTATAGGCGGCCAGCGGAACCTCGGCGGTAAGCGGGCCTTCGATTGCCGTGTACCCCTTGAGATATTGGCGCGCCTCGCCCGGCTGCTGGCGCACGAACTCGACGCCGCGGGCGTAGGCGGCGATGTATTTCTTGGTCTCGTCGGGCGCCTTGCGGATCGTCTCGGTGGTAAGCGACGCCGAGCCGCCGAACCAGGGAGCCATCGGGTTACCCAGGATATACTTCGCGATCACCCCGGCTTCGAGCACCCGCGTGACACCGGCAAGGCGACCGACGGTGCCGGTCGGTTCGAGCGTGTAGACCGCATCGATCTGCCCGGCGGCGATCGAGGCGACATGCTGGCCGATGGGCAGTTCGACCACCGTGTTGTCGGTGGCGCCGCTGCGCTCGAGCACCGTCTTGCACAGGGTCACGTTCTGGATCCCCGGTCCCGAGCCAACCTTTTTTCCCTTGAGCTCGGAAATCGCCTTGACGGGGTTGTCCTTGGCGACGAGAAACTCGTCGAGTACATGCTGGGCATTGCTCGGATTGGAGACGATTATCTTGAACAATCCCGGCGAGGCAATTTCACCGATGGCCAGGTTCGCCGAGCCGGTTCCGTTTGCGCTTCCGTCCGCACGCCCGGAAAGCATCGCCTCCATCACCTGCTGTGCGCCGGCGAATTTGAGCGGCTCGACGTCGATACCGGCCTGCTTGAAGAAGCCCTTTTCCACGGCGACGTAGAAAGGAAGACCGGCGGCAATCGGCCAGTAACCAATGCGGATCTTGGTCCCGGCCTGGGCCCTGGCTGCGCGCGGCGTGGCGAGCGCACCGAGCGCGGCGCCCGCACCCAGGAGCACGCGCCGGCGCATCGGATCGACAGGCGTGGCGAGGGCGCGCGAAGCGGGCGCGGCGCGGCGGGAACGGGAGTGGTGGCGGGGCATGGCGATCTCCAAGGTGCAGGCAAAAGGAACGCGGCTCACTTGACCGCGGCGATTCCGGGGCGACGCGAGTCGACATAGGTCCGCCAATCGCCGTAGGACGTGATATCGATGGCTTCGACGAGGGCGATCGGCTCGCAGACGAAGCCCTTGACCCAGGTGCCGGTTTCGAGCTCGACGTTGCCGATTGCCATCGGCGCCGGGATCTTCGCCACCAGGCGGCCGAAGCGGTCGTCCGGCACATCCCAGAGCTCGATGCCAATGCTCGCGCCGGAGGCGACGCGCACCAGCCCGGGCTTCGGGATCGGCTCGGGCAACGCATACAGGCGATAGCGTGGGGCCGTGCGCGCCGCGCCCACAAAGCGTGCTTCCTGGGCCAACAGCTCGCCGTTGAGCGGCATGCCGCGCATGTGCGCGCCGGCCACTGCCAGCCGCACCCAATCACGGTCGTCGGGCAGCGGTTGCGGCGGCGCACCTGTCTCCGCGATCGTCGCGCTTACGCCCATCCGGTTCGAGTGCTGCAACAGATAGCGGTAGGCGAGTTCGGCGAGCGCGTGGTCGCTGCCGGCCGGAGCGATGAGGCTGAAGCCGGCAGGCAGTCCATCGCCGCGAAACCCGGCCGGAACGGCGATCGCCGCCAGATCGAGCAGGTTGACGAAATTGACGTACAGCCCGAGCTGCGCGTTGGCGACCACCGGCTCACGCGCCACCGCGGCGAGTGTCGGAATCGTCGGCGCAGTGGGCGCGAGCAACGCATCGACACTCCGCCACAGCGGCGCGAGTTGCGCGGAGAGCTCGCGCAGGCGGTGCTGGGCCCGGAATGCATCGCTGGCGCTGAAGCGCGCGGCGCCGGCAACGATCGCGCGCACGGTAGGATCGCAATCGTCCGGGTGGGCATTCAGAAACGCCCCGATGGCCGCGTCGCGCTCGGCGATCCAGGGACCCTCATAGAGCAGGTTAGAGACCTCCCTGAATGGCGCGAGAGATACCTCAATTATTTCCGCGCCCAGGTCCCGCCACTGCGCGACCACGGCAGCAAACTGCGCCTGGGCCAAAGCGTCGCCAAAGAATTCCAGGGGTGCGGGCAGACCAAGCCGGGCGACCGGACCGAATACGGGTCGTTGCCGCACCTTGCGCGCCATGACGTCGTCTTCGTCATGCCACGCTGCCACCTGCAATGCTCTCCAGGCCGTGGCGAGATCCCGCGCCAGGATCGCCACGCAGTCGAGCGACTGGCAGGCGGGTACCACGCCGCGTGTGCTCAACATGCCACGGGTCGGCTTGACGCCGATGAGGTTATTGAAGGCCGCAGGGATCCGGCCGGATCCGGCGGTGTCGGTGCCGAGCGCGAACCCGACGTGCCCGAGTGCGACGGCAACTGCCGATCCGCTGCTCGATCCTCCGCACACGTAGCCGGCGTTGAATGGATTGGGAACCGGGCCGCGCGGCGAGCGCGTCCCGACGAGTCCGGTTGCAAACTGATCCATATGCGTCTTGCCTATGCAGATGGCACCGGCCCGTTCGAGTCGCTCGACGACCGGCGCGGACTCGCGCGGGGTATAGGCGAATGCAGGACATCCCGCCGTGGTCGGCAGGCCAGCGACATCGATATTGTCCTTCGCCGCGAAGGCGAGCCCGTAGAGTGGAAACTCGCTCCCGCCCGCTGCCGAGCGTTGAAGCCTTTCCGCGCGTGCCATGAGATCGTCATGTTCGCGCAACGCAAGCCACACGGGTCCATGCGCCGAGGTCCGCGCCATCTCGCTCGCCGCTGTTATCGTGGCGCAGACATTGGCCTTTGCTCCACCCGATGCGGGCATTGCCATGGAAGATGTTTTTTCTTTGCCTGGTATACAAGGTAGGACACTAGCAATGGGTGTGCCGGTCGTGCCCATTGGCCCGCGCGACCAAGCAAGGCGTTGTTTTGCAACGTGGGGGCGCGCAATCGAGGCCGATTTTCGCCGCGCGAGAGGCAATGTGCCTGGCCGACGCGCACGAAGACGGCGCACGGGGTGAACACGTCGATCAATGTCGGTGCAACTGGCGGGCTTGCATGCGACGACCGCCTGACGGAGCTTATCGACTATGCTGGCAGGCGCCATTGGGGCTCAACTCATCGCTGCGGAGCGGGACATGTCAGCCTATGTCGTCGTCGAAATCGACATTCACGATGCCGAGACCTACGAGCGCTACAAGGAACTCGTCCCACCGACCATCGCCGCCTACGGCGGCCGCTATCTGGCGCGCGGCGGCGCGATCGAAACGCTCGAAGGAGAGTGGAAGCCCACGCGCTTGGTGCTGCTTGAATTCCCCAGCGCAGAGCGAGCCCGTGCCTGGTGGGCCGCGCCGGAGGCCGCGCCGATCAAGGCCATGCGCCAGCGAAGCGCGCGCACCCGCATGATCGTGGTCGCCGGATTGTGAGGCGAGCGGGATAAATTGCGAGCGAGCGACGCCCTCCCCCGCCGCTCTCCGCGCGGCGGGCGAATCGACGCCGCTTTCGGATGCCGGACTTGCGGCGCCGAAATCAGGTCATGAAGCCCAGGTCGCTGACGGGAAAGGCCGCCAGGTTCGGAAAAACCTGGCCCAGGGCTGTGGGCGCCACGCCGAACCATTTCGCCAGCGTCGCGCCGTATTGATCCACGGCGAAGTTCGGTAGCCAGCGCCCTCGCTGTTCGGCGTCACTCGGTCCGCTGAGGACAAGCTGCGGATACGCCCCATACATGTTGCCGCCGTTGACGGCGTCGCCGAGGATGAAGTGGTGATTGCCCCACGCGTGGTCGGTTCCGCCTCCGGATGAGGGCTGAAAGGTGCGGTTGAAATCGGACAGGGTAAAGGTGGTCACCTGACTGCCCGCACCGACGGCTACCGTGGCGTCATAGAACGCCTTGAGGGCCGGAGACAGGTCGGCGAACAGGGCCTGCTGCCGGTTGAGTTGATCGTTGTGTGTGTCGAAGCTGCCGAGTTGGACGAAAAATATCTGCCGTGCCGCTCCGGTTGCCTGTCGCGCCGCGATCATCTTCGCCACCTGATGCAACTGCTTGGCGATGTCGCTCGTAAAGCCCGCAAAGATGGGATCGACAAGGGGCGAGCTTGCGGAGAGGATGGGGTTGACCGTTGCCGAAAGAGTCAGCGCCTGATTGCCGATCGTGTTCACGGCGGTCACGAGTTCGTTGCTGGAAGACTGGCCCAAGAGCTGCTTGACCGCGGCCAGGCGAGCGTTGGCGAGCGTCGAGCCGCTGTAGCCCTGCAAGGCAAAGGTGCCGGAAACCGGAATCGACAGCGGGAGGGTTGCAGCGCCGTTCGTGAACAGCACCGCTCCGTCCAACGTAGTAATGACCGGGAACGCGCTGCCGGCATTGAGCGCGCTGACCTGGTCAGCGGCGCGCCCGCCCCAGCCGGTCTGCGAGTCTGTGGTTGATATGGAACTTTGCCACTGCGCCTGCTGGTCGGCGTGCGAATACAGGGCAAAGGGCTGGATGCCGGCGTTGTACTGCGCCTGCGTGGTCGGCTGAGTGAGCGTTCCGACGTTGGCGAGGATGGCCAGTTTGCGCGCGCTGAACAGCGTCTGCAGCTCGGCGAGCGACGGATGCAGTCCATACGGGGTGCCCACATTCGCCGGCTCGATAGGCAACAGCGAGGACTGGGCCAATTGCACGCCCGAAGCCGCCGTGCGCACGCTCGCATAGGAGGCGTAGCCAGCCACATCGAGGGGAATGATGGTGTTGTTGCCGTCGTTGCCGCCGAACATGAAGACGCAAACAAGTGCCTTGTAGTTCGACGCCGGAGCGGTCTGCGCCTGGGCCGAGGCGATCAGGTTGACCAAGTCCAGACGCGATGCCAGACCCATGGACGATAGTGCCACTGCGCTGCGCAGGAACGAGCGTCGCGACGGTTGCCGTAGTTGGTCCATTTCAGCGCTCCACTTGGTATTGGGGTGAGGTGATCGTGAGGTAGAAGGCGGTCTGCGCCCGGAGCAAGGGATCCGCTGCCGGCACCTGCGCGATGGCCGACAACAACGTCGCCTGCATGGCGGCCGGCATAGTGCCGTGCAGCAGCAGATTGTTGAGCTCGCCGACCAGTGCTGTCGGATTGCCGGCCAGGCGTTGCAGCGAGGTCCAGTTGGGCTGGGTGCCGATGGCGCCCGGAAGCGTCGACAGGGGCGCGATCGTGCCGAAGGCCAAGGCGTTGGCAAAGTTGTAGCGGTTGATCGCCGTGCTGGCATTCTGCAAGGCAAATTCGGGGCCTAGCAGTTCCGTCCCTGGGACGACGTAATTGGGCGGGTAGAAGTTGAATACCGACGCGGCGTCGAATACATCCTGGCCCAGATCCCTGGCTTGCTGCATGAAGAAGACGCCATCCGAAGTGGTGCCCAGCGCGCGCGCGGCCGCAGTCAGAAAAAGTACCGGCTCACGCAGCTTGCCGTAGTTCGGATCGGCCTTCACATCGCCGCGCGCTTCGGGGTCGGTCAGAATGGCCGTGATGACTGCCTTCAAGTTTCCCCTTACCCCCGTACCGTCATTGTCGAACACCGTGCTGACGCGAGCGACATACTGTGGCGACGGGTTGCTCGTTACAAGTTTTTCGATCAGCTGCTGGCCGATGAAGGGACCGACGTTGGGGTGCTGCGACAGGTTTTGCATGGCGAAGGCCAAGTCGCTCGCCATGGGTTTGCCTGCGGCGTCAACGGTGCCTTCGAGCAGCGTTTTGGCATCAACGTCGTGATTCGCCGGAACGCCCACCATGCTGTTGCCGAGGAAATTCTTCGGATTGTGGTTGCCCTGCTTGGCCCCGGGCAGAAGCGGATAGGTCCAGCCGGTCAAAAGTGCGGCAAAATTAGCCACCGTGTCTTGCGTATAGGTCGGGATGGGCGCCCCCTGGGCGTCGAGCAAAAGCGAGCCGTCGTCGTTGAGCTCCCAGACGCCGATCGAGAACAGTTGCATCACCTCGCGCCCATAGTTCTCATTGGGAACCACCGAACCCGATGGCTTGTCGTTGTTGACCATGTTCAAGTAGTTACCCATCACCGGGGACAGCGTGACGTTGGTCAACAAGTCCTGGAAATTGCCGAAGGCGTTGTCCAGCAGCATCTGCTGGTACTGTGCCATCCCGTAGGCGAAGTTGACTTCGACACCGGACGTCACAAAGATCTGCGAGAGCGCAAAAGCCACGCGCTGGCGCAGCTGATCGGGCGTCGTCAGAGCGTTGACGAAGAACGCGTTCTGCACCAGGAACATCGAGTAGTTGTCGCGCAGACAGTTGGGGTCGCTGCTGGTCGCGCAGAAGGTCGTGGGGTCGGTTGGGGCATAAGGTAAGGCGGGATAGTGCGATTCCGGGGCGGCGAACTGTTCGTTGAGCCAGCCCTGGAGGCCCTCCGCCCGCACGTGCGCGACCAGGGTGTCGGTCGGTCCGAAGGTCGTCTGCTCCAGAAGGCGCGTCGCGTCCGCCTGATCCATGAGCGGCGTCGCGGCAAAGCTCGCTATCGGCAGCAGGGCCAGGGAGCCGACCGCGATCGCGCGTAGCCAGCTGGTGCGTCGCAATCGATGTGGGGTCTTGGCGTTGGATTGGCGCAGCGAAGGCGTTACTGCAGTTGCTGACGTAGCATTCATACGCGAACCTCCCTTGTGCGCGGTCGGGTACGCGACCGTGTACCGGCGGCGTCCGCTTGGAGGCGGATCGACGACGCGATTCGGTCGCGCCACGGCCGTGGCATGCCCACGTGACCGATGCCCAGCGTGTAGTTGCCTCAACGGCGCGACCGGCGCTGCGGATGACAACGGCATTTGTAAGAATGTGTAAGATGTATCGAGATTTTTCTGTCCGACCTTATGCCCCGCCGGGAACAGGGGCGGCGAGCCGAAAGGCCAAGCCCTAGCCACGCGATGGTTGCCACATGAACGAGACGGCGGAAGCGGGCGTTGCCGCGTTCGGTCCCTGGGCACCCGGAGTCGAGTCACCCGTGCCGGAGCACCTGCGGCACCTGTGCACGATTTTTCGTTCCGAGAACTCGACCACCAGCTGGGCCAGCGCGCGCGAGTTGGGCGATCTCACCGGCATGGAAGCGAGTGACCTGGCCGCGTTGCGGCCCCAGCGCCTCGCTCTGCACGAATTGTTGATCCGTGTCACCGCCGATTATTCGGTACCCGATGGACCGCGCATCGAGGATCTCGGCATCAACTTTCGCCGCATCGTCAGCCGCGTGCTGGCGCAGTACGTCGAACCGCAGATGAATGCCATCGTCTCTTCCCGCGACGGGATCAGGCGAGGCCTGGCGGCGATAATCGAGGTCGAGTTGAAGGCGTTGGCGAGCCGGCCGGCGCAGGCCGCCAAGCCTGCGCCCGGGGAATCGCTCGCCGCGCGGCTGGCGCGACTCGCCGGCCGACGCGCGCAGCCCGCGGTTGCCGAAGCGCCCCTCGACTGGGGAAGCCAATGCGCCGAAGCCTGGAAGGCCAAGGCGCACGCGAGCACTGACGCGCTGCACCAGGCTGCATACCACGCGCTCGCCCGCGTCGTCACGGCGCTGCTCGTGCAGCACGGTCAAATCTGGGGAAGCCACGAGCTCATCGCGTCGATCGCGACCGATCTTGCGTGGAACGATTTCGGCAGTGAGCAGATCGGCCAGCAGATCGAGCCCTGTCTCGCGGCGGCAGCCGCGGCAGAAGGCTATCGCCTGCTACCGCCTCAGGCGCACCCCGTGGTCATGAACACGAAGGGTCCCTCCGCCTCCGGCAAGAGCACCTTAAGGCCGCTGCAAAGAGCGCTCGCTGGCGCTCTGGGCGTAAGCTGGGGCGATTTCGCGGTCATCAGCCCCGACATCTGGCGCAAGCAACTGCTCGATTACGCCTCGCTCGGGTCCGACTATAGATACGGCGGCCCTTTCACCGGGGACGAGCTGCGGATCATCGACCATAAGCTCGACCGGTACATGGCGCGCAAGGGCGAGCGCGGCAGAGTTTCGCACCTGCTGATCGATCGATTTCGTTTTGACAGCTTCGCTCCCGACTCGGACGAGGCCGGCAGTAACCTGCTCACGCGATTTGGGCATATCGTCTACCTGTTCTTCATGCTGACGCCGCCCGAATCGCTCGTCGTGCGCGCCTGGAACCGTGGCCTGGAGGTCGGCCGATACAAGGCGGTCGACGACACGCTCGCGCACGCGGTCGAGGCGTACCGGGGCATGCCGCAACTGTTCTTCACCTGGTCGCAGCGCACCGACAAGCGGGTGCATTTCGAATTCCTCGACAACAGCGTGCAGTTCGGCGCACGGCCGCGAACGGTCGCCTTCGGCTGGAACGAGGAGTTGAACGTGTTCGACGTCGGGGGCATGCTCGACGTCGAGCGCTACCAGCACGTCAACGTCGACGCCACCGTACCGGAGCAACTTTTCCCCGCGGGCGCAGCGCTCGCCGCGCAGCAGAACACGGGGTTCCTGCGCCAATGCGTGGAACGGTGTCGAGGCATCAACTTCGCCGACCAGGCGAGCGGGCGCATCTACCTGCGCGTCGTGTCCGGGAAGCCGGTCTGGGTCGACCCGGAAGCACTCGCCCAGGCTGTGTCCGACCCCGACACGCACGGTGGCTTGAGCGCCACCGTTCCGGCAGCGCTCGACCGATCATGGGCCCGCCCCGATCGAGCCTTGCTCGTGACAGACACCTTGGGCGGCAGGCCCCTCCACACCCTCGGCAGCTGGGGAGGCGACGGAGCCTAAAGCCCTGCCGCGCCTCGAAGTGAGGGGGCGAAACGCGAACCCGGAGATCGATGTCGCGGCTGTTAGAAAATCCCTAAACGGGCAAGGGCATATACCTGCGACCGAGGCTAACTTCCTCGGCTGTTATCCGATTGTCGTATACAATAATTCCCGCTAGAAGCGGACTCCAGGGCGCGTCGAAGCCGTAAATAGGCACGAAAACCGATGCCAAACAATCCCCTGGCGCGATGCTTCGGCCATTCTGTCGTGGCGAATTTGTTGGCGTCGATCAGGGGAGCGATCGAGGGCCCGAGGAGCACGAATCGGTGCCGCGCGGAACACCCCGCCTGCGAGGTGGGTGTCGTAGACAATCTCGCACAAAACATCGGGGCCTGCGAACGATTGGCGGAACGTTCTAACCGTTTGTTCCGCGAGCGATACCTCATATCAGGCCGCTTTGCTTGTCGCGCGGGGGCAACATACCATGCGACCGTCTGCAAAGGGAACCTCATGAACCAGCCGGGCGGCGCAATCCAGACCGCGTTCCATGCCACAGCCGCATGCTTTGTTTCCGCCCGTGCGCCCGATTCGGAGCAGCGCGAAGCGGGCGAGCGGCGGTCTTTCATGCAGACATTACCGCGTTGACGGGCAGCCCGGGATTATCGCCATGGCCCATCCCCTGTCGCAGCCGTGCCGGCGTTGGCTTGCGGCGCTGCTCTCGGCGCTGATCGCTTGCGGGCCGTTGCTCACGCCCGCGTACGCTGCGGGCCTGACCCCGCTCGCCAACGAGCCCATCGGTATCCAGAACCTCGCTCCGCCCAATATCGTCCTCACCGTCGACGATTCGTCGTCGATGCTCTCCGACTGGCTGCCCGAGGCCGTCGCCCGCGACGACTTTGACATCAACACGTTTTGTCGGGACGGTGTCGGCGCGATGACGTCAGCCTGCGGAAGCCCGGGTGGCGCGAGCGACTTCCACATCATTGGCGGCGCGACGGACCAGTACTTCTCTCCGGGGTGGACAGCGCAGCAATTCGCCTATCCCTTTCCGCAAACCACGGGAAACACCGGCATCGGCCCCGGGGTCCCCTATAGCGCCAGCGGACCGGGTGCCGGCTGTCAGGCCGGGGCGACGCCGACGTGCTATCACGGGGTCGACCCGGTCAATCTGCCGGGCTTCGTGACCCAGCCGAACGGCATCGGCAACTTCCCCATCAACGACCCCAACGACCCGACGAGCCCGCCGGGCGGCTGGCCGCTGGGCGGCCAGCCGTACCCCTACTGGCAGCTGTGGCCGGCGCCGGTGCACAACGCAGCCCTCAATGCGCTCTACTACAACCCGGAGCTGACCTACGATCCGCCGGTCGACTCCACGGGTGCGAGCTACCCGCAGATGAATGCCGCCAACACGGCAACGTGGACGCAGGTGCCCGCCGACCCCTGGGCGGCGACCGTCATCAACATCGACCTGACGGCCCTGGTAACCGTCGGCGTGTGGTGCAACTCCGACTGGTCGATGGGCGCTGTGCAGGTGGTGAGCGGCGAGCTCACGATCGACCCAACGCAATGCCGGCGCAACGGTACCGCTGAGCCGTCGATCGGAAGCGGCGGAGCAACCGATGGCCAGGACTACACCTATCCGTGGGCGCCACCGGGGTTCACGATCAGCGCCTCGACCGGCGACACCTTCCTCGGCAACGGCACCAATCCCTATATCCGCGCGACGTCGACCAAGCTCACCTACGCGGCGCAGAAGGTCAACATCGATGCGACGACGTTTGCCGCGGACCCGGTTGCGGGCAACAGCAACCTCTACACAACGGCCCTCTGGACGACGCCGACGGGTCCGACCACGACCTCCCAGGACCAGAAGTATTTCTACGAGAACGAGAACATCCTCTGGTGCGACCCGACGAGCCCTGCCTGGCCGCAAACCGGACCGCTGGAGACGCAATTGTGCAGCAGTCTCGTCTTCCAGACCTGCGGCGGGTCCAGCACAGGGACCTGCAGCGGTGTCGCTCCACCGGCCTGCAACGGCTTCGTTGGCGCGGCATGCACTGGCTCGGCTCCCGCCAACTGCGTCGGCTACCAGCCCCCGCAGTGCCAAGGTGTTGCCGGGCCCGCTTGCAATGGCTACGTGCCCGCCGCGTGCAATAACGTCCAGGCCCCGAAATGCAATACGGGTCCGCAGACTTGCAACGGGACCCCACAAGCCTGCAACCTCTCGCCCCAGACGTGCAGCGGCCCATTCACTCAGGTTTGCAACCTGCCGGGCACGCAGACCTGTCAGCCACCGGTATGCACGCTAACCTACGACCCGCCGGGCTGCAACCTGCTGCCGCCCGACCCGGAGAATCCCTGTAACCCGACCACGACCTGTGCGCCTCCGGTCTGTACGCCCAACCCGGGGACGTGCAGCCTCACCGGGGCGACGTGCACCAGTTCGTCGCAGTGTCCCAATCAGCCCGGCCTGTGCAGTGTCATCCGCCACAAGCTGCATGAGCGCGGGTGACTGTGTCCAGATCGGGCATTGCAGCAGCGACGGGCTGTCGTGTTCGACGGCGGGCAACTGCGCGATCCTCGGCGGCACCTGCAGCCTCACCGGCGCGGCTTGTAACGGCACCACCAATCCATGCGTCCCGGCGGGCACCTGCGTCACGCCTTCGGCTACGCAGTGCACGTCCAACGCGCAGTGTTCGACCACGCCGGGCACGTGCAACAACTCGCCCTTTGCGTCCTGTACCTCGGCCGCGACGTGCCCGACCGTGAACGGCACGTGCGCGAACCCGCCCGGGCTGCCTTGCAGATGGCGTCGCAATGTACGCCAGACGGCGGGCAGCGGCCACTGCACTGTCGGCGGCATGGCCTGTACGCTCAACAGCGATTGCCCGTCGCAGGATGGCACCTGCGTAACGCCCTCGGCTACGGCATGCATGGCCAACACCGATTGCCAACCCACCCCGGGCATATGCAACACCAGCGGCCTGGCCTGTAACCCGGGCGCCGGTGTGCTCGAACACCCCGGGCACCTGCGCGACGCCGGCCGCCACGTCCTGCCCCAACGGAGCGAGCGATTGTTCGCCGACGCCGGGCACCTGCAACAACCCGTCCGGCCTGTCCTGCCTGGCTAACAGCACGTGCACGAGCGTGGCCGGTACTTGCAGCGTGCAGACGACCCAGAGCTGCTCCGTTCCCGGCTTTGATTACCCAGAATGTCCGATCCTCGGCACGTGCAGTATCACGGGCGCGCAATGTATTTTCTATAACGGTACTACCTTCAATTTCTTCTGCCCATCCCTGCCCGGACCGCTGCCTCCAAGCGCGGCGACCTGCAGCACCGGCGGGGTCGGTGGCGTGCCGACGGCAGACCTGCGCCAGGACGCAGAGAACAACGGCGTCGTGTGTCGGCGTAACAACAAGGCGTATGCGCCTATGGGCAGTGTTCCTGCCGTTGCCGCCGGCGCGTACAACTATCCGAACAACTATGGAACACCTGGCAACAACTACACCACGCCGATCACCGGCGGCAGCGATGCGGACGCCTGCACGTCCACGCCGCACTTCGTCAGCGTTCCGCGCCACTACTGGAATACGTCGGTCGAGTGGTGCAACGCGGCGATCACATCGGCCGGCGACAAGTGGCTGGGTTACGGCACCGATGTGAACGGCGGCCTGCCAGGCCGGCTATGACTCGGCGCACATCTACCCGCGCTTCTACCAGTTCGCCGCGGCGAGTTACGGCGCCGCCGGCGGCAACTATGCCAATGCGGCGTTCCAGCGCGTCGATCTCGACATCACCCAGCGGGCGACGGCGAACTACACGATCAACTGGACCGACGCGTCCGGCCAGCCGCAGACGATCACGCGCACCTTCGACCAGGAAATGACCAATTACGCCAACTGGTACGCCTATTACCGCACGCGCGTCCAGGCGGTGAAGACGGTCACTTCGCTGGTGTTCAACCAGCTCGACAACACCTACAACGTCGGCTTCGAGACCCTGTCGAATGGCTTGCAAACCTCCACGTCGCAGTCGGATCCGGCGACCTTCGTCAACGTCGCCGCCTTCAATGCGGCGCAGAAGGCGGCGTGGTTCCAGCAGCTGTTCGGCATCACCATCCCGCTGCGACTGGAGACCCCGAACATCGATGCGATGCAGCGCATCGGCGACTACTTCCTGAACGGCACAAGCGCGGTCCTCGCCGGCGCGACCGATCCGATCACCCTGTCGTGCCAGAAGAACTGGCATATCCTGTTCACGGACGGGTTCCAGAATCAGACCGACATCCCGACGACCCTCGTGGGCGACCAGGACCTCAACGTTCCGGCCTACCCCGACAACGTCACGAACCCGATTGCCGGCCTCGTTGTCGGCAATCCGTGGCCGCACCCGTACCAGGAGGATCCGGCCAATCCCGATGCGAACGGCCAAGCCGACTACGCGATGTACTACTGGGTAACGGACTTGCGCGGCCCGACAACCGGTCCGGCGGATCTTCCCGACAACGTGCCCACCTCGAGCACCGATCCGGCGGGCTGGCAGCACCTGAATTTCGCCGCGCTGGCGCTCGGCACGCACGGCAAGCTCAATGCGACCACTCCGTCGGTCACCCTGAACCAGCTCGCCTCGGGTGCGCTGTTGTGGCCAGCGGTAATCCCGAGTGTCTACCATCCGGACAGTTCCGGCGTCGACGACCTGTGGCACGCCGCCGTCAGCGGCCGCGGGCAATTCGTGAACGCGGCGTCGGCAGCCCAGCTGCAGCTCGGCATGGGGCAGATCCTGCAGAACATCACCAACCAGGAAGGCTCGCGCGCGGGAGCCGGCTTCTCGACCAATTCGATCTCGGCGGCGAACAACAGCATCTACGAGGTAAACTTCCAGCCCGGCTGGGGCGGTGACGTGATCAAGGTGCAGGTCGACCCGGTCACCGGTTTCCACGGGCCGCCGGTGTGGGATGCGGCGACGCAGCTCGGATCGCAACTGTTGATCGGTGCGCCGGGCGACACGCCCTGGTTCACCAACCGCAAGATCTTCACCGTCAACGATGCCAACCAGTCGGTGCCGTTCCTGTGGGCGAACCTGGCGGCCGCGGAGCAGAATTCGCTCGCGCCGGGACTGCCGGCGACCGGACAGGCGGTGCTCGTCTTACCTGCGCGGGGATCCGACCAACGAAGGCATCTCGCTCGGGCAGTTCCGAGTACGCGCAACCATCGCCTCGGGCGAGGACTTCCTGGGCGACATCGTCAATTCCTCCGCAGTCTACGTCGGGCCACCGAACTCCCTCTACCTGGACAGCAACGACCCCGGCTACTCGACCTTCGTCGCGAGCCGTTCCGGGCGTCCCGCAATGGTGTACTACGGCGCCAACGACGGCATGCTGCACGCGGTCAACGACGCCAACGGCAACGAAGCATGGGCCTTCATGCCGCACGACCTGTACCGGCCGGACCCCACCGGGGTGGGCGCCCTGTCCTATCAAGACGGTGCCCTGCCGCCGTTCCGGCACCATTACTATGTCGATTCGACGCCGCGGGTGATCGACGTCGACTTTGGCGGCGGGAACTGGCACTCCCTGCTCGTCGGTGGCCTCGGCAAGGGTGGCAGGTCGTACTACGCGCTCGATGTCACCGACCCGGCGTCGGTCATCGACGAGACCACGGCGGCCAACCAGTACCTGTGGACGTTCACCGATCCTGACATGGGCTATAGCTACATGCAGCCGATGGTGGCGAAGACGCGCGCGTTCGGCGGCGCCTGGCTGGTCATCGTCACGGCGGGGTACAACAACCCGAGCGGCGTGGGCAAGGTCTTCTTCATCAATGCCGCAGACGGGACGCTGCTCTACACCATGACCACGGGCTTCGGCGATCCTGCCAATCCGTCCGGCCTTGCCCAGGTTGCCGGCTACACCGAGGACTTTCACAACCAGCTCGTCGACCAGATCTACGGCGGCGACCTGTACGGGAACTTCTGGCGCTTCGACGTCAGGGATCCGAACCCGGTCAACTGGACCGTGGCGCAGATGGCCTATCTGACCGACCCGTCAGGCAACCCGCAGCCGGTCACCACGACGCCGAATATCGAAGTCGATGCCGTCAGCGGGATCGACCGCTGGGTCTTCGTCGGGACCGGCCGGCTGCTCGATCCCACCGACCTTTCCAACCCGACGATCACCAATCAGATCCAGACGCTGTACGCGATACGTGATGGGACTGAGATCACGCCGCTGCCCATCACCAGCGTGCTGCAGCCGCGCACGAGCATGGTGGCGCTGACCAACAAGATCGCCGGAGTGGGCAGCGAGCCGCAATTCGGCTGGTACGACGACCTGCCGGCCGGGCAGCGCATCGTCACCCCGCCGCAGGCGGCGATCTCGCTGGTTGCCTATGCGGGCACCGAGGCCCAGACCGACCCCTGCCTCACCGGTCAGCCGGCAGAGCTGTACGTGCGCAGCTTCTCCTACGGCGCTTCGCTGCTCACCGATCTCAGCGGTACCCCGATTGTGGGCCTGACGGAGGCGTCCGGCGCGGTGGGTATGGGCATCTTCTCCTTCCCGGGCAACGGCAGCTCGGCCTCGGGCTCAACCGGGACCCTCGACATCCGCATCGGTGTCACCGCGGGCACCACCGGTGACGTGACCTTCTTCAAGGTGAACGTGCCGTACCCGCTGGCCGCGCACCGCATGTCGTGGCGCCTGCTCGGACAATAGACTGTCGCGATCGACACGACGACCGTCTCTGGTGCGCGAGCTCCCGGCGGCGTCTCCAGACCCGCAACCGGCGTTTGAATTTTGGCCTCGCGGCCCCGAGCTGCCCTGCAGCGCACGGGGTCCTCGCCGTCGACGGGGTGTGGGTGACGGCGCAAGGATTGACGAGAACGCACGCCTGCCCCCCACTCAAGGTGCCCTGACGCAAGCAATCACTCGGTCCGAATCGAGCACGCGCCCCGTCTTCTTGATGCGGGCCTGCGCGCCCGGAATCGGTTTCCGGGCGCACCACGAGGGCCCGCCGTGGATTATTCTGGGGACGTTGGGGGCTTGCGCCAGAACCTATGCGGCCCCTTTTGCGAATCTCGCCCCGCGCCGCCCCGATGACCTCAGACCTGCGCCAAATTATCGAAGGGGTATTGCTCGTCTTCGCCGCACTCTTTCCGATCGTTAACCCGCTGGGCGGAGCCCCGATCTTCCTTGCCATGACCTCCGCCTATTCGCCGCCCGAGCGGGCGATGCTGGCGTGGGGAGTAACCGTCAACGCATTTATCCTCCTGCTCGTATCGGTTGCAACGGGAACATACGTGCTGGAGTTCTTCGGGCTGTCCGTGCCGGTTGTCCAAGTCGGAGGCGGACTCGTGGTCAGCGTGCTGGGTTTCCGGCTTCTTCAGGATCCGGGCGCGCTTGAACGGCCGGCACCTGGAAGCGCGCCTGCCGGGCGCAGCATCACCTTCTACCCCCTGACGATGCCACTCACCGTCGGGCCTGGCTCGATCTCGGTGGCTATAACAATTGGCGCCAATCATCCGCACAGCGTGCGCTCTTTGCTCATCAACGGCCCAGCCCTCCTGATCGGTGTCGCCCTCGTGTCGGCCACGGTGCTGGTCGCGTATCGCTATGCGGACCGGCTCGGTCGCTTGATCGGCGAAACGGGCATGAACGTGCTGTTGCGACTGACCGCATTCATCCTGCTCTGCATCGGCGTGCAGATCGTCTGGAATGGCGCGAGCGCCCTGCTGCGCACCTTGCCGGGCCTTGCACCGGGCTCGTAGCGACCCCGCGCCACAACTACGCGGTATGATTCCACGGTAGCACGCGACGCGCATGTCCTGGATAAACGTCACCTATCGCATCAGCGCAGCGCGCGATCAGCTCGAAGGCATCGCGCGGGCGCTCGCGCTCGAACAGAGCGTCGAGGTGCCCGCGGGAGTCGTGACCGACCCGTTCATCGCCGAGAACATCATGGGTCGCGTCGTGGAGGTTCATGCAGCAGAGGACGACGGACCGCACGAGGTCGTGATCGGACTCGCCACCGCGACCACGGGTCTGGATGTGGCACAGACCGTGAACATGCTCTTCGGCAACAGCTCGCTGCACGCCCATGTGGAGCTGGTCGACGTCGATTTCCCGCCGGGGTTTCTTGCGCACTTTTCAGGGCCGAGGTTTGGCATCGAAGGCATCCGCCGCATACTTCAGTCGGGGCCTCGACCGCTCACCTGCGCCGCGCTCAAGCCGCAAGGGCTGTCGATCGAGGCGCTTGCCAGCCTCGCCTACACGCTGGCATGCAGCGGCATCGACATCGTCAAGGACGATCATGGGCTCGCCGACCAGGCCTACTCACCGTTTCCGCAACGCATTGCTGCCTGCCAGCGCGCGATCGCCCGCGCGAGTCGGGAAACGGGCCGAGCATGCCTGTACGCGCCGAGTCTCGTCGGCTCGCCCGGCGCGCTGGTCGCGCAAGCGCAGATCGCGCGCGAAGCAGGGGTCGGCGCCGTCCTGTTGGCGCCCGCACTGGTCGGCATGCCGGTGTTCCACGAACTCGTCGCGCTGCATGTCGATGTCCCGGTTATCGCGCACCCTGCGTATGCCGGCGCCGCTCGGGTCGCCCCGCCGCTCCTGCTCGGCAAACTGTTCCGGTGGCTGGGCGCGGATGCCGTGATCTTTCCAAACTTCGGTGGCCGCTTTGCGTATTCGCGCGAAGACTGTGCGGGCATCGCCAACAACGGGCGCTGCGCCTGGGCCGGGTATGCGACGACACTGCCGGTTCCGGCGGGGGGGTTGACGACAGATCGCGTGACCGAGCTGGTAGGATTCTACGGCCCGGACGTGATGCTGCTCATCGGCGGCGCGCTGCTCATGCCGGCCGAAAGGCTGTCCGAGCGCACCCGCAACTTCGTCGCCGCAGTCAAAACCGGGCATGCCGCGTACGCCGCGACGGGCTGAGCGATCGACAGGAGCAGTGGCCATGGATACACCCGTGTTTCGCGCCCAATCGGCCCCGATGCGCTGGCAGGGCGTCGCCGTAGCCGAGTACAAACGTGAACACGAGGCACCGTTTCGCGATGTCACGCGCCAGGTCCTGTTCGACGACCCACAGCTCTCCTGCCAGCTGCGCTATTTCGAGGTGGCGCCGGGGGGTCATACGACGCTGGAACGACACGAGCATGTGCATGCGGTCGTCATCGCCCGCGGCCGCGGCCGCTGCCTGATTGGCGATCGCCTGTACGACGTCGCCGAGCATGACCTTGTGCACGTCCCGCCGCTAACGTGGCATCAATTCCAGGCCGACAAGAATGTGCCGCTTGGATTTCTGTGCATGGTCAACGCCGTGCGTGATCGGCCCCAGCTGCCAACGGCCGAAGATCTCGCACGCCTGCGCGCCAACCCTGCCGTAGCAGCCTTCATTGGCGAAGGAACCGCGGTCTGCGGCCCCGTGCCCGGTTAATCAGGTCCGTAGCGCAGAGAGCGTGCCCCTGTTAGACTTCGGGTCGTGGCTCGACCGGCCGGTCGGGGCCGAAGCGAGGCTCCCCTCTGAGACCATGGCGCCCGACCGAGAGGCGCCATTGGTGGTAGCTGGCGGGTGCGATCTAGCCGAAAAATGCGTAAACCCGTCCCAAAAGACTGCTCCGGCCAGAACAAGTGCGATCAGTCGGCGCATGCCGTCGGACCCACTATTTTTATAAGGAAATAAGCCATCGAAATCCTCGAGTGCTTGAAGAAGTACGGTCAGCGGCTCGATCTGGAGATCGCCAAGGAGATCGGCGTGCCGCTTGCTACGGTTCGCCTGCGCCTTGCCGGCCTGGCCGCTGCGGGCGAAATCACGACATGCAGTTTGACCCGCTTCGAACATGGCAAGCGCATCGACGCGTGGCAGTGCCGCGTTTCGGGTTACGTCCCTCCTCGGGCCCCCGGTCGAAAGGCAAAGGCACCAACAACCTAGGCCGTTGATTGCTTGAGGCCACCTGCATCGGGCTGGCCGACGCGGGCCGCACGTACTGGGCGGCGCGCCGTAATCACGGCCGCATGGCAACGCGATCGTGATTACCGAGGATGTATTCTTGATCAGCAACCGCTCGGCCTCACTCCCAGCCGTCATCGAACGGAAAACGCCTGGGCCAGAAGTCGCCGAGTCGTTCCTCCGCATCAACGCGACGTACGACAGGTGCCATTTTTGGCGCCGCCTCATAGAACCTGGTGCGCCGGGGCCCGAAGCGCGAGACTACCGCAACATAGAGATCGAGCACGGTAAGCTCATTGCCGATTAGGTAACGACCCGGTTGCAGCTGGGCGTCCATGCTCTGCCAGCAGAATGCAATGCGCTCATGTACTGCATCGATCACCGCGTGCCGGAGTTCGAGCGGTACACCAATGCGCGTAACGTCGGCCTTGATCCAGTACAGCGCGTATATTTCCGAGGAGACATAAGCCATCCAGCGCAGGAACTGCCGGCGGCGAGGATCTGTAACTGCGGGCGCCAGCCCTGCCGCCGGATGACGGTCGCCAAGGTCGATGAGCATCGCGGCGCTCTCCGTCATGACTTCGCCTCCAGGAAGTACAAGCGTCGGCACCTGACGCAGTGGATTCAGAGGCGCAACGCGCTGCCTGGCCGACTCTTCCTCCCATGTGGCGCCCTCTACGAGGGTGTAAGGAATTGCCAGCAGAGTCATCGCCGCCTCCACCGCGATGGAACCGGAGGCTTCGGCACCGAACAGCGTTGCCACAGACATCTCACTCTCTCCCGCGCGCCGACGCGCATTGAGCGTCACTGGAGCCCAAGTACGAGCACCTATCCGCCCGCGCACGGGCAGATTGCCCGGCGGCCCCGAAGCTATCGATGGCTCATGCCAGCATATCGGCCCAGATGTCCTTCGCCCAGGCCATGGCGTGGGAGCCGTCCGCTTCGGTAGCCTTGTCCGCTAGCTCGCCGCTACCTTTCGCTTGCAGCATCGTTTTCTGTGCGGAATCGTAAACATATGTGCCCGCGATGTGTCCCGCATTCCGGTCATCGACGAAGCTGTAGCAAGTACTTGCCAGAACCGGTTCCTGGTTGATCGGCCGATTGGTGATTAGCGCGATCACCGCGGCGGCACAAATTCTCGCCTGCTGATTGGCCAGCTGTCCTGATTTGGGCATGGCCGGTCCGGCCAATGTCGCATCACCCAGCACGTGCACACCCGGAACGCGGGTCGACTCCATGGTCAGCCAGTCCACCCCGCACCATCGCTTGTTGGCCGTGATCAGGCCGAGCAATTCCGCAACCCTGGCCGCCTTTTGCGGCGGCACCACGTTGAGCACGTCGGCTTTCACATCTTCGAAGTCAAGCTTTGCCGTCAGCGTCGCGGCATCGACGTCGACCAGGCCGCTGTTGGAGCGGTACTCGACGATGCCTTTGTACAAGTCGCTCCACGCCGCCACGAACAGCGCCTTTTCCGCTTGCACGTCCTCGTTCGCGTCGAGCACGAGGACCTTCGACTTCGGTTTGCTTTGCTTGAAGTAGAACGCGACCTGGCACGCGCGCTCATACGGGGCAGGCGTGCAGCGGTATGGCGTCAGCGGGACATGAATGGCAAACACACCGCCGTCGCGCATGGCCTCAAGCTGCTTGCGCAGTAGGGCGGTCTCGGCGCCGGCATTCCACGCATGGACGACCCGGGTCCTGGCATCGGGGCTGCCAAGCCCGGGGAGTTCCTCGTACATGAAGTCGATGCCCGGCGCGACGATCAGCCGGTCATAACGCAGCGTCGTACCCGACGCGAGGCGCACGGTACGATTGGTCGGATCGCCGGCGACTATTTCGTCGCGAACGAGTCTCAAGCCGTACTTGCGAAGTCCGTCGTAACTGATCGTAATGTCGCGCAACGTCTTGCTGCCACCCAGCACAAGATTACTCAGTGGGCAGGAAACAAAGTCATCGTTTCGCTCAACCAGGATTACCTCGATTTCCGGCGCCCACAGACGTAAGTATTTTGCTGCGGTGGCACCTGCATAACCGGCACCGACCACTACCACGCGGCCAGCGACTTGACCACCCGAGACGCGTCCGGCTATCGCCCCGACACCCGAGGTCACAGCCAGGCCCTTGATGAATGTGCGCCGAGAAAACGCCACGCCAGTTCTTTCTAAAAATCCGACCTGCGTCTAGACGAATTCTGAAAAGCACAAGAAAACCCCGCACGACGGCGGGGCCCTTCGCGCATCGTGCCCGCGCAATTCAGACAAGCTTAACGTTCTTCAGCGGCAAGCTGCGCACCGGCTTGCCGGTTGCGGCGTAAATGGCGTTCATCACTGCGGGAGACACGACGGCGATTGTCGGTTCGCCGACGCCGCCCCAGAAATCATAGGTCGGGACGATCACGGTTTCAACCTTGGGCATTTCCGCAGAGTTGCATGATCTGGTAGGCGTTGAAGTTTTGCTCCGCGATGCGTCCCTTGTCCACCGTGCACTCGCCATACATCAATGCTGTAAGCCCGAATGCGACCGAGCCTTCGACCTGCGCCGCGATCTGGCCGGGGTTGACCGGATAGCCGCAATTGATCGCAATTACCATGCGGTGCACCTTGAGCTTGCCCTCGGGGCTCAACGAAACCTCTGCCACCGCCGCGGAGTAGCTGCCATAGCCCATGAACTGGGCGATGCCGCGGTGCACGCCGGCAGGCAGCGGTTTGGCGTACTCTGCCTTCTCCGCCACCGCATTGAGCACGGCCAGATGTCGCGGATGATCGCCCATCAGTGCGCGACGAAACTCAAGCGGATCGGTGCCGCCTGCGCGCGCCATCTCGTCGATGAAGCATTCCATGTAGACGGCGTTCTGGTTGGTGTTGACGCCACGCCACGGCCCGACCGGGACGTGCGTGTTGCGCATGGCATATTCGAGCAGAAAATTCGGAAACGTATAACCAAGCTGCGCATCCCCGGGCTGCTCGTAGTAGCCAGTCAACTGCCGTTCGTCCTTTCCATCCACGACCGACGAGGGATTGAGATACGCGTTGATCGACTGCCCCGATACGCGCACGTGGACTCCGAGGGGCTTTCCGCTCGCGTCGAGACCCGCGACCAGCCGGCATTGTGAGATGGGCCGGTAGAAGTCGTGTGTCATATCCTCTTCCCGGCTCCAGATCAGCTTGATCGGCACATCGGGAAACTGCTTGGCGATGGCGGCCGCCTGGCGCACAAAATCCTGCGTTCCGCCACGGCGGCCGAAGCCACCTCCCAGATCGAGCCTATATACCTCGCACTGGTCGAGCTTCAATCCCGATTCCTCCGCCAACGCGGCAAGCGACGCCTCCGCGTTTTGCGTTGGAACCCACACTTCGGCCCGAGTGGATGAAACTTTCGCGGTCGCGTTCATCGGCTCCATCGTCGCGTGGGCAAGGAACGGTGTGCTGTAGACGGCCTCGACCTTCTTCGGCGCGCCCTCGATCGCCTTGAGCGCGTCGCCGTCCTTGCGCGAGACATATGCGCCATCCGCGGTCAGCCCCTCCTTGAGACGTCCCGCGATGGTCGCACTCGATTGCGACGCGCCGGCGCCCTCGTCCCAGACGATGGGCAGCGCTTCGAGCGCTGTCCTGGCGCGCCACCATGTGTCGGCGACGACGGCGACGGTGTAGTCGTTTACCCTCACCACCCGACGCACTCCCGGCATGCGCGACACTTTCGCATCGTCGTAGCTCACGAGCCTGCCACCGAATACCGGGCAGGCCTTGATCGCGGCGTTGAGCATGCCGGGCAGCTTCACGTCGATCGCGTAGATCTTGCTGCCATTGAGCTTGTCGGCTGTATCGAGCCTTTTTAGCGGCTTACCCGCGATCTTCCACTGCTTCGGATCCTTGAGCTTGATGCTTTTCGGGTCGGGAGGGGTGAGTCGGGCCGCCGCCGAGGCAACCTTGCCGTAGGTCGTCTGGCGCTTCGACGGCGCATGCGTAATCACGCCGTCGGACACGCTGACCTCGTCGAGCGGAACCTGCCATCCGTCGGCCGCTGCCTGCAGGAGCATGATGCGGGCAGCCGCCCCGCCACGGCGAACGTAGTCCTCCGAGGTGCGTATGCCGCGGCTGCCACCGGTTCCCATCTCGCCCCACACGCGCTTGCGCGCCAGGTTCTGGCCGGCAGTCGGAGATTCCGTTGTAACGTTCTTCCAATCGCACTCGAGTTCCTCCGCGACCAGTTGCGCCAGGCCGGTGAGTGTGCCCTGCCCCATCTCCGAGCGCGCGATGCGGATTACGCAGGTCTCGTCGGGCTTGACGAGGACCCAGGCGTTGATCTCGCCAATGTCGGCCGCGGGAAGCGCGCCCTGCGCCGCCGCCGGCGCCGTGTCGAATGGGAGATAGAGTCCCAATGCCAGCCCGCCGCCTGCGGCAGCCGAGGCGACAAAGAACTTGCGGCGCGACCGATTCGTCAGCGCGGCTGCGCGGATCGTCTTTTTCATGGCACCTCCCGCGGTCTACGCTTCGCACGCGGCGGCTGCGGGGCCATCCGCTCGGCTGCTCTTGGTGCCGGCCGCAACGTGCACGGCTTCCCGGATGCGCGCATAGGTGCCGCAACGACAAATGTTGGTTATCGCTGCGTCGATATCTGTGTCGCTGGGGTTCGGGTTGTGCTTGAGCAGCGCCGCCGCCGCCATGATCTGCCCCGACTGGCAATAGCCGCACTGGGGAACGTCGAGCGAAGCCCAGGCCTTCTGCACCGGATGCGAGCTAGTGGCCGATAGGCCCTCGATTGTGACGATCTTATCGGTTGCCTTGATTGCGCTGACGGGAATCGAGCACGAGCGCGCCACCTCGCCGTTGAGGTGCACGGAGCAGGCACCGCACTGCGCGATGCCACAACCGTACTTGGTTCCGGTAAGTCCGACTTGCTCGCGAATGACCCACAACAGGGGGGTATCGGCCTCCACGCTAACGTCGCGCACCTGGCCGTTGATATCGAGCTTCATGCATTGCCTCCAGCGGATGTGTTGGCGATGATTCGAGCGCGCAGCGCTGGCTCTGACGAAGAACCCGGGCGCACTGCTTGCCCTGACGTCAAAAGCTTACTCCAACGCAATGCCACGCAGCAATCACGTTTCGCCAGGCGTCGTTAACAGTTAATATGTCGGAATCGAAGAGCAACGCTCCTCGCTAGAGGTGCGGCGCCCGACGAAGAATCGCGCGCAATGACAGGCAAGCGCCTTGTTCACACCGCCTTGCTCCTGCTCGGCACGATGGTCGCCACTGCAGGCGCGCCGGCAACGGAACCGATGAATCCGGCCGCGCCCGCAAAGTTGATCCCTCTCCACGTGGTGGACGACGGCGTCCCCGAACCGCTTGCCGGTGCGCCCGGCGATGCCGCCCGTGGACGGGCTTTGGTGCTCGCCCGCGAGGCGGCCAACTGCATCCTGTGTCATGCCATATCCGATCCGGCGATCCGCTTTTCCGGCAATCTCGGCCCGCCGCTCGATGGCGTCGGGCGCAAGCTTTCTCTTGCGCAGCTTCGGCTGCGGGTGGCCGACGATCTGCGGCTTAATGCCGCGACGATTATGCCCAGCTACTACCGCGTCGATGGTCTCGATCGCGTCGCCGCCGCCTATCGTGGCCAGCCGATCCTGACGGGCCAGGAAATCGAAGACATCATTGCCTATCTCGCAACCCTGAAATGATTTGCAACAATAATTTCCGATCTCGGACGGGGACTTCCCGGCGGCGCCTGTTGCAAGGCGTCGGCGCGCTCGTGCTCGCAGCCAGAATGCCTGCAGCACGGGCTGAGCCGCCGCCCATCCCGGCTTTGCAGTCGTTTCTGGCCGGGCGATCGCCGCGCTGGGAGCGCCTGCACCTCGAACTGCCTGCGCTCGCCGACAACGGGCAGGCGGTGCCCATGCGCCTGTCGCTACCCGGTCCGTTCGCATCCGGTTCGACGCTGCAGGCGATTCATCTGTTTTCGGAAAAAAATCCGGTGCCGGAAATGGCCGTGTTCGAATTCCCGTCACCGCCGACGAAGGTCGAGGTGGAATCGCGCGTTCGGCTGGCCGGAGCACAGTACGTGGTCGCAGTCGCCGTCATGAGCGATGGCGTGCTGTACGCCGACGCCGTGGAGGTCCTGGTGACCATCGCCGGCTGTCTGGACGCCAGTTGAGTGCGGCCATGGCCGATTCGCGAATCAACGTCCCCCCCGAAAATCAGCGTGGTGAGCCTTTCGAGGTGCGCATCACAATCCGTCACCCCATGGAAACGGGCTATCGAACCGACGCTTCCGGCAAGCCGATCCCGCGCAACGTGATCCACCGCTTCAGTTGCCAATATAACGGCGAGCCCGTTTTCGCCGTACGCATGGGCCCCGGCATCGCCGCCAACCCGTACTTGCGCTTCTTTGTCACCGCCCGCGAATCGGGCACCTTGGATTTCGAGTGGGTCGACGATGCCGGCGAGCGCGCCACCGCGCAGGCATCGGTCAGGGTTGTCTGATGCGGCGCCGCTGGCCCTTTCTAACTGCGGCGGCGGCCGTGCTCGCCTTGGGTACCGCCCAAGCGCAGCAACGCGCGCTGCCGCTCGATGCCCTGCGCTCGGGCATCGAGTTTGCCGGATCCGATGTGCGCGCGATGCAAGCCGACGATGCCGCAAACCCGGGCTTTCTCTGGGTCGAGCGTGGCGAAAAGCTCTGGCACGATGCCTCCCGATCAAAAAGCTGCGCCGACTGCCATGGTGATGCCGGCGCTTCGATGCGCGGTGTCGCCACACGTTACCCGGCCTATGACCCGGCGAGCGCCAGGGTATTGGATCTCGAGGGGCGCATCAACGCATGTCGGGTCGGTCAGCAGAAACAAACGCCCCTCGAACGCGAATCCGACGACCTGCTGGGACTCACGGCGTACGTTGCCTACCAGTCTCGTGGTTTGCCGATGGCGGTGAAGATCGACGGCCCAGCGCGCAGCACGTTTGAGCGCGGACGGGCCTTCTACTACACCCGCTACGGACAGATGAATCTGGCGTGCGCGCAATGCCACGAACAGAACTGGGGTAAGCGCTTGTATGCGGAAACGCTGAGCCAGGGCCACGGCACCGCTTTTCCGGCATACAAGCTTGAATGGCAGACGATGGGCTCGCTGCAGCGACGAATTCGCGCCTGCCTGTTCGGCGTCCGCGCCGAAATGCCTGCCGCGGGCGCGCCGGAACTCACCGACGCGGAACTCTTTCTCGCCTGGCGAGCGCAGGGCCTGCCTGTCGAAACGCCCGGCGTTCGGCGTTAGTTCGACCTGCTAGCGCGCGCCGGTTGGCATGCGCAGCAAATCGCCAAGATCGCATGCTCTCGGTGATCCGGATGCAGTGCGGGCACACCGCATCCGGGAAAACTCGATTCGCTAGGCTTTCAGCTGGTCGCGAATCGGCAATTGCCGTATGCGCTGGCCCGTCGCCGCAAAAATCGCATTGCACAAGGCTGGGGGAACCGGCGGTACGCCCGGTTCGCCCACTCCACCCAGCGGCTTGGCGTAGTCGCCGGGAACGATATGGACACGGATCAAGCGCGGCGCCGCAGGCATGCGTGTCACCTCGTAATTATGGAAATTATCCTGTTGCGCGCGGCCGGCCTTGAAAGTGATCTCACCCAGCGTTGCGAGGCTCACACCCATGACGCAGGCCCCCTGCATCTGCGCGATCACCCGCTCAGGATTGACGCATGCGCCACAGTCGACTGCGATATCGACACGTGGAATCGTCAATTCGCCTTTGGCGTCGACCGCGACCTCGACAACGGCAGCGACGTAGCTCACGAAACTGTAATGCGCGGCGATGCCGAGACCGCTTCCCTTGGGCAGCGATCTTCCCCAGCCCGCCTCGCTTGCGGCGAGTTCTGCGACGCGGCGCAGGCGGCCCGTATCGACCGGGTAGCGCTCGGGCGATTCGCCATGGTTCCAAGTGTCGTCCAGCATCAGCGGCGAAACCACCCGGGCCGGGCCGATTACCTCCAGCAGAAAGTCCTTTGGGTCTCGCCCCGCCGCGGCGGCCAGCTCGCCGACAAACGACTGCACCGCGAACGCATGGGGAATATTCGAAACCGAACGGAACCAGCCAATGCGGGTATGGGCGACAGCTGGCGGGTTCTCGATGCGGATGTTGGGAATGGCAAAAGGCACGTTGATGACGCCCATGCCGAGCTCCCAATTCGCCTCCTCGTTGGCGCCAGCCTCAAAGGTCGACATGATCGTCGGGGCGACGGTGCGATGCAGCCACGCGACCGGCCGTCCTTGGGCATCGACACCGGCTTCCAGGTGCTCGACGGATACCGTGTGGAAATAGTCATTGTGCAAATCATCGTCACGCGTCCAGACGACTTTGACCGGTTTGCCATCCATCGCCTTGGACAGAATTGCCGCCTCGACGCCGTAATCGGGCTTCGACTTGCGGCCGAACCCTCCACCGAGCAGCGTGACATGAACCGTGACATCCTCGCCTGCCATGCCGAGGCGTTTGGCGACCAGGTCGTGCGCCGCCTGCGGTGACTGGAAGCAACCCCAGACCTCGCACTTGCCTTTGACAATGCGAGCACTTGCAGCAGGAGGCTCCATCGAGGCGTGGGCCAGATGCGGCAGGTAATACTCCGCCTCGATGCGGCGCGCGGCTCCTGCCGCTGCAGCCGCAAAGTCGCCAACATTGCGCACGACCCTCCCCGGCTTGCGTGCTGCCTCCTCGAGCGTCGCCCGGTAGGCGACGGAGTCGTAGTCGGCGTTCGGGCCGTCGTCCCAGATAATCTTCAATGCCTTGCGCCCCTGCATCGCGGCCCAAGTGTTGCGCGCGATGACCGCGATCCCACCCAACGGATTGAAGTACGGAGGGACCGGAGTGGACTCGATGGCAACCACGCGCACAACGCCCGGTACCTTGAGTGCGTCCGTGGCGTCGTAGCTTGTGACCTTGCCGCCATACACCTGTGGCCGCGCAACGACCGCGTAGAGCATGCCTGCAACGCGGGTATCCATGCCGTATTGCGCCTTGCCGGTGACGATGTCATGCGCATCGAGAAGCTTTAGCTTGCCCGTGCCGATGTAGCGAAATTGCGCCGGATCCTTGAGCCGAATCGCATCGTCGGAGGGTACCGGGAGGCGGGCTGCTTCCTTGGCCAACGCTCCGTAGCCAAGGCGCCGGCCGGTTGGAAGATGCACCACCTCGCTGTTTTTCGCCTGCACTTCGCCCACCGGCACCTTCCAGCGTGCGGCGGCCGCCGCTTCCAGCATTTGCCGTGCCGCTGCGCCACAGCGGCGCATCGGCATGAAGAAATGCCGCGTGCTGCGCGAGCCGTCGGTGTCCTGATTGCCGTAGCGCGCCTCGTCGCCAGGAGCCTGCACAACGCGCACGCGAGTCCAGTCGGCTTCCATCTCGTCGGCGACGATAATCGGCATTCCGGTGCGTACGCCCTGCCCCATCTCCGAGCGAGCGCAGACGATACTGACTATGCCGTCCTCGCCGATCGCCACGAAAACGAGCGGGTTGTCGACCCAGCCGTGCGGCATACCGTCGGCGCCATACTTGGGCGGATCGGCCGCGCGCACGGCCGCGGGCAAGCCCACGGCGAGCACCAATCCACCGAGCGCGGACGCGCCGCGAAGAAATCGGCGACGGCTTACGTTGGCAATCACCAATGGCGTCTCGGGCGACGCCTCGTTCGCGGCGATACCCATGATCAAGTCGAGTGGCGCATTCATGCCGGCTCTCCTTGCTCGCCGGCCGCGTGCTTGACCGCGGCACGGATGCGCCCGTACGTTCCGCAGCGGCAGATGTTACCGGTCATTGCATCGTCAATGTCGGCGTCAGTGGGTTTAGGCTTGCGTTTTAGGAGCGCAGTCGCAGACATAATCTGCCCAGCCTGACAATATCCGCATTGGGGAACACCCAGCTCGATCCATGCAGCCTGCACGGTCTGGCCGACCTTGTCTGCGCCGATCGCTTCGATGGTTACAACCTTCTTGCCAGCAAGCGTGGAAATCGGGGTCACGCACGCACGCCCCGGCAGGCCATCGATATGCACCGTGCAGGCGCCGCAGAGCGCCATGCCGCAGCCGAACTTGGTTCCGGTAAGACCCAACTCGTCGCGCAACACCCACAGCAGCGGAGTGTCCCCAGGTAGATCGACGTCGTGCTGCTTGCCGTTGATGGTGAGCTTAGTCATTGTCATCCTCCTCAGACGCACAAGGTTCTCGCTCTTGCTGGCGAAGGTGAGCGTTTTCGCTCCTCGCATGAAAGCATACGCCGATTGCCGCGGACGTGGGAGACCGCTCGGAAGCAGCGATTGATGCCACGGCGTGGCGAAGTTCTAGCAGCCTGATGCAAAACTGGACATTTCTCGATTATCGACTACCTTGTGAATAAGGCCCGACTCCGAGAGAGAAACGCAATGCGCGGTCATCAGGATCCTCAAGCGTCGATGTTTACGTACTTCTCGCCGGAGGCGCGCGTGCCTGCGGCGCATCCGCTGCGGTCGATCAAGGGCTACGCCGATACGGTGCTCAAGTCGCTGAACCGCGACTTCGATGAACTGTACGCGCACACGGGCCGGCCCTCGATTCCGCCGGAGCGGCTGCTCAAGGCCAGTCTGTTGATCGCGCTGTATTCGGTGCGCTCGGATCGGATGTTCTGCGAGATGCTCGACTACAACATCCTGTTCCGCTGGTTTCTGGACATGAATCTGGAGGAGCGCGGGTTGGATCAGTCGAATTTCTCGCGCCTGCGCGAACGGCTGGTCGACAGCGAGCTGGCCTGTCGATTCTTCGATGCGGTGGTGGGCCAGGCGCGCAAGTTGGAGCTGCTCTCCGACGAGCACTTCACCGTCGATGGCACGCTCATTGAAGCCTGGGCATCCACCGCCAAGAGTATGCGCCGCAAGGACGGGCCGCCCGACAGCGGCGGGCCGGACGATCAAGGCAGAGTCAATATCCACGGTGAACGCCGCTCCAACGCGACCCATGCCTCGGCCACCGATCCGGACGCCAAGCTCAAGCGCAAAGGCAAGGGCAAAGAGACCAAGCTCAGCTACGGCGGCCATGCGCTCATGGAGAATCGCCACGGCCTGTGCGTCGACCTCAAGATCACCTCGGCCGTGGACACGGAGACCGAAGCGGCCAAGGCCATGCTGGAACGCCAGCGGCGCAAGCGGGTACGGCCGCGCACGCTGGGCGCGGACAAGGGCTATCACTGCAAGGATTTCGTCGCCCATCTGCGTGGCCGCCAGATCGCTCCCCACGTGGCGCTGATCGAAGGTCGCAAGACGCCAGGTCTGGATGGGCGCACCACGCGCCACACCGGCTACGCGGTGAGCCAGCGCAAGCGCAAACGCGTCGAAGAGATCTTCGGCTGGATGAAAGCGTACGGCGGATTGCGCCGCACGCTCATGCGCGGCCTGCGCCGCGTGCAGCTGCATGCCTACCTCGTCGGCGCGGCCTACAACCTGAGAAGCGATTGCGGCGGCGGGTCTGCATCGGCCTTGTCGCTTTGCTTCGGGATGAATACCGGGCGGCCTGCCCGCCGCGTGCCCTTGTGCTGACCCTACGGGCGACCTGCGGCCCGTTTGGCGGGGCTAAGATGACGCTTCCGGCGGATCGGCTCTACTGCCCCACGAAAAGAGCAAAATCAAGGTTGAGCAGCCCTTCTTCTACGCAGTCTCGGGCTGAGTGTCGAAATGCGACCTTGCCGAGCGTCATTGTCATGGCGGCACATTTTGCCGCGATATCGATGAGGAGACGAGTATGCAATACCTTCTGATGATCTACGCAAACGAATCCGCCATGCTTAACGCGCCCAAGGAGGCGTCGAGCCAGATGCTGACCGCATACACGGCCTACACGGAGGCAATCAAGAAAGCCGGCGTGCTGGTCGGCAGCAACCGCCTGCGCCCGACGTCGGAGGCGACCACGGTGCGAGCACCCAACGGCAAGAAGAACGTCGTGGACGGGCCATTTGCCGAGACCAAAGAGCAACTTGGCGGTTACTACCTCATCGAGGCGCCGGATCTCGACGCTGCGCTCTCGTGGGCCGCGCGCTGCCCCGGCGCGCAGCACGGCGCCATCGAGGTGCGCCCCGTCTGGACGATGTAGCGAAGACCGCGGAGGCGGTGGCGCGCTCGAGCTACGGCAAGCTCGTTGCGTTTCTCGCCGCGCGCACGCGGGATGTTGCGGGAGCTGAAGACGCACTCGCCGAAGCCTTCGCCGCTGCGCTCGCCGATTGGCCGCGCAGCGGCATCCCGCGTGTGCCCGAAGCGTGGCTCCTGACGGTGGCCAGGCGCAAGCTCCTTGATACCGCGAGGCGCCGGCGCACCGGCGAGGAAGCGATTCCGACGCTGGAGCTTCTCGCGGACCGAATCGAGGACGAGGAGAGCGCGGGCGGGATCCCTGACGATCGTCTGCGACTCATGTTCGCCTGCGCGCACCCGGCGATCGATGCCGGCGTGCGCGCACCGCTCATCCTGCAGGTGGTGCTCGGATTCGACGCCGCGACGATCGCTTCTGCGTTCCTGGTGGCGCCGGCCACGATGAGCCAGCGTCTCGTGCGCGCGAAGAGCCGCATCCGTCAGGCGGGAATTCCATTCCGCGTGCCGGAGCAGCACGAGCTCGCCGAGCGCCTCGACGCGGTCCTCGAGGCGATCTACGCGATCTACACCGAAGGGTGGTCCGATCCAGCCGGCACGCAGGCGCGCACCCGCGGATTGGCCGAAGAAGCGATTTGGCTCGGACGCCTTGTAGGGTCGCTACTGCCGCAGGAACCCGAGGCGCTGGGACTCCTCGCGCTGATGCTGCACGCCGAGGCACGACGCGATGCGCGGCGCGATGCCTACGGGGGATTCGTACCGCTCCCGGCGCAAGATCCGGCGCGTTGGCACGCCGCCCTTATCGACGAGGCCGAGGCGCTGCTCCTTTCGGCGAGCTGCGTTGGCGCGCATGGCCGCTTCCAGCTCGAAGCCGCGGTGCAGTCGGCACACGCGGCACGGCGCCTCACCGGCGTGACAGACTGGGCGGCCATCGTTGCGCTCTACGATGCGCTACTTGCGATGACAGGGTCGGTCGTGGTGGCGATCAATCGCGCCGTCGCCCACAGCGAACTGTTGGGTGGCGCGCATGGCGCGGCCGAGGGACTTGCCGCGCTCGATGCGCTGAAGCACGATTCCCGGCTTACCGATTATCAGCCCTACTGGGCCGCGCGCGCCGCGCTGTTGGCGCGTTGCGGCAACGCGCAAGCGGGCACCGAAGCCTACCAACGCGCCATCGGCCTCGAATCGGATCCAGCGGTACGGCGCTTCCTGCAGGCAGAGCTCACGCGCAACAATCGATTAAACTGATGATGCAGGCCGATGGCACGACACGTGGCATCGGCGCTCAATGGCACCATTTCGACGCCGCGGGAGCGCGAGTCCAGTGACGGGATGGGAGAAGTAGCCTCGAAAAATCGACCGCGGTTATCGCCAAGGCCGGATCGCACGGTCCCGTCACTTCGGGCAGTCCTTCATACATTCGGCATTTTGTACGTCGGGACGCGGGTCACCAATGAAGCCATCGCGATTGGGCATCTTCAATTGCGTCAAGACCTTGGCATCAATGACGGCGGTGTCCGGGACCAGACCATTCAGAAAAAGCAGATACCCGGACACTGCGTAGACGTCTTCGTTCGACAGTGACTGAGGCGCGTTGAGCGGCATTGCGCGCCGAACGTAATCGAACAGTGTCGTTGCATACGGCCAGTAGCTGCCGATGGTTTTGATCGGCTTCGGGGTTGAAAGCGTGCCTATCCCGCCGACCAATTTATCTCCGATGCCGCCCTCACCATTGGGACCATGACAGGCGGCGCACTGCGAGCTGTAGAGCTCGCGTCCACGCGCCACACTGCCACTCCCCGAGGGAAGATTCCTCCCATCCGGGCTGACATCGATATTCCACCCGGCGATCTCCGTCGACGTCGCCGGGCGGCCGAAACCGTAGTGGGTTTGGCCCCAGCAAAGGTTGGTAAACACAAAGAACGCTGCGCATGCGAGAAGTACTGTGCAAAGGCGCTCCCGTGCGAACCCGAGTTTAGTTGTTTGCATTGGACACTTCGCCGCTGGCCGCCACGCGCCACGGTTGCACCGCATTGTTATGATAAAACGAATTGTCGCCGCGCTCGTTGAGAAGTTCTGAGAAAGTCGGCTGGACATAACCCGTTTCGTCGACCGCGCGACTCTGGATCACCGTGGGCTCGCCGTTCCATTGCCATGGATAGCGGAAGCGCGTTAGGGCACGAGTTAGCACCGGTTCCTGCAGGACTGCCTCAGCCCAATTCTTCCCGCCATCGACGGAAACATCGACTCGAATGATCTTGCCGTGGCCGCTCCAAGCAATGCCACGGATTTCGACGAAACCCATGCCGGGAATCTTTTGCTCGCCGGAGGGCGATGTGATGATCGATTTCGCCTCCATATAGAAAGTGAACTCCCGCGCCTTGCCGCTGGGCAAGAGATCGGTGTATTTCGAGGTTTCTTCGCGTGAATAGACCGGCGCGTCAGTGACTTTGAGGCGGCGCAGCCATTTGACGTTCATGTTGCCCTCGAAACCCGGCACGATCAGCCGTAGTGGATACCCCTGCTCCGGACGAAGCCGCTCACCGTTTTGACCGTAGACGACCAGCGTGTCGTCGAGACATTTCTCGATAGGAATGCTGCGTGTCATCGCAGCGGCGTCGGCGCCCTCGGCCATAACCCATTTTGCGCCAGCGGAAACGCCCGCTTCATCCAATAACGTCTTGAGGGCGACGCCGGTCCACTCGCCACAGCTTACTAGCCCGACCAGATCGGACGCGGTCTTGCCATAAGGTTTGGTGTAGACCGGATTACCTGAGCACTCGAGAAAGTAAATCTTGGACACCGAAGGAAAGCGTCGCAAATCCTCCACAGTGAAAACGATCGGCGTCCTCACCATGCCATGCAGCATGAGGCGATGTTGCGTTGGATCGATAACTGGCACGCCGCCATGATGGCGTTCGTAGAACAGCCCGTTTGGAGTGATGATGCCGTCCAGAGCCCCCAGTGGCGTGCGGCTCGTCGAGGAGATGTACTGTGCCTGATTTTTTGCGACGTTTCGAATTACCTTGCTCTCGAATGGCGATGGTTCGCCATAGAGCTTGGCGCCAACAGGAGCGCCCGGTGCCTTCATCGATTCAGGAATCGCCGGCGGCGACGGGGAGGCCGCGTTCGCCGCTAGCGCACTTTGTGCCAGCGCGCTGCCAGCACCTGCGCTAGCTGCGGCAAGCACCGCGCCGGTCGATCGAAGGAATTGGCGACGCGATGAAGAGTCCGCGCCAGATTCGACCCGCGGCTGCTCGTCAGAACTCAAGTCGCCTGATTCCGAAGCGGCGTTAACAGCCTTAGTTGGATGAGTCATCCGGGACCCTCCGTTGAGAGACTCACGCCGCGCCTGAACCCGGCGCGGACGAAGAGGCAATTTTCTGCTTTCGGTCGCCAGATTTCAATTCACGACTGATTCGTGCAATCGACCGGCTTCGCGCGACCTACGCCGGCGCCGGGTCAGCGACGGTCATTACACCGCCGCGCCTTTCCGGGCTGAATCGGATGATGATCGCCACCCCGATTGCTACCACCCCAGCGACCAGCGCGAGCGCATAGCTGTAGCTGTTGCCGGGCGTCTCGGCGAGCTTGGCTTGGAACGGTCCATTGTACGAAGCGAGGAAATTGCCGATCTGGTAGACGAACCCTGGGAGTGTCGCCCGGACTGCGCCGGGAACAATCTCGTTCAGATGCGCCGGGATCACTCCCCACGCACCTTGCACCGCGACCTGCATGATGAACGCACCGACCGCAAGCATCACCGCGGTCGACCCGTATGCCCACAGTGGGATGACCGGTAGCGCCAGGAGCGACGCGATCGTGATCGCGTTGACCCGCCCGATCTTCTCCGAAATGTAGCCAAAGAAAAGGCCACCGGCGATCGCCCCAAGGTTGGCGACGATCAGCACAAGGCTCACGGTGTGATGATCGAACTGGTGCTGCTTTTCGAGGAACACCGGGTACAGGTCTTGTGTGCCATGGCTGAACAGGTTGAAAAACATCATCAGCACGACTGCGAACAGTGACACGCGCCAATTGGCGCTAAGCGTGGCGATGAATCCGGGTTTGACCTTGGTCTTTGCCTCGGCGAAGGCCGGCGACTCCGGAACGTGCGCGCGGATGTAAAGCACCACCAGCGCTGGCAGCAAGCTGAACAGGAACATTATGCGCCAGCCGACCGTGATGCCGAAAAAGGTCTCGCCGTAGAATAGGCCAAAGACAATCGACGCGAGCAAGTACCCGGTCGGATAGCCGCATTGCAGGATTCCGGAAATGAACCCGCGCGTCTGCGGAGGAATCGACTCCATAGTCAGCGACGCGCCCAGCCCCCATTCGCCACCCATCGCGATGCCGAACAGGGCGCGTAGGATTAGGAACACGGTAAGCGTCGGCGACAATGCGGCGGCGGCGCCCAGCACCGAGTAGCAGACGATGTCAAGCATCAGGATCGGCCTGCGGCCGAACCTGTCGCCGAGCCGGCCGAAGATGAATGCGCCAATGAAGCGCATCGCGAGCGTCAGAAAGATCGCGTACGCAACATCGGGCACGCTGACGCCGAATTCCTTTGCGATCGCTGGGAGCGTGAAAACGAGAATAAAGAAATCGAACGCGTCAAGCGTCCAACCCAGAAAGGCTGCGATGACAACCTTCTTTTGCGGAGTCGTCAATTGCATGATGTTCCTCCTTATGACTGCATTGGCAGAAAAGGAGTGCTCCAGGACATGGCGGGCGGTATCTGCCCGGTGGATGCATTGCGCATTTGCGCTGAGTCTCTACCTATGCCCGTCACCCAGACAAGCTTGCGCTCATAGTTCGCTCAGCGCGCCGCTGCCGTGTCGGTCTGTTCGAAATTACCGCCGAGCGCGAGGTGCAGATTGACGCGTTGGGCAAGCTGCTCGCTTTGAACGTGCAGCCGCGACGTGCGTGCGCCATACAGTGCAAGCTGGCGTTGCTCGACCACGCGCAAATCGATCTTGCCGACCTTATACTGGACCTGCGCAAGGTCCAATGCGCGCTCATTGTCCTTAACGTTTTGGACAAGGATCGCATCGCGGTCACGTAACGTGACTTCGGCCGACAGCGCGCCCTCGACGTCGCTGAAAGCGCGCTGCGCGACCTGAGCGTAAGCGCCGACCGCGAGTTTCTGTTCGGCGGTGCGAATCTCCACTTGCGCTTCCAGCGCGCCCCCCTGATACAGCGGCGCGACCAGATTTGCGCCCAGGCCCCACACCGGATTGCTGTGGTTCTGCAGTACGAAGAGCTCGCTCGACACGCTGCTGCCGTTCGCGGTCAGGCTGATGCGGGGAAGCTGCGCGGCCTTCGCCTCTTCCACCCGGTTGAACGCCGCAGCGACGCGCCGCTCCGCAGCGATGACGTCCGGACGGCGCTCGAGAAGCTCCGAGGGCAGGCCGACCGGTGCCGGTGCCGGCATGCTCGCCAGCTGCCCGGGCACGTCGACTTCCGCAGCCGGATACCGACCCAGCAGGGATTCGAGTGCCCGCAGCGCCTGCGCACGCGCAAATTCGACCTGCCGCAGCGTGTCGCGATAGGTCCCGACATTGGCTCGCGCCTCGGCGACCGCTTGCTCGTCGCCCGAGCCGATGCGTTGCCGCTCCTGGGCGAGACGCAGCAGTTCCTCCGCCGTGTGCAACACGTCCTGCGCGATCGCCCGCTGCAACCCGGCCTCGATGGCAAGGAAATAAGCCTTCGCGACGAGCGCAGCGAGCGACTGGCGCGCGTAACCATAATCAGCCTCAGCCGACGCATGCTGCGCTTGCGCGGCCGCCTGGCCGTAACGCACGCGGCCCCACACGTCGAGCTCGAGCGAAGCGCTGAGGAAAATACCTTGTACGCCGGAACCGTCGCCGCCGAGCTTGCTGCCGCCGTGGGCGAGGACGCCCACCGCCGGCAGGAGTGACGCCCCGGCGACTTTCACATAGCCTTCGGCTTGCTCGACACGTGCCGCCGCGATTTTGAGATCAGTGTTATACGTCAGCGCTTCGTCGACTAACGCGACCAGCGCCGGGTCTCTGAATGAATCGAGCCAGCGATCGGCAACCGGCTGCGCCATCCCGCCCTCTGCTTTCCAGCTGGCAGGCACGGTCGTGTGCACGAGTGCTTCGCGCTGGATATCGGCCGCCGGCGGCGGGCCCTTGATGGCGCAGCCCGCGATCACGCCCACGGCCCCGACTGCCAGCGCCAAGCTACCCACGATGTGGCGCGCGTGCATCAGTGCAGCTTCAAGATGAGGTAGTTGGTGATCGACCCAACGCGAATGATCACCTTGCGCAGAATGTGGAGCGCGGCCGCGTGATTGGTGTAGATCGCCGCGTCGCCGGACGCGCCGGCGGCAAGGAAGAGATCGCGGTCCTGGTCAGCCACGTCGAGCTTGACGGGGAACCGGCCTGGAGCCGCAGGAAACACGCCGGTCTGCGGCAGGATGCCCGACTGCGCAACCTGGCCTTGGCCCTGCGCCCAAACGATGGAATCAACCTTCGCCTTGATGATGCGGCCGGGGTAGGTAAGCAGGGCAATCTCCGCTTCGTTGCCCGGCTCGACCGCCCTCAGCTCGTTCTGGTAATAGAGCGCGATCACCTGGTAGCCGTCTTCGACAAAACTCATTGCCGGAGCCACCGGGAACGCGGTGACGAAAGACCCCGGCCGCAACTGCACGTTGATCGCGTAGCCGTTCGCCGGAGCGAAGACCGACGTCTGGTCGAGATCCCACTGCTTGTTGGCAACGTCCCCCCGGCTCGCGTCAACCTGTGCCTTGGCGGTGGCGAGCTGCGCCCGCGCGGCGGCGACCGACGCCTGTTCGCCGTTCACCTGGCCCGACAGCCGTTGCGTAACCTGTGCCTCGTTGGCGGTGGCCGTCGCGAGCTGCGCCTCCAGCTCGGTCACGTTGGCCTCGGCCTGCTCCAGCGCAAATCGGTCGCCGGCGCCGGAGGTGACCAATTCCCGGTTTTGCTGCACCCGCAGCCGTGCCAGCTCGAGCCTGGGTCGCAGGGCACTGACCTGGCCGCTGGCCGCATTCAGTTGTTCACGCAACTCGCGCGCACCGGCGGAAGCATCGGCCAGGTTGGCGCCGGCCTGGGCAAACTTCGCCTCGTCCGCCGCAAGCTTCGCCTTCGCAATATTGAGGTCGTTCTGATAGGGGGTCGGGTCGATCCGGAACAGAAGCTCACCCTTGCTGACCAGGCGGTTGGGCTCGACCGGCACCTCGAGCACGCGCCCCCGTACCTGCGGAATGATCTGCACGACATATTTCAGAACCCGCACGTCGTTGGACGAGGGCGCCACCACGTTGAGCGTCAGGATCATGGCCGTCAGACCGACGATCGGGATGATGACCACGATCACTTGCGAAGTCGTATTCCACGGCAGCCACTTCAGCTTGATGAAGATCAGCCAGACGAAGAAGGCATAGATCCCGAGTATGAGAAGATCCATTAGGCGCCTCCCGCCTTGGCGTCGGCCACCGGTTCGCTGCCCAGCGCGTCCAGCTGACCGCGCAGCGCCTTGAGGTTCGCCGGAAGCGTGCCCTTCGCCGCCATCGCATCGAGTTCGTGCTGGAGGTGGACGATCTCCTCACGCAAAAGCTCGCCCGCCTGCGCCTTGTCCGCCATCCCGAGGTAATAGTCGTCGTGCTTCTCGGTACCGTAGGCAAGCCGGTATCCGACAGGCTTGGTGTACGCCCATAACCACGCGAGCGGCCACAGCAAGCCGCCGAACAGCAATGACAGCAAGCATAGCGTGTGGATCGCGTCTTTCTGCGGATGGTGGCGCTTTTCGGCGATCTTCTCCGGCATGACGTGAACCAACCAAAACAGAACGATAACGACGACCGGAACGACGCACACAACGACCCACGAGATTACGCTCGCCGCCGTATCCAACGCCTCGCCGGAGAGGAACGAGGCGGAGGCTGGCGCGGCCGGTGCCGCAAGCAACACCGCTGCGACCCATCGGGCCGTCGCGGCGCGAACCTTGGAAAAAGCCGACTGACGCATCGCGTCTCCTCTGATATCGCTCTTGTAATACCTTGGCGTCAACTTCAAGACCGTCCTGTCAGAAGCGAAATCAGCGGCTAAGGTCTTCCCAGGAACAGATACCAGCTGCTGTTGCCATCAACCGCCCGGCCGTAACCCAGGTACAGCGGGCCTATTGGCGTATCCGCTCCGAGAAACAAGCTGCCCGACTTGAGCGTGCCCGTAAACGAGCCTGGGACCAGCGGCGGCCCATATTTCCCGAGCTCCAGCGAGAACCCGCCATAGACGCCTTCGAGGAGCTTCTGCCGCACGAACTTGTTATAGTAAACCAACCGACCGAAGGTAATCCTATCGGTAGCAATTGCGCCGGTCGGATAGCCGGACTGCTGCAGGAATCCTCCCCACTCGAACAGGTCGTAGCGCGGGAGGGGCTCGCTGCCGATCTTGCCGCCTGCCTTGAATCCGACGCTCAGCGTGTTATCACCGAAAGACCAGGCGCCGACGCCGTCGGCGTCCCATTTGTTGTAGGCCTCGGAAGCACCAAGCGCACTGCTCGAAGCAAATACATGCACCGAACCCGCCTCGCCGTTCCTGGGAAAGTTCGCGCTGTCGAGCTGATCGTACACCAGGCGCGAGGTAAATGCGCCCTGCCGGATGCGGCCCGTCGCCGGTGTCAGGTCCGGCGGCCCGGTATTGAGGCTCGCATCGAGGGTCCCTTCGAGTACGCCGATCCGGAACTCCCCGTAGCGCGTGAATTGGCTGCCAAAGTCGAGGACCCCGCGCGCGTAGCGCAGGTTGTAACTCGCGATGCGCTGATCGTTCTGAAACAGAAAGACGGTGTTGCGCTCGAATTCGACCCGCGGCGCGACGAAGAAGAACTGACTCGGGTCCAACGGCTGATAGAATTCGCTCGTCAGCGCGGAAGTCTCGCCGAGCTGCAGATCGGTACGCCACTCGGCACCGAGCGAGTTGAGCCATGTCTGGCGATAGCTTGCGAGCAGGTTGTAGTAAGCGTCGCCCTTGAAGTCATTGCTCAGTCCCAGCCCGAAGCGCAGGTAGTTCGGTCCCCACGACTTCTCGACCGCGTCGACCGCGAGCACGCGCTTGCCTGGCTCCTCGATGATGCGATAGTTGACGTGCTCGAAATCGCCGGTACCGTAGAGCCGGCGCATGTCGGCGTCGAGCACGCTCAAGTCGATCGGCACGCCGGGCTTGGTTTCCATGCTGGCCTGGGCCGTCTCGGGGTTGACCCGTTGCAGATTGAGGAAGCGGATCTCGTCCACCGGACGCGTATCCGCCGCCGCGACGACGAGCTGGCGCGCGCGCAGGGCCGCGTACTGCGTCGGCGGCAGGCTCAGCTGCACGAGACGCTCAGCCATCTTGCGCGCCGCGGCCTCGCCGAACGGAACCGTCTGGGCCAGATTGTCGAAGTCTGCGGCCGAGAAATCTCCCAGCTCGGGAACGATGAGGATATCGGTCGGTTTGAGCGTCGCCAGGGAGCGCTGGACATTCTGCTCGGTCAGGATATTGATAACCTGCCCGCCCACGCCGAGAATCGAGTTGAGCTGACTGCGCGGAGCCAGCGGCGTGCCGACGTTGACGGCAATGACGATGTCTGCGCCCATCGCCCGCGCGACGTCGATCGGCAGATTGTCGGTGAGGGCCCCGTCGACCAGAATCTTGCCGTCGAATTCCGCCGGCGCGATCGCGCCGGGGACCGACATGCTGGCGCGCATCACGTTGGCAAGTTCACCTTCGGCAAAAACCACCGTCTTGCCGGTGACCAGATCGGTGGCTACCGCGCGGAACGGAATCGGCAGCTCATTGAAATTGCGATAGCCCTTGGCCTTCGCAAGGTAGCGCAGCACCGTTTCCAGCTGGACCCCGGAGACGAGACCTTTGGGCAGCTGCAATTCGCCCTCAGTCAAGCTGAAGCCGATCTCCGGACCGACGAGGTCGCTGCGGTCGTCGAGCTTGCGGCGGATGGATTGCTCCTGGCGCGGCGGCTGCTCCTTGAACAGCAGGGCGCTCGAGATGCGGTCGAGAATTGCCTCCATCTCCGCGACGCTGGTTCCCGAGGCGTAGGACGCCCCGACGAGCGCGCCCATGCTGGTGCCCGCAATGCAGTCGATGGGCACCCGCATTTCCTCGAGCACCTTGAGTACTCCGACGTGCGCCGCCCCGCGTGCACCGCCACCGGACAGTACGAGGCAGATCTTGGGGCGCTGCAGTCCAGGCTCTGCCGCGCTTGGCTGTGCTACCCCATACCCGGGAACGCAGAGGTACAGCAGTACCAGCGCCAACAGCGCATAGGGCCGTGCGCGCGAACTGATGTTCATCGATTCCAGCGCCTCGCGGGACATGCATGCAATGCCGCTCGTCGTTACGAGCACTCCCACCGCGCTGGACCGTTAGGCCCGCCGCTTTTGCGGTGTGCGCACCGACGCTGCCGCCGCGCGCGAAATGCTGATTGAGACGACGCGCCTGGCGAGCACCCTACTTCATGCCAGTGGACGGCTCGACCGAGATGGCCATCGCCTCGGTATACGTAGCTTCGACCTGGTCACCGACGTTGACGAGCTTGAATTGCTCCGGATCGGAAAGCTTGAGCTCGACCGTATGTTTCGGCCCGCGTAGCGTCACCGTTTGCGTTGCGGGATCGACCGCCACGACATCGGCGGTCACATGCACCTTTCGGCCGACTCCCGCAGCGGGCTTTTCGCCCGGCTTTGCCTTGGCGCTCATCGTGCTGTCGCTCCGCGCCACGATGGCCTTGCCGCCTTTTTTCAGCTCAAGCGTCAGCGCCTCGACATAGCGCACGGCAACCAGATCGCCGACCTTGATCTGCTTGAAGTTCTTCACCTCCGGTCCAAGGGTTATTGTCCGCTCGTGTCCATCCGCTCCTTTGAGCGTAACTGTGCGCGCGGCCCTGTCGACCGCCTCGACGGTAGCCGTGACCTCGATCGTATTGACCGCCACACCCTTGCCGGGAGCGGTCGCGGTCATCGTGCCTCCGGTCATGGGCGTCTGGGCGAGCGCGCAGGCGGAGGCGGCGCTGATTACCATGGCGATCGCGATTCCAAGTCGTTTCATTTCATGCTCCTTGTGTTGGAGAAAAAGGGGCGAAAGCGAGCGTCGGACAGTCGGGCCGAACTCATTCCTCCACCCGTTTCCACTTCAAGTGCGGGTTGTACTCATTGCCACGGCGAGCTTTGCCGTCTCGGGCCCGAGATCTAGCATGTCCGTCGCAATGGCACGTTCGAGTACAAATCCTACTAGAAAGAGGCGATACAACACAATCGTCCGGGGCCCCGGCGCCGCGCAGTTGAGTATCAACGGTCTGACTATTCGGAAGACCTCATTGCGTCGTGAAACATAGCGCCGATGGTGCGTTCGCTGGCAAATCCCGGACGGATCGCTTTAGAGCTGATCAAATGAGCCCGAGGCTTCAAGCCCGAGCGTACGAGGACACAAGCCTGCCCGTTTAGAACCCGCTACGGCTCCCGTTGGCACCGCTTCTCGACGGGCACTGGCCTCGGGGCGACCCGTGTGCAGGTACCGGGTACCTTCGCGGGTAATATATTTTTTTGCAAAACGCCCTTGAAAACGAGCGCGCAGTCGCTATGCTGAAAAGAGGTGGTCGGCTGGGAGGAGCCAGGACGATGGGACGGCAGTGAGCGGCGTGCGAGAGCGGCTCTTTGACTCCTTCAAACTGGAAGACAATTTCCCCGAGAATCATCTTCTGCGCCGCATCGATCGATTCCTCGATCTGAGTGACCTGCGGCAGTATTTACCGGACTTCTGTAATCATACCTGGCGGCCGTTGCTCGAATCGGAGTTGATGATTCGGACGCGATTTGCCGCCTGCTGCTTGGCGATCCGTTCAGACCGCCGGCTTGCGATGCAGAAGGTCGCCAGCCGCGACGGGCCTACCCATGATGCGGGCGTCGAGGGCGAAACCCTCACCACCAACCAGCCCTTCCGTCGCCGCCGCTCGTCGCTTCCGGGAGAGCGGCGTCTTCCGCCATGTGGTTGCGACACTCACGCTCCGAGGCAAGCGGACCGCGGCCGGAAGACCGGTCTGCGACGCGCGCCCCGCCTGAGGCGTGGCCTCAACGGATCGTGGTTGAACGGTACTTTGCGCCGGAATCGTGTTGACCATCGCCGCATGTATACAAATTAAGTGTATGTATATCATACACTTATGATATGTTAAATACAAACTACTTTAATTTAGAAGGTGAGGGTTGTTGTCCATTATTTGTTGTAGATCGGGGGAACGAAAATGGTCTCATCGTGGTGGTTGCTGGTGTCATTCCTGGCGGGCGGTTACGCCGGGTTTCTCTTATTGGCGATGCTCGCCGTCTCGCGGGACGCTGACGACGATTCGCTGATTGCGCGTGGTCGCGGAAGTCCGCAACCCGAAGTCGAAGAGGGATCATTGACCCACGGCGAGGTCTAACACTCTCCGGTTCGCGTGCAACCGCCTCGCACGGGACGTGCGTTTTCGAGGCGACGTATAGCGAAGGTGATCGTCATGCTTTCGCTCCGAGCTCACCCCTTTTTTTCGCGATTTCAAGTGACGTTTCGCAAGTGGCAGGGCCACGAAATCGCGCATCCCGTGCCCTCTCGCGCTCAATAGCGAGGTGTTGCTCCGGGGTCGGCGCCGGCAGGTAATACACGATCGGAATCTCCAGCAACTCCGCCTGCCGCTTCACCGCCAGCGGGTAGATCTTGATGAGCATCGCTTTGCGCTCGCATCGTCCAGCCGATCGAGCGCGACTTCCAAAAAAATCGACTTCCGGCACCGGCTGCCCGATCTTGGCCTGCATCTTCTTTGCCGTAGGAGCGCGTTCCGTGCCGCGCTTTTCGGCCGGCGACATGAACAGCCAATCGCACCGCCCAGCAACTACGTCTTCTATTGCAGGATCGGGTTGCCGTGCGCGTCGTACTCCGCGGCCAGTTCCGCCAGCGTCTTGTCGCCCTTCAACGCCGCCGTATGTTTCGGTCTCGGTCTTCTCATTGCACTGCTCCATTGCCGGCGATATCCTCGCCCATAAAGAGCAGGTCCTTCACTTAAACGCCCATCTCATTTTTCCCAAGCCGGCTCTTCTCGCCCTTCTCAGTGTTATGGGACACGAACCAAAATCAGTCGACAGCCGCGATGCTTCCCGGATCGAGGCGATTGGCTTGCGGATGTCTGACAAATACCCGGGTCTGACCGACTCGCAGGAACCTTTGGTGGACGAACTGTTGCAGCTGGCGCGGGACGGCGAGCAGTGGGCCGAGCATGCGGGCACCGATGCCGCAGCCGGCGCACAGCATACGACACTGCCTATCGCCGAGTTTCATGCGTTTTGTCGCCTCCTAGCGCTCCTGGCGCGAGGCTGGGCAGACCGGGAGCAGCAAGCAGGCCGAGATCTGTTGGCGCGTGCGATCGCCGCCTGGAAGCGCCCCCATGGACGGCCGCGCAAGAGAACCCCTGGCGCCGTTGGATCGGCTGGCTTGGATACGACCGGTGCTGTCGCCGGGGCATCGCGAAAAGGGGGTCGAAACGCGACAGCGAGTCCGGAGGAACGCATGCTGATTATCGCCTATGTCGAGCGAACCAAGCGTGCCATCTCCGAAAGAAGCGGGCAGTCGTTACAGAGGATCACCGACACCCAAGCCATAGCCGAGATCGAGCGGCATTTCGGCGGGTCGTTCCACGAGCAACAAAAACGTGTCCGCAAGGCGCGGAAATTTGTCTCCTTGTATCGCAGTCAGCTGGGGATCCAAATACGCCCGCGGAAACCGCGACTTCCGAAGCAAAATTCAAGTTGATTCTGGTCTTTGGCCGGGTTCGCGGCCGTGTATTGCCGAAGATCGACAGGAACCCTCTTCGCGGCCGCAGAAGGCGGCCAGGAACACAGGCAAAACAGAAAATGGCCTCGTTGCGAGTGACTGTTGCGCTGCGGGCGCCGGCAGCGTCTAATCATTTGCTCAGGATCCGCTAAGGGTGCCGGAGAGACTGACCGCTACCCGGGTTCTGTGCTCGGGTGAACCGTTTGAGCGACGCGGGCGTCGATTGTTCTTGGAGCGGCCGAGCTGTGTCGATGCGGGTTCCGGGTCGCGGCGACACCGTTGCTGCGGTTGCGTGCATAGCTGTCGACCATGGCCTCATCGATGACTGACGCTTTATTTCCTGTCACGTTGGCGACCGCTACACGTCGTTAGACTCTACCTGCGAGAGGCGACCCAGTGAACGGCGCACCTATTTACCGAGAGATGATGGCGGAGATGTCCGCCGGTAGTCTGGCGTCCTTGCCTGGCGAAGCTGCAATGCCGGCGACCGAGCCGACCTCTTACGTCCACTTCGACGTGTGTCCCACTTGGCTGGAGCTTGCCATTCGCCATCTTTCGGACGCGCAAGTCGCGCAGGCTGCACGGATTGAGGCGTGGAAGGGTGCGGACGAAAACGCGAGGGCAGGCGCGCTGCAATGGGAGTTCGAGGCATCCATGCAGGCGATCGTGGCGGCGGCCACTGCGGTCGATGCCCTGTACGCGGCGGTGCGGCCCAAAGTCAAGCTGCCGCAACTACTCGTCGACAGATGGCGGGACAAGCGCACGCCGCGCCACATTCAGATCTCTGAGGTCCTGCGGCGGGCACTTTCATTGGGACCGCGGGCTGCTCGCGCTTTGCGTCAGAACCTGGGCGAGATATCAAGATTCCGCATTTTGGCCGTCGACCCTTCCGGCATGACCGATGCTCCCATCCTGCATCCTGAGCTTCGTGTCGGCGTCGAGTGGCGCTTCGCCTACTTCCGCTGCGACAACGCCCTATTGATCGTAAAGGTGACGCTGCGACAGATCCTGGAACTCCTCGCTTCGAGCAAGCCGCAGGATGCCGAGGTTCAGGCGTATAGGGATACGCTTTGGTCCAGAGTTGAACCACTGCAGCACTCGAATCCATTCGGACCGCAAGCGCGCCGCGAGCAACGAATATCCGTGCCGTGACGGCTTTACGGATCTACCACTCTGGCCCTGCGCTTTCGGGCTGGTATTCTGGACAGTGCTGTTTGTACGCGACACCCCTCGGTCGCTCACAGCTAGTTCTGCGCATTGCATTGCGCTGGCGCTAGCGCCCTAAGCATCTGGGCATCTACGCTTGGCCGAACTCCCCGGAGATAAGCGACATGAGAAACTCTGCAACCCATGATCTGCCCGGCCCCCCGACGTAGGTCGCTGTACGACCGTTGCGCATGTTTTCGACGGTAACGGTGAAAGTTCGTACCGTGGAAGAAGATGGCGACCGATTACCGCGTCCGCGTTCGACATCAAGGGCGAAATCATCGGGCGCAAATCCAAAGCGCACAACTTCCGCCGCGAACGCGAGTTGGTCTCCGCGGGCAAGCACATAACGCCGGCAATTGCCCCGAATGAGCGGCTGTCGTTGTTCACTGAAACTTAAGTGAACCGGATCTGTTCCTGGGGCGATGTGGCGTTGTTCCATGGTTCTGGTCCCCTTTTCCCGCGGAGTCGCTGGGCCCTAACATCGACTGCTGCAAGCAAACCTCGAGCCATCTGCATTTTCTCGTTAATTTTCGTTGAGTTACTACCATGCCTTCGTAAGAGAAGTCATCGCACTGTAAGAAAATTCGTCATTGATCAATCTGTAGTAATCACGCGGTTGCCGTATGACGTGCGGACTCTACCGCAACCCGAGCGCCGAGCTTGTGCGGTCAGCCCAACCCACGTAATCCCAGGCGTTTAGTACCGCCAGTCCGGACGTCGAGGAAAGTAGCGAGCCATTCGTCATCGGTCCAGGGACCGAGTTCGTATGACGCACAACCTTGCGGGCTAGCCAATCGCGATTAGATATGGCGCTGTACGCGCCTTGCCGCGTTCAGGCTGGATTGTGGCGACCGTAGCGGTCGTCGAAACGCACGATGTCGTCTTCGCCGAGATAATCCCCGCACTGCACCTCGATCACTAGCAGTGGTCCGGAGCCAGGATTTTCGAGTCGGTGCTGCGATCCGACCGGGATGAAAGTCGACTCGTTGACGCGCATGGCGTAGACCCGATCGCCGTTGGTGACGCGGGCCTCGCCGCTGACAACGACCCAGTGCTCGCTGCGGTGCGCGTGCATCTGCAGCGAAAGCGCCGCCCCCGGTTTGACCTCGATGCGCTTGATCTTGAATCCGGGTCCCTCCTGGAGCGTGGTGAATGCGCCCCAGGGCCGCATCACCGTCGTGTGGACCCGGTACGCGTCGTGTCCGCGGGCCTTCAACTCGCTGACAACTTCTTTCACGCGTTGCAGATGGTCGCGGTGCGCGACGAGCACGGCGTCTGGTGTGTCAACGATGAACAACCCGTCGACGCCCACGGTCGCGACGATACGCTCTTCGGCGTGCACGTAGGTGTCGCTGGTGGCGATCGACACGCGCTCGCCCTCGCCGCGATTGCCGGTCGCATCGGGCGCTACAAGGTTCGCCATGGCGCGCCACGAGCCCACATCACTCCAGTCGAAGTCTCCGCGAACGACTGCGACTTGTGTCGCCTGCTCCATCACCGCAACGTCGAAGGACACGTCGGGCGCCGACGCGAACAATGCCGGGTCGATCTCGAGCATGGTGTCGCCACGGTGTTCAAAGAGCGGCTGCCAGACTGCACGCGCCGCATCGAGCACACGCGGGGCGTGCCTGGCGAATGCCTCGAGCACGCTGGCCGCCGTGAAGCAGAACATGCCCGCATTCCAGACATGGCGGGCGTCGCTGGCGTAGCGCGTCGCATCGGCGAGCGGCGGCTTCTCGATGAAGCGGTTGGCGCGGAACGTACCGGGCTCCGCCAGCGCTTCGCCCAGTTCCAGGTATCCGAAGCCGGTCTCCGCGCCGGTCGGCGTGATGCCGAACGTTGTGAGCCAGCCCGCGCGCGCCAGCGCAGCTGCGCGCACGACGGCGCGCGCGAACGCGGCGGTATCCTGTATGAGATGGTCTGCGGGCAGGACCAGCAGCATCGCATCGGGACCGAATGTTGCTTCGGCGTAGAGCGCACCCAGCGCGACCGCTGGCGCGGTGTTGCGCCCGAACGGCTCCAGCAGGTATACGAGTCGCGCGCCGGACACGGCCCCGGCACCGGCATACGCGTCGCGGGTCTGGAAGTAATAGTCGCGATTGGTGATCGTCACGAGCGCCGCGACGTCGGGCAGCCCGGCAGCGCGCAGGAACGTGCGCGCGAGCAGTGTGTCACCGGCGGTGCCATCGGCAGGAAGCGGGAGGAATGGCTTCGGTGCGGCTTCGCGCGATAGCGGCCACAGCCGCGCGCCGGCGCCACCGGAAAGGATGATCGGGACCATCGACATCGGGAAGGATCGGGACCCCGCTGGAGCGGGCACGCGGATTGTACCCGATCGGCGATGTCTTATTGACGGATGGCGAGGCCGTCGGCTAAGCGTCGGAATTGAAACGAAAGGTCGGCTCGCCTGCGGTTCGAGCGACGTCAAACGGACAGAGCGTTTCGAGGCGGCCCGTGATCCCTCGATCGGTGCTCGGATTGTGGCAGAACGTTCCGCATCCTCCTTAGCTCCGTCCCCGCTCCGCAAGATACGCCAAGTAGCCTAAGCAACCGAAGAGCGCCGCGGCCATCCCAGCAAGTAGCAAAGTGCCGACCTGGAACCCGTGAAAGTTAAACTCACCGCGAAGACGCGCAATGACCGCGACCGCGCAGAGAATGACGCCGACGACCCCGCCGACCCGACCCATCCAGAGCAGCAACGATCTCATGGGTGATCGCTCCGATTTTGCCCAAGCGCGAGCGGCAGCCGTGGCGACTGCCGTGGACGGAGTCTAGTACATCGTGGTGTTCAACGCGAGCGCGGGTCCCGAGCGCTCGCGCGCGCCGCGGCGGTGCGCCTCCAGCGTTACCGAGTGATCGCCGACTGCTTGGGTGCCGCCTCGCTCAGGCGACGCGCGTCAGCCTGCGCCGCGGCAATCTGGACTGGCGTGAGCTGACGCAACACCGCGTCGCGCTCGCCCGCCGCGCCGGCGACCCCCTGCGCGGCGGCGAGATTGAGCCAGGTATAGGCTTTGGCGCGATCTGGCTCGACGCCCGTTCCCCAACGGTACATCAAGGCCAGCGAATACTGCGCGTCAGCATTGCCGTTCTCGGCCGCGCGCTGCAGCCACATCGCCGCACGCTCGTAGTCCTGGACCTCGCCAAGCCCTTCGCGCAGCGCGTTACCCAACTCCAGTTGCGCCTCGCTGTTATTGTGCTCGGCGGAGCGCTGCAGCCACCGCCGCGCCTCCTTCCTGTCTTCCGCGACACCGTTGCCGTGCGCGTACATTTGGGACAGGCGGAATTCCGCAACAGGATTATTGGCTTGCGCGAACTTCAGCGTTTCCTCGAAATCACTCGCGGATTTAACCTTCACCGATTCGCTGCCATGTTTGTCCCGCGGCCCGGCCCAGTTCCACGCGGCGGTTCCCGCAACGAGGACCACGGCGAAAAAACCCATGAAGTAATACCCGCGCCTGCTGATCACCCAGAAGCGCTCGCCGCAATTGCGGCAGCGATACGGCGAGCGCAGTCGGGGATGTGCCGAGAGCTCCGTTGGACGAATCCACGAACGGCGCACGTTGGAACTCTTACACGCTGGACACTTGGCAAACATACGTCTTTTTGTGTTGCGCCAGTCCTATTGAACACCCGCCGCGCCGCTCGCGCAATGGTCCAAGGACAGTCGGTTCCAGGGTCAGCAAGGGAACGGTCGATGAGCGTGCTGCTTGTGGTGAACAAGGACTGCAAGCCAACCGGAAGCTTCGGTCGCGGGAGAGTGTAGGCGATGTTTGCAGCTCTTCCGACAACCGAACTAGGAGGCTCGCGGCCTTGCCGAGTCTGCGTCGGTCGCCGAATCCATTGTCGGCCCCAACATCTGCCGTACCACCGTTGCTCGATTGCGATGGCTCAACGAGGCGCGCCTTCCGTTGTTTGTCCTTCGCCCCGGAGCCGGGGGCGGAACGTCGACGACTAGTTCAGCGCGAACGGTTAGCTGCCATGTGAGGCCCCGGCGGTGACCGGTCCCGGTGCGAATCAGCCGCAGGCACAGGCGAGCAGAGCCTGGTGGCGTTTCCCAGCCGCCGCGCAGGGCGCCTTGCGCAGCGAACTCGTGAGCCGCAGGGCTGCGGGATCGTCGGACCTTGAGCGGGCTTCACCCCCACCGATGGGGAGAGTGAGTCCGCGAGCTCGCCGCGCTGTGTCAGGGATGTTTACACTAGGGGCAATCGGCACCGGCTCGGATATCCGCTGCCGCGTATAAATCTCCTGCAAAATCAACTTCGCCTGCGCAGTGGCATGAAATATGCTTACAAATCAGTTGATTAAGGAGTCGCACGCCAAGCGGCCTGGTTTTGACCTATGCTTGGGTTCGCGGCTCGATTTGCTATCGCCATGTCCGATCCTACCAATCCGCCCCCAAGCCCTGATTCGATGCCGGTTGTAGGCCCGGGCCCCAAAGGAACCCGCCGCCGCCTGTTGCAAGGAGGACTAGCCGCCGGGCCCGTGCTGATGACCCTGTTTAGCCGGCCAGTTCTTGCCCAGCAGTGTCAGAGTCCGTCTGGGTTCATTTCGGGCAACGCGAGCGTGGCGGCAGGCGCAGGGCGGATCTGTACGGGGCGCACCCCGGACTACTGGAAGCAACCGCAATGGTTCGGCTCTTGGACGCCACCCTGCTATCCGACGAAGGGCGGAGGGCCGGGTAGTCACCCGGCAACACTCTTTGATACCGTCTTTACCCCCCATTATTCTGGCAAAACGCTGCTCGAGGTCCTGGAGATGGGAGGCGGCCCCCCCAATGACGTGGCTCGTTACGTCGTGGCGGCGCTCCTCAATGCTATGGCGGGATTAACACCAGTCTTATCCGTCGCGGCAGTCAAGGGCATCTGGAGCGAGTACATCACCCAAGGATATTTCGAACCTACCGCGGGCGTGCACTGGGGCGACGCGCAAATCGTCAGTTACCTCGAATCGACGATGTCGTAGGCCGCCGCGGACGAAGCACCCCGGTTCCCTGGCCTCCGGCCAAGTCTCAAATGTCGTCGCTATCCGCGCCTCGCTGGCGCAGCGTTCCTCCTGACGCGATCGTCTGGCGCGAGTGGGATGGCGAATTCGTCCTGCGCAACGAGCGCACCGGGAGCAGCCATCTGCTCGGATCCTTGGCGGGAAGCGTGCTGCAAGTTCTGCTGCATGCCGATCGCGCGTTGAGCAGCGCCGACATTGCGACTCGACTCGGTCAAGAGCATGCTGTAGCAACCGACGCCGACCAGTGCGCCGCCATCGATGAGGTCCTCTCCGAGTTCCGCCGGCTTGGCCTTGCGGCGCCCGAATAGTCATGATCGTCGGCGATTTGCCACCGCGGGAGTTGGCGCGACGCCTGGCCGACGACGGCCTGCGGTTGCGCACGGGGCCGGTAGTGAACTGTATCCGGTCCCGACTGGCCAAAATCGTGCGCGGCGTGGCACTCGCCTATGCGGATTACACGATCGAGGCTACGGACAGCTTTGCCGACTTCCACGTGCGGGTCGCGCCCCCGCGAAGCCCGCGGCGGTGGGCAAAACCGCAGGTCTATTTTCAGTTCGACGGCGTGCGCCCCTTCCTGCCGCTTCCCGCCGATCAGGCGTTTGCGATGCTGGAGTGGGGATTAAACTGGTGTGTCAGTAGCCACTGCCACCAATACCTGCTCGTACACGCGGCAACGGTGGAGAGATCCGGTTGCGCGCTCGTGCTGCCTGGGCCGCCCGGATCGGGGAAGAGCACCTTGTGCGCCGCACTAATCAGCCGCGGTTGGAGGTTGCTTTCCGACGAACTCACGCTGCTCGATCCGGTCACCGCCGATGTCGTTCCGCTACCGCGGCCCGTCAGCCTGAAAAACGCTTCGATCGCTGCCATCCGGCAGTTTTACCCGGCCGCCGAGCTTGGTCCGCCGGTGCACGATACCGCCAAAGGTTCGGTGGCGCACCTCAAGGCGCCGACCGACAGCGTGCGCCGGGCCAGCGAGCTGGCGCGGCCGCGCTGGATCGTACTACCCTGCTACGAGACCGGGGCGGGTGCGCAGTTGGCGCCGTTGTCCAAGGCGCGCACCTTCATGTATCTGGCGGACCAGGCCTTCAATTATGACGTGCATGGTCGCCGCGGCTTCGAGCTTCTCGCCCAAGTCGTCTCAGGCAGCGATTGCTTTGAGTTTCGCTACGGTACTCTGGATGACGCGGTCGCCGTGATCGACGACGTGGCGCGGCGCGCATGAACTCCTTCGGCGCCAGCCCCCTGCGTCTCGCCTTGCGCGAGCCGCAGCTGTTGATTGGTGCGAGTTCTTCGCAGTGGGATGAATTCGTGCGCCAGGCGCGTGCTGCCAACCTCCTCCCGCGTATCGCCACGAGCCTCGACGAGCTCGGGCTGCTGCACGAGGTCCCCACGGCGCCACGCGCGCATCTCGTAGCCGCAGCGTACGCTCGCCCAGGCGCAGGCCGACGCGGTGCGGCGTGAAGTTGCACACGTCGAGGGCGCGCTCGCCGCCACCGGGGTTCCGTTCATCCTGCTCAAGGGAGCCGCTTACCTGCTCGCCGGCCTGAAGGCCGCCCGCGGGCGCATGTTCTCCGATATCGATATCCTGGTGCCCCGGCGCGCCCTGCCCGACGTTGAAGCGGCACTGATGCTCAGCGGCTGGGCGAGTGCGAACATAACTCCTTATGACCAGCGCTATTACCGGCGCTGGATGCACGAGCTGCCGCCGCTCAAACACATCAGCCGGCGGACGTTACTCGACGTGCACCATGCGATCCTGCCGACCACCGCGCGACTGAAACCCGATTCGGCCAAACTGTTGGCGGCTTCGCTGCCCGTCGCGGGTAAGCCGCGACTGCGCGTTCTTGCGCCACGCGACATGGTCCTGCACAGCGCCACGCATCTGTTCTGCAACGAGGACGTCGGCAACAGCCTGCGCGACCTGGTCGACCTGGACAGCCTGGTGCGAGATTTCGCGCAAGGAAAGCGACTTCTGGCCGGGGCTCACGGTGCGCGCGGCCGAGCTCGATCTGACGCGACCGCTCTACTATGCGTTGCGCTACCTTGTGCCCATTCTCGATACACCCGTACCCGCCCAAGTACTGCGCGACGCCGAGATCGGCCGGCCGTCGGCAATGCTACGGGGCTTGATGGACGCGCTGTTTATGCGCACGCTGCAGCCGGAACGCGCCGGCGCAACCAATGGCCTGGCTGCCCTCGCACGCGGAGCGGTCTACGTGCGCGCCCATTGGCTGCGCATGCCGCCGCACCTGCTGGCTTGCCACCTTGCCGTCAAGGCAGTTACGCGCGAGCAAACAACGCCGCTTTGAGTCCTTGCCAACATTTTGGTCGGCGAAGGCGGGCTCATTGGTAAGTTGATTCTAGGCTCCGCGGGGAACGGTCAGCGCGCCGCAACGGAACACCAAAGGAAAGCGGCGGCGCCCCAAGGCGCCGCCCACGCATTGCAAATACGAGGTGGGGTAAGCGGTGCCATCTCGCGATCGACACGCGGCTCCCTCGCTTCGCGAGGAGGCAGTCGCTTGAGATACGATCAGGCTAGCGCCGGACGAAGTGCGACACACTCTTGACGCGATCACGCCCTGTCCCAGGCGCGATACGGGAGAGATTGCTCACCACTGTCGCGAGAACCTGCCGGCGACTGTCTGCCGCCAGGTTCGGCAAATCGCAGGTCTACGCGGGATGCCCGTCGGTCCTGCGGCGCCGCGTTACGAACATCATCGCGACGAGTCCTGCGCCGAGCAGCGCGAGTTCAGTGGGCTCAGGCACGGTCACGCTGGGCGGGCCGGGAAAGATGAAATTCTGATTACCGTTTGAGCTGGCCAATTCGGTGAGCGTGTAAGGATGCTGGGTTCCGGTTTCCGCGGTGGTGATCCAACCCTGCGCCTCGCTAACCACACTGGCCGCGATTGTGCCTGAGACGACACCAAACGCACTTCCGCCGTTTCCCGTGTAGGTGGAAAGATTGCCGACCGGCGTGTCAGTGTCAAAAAGTACGTCCCAGATCGCGAGCTGGAATGCCGCCGCATTATCCGGGTCAGTAAAGAGCGAGCCCGAATAATTGTTGAAAAAAAGTGTCTGCAAATTGTCCAATTGCGTGGCCGTAAAACCGGATACGGCAGTCTCGGTGTAACCGGAAAGGGTCCAAGGCGGGTAAGGAACAGTATGGGTCAAGTCGATGCACCAGAAATCGGGAATCGCCCCGCCATTAAAGGTTGCAGCCTCAAATGTGCCTGCCGAGGTGGAGTTATTGGTGCCGAGGTAGTTTATCGTCACCGAATCGCCGTAAAGGAGAGCACCGCTGGCCAAAGTACCGGCTTGCGCTATGGCGGCCAGAGACATGGCCGCGAAAGCGGCACCGATGTACAGCAGACGGTTAAAAATGGTCTTCATTTTTTTCCATTTCCAGGGTTCAAGTGCTGGTTTGTGCGACGGTGTTGATGCCCAAGCTACACGTACATACGTTTCTAGATTGAAGAAAGCAACTCCCATGCCCAACAAGCCACGATAAATAAGACTGTTTTCTTTCATATAGTTACAGTCATTTCTTGCCATGATCATTCTGTGATTCACAAAAACTGTAAAATATTTCGACTGATTCCGGGGAAGCATCAATTTTTGGGCCGTATACGGCCCGCCTCGAGCCCGGATCCAGCCAAACTGTTGCCGGCCTCGCGGGCAATCGCCGGGCAGGCGGTGACTACGCTTGCTGGTGTCGATTGATATGGTCCTGTACAGCGCCGCGCATCTGTCTTGCAACGAGGACGTCGGCAACAAGTCCTGGGCAACCTGGTCGATCTGACAGCCTGCTGCGCGAATTCGCGAGCATGATGGATTCTGGCCAAGGCTCGCTATGTGCGCGAGCGAGCTAGATCTTACGCGCTGCCGCTTCTACTCTGCGCTGCACTACACTGGCCGCGATCTCGGTACGTCGGCACCGCCGACGTCTAGCCGTCGCCCCGGCAAATGACGTTTGGTTGTGCGACCGGGAGTTGGCGCGAGCTAAGGGTCAAAAAAATGGCGGCCACCGAAATGACCGCCAAGTTCTCAAATCAGAGACTTAATTACGCCACTTTCCGCGAGACCTTCAACACGCAAACCCAACGCCGTCCGATGCGGAGGTCTCAAATTGAGCCCTATCCCGATAATCAGGTTTTCTTGCGACGCAGCCCAACGCCCATTCCAGCCAAGGCGATGCCCAGCAGACCAAGGCTGGCCGGTTCTGGCACCGGGACAGGATTATTCGCCGAAAAGGTTCCGGACACAGACGACGTGAACGAGCCCAAAGAGCCGCCAACAATGGAAGCTGGCGGTGCTACGCCGGCGAACGAAAACGACACACCCCGGCCCAAGCCCAACGTGGTGATCGCGGCCGGGTCTGAAGTGAAAGTCACCAATTCGGACGGCTGTGACGCGCTCAACGTCAGTGCATTGCCAGCACCAAATATCGCGTCTGTGAAGGTACCTGACAAACAGTTCAGCGAGACGCCGCAAGATGCGCTGGTGATTGAGAAGTTGCCGCTAAACTCCTGTTCTACGTTCCCCGCGATGATCGTCGCGGCGCCAACACTAACTGCTCCGAGATCAAATGTAGCTGAAAACGGAGCAACGATCCCCGAGTCAATTTCGGTGATGGTGACGGCGACGCCAGTGGCGGTGATCGTTGTTGATCCCGATCCACTGTTGGTGCCCGTAACCGTGGATCCAGCCCCGCTCTGACCAAAGGTCAAAATTATAGTGGCGCTCGCTGGTGCGGCCGCGAGCCCAAGTGCGCTGGCGACAGCAATTGCCGATGCCAATCGTTTCAAATGAGTCATTGTTCAAAGCCCCCTTTCGGTGTTGCTGGTTCCGGATAATAGCCTTGCAGGCTCAAGAAAGCACATGGCATGCCATGTTAGACAATGTTTTTTGAAACAATCGCTTAGATCATCAGCCCCTTCCGGCGCCGGACTCGACTGTAAATTTCCCTGACAGTTCTAAGCGCAGATGATTGCAACCTCACTTGACCCTCACTGACCAGCCCTGGCTTCATAGCCGGCGCCGACGGAAAGAAAAACGTTATGGTCGGCAGGTGTGTGCGATGGGCAAAGCTGAGAGCAAACGGAATCCGCGAGCAGATCGGAGTTTTCACTGCTGTATTGTATTCAACTGGGCCTGGACTGGGTATCGGGAGGTATCGGGGTCAATCTTCGATACCAAGTCCAAAAAATTATTATTTTTCAATGACTTTAGTATTGTTGTCCACTAGCGTCATCGGTGTGAAGATTCACTGTCGATACCCAGAAGACCACTCGCGCCCCGATCATTCGAGCTCTTTGCTACCGAGTGTCACGTTCTGCATCAGGGGCACGTCATCGCGGCGTCGCCCGAGATCGAGGAGACGGGTGTGGTCTGCACCAGCATTTTGGTCACCTCGGCGGGCGTTTCGGGCGTGGGCGACGGCGGCGGCGTTCGGCGATGGCTTGCCACGGTCGGCACGGTGGGCTGGCGAGCGCTCGGGCTCCGACGTCCGCCGCGTGAAGAGAATTGATTCCCGCCCCTCTGCCGCCGCCCGTCTCAAAACCGCGTCAGAACTCGTCCGCGCTTGATCCAACCGCCCGCCGGCCCGCGTACGCCCTTGACGAAATCCCCCGAGGCTTGGGCGAGAGTGCGGCGACGGCGTGGTCGGGGTGAGTCCGGCATCGTCCACGTGCCGTGTCACCGCTTGCTCTGCGCGCCAAGAGATCGTTCTTCCACCATGGTCGCGCCGGGCCTGCCGCAGAGGCGGCGCTGCACCTACCTAGGGAACATCGTCGTCGTAGCCCCGGGCACCGCGCGAACGGCCGCAAACTGCCGAACGAAATCGACGGGATTCTCGAACGACGGATCTGGATCGCCAGTTCACTCGGGTGAATGTACATTCGGCGATCGATTCTTCGTAAGCATTTAATTGAGATTAATGTCCAGGCCCACCAGCATGGCCACCTCGCCGCTATCGCGATGGCTTCGTGGATCGCTTCCAAGCACAATACCGAGCGCCGCATCGATGTCTGTGTGCGGAAGGTCGGCGGCAAGCTCCTGCTACAGCGCTGAAGTTCGCTCAATGCCCAGTCGCCCATGACGCGATCCGATACCGCGACGAGACGCGCACGCCGCCGCCCAATCGGGTGTCGCGCCATCCGATGAAGACGCCTCCCGCTCGCCGCACGCGCGAAAGCAGTGGTTGGGGCGTAGCCGCGCTTGCCTACGCGGCACTGATCGTCTATGGGAGTCTCTACCCGTTCAGCGGCTGGACCACCCGTGGTGTCAGCCTATTCGCGTTCCTGATACCAGAGTGGTCGGGGCACCATTGGGCCCGGGTCGACATGGTCACCAACGTGCTTGCCTACATGCCGCTCGGCTTGCTGCTCGCGCGCTGGTGGCGCAACCGCGGCGCGACCTTCGGCGCCATCGCGATCCCCACGCTGATCGGCGCCTCGCTGAGTTTCTCGATGGAGTTCTTGCAACAATTCCTGCCTGCCCGGATCGCCGACCTCGACGACTTGGTCACCAACACGCTGGGCACGTTACTCGGCGCTTTGATGGTGGGCATCATGAAAGGCGATAGCCTGCCTTGGAAGATGGTCACGCGAAGGCGCGACCAGTGGTTCAGGGCCGGTCGTCTCGTCGACCTCGGTTTGATTGCCATCGTGCTGTGGACCTTGTCGCAGCTCGCCCCTCTCGTTCCTTCGCTCGACGTGGGGAACCTGCGTCACGGCTTGTCGCCCTTCTGGCAGACCCTCCAGCATCCCGAGCGCTTCAGTTACACACAGTGGGCCACCTACGAGTTCTATGTCACCGGTCTCGCGCTGCTGACCATGACCCTGGCCGCACCCGGCCATCGGGTGTTCGTTCGCTTCTTTGCCTTCGTTGCCTGCGTGTTGCTGGCCAAGATCGTCATCGTCATGCGACAACTGTCGCTGGAAGCCGCGACCGGATCGCTAGCCGCGCTGGTGCTCGCCCTGCCGTTCCTGGCGCTGCGGACCAAAGCCGTCGCCGCGGGCAGCGCATCGTTCATCGTCGGCGGTTTCGCGATCGCCCAGTTGGCGAGCAATCCTGCCGGCGTCACGCACGCGTTCAACTGGATCCCGTTCGTTGAACATATGGAGAACCCGCTGACCGGCATCGTGTCGATCCTCGAGGTCGTGTGGCCGGCAGCGGCATTGGCTTATCTGGCGCGGTTCGCGAGCCCTCCCCGCCAACACCGGCTCGTCGCCATGGGCGGAGCGCTGGCGCTGGGCCTCGCCGCCTTCGGCCTCGGGTGGTACCAGCAGTATCTGCCCGGGCGCTACGGCGACTTCACAGTAGTCCTACTGATGACCGGAACGTGGCTGCTATTCTGGTTGATCCCGCTTACGGGCTCCCGAATCGATATTGCGGAAGCCGCCTTGCCCGACACCGTGCACCAAGCAAGGAGACGTCGGCCATGGATCATCGCCGGAACGCTGGGCTTCGCCACGGCAACCGGCATTGGCGCGCTCGTCCTGGGCCAGCCCCCGGCCGAAGTCCGGGTCGATGAAGGCAAGCTGCCGCAGTTGCCCGCTCCCGGACAGCTGCCGCCGGTCAGCCTTCCCGGATTCAGGTACGTCCACCCACGGCTACCCAACCCCGGCGCTACCGACGTCGCGACTATTATCAGCCGCAACCCGGAGTTCCTGCGCCAGCTGCGCGCCCGTGCCGCGGGCGGCAACGGAGACATCGAAGCGGCAACGCTGCAGGAGGTGATCGAACCGGGCAGCGTCGACCTGAACGTCCTGCATCGACGGCTGCTGGACCTCAAGTTCATTTGGCGCGGCCACGACCAGGGGAAGCCGTTGGCCCTCGCCTACGATTGGCTCTACGACCACTGGAGCGAGCCGCAGCGCGTACTGCTGCGCAGCAAGCTGGCCGAAGGGTGCAATTACCTTATTGAGGTCATCCGCAAGGAGCGACTCTCACCCTACAACGTGATCCTCTACAACGCCCCGCTGCAGGCCCTGATGGCGTGCAGCCTGGCGTTGTACGGTGACGACCCGCGCGGCGACCCCGTCATGCGCTTCACTTTCGACCTGTGGAAGAACCGCGTGCTTCCCGTGTGGCGCCAGATCATGGGCCACAACGGCGGCTGGCACGAGGGCGGCGAGTACGTCGGTATCGGCATCGGCCAGGCCGTCTACGAGTTGCCCGCGATGTGGCGCAGCGCCACCGGCGAGGACCTGTTTGCCAGTGAACCGGGCATTCGGGGATTCCTGGATTTCTTGGTTTACCGAAAGCAGCCGGACGGTACTGACTTTCGCTGGGGAGACGGCTCGTTTTTCGACAAAGTCGCGCCCGATGCCCTTCCTCTGGCGCTCGAATTCCGCCATGCGCCCGCCTACAGCCTGCGGCCGCCGGCGCAGGATGCCAACCCATCGGGCTGGCCGTGGGGACCGCTCTCGGACTCGTCGCTCAACGATCCGACGTCGTTCGCCCGCCTGCCGCTGGTGCGACAGTTCGACGGCATCGGCATGATCGTCGCGCGCAGCGACTGGTCTCCCGACGCAACCTACGTGACCTTCAAGGCCGGCGACAACTACTGGTCGCACACCCACCTCGATCAGGGTGCCTTCACCATCTACAAGGGAGGCGAACTGGCGATCGACAGCGGGCTCTATGGGCCGTCGTATGGCTCCGATCACCATATGAACTACAGCTACCAGACGATCGCCCACAACCTGGTCACCGTCACCGACCCGAACGACACCGTGCCCGGCCCGGGCAAGGAAGAGCCGCGACCGATCGCCAACGACGGCGGCCAACGGCGCATCGGCTCGGGTTGGGGCGTGGAAGCCGCGCCGCTCGATCGTGGCGAGTGGGAGGCCAAGCGCGACATCTACCACACCGCGACCACGGGCCCGCTGCTCGACAAGGACGGCCTCGCCGTCGCCGCGGCGGACATTACGCCGGCGTATACCAACGCGCGCTCCGGCGACGGCACTTTTTCGGCGCGCACGCGTCGCGTCGAGCGTTTCTGGCGTATTTTCGGTTACGACCGCATAGATGACGTGGTGGTCGTCTTCGATCAGGTGGTCGCAACCAAGGCATCGTTTCGCAAGCGCTGGCTGTTGCATACGCTCAACGCGCCGACCATCATGCCGGACGGCTTTAGCGTCGCGGTGGCGCCAGGGGACCACCCGGGACACGGCGGAGGGAGCCTGGAGGGCAAGGTCCTGCTACCGAAGGACGCGCTGATCAACACCATTGGCGGTCACGGATTCGAGTTCTTCGTCGACGAGAAAAACTACGACGAGAACGGCACGCTGTACGAGGCGATCCGGAAGGCGGGCGCGCGCAACGTTGAGCCGGGAGCGTGGCGCATCGAGGTGAGCCCACCTCAAGACGAGACCGAAGACGTGTTCCTGGTCGTGCTCCTGCCGCACGCTGGGAATGCGCTTGCGGTGCCCCGGGTCCGCCTGCTCGAGGTCGGGCAAGCGAGTCGGGTGCGAAATTGTCGGGCCCAATCGTACGACGCGCTGGTGGTTCGAGCCGGGCCACGATGGGGCCGAGATCGAGGTCGAGAGCGGGGTCGGTCGCTCTCGTTACGAGGTCAAGGGGCCCGAGGCTTCGCCTCCGGCTAAGGACACCTGGCTGCGCCGCTTGGGGCGCCTGTTCGGCGCCGGCAACTTGCGCGGGAGCTTTAGGTAACGCCGGTCCTCTTCGCTATGCGTGCGGCGATGATCGCGCCGGCACGAAGGCAGCTGCGCGCACACGCTGCGGTCCGCCGTCCACGCCGGCGATGCGAGACAAAACAGAAGCGCCGATGACGGTTACGTGGAAGCTTTGCCCGCGCCTCGTCGGTCGGCGCCCGAGATGGTTGGTCAGTGCAGCAGGTCGGCGCTGTTCCGCGCCGTACCTTCGACCGCAAGCCCTAGCAGTGCAATCGCCAGCAACCGCTTCTTGCCTCGTTCGTTGACCTCGATCAGCACCACCGCACACCGTTGCTCCTCCTCAGCCCGCAGCCCCGAGTAAATCCCATCGGCCCACAATACACCCACCGCTCCTTGCCCAGCTTCTGCCATCGCCACGCTTGGTACGAGAGACTTAGAGGTGATGAACAAATCGACGTCTGTCGGAAAATTTGACAGTTGTCTTGAGCCGTCATGTGTTGAAACTCGATAACTTATTGATTAGGTTGTTTCAATCTAAGATGGCATATGACTTGCATCTAGCAAATCGCTGAAGTCTGCGTTGGACGATCCGACAAGAAATTCCAAACTCCAAAACACAAATTGAGTGAGGCCATGAAGAAAACAAACCTAATCAGTATGTTCGCAGCCGCAGTGGGCCTTTTCTTGGCCGCAGTTGCGCCTGCGTTTGCGTCTGCCGATTCGACCTCACACATTTGCTATATCCTAACCACGTCGAGTTTGTCCGGTAATGCACCGGACATCTCCAATGATTTTGGAAGCCTGATAACGGCAAGACTGCCAGAGCATTACTTGGGCGGCGCTAGGCACCGAGGGGCCGGATACTTTGTTTACCGCCTCGCCAGCCGGTAGCAGCCCCGCACGGGAATAACGCCAGCGAGAACCTTAGCGTAACCTTCACGGTCTCCGACCTCGACACCGGACTCCACCACTCCGACAAATAGCGATCCGACCGTAACCGGGACGTTCACGGCTGAATTACACCGGCGCCCCCACTTGCCTGTGCTGCTAAGCGATCCAGCAAGCTAAGGAGGGCAGAGTGACTGTATTCTGTGGTCTTCGACTAACAACCCGATGCAATTTGGCCTTACCGGCGCGGGATGCGGGCACATACCTCGACATTACTTTGAACAACGCGGTGGATTGGAACATCACTCCGACCGTGACCTTCAACTCTCACGAAAACCCCGCTCGGAAAAACGCCGCCGCTGCCTGAGCCCGGCACGCTAGCGCTTCTCGGCCTCGGACTGGCCGGTTTCGCTGCCTCGCGTCGCCGCAAGTTGAACTGATCGGAGCCACCACGCACCAAAACCCCGCCCGCGTGGCGGGGTTTTGTTTTGTGCTGCGCCGTGTCAATTGCGCCCCATCATCGGCGTTGCAATGATCAACGCCAACCTCGGCGCATCCCACAAAACGGTTGTCTTCATTGCGGTCCCTTGTGGAGCTTTTGTCAAATCTGGTGTACGCGAGCTGATTAGGCGGCGACCCTGCTGGGTTGATATTCCGGTTGATTCGCGTCACGTTTTGCACCTCGATCCCATCGCGAACTTCACTTCGTTGACAACTTTGGCGAGCCTGGCCGATGATGTGACGGCAAAGGCGACGTTGTGCTCGGTTGCCTCCGACGGTTCCGACTTTAAGTCGCGACGACTCTGCTGCGCGACGTTGCGATGGTCCTGCGCATATGGTTCGCGGCAAGCTTCTGTCACCCGGATCTCAGCAACCATGGCATGTCGTCGTCGGCCGCGTGAATGCTTGAACTTGCCCGATCTTTGGTGGACGAGACTGAATACGATTGGACACGCGTCCGCGCCCCGATTGCCCCAGCCGCTGGGAAGCCGCGTGACGACGCCGTTCTGCTCCCCGAGGCGTGCCGTGCCGTATCCGGACCATTTGAATGCAACGCGTTCCAGAAAGACGCCCTCCCATCAAATCCGGCTGCTCACGCGCGCGGCATAGGCAGGCAGATCGCGTGCGACCGGATTTCCTTCCATTGACGGCAGAACGGACCAATCGGCGGCGGCGTCGGGTATTCCTGGGGACGCTTGTCATCGCGCTGGTGCTCAGCCTCGGTTTCACCTGGCTGCGCCCAGCGGAGTACCGCGCCTCTGCCCTGCTCGAGATCACCGCGGCAACCGAAGCGCCTGCGGCTCGTGGTCCCGGCGGTAACGTGCCCGAATCGGCCAAACCGTTCCTGACGGAAGTCCAGGTACTAACGAGCCGGCCAGTGCTGGAAGCGGTCGCGGCGCGACTCGTGCATGATGGCAGGGATCTGTCTGGGTTCGGCCCGGATCCGGTCGCAGGGATGCAGTCGCGCCTGGACGCGATTCCCGTCGCCAGCACCAATGTCGTCGAGTTGGTCGCAACCGGGCAGCATCCTGAGCTGTTGGCGCCACTGGTCGACACCATCATCGGTGTTTATCAAGACCGGCTTGCAGAGACGTTTCGGAGTGCGACCAGTGAATCGATGGCGCAGGCCGATGACGAAGTAAAACGGCTGGAAGCAACCGTCTCAGCCAAGCGGCGCGACGTCGAGGCCTTTCGGCTGCGCAATGACATCGTTTCCCTGCAACGCGACGAGAACGAGGTCCTGGCGCGGGTGCGAAATCTCAGCACCTCTCTCAGCACTGCCAACGATCGCGTCGCCACGGCAGAAGGCAAGGCGCGCGCGCTCAGCGAGTCGGCGGCCGCCGGCAAAGCGGCGGTGCGCGCGCGGGACGATCCGACTTTGGCCAGCCTGGAACAGCGCGCCTCGCAGATACGCGAGGAGCTGCGTGACCTCGAACGCGGCTTTACGCCTGAGTACCTGGCGAAGGATCCGAAGGTCATCGCCGAACGTGCGCGCCTGGTGGAGCTTGAACAGCAAATTGTGGCGCAGCGCGCCGCCGGTCAGCAAACAGCGATCCTCGAAGCGCAGGAAGAACTCGCTAGCGCGCAAGGCGCGGCAGCCCGTATTCAGAATGAAATGTCGTCGAGCCGACAAGAAGCCGCCCAGTTCAACGCACGTTTCACCGAATACAAGTCGCGGCAGGGCGAACTCGATGAGCTCGAGACTGCGTATCGGGATGCGGTTCAGCGCCGTGCGAAACTCGAGGCCAGCGAACGAGCTAGAACACCGACGACCAAGGTGCTGCAGGCAGCCACGACGCCGCAAGAGTCATGGCGCCCGCTCTACTGGAGGGACACGGCGTTCTCCCTCGGCGGCTCCCTGGCGCTGGCACTGCTCGCCATGTGGCTGGTGGAGCTATTAAACCGTCCGGAGCCGCAACCGGCGGTGGTCCTCATCCAGCCGCAACCAGGAGCACTGCGCTACGAAGGGCCGCCGCAGGCGCTCGCCAACCCCAGTGCGACCGCGATGTCGCTGGAGGCCAACGAACCGACGTTGTTGCCACGGCAGGCCAAGCTACCGCGAGAACTACGCCACGACGAAGTCGCCGCGCTCATCCATGCGTCCGACGACGAGAGCCGGTTGGTTATGTTGCTGCTGCTAAGCGGGGTTAATCCGGATGAGCTGCTCGAGCTTCGTTGGAGCGATATCAGTCTGGCTCGGGGCGCGATGCGGGTCGGCGGTGCACCGGGGCGCGACATCATTCTCGGCGCAGCGTTGCGCCGGGTTCTCGAAGCCGCCCCCAGGGTGACGGGATCGGAATTGCTCGCGCGGACCGCGTGCCGCCCGGCCACGCGAGATAGCATCGACGCACAGATCCTGGGTGCGGCTTACGACGCCGGCATCGAGGACTCGCCACAGGTCACCTCGGCGTGTCTGCGGCATACGTACTTGGCGTTTCTCGTGCGGCAAGGCATACGCTTCGCCGATCTGACACGGCTCGTCGGGCCTCTGCCGGCAGAAGCCGTCACCGCGTACAGTACGCTTTCCCCTACGGGCGTGCGACTGGGCAGCGCGCGCGTCCGCGTGCTGCACCCGGCGTTGCAGGAGGGAAACGCGTGAATGAGCGCTTACATGTGACCACGCCTGCGCAGCGGATCCGTCGTCTCATGCATAGCGCTCGTAAGGGCCGAATCGGCCAGTAAGCGCCGACAATGTGAGTTCCCGACCTCGCAAGGTCCATTGTAATTCGACCCGCCGCACGGACGGGTCAGGAACGGACGGGCTGGCGAGCGTACCTTTACGGGTGTGCGTGGTGAGCTTCGTTAGTTCCCCCACGCCTCGATCTCAACGATGCGCGAGTAGCTGTCGAGCGCGGCGGTGATGTTCACGCGGATGCTGTTGGTGGTAAACGCGGGGAAGCTCACCGGGCGCTTGACCAGGTTGTTGCCGCTCACCGCCGCACCGAGATTGACCCACGCCGTCCCGTTCCAGCCCTGCACCTGGAAGGCAGTCACACCGTAGAGCGTGAAGGTCAGATTGGCCGGCGGATCAACCGGGCTGGTAAAGTTGTCCTGCAGCGAGTAGACGATGACCTGGTCAATGGTCTTCTGGCCGTTGAAGTTGATCTGCACCCAATCCGGCCAGACGTTGGCAGTGGCGTCGTTCCAGCCGCCGCCCTGACCCCAGTTCAAACCGGTGCGATCGCCGTTGATGACTGCCGAGGCCGAGAACGAATAGCCCGGATAGACGTAGGTGCTCGACGCCGAGGCCGTGCCCCCGTTCGCCGCCAGCGCCACGTCGATGCTCGAGCCGCCACCACCACTGGCGTTGACGACCTGCGCGAGCGCAGTGCTGGCCGAGGCTGTGTTGTTAGCGTCGCCACCGTAAATGGCGACGATGGAATGCGTCGCAGCGGCGAGGCTGCTAGTGGTGCAAGTCGCCTTGCCGCTCGATAGTGCCACCGCGGCACAGCCGGCAATCGAGCTCCCGCCGTCGGTGAAATTGACGCTGCCGGTGGGATTGGACCCGGCAACCGTGGCAGTGAAGGTCACGCTCGCCCCCACCGTCGACGGATTGACCGAGCTCGTGAGCGCGGTTGCGCTCGCGGCCTTGACAACCTGCGCGAGCGCAGCGCTGGCCGAGGCCGCGTTGTTGGCGTCGCCGCCATAATTCGCGACGATGGAATGCGTCGCAGCGGCGAGGCCGCTGGTGGTGCAAGTCGCAGTGCCGCTCGATAGCGTCACCGCGCCACAGCCGGTGATGGAGGCGCCGCCGTCGGTGAAGTTGACGCTGCCGGTGGGATTGGACCCGGCAACCGTGGCAGTGAAGGTCACGCTCGCCCCCACCGTCGACGGATTGACCGAGCTCGTGAGCGTCGTGGTGGTCGCGGTGGCGCCCCCGGCTACTGTCCACGCCTCGATCTCAACAATGCGCGAGTAGCTGTCGAGCGCGGCGGTGATGTTCACCCGGATGCTGTTGGTGGTAAACGCGGGGAAGCTCACCGGGCGCTTGACCAGGTTGTTGCCGCTCACCGCCGCACCGAGATTGACCCACGCCGTCCCGTTCCAGCCCTGCACCTGGAAGGCAGTCACACCGTAGAGCGTGAAGGTCAGATTGGCCGGCGGATCAACCGGGCTGGTAAAGTTGTCCTGCAGCGTGTAGACGATGACCTGGTTAATGGTCTTCTGGCCGTTGAAGTTGATCTGCACCCAATCCGGCCAGACGTTGGCAGTGGCGTCGTTCCAGCCGCCGCCCTGACCCCAGTTCAAACCGGTGCGATCGCCGTTGATGACTGCCGAGGCCGAGAACGAATAGCCGGCCGACACGTAGGTGCTCGACGCCGAGGCCGTGCCCCCGTTCGCCGCCAGCGCCACGTCGATGCTCGAGCCGCCGCCACCGCCACCACTGGCGTTGACGACCTGCGCGAGCGCAGCGCTGGCCGAGGCCGTGTTGTTGGCGTCGCCGCCGTAATTGGCGACGATGGAGTGCGTCGCGGCGGCGAGGCTGCTGGTGGTGCAAGTCGCCGTGCCGCTCGATAGCGTCACCGCGCCACAGCCGGCGATGGAGCTACCGCCGTCGGTGAAATTGACGCTGCCGGTGGGATTGGACCCGGCAACCGTGGCAGTGAAGGTCACGCTCGCCCCCACCGTCGACGGATTGACCGAGCTCTTGAGCGTGGTTGCGCTCGCGGCCTTGTTGACAACCTGCGCGAGCGCAGTGCTGGCCGAGGCCGTGTTGTTGGCGTCGCCGCCGTAATTGGCGACGATGCTGTGGCTGCCCGCGGCGAGGCTCGCCGTGCTGCAGGTGGCGCTCTTGCTGCTCGCGCTGCCGCTTGGTAGCGTTACCGCAGCGCAGCCGGTAAGCGTGGTGCCATCAGCCGTGAAGCCGACGCTGCCCGTGGGTGCGCTACCGGTCACCGTCGCGGTGAAGGTGACATTGGCACCCAGCGCCGACGGATTGACCGAGCTCGTGAGCGTCGTTGCGTTCGCAGCCTTGTTGACGACCTGCGACAGCGTCGTGCTGGCCGAGGCCGCGTTGTTGGCGTCGCCGCCGTAATTGGCGACGATGGAATGCGTCGCTACGGCGAGGCCGCTGGTGGTACAAGTCGCCGTGCCGCTCGATAGCGCCACCGCAGCACAGCCGGCAATCGAGCTCCCGCCGTCGGTGAAATTGACGCTGCCGGTGGGATTGGACCCGGCGACCGTGCCCGTGAAGGTCACCGAGGCCCCGGCGATGGACGGATTGACCGAGCTCGCCAGCGTCGTTGTGCTCGCGGCTTTATTGACGACTTGCGACAGCGTCGTGCTGGCCGAGGCCGCGTTGTTGGCGTCACCGCTATACGCAGCAGTGATGCCGTGCGTGCCAGCGCTGAGCGCCGTGGTCGTGCATTGCGCGGTGCGGATGTTGCCTGAACCGGACAGTGCGATCGCACTGCATCCGCCGATCGACGTGGTTCCGTCCTGGAAATTCACCGTGCCGGTCGGCGCCGTGGCGCTGACCGTGGCGGTGAAGGTAACGCTGGCACCGAAATTGGAAGGCGTCAAAGAGGTGATGAGGCTGGTGGTGCTCGAAACCTTGTTGACGGTCTGCGACAGCGTCGCGCCCGAGCCGTTGTTGGCACTGTCTCCGCCGTAGGTGGCGACGATGCTGTGGCTGCCCGCCGCGAGGCTCGCCGTGCTGCAGGTGGCGCTCTTGCTGCTCGCGCTGCCGCTTGGTAGCGCTACCGCAGCGCAGCCGGTAAGCGTGGTGCCATCAGCCGTGAAGCCGACGCTGCCCGTGGGTGCGCTACCGGTCACCGTCGCGGTGAAGGTGACATTGGCACCCAGCGCCGACGGATTGGCCGAACTCGTGATAGCAGTCGTCGTCGCGGCGTTGCCGCCCATGCTTACGGTGACGCTGAGCGCGCTCGCGGTGGCGCTGTTGACCGTGATGCTCACGCCGTAGGTGCTGTCGGTGTAGGTCTGGCCAACGAGAAGCGCCGCGTCGAAGAAGTTATCCCCGTTAGAGGGCGACATATCGAGTATTTCCGTGTCGTCCGCGAAGCAGCTCCCCGTGCACGGATTGTCGAACGGTTCGGCGACGTGGATGATGGCCCCCAGGTTGGGGTAATTGGAGAGGGTCGCGTCGAACAGACCGATCGGCTGCCGGTACTCGATCCAGTAGGTACGGCTGGTGTCCGCCGCCACCGGAATCTTCACCGCGTAAGTCGACTGCCCGCCAGCCTCCAGTGGCGAGAGGCTGTAGGTCTTGGTTCCGGAGGTGTGTGTCACCACCGCGCTTGCCGGGATCCAGCCCAGGAGCGCTTTCTGCGTTGCATTGAAGTGCATCTGCTGGCCCGCAGCCGAGTTGTTGCCCATGACGTCGAACCGATCGCCGTACTCGGCAACGCTGCAACCGACGCTGAGCACCAGCGCCCCGCAGCTGACGCTGCCGGCATGGTAGAGCGTGAAGTTGTGCCCGAGCTCGTGCCCGTAGACCCACAGAGCGTTGTATCCAGCGCTCCACGCCTGGTAGGGGTAGCCGACATAGGCAAGCCCCGCCCAGCCGCAACCGGAGCCGCTCGGAAGGACGTAGAAACGGTTGTTGTAGTTGGCGATGGTGTAGCCTGCGGCGGTCGCCGCGGCGTCGGCCAGGCTGGCCATGGTGGTGTAGTCGCAGCCGGCCGGGGTCGCCGAGCTCGTCAGCAACCAACCGCCCGAGGAGGTATGGGCAGCGCAACCTGCAGGCTTGGTGGTCTGGCAGGCCACGGTCACGTTGAGCGCCTGTAGGCCGTAGGAGACCTCGTTATAGTAGGCCGCCGTGCTGAGGGTATTGGTGCGCATGACCTGATCGATCGCGGCCGGCGTGAACGGGTCGGTGGCCGGGGAGTCGGAGAATTTGATCGGCAACACCAGCACATTGTTGGTCGTCGTCACGCCAAGCGGCTGCGCCTGGGCCGGCGGCATCGCCAGGATGGTGATCTGGGTCGTATCGAGCGCCACCCCATCGGCGGCCATCGTCCCGGAGGCGATCACCGTCATGCCGACGCGCAGCGCGTCGGGGACTGCCACGACGTTCAGCGGCGTCATCTGCGCCGCACCGTTATGCACCCCGAAGCCGTACTCTCCACGACCTTCGGCGAAGTAGTCCTTGTGAAAGAGCACCAGCGTGCCCTGCACCTGCTTCCGGCTTGCCGCCGGCATACCAGCCTTCGCTATCTGGGCCGCGGGCAGAACGCTGAAACTGGTCACCGTCAGCGCCGCGCCGCTCAAGCTGCCGGTTACCGCCACCCGCGCGCCGTCGCCAAGCGTCGCCATTCCCGCCCCTGTCAACGCCACCGTCTGCCCGCTGTCGAGGCGCAGCGCCAGATAGTGCAACTCGACTCCGGCCACCTGGTCGTCGACCAAGAGCTCGGCCACTGTCCCCGTGGCCGTCACCGTGCTTGCGGCTAGCGCCGCAGGTGACGCGATCGCCGGGTCGACTTGGTGAGCGCGAACGGAAAAGGCCACCAAAACGAATAGTACGATCGCGCCAAGGACGCGGGCGAGATTGCTGCAGAGTGGAACGGGCATGGGCTCGTGTTTTCGTGAATAAGGAATGTATCGGGACAAAAAAACATACGCCGCTAAGGTGACGCGGCAGGATATCCTGTAGTATGAAATCGATATGCCATTGGCATGGGTCCTCTATGCTAATGGCATAAGACCTAATTTGACAAGCAAAATTTGATGAAATCCTCCGCTGACTGTGCGAGCAATAATCCCTTCACGCTGCATACGGCGTGCGCCTAGGAACGGGCGTCTGCCATCTTGGGGCAGTGGCGAGCCCCATTGACGACGATCTGGGGCCCCACCTAGCGCTTCGTGTTTCCTTCTCCGCCCCCAAGTTGGGCGCGTTTGGCCGTGGCGTCCGACCTTCCCGCACGGGTGCGTGCGATTATGCGGGGCGTCGCCAGTGCAAAGCTCACGAGGGATCCGGCCGCGCGGCGGGTCGTCGGGCCTCGCACTTTAGTCGAGCGTCCATAGGATCGACGGCATCTGCTACCTCGATGCCGCGACTCGGGAGATTCGTCAAGAGCCGCGCCCGGCATTGCTCTGCTGGCGCGCTGCAAACGGGAGCAACCTTCCGGCGCACGCTCTGAGCGTCAGCGCGTCTTAGTTCCCCCACGCCTCGATCTCGACGATGCGCGAGTAGCTGTCGAGCGCGGCGGTGATGTTCACCCGGATGCTGTTGGTGGTAAGCGCGGGGAAGCTCACCGGGCGCTTGACCAGGTTGTTGCCGCTCACCGCCGCACCGAGATTGACCCACGCCGTCCCGTTCCAGCCCTGCACCTGGAAGGCAGTCACACCGTAGAGCGTGAAGGTCAGATTGGCCGGCGGATCAACCGGGTTGGTAAAGTTGTCCTGCAGCGTGTAGACGATGACCTGGTCAATGGTCTTCTGGCCGTTGAAGTTGATCTGCACCCAATCCGGCCAGACGTTGGCAGTGGCGTCGTTCCAGCCGCCGCCCTGACCCCAGTTCAAACCGGTGCGATCACCGTTGATAACTGCCGAGGCCGAGAACGAATAGCCCGGATAGACGTAGGTGCTCGACGCCGAGGCCGTGCCTCCGTTCGACGCCAGCGCCACGTCGATCGGCGCAACGCCGTTCACGACCTGCGATAGCGCTGCACTCGCGGATGCTTGATTGTTCGCATCGCCGCCGTAATTGGCGACGACGGAGTGTGTCGCGGCGGCGAGGCCGCTGGTGGTGCAAGTCGCAGTGCCGCTCGATAGCGTCACCGCGCCACAGCCGGTGATGGAGGCGCCGCCGTCGGTGAAGTTGACGCTGCCGGTGGGATTGGACCCGGCAACCGTGGCAGTGAAGGTCACGCTCGCCCCCACCGTCGACGGATTGACCGAGCTCGTGAGCGTCGTGGTGGTCGCGGTGGCGCCCCCGGCTACTGTCCACGCCTCGATCTCAACAATGCGCGAGTAGCTGGCGAGCGCGGCGGTGATGTTCACCCGGATGCTGTTGGTGGTAAACGCGGGGAAGCTCACCGGGCGCTTGACCAGGTTGTTGCCGCTCACCGCCGCACCGAGATTGACCCACGCCGTCCCGTTCCAGCCCTGCACCTGGAAGGCAGTCACACCGTAGAGCGTGAAGGTCAGATTGGCCGGCGGATCAACCGGGCTGGTAAAGTTGTCCTGCAGCGTGTAGACGATGACCTGGTTAATGGTCTTCTGGCCGTTGAAGTTGATCTGCACCCAATCCGGCCAGACGTTGGCAGTGGCGTCGTTCCAGCCGCCGCCCTGACCCCAGTTCAAACCGGTGCGATCACCGTTGATGACTGCCGAGGCCGAGAACGAATAGCCCGGATAGACGTAGGTGCTCGACGCCGAGGCCGTGCCCCCGTTCGCCGCCAGCGCCACGTCGATGCTCGAGCCGCCGCCACCGCCACCACTGGCGTTGACGACCTGCGCGAGCGCAGTGCTGGCCGAGGCTGTGTTGTTGGCGTCGCCACCGTAATTGGCGACGATGGAGTGCGTCGCGGCGGCGAGGCTGCTGGTAGTGCAAGTCGCCGTGCCGCTCGACAGCGCCACCGCGCCACAGCCGGCGATCGAGCTACCGCCGTCGGTGAAATTAACGCTGCCGGTGGGATTGGACCCGGCAACCGTGGCAGTGAAGGTCACGCTCGCCCCCACCGTCGACGGATTGACCGAACTCGTGAGCGTCGTGGTGGTCGCGGCCTTGTTGACAACCTGCGCGAGCGCAGCGCTGGCCGAGGCCGCGTTGTTGGCGTCGCCGCCGTAATTGGCGACGATGCTGTGGCTGCCCGCGGCGAGGCTCGCCGTGCTGCAGGTGGCGCTCTTGCTGCTCGCGCTGCCGCTTGGTAGCGCTACCGCAGCGCAGCCGGTAAGCGTGGTGCCATCAGCCGTGAAGCCGACGCTGCCCGTGGGTGCGCTACCGGTCACCGTCGCGGTGAAGGTGACATTGGCACCCAGCGCCGACGGATTGACCGAGCTCGTGAGCGTCGTTGCGTTCGCAGCCTTGTTGACGACCTGCGACAGCGTCGTGCTGGCCGAGGCCGCGTTGTTGGCGTCGCCGCCGTAATTGGCGACGATGGAATGCGTCGCTACGGCGAGGCCGCTGGTGGTACAAGTCGCCGTGCCGCTCGATAGCGCCACCGCAGCACAGCCGGCAATCGAGCTCCCGCCGTCGGTGAAATTGACGCTGCCGGTGGGATTGGACCCGGCGACCGTGCCCGTGAAGGTCACCGAGGCCCCGGCGATGGACGGATTGACCGAGCTCGCCAGCGTCGTTGTGCTCGCGGCTTTATTGACGACTTGCGACAGCGTCGTGCTGGCCGAGGCCGCGTTGTTGGCGTCGCCACCATAATTGGCAATGATGGAGTGCGTTGCGGTCGCGAGGCTGGTGGTGGTACAGGCCGCCTTGCCGGTCGATAGCGCCACCGCGGCACAGCCGGCAATCGAGCTCCCGCTGTCGGTGAAATTGACGCTGCCGGTGGGATTGGATCCGGCGACCGTGGCCGTGAAGGTCACCGAGGCCCCGGCGACGGACGGATTGGCCGAGCTCGCCAGCGTCGTTGCGCTGGCGGCCTTGTTGACGACCTCCGAGAGCGTCGCGCTGGCCGAGCCAGCGTTGTTGGCGTCACCACCATAATTGGCGACGATGGAGTGCGTCGCGGCGGCCAGGCCGCTGGTGGTACAGGTCGCCTTGCCGCTCGATAGCGTCGCCGCGGCACAGCCCGCGATGGAGCTCCCGCCGTCGATGAAGTTGACGCTGCCGCTGGGACTGGACCCGGCGACCGTGGCCGTGAAGGTCACGCTGCTGCCCACCGTCGACGGATTGGCCGAGCTCGCGAGCGTGGTCGTCGTCGGCGTCAACTGCCCTGCGCTACTACTCCCCGCATGATCCCAGGTAGCACGCCCGCCGTAGAGTACGTAGGCCATGCCATTGAGGGTACTGCCCACCAGGCCCACTTGTGCCGCGGGTACCTCCAGACGCACCCACTGTCCCGCTGGCGGCAGCGCACCCATGTAGCTCCGACTCACCGTGCCGTCCGTTCCAAAACCGATGAGGTCTGCCCCCCAGTAGGCCCGGTGCTCCCAACTCCCGTCGTTCCACTGCAGCATCACCTCGCTCGGCAGGTTCGCCGGGTCCAGGTACACCTCCGAAAATAAGCTGTCACCTGCCGCCACGGACAGCGTAGTCGTGGCACCGTAGAAATAGTGCTGATGCTCCCCGCTCGCTAGCGCCGACTGGTGCGCCCACGCTCCCGAATAGGGCGTCGGATTGCTGTTGACCCAGTTCCAACTATCGCCGCCGTCGCTCTCCAGCGACGCCCCCAAGGGCACAGCGTCATCAACCCAGACGCAGTCGGACGGCGGCGGGTTATTTGAGCCGCCGGGCAGCGCCGCAGCCTGCAGCGTGACGCTCCCCGCACCGGAGTACAGCGTCCACGTAACAGTGAGTTGCTGGCCGGCAGATGCCGCCTGAAAATTAAGTGTGTAAGCGACGTCGTATAAACTCGTGCTGGAAAATCCCGTGTCGACGAAGTCAAGAGCCGAACCGTCGGAGAGGTGGGCGGTTAGCATGCCGCGCGAATTCGACCCACCAACATATAAGTATACCGTTCGACTGGTCGTATCCGCCGGTACCGTGATCAGAAATCCGTTGCCTGTTCCACTGATCGAAGCACCGGCGCTTGATGATCCGCACGCTACCACCGTTCCATCGTTCCAAGACAGAGTGCGCGAATCGTTGGTATAGGTGCTGGCCGCCGGGCCGAGGAAAGCAAAATCGCTTATCTGTGCATTGCCGGTGTTCTTCTCGTCGTACCCGGGCCACGATGCCCAATCCGCTGTTCCCGTTGCTGTCAAGTCGACTGTAGACGCAGAAAGGACTCCACTGCCATTTAAGGCGCCGCCCGTCACTGGCGGCAGCGACCCGAGCAGACCGTAGACGTGGAGGAGGTTGGAGAAGCTTGGTACGTAGACGCGGCCGTTAGCGACTGTCGGAGGCACAAACTTGGCGAAATTCCCCAGATCATCGCGCGCAGGAACCATTCGCGTGTTCCACAACTCTTGGGTGAGATCGCTGGCATTGAAAGCGTGAAGTACGCCGGAGACGATTTCCACATCTGCGTTGTCTGCGTACGGAATGGACGCCCACAAGACGCCACTGCCGGCCTGACTGCCGTTGGCCGAGATGGTAAGGAACCCCCCGGGCAAGCCGGTCGGCGCGGTGTAAGTGGATTTGCTGGTCGGCGTCGTGTTGAGGGTCGAGCCATTGAAAGCGAAAGCCTTCAGATAATCTTCCGCGCCCCAAGCATAGGCTACCGGTCCGCTGGGGCTGTTCCAATACGTGGGCGAACCGTGAATCTCGTCATTGCTAGCCTGGAACAATTGCACGATCTGGCCGTTGCCGGTTTGCGTGTGGCCCAAGCTATTCTGGTTCAAGACATAGAAAAAGCCATTCTTGCCCGTTCCGATCAAGTCGGTTGAGCCCGGAACCAGTAGGACACCCGCCGATGACAAGTCTAAGTCATCGGCGTTCAATGTAGCCCAGTTGTCTGGGGTAAACCAGTCGATGACCGACAGGCTCGGAGTCAGCTTGAGAATGGTCGACCCGAAATTGTGAACGCCGTCGAAGTCGCCGTTACCGGTGGCGACGTACAGGTCTCCCGAGGCATCCACCGAGAGCGGCTGACCCGATTGCCAGATTCCTCCGCGTCCCCCGTTGGGCGTGATGCAGAGCACTCCCACCTGCTGCAATGTGGATGCACTGTAGGCCATGACCCAGCCGTGGTAGTGGTCGGTATCTCCGTACGACGCCCAGGCGATGTAGACGTTGCCGTTGGCGAGTGCCAGGCCGGCGCGCTGGTTTTCCATCAAAGGATTAAAAGTTACCGTACCGCCGACATTGTCGTAACCGGTGCCCGAGACGGATGCCTGGATGACCACCGGTCCGCCGAATTTCTCCGCGCCCGAGGTTATGTCCAGGGCATGCAACCGCTGGACGTAACTAACGGTGCTGCCCGTTGTTTCCTTCGTGCGCGCGACCAGATACATCGTCCCGGTCGTCTGGTCGATCACCGGAGTGCCCATGATCCCAATCGGCCCGGGCGTCCGGATATTGTCTTGGGTCCCGGTGTCAGATGCAGGGATCGGCGCGACACCGGGACCATCGAAGTTCACCTGCCAAAGCGGCTGATCATTTGCTCCTTGATTATTGTCGGCATCGAACGCGTATACGCTGTTGTTGTTCGTCACCACGTAGACGACGTCGTGGGTCCCCTTGCCGGGGATGCTGACGCCGTTGATGACGAGCGGCTGCGCGTAGATGTCGGCATCGACGGCATAGCTGAATAGCTTGCCGAACTGGGTCGGGTTGACGTTCGAGGTATTGAGCTGGGTTTCGGCGAGGTTGGCGCCCGTACGAGCGTTGTCGTAGCGATGCGTCCAGACGTTGACCTGGGGCCATGCGCTTTGGCAGCTGAGGATTGCCAGTCCAAGACAGGATAAGAGTACCTTAAGGGGCATGCCCGTCATATTCGCTGCCATTCCCTATGCGCATGTGCTCTGACCTTCACGCCTGCGACTATGTGTTCCCTCCAGATCCCGGCAAGCGCTCCATTGGCAACGCGACAGCTATGCCAACGGCATAGCCTACTGGTCAATAGCCGTTTGTGTCAATGTAAGTTGGCGGCAGTTACATATTAACAGACCGATTCGCTACATATTGCGTAGCCAGGTTAGGCGATGCAGCTCGAAAGACGTTTCGTGATGACCCGCAGGTGAATCCAACCGGACAACTCACACGCGGAATTTCTTAGAAGCCCCTGTCAATTGATCTCAGAGAGGAGATAGTGCTGTGTTGTTAGGATTACAGTCTCGTCCTCTTTCGGCAGGCGCTGCGCAAAGGCCTTCTCCCGATATGTTAGGTGCAGCATTCTGACACCGCTCGATCTAAGCATCGCTCGACATGTCTCCGAAAGGTCGGTGGTGTATACCGCCGATTCCACGGCCGATATCAGCGGTACTTGACTGCATTGCACCAAACTTTCCGGCCCAAACCTGGTGACATGCGTGAAGAAATCAACGTTGCTCTTATAGGGAGGCCCAAAGAAGCGGATCAGATAAAGGAAATCCTCTAAAGGCATCTTCTTGCTCCTGACAACCACCGTTGGCGAATCTGCGACATAGATAATTCGGCTGAGTTGAACGGCTTCATCAACGGGGTAAGTCGGCTGCTCACGAAGTGACGGGCCCAGCAACCAGTCAGACCGGAGTGTATCCAACCGCCAAAGCCCCGGAACTTGGCGAACCCATTGGTAGTTGTGTGTATGGGAAATCAAACCTAGAACGCAAGCAAAGCAAAAAACGCCCCACGAGACTCGGCGGTAGACCGCACTACGCGCCGCACGCTCTAAGGCAGCCGCCCATCCCAGGCTGGAGATAACCATCAGCGGCATCATTAGTAGGACATAGTGTCTGGTTTGTGTTGGTCCTTTCTCAAAAAGCCAGGGCAGCCAAGGAACTATCAGCAGGGACAGCCACACCAAAGCCACACCTCCCACGGGCGAAATCTTTCCGTTCAGGATACAAATAAGGGCACCGATCCATAATAATCCGCCAGCCCGAACAAGAAAAATAAATCCGGAATCCAAAACTTGGGAGGAATACACCTGGTTAACCTGTTTCGCAAACGCCAAATAGACTAGTGGGCTGCCAAAAGGGTAGAAGGCTATGAAATAGGCGATAAATGGGAGAAGGGAGCTTAAGCCAGCGATCAAGAACCCTCGCCACCATGTGTGATGTCGCCGGCAAAGAAAGAAGACAGACGCCAGTGCCAGCATCAAAGATATATAGGCCCAGACGCTCTCTAGTCTAATCACATAGGAAAAAAAGCCGCAAACCCCGCTCAGAATGAGGCGCCAATGGGAGCGGTACATAAGTCCTTGAACAAGGGTAAGCCCTGCAAACGAAAGGACAGCGAGGCTTGGCACGTCACTGATCAGCGAGTTGCCAATATGCGAAAACAGCTCAGAGGAAAGGTAAAGGAATGAAGAAATAAAAATGCCCAATAAAATGCGATTGGAAGACTCTTCAGCTTGTAAGGCGTGATGAAGGCTAACCGTCGTTAACCCAACAAACAATACAGCCAGAGCTAAAAGCAAGTAGGAAATTTCGCTCGCGGCGTGTACGGCCTCTACGGTAGGTCCGAACAGTTCGACTACCGCGCCAAGCAGTATCGTGTGGCCTAGTCTGGCGTAGTAACCGAAGCAGTCGGGCACGCCACTTTCCGTTAACGACGCGCGCGAAAGTTGAGAGTCCCGCGCGCATCGTCGCAAAGCGGTGAGATAGCTGGTTTCCGCGAACCCCTTGGCCGAGTGAAGCCAAATTGGGGAGTCCCAATGCACGCCCACGAATGGGTCGCGCATGTTCGTGGCCGCTATAACGCCGAGCAACGCAATGGCCAGCGTTATTAACACCACCCGCGAATGAGAAGTGACATGTAATCTGGCAATTTTCATGCTCAAATAAGCTTCTGGAAGTAACGTACAAGTTTATGTGCAGAACCGCCTTTTGAGGAACGGGGTGGTGATGGTATGGGTTGATTGTCGGATCAACGAACCCTCTCACGGAGGGCTGCACCATAACCGAGAGGAAGCTTAAAGCAGTCCGACCGTGGATAGAAGCGCTGGTGGGGCGGACCGGGTTTTGCCCAAAGCGCTGGTGAAGGCAGCGCTGGATCAGATCCTTCAGGCGGAGATGACAAAGTTTCTGGGGGCGGCGCCGGGTGAGCGCAGCGGCTCGCGACTGCGTTACCGGGCGGGCTACTACGAGCGCGGCCTGGTGGCGCGGGTGCCGCGGGATCGGTCTGGCGGTAATGCCCCAGGCTGGGGCGCAGCGGTCGCTCTCTCCGCCGCGTGAACTCAACCCATATCGCCGACCTGTGAGAGGCTAGCTGATCGCGCCTCGCTCTGCCAGCGAGAGCCTTGAGCGCTTGTACCGCCGACAATCCGTTCTACGAAAAACCGAGGCCTTGATTTCGTTTCCACATAGAGCTTCCCGAGGTACTCGCCGATGACCCCCAGCGCCAGTAGTTGCACACCGCCGAGAAAATACATCGGCAACACGGTCGAGGCCCAGCCCGGGATCGCCCTGTCGCTAACGAGCGCTACCCACAGCGCCCACGCGGTCACGACCATGGATCCGGCGAACACGAGAAACCCTAGCAAGCTGATTAGACGCAACGGAACTACAGAAAAAGACGTGACGGCATCCAGTGCGAGCGCGACCATCTTTCTTATCGGGTACTTGGATTCTCCTGCAAAACGCGTCGTCCGCACGTATTCGACGATGGCCGAGCGAAATCCAATGAGGGGTACAATGCCACGCAAGTAAAGGTTGACCTCGCGGAAGTCGCGTAGTGCCTCGACGGCCCGTCGGCTCATTAGCCGGAAATCGGCATGGTTGAATATCGTCTGTGCACCCATAGCGGAGAGCAATTTGTAAAAGCTCTCGGCGCTTAGCGATTTGAAGAAAGTATCGGTCTTGCGGTGTGCACGCACTCCGTAAACGATGTCGCACCCTTGATGGTAGCAATCAACCATCTTTTCGATCGCCTCGAGGTCGTCCTGCAGGTCTGCATCGATGCTGACGACGGCGTCCCCATCTGCGAGGAACAATCCAGCAAGCAGGGCATTTTGATGGCCGCGGTTTCGAGATAGCTTTATCCCGACGACGGGTAAGCCATCGCGCACAAAGCCGTCGACGATCGACCAAGTGTCGTCGCGGCTGCCGTCGTCTACGAAGTAGATGCGGCTTTCTGGAGCGATCTTGCCCGCGCACTGCAAACGCGCGAGAAGGGCGGTCATTCTGGCGCCGGTTTCGGGCAAGACCTCCTGTTCGTTGTAGCAGGGTACAACAATGGCGAGTTGTGTCCTCTGGACTTGCATGCCTGGTGCATGCAGCCCGTTCTCCGAGTTCCCGAAATCGACGGTCATCTGAAGGTGCCTTTCAAGTACCGAAAAGCTCCGTCCGTCGGCGCGCAGCAATACCTCATTCCGGTTTCAGGGGAAAAGGCGACCCGTGGCAAATGCGAAATGCTTGCTCCCGAGATACGAAAAAGCCGTATAAGGAACCACCCCCAGCGCTTGTGCGAGATAGTCGTTGATGCCAAGCCTGATGGCCCAGATGACCGTAATCAAGTTCAAGAGGTAGGCGGCTACCAGCACCGCAAAAAAACGAGCGAAGGCGGGAACCGTGCCACCGATATGCCCGAAAGTCCAGCGCTTGTTACAGATGAAGCTAAACATAATGCCCACACCGTAGCCCATCAAGTTGGCCGTGAGGTCGTCAATCCTAAGAAACCACTTCGCTGCATAGATGATGGCCAACCCGATCAGAGTATTGCTGATCCCTACCACTATGAACTTCAACATCGACCTGTCGATAAGTCCGCTCATTTCGTGGCGAAGATCGAGTACTGCGCTCCCAACGGGCACCACGTCAGAAACTGTTCGAGCGGGCGCAAGGTACGCAGCGCATGTGGAAAGAAGATCCTAAAGCGTCGCTCGATCCGCGAGAATCCAGCCTTGCGAGTGCATTGGGCCATTGTCGAGGCGCGAAGAAGTGTCGCATTCTCATCGAAGGCACAACTATGCACTGCTCTGAGTGTGAGCGGGTTGAGCGGATTGTGCTCAAAAATAACCAGAAGCCCAGTGGGCGTGAGAACTCGCCTGAGTTCCCTCAGTAATGACAGATGTTCGGCCGGTTCGATGTGGTGAAACACGCACGCGGCGAAGGCCACGTCAAAGGTGTCGGCTTTAAAGGGTATGGTCGTTCCGTCAAATGCCTCGAATCGAGCCTCGCTCGGATATCGAGAGCGACCTATATTTAAGGATTTTTCCGAGACATCAAGACATGTCAAGGACGCGTTAGGAAAGTGGACCCTCAAATAAGGCACGGAGGTGCCTACACCGGCACCGAAGTCTAAGATACGTCGGACAGAAGCACGGCGAGCCCACAGGGCGCGTGAAACATCGCGAACCTTGTACTCGGCGAAATACTCTGGCGATTCCCCTGAAGCAGTGATATTAGCCGCGTGCAGCGACCGGTATTCCTCCGCAAACTTGTCGAACTCGGCTCGTTGCACGGAATTCTGCTCGCTCTTTCGAGTCAAAAGATAAGTCATTGTCTCCGTTGCGACGTTACTTGTCAAAACCAAGAATTGTTCTGAGGCAATTGCCTTACAGGTCCTCTTTCTGACCCTCGGCGACAGCGAGAATCCCCGGTAAGCGTCATTGCCCACGCCAATCGCCTCCCGTGTCGAACACCGCGCGACTCGCGCCGCCCAGCTGCGCTTGAGCACGACCCCATTGAGACACAGATTCGGAAATTCAAACCTCGATGTTATGGTTACGCCAGGCTTCAATATGACCGGTACATCTTCTGGTTCAGCCGCGACACTGTCTGCGAAATTTACGTTCATTAAATCGTGGAGAGGCGCAGTGTCTGCATCTGCTTTAACGTTCGAGAGATCGTATTCGATAGAATCCCCCGCGAACACCGCCAAACGTCGATGCGAAATCTAGCGGCTACGAATGCCTGCGCGATACGTTCTATCGCCGCCGCGACGCACTCCATCGTCGCGAATTACGACAGCGACGCGAACAACGCGGTCTCAGTCGCACCGCGCTCCGCCCAGGTCGTCAACGCCAGTGGTGCTGGTGGCGGTTCGAGCACCGATGACGCGCTGGCGGCGAACTGCGGGGTAGCCTCGGGTTGAGCAGCTCGACCCGCGGCGTTAGCAGTCGACATCGTGGAATTATTGAGCTAGCCGCAGCACGCGCTTCCACCGGCGGACCTCTGCGGTCAGGTCAGGGAGTGGCAGATAAAGGAACATTAATAGGTATGCGATACCGCCCAATAGTCCCATCCCGAAAAGATAGATTGATGGATGGTCCGCTTTTATCGCCCCGAAATAGGCCCATTGGGCGATCGCCAGAATGATAAAGAGTAGAGCGTTAAGGAGCATGGCGGGCCGCAACGCTTTCATGAGCCCCAAGGCACTCCCATCCAGGCTTCGAATAGCCAAATGCGCCATTCTCAAAGCGGCGTAGCCGCATACCGCGGCTGTACCCCACGCTACGGCGACAATGCCATGGTCCACGGTGAGCACGCACGCAACTGCGACCAGTATCCACGATTGCACCTGGATTAGGATCTCTTGCGGAAGACGATTCTGCGCAGCAGAAACGGCACCGGATTGGTTGTCGACGCACTGGAAAATGCCGGCCAATAGAAGAACCTGTAAGGGTTCGACGACCGCAATCCACTTCTCTCCGTAGACTACCCGGACAAACGGTTCCGCCGTCCACCAGAGCCCTACGAAGAGTGGCAGCGCGTAGACCATCACCAGGCTCAAAGCCCTGTAGTACATATAGCAACTCTGATCCTTGTTGTCTTGTGCCCTAGACAATGCGGCAAGCATGGGTTGGTAGACCGGATAGCTGACAAACTTGACCGGCATAGTACTGAGGCTGTCCGCCTTATTGAACAGGCCCACCATCGCCGGTCCAGCGAAATGACTGATCACAAAATTGGGCGTTTGGAAGCGCAAATAGACGGCGAGATCGCTACCTGAGACCGTGACGCCGTACTTGCCCAGGCGTCGCACGGCATCGCGGTCATATGCAAATCTAGGACGCCAGCGAGTAATGCGCAGAACGATCACGATATTGATCAAGGTACCAGCTATGCCACCGAAGACAAGGGCCCATACCCTCATGCCGGCGGCTGCCAGAGCGATACTTAGCAGTCCACCTGCACAGAGTGAGATGACAGAGTTTACGGCTTGCGCCTTGAAATGCATTGCCCTCGTAAGGCGCGTGTTCGCGATATTGGCGAACGGCCTGAGGATAAAGCTGACGGCGGAAACTCGCAGGAGGTCTTTGTAAATGGGTGTCTTGAACCAGTCCGCAAATAACGGCGCGATAAAGAATAAACAGACGTAGATCAGTAAGCCCACCGCCAGCTGCAAAGTAAAGATCACGTCGAAATGGTGTTCCTCGACCGTTCTCGCCTGGACTAGAGCCTGTCCCATGCCAGCCCCCGCAACGAAGCCGATCAGTCCTGTGAAAATCTGGACCGTGACGAGCATCCCGAAATCCGCCGGTACCAGCAGGCGAGCCAGCACCACGCCAAATGCAAACTGCAGTATCTGGATCCCTACGCTGCTGACAAAGAACCACGTTGCCCCGCTACGGATCGCTTCACCTAAGTTCCCTTTGATGGGCATTGATTTTGTCGAGCTTCCGTAGATGACTTATTCGATACCTGAGCGAACGGATTTGGCCTGGTCATTCCGGTAATTCTTTCAAACGTTCGCGGCTAGAAATAACCGAGCGATGAGTACCTCAGTTCAATGTTGCAAGGCAGTTTGCTTACATCATTTGCTGATCGTTGATGTTTGGCACTGGCTCGCCTTCGCTTTCATCCTGGATCGTGCCGGATATGTTCCACGGTGTGATGTCGCGAACTATTGTCGTCGACGTAGATCGTCGCCTGTTGCAGCACGACGGCCGCGATGACTTCCTCCTTGAAGCAAATTGGCCACTATGGCCATTGGGGGTGGCTGCGTGATCGGCAACGTTCCTGACACTCCGACTGGGATAAGCATCGATCGCGTGACGCGTTACACGCGGGAGGCCTTGCCTTCGATCACTGCGGCCCCAATCCCTCGAAGCGTGCTGCAATCGTCGTCGGGGAGGGCTTCGATGTCCATGGCAAATGCTCCAGTGGCGAAAGGCCAGCATGGATTTGCAGTCATAGGATCATCGACCTGAATTCATCGTGTGGGGCCTTGCGTCGAACCACCCAACGAGGCGCCGGTACAGCGTCAGCGGCAGGACAGCGGGTAACGTGTATTTCCAATCTTGGAACGAACCATATCCGGTTCGCATGACGAAACGAAAAATCTTCTGCGCCGATTCCAGGTCCCTGTCCCAGAAGCACCTGTACCCCCGGGCGAGTAGACTCCCAGAAGTGATGCGACGAACCGTTTCGGTGCCGAGGGCCTCCCAGATGTCTGGGTACTGGCGCAAGAAATCCATCTGCACGAGCCAATGGTTTAGTGCGACCTGAACGCGATTGTTTGTCAGTTGCAACCCGCCATGATGACGATAATAGGCCAGTACCTCGGGTACGCGCACCAGGCGTTGCGAGGTTGCAGTGCAGAGCCAGAAGGCAAAGTCCTCGCAACTTGGCCATCGGGTGTCAAATCCGCCGATCCGCTCGACGACTTGGCGTTGAACCATGGCAGCGTGCATGGGCCAGCGCACTCCGGAAAGCAGAAGCAAAATCTTCTGGTCGTCGGTCTCATAGTCCGGGGGCACGAAGGGCTGTCCCCGTGGCCCAGGCAGCCCGATGTTCTGCCAACCACAATACGCAATTGCCGCGTTGCTTCGCCGCAGCGCGGCCACCATTTTTGACACAAAATCTACGCGCCAATAGTCGTCGGCATCCAGGAACGCAACGTAACTCCCCTGGCTCAGTCTGATGCCGGAGTTCCTTGCCGCCGAGGGCCCACCGTTCGTCTGCCGGACCACCGCGATGCGCGACGCGTAGGACTCCATGATCCTGTGCGAGCCATCCGTGGAGCCGTCATCAACGACAATGACTTCCATGGCCGTGTAATCCTGGCTCAGGGCGGAATCAATCGCGGCGGCCAGGAACCGCTCGCCGTTGAAGCAGGGGATGACCACAGAGACCAGGGGACCGGCTTTATCCGTCACGGCTCCACCTCGAGGCAAGCTCCGCCCAAGCATTCGAGTGCCGCGTCGGCGCTGCGGTATCAGGGGCCACGGTTGTGAGGGAGAGGAATTGGGGAAAATAGCGCATTATGACCCGAGCAGAAACTCGCTGTGCCAGTATAGATCAAACACCACGCGTATCCCCTTGGGCGACATGTATGCCTCAGCGCGAAGCGTACAGCGTGAAGGAATGCGCCTATAGGGTTGGCCACCTGAGGTTGGCTTGCGCCGTGAACGATGTGAATGGCAGGACGCCGATTGCCCGTGAAGAATCGCCTACGGTGTCAGAGGTGGAGGTCGCGATTGAGGTTCCGCGTGGCAGCTTTCTCAAACGCGGGTCGACCGGCCAGCTTGACTTCGTCTCGCCCCTGCGCTGCCCGTTCGACCACGGTTCCGTGTCAAGCTACGTGGGACTCGAAGACGATCTCCTGGACACTGTGGTGCTTGGACACGACTACCGCTGGGCACCCAGGTCCGGGTCAAGGCGTGGGGAGCCGTAATTTGACCGACCGCGGCATGACCGACGATAAACTCATCTGCTGCGATCAATCCGTGAGCCCGACGGAGCGAAAAAAGGTGCTGCGATTTTTCCTTTTCTACGTTGTAAGGGACTGCTGAATGCTTGGCGACGCCGCTCTGGACGCAACGCGTGCGAGGGTTGGTGTGAAGCCGCTCAGGCGATTGCGGGTGCTCGACCACGAAACGATCCTTGGCGGGAGCGTCGGTTGCTTATTCCGGCACTCATGCCGCGTCCAGGCCCTGGCAAAGGCCAGTTCGTTTGTGGCCAGAGCGCGCCACAGGGCGAGCGCGAGGAGAGATCCCCAGATTGCCAGCCGTTTTCGACGCGCACGGTTCTTTGCCACAATGCAACCGTCTGCTCGCGCGTGCCTGTGCGACAACTCGTGTGGATCGAGGGGGTCGCAAGCCTCGCGCTCAGCCCGATCGCATTGGGATTCCCAGGCGGGCGCCTAAGCGGCCGATATAGTAACGGACCGATTGTGGCCATGAACCTTCGTTGGCGCCGAAGGTGACCTTGCGCAGAAGGCGGATCGGGGTGTCGGTGCCAAACACATCGATCCGGCGAACGCGATACGCGTCCATGCCCGGCCGGTTGAAGCCAGACTCAACCGAAAATGCCGCTCGGTACCCCGCCTCGCGGACCATCCGCGAGACGCGCCCCTCGTATCGCCCGAAGGGGTAAGCGATATAAGTTACCGATTCGCCTAGTAACACTTCGAGTTCGGTCTTGGAACCCGCGATTTCCTCATGCAGCGCTTCGTCCCCGAGGCGCGTCAGATCCGCGTGCGTACGCGAGTGTGAGTGGAACGCAAAGCCGAAGCGCCGCATGGCGTTGATCTCCGGCAGCCCCAACAGCGGATAAGGATGGGTCTCGGCCGATTCCGTGCGTCGCCACATGTCCTGCGAACCGAGGAGAGTGCTAACCAGGAAAACTGTGGCCGGCCAGCCCAACTGCCGCAATACCGGCAACGCGTGCTCGTAGACCCCCAGAAAGCCGTCGTCGAAGGTAAGCACGAAGGCCCCCGCCGCTAGCCCGGCGCCCCCTTCCAGCCATGCCGCGAAGTCGTCGATGGCGCAGGCCCACCATCCACTCTTGGCCAGCGCTCGCATGTGGCCTGCGAAGCGCTCCGGCGAAACGCAGTAGCGCATTTCCGCAATATCGCGGATCTCGCCGACGCGATGGTACATCAGCACCGGGATTCGGCTGACCTGACCCTTGAGACGATGCTTCAACGCGAGGGCCTGTCGATCGACGCCGCCATCACTGGATCTGCGGTGATCCATGTCCACAACTCGGCCCACAGCTTGGCGGTGACATCCGGTTTCTGAGCGCTCAAGTCGTTGGTGCAGCCTGGATCGAGCTTTAGATCGAAAAGTTGCAGTCGCATGCCCTGCTCGAGTGGCTGGTAGACAAGCTTCCAGCGCCCGCGGCGAATCATGCGGTCTTTTGCCCTAATGACCAGTTCGCGAAACATGTCCTTGACGGCGAGTGTTCCGTCAGTCGGATCGGCCACGTCGAGCAGTTGATCAAGATCCGGATAGCGCAGGTGTCCGTGCGGCTGTCCTGGTATGTCGGTGATCCAGATGCCGGTCTCATTAAACGCGGCAAGTCCCTGGTCCGATGCCGGCTCGTCGATCAGCGGGCGTAGCGACACGCCTTGCGGCCCCGCGTAATTGCACCCGACAAGATCGGCCAGCGTCGGTGCGACATCGATGCTGCGCACGACCGCTTCGCATTTTCGCCCACCGTCGATGCGCGGGTCGCAAATGAGCAGCGGTATGCGCGCACTGAAATCTCCAACCGCCGAATTACCCTGCCCCCACGTGCCATGCTCGAAGAATTCCATCCCATGGTCGCTGTAGATCACCACGATCGTGTCCTTGGTGCACTCGCACGCATCAAGATGGGCGAGCAGACGTCCCAGCTCGGCGTCGAACCGGGTGACACACCCGTCATATAAGTCGATGATCTGCTCCAGGTCGAACTCCTGCTGCGAGTCGCCTTGGCGCCGTATGATATCGAACGGGTCGTTCAACCGCGCCATGGCAAACTTGGATTCGCCACGGTAGCGCGGCGATCCGTAGGTTTCCCAATACGGCGATTCGGAGGCGAACGGCGGATGGGTCGTGGAGAAGAACACGTTGAGAAGGAATGGCTCACCGCACGCCGCCAGGCGGCTTAGCGCCTCGCGTGCCCGCAAGCCGACGTGCGCGGTCTGGGGTACTCCACCAAGGTAATGGATCTCTGGCAGCGCCCAGCGTCCGAACCGATTGTGGCAGAACAGCGACAGGAGTAACCGAAGGTCCTTGGGGCCTTGGCGGATCAGATACCGGATATTCCACTGATCGTCCGGAACGTCGACCAAGTCGAAGCCGAACGAGAATTTCTCAAAATCGCCGCCACACCAGTCCGAGACCGTTGCCGTGCGGTAGCCATGCTCGTGCAGAAACTCGGGCAGCATGCGCACGGGAAGCTGCACATCCGAGCCGGCGACAAAATTGTCGCGCACGCCGTGCGTATGCGGCCAGGTGCCCGAGAAAAGGGAAATCAGGCTCGGTGCGGTGCGCGCGCAAGGCACGTAGCACTGCGGGAAATAGGTGCCGCGCTGGGCTAGCCGCTCGATATTGGGCGTCAGCCGCCTCGGATAGGCGGGGTTCAGGATGCGGTCCGCGCGCAGCGTGTCCGAACCAATCATCAAGATATTGGGCCGCGCGCCCGCTTTTTGGCGGCGGCGCGCGGAGGGCTCGACGGCCCATCCCGCCCAGGCGATCATGGCCGCATAACCGGCCAGCGCCGCCAGAATTGCACCGGCTTCGCGTAACGCCCCGCGCGCGACCATTATCCAGAGTGCGCCCACCGCAACGAGTACCAAGGCGAGAACAAGCACGACCATCACCCTGTCCCGTGTCTTGCCCGTGATGGAATCGCGCCAGCTATTGAGCCGGCTCAGCCGGTACTGCCATGACGCGACGATCAGCCCGGGGTTAGCCCGAAGCTTGCGGCCAGCCTGCACCAGGGTCGCGCATGCAATGCCGGCCAACGCGGCAAGCACTGCGAGCCAGGGATCAAAGGGCAGCGAGAGGACGACGACAAGTGTCGCGTAGACGATAACTCCGGCTGCGCCGAAGAAGGCAAAGATTGCCCATATCCAGAATGCGAGGCGCGACAGCCCATAGAGCGTGTAGAAGCGATAACGCCCGAGGATTTCCTCGCGAATGCGGGGGCCCGTCTGGGAGAAATCCTGTACCGACTTCCACACCAGAGCCAACGTAGCGCACGCGGAAATCGCAGCGACGGGAAGAACGCCCCGCGCGACAGCGTCGCCGGCGAGCCAGATTGCCAGGACAAATGCCGCGACGGCCGCCCCGCAAAGTAGTCCGAGCAGGACATCCTGTGGCAGGCGTGGCAGCGCCGCGCGCGAACGGGATGTGGCGACATTATCGGCCACGCCGCGGATCTCGCCGAGTGCCGCGGCAAACCGCACCAAGAAAAATCGCCGCCGCATGCCGTCGAACGCAAACAGCATCTGTACGAAGTACTCCAGCAGCTTGCGCCACATGTAAAGCGGCACCTCCCTGCGCTGGCGGTCGAGGGACATCGATGCCTTCGAGCGCCGGTAGCCTTTGCGCACAAGGTAGGACAGGCGCAACCGCCCGGCGTCGACGTAATGAAACTGGACAATCTCCGGCGCGTAGCGGAGGTGCACGGCAGCGCGCAGCGCACGGCGCACCCAGTCGAGGTCTTCGGCACCACCCAGGTTGTGCCCGATCGGGCCGCGATCGGTGGCGAAGCCGCCCGTTACCTCGATCGCCTGGCGCCGGGCGACAAGATTGCCGCCTCCAGGGACGGGCGATTCCCAGGTGAGTTCGCGCGGCAAATCCCCCAAGTCGAAGCGCGGCACGGGAAGCGGATAGATCCGGTAAGGCCCTTCATCGTGCACCCAGTCCGGTTCGCTCCCATCCCAGTCCGGCAGAATCCGCCCACAAAACAGGCCGGTCCCCGGATGGGCGCGGGCGGCCGCGGCCACCCCCTCCAAATAGCCCACATCGACGCGATGATCATCGTCGACAAAGGCCACCAGCGCACCCAGCAACTCGCGATAGGCGCGGTTGAGCGCGTTCGACTTCCCCGGCGTGGGTTCGGCGATCCAGCGCAGCGCCAGCCGCTCGGCCGGCTCGCGGCCGTAGTCCTCCAGGTAGGCATGCGTGTCGTCCGTGCAGGCGTTCGCCACCACCAACAGTTCAACCTGCGCCTCGCGTGGTCGTCGCGCCGCGTTGAGCGACGCAATGGTGCGCTCGAGCAGCGCGCGTCGGTTGTGGGTGCAGATGAGCACCGTGACCGTCAGCGCATCCGCGGTGACTGCCGCTGCACCCTCGACAGACCTCTCGCGGAGCATGTCGTGGTTCTCCGGGCTCAAATGCGCTGCCCCAGGGCGATTGCTGCCAGCAGCCCGAGCGCAAGCCGTCCCCGCCGCAAAGGAGCGGTCAGCATGACTTGCGCGAGATGGAACAGCGCTTGGCCGGTGCGCCCCTCGCGATACTCCCACTTCGCGTAATCGGTCAGCATCCCGGCGTACGCGTAGCGCCAGAATGCGCCCCGCCTGTCCGCGGGGAGCAGATGCCTGTTCTTGCGCACGACCGCGACGGCCGCATCGCGCATCGTGTCGAGCTGGCGGCTCATGCTCTGCGGTTGCTTCAGGATTATCGCAAGCGGCAGGTCCAGACAATGGTAGCCGCCGATCGCGGCGAGCCGCATCCACATGTCAATGTCCTCCAGGCTGCGCAGCCGCTCGTCGAAGCCGCCCGCGTCGAGGAGTGCCTGCCGCCGCGCGAGGACGGCCGAGCCGCTACCGGCGACATAGGCGTTGGTCGAAAAGATCGCCTCGAGGGCGCTGCCTTGGCAGCTGCCGCAGCGCCATTCGCCCACCGTTTCCCCTTTGGGGTTGACGAGCCGGGCCGCCGTCGAGCAGAACACCGCGTCGGGTCTCGCTTGCATCGCGGAGACCTGGCACGTGAGCTTTTCTGGCATCCACCAGTCGTCAGCATCCAGAAAGGCGACGTACTCGCCGCGCGCGACTTGAATGCCTGCATTGCGGGCGCTCGACAGCCCACCGTTTCGCTTGGAGAGCAGATGTACCTGCACGCCGTATTGCTTGACCACATCCGCAATGTGGTCGGTGCTGCCATCATTGACGACGATGAGTTCAAAGTCGACGAAGGCCTGCGCGAGCACTGAATCGATCGCCCGTCCGACTACCTCCGCGACGTTATAGGCGGGGATGACGACGCTGACGGCCGGCGCGTTCATGTCTCGCGCCTCGCACTCCGGCATGCGGCCCGGGCGACGCTTGCCCTGGCGCCTGGAGGCCCCGCCAGCGCCGCGTAGGACCTGGCGTCACGCGTCCACGTCATACCCCAACCGTTCCATCATCGGCCGGATGACCGGCAGGATCCGTTCGATCGCCTCCGGATTGTGCTCCCGCCACTTCTGTTTCTTCGGTGGGCCCTTGACGATGCTCGCGGGGCGGCGGTCAATGCTCGCGCAGTAAGCCCGCATGGCCTCGTCGAACGTCAGATCCAGCCGCGAAAACACCTCTCGGAACATTTCCACCGGGCGATCGAAAATATCTTCGTAGCGCAACTGAATCCACTGCTCGTCGGGTATCTGCGCGCGCGCATCGAGTGCGAGCCGATTCGCGCTCACCCACTGAAAGGCACAAACCTCTTCGAGGCTCGCGCGGTTGTACGCGCGCCAACCCGGCGGCAGGAAGAAATGCCACTCCAGGAATTCGCCGCCATTTATCGCGACCGCCTCGGGAAACGCGCCGAAGAAATGGGCGAGCCCGAAGGCGCCGTCCGTTCGGCCGTGCCGCCAGCCATCCATCATCGAGCTAACGTTGTCGCGGCCATCACGATGGATAAAGACGAACTTGGCACTCGGAAACAATCGGTGTAGGTAACCGACCCGCATCGTATTGATACAGGTCTTATCGAGCACCTTCCCGGCGCCAAGGCGCTGGTACCAGAAGCACAGGGCAGCGTCGCGGTGCGCAGGCAGTGCTTGCTCCGGGCCTGCTGCTTCGGACTCCCAGCCGTTGTTGAGCGGCCCGTACAAGCTGTTCCAGAACTGCGGGATCTCATAGCCGAAATTCAGGAAGCGGCCCGAGGCGGCGATGGCCTCGAACGTAACTGTGGTGCCCGAGCGCGAGCAGCCGATTACGAACACCGGATCCGGCGTCTCGGGACGGACGATGCTCCACACGACCCCTCTGCCCGCACGCTTAAGTTCCAGCAGGTTCTTCGCGCGGATCTCGGGGTCGGCCAGTTTGTACAGCCTCTTTAAGTACGCCATCCGCTTTTGCCGTGGTTCTAGCTTGATCGCTGCGCTTTGTGGCTATGCCAAAGACCGTCGATGGATCCGAGAAAGTGCCACGCTATTATTTCCTTGTAGAAAGCTTCGTCCGCAGGGTCCGAAAACCGGGCAACGAACGCGCGCCCGATGGCGCGTATTAGTTGCGGATACAGATACAGAGGAACGCCATGGACTCGGCGATTCCCCGGGAAACCGCGGCTCTGCGCCAAATTGCGACTTGTCTGATAGCGCCAGCGACGGAAGTATCGCTTCGTCAGGCGAAACCCTTCGACCGCATGATGCACCTGCGCATTGCCGAAATACATGACCTTGCCGCCCCCGGCGAGGATCCGCGCGAACAACTCACCGTCTTCGCCGCTCGCCAGTATATCGCCCCTCCGCCCGCGTGTTACATCGAATACGCCGAAGCGCGCGAAGACCGCGTGCCGGAACGCCATGTTCGCGCCGAACGGCAGCGGCAGACCCTCGACGATCTCGTAGGTGTCCGTTCGCTCGGCCTTGATGGCAAGAAAGCCGTGAAACCTGTCCGTGAGCCACGCCGGTGGCGAGGATTCCCACAGCGGCGCAATGTATCCGCCGCACGCATCGCAACCGGAGCGAGCCATTCCATCGAGGATCTGCCGAAGCCAGTCTGGCTCCGGGGTAACGTCGTCGTCCGTGAATAGCAGTATGTTTCCACGCGCCTGCGCTATACCGTGATTGCGTGCAAACGACAGTCCTTGGGTTGGCTCGTAGCAGTACCGAACACGGCAAAACGTCACACCGAAATCCTCGACGACCGATCGCGTATCGTCCCTGGAGTTGTTGTCCACGATAAGTACTTCCCAATCGGCGCCATCCCCGACCACCTGTGCCTGGAGACTTTGCAGGGTACGCTTTAGCGACGCCGAACGGTTATAGGTGCATACGATGACCGACGCGTCGATGCGGGACGCCGACTGCAGCGCTTCGGTCATGGCCGCGGATCGACGAAGGCTAACGGGCGAGGCAAGCGCGTCTCCTATTACCGGCGTCCGCGCGCGCGATCACTGAACCGCGCGTGCAGGTCCCGGGTGCGCTCCGCCACTTTCTGCCAGCTGAAATCAGCGACCGCGCGCCGGTGGCCATTCTCGCCGAGGGCGCGGGCAAGATCGGGGGTGTCAAGCAGCCGCACGAGAGCTTCCGCCACGGCGTCCATCGAAGCACCATCGACGCGCAGCCCAGTCACGCCGTCAATCACCGCCGCCCCCGTCCCGCCGGCCATCCCCGCCAGGGCCGGCTTGCCGCACGCGGCGGCCTCGATGAACACCATCCCGAAGCCTTCCGTATCACCGTCGATGTCGCGATTGGGCATGGCGACCACATCTGCCGCGTTATACCAGCAAGGTAGCTCTTCGGTGGTGACCGATCCGACAAGCGAGACTCGCTCGGCAAGGCCGGTCTCACGCGCCAACGTCGCCAGATATTCGCGGTCCTCTCCCACGCCGATGATCACGTAACGCGCGTCGACTCCGCGTTTGAGCAATTCCGGCAAGCAGCGAATAACCTGGTCGAAGCCCTTACGCCGACTAAGCCGCCCAACCGATACAATCAATTTCTGCCGCCCCTCCATACCAATGCGAGCCCGGAGGTCTGCGCACGGCAGTCCGGGACGAAAACGCTCCACGTCGACCCCAGGATGGAGAACGGCAATTCGATCGGCCGACACCTCGAAGCGGAGCAATTGTCCGCGGGTGAATTCACTGTTGGCGATCACCAAATCGGCGCGTCGGAAGGTGAAGCCCATGGTTCGCATCTTGGCCGTCTGCCTCCAGGTGGTAAGTTCCTCCCCGTGCGCATAAATGACTAGGGGCCGGCCGATCAAACGGGCTACAAACCAGCCGACCAGCCCCTCGGGCAGCACCCGGCCCGCATGCACGGCGTCAAAACGATGGCTCAGCCCCAGGGCGAGTGACGTTAGCAGAAATTTGGCGTAGATCGCCAACGATTCCGGCCGCAGCCATCCATGTCGGCGCAACTTGAGCCGGTGTACGACGTTGGGATGCTGGCGATCATGTTCATTCGCCCCTGGGACGTCCGCCGTGACGATGTGGATGCGCCGCTCGCCAAGTCGGCGATACACCTCATCGAACCAGACGGCGGTACCACCCTTGGTCGGCAGGAACAGTTCTGTGATGACGAGATAGCTGTTGCCTGACCGGCTCATGATGAACCGAAATCGGCACCCGGCGCGCAACGCTTGTTCATCCGATCCTCGGCAGAGTGCTTGCCCTTCCCAATACAAGGTCCGGGATGCCCCTGTCTGAGTAGCAACGTGCCGGATTCGCTGGCCACGTTCCGACTGGACCTCGTTGCCGCTCTGCTCGCCTGCCCTTAGAGACTGTGGCTTCGGCATCGCATACTCCACACCAGGAGTCTCTGCAATGGATTGCTTACTCGGGGAAAGCGGTCCCGATGTCTTGAGGCCGCCCTCGTTTTGTGTACAAAATCAACGTTGGATCAGCCTCAGCGCACAGCTATCGATGTTGAACTAGTTTGCATCAATTGGTTGACATCTGCCAATCCTTTCTCGGCATCGCCTCGGATGGGGTAGAGTGGGATAGTCCTTATGGCCTCAAACGCCTGTTTGCGCTGTAACGCATTGTTTTCACCAAACGTTACATCAGAGCCATAAAACGAGTATCCGCTCCCCTACCCGCTCTTTGCATGGGGCCGCGTCATTTCCTCCCCAAGCGCCCCGCCAATACTCACGACGTAGAGTCTCGGCATGGCCCCAGCATCGCCAGCCCAATAAACCCGAGCGGCACGCGGCTGTGGCCTCGGATCATCGGCCGGTGGACGCATCGCAATGACGGGCAATGAAACCAAGCAAGCGGACGGATCAGCGAAATTAGGCGATCAATTGTGCGGCACCGTATGCGGAATACAGGTTCGCCGCAGCGTCGGACAGGAGATCCAAACGTAAGCTAAAGCGCGATGTATTCAGATGCGTCAGCGTTTTCAACGTTTGACGATCACGCCTATTCCATATCCATCCTGCCATGGATGCTCGACAAATTCGGATTTTGTGGTCTCTTTTCCGGCGATTTCCTTCCAAAACCTCGGCACCCCGGCTGCAAATGACTGCGTGTCGATCCCATAGCGCGTCCTATAATCATTGACAATATCATGGAACGCAATGATGCCCTTCGAGGCGACCAAGGGGCTATACAAATCGTAGTCCGCCTTCACTCCTTCATAAGTGTGGTCTCCGTCAATGAACAAGAACTCTATGCAATGACCGTTCAACCACGCCTTTACTGTGGCTGCAACATGTTCGCTGTGCGAATCGCCCTCCACACAGGTAAGCTGCTGTTCGTCTTCAAGCAAGTTTGTATACGCCGCCTGCTTCGCCTCGGGATAGTTGATATCAATTGACAGAATTCTCGCTTTTGGATCGGCGACTCGTGAGAACAGGGCTAAGGTTCCGCCTCCTGCAGCGCCGATCTCGCATAAACACGACGGTCGTCGCTCTTGCACGATCCTCAGTAGGCTAGCGATCTCGATCGGTATCTGATCGGAACGAATAACCTTCGATCTGTGCAGAATTTCGACCATCCGTTCTATCGTACCTGCTTCACGCAACTCATCCCTCACGTTCTTTGCCTCGGTAATCAACGCCACGCGATCCTGCAAACCGCCCTTTAGGCGCTCACTCTCGTTCCCGCCGAGGTTCGCGCGGTCGCTTCTCGTCCTAAAGAAGTCGAATCGAAAGGCCAGAGCAGGCCAGACGCGATACGCCGCATATCGAATCCATCTCCTCGCTCGCATCTACTTCACCCCTTTCGCAATAGCAAAAAATAGGAATAATAAGAAACTCAGTGAGCGTTCGCAATCCGTTCGTGTGGTGGAACCACGAAAAAAGTCGAGCAGGGCGCTGCGTGAAGGAACTTGCTGAACACCAATGTGGTGCGCGTGTTTTGGCAGGTTGGAGCAGATACACAACTAAATCCGTGGGACTAACCGCACATGGTCGGCATTGATCTCGACAATAGAAGATCCGCAAGGTAAATCGTCTGGCCGCATAGCTCGCTCGGGTGCTCGCGTCGCTCGGCCACGGGACGATGGCTGGGTGGCTAACAGGGTTCCCTGCTCAGATGGAAGTCGAAGCTAAAGAGTGCGTTGAATTGCCCCGGGCACTGCGCTGGGTCGTCGGTCATCGGGGTCGGGCCTTGGTCATTGATGCCGTACATCCGGTTGCCGATGTCTTTTAGTAGCTTACAGAGCGTTAGTGTTGATTCACGCAACTGGGATTGATTCACAAGCATTTATCTATACCGTTAACTGGACGAGGCCATTTATGGGTCCAGCTCGTCGAAGCACTGGTGACTCTAACGCACCCCTTGTCATCTGAATGTACTTCACCGCGTCTCGTTAGTGTTCACTTGTTGTAGGCGCTTCTCTCGACTCTGGCGAAGTGTAAGGGGGAAACTGTTGACTTACCAACGCCGCGAGTGCCTCGCGCATGTCGCCAGTGGACACCCGTGCAAATACAACCACGGCAACGCCGCATCGACGGCCCCCGCCCGGCGCACGTACGGCGGCACCAGCGCCGACCGGAATACCGCCGGCTCCGCCACGCGCGACCAAGCCTTCGGCACCCGCACACCCACCGGCCCCAAGCCGGTCAGCACCTCGCGCCGCGGCTGCCAGCCGTTGCACCACCGCCACGCGGCCCTCGTCATTCCGGCGCTCGGCAAATTGCGCCACATACTCGTCAAACTAGGCGTGCAGCGCCTCGGCGATGAGTCGCTGCGGGCCTTCGCGCAACATCGTGTTGAACAAATCCTGCCCCTCTGGTTGGCACAGTGGAACTGCCGTATCCTTCTTCATGGTGGCGTGACTCCCTTTGTGGACGCTGAAATTGATCTCGACAATCGAATTCCAGCAGGTCACGCCGTATTCTTCAACTCATTGCCTTACACCAAATTCGTTTATAGCTCCCGGCAATACCTTGTGGACCTTCGACCTACGCGCACTGGAGAGGATGACCGTAGCTGAGAACAAGCAGCGGCCAAAGGCAAGACTGTGAATCTAGATTCCGACCGTGGCACATTCCCCATTGCTCAGCACGCGATTGTAATCTTACTCATTGCACTGGCCCTTCTGCTCGCTGCCTTGAAAGGGCCGTTGGAGGGGATGCATTGGGATGTGCCAATATATCTCTATCAAGCTAAGCGTTTCGCCGAAACACATTACCTTGCAAATTATGCTCGCCATGCTGTTGAGATCGTTGCCCAAGTACATGGCAAGTTACCTGCGGATGAGGAGTATTCCGAGGCGTATTGGCACTTTGCCCGACTTGGACATATTGCTTTTCTAGGCGGTGTAGTTGATCTCTTCGGTAGCACCCTGAAAGCGGTCACCTTTGCGACCTGGTTGTACACCGTGCTCCTAATTGGGGGGATGGCGTTTTGTTTTTTAGGTGCCCTCACGCTCAGTAGGACGAGCGAGGCCCCGCGCCGGTGGTTCGCCGGGGGCGCGATTTCATTTCTGCTGTTTCTGCTATCAGATATTTACCATTACCTCTCAGGGAACCTGGTCAGCGAAGTCCTGTCCATCTTCCTTGTCGGAGCTGCGGTGCTTGCACTGTTGCATTCGGTGAATACTGGGCGCCTCCCGGTGGCCATACTATCTGGCGCGCTCGCGTTCGTGACCTACGCTGTCCGTATGGAGAGCGTGTGGACGTGGCTTACGTTCCTGCCGGCTTATGTTGTAACGCGAGTTCACGGAGGGCACCAGCCAGTCCCCTGGAAGCCACTCCTAGCGGCCAGCTTCACTGCCCTTGGGTTATATGTGGCCTACGCAGCTGTATTCCAACCCCTCGTTGATCCCCGAACTTATCTTGCCTACGTATTGAGCCAGCCAAAAGCAGCTGCTGGCGGCGTACCCGGATACCAGCTTCTATTTGTCGCCGGCGGACTACTCTGGGTGGGTACTCTGTTGTCTCTTCGATGGCTGAGCCAATCTGTGCCGATATGTCTCGGATGGCTATGGCTGGCGCTCTCCGCTCTCCCATGGGTACCCCAGATCATCCTGGGGGGACCATGTCAGACCCGCATGTTGACCCTGCTCATCCCACCGATGTTCCTGCTTTCCACCGCTGGATGGTCGTTGCTGCTGGAACAAGGTGTGCGAGGCTCGCTCATAGTCGTGGCGACTGTCTCGTTGTGCCTCGCAATGGTTTCGCAGCCTGCTGTCTATGCTCGATTGGACAACATCCCAGGCCTTTGGAGAATACAATTTGTGCGAGCGTATCTATTCGTTCCTAATTATGAGCGCTTGGACTATTTGCCTGCCGAGATGGCTGCGCTGAGTCATGCCGTCTACGGAACGAACGAACCAACTGTGCTTGTTTCGCCCCCGGGAATACACCAGGAATATCTCAACTTGATCCGTTTCTTCGGCCCTTCCTATCCAGCGGAGATCGATTTGGCTCTAGTGGGGGATCCGACCAATAAGAAATCATGTGATGACAAGCCCTTTCTCCCGGGCGAATCAGTATTGTTCTGCCAGGGTTACTTTGATCGAGCAGTTCTAGATGTGAGTCGAAGTCGTTATCGGCTCCTCTTTCTTCGTTCTGCCAAAGCTCCGGTTATGCCTGGCATGACGGTATTGCTGGGAACCTCATCCTTTGCTTTGGATAAGTTCAGTAACTGAATAACATTAACGATTCGGGTCAAGTTGTAGGAACATTATTCTGACGCCACCGGGACGCACGGCTTTTTCTTTCGGCGTCGGTCTCGCCGGTCTAGCTGCATCTCGGCGACGCAAAATCATTTGATTTGCAGTTGCCCCGACCGCGCAGATAGCGCGGCGGGTGCACGGCGTCAATTTCGTCGTTTGACCATGCGATTGCGTCCGGCCCAAATTGACGGGTGAAGGAAATTTTCCAGACTCGACTCGACGGTAGATCGTGGAGGCAACGCCGTCACGGCGGCATCGCAAAACTTACCGCCAGCCGATACGCACCAATAGCATATCGAGAAAAACCCGGATTCCGTGACCACCGACGCGAAAGGGGCCCCTTGCTCCGGGACAGCACGGGGAGCGAGACTCATTGGCAAAAAATTCGCGTAACCAAGTCTCCGACTCCGCCACAAACTCAAATGCGCCTAGGTTCTCAACCATAGAACATTTATAGTCTTGGGTGATATCCTTCCGGTATGGGCGCAGGTAGCAAATACGACAATCGCCAGCTGCGCGAAGCCTTCGCGCAGTGCCTATTACTCGATAATGTCGAAACTGTATGATAGGCAGATACGGATCCCTAGGTATGGCGCGAGTGGGTGCGCTTAGCGTGCGCTTCGGCATTTGACTTGAACTTACACCCATCGGAGGTGCGGGTCATGCGGTACACGAGGATGTGGGCAATTCTCGGTCTTGGGCTGACGACTCTTGTGGTTGGATCCCTTGCCGAGGCGGCCCAGCCGGCCCAGACGTACGACGAGTGGAATCCGTCCCAGATGGATGCGGCCCTTCTTCCGCATTTCTGCTGGGGCCCTCCTTCGAGCAAGGGTCATTTCAATGTAACGGGCCCGGAGTTTGAGATTCCGAAGGACACGTGTGGGCCCGGAGTTAATCATTACTGTGGTGGGCTGCTCTTTTTTATGTGGGCTAATCGGGCCTTTGGAAACAAGAAACTGAAACGGGAACTACTCGTCAAGGCCAGGGACAGCACGCTGTATACATTGAAGGGGATTGAGAACTATCCGGAGTGTCCCATACGTGAGCACGCCGAAAGAACGCTTTTACAGATCAACACCCAGCTTAAATTCCTGCCGTAAGGGCACCCGGCGACCTCCAGTTGGCCCGCATTACGTTCCAAGAAACGTTCAGGTCCATGTAGGCAAAGGTCCGCTAGGTTGCATCGGGTCTAGGTAGACACGACACGGCGATTTTCTCCTTTGCCGCTCGATCGCTGCGCAACCCGTTATGATAGCGGAAATTGTTGGCGTTGCTATGCTAGGTCGCCGAACAACAACGAATCCGAGTGGCACGGCGCCAAGTCAATGCATACAGAACCGCGGCCGGTACAATCGTTCCGGTCAGACAGGCGAACTTGCGTAGCTTCGACACTTCCCACAGCCGTCGGAGCCAGACGTGAAGCCGGATGGCGATGCGTCGCTCCACCAACTTAGCATCATGCTGCTGCATGCGCACGGCGAGATCCTCGGTGGCCAGAAACAACAGATCGGGGAACGTTCGAAGCGCAAGCGCAAGGAGCCGATCCAGCTCCTTAACAGCCGCTTCGGCGATCACCGCATCGCCAAGAAAATTGACGCGATGCGTTTCGAGTAGAGTCGGACGTCCCGCGCGAGTTTTCCTCAACAATGCTGCGAGCCCTTGCTCAGCCTTATGCCCGCGGGCAGGCTCAAAATAATCGTCGCGCACGACGTAGCGAATGCCTGCCGCGCCCATTTCGCCGTTGACGATGGTCGAACCCATGGCGATCGGTTCCCCCTGCGCGTCGCGAGCCTCGAAACGTCGCCCCGGAGTAACAACAAATTGCACGCCCGACTCGGCCCATGCGGTCTCCACGGCATCGTTCCATATGAAGGTCGGCGGCACAGCCACCCTCGGCGCCGTGCCGAAGATGCGGCGGAAGCTTGCCACCTCGGCCTGCGCCGCAGTCCTGATCTCGTCGGCGCCTAGTGCTTTGGTCGGGAGAATGGTCGCGTCGATCCAGCGGCTTTGCAGGGGTGCCGGCAAAGTTTCCGTCGTTGGCGCATCGGAACCGCCCAGCCAGGCTGTGACTTGTGGCAGAGTCCTTGCGCCGGCAAGCAGTGCCGGTGGCCAGTAATGCTCCTCGCCGTGGAGCTGAAGCGCAAACACGCCACTGTCGACGCCGCGCTTGATCACTTCTAGAGTCGCCGCGAACGCCGGCTCGTCTAAGCGTCGGGCATAGTAGTTCCGCAGTCCGTCAGCGAGGATACGGGCCCCGTCGGCGACGCCCAATACGGTACCGAGCGTCATCACGGGATTGTGGCCCCGGCAATCGCGATGAGAGGCCAGGATCGCCGCGATTCGCTCGAGCTGGGCAGCCTGCGCCGGCGGACCCGCGCCCCAATCGTCGCTTTCGATGATGAGCACCGGTCGGCGCAGGACGGGCTCCCGCCAAAGCATTAGGAACGTCCTTCGATAGACGATTCCCAGCAGCATCGTGCCGACGGTCATCCAGCCAAGGGTAGCCAGGAAGATTTCCATCGTTCTTCGAGTGCACAATGCATGCGGCGTGCCCTACGGTCTCGCTCTAGCCCGACCCCAGGAGTTGTCTGATGATGTCCTGGGCCACCCGAGGGTACACACCACCTTCGAATCGGTGCGAGCCGATGAAGTGTATGAACGAGGCCCCATCGACAGCCAGGCCCGGCGCATAGGAAGCGTATTTCGGGAAAGGCAGGACCATGGAGCCAGGCGTGTTGGCAACGATATAGTTCGACGCGACCTGTTGACTGCCCCATTCCTTCCATTTTTCCTTCCCGATCATCGCCCCCATCATCGTCGAAAATTCCTCGATTGCTTTGCGAAAATCCTTTCCCTTCGCGAAACCGGCGAAGCCGCCGCAGCCGCGCACGTACTTCGCCGTCGAAGCGTTGTTCATGTTATGCAAGCTTTTCTCGGCAACTATCTGCACATGATCGCTTTGTAGCGACTTCACATATTCGTAGGCCTCTGCAACCGACACAATCTGCTGATTCTTCCACGTTCCTAGTGTAAAGCTCTTGTTATTCGCGATCGAGTCGACCACGTCGGGGACGTTTCCAGTCGCCACCGTATCGGCGTCGAGCAGTATGCAATAGCTGTCCTTGGCTTCTTCGCCGATCAGCAGGAACCCCTCCCAGTCGCCACCGCTTGGACACGCCTTATTCGCTATCGACGTTATCGGGCGGACGTCAACGCCGGGGATGTGTTCTCTTAGCAGAGCCTTGTGCCTATCGGTCAACGACAGATCGTCGATGATGATCACCTTCCTCAGGGGCACCCAGCGCGCAAGCGACTTTATCGCCAGCAGGTACGCGGACAGATACGTCCTGCCGATGTGACTGACGCATACGATATCGGAGCCGCTGGCGCACTTTATCGCCGGCGTATCGAGGATCGCCCTGATTTCGAAGTCAAACCTCGCAAACCGCAACTTTTTTTTCAAGTTGTGAAACACTGGAACTCCCGTAGACAGATTTGCGAGTTAGCAGCGGATCGCCGGGAACAGCGTTACTTACGGCCTTCGCCGAAAGCTTGCTCGGAAGCCACCTGAGCTTCGCCGGACGCGCTGGGCTGGTTACATCTTGCTGACATAATACTTCCAGGAACACTTGTGATGCGCCATTGGCTTTTCTGGCTTATCGGCAAAAAACTCGTCAATAGCTTTCCGCGCACCGGGCCAGCGGTTATCGGCGTATTCATCAAACATGATTATTCCGCCGGGTGAGACCTTGTTGTAGAGGGTTTCCAGCGATCTCCTGTATGATTCATAGAGGTCGCAGTCCAAATGAAGCAAGGCGATTCTTCCTTCATAGCGCGGTAACGTTTCGTCGAACATTCCCTTCGTAAGCCTCACGCGATCTCGTATCGTGTCTTCAGGAATCCGTCCGTCCTTGAGCACTCTTAGCACGGTATCGGGCGGACTTGCCCAAAAACCCTTACCCGTAATCGGCGTGGTTTCGTCTTTCTCGACCGGGTCGGGGAACCCCGCAAATGAATCGAATCCGTAATAGGTACGTTCGACGCCAAGAAACTCGCTGAGCAGCAGAAACAGCAGCGCCCCGTGCCCTATGGAGACCCCGCATTCGACGATGTCTCCCGGTATGTCCTTGACCTTCTCAAGCTGATCGAGAAAGTAGAGGTACCTGTCTAGGTTGCCCCGATACACGCGCGGCAGAAAGCGCGAGCGGTTATAGTCCGCCGGAATCGTTTCTTCAAGCCGGTCACGCCGCTCGATGTTGAACCCGGCGTAGAGAAATACCTGTCGAATGAACTCCTTCACACGATCTCTTGCCGGTCAAGGCTCAGGCCATGAGTCGGTCATAGGCTCGCTCGAGCTTTCGGATGGGCTGGTCAGTAAATTGCTCCTCCACAATTTCACGACCCCTTCGCCCAAGTTGACGCCGCAGCGCATCGTCCTCGACCAATAGCTTCGTATAACGGACCAGCCCCGCCAGGTCCTCGCGTTCGACCAGGAACCCATTTTCACCGTGGCGAATGATTTCCGGAATACCGCCGTCCCGGGTCGATACCATCGGCTTGCGAGCAGCGCCAGCCTCGATGTTGATCAGCCCGAATGGTTCGCCCCAGCGCGAGGGCATGACGATGATATCCGAGGAGCGATAGATATTCTGCACGTCGCCACGATATCCGACGTACTTGATCCGCGCATCGCCTCCTATCTCGCTGCGCAGCTGGTCCTCCGTATAGGAGCCGTCAAATTTTCCAGGGTCCCTGCACTCACCCACGATCAGGAACTTCACCGTCGGGCCTGGGATCTGGTGTGCCATCTTGATGAAAAGATCCACGCCCTTGATGGCGCGGATTTGACCGATGAAACTGACCACGACGTCATCGGCAGAAAGTCCCAGTTCCTGCCGTACATCGACTGCGGTATCGAATCTTTCCAGACTGACCGAGTTGTGGATTACCGTTTTGCGTATCGCCTTTGGCGCCGAATGCCTCGCGGCATACTCCGACACCGCCACGATCAGATTGGAGAATTTCACGAACGGCCCCGGGTCCTGCACGACCACGTGGTAATGCGTGACGACCGGGATGCACAGCAGCTTGGCGGCAAGCATTTCGGCCGGACGCCAGTAATTGGCATGGTTGATGTGGAGCAGATCGACGCGATTTCTTCTGAAGAATCTGACCGCGGACATGATGTCCCGCACGTACTTAAGGATGCCATCGGGTTCGTGCTGTCGACCCCAAATTTCATAGCGCACGCCGATTTGCTTAAGCAGCGGCACGATGGGACCCTCCGAGGGCAACAACAAAATCAGCTCATAGCGGCTCCGGTCGATAATGCGGATGTTGGTGAACAGCACCCGGCTCGCCCCGCCCCAATCGCCCGAGGCGGCGTTGAGATAACAGATCACCTTCTTGTCGCGGCCTATTTTCATGGCGAGGGGTTGCGCGTCGCCGAAAGGCACGTCGGCGCAGTGGTCTTCCGCAAGCAATCGAGCCCCTCCGATTTCGGAAACATCTTGTAGCCAACGCTTCGGCGGATCCGGCAACGATCGAGCGGATAGACACGACTTGGAAATGCGCGCTGGGAGAACCCTATCGCACCCTCAACGCGCGCGCTGCGGCGCGTCGAGCCTGAAAACGCAAAATCGCTCCTATTGCCGGTGGTGGTTACAGGATTGCTCTGTCGCTGCATGTCGTTGTGATTATAGAATACATTGCCTGGCGGAGCATGGTCCGCCCGCGTCGATAGGATTGGCGAGACCGATGAGCGGAATGTGTGGTTGGATCGACAGCCCTCTCGAAAGCGGGCGGGCTAATGGAGTTCTGGCAAACATGCTGGGCCATCTCGTCGGCAGAGATGCTGCGCCAGATAGATCGATCGTCGCGAGAACGAGCGCGATTGCTGCCCGGATTGGGCTCGTGCCCGTCAACACGCATCTGGCAGGACCGCTGATGGTCGCGGCGCAGGGCCACATCGTTTGGACCTCGCCCGAACTTAAGGCGCTTGCAGCACAGCGCGGCGACCCGTGCGCCGTGGGGGAGGCTTATAGGCGCCACGGTGACGAGTGCCTGCAACACATGTCCGGACCATTCGCCGTTGCGGTCGTTGATGCCGACTGCGCCAGCGGACTGCTTGCGGTCGACCGGATGGGAAGGCACACCATCTGTTATGCCACTCCGCAGGGCCAGTTCGTATTCGGTTCGACGGCGGAGAGCGTCGCAGCCCATCCCAAGGTGGGGTGCGAGTTGAGCCCGCAGGGAATGTTCAACTATCTCTACTGCCACGTCGTTCCGAGTCCGGGCACGATCTATCAGTCGATCTTCAAGCTTCAGCCTGGCGAGTGTGTTGCATTTCGAAAAGGAGCTATGGACAGGCAATTCTATTGGCAGCTCAAGTACAACGACGACGGAACGGAATCGTTCGCGGTGCTGGAGGACAGATTCCGGCGAATTCTGCGCGAAGCCGCCATGCGCGCAATCGACGGCGATACGGATATCGGGGCATTTTTGAGTGGCGGCACTGACAGTTCGACCGTCACCGGCCTGCTGACTGAGTTGAGCGGCAAGCCTGCAAGAACCTACTCGATAGGCTTCTCGGCCGACGGATTCGACGAGATGAAGTACGCGCGGATCACCGCGCGACACTTCTCGGCGCAGGCCCATGAATACTACCTCACCCCTGCAGATGTTGTCGACGCAATACCGATCATCGCGCAGGCCTATGACGAGCCGTTCGGTAACGAGTCTGCGGTGCCGACCTACTTCTGCGCAAAGATGGCGCGCGCCGATGGCATTCAGGTGCTGCTTGCGGGTGATGGGGGCGACGAGATTTTTGGGGGCAACGCCCGCTACGCCAGGCAGAAGCTGTTCGAACCGTATCAGTCGATCCCGGCACGGCTGCGCCGCGGCTTGGTGGAACCCTTGGTACTCGGTGTACCGGGAGGCGACACGATTGCACCCTTGCGCAAGCTCAAGAGTTTCGTTCGCCAGGCGTCCATCCCGCTACCTGACCGCCTGGAGTCGTACAACTTCCTGCATCGGTCCCCGTTGGCGGATATTTTCGAGCCCGAGTTTCTGGCCACGATCGATGTAGCGCAGCCCACGGCTTTGCTCCGCGAAGTCTATCAGCGAACCGCGTCCGTTTCGCCGGTCAATCGCATGATGCACCTCGATCTTAAGATCACGCTGGCGGACAACGATTTGCGCAAAGTCTCGCGCATGTGCGAGGCGGCCGGTGTCGAAGTGCGCTATCCGCTGATCGACGATGCGGTGGTCGAGTTTTCCGGTGAAGTTCCGGCATCACTGAAGGTAAAAGGCCTCCAGCTGCGGCACTTCTTCAAGCAGGCACTGAAGGATTTTCTCCCGCCCGAGACGATAGTCAAGGCCAAGCATGGATTCGGGTTGCCGTTCGGCCTTTGGCTTAAGGACCACAGGCCGCTGGCGGTCCTGGTCGATGAGAGCCTCGACGCCTTCCAGGGCCGTGGGATTATCAAGCCGGCCTATGTCAAGGAACTGCTACATCAGCACCGGACCAGCTACGCTACGTATTATGGCACCATGATCTGGGTGATCATGATGCTCGAGCGCTGGCTGGCTGCCAGAAAGCTGTAATTGCGGAAGGCACAAGGAGGCTTCGGGCACGCGTTAGTCCTCATCATCCTTGGTTGGGATACGTTCGCATACGGTCGGATGGGGACGAACCCAGGCCTGTCAGGTCTCCTGCGGCCTTGGCCCGTCGCGCGTCAGCGGTTGACCATCCCGCCGCATTCTTGTCGGGCTCCGCTTGCCTCGTCTCCTGCTGGGAGATCAATACCGTCTTGCACAGCACGACCACCGCGATTAGCGTGTAATAGTAGTCAAAGTACGCCAGCCCGAGAAATGCGCCCGCAGTCGCATAGCCGACGAGACTCACCTGGATCATGGCGGCAAGATCCGCGGCCCAGCGCTTCTCCGGGTCCCGGCGCGCGTGCTTGATCACCCAGGTGGCCGTGCGCCAGGTCGCCAGCCCCAGAAGGAGGAACAGAGCAAGACCCACAAAGCCGTGCTCCCCAAGGACCTCAAAGTAGATGCTGTGTGAATCGTGCACAATGTCCGGATCAGGCGCATACGCGGCAAACGTGCCGGGCTGAAAGGCATCGAACCCCCCTCCAAAAAACTTGGCCTTCGCCATGTTGAACGCCATATGCCACGCATTGATCCGGCCCATGGCCGAGGCATCCTGTTCGTAGGTCGTCACGGTCGCCATCCTATCGAACCACTGCTGCGGCATGATGGCGAACACCAACACCGTAGCGACCACAGCCATCAGCGAGGTAATCACCTTACCGCGGCTCTTGAGCCATAGAAACACGCCCATCACCACGATGCCAAGCATGGCGCCGCGCGACTGACTCCCGACCGCCGCGATCGCGGAGAGCCCGATCGCCGCGGTTAGCGCATGCCTGATCCATAAGTTCGGCGCGACCAGCTGCAGATAACGAAGCAACGGGATGGTCATGATCAGCGCCAAGCCCATTTCATTATCATCGCCGATGAAGCTTCCCTCGGGTCCTCTGACATGGTAGACGCCGCCGTGCAAGATCGTGAAAATGCCGCCCTTGACTCCGTAGAACGCGATCGACAGCGCCATCACCAACACCAATTGGTTGATCCGCTCCTTGCTCTGCATGAGAATCAACGTGACATAGATCATGAGCAGAATCTTCGCCACCTTGTCGAGATGTGGCCAGGCAAGTATCGGGTAAATCGAGAAAACGGTTGTGATCAGCATCCAGCCGAGGAAGATGAGCATGACGATGGTTTCCCGGGTCCAGGGAACCTTCTTGGGCTCCCGGGAAATGAGCAGGGCAACCAGTGTTACGACGGCCACGATGAGCGCGAACGGCGCGTCGTAGGCAAATCCCCAGGTCAGCCGGTGGGGATTCATGAACCCAATCCAGGTCCACATCAGGATGCCGATATGCGGCCGCCATAGAATAAACGGCAGCGTCAAAGCGATGAACGCGGTCAAGACAATGTCACGCACGTTTGCACCCGTCCTACGCACCCACGGCGTGGCTCACCACGTAGCGGAACTTCCCGGAACGCTCGCTTGGAATCTCCAGGACACGGTCGACCGCAATCTCGACCGCCTCGCCCAACCGCGCCCTGAATCCACGCTGGATCGCCACCACACTGGCATTGGTAAAACCCTCTGCCGGAACAACCAGCACCCGGGTCTGGGTCCGGCTCTCCTGGATGATCTTGAACGCCGCCACGCCGGGCATGTCGCGAATCACGTAAACGAGTGCCAGCCCATGCATCAGCGTTCCGTCGCTCGCGACGACGAAGTCGGTCGTTCGCCCCTGGATTTCCTTGAGCAAGGGGAGGACTCGTCCGCACGTGCAGCGCGACGCGTCCATAACCGCGATGTCGCCGGTGCGATAGCGGATGAACGGGAAATCGCCGCTGGCCAGGTGCGTGACGACAACCTCGCCCGCGTTGCCCGGTGGCAGTGTAGTTCCATCCTTGTCGACAATCTCAAGAACGATATCCTCGGCAGTTATGTGCATGCCGCCTGATGGGCACTGGTGCTGATGGCACCTGACGACGACGCACCGCCCGAGGACGATGTCGCGTTGCCCGAGGAGCCGCTCCTAGAATTCGAACCGCCGCCGCACCCGCCCGCAACCCCGATCGCGACGCCGATCGCGGGGAGGATGCCGGCCAGCCCGCCGTGGCGGACCGTCGAGAGGGCGGGCCGCGATGCGACTCGAGCGAGGGGTTTCGCGATCGTCATGGGTGCTCGGCTCCTCCGGACACGGGCGCCGTTCCGTTCGACGCGGATTCAGACGCAGGAAACGTGCCGCGAGTGGTGCGTAGGGCTCAGACTCGACATCCTGCATGGCAGATTGCTGGATTGGATGGCCTGAACGATAAAGTGAGAGTGATCAGATACTGGATCCTGTTGAGCGACCCGCTCGGGTCCGGCCCTCGTGTCTCCCGACAATGCACTGTCCGTCGCCAGCGGAGAGGAGCCAGGTCAGCAACGGTCTTTCGTGTGTCTACTCCCGAGTGACACCTGTTGCCGCGCCGTGGACATGGGGGACACTTTGACGATCCTAGGCTAGGCGACAGGCATCGTTGGAAGTGGTGGGGTCTGGACGCCCGACGGTTCGTGAGTGGGAGCCCTGAGTTTCGCGACTACCGGGTTGGAGTCCGAGCCATCCGCGGGACGCGCCCTTCTTCGAACAACCGGGGGGCGGCACGATTCATGCGTGTGCGTATAGGTCTTACGAGGAGCGCATCGCTGCGTCGGCGAGGCGTGCGCGGCCCGCCGGCGAGCAATTTCGAAAGGTAGTTTCGTCGCTTCCGTAAAGGAGTCGCTCAATGTCCCTCCGTAAAGCGTTCATCGTCGTGCTCACCTGCACCCAGCCCCTAGTCGGCTGCGACGCGACCACGACTGGCGGCGTCCCCATCTCGCCCGCTACGTCTTCCGCGTCGCAACCACCAACACCCGCATCGTCGGCCTCGACGACGAGGCTGTCGCCATCCGCCACAAGCATCGCAAATCCAATCGCTGGCGGATCACCCGCATCCCCGGCCAGGAGTTCATGCGCCGCTTCCTCCAGCACGTCCTGCCGAAGGGTCTGCACAAGGTCCGCTACTTCGGCCTCTGGCATCCCGCCAAGCGCAAAGACGCTGCCCGCGCTCGTCTGCTGCTTCTTCTCGACCGGCAGACGACGCAACCTCGCGGCCGGATCGGCGCGGACGCCGCTGATCCATCGGCCAACCCGAAAACGTCGGACGATCCGCGGGTCTGTCCCTGCTGCCGCAAAGGCCTTCTAGA